>NZ_JBTLNF010000007.1:0-393787 GCF_054457455.1 Halovulum sp. GXIMD14794 | reverse complement strand
AACGACGTGTTCTTGACCACCGAATACGGCTCGATCCAGTCCAGCCGCTTCCCCTGCTCCCCCCAGAACCCCGAAGGGTCCGAAACCGACGAAGCGTACATCTGCTCGTACGTCGCGGCGTCAGCATGAGCGGTCGCCACCATTTTTTCGGGTGGCTGCACAATATGTTCGGTCATTTCTCCCCTCACGAAATCTTTGCCGCCGGCGAGCCGGCGGCGCTTGAATTTTCGTCAGTGTCGCGCGCGGCGCGGGCGGACGCAACCCGCCCGAACGCGGTCAGATCGCCAAGTATTCCTCGCGGAGCTGCTCGTCCTGAAGCACCTCCTCGGCGGTGCCGTCGAACACCACCTGACCCATGTCCAGGATCACCGCGCGATCGGCCAGTTTCAGCGCCGCGATGGCGTTCTGCTCGACGATGATCGTGGTGATGCCCAGCTGCTTGATCTCGCGCAGGGTGCGCTCGATTTCCTGCACGATCACCGGCGCAAGACCTTCGTAGGGTTCATCCAGAAGCAGCAGTTTCACGTCGCGCGCCAGCGCTCGGCCGATGGCAAGCATCTGCTGCTCGCCGCCCGAGAGGGTCACGCCCTCTTGTTTGCGGCGCTCGCCGAGGCGGGGGAACAGCTCGTAGATCCGCTGGATCGACCAGCCGATGGGCGGGGCGATCTGGGCCAGTTGCAGGTTCTCCTCGACGGTCAGGCCCGGGATGATGCGCCGGTCCTCGGGCACTAGCGCGATACCGTGCGCCGCGGCCTGGTGCGACTTCATGCTGTGCACCGGCTTGTGGTCCAGCCAGATCTCGCCCCGGGTCAGCGCCGGCTCGTCGACCCGCGCGATGGCGCGCAGGGTCGAGGTCTTGCCGGCGCCGTTGCGGCCCAGCAGCGCCAGGATCTCGCCCTCGTGGATGTTGAAGCTGATGTCCTGCACGATGTAGCTCTCGCCGTAATAGGCCTCGAGCGAGTGCGCCTGGAAATAGGCCGGCTCCTGGCGGGGGACATGGCCCTCGCGGGCGCGGCTGAAATCGGCTTCCGTGCTCATACCTGCGCCTCCCCAAGGTAAGCTTCGCGGACCTTCGGATGGCCCTTGATGTTTTCCGGCGCGTCCTCGACCAGGACGGTGCCCTGCGCCAGCACACTGATCTTGTCGGCAAGGCTGAACACCACGTGCATGTCGTGTTCTATGACGACCTTGGTGATGCCCCGCGTCTCGCCGATGTGCTTGAGCAGGTCGATCGTCCGGTTGGTATCGGCGCGCGCCATACCAGCGGTCGGCTCGTCCAGCAGCAGCAGTTTCGGATCCTGCACGAGGCACATCGCCATCTCGAGCCGCCGCTTGTCGCCGCGCGACAGTTCCGAGGCGATCATACCCCGCTTGTCGCCCATCCCGACGTCCTCCAGCGTGTGCTCGGCATGGTCGCGGATCTCGGCCTCGTTCGCGACGCTGGCGAACGGGTTCAGCTTGTAGGACCCGTCCCTGTGCGCGAAGGCCGGGATCATCACGTTCTCCAGCACCGTGAGGTCGGTGAAGATCTCGGGTGTCTGGAACACGCGGCTCACGCCGGTCTGGTTGATCTGGTGCGGCTTGATGCCCAGCAGGCTCTGTCCGTTGAACATGACCGAGCCGGTGTCCGGCACCAGCCGCCCGACGAAGCAGTTGAGCAGTGTCGACTTGCCCGCGCCGTTCGGGCCGATGATCGCGTGGACCTTGCCCTCCTCGACGTCGAGATTGACGTTGTTCAGGGCCTGCAGGCCGCCGAAGCGCTTGTTGACGTTCTGTACTTCCAGGATTCCCATCGTCGCGCTCCTATTCCGCAGCCTGCGGGGCCGAGGCCATCTTGTCGTCGTCGCGCCGGCCTCTGCCGAACAGGCCCAGCAGCCGCTGCGCGCCCTGCATCAGCCCGCCAGGCAGGAAGATGACGACCAGCATGAACAGCACGCCCAGCGTCAGGTGCCAGCCCGAGCCCACGAACGGGTGGACCAGCGTGACCATGATGCTCGACGCCCAGTCGGGCAGGAACGAGAACCAGCTTTCCAGCACATTGTCGTTGATCTTCGACAGGATGTTCTCGAAGTACTTGATGAAGCCCGCGCCCAGCACCGGACCCAGCAGGGTGCCCGCACCGCCGAGGATCACCATGAGCACCACCTCGCCCGAGGCCGTCCACTGCATCCGTTCGGCGCCCGCCAGCGGGTCCATCGAGGCCAGCAGCGCCCCGGCGAGCCCGGCGTACATGCCCGAGATCACGAAGGCCGTCAGCGTGTACGGCTTGGTGTTGACGCCGGTGTAGTTCAGCCGGTTCTGGTTGGTCTTCACCGCCCGCAGCATCATGCCGAAAGGCGAGCGGAAGATCCGCATCGAGACGTAGAACGCCGCCAGCATGATGAGCGCGCAGACGTAGTAGCCGTACGAGAACTGCAACTCGAAGCCGAAGATGGTCGGGTTCCAGAAGACCTCGCGCATCTCCAGTCCGAACAGCGTCGTCACGGGCAGCGAACCGGTGGTGTTCGCGCCGTCCAGCACCCGCGGGTCCGAAAGCAGGATCTGCAGCCCGGTCTCGCCGTTGGTGATCGGCGTCAGAACCGAGTAGGCCAGGTTGTAGCTCATCTGCGCGAAGGCCAGGGTCAGGATCGAGAAGTAGATCCCCGAGCGCCGCAGGCTGACGAAGCCGATGACCAGCGCGAACAGGCCCGAGATGATGACGCCGAGGATGATCGCCGGTATGATGTTCATGCTCAGCAGCTTGAACATCCATACCGCCGAGTAGGACCCGACCCCCAGGAAGGCCGCGTGGCCGAAGGACAGGTAGCCGGTCAGGCCGAACAGGATGTTGAAGCCGATCGCAAAGATCCCGTAGATCGCGAAGCGCTGCATCAGGTCCGGGTAGCCGGCGCCGAAGGGCGCCAGGATCAGCGGCGCGGCCAGCGCCACCAGCGCCACGGCGATCAGAAGCAGACGGTCGTGCTGTTTGGTACTGGTCATTGTCTTACTCCATCACGCCCTTGCGGCCCATCAGACCCCGCGGACGGGTCAGCAGGATCACCACGGCGACAAGGTAGATGATGATCTGGTCGATGCCGGGGATGATCGCCTTGACCTCGTTCATCGCCGAGAAGGACTGCAGGATGCCCAGCAGGAAGCCCGCCGCGACCGCGCCCGGGATCGAGCCCATGCCGCCGACGACGACCACGACGAAGCAGAGCACCAGGAAGTCCATGCCCATGTGATAGTCGGGGCTGACGATCGGCGCGTACATCACCCCGGCAAGGCCGGTGACGATGGCCGCCAACCCGAACATCGCGGTGAACCGCTTGTCGATGTCGATACCCAGAAGGCCCACGGTCTCGCGGTCGGCCATGCCGGCACGGACGACCATGCCGAAGGTCGTGTAGTTCAGGAACAGAAGGATCCCGCCGATCACGATGGCGGCGAACAGGAAATAGACGAAACGCCAGATCGGATAGACCAGCTGGTTGGCCTCGAAGCCCAGGTAGACGCCGATGTCCATCGCCCCGCGCAGCGCGTCCGGCGCCGGCTGCGGGATCGGGTTGGCGCCGAAGATCGCCTTGATGATCTCCTGAAAGACGATGGCAAGGCCGAAGGTTACCAGGATCTGGTCGGCATGCGGGCGCTTGTAGAAGTGCTTGATCAGACCCCGCTCCATCACCACGCCGACGATCAGCATGACCGGGATCGCCAGCAGGATGGACAGCGGCACCGAGAAGTTGATCAGCGTCGAGCCGAAGTCTCCGAACCAGGCCTCGACATAGGGCGTCTCCACCTTCAGCGGATTGCCCAGGAAGTCCTTGCGTTCGGGATCGACGGTCACCATCGACAGGTTCAGCAGACGGTTCATGACCACGGCGCAGAACGCCCCGATCATGAACAGCGCGCCATGCGCGAAGTTGACGACCCCGAGCGTGCCGAAAATCAGCGTCAAGCCCAGCGCGATCATCGCGTAGGCACTGCCCTTGTCGAGCCCGTTCAGAATCTGAAGCAGGATGGCTTCCATCGTTCTCTTCCCTCGAGAATCCGGTGGCCGCAGGCGGCCGGATGGCCCGCCGCACATGGGGGATGCGGCGGGCCGGATCAGGCGCCGATCAGGCGCCCGGGTTGCAGGCGCCCAGATCGCCGCCCGCGAAGTCCGGGTGATCCGGGGCGTACATGACCTTCTCGGTCGGGGTGACGTCCACGACTTCCAGAAGGTCGTACTGGCTCTCGGGGTTGTCCTTACCCTTCACGACGAGGACCGGCTTGAAGCACTGGTGGTCCTCGGCGCGGTATAGGGTCGGGCCATTGCCCAGCCCGTCGAACTCGTAGCCCTCGAGGGCTTCGACGACGGCGCAGGGGTCGAACGAACCGGCGCGCTGCACGGCGTCCGCATAGAGCAGCGTCTGGCAATAGCAGGTGTGCGCCGCCTGGCTCGGCGGGAAGCCGTACTTGGTGCCGAAGGACTGCACGAAGGCCTGGCTGCCCTCGTCCTGCAGCGACCAGTGCCAGTTGGTCGACCCGAAGATGCCCTTCACGTTCTCGCCCGCACCCTGCGCCATCAGGCGCGAGTAGAGCGGCACGACAACGACGAAGTCCTTGCCGTTGACTTGGCGGTCACGCATCCCGAACTGCACGGCCTGCGTCAGCGAGTTGACCATGTCGCGGCCGTAGTGGTTCAGGATCAGCACGTCCGCGTCCGACTGCAGAACCGGAGTCAGGTACTGCGAGTAGTCGGCAGCGCCCAGCGGCGTGCGTACGGCGGCGACGGTGTCCCAGCCGATCGCCTCGGTGTAGGTCTTCATCGAGCCTTCCTGGCTCCAGCCCCAGGTGTAGTCGGCAGTCAGGTGATAGGCCTTGCGGTCGGTCCCGTAGTTCGACTCGAGGATCGGGCCCAGCGCAGCGCCGGACATCTCGGTGTTGAAGAAGTGACGGAAACCGTTGCGCTTCTTGTCCTTGCCGGTGGTGTCGTTCGAGTGGGTCAGACCCGCCATGAAGATGACGCCCGCCTCCTGGCAGAGACCCTGCACGGCGATCGCGACACCCGAGGACGAGCCGCCGGTGATCATGATCGCGCCGTCCTTCTGGATCATCGACTGCGCCGAGGCACGGGCCGCGTCCGACTTGGTCTGCGTGTCGCCGGTGACGTAATCGACCTTCTTGCCCAGAATCCCGGTCCCGTCCAATGCCTTGGAGCTGAAGGTCTGCAGCATGCCGCCGTCACCGCCACCGTTCAGATGCTCGACGGCCAGCTCGTAGGCGCGCAGCTCATCCGCACCCTCATCTGCGTAGGCGCCGGTCTGGGGCACGTTGAAGCCCAGGATCACGTTGCTGCCGGTCGGCTCGTTGGTGAACGCGCGCGCGCTGCTGGTGAAGATCGTCGGCATCGCCAGACCCGCGCCCAGCACGGCACCCGACTTAAGCAGCCCGCGGCGGTTGAGTTTGTTACCAGACATTCGTTTCCTCCCGAGGAATATGTGCCGCATTTGACGGCTTGGGGGCATTACAGCCCGTGGGTCATTATTGGGGGCATTGGTCAATCCGACAATAAATCATTGCAAATACTATATTTTTCAGTAAATATTTTGCTATGTTGCGACGCAAACCTGTCAAGATGTTTACCTTGCACCGCAGTAAGAACCTGTCCCCGCAAAGGATTTTCGCGAATGCCCACCTCCCTTGCCGGTAGCCGGATCCGTGAAGCGCGCCGCCGCGCGGGTGTCACGCAGGCCGCGCTGGCGGCGAAGGCGGGAATCTCTGCCTCCTATCTGAACCTGATCGAGCACAACCGCCGCCGCATCGGCGGCCGCGTCCTCAACGCCATCGCCGAGGCGCTGGGCACCCGTCCGTCCGAACTGTCCGAGGGCGGTTTCCCGACCATGATCGCGGACCTGCAGGCCGCCGTCGCCGCACATCCCGGCGCCCCCGCCGACGCCGACACCGCCGAAGCGCTGGCCGGCCGTTTCCCCGGCTGGGCGGACTTCCTGCTGCAGCTCGAACGCCAGACCCGCGACCAGCACGGCATCATCATGGCCCTGTCGGACCGGCTGACCCACGATCCGTTCCTGTCCGAGAACGTGCACGCGATGCTCAGCCACATCACGGCGATCCGCTCGACCGCCGGGATCCTCAGCACGGTGGACAATATCCCCGTCCCACAACAGCGCCGCTTCCACGAAAGCCTCGACGCCGAAAGCGTCCGCCTGTCCGAAACGGCGCAGGCGCTGGCGAACTACCTCGGCGCTGCGGCGCGCGGGCGCGAAAGCGCCGCCACCGCCGAAGAGGTGCTCGACCACTTCCTGCACCGACACGGGCACCGGTTCGACGCGCTGGACCGCGAGGCCGAGACCGCCGCCGACCTGCCCGAGGCGGTGGCCGCCCAGCGCCTCGCAGATCTGGTCGAGGACGTCATGACCGCCGAGGCCGCAGACCTGCCCGCCACCGCGCGCAGCCTGATCCGCGCGCACCTGATGGCTTATGCCCGCGACGCCCGCGCCATGCCGCTCCGCGCCTTCGCCGAGACCGGACGTGAGACCGCCTGGAACCCGCAGGCACTGGCCCGCGCCTACAGACAGGAGATCATCGCCGTCTTCCGCCGCCTCGCGGTGCTGCGCCGCCCATGGATCGAGGTCCCCGCCTTCGGGCTGATCGTCGTCACCGCCTCCGGCTATCCGTTGCTGCGCCGGCCGCTGTCGGACTTCGCCCTGCCCCGGCACGGCAACGCCTGCACGCTCTGGCCACTCTTTCAGGCTTTCGCCCGGCCAGGCATCCTGCTGATGGACCGGATCGAGCACGACACCGGGCAGCCCTTCGTGACCCTCAGCCACGCCGCGCCCCGCCGCCCCGCCGCGCTGGGCGAAACTCCGGACATGGCAGCCGCCATGCTGATCGTCGCCGAGCGCGAGTCGCCCTTTGAGGGTCCGAGCCACCCCGCGCGCGAGGTCGGCACCAGTTGCCCGATCTGCACCCGCAGCGACTGCCCTGCCCGGGCGCAGCCTCAGTTGCTGTCTTGAGCCAGCGCACGATTATGTCGTGACAGTCGCGCCGCGCTGTCATTAAGATCGCCGCACAACAGGCGGCAGAGATCGCCGGGACGGGAGGAAACGTGACCCGACGGGTTCTGATAGTCGAGGATGAACCGAACATCGCTGACGCGCTGCGCTTTCTGCTCACGCGCGAGGGGTTTGACGTGTCCGTGGAAAGCGACGGCGCCAAGGCGCTCGACCGTCTGCAGGCTGTCGCCGCAGATCTGGTGATCCTGGACGTGATGCTGCCGAACCGCAGCGGCTTCGACATCCTGCGCGACCTGCGATCGGGCGGCCGGTCCGCGCCGCCGGTGCTGATGCTGACCGCCAAGGGCCAGGCACAGGACCGCCAGACCGCCGAGGCGCTGGGCGTCACTGCGTTCATGACCAAGCCCTTCTCGAACGCCGAGGTGATCGAGACCGTCCGCGACCTGGCCGGCGCATGAAACCGGCCGAGCCCATCGACCTGGCCGAGCGCGCCCTGATCCGCCGCAAGCGCGAGGATGCGGCGCTGGCCGTCCCGGCGCTGGGCCTGCTGCTGCTGGTCTCGCCCGTGCTCAACAT
Source organism: Halovulum sp. GXIMD14794 (assembly GCF_054457455.1). Lineage (NCBI taxonomy): Bacteria > Pseudomonadati > Pseudomonadota > Alphaproteobacteria > Rhodobacterales > Paracoccaceae > Halovulum > Halovulum sp. GXIMD14794. The sequence continues at coordinate 386,213 of NZ_JBTLNF010000007.1, read as the reverse complement.
CTTCGCAGGCGGTGGCATGATACTCGGCCTGCCCGCCGCGTATGTCTGGATCTTCGCAGTCTGGACCGGGCTGGTGCTGATGACCTTCGGTCTGGCACGGCGGATCCAGGCTGCCGACGACCGGAACGCGCCGGACAGCGGGGGCCACCCGGAAGCGGAGGGCTGAGCCATGCTCTCGATCAACGCGCTGATCGCCGTCTGCCTCGCCTACACCTTCGCCCTGTTCGGTATCGCCTTCTGGGCCGAGCGTCATGCCCGCCGGGGTCGCCACGGCTGGCTGCGCTCACCGGTGGTCTATACGCTGTCGCTATCAGTCTACTGCACCGCCTGGACCTTCTACGGCGCGGTCGGCTCGGCGGCGCGGAACGGGCTGGAATACGTCACCATCTACCTCGGCCCGTCGCTGGTGATGTTCGGCTGGTACTTCCTGCTGCGCAAGCTGGTCCGCATCGGCCGAGCGCAGCGGATCACCTCGATCGCCGACCTCATCTCCTCGCGCTATGGTAAAAGCGGCTCGCTGGGCGTGATCGTGACCCTGCTGGCCGTGACCGGCTGCACGCCTTACATCGCGCTGCAACTGCAGTCGATGACACTGAGCATGTCGGTACTCGCGGGCACGGCGATCTCGGTCCCGGTGATGGGCCTGTCCTTCGCCGTCGGCCTCGCAGTCTTCGCAATCCTCTTCGGCACCCGCACCATCGACGCGAACGAGCAGCACTTCGGCGTCGTCTCGGCCATCGCGGTCGAGGCCGTGGTCAAGCTCGTCGCCCTGGTCTGCGTCGGCGCGTTCGTGGTCTGGGGCCTGAACGGAGGCCCGGCGGATGTCTTCGCCCAGCTTCCCCCCACCGCCCAGACCGAGGCGATCTTCGCCCCCCGCTGGGTGACACTGACCTTCCTCTCGGCCACCGCCGTCATCTGCCTGCCCCGCATGTTCCAGGTTATGATCGTCGAGAACGCGGACGAGCGGCACCTGAGCACCGCCGCCTGGGCCTTCCCGACCTACATGCTGCTGATCTCGCTCTTCGTGCTGCCGATCGCGATCACCGGTCAGGCGGTGCTGCCGGTCGGCGCGAACCCGGACCTCTACGTGCTGACGGTACCGCTCAGCCAGGGCCAACCGTGGCTGACGCTGCTGTCTTTCCTCGGCGGCTTCTCGGCGGCGACCTCGATGGTGATCGTCTCGGCCATCGCCCTCTCGACGATGATCTCGAACCACATCGTCGTGCCGGTCTGGCTGTCCCTCGACCGCGAGCGCACGCAGACCAGCGGCGACGTGCGGCAGGTGGTGCTGACCGCCCGCCGGATCTCGATCGCGGTGATCGTGGGGCTGGGGTATCTCTACTTCACGCTTACCGGCGGCACGGCGGCGCTGGCCTCCATCGGCCTGATCTCCTTCGCGGGCGTGGCGCAGGTCCTGCCCAGCCTGATCGGCGGCATCTACTGGCGCGGCGCGAACCGCTCCGGAGCACTGGCGGGCATTTGCCTCGGCTTTGCGATCTGGGGCTACACGCTGTTCCTTCCCAGTTTCGAGGGCAGCTTCCTGCTGACCGAAAGCGTCATCGCCAACGGCCCCTTCGGCATCGCCGCACTGCGCCCGTACGCACTGTTCGGCCTGCCCTCCGACGATCCGCTGGTGCACTCGGTCTTCTGGTCGATGTCGCTCAACGCGCTGGCCTTCATCGCCGTTTCGCTGCTGACTGCGCCCCGTCCGCTGGAACGCGTGCAGGGCGCCCAGTTCGTCGATGTCTTCCGACAGTCCGGCGCCCCGGTGATCGGCCGCTCCGCCACGTCCGAGGACCTGTTCACACTGGCGCAGCGGATTCTCGGCACCAACACCGCGCACAAGCTGTTCGCCGACGCCGCGCAGAACCAGGGCAAGCCCGCCGGCCTGCCCGACGCCGACGAGGGGCTGATCGCACGGGTCGAGCGGGAGCTCACCGGCTCGGTCGGCGCGGCCTCGGCGCATGCCATGGTCAGCCAGATCACCCGCGGCGGGCAGATTTCGGTGGATGAGCTGCTGCGCATGGCAGACGAGACCGCGCAGATCGTCGAGTACAGCCAGGAACTTGAACGCCAGTCGCAGGAACTCGCCCGCACGGCGACAGAACTGCGCATAGCCAACGACCGCCTGCGCGAGCTCAGCGCCCAGAAGGACGCCTTCCTCAGCCAGGTCAGCCACGAGCTGCGCACGCCGATGACCTCGATCCGGTCCTTCGCCGAGATCCTTCGCGACCAGGAGGGGCTGGAGCAGGCCGACGTGCAGCGCTTCGTGAAGATCATCCACGAGGAAAGCCAGCGTCTGACCCGCCTGCTGGACGAGATCCTCGACCTCAGCTTCCTCGAAAGCGGCCAGGTTCGCCTGAAACTCGAGGCGCTGACGCTGGGCGACGTGGTACAGAGCGCCGAGACCTCGACCGAAGGGCTGCGCCAGACCCTCGGCGTCGGCCTGACCGTGGAGCCGGACCACATGGACGCTCGCGTCGCCGCCGATTTCGACCGGCTGGCACAGGTGCTCATCAACCTGATTTCGAATGCGGTGAAATACGGAAAGTCCGACGCTCCGCACATCACTCTGCGCGCCGAGGCAGACGAGGACCGGGTCTATGTCGACGTGATCGACAACGGCCCGGGCATCCCCCGCGCCGACTGGGGCCGCGTGTTCGAGAAGTTTTCGCGCCTCGAGGACATGACCCTGGCGGGCAGCGCGGGCCTCGGCCTGCCGATCAGCCGCGAGATCATGCGCAACCTCGGTGGAGACCTCACCCTGATGCCTTGCGACACCGGCGCCCGCTTCCGCCTGTCGCTGCTTCGCGCCGCCGCAGAAGGCCGTCAGGCAGCGGAGTAATCAGCCGAGTGCAGCCAGAATGTAGCGCCCGGTCATCAGGTCCAGGTGCGCGCCGCCGCCATTCTTGAACAGCGTGATGTCGGCGTCGCTTTCGCGGCCGGCCTGCCCCGCGACCAGCTGGTACAGGTCACCCAGCACGTCGCCCCGGCTGATCGTGCCCTCGGCCAGCGGGATCTTCAGCTCGCCGATGTGATCCAGCGTGGTCTCGCGGCTGTCGACGAAGATCCGCGCGCGGCGCAGCGCCTCGTCGTCAGCTTCGCGCATATCCTTGGTGAACGCGCCGATCAGGTCGACATGCTGACCGGGCCGCAGCCATTCGCCTTTCAGCACCGGCGTCTTCGCCATCGTGCAGCAGGCGACGATATCGGCCTGCGGCACCGCCGCCGCCAGATCTTCGGCCACCTGCAGCCCCAACTCCTCCGCCAGCGCCCGCGCCTTGTCGGCCGAGCGGTTCCAGATCGTGATCGCGATCCCCGGAAAGCCCGCCCGGTACGCCTCGACCAGCGAGCGCGCCACCGCGCCCGCCCCGACGATCAGCAGGCGGCTGGCATCCTTGCGCGCCAACAGCCGCGCGCCCAGCAGGCTGTCGCCCGCCGTCTTCCACTTGGTCACCAGGGCGCTGTCGATCACCGCTTCAAGCTGGCCGGTCCGGTCCTCGAACAGCAGCATCGCACCGTTCACGCTGGGCAGACCCTGCGCCGGGTTGCCGGGCAGTACGGTGACGGATTTGACCGCCACACCCTGCCCGTCGATCCAGGCAGCGCGGGACAGCAGCGTGTCGCCGCCGCGCGTCAGGAACTGGTCGCCCAGCTTGGCCTCTGGCCCGCGATGCCCGTCGGCCAGCGCCTCGGAAAGGGCCAGCCAGTCCAGCCGGCCCTCGGCGTCCTTCGCGGTGATGACCCGCAAGGCTCAGCCCTTGGCGATCGCGGCGGCCAGCTCGTCCAGGCGGTCGGCGGGCAGACCCGCGACGTTGAACCGGCTATCGCCCACCAGATAGATGCCGGTCTCCTCGCGCAGCTTCTTCACCTGCTCGGGCGGCAGGCCCAAACGGCTGAACATGCCGCGATGCTCGGCCACGAAGTCGAACGTGTCCGAGTTCGTCGCCTTGCGCAGCGCGTCGGCCAGCGACTTGCGCAGGTCCAGCATCCGCAGACGCATTTCCTCAAGCTCTGCCTGCCAGTCGGCGCGCAGTTCGGGGTCATTCAGGATGATCTCGACCACCTTCGCGCCGTGATCCGGCGGAAACGAGAAGTTCACCCGGTTCAGCTTCGACACCGCGCCCTTCACCAGCTCGGCGGTCTTGGCGTCCTCGCATAGCACCAGCGCCAGCCCGACGCGGTCGCGATACAGCCCGAAGTTCTTCGAGCAGCTCGCCGCCATCAGCATCTGCGGCACTTTGGCCGCCAGGCCGCGCACGCCCGCGGCGTCGGCCTCCAGTCCGTCGCCGAAGCCCTGGTAGGCGAAATCGATGAACGGGATCGCGCCGCTGCGCACGAACAGCTCGGTCAGCGCCTCCCACTGGGCGGCGTCGAGGTTCGCCCCGGTCGGGTTGTGGCAGCAGCCGTGGACGATGACGACATCATCCGGGCCGATACCCTTCAGGTCCTCCATCATGCCGTCGAAATCGACGCCGCCGGTGGCCTCGTCGAAATAACGGTAGGTGCCCGCATCCAGACCGAGGTGCTTCACCATCGCGGGGTGGTTCGGCCAGGTCGGGTCCGAGTACCAGACCGTCGCGCCGGGCCGGGCCATCTTGACCAGCTCCAGCAGCTGCCGGATCGCGCCGGTGCCACCGGGGCACTGCGCGCCCACGGTGCGCTCGGCCGGAACCGCGTCCGCCAACACCAGTTCGCGCATCGCGTCGACGAATCCAAGGTCACCCAGCAGCCCCTGGTAGGCCTTGGTCGGCTGCTGCTCGACCAAGCGCTTCTCGGCGGCCTTCACCGCGCGCATCACCGGGGTGGCGCCCTTGGTGTCCTTGTAGACGCCGACGCCCAGGTCGACCTTGTCCTCGCGGGGGTCGGCCTTGTAGAGCGCCATCAGCTCCATGATCTTGTCGGCGGGCTGCGGAGTCAGGTCTTTCAGCATCATCTGTCCTGTTCGGCTATGGCGCGGGTCTTCACCGCCTGCGCCACGGGGGTGAACCCGCAGCTCTGGTAAAGTCCCAGCGCACGGGGGTGGTCGAGCGTGCAGGTCTCGACCGTCAGTTTTCGGGTGCCGGGCCGGTCCCAGCCCAGATGGATCGCAGTCTTCAGCAGGTACTTGCCCATGCCGGTGCCGACCGCCTCGGGGACCAGCCCGAAATAGGCGATCTCGCACTCGGCGGGCCTGGTTCCGTCCAGCACGAAGAACCCGGCAGGCCACCCCTCGCGCATCAGCGAGTAGAGCACCACGTTCGGGTCCTGGATCCAGGCGCGCACCTCGTCCGGGTCCTGTTCCAGCCGGTCTGTCCAGTGATACTCCCGCCCCACGGCGGAGTAGAGCGACAGGAAGTACCACAGCGGCGGCTTCTCGGCGGCGATCAGCGCCGAGGGCGGGCCCAGCGGCAGGCTTGGCCGTGCATAGGAGGGCCGCTCGCCCATCTCCAGATAGGTGATCGTAACCTCGACCTCGCGGCTTGGCTCGGCGCTCATCCCGTCTCGACCTTCAGGTCGTTGTAGAGGCCCCATTCGGACCACGACCCGTCATAAAGTGCGTGCTGCTTGTGGCCGATCCGCTCCAGCGCAAGGCTCAGGATCGCCGCGGTGACACCCGAGCCGCAGCTGGTGATCACGGGCTGCGACAGGTCCACGCCGGCCGCCTCGAAGATGCCGCGCAGCGCGCCCGGCTCCTTCATGGTGCCGTCGCCGTTCAGCAGATCCTTGTAATAGACATTCTTCGAGCCCGGAATATGCCCCGAGCGTAGGCCCGGACGGACCTCCTTCTCGGCACCGCTGAACCGACCCGGCGAGCGCGCATCGACGATCTGCCAGTCGCCCAGCTTCGCCGCCGCCGCGACCTGCGTCACGTCCTTCACCAGCCCCGCATCGCGGCGCGCGGTGAAGTGGCGGTCGCGCACCACGGGGGCCTCGGTCTCGATCTTGCGCCCCTCGGACAGCCATTTCGGCAGGCCGCCATCCAGAACCGCCACGTCGGTCTTGCCGAACAGGCGGAACAGCCACCAGACGCGGGCCGCACTGAACAGGCCGGCGCCGTCGTAGACCACGACCTTGTGCCCGTCGCCGATGCCCATGGCGCGCATCCGGCTGATGAACTTCTCGACCGGCGGCGCCATGTGCGGCAGCGTCGACTTGGCGTCGGAAATCTCGTCGATGTCGAAGTAGCGCGCGCCGGGGATATGCTGCTTGTCGTACTCGGCACGGCCATCGCGGCCCTCGGCGGGCAGATACCAGCTTGCGTCCAGGATACGCACGTCCGGCGCCCCCAAATGACGCTCCAGCCAGTCGGTCGAGACCAGAAGCTGCGGGTCGCTGTCGGGCATGAGAAAAACCTCCCTCGGACGGGTCCTTCGCGGGGATACAGCCGCCATTCCGGCAATGCAAGCGGACGGCGTGCTTGATCGCCCTCCGGCTTGGTCTATGGTCGCGGCGAATTCACGGATCGGAGGATTCCATGACCGGCAAGATCGACGCCCGCCTGGCCGACCTGGGCATCACCCTGCCCGAGGCCCCTGCCCCCGCAGCCGCCTATGTCCCCTACATCGTCAGCGGGGACCACGTGTTCGTGTCGGGCCAGATCTCGATGGACGCCGACGGGCTGCGCACCGGCAAGGTCGGCGACGGCGTGACGGTCGAACAGGCGCAGGAAAGCGCCCGGTGCTGCGCGCTGGCATTGCTGGCGCAGCTGAAGAACGCGGCCGGGGGCGATCTGGACCGGGTCGCGCAGGTCGTGAAGCTGACCGGCTTTGTCAACGCGGCGCCCGACTTCACCGACCACCCCGAAGTGATCAACGGCGCGTCCCACCTGATGGCCGAGGTGTTCGGCGACAAGGGCCAGCACGCGCGCGCCGCCGTTGGCTCCAGCTCGCTGCCTCGCAATGTGCAGGTCGAGATCGAAGGGATCTTCCGTCTTGCCTGAACTGGCTCCCGACTTCCTCACCACGCCCATCGCCCACCGCGGCCTGCATGACCGGGCCGCCGGGCGGATCGAGAATTCTGCCGCCGCCGTCGAGGCCGCCGTGGCCGAGGGATTCGGGGTCGAGATCGACATCCAGCCCAGCGCCGACGGCGTGGCGATGGTGTTCCACGACTACACGCTCGACCGCCTGACCGACCACACCGGCCCGGTCCGCAATCGCACCGCCGACGAACTGGCCGCCATCGCCATAGATCCTATCGGCGCGGGCGTCCCGACTCTGGCGCAGGTACTGGACCTGGTCGCCGGCCGCGTACCCCTGCTGATCGAGGTCAAGGACCAGAGCGGCGATTTGGGCCCCGAAGCCATTGGCCCGCTGGAAGAGGCCGTCGCCTCGGTCCTGCGCGACTATCGCGGCCCGCTGGCGGTGATGTCGTTCAATCCCGAGAGCGTCGCCGCCTTCGCCAGCCTGCTGCCCGAGGTGCCGCGCGGCCTGACCTGCGATGCATTCGACCACGACGAATGGTCAGCCGTGCCGGCCCAGCGCCGCGCGCATCTGGCCGAGATCGCGGACTACGACCGCACAGGGTCGTCCTTCATCTCCTGCGGGCGGACCGCGCTCGACCGCGCGCCGGTCCACGCGCTCAAGGCCAAGGGCGTGCCGGTGCTGACCTGGACGATCCGCGACGCCGAGCAGGACGTCACCGCGCGCAAGATTGCCGACAACGTGACGTTCGAGGGCTATACTCCCGCGCATTGACCTGCGCCCGTCGGCCCCCAAGTTATGAAGGGACGCGGCCGCGCGTCCCCTCGACACTTCCGACAGGACCCATGGACGACTCCGCCCAGATCCAGATCACCGTGCTCTCCGGGCTGGACCAGATCGCGCCCGAGGACTGGGACGCCTGCGCCAACCCCGATGGCGGCTGGCCGCTGGACCCGTTCACGACGCATCGCGTGCTGTCTGCCTTCGAGGAGTCCGGCTCGGTGGGCCGCGGCACCGGCTGGCAGGCAAGGCACCTCGTCGCCCGGATCGAGGGCGAGGTGATCGCCGTGATGCCGCTCTACGCCAAGGGGCACAGCCAGGGCGAATATGTCTTCGACCATAGTTGGGCCCACGCCTTTGAGCGCGCAGGCGGACGCTACTACCCCAAGCTTCAAGGCGCGGTGCCGTTTACCCCAGCCACGGGCCGCCGGTTCCTGACGCGCCCGGGCATGGAAAGCACCGGCATGGCCGCGCTGATGCAGGGCGCCATCCAGTTGGCCGACCAGCACGACCTGTCTTCGGTCCACGTCACCTTCTGCACCGGCGAAGAGGCCGAGCTGGCCGAGGCGATGGGGTTGATGCACCGCACCGGGCAGCAGTTCCACTGGATGAACCGCGACTACGCCGATTTCGACGCCTTCCTCGCCGACCTCTCGTCCCGCAAGCGCAAGACGATCCGCAAGGAGCGCCGCACCGCGCAGGCCTTCGGCGGCACGATCCGCCAGATCACCGGCGACCAGTTCGAACCCGAGCACTGGGACGCGTTCTGGGCCTTTTACCAGGACACCGGCGCGCGCAAATGGGGCACACCCTATCTGACGCGCGACTTCTTCCGCATCGCGCACGACCGCTTCCCCGAGCTGATGATGATGGTCGTGGCCGAGGACGCGGGCCGCCCCGTCGCAGGCGCACTGAACTTCATCGGGCGCGAAACGCTCTATGGCCGCTACTGGGGTTGCCTCGAAGACCACCCCTGCCTGCATTTCGAGGCCTGCTACTACCAGGCGATCGACTATGCCATCGCCCACCGCATGGCGCGGGTCGAGGCAGGCGCTCAGGGCGAGCACAAACTGGCACGCGGCTACCTGCCGGTCCCCACCCATTCGCTGCACTGGATCGCCGACGCCGGATTCGCCCGTGCGGTTCAGGAATTCCTCGACGCCGAACGCGCCGCGGTAGACGAGGAAATCGAGGTGCTGACCAGCTACGGCCCGTTCCGCAAGGTACAGGAGGAATGACCATGACCCCGCTCACCGACGCCCAGCGCCGCGAGATGCTGGACCCGCTGCTGGCCAATGGCTGGGAGAAGGTCGAAGGCCGCGACGCGATCCGCAAGACCTTCAAGTTCAAGGACTTCTCCAGCGCCTTCGGCTGGATGACGGCCATCGCGATCGTGGCCGACAAGGCCGACCACCACCCGGAATGGAGCAATATCTACAACCGGGTGATGGTCCTGCTGACCACCCACGACGCGAAAGGCCTGACCGAGCGCGACGTGAAGCTGGCGCAAGCGATGGACGCCCGCGCCGGCTGAGCCTCAGAGCTTCGCGAGCACCGCCGTGCCGCCTGTCATGTCGCAGGTGCCCCGGCCCTCCTCGACGTCCAGCTCGGTCACGGTGCCGTCGTCCACGATCGCCGCATAGCGGACCGAACGGTTGATCAGCCCGGTCTGCGGCGCGGTGAACGTCAGTCCCATCGCGCTGCTGAACTTGGCCTCAGGATCGGCCAGCATCAGGATCCCTGCATCCGCCGCACCGTTGCTCTCGGCCCAGGCGGTCAGCACGAACGGATCGTTCACGGTGATGATCGCGACCGTTTCCACGCCCTTGGCGCGAATATCGTCCATGGCGTCTACGATTGACGGCACATGCAACGCCGAGCAGGTCCGCGTGAACGCGCCCGGCATCCCGAAGATCACGGTGCGGCCCTTGCCGAACGCCTGTCCGGTGGTGACCTCCTCGGGCCCCTCCGCGCCTAGCGTGAGAAAGGTGGCCTCGGGCAGGCTGTCTCCGACGCTGATGCTCATGGATGATCCTTTTCGGTTGGAAACGTTTCCTACTGCGGCATATAGCTTGGCCTCGCGAAAACACAGGGGCATCGAAGGGGGGTAACAATCATGTCAGGCATCGTAGTCGTCGGCGCGGGCCAGGCCGGCGCCACCCTGGTCGAGAACCTGCGCAAGGGCGGTTACACCGGCCCGCTGACCCTTGTCGGCGCCGAGCCGCACCCGCCCTACCAGCGCCCGCCCCTGTCCAAGAAGTACCTGCTGGGCGAGATGGCGCTGGAGCGCCTGTTCCTGCGCCCGCTGTCCTTCTACGAGGATCAGGACATCACCCTGCGCCTGAACACCCGGGTCGAGGGCATCGACCGCGACGCGCAGCAGCTGCACCTCGCCGATGGCGGTACCCTGCCCTATGACAAGCTGGCGCTGACGCTCGGCTCCAGGCCGCGCCACCTGCCCGCCCGGATCGGCGGCGATCTGGATGGCGTCTATACCGTCCGCGACCTCGCCGACATCGACCGCATGTCCCCCGAGTTCACCGAAGGCGCCCACGTATTGATCGTCGGCGGCGGCTACATCGGGCTGGAGGCCGCCGCGGTCGCCGCCGCCAAGGGTCTGAAGGTCACGCTGATCGAGATGGCCGACCGCATCCTCGCCCGCGTCGCCGCCCCCGAGACCGCCGATTTCTTCCGCGAACTGCACAGCTCCCACGGCGTCGAGATCCGCGAGGGCATCGGCCTCGAGCACCTTACCGGAGAGGGGCGCGTCACGCAGGCCAAGCTGACCGACGGCAGCACGCTCGACGTCGATTTCGTGATTGCCGGTATCGGCATCGAGCCCGAGACCTGGCTGGCCGAGGCCGCCGGTCTGGCCATCGGCAACGGCATCACCGTCGACGCCCACGGCCGCACCTCGGACCCGGCGATCTACGCCGCCGGAGACTGCACCTGCTTCCCCCACGGCGACGGGCGGCTGCGCCTCGAATCCGTGCCCAACGCCATCGACCAGGCCGAAGCGGTGGCGCAGGCCATGCTCGGCAAGCCCTCGGGCTACACGGCGAAACCGTGGTTCTGGTCGGACCAGTACGACGTGACGCTCCAGATTGCCGGGCTGAACCAGGGCTACGACCGTATCGTGACCCGCCCCGGGTCGCGCCCCGGCGGGCAGTCGATCTGGTACTTCAAGGGCGACCGGCTGCTGGCCGTCGACGCGATGAACGAGCCGCGCGCCTACATGCTGGGCCGCCGCTGGATCGAGGCCGGAGTCTCGCCCGACCCGGCAGCCATCGCCGACCCCGCATCCGATCTCAAGAAGATGGCCACCGCCTGATGCGGATCATCGGCGGCAAGTTTCGCGGCACTGCGCTCGCCAGCGTCGGCAAGGGCGACCCCTCGGCGCATCTGCGGCCCACGACCGACCGGGTGCGCGAAAGCCTGTTCAACCTGCTCGCTCACGGCGACTATCCGGACATCGAGGGCGCACGCGTGCTCGACCTGTTCGCAGGGACCGGCGCACTGGGCTTCGAGGCCCTCTCGCGCGGCGCCGAGCGCGTGCTTTTCGTCGACGAGGGCGCCAAGGCCCGCGCCCTCATCCGAGAGAACATCGACCGCCTGCGCGTGATCGGCCAGACCAAGCTCTACCGCCGCGACGCCACCCGCCTGGGCGAGAACCACGGCACGCCCTATACCCTGATCTTCCTGGACCCGCCCTACGGCAAGGGCTTGGGTGAACGCGCCCTCACCTCGGCCCGCGCAGGCAACTGGGTCGCCCCCGGCGCGCTGATCGTCTGGGAGGAAGGCGGCGAGGTGACCCCGCCCGACCGGCTGAACCTGCTGGACGAACGCGCCTACGGCGACACGACGATCCGGCTGCTGGTGGCGGAAGGATAGCGCTAAAAGGAAAGGCCCCGCCGAAGCGGGGTCTGGATGACACTGCGGACGGCTTGCGATTAACCCTCCACAGAGTCCACCCGATGGTGGACTTGAATGCCAGAGCTACCGGCAACAGCATGGACTTACCGGGCAGCGAGGGGCGGTGCCCCGCCCCCCACCAATCTATCAGCGCTTAAGGTATTGTTTGGCCTCTTCAAGAGAGCAGGGCGGGACTTCCGAAAATCGTTTGCCCGTCCGGATCTCGGACACTCGGCCTTGATTGATCGCGCCCAACTCGGCTGCAATCTGCGCATTCGTCAGACTTGTACCGTTGAGCAGAGCTTTGATTACAGAAGCCATTTCGGCGGTGACAGAAGGCGTATTCGGCGTGGACATAATAAGTCTCCAATTGCCGTTGAACTTTCGACAACCCGCTGTCAGAGTCTGAAACGCTAGTGCTCTGAGCGGATCACCGTCTCTTTGCCTTTCGGCTGGGTCAGGATTGGTGCCTGACCCAGCTAAAACGGTAGCTAACTCATCAAATTGTTCAAACGGAAAAAGGAGCGCTGACCGCAAGATATAGTGGTCAACCATTTCCCCTCGAATCTCAACGCCTTAGGCGGAAGGTATAGACCAGGAAATGCCTAGACCCTGTTCTCTAATCACTTTTAGTGAGCTCCGAATCAAGTCAAAAGGAGAACAACAATGACATGCGATTCGGTGACCACCACCACATTTTGTGGAGTAAAATGCCAAATCTCTTGTTGGCCGACTGTCGGCCCTTCCCCTCCCCATCCGTCTTCATCACAGTAGACCCGAAACCCGAGGGAGGGACGACATGCGTGTCATGGTATTTGTGAAGGCGACGAAGGACAGCGAGGACGGTATTCTGCCGTCGAAAGAGCTGATCGAAGCGATGGGCAAGTTCAACGAAGAACTGGTCGCCGCCGGGATCATGCAGGCGGGCGATGGGCTCAAGCCCTCGGCGCAGGGCAAGCGGGTGGCCTTCGACGGAGACGGGCGCACCGTGATCGACGGCCCCTTTGCCGAGACCAAGGAGCTGGTCGCCGGTTACTGGCTGTGGGAGGTCAAGGACATGGACGAGGCCGTCGCCTGGGTCAAACGCTGCCCCAACCCGATGCCCGGCCCCTCCGAGATCGAGATCCGCCCGCTCTACGAGATGGAGGATTTCGCCGAAGTCTTCGCCTGACGGGCGCTGGCGCGGCGCGTCCGGTTGCGCTAACAGACGTGCCATGCAGGACACCGCCGCGCTCCTTTCCTCCGTCTTCGGCTATGACAGCTTCCGCCCCGGCCAGCAGGACATCGTCCAGGCCGTGTGCGAGGGCCGTGACGTGCTGGCCATCATGCCCACGGGCGGCGGGAAAAGCCTGTGTTATCAATTACCTGCCCTGGCACGGGATGGCGTCACCCTGGTCGTCAGCCCGCTGATCGCGCTGATGCGCGACCAGGTCCGCGCGCTGCGCGAGGCGGGGGTGGCGGCGGGGGCTCTTACCTCGGCCTCGGACGCCGAGGAGACCGAAGAGATCTTCCAGGCGCTCGACGATGGCAGGCTGAAACTGCTCTACATGGCGCCCGAGCGTCTGACCCGCGCCGGAACCGCCCGGCTGCTGGAGCGGGTAAAGCCCACGATGATCGCGGTGGACGAGGCCCATTGCGTCAGCCAGTGGGGCCATGATTTCCGGCCCGACTACCTTGAAATAGGCAAGCTCCGCGAGCGGCTGGGCGTCCAGATTACCGCCTTCACCGCGACCGCCGACGAGGAAACCCGCGACGAGATATGCAAGCGGCTGTTCGGCGCGCCCCCGCAGGTGTTCCTGAGGGGCTTCGACCGTCCGAACCTGCACCTCGCCTTCCGGCCCAAGGACAAGCCGCGCGAGCAATTGCTGCGCTTCGTGGATGCCCGCAAGGGGCAGTCGGGGATCGTCTACTGCGCTTCCCGCGCGCGGACGGAGACGCTGGCCGACGCGCTGAACAAGGCGGGGCATACGGCGCTGGCCTATCACGCGGGGATGGATCCGGACGCCCGCCGGCTGGCCGAGACCCGGTTTCAGCGTGAGGACGGGCTGATCGTCTGCGCCACCGTGGCCTTCGGCATGGGCGTCGACAAGCCGGACATCCGCTATGTCGTGCACGCCGACCTGCCAAAGTCGATCGAGGCCTACTACCAGGAGATCGGCCGCGCGGGCCGGGACGGCGATCCGGCCGAGACGCTGACCCTCTACGGTCCCGACGATATCCGGCTGCGCCGCGCGCAGGTGGACGAAAGCCTCGCCCCGCCCGAGCGGAAGGAGGCCGACCATTCGCGGCTCAACGCCCTGCTGGGCCTGGCCGAGACGCCCTTCTGCCGCCGCAAGGCGTTGCTGTCCTATTTCGGCGAGAACCCCGAGGACGACTGCGACGGCTGCGATATCTGCGACGAGAAGCCCGAGACGCACGATGCCTCGGTCGCCGCGCAGAAGGCCTTCTCGGCAGTGCTACGGACGGGCGAGAGCTTTGGCGCGGGGCACCTGATCGACATTCTGCGCGGTGTGAAGACCCAGAAGGTGATCGACCGGGGGCATGACCGGCTGCCGACCTTCGGCGTCGGGCAGGAGTTCTCCAAGGGCGAGTGGCAGGTGATCTTCCGGCAGCTGATGGGGCTGGATCACCTGAGACCGGATTCGACGCGTCACGGGGCGCTGCGGCTGACCGAAAAGGCCCGGCCCCTGTTGCGCGGTGAAACCCAGCTGATGCTGCGCAAGGATGCGATGCTGCGCGCCGCCGGGCCGTCGCGGCCGCAGGCCAAGGCGATGGTGGACGAGGAGGACGCGCCGCTGTTCGCCGCGCTGAAGGCCAAGCGGCGCGAGTTGGCCGAAGAGGCCAAGGTCCCCGCCTATGTCGTCTTCCCCGACCGCACCCTGATCGAGATGGCAGCGCGGCGGCCGACCTCGCTGGATGAAATGCGGGGCGTGCCGGGCGTGGGCGAGAAGAAGCTGGAGCGCTATGGCGCGATCTTCCTCGAGGTCATCACCGGCGAGGCCCCGGACCCGCAGCACCCGGCGCGGCGCAAGATGAACGGCGCGGCGGCGGGCGCGGTGTTCGACCGGCTGAAGGAGGCTCAGGCCGGGCTTGTGCGGGGCGAGAGCGGGCTGGAAACCTTCCTCGAATGCAGCAACGGCACGCTGGCGCGGATCGCCGCTGCCCATCCGAGGGACGAGGTGGCGCTGGCCGCCGTACCCGGCATGACCGACAAGAAGGCCGCCCGGTTCGGCCCGGCCTTCCTGGCGGTGTTGGCGGAAGAGTGACAGCGCCAGCCTGGCATCGTGAAAATTGGGGATTTCATCGTGAAAACCCCCTTAAGCCTATGAAATATATCGTGAAAAGAGTCTGAATACTTCGTAAACGGCGTTTTTTGCGCCTTTCCCGAAGACAGGTCCCTACGCAAACGCCCCCGCGCAGGTCTTTGCGCGGAGGCGTTCGACATCTCCAACGTGCCCGGGTGCGCCGGGCAGTCCGTCAGCGCGCGACCCGAGGAGTCACGCCACGCGTCGGGCGTGGATCAGTACCGGCAGGCCGGCTGGTTGGGACCGCCGCACGTCGGCTGGTTGGCCCCGACCTGAGCGCCGATGGCCGCACCCGCGAGGGTTGCCGCGGTGTTACCGCTGCCCGAGCCGAACTGGTTGCCGATCGCTGCGCCGGCAAGCGCGCCCGTCGCGGCGTTGACGTTCTGGTTGTCGGAACACCCAGACAGAGCGGCAACCGCGAGTACGACGGCCGCAAGGGATCCAAGCTTCCTGATCATGATCCACCTCATGTTTTTTGGTTCTCGACAAATTCTAGGGCCGGCCGCCTGAATCGCAACCGAATATCTCTCGCATCGCAGGAGCACGGCCGGGTTCCGCCCGGAGTTTACGGCCTCGCCACGGAGTTTAGGCCCAGCGCCCGCCGGATGTCCCACCCATCAGGCCGGAGTGCAGCCGCCGCCGGGTTTCGCGCCAGGATCCTTTCCCGCCGTGCCGATGACGCCCAGTTCGGTCGCATCCGGTCCGCCGCCGAGACCGTAGATGTCCGGATGACGCAGCACGCTGCCATCGGCTGCGGGGAAAACTCTGAGGTATCGGATCAGCACCGGAACCTTGCGCGTGGCGACGGAGCGCGTCGGCGGCGTCTGGGCCTCTGCCAGCACCCAGGCTTCGTCCTGCTCCAGTAGCCAGGCGATCAGCGCCTGCCATTCCTGGACACGGATGCAGCCGTGCGAGAAGGCCCGGCGCTCGCGCGCGAAAAGCTGCCTCTGGTTCGTGTCATGCAGGTATTCGAGCATCCCGGGCTCCAGAGCGACGGCGGCCAGCCCCATCGGGTTGTTCCTGCCCGGGGGATAGATGCCGTCGGCGACTTCTCCGCTGGCGACCATCTCGGGTGTCGGCCGCCACGAGGGACGGAACAGCACCCGCGTCGTGTAGGTGTCCACGATCGGGGTCGGATCCGCCGGGCGGCCAACGATGATGCGGCTGCGCAGGACCGGCTCGCCGTCCTCGAACGCGATCAGCTCGTAGGCCGGCACGTTGACCAGGATCGCCGGCCCGGTCGGCAGGTCGAGCGGGATGTTCAGCGCGTCGAGCCGGGCCTGGAACTCGGACGTCGCGCGCGCCTGCGTCCCCGGCGCCCTACCCGGCCCGCAGGCGGAGACAAGGGCGACAATCCAGATCAGGGCCAGCAGGCGGAACATGGTCTGTCGTCTCTCCTCTCATCGTCCGCAGCCCTTTGGGAACCGACGGTTTCCCCATTCCTGCACGGGCACAGGGCCAGAATAAGACGCCGGGACCTCTCCGGGTAGCGTGTTCGCACGGGCGCTGGTCGCAACTACCGGCATGACCGACATAAAGGCCGCGCGGTTTGGCCCGGCGTTCTTGACCATGATGGCAGAGCGCTTACACCGGTGGCCGACCACGATGGAGATCGGGCATTTCACCCGGATTCCCTCTTAAACATCTGAAACATAAAGTGGATACAACGTGACAATCTCATCGACGGCGAGACTCGGGGCTGTCGCAGCCCTGTCCGTTGTCGCTTCGGCAGCCCCTGCGGACAGCTGGGCCGAGCGGAAATGCGCACTCTACGAGGCCGCGTTCGCGGACGCGCTGAACATGCAGGGCACCGCCGGAATCGGCGACGAGTTCCTGCGCCTCAACGACGATTTCATCGGCTCGGGCTGCGCCACGCAGGGCCATGTCTGCCCGCATTCGGCCGAAGAGCACGCGCTGGCGGACATGCTGACCCTGATGACCATGAACGAGGGGATGGCCAGCACCTTCGTCCCGTTCGGCTGCAAGCCCGTGCCGGAGGCCACCGACGCGGACTAGAAACCTTGCATGGCGCGGGGCAAGGCGCTATCTGCGGCCCATGACCCGGATGCACGCCATTTTTGCCTGCTATTATCCGCTGCGCCCATACGCAGCGGACCGGTCGTGATCTGACACCATCCATCCACCGCTGCCCGCCAGCGGTTGGACATGATGAACCCCCCTGCCCCTGGCGCGCCCCATTTCGGGATTTTCGCCATGACAGGACAACCGACCATCGGGATCTTCGGCCTCGGCGCCTTCGGGCGGCTGGTCGCCACGCGGCTTGCGCCGTTCGCTCAGGTGCTGGGGCATGACCCGTGCGCCGAACCGCCCGCCTGCGTGACCCCTGCCCCCGAGGCGCGCGTCGCCGCCTGCGATATCGTGATCCTCGCCGTGCCGGTGCAGCGCCTCGCCGACTGCCTGCACCGGATCGCCCCGCATCTGCGGCCCGGCGCGCTGGTGATCGATGTCGCCTCGGTCAAGGTAGAGCCGCTGGGCCTGATGGCGCAGATCCTGCCTGCGCATGTGCAGATCCTCGGCACGCACCCGATGTTCGGCCCGCAGAGCGTGGATCAGCCGGACCTGACCTGCGTTCTGTGCCCGGTGCGCGGGACCGGCTGGCGGCGCGTCGCGGCCTTCCTGCGCCGCTCGGGCCTGCGCGTGGTGGTGACCAGCGCCGAGGCGCATGACCGCGAGGCCGCCGTTTCGCAGGGCCTGACGCACCTGCTGGCCCGCGCCTTCCTGGGCCGCGCCCGCCCCGCGATCACGACGCGCAGCTTCGAGGCGATGCTGGCGGCGTTCGAGATGGTGGCGCAGGACACGCCCGAACTGTTCGAGGCGATCACCGCGCGCAACGTCCACGTGGCGGAGGCGCGGGAGTGGCTGGTGGGGGAACTGGGTGGCTAGCGTGCGCAGTCAGTCCAGATGGAACACCTCGTCCATCTTCGCCCACCATTCACCCTCGGCGCGGGATTCGAGCGGTTGCTGTTTCGGGCCGCAGAGTTTCCACCAGTCCTGGGTGACGGGGTCGGCGGCGATGCTGGCCGCGTCGGCCTCGAAGTCGTCGCCGGTGTATTCCCAGTAGCCGAACAGCAGGTTTTCCGGCTGGCGCAGGAAGATCGAGTAGTTCGAGATGTTCGATTTCTTCAGCCGCTCCAGCACCTGCGGCCAGACGTCGGCGTGCAGCGCGACGTAGCTGTCGATTTCCTCGGGCTTGAGCCCGATCACCATTCCCATGCGCTGCATCGCGGCACGTCCCCCGGTCTTATGAACATGTGTGCGGCGCGGAGTGTCGGCTTGCCGACGCGATCTGTCCAGCCGCCTCAGGCGTCGCCGGCGGCCGGTTCGACCTTGCGGACATGGGGGAAGTCGCCGGTGGCGATATAGGCTTCCTCGTCGGGCGAGGACGGGCGGCCGAGGATCGGATTGCGGTGCGGGTGGCGGCCGAAGCGCTCGACGATGCCGCGCACCCGGTCGATCTGGCGCAGGAACCCTTCGCCCATGTCCTCGAGCGGGGGCTGAAGCCGGGCGGCGATGTCCTCGGTCAAACGGCGCGAGAGGTCCAGCCGCGCCAGGTGGTCCGGTCCCTCGCAATGGCCGAGCGCGATGACGTAGAACGCCTGCTCCCACGGCGCGAGCCCGTCGTAGTGGCCGTTTTCGAGGCCCTCCAGCACCAGCCGGTTCGCCTTGATGTCCTGCGAGAACGCGGCCGGGGTGTCGCGCCAGAGCGAGCGCGGAAACTGGTCGAGCGCGATCAGAAGGGCCAACCGCCCGCGCTGGGTCCCGGCCCATTGATCGAGTTGGCATGTCGCGGCGGCGCGGGTCAGCCCGGCGAAGCGCTCGATGATGACGGCGTCCATGCCGCCCTGCATCCGCTCGTCCCAAAACGCCCCGTGGCGCTGGCGGTCCGTCCAGTGGCCGTTGTCAGGAAACCAGAGGTCGAGGACCTGTTGCGGCTCGTACTCCGAGACCATGACGCCTCCTACTAGAACAGAAACCGGCGGGCTGCCTTGCGCAACCCGCCTTCCACTTTCCACAGATACCTCCGCAAGAAGCCCCGCCGGCCGGGGGCGCGGAAGGCGAACTACCGATCAGGCGATCACGAGGTTGTCCAGGTAGATCGTCGAGCCGTCGTTGGTTTCCAGGATGAACTGGTCGACGTCGGTCAGGTCCAGGTTGGCGTCTGCCGCGAGCTCTCCCGCCGTGAATACACCGTCATCGTCCGTATCAAGGGCCGTGATGTCGTAGACCCAGACAGTGGGGTCGTTGTAGTCGCCGCCGACCGGGTCGTCCTGGACCAGCGAGAGGAGGACCTGCTCTCCGTCATCGAGATCCTCGATCGTGAAACTGACGACCTCGAAGCCGAAGTCGAACGCGGACTGGATGTTGACCTCTTCAGATATGCCCCAGGCGTCCGCGTCGTTCGAAATACGGAACTCGGTATCTCCGCCGCCATCCCAATCTACGATCCGGGTGCTTGCGTCTTCGACACCTCCCGACGGTATTCCGAGGAAGCTGGTGTCGAGAACCGTGGCGAGTACGTAAAGGCCGCTGCTGGTCAGCATGACCTCTCCGGAGCCGACCGCCGTATTGGCATCGTAGAGACCGTAGTCGGTTCCGAGGTTGTCGAAGGTCACCGTGTAATTGGAGGACACCTCGGTCGTCGAGGAGTTGATGATGACGCTTTCCACACCTGTCAGCGTGTCGGTGTAGCTGTCGCTGCCGACTGTGTAGCTGACCGTGGTCACGTCGCCCACCGTGCTGATCGTGTAGCTGTCGATCAGGAAATCGTAGATCACCGTGTCGACGCCGTCTCCGCCTTCGATCGTGTTGTCGCCGGTACCCGGCACGATCAGATCGTCACCGCCGCCCGCGTCGATGATGTCGGCGCCCTCGAACGTGTAGATCCAGTCGCTGCCGTCGCTGCCGGTCACATTGTCGACGCCGCTGGTGCCGCTGTCGAGATAATCGGCCTGTGCGGTGCCGAGGATGGTGTTCGTCGTATCCCCGCCGGTGTCGTTCTTGTTCTTGCCCTTGCCACCGCCGCCGCCACCGCCGGGACCGCCACCACCGGGTCCACCGCCGCCGGGGCCGGTGGAGGTGTCGTCCTTAACCTTCTTCGGCATCACTAGATCCCTTTCTTGGTCCGTCTGTCCCTCGACGCGCGGTGGGGGCGCGCTTCTATTTACGCAGCGGAAGTATACGGAATCCTGCCGAGTCGAACAATTTTGTTTCCCGGAAAGAAATTATTGCCGGGCAAGGGGATAAACGCCCGTTTATGGGGAACTTGCGCGAAAACTTGGGCCCCGGGCGACGGGTTCCGCCGGAACATATCTGATTCCACGAATGTTCTCAGGCGCTTCCGGCGCGGCTTAGCGTCCGCCGATCGAGCAGCAGCCGGTCAGCAGGCGCGCGCCGTCCGGTCCGCGCATCAGCAGGTCGATCGCGAGGCCATAGGCGCGGTCGGACATGCCGTCGGTGCAAGCCTCGGTGCGGATCGTGGCGGTCAGGGTGCGGCCGTCCTCGAAGACCCCGTCGACCGCCTGGCGGTAGGCCGGGCGGCCCTCGGCGCGGGCGGCGGTGTGCTGCGACAGCGGGAACGGCTCGACGCCCGGCTCGGACCAGCTGAGCGCGGTGCCGTCGGAGGTCAGGGTCCAGAACGGCTCGGTCCCGGAGCACCAGAGCGGGTGGGCGGTCAGCAGATCGCCCTCGACCGGGCCCGCGCCGGGGGCGAGGTACCGCATCGAGACCCAGCCGCTGCGCTCGCCGGTGTTGACCTGGCCCCAGTCGCCCGACGAGGACAGCGCCACCACCTCGACGCCCTTGGCGTTGTGCGGGATCCCGGCCAGTTTGCTGGCGGTGCCGCGCGGCGCCTCGCGCACGTTCAGCACATCGTCGGCGGCGACGCCGGTCACGTCGTAGAGCGCGGGCAGGGTCTGTGCGGTCGCGGCGGAAACGGTCAGCAGCAGGGCAAGCAATACGCGGATCATCGGGGTCCTCATCTGTCAGGAGCGGGCAGGGGGCGCTTGGCGCCGGTTTCGTCCACGGCGACGAAAACGAAGGTGGCGGAAGTGACCTGGACCCGGCGCGGCTCGGGCTGGCGGGTGACCCAGACTTCGGTGGCGATCTGCATCGAGGTCGTGCCCTCGCGCAGCATCCGGGCGAAGATCGACACGGTGTCGCCGACATGCACCGGCTTGTGGAAGGTCATCGCCTCGACCGCCACGGTGGCGACGCGGCCGCGGGCGCGGGACCGGGCCAGCACTGACGAGCCGAGGTCCATCTGCGCCATCAGCCAGCCGCCGAAGATGTCTCCGTTCGCGTTGGTGTCGCCCGGCATGGCGATGGTCTGAAGCGTGAGCTCTCCGCGTGGCGTGGCGTCGTCCGGCGTCATGCACCCCCCTTATGGTTGCGTTCACGCTAGGCGGAAGCGGCGCGTCGCTCAAGCGCAGTTGCCTGAGGCGCAGGGGCACCTTACGTTCCCGGCAGGCCGCATCGCCGAAGGACACCTGCCGATGACACCCACACCCGCCGTGCTCGCCGTCGCGCTCTATGCCGCGCTGAACGGGCTGATCTTCATGTGGCTGACCGCCCATGTCGGAAAGGTCCGCGGCCAGCGGAAGATCAGCATCGGCGACGGGGGCGACCCGGTGATGATCCGCGCCATGCGGGGGCAGGCGAATTTCGTCGAGGCCGTGCCGCTGGCGCTGATCCTGATGGTGATGGCGGCGCTGATCGGCACGCCCGCCTGGCTGCTGCATCTCTTCGGCGTGGCGCTGACCGCGGGCCGCGTGTTCCACGGTCTGCATTTCTGCGCCGAGGATGCGCCCGGCTGGCAGCGGGCGGCGGGCGCGGGGCTGACGCTGCTCAGCGTGCTGCTGCTGGCGATCGGGCTTCTGGGACATGTACTCTGGCTGATGGTGACCGCATGAGCGAACTTCAGGAACTGGCGAAGGCCGCGCTGCTGGCCGCCACAAAGGCAGGCGCCGAGGCGGCCGACGTGATCGCCGTGCGCGGCGACGGCATCTCGATGGAGATCCGCAACGGCGCGCTGGAACAGGCCGAGCGGGCCGAGGGCACCGACCTGGGCCTGCGGGTGCTCATCGGGCAGAAGCAGGCGAGCGTGTCGATCAGCGACACCCGCGCGGCGGCGATCGAAACCATGGCCGCCCGTGCCGTGGCGATGGCCCGCGAGGCGCCCGAGGACCCCTATGCCGGTCTGGCCGATCCGGACCAGCTGGCGAAAAGCTGGGATGTGGCAGCGCTCGACCTCGTGGATCCGAGCGACGCGCCGGACCCTGCCGCCCTGGCCGAGGCCGCCCGGCAGGCCGAGGCAGCGGCGCTGGGCGTGAAGGGGATCAGCCAGGTCTCGACGGCGGGGGCGGACTACAGCCGGACCTCGGTGCACCTGATGGCGACCAACGGGTTCTCGGGCGGGTACTCCCGCACCAGCCACTCGGTCGCCTGCGTGGCCATCACCGGCGAGGGGCTGGAGATGGAGCGGGATTATGCGGTGGAATCCCGGGTCCACGCCGAGGACATGCCAACCTCCGAGGAGGTCGGCCTGCTGGCCGCCGAGCGTACCTTGGCCCGGCGCGGTGCAAAGCAGCCGAAGACCGGGGCCTATCCGGTGCTGTTCGACGAGCGGATCAGCTCGGGGCTGATCGGGCACCTGCTGTCGGCGGTGAACGGCGGCTCGGTCGCCCGCGGCAACAGCTGGGCCAAGGCGTTGATGGGCGAGCAGGTGCTGCCGAAAGGGTTCGGCCTGGTCGAGGAGCCGCACCGGGCGCGGGTCGGCGGCTCGAAGCCGTTCGACGGCGAGGGGCTGCCGACGGCAACCAATCCGCTGGTCGAGGACGGAATGCTGCTGCGCTGGATTCTGGACCTTGCCAACGCGCGCAAGCTGGGCCTGAAAAGCACCGCGAACGCGGCGCGCGGCACCGGCGGGCCGCCGAGCCCGTCTGCCGGAAACCTGCGGCTGACCGGGCCGCAGACCACCCGTGAGGCGCTGCTGAAGGACATGGGCGAAGGGCTGCTGGTGACCTCGATGATGGGCAGCTCGATCAACCCGAACACCGGGGACTACTCCCGCGGGGCCTCGGGGTTCTGGGTGCGCGGCGGCGAGATCGCCGAGCCGGTGAACGAATGCACCATCGCGGGCAGCCTGCCCGAGATGCTCAAGGGGCTGCGCGCCGCGGACGACGCGCGCCAGCACCTGAGCCGGGTGATCCCCTCGTTGCTGGTCGAAGGCCTGACGGTTGCAGGCGCCTGAGGCCGATCTGGCGCTGCTGATCGAGGCCGCCCGCGTCGCCGGGCCCATCGCGCTGCGCCATTTCCGGTCCGATCCGAAGGTCTGGGACAAGGCGGACGGCGCCGGACCGGTGTCCGAGGCCGACCTGGAGGTCGATGCCGCGCTGGCCAAGGTCCTGCGCGCGGCGCGGCCCGACTACGGCTGGTTGTCCGAGGAGACCCCCGACGATGCCGACCGGCTGAGCCGGGACCGGGTGTTCCTGATCGATCCGATCGACGGCACGCGGGCGTTCATCGAGGGCACCAGCGCCTTCTCGCACGCGCTGGCGGTGGTCGAGCGGGGCCAGGTGATCGCAGCAGTGGTGTTCCTTCCCGCACAGGACAGGCTCTACGCCGCCGCCACGGGGCAGGGCGCGACGCTGAACGGCGCAGCCATCAGGGTCTCGGGTGCCGAGGACCCGGCGCGCGCGACGATCCTGGCGACCCGGCCGTCGCTGAAGCCGGAGTACTGGCCCGGCGGTGTGCCGGACGCCGAGCGCGGCTATCGCCCCTCGCTGGCCTACCGGCTGTGCCTGGTGGCCGAGGGACGCTTCGACGCGCTGGTGACATTCCGCGACAGCTGGGAATGGGACATCGCTGCCGGGACCCTGATCGTGCGCGAGGCCGGGGGCATCGTCACCGACGCGGGCGGCGGCGCGCCCGATTTCAACGCGCCGCACCGGCAGCAGGGCGGCTGCATCGCGGCGGCGCCGGGGCTGCACGCGCGGCTGCTGACGCTGCGCGGACTGGGCTGAGGCCGCGCGCGGGACCGCCGCCGGAGCCTCCGGCGGGGATATTTGGGGGAAAGTGGAAGGCGGGCCGCGCCGCGATGCTTGACCCGCTATCGGCAATGGCTAGGGTGCGCGGCGACGTCACTTCGACCCGAGGACATTCCCATGACCCAGCGCCTGCACCTTGTTTTTGGCGGCGAGCTTGTCGATCCGACCAAGTCCGCCTTCCGCAATGTCGACGAGATCGACCTTGTCGGGATCTTCCCGGATTACGCCAGCGCCTACGACGCCTGGAAATCGAAGGCTCAGCAAACCGTGGACGACGCGCACACCCGCTATTTCATCGCCCATCTGCACCGGCTGCGGGACGAGGAGACCGCCGCGTCTCCGACCGAGGAGCTGGGCTGAGCCGCATGCCGCGTTCGCTGGCGCTTGCGCTGGCGCTCGGCGCGTCCGAGCTGGCCTCGCTGTTCGCGCATGGCATCCTGCGGCGGCGGCAGGCGCGCGGCAAGGAGGACCCAGCGCGGATCGGGGAGCGGCTGGGCCGGGCCTCGGGCCCGCGTCCCGAGGGGCGGCTGGTGTGGTTTCACGCCGCCTCGGTGGGGGAGTCGGTGTCGCTTCTGGCGCTGATCGAGGCGCTGCTGGAGGCCGAGCCGGATCTGCATGTCATGGTCACCACCGGCACGACGACCTCGGCCGGGCTGATCGCGGACCGGCTGCCGGAGCGGGCGTTTCACCAGTACATTCCGCTGGATACCGGGCCCGCCGTGCGGCGGTTCCTGGGCCATTGGCGGCCGGACCTGGCGGTCTGGACCGAGAGCGAGCTGTGGCCGCGGCTGATCGTCAGCACCGCGAACCGGGGCATTCCGATGCTGCTGATCAACGCCCGCATGTCGGCGCGCTCGGCGCACCGTATGCAGCGGATGGGGCGCTACGGGGGCTCTCTGCTGGGGCGGTTCTCGGCGATCCTGGCGCAGGACGACGCCCAGGCCGAGCGGCTGCTGGCCGTCGGCGCGCCGCCCGAGCGGGTGGAGGTCACCGGCAGCCTGAAGGACACCGCGCAGCCGCTGCCGCATGACGAGATGGCGCTGAAGAACCTCATGAAACAGCTGGCCGGGCGCACCGTCTGGCTGGCCGCTTCGACCCATCCGGGCGAGGAGGAGCATGTCGCCCGCGCCCATCGCGAGGCCCGGCGCAGCGCGCACGGGCTGCTGCTGATCCTGGCGCCGCGCCATCCCGAGCGGGGGCCGCAGATCGCGAACGCTCTACGCGCCGAGGGCTGGTCGGTCGCGGTCCGCTCCGAGGGAGGGCAGCCGGACCGGAACACCGACATCTACCTGGCCGACACGCTGGGCGAGATGGGGCTGTGGTACCGGGTCGCGGCGGTCAGTTTCATCGGCGGCTCGCTGGTCGAGGTGGGCGGCCACAACCCGTTCGAGCCGGCGCTGCTGGGCTCGGCGATCCTGACCGGACCGCATGTGCAGAACTTCGAGACCGCCTACACGCGGTTCCGCCGGGCGGGCGCCGCCGTGCTGGTGCCGAGGCCCGAGGAACTGGGCGCGAAGCTGATCGAGACGCTGCCCCCAGACCGCGCCGCCGCGCTGGCGACCGCCGCCTGGTCGGTATCGTCGGAGGGCGCGGACGTGACCCGGCGGGTGCTCGAGGTGATCTCGGGGCATCTGCCGGACGCCAAGGCCGACGACTGATGCGCGCACCGGGGTACTGGACAAACCCGCCGAACGCGCCCGGGCTGACGGCGCGGCTGCTGACGCCGGTGGCGGCGGTCTGGGCTGTGTCCACCGCGCGGCGGGTGGCGCGCGCGCCCAGGGTGCGGCCAGGCGTGCCGGTGATCTGCGTGGGCAACCTGACGGCGGGCGGCACGGGCAAGACGCCGGTGGTGTCCGCCTTGCTGGAGCATTTCGCGGCCAGGGGCATTGCGGCGCATGCGCTGTCGCGTGGCTATGGCGGACGGCTGGAGGGGCCGGTGCGGGTCGATCCGCACGCCCACTCGGCGGACGAGGTGGGCGACGAGCCGCTGCTGCTGTCGGGGTTCGGGCCCGCCTGGGTCGCGCGCGACCGGGCGGCGGGGGCCGAAGCGGCAGAAGCGGGCGGGGCGCAGGTGATCGTGCTCGACGACGGGTTTCAGAACCCGGACGTGGCCAAGGACCTGAGCCTTCTTGTGGTCGACGCGGAGGCCGGGTTCGGCAACGGCCGGGTGATCCCGGCGGGGCCGCTGCGGGAGCCGATCGCCGCCGGGTTGAAACGCGCCGACCTCGTGCTGCTGATGGGGCCGGAGCCCGCGCGGCGGAAGGTGCTGAAAGACTGGCCCGCGCTGAAGGAGAAGCCGCTGGCGGAGGGGTCGTTGCAGCCTCTACCCACGGGGATGCCTTGGAAGGGACTGCGCTGCCTGGCCTTCGCTGGGATCGGGCGGCCGGACAAGTTCTTCGCGACGCTGCGCGGCACCGGGGCGGAGGTGGTCGAGACGCGGGCGTTTCCGGATCATGCGGCCTACAGCCGGGCGATCGTCGAGCGACTGCTACGCGAGGCGGCGCAGCTGAACGCCCAGCCGGTCACCACCGAGAAGGACGCGGTGCGCCTGCCGCCGGACCTCAGACCGAAGTTCCTGACCCTGCCGGTACGGCTTGCGCTGGCCGAGCGCGACGCCCTGGACGCCGCGCTCGACCGGATCCTGCCTTAGCCTGCGAGTTCCGCGTCCAGGCGGGCGGCGAAGTCCTCGTAGGGCATGTTCGACGCCTTTTCGCCGTTGATGATGAAGCTCGGCGTCGAGCTGATGTCGTCGGCGGTCGCGTTCTCCTGGTAGTCGGCGACCAGCGCCTCGGCCCAGGCCTGGTCCTGCACGCATTCCGTCATCGCTTCGTCGGTCAGCCCGGCTTGACGCCCGATGGCGAACATCGCGGCCAGCGCGTCCTGCGCGTTGTCGTGGCGGGTCCACTCGCCCTGTTTCTGGAACAGGCGGTCGACGATGCCGAAGTAGCGCTCCTGCCCGCCGCAGCGGGCAACCATCGAGGCCCAGAGGCCCAGCTTGTCGAAATAGACGTCGCGGACGATGAAGCGGACCTTGCCCGACTCGATGTAGTTGGCCTTGATCTTCGGATACACGTCGGTGTGGAAGCGCGCGCAGTGCGGGCAGGTCAGCGAGGCGTATTCGATCACCGTGACCGGCGCGTCCTCGGCGCCGACGGCCATTTCCTCGACGGTACGGGCGGCGCCTTCGGCGGTCGCAGCCTCCTGGGCCCACGTCGGCAGGGCCGGCGCGAGGCCGGCGACGAGGCCGGCACGCAGCACGGCGCGGCGGGTGGGTCGGATAAGGGTCATTCAGTTCTCCTTCGATGGCGACCCGGAGCGGGTCATCACGTTCTGTCCAAGCATCTGCAGCGCGCGGCGCAGGCCGTCGTCACCGACCTCAGCCACCACCTGCTCGGCCTCGGCGGCGATCTTCGGGTCGACCCGCGTCTCGGCCTGCGATTTCGGTCCCAGGAAGGCGGCCTGGGCCTCGGCGAAACCCTGCCCATCCTCCTGCGCGATGCGGACCCGGCTGATGGCGTTGTAGCCGTAACAGGCGTTCACCCGCTCGCGAATCGTCTCGGCCTGCATCTGCACTTCCGGCGCACGGGCACCGTCACAGGCCAGGGTCAGGGTAGCGCCGAACCCGTCGCGGGCATAGGCGACCTTCAGCGGCCGGGCGAGAGGCGCGAGGTCGGGGCCGACGATCTCGGCCCAGCGGGTCAGCAGGCGCGTTTCGGCGAAGCCGCGCTTGGCCGAGGCGCCCTGGATGCGGCCGCCCAGCAGCGCACCGGCCTGCGTGAAGCGGCGCACGCGCTTCGCGGTCGGGGTCTGGTTCGTGGTCTTGCGCATCCGGTCGGGCCTCGCCAAGGTCTGCCGTCACATTAACGTTCTGGGTACGGACAGCCAGCCCCACCCCGTCGCGAAAGGCAATAACAGTTGCGTGAACCTTCCTCCGAGACCCTGCTGGTCTGGTACGACCGCCATGCCCGGGCCCTGCCGTGGAGGGTGCCTCCAGGCAGCGCTCGGCGGGCCGATCCCTATCACATCTGGCTGTCCGAGATCATGCTGCAACAGACCACGGTGGCGGCGGTCGGTCCCTATTTCGCGAAGTTCACCGGGATCTGGCCGACGGTCGCGGACCTGGCAGCGGCCGCGGACGCGGACGTCATGTCTGCCTGGGCCGGGCTGGGCTACTACGCCCGCGCGCGGAACCTGTTGAAGGCAGCGCGGGTGGTCGCGAACGACCTTGGCGGGGTTTTCCCGGATACCGAGGCGGGGCTGGCGGACCTGCCAGGGATCGGGCCTTACACGGCGGCGGCGGTGGCGGCGATCGCCTTCGACCGGCGCGCAGTCGTGGTGGACGGTAACGTCGAGCGTGTCATGGCCCGGATCCGCGACATCCGCACGCCGCTGCCCGCCGCCAAGCCCGAGATCAAGGCCGCCGCCGGGGAGCTGACACCGCACGAGCGGCCCGGAGACTACGCCCAGGCGGTGATGGACCTTGGCGCCACCATCTGCACCCCGCGCAGCCCGGCCTGCGGCATCTGCCCGTGGATGGACGCCTGCGCCGGACGGCTTTCGGGCAGCGCGCCAGAGCTGCCCCGGAAGGCGCCCAAACAGGCCAAGCCGGTACGGCAGGGGATCGCCTATCTCGCCCGACGGGCGGATGGCGCGCTGCTTCTGGAGACCCGGCCCGACAAGGGCCTGCTGGGCGGGATGCTGGGCCTGCCCGGCACCGATTGGGCCGAGGACGCACCGGAACCAAGCCCTCCGATGCAGGCCGACTGGCGGCAGGCCCCGGTCGAGGTGCGGCACACGTTCACGCATTTCCACCTGCGCCTCGCGGTTATGGTCGCCGAGGTGCCCGAGGGCGCGACCCCGCGGCGCGGCGCGTTCCACCCGGCCCGCCATGCGCGCGGGGACGCGCTGCCGACGGTATTCCGCAAGGCCCTGAAGGCGGGGCTGGACGCGCTCGATTGAGCATTGCCGGGGCAGGGCGCGGCTGCTAGGCAGGACCCGACGATGCCGTATGGCTGAGCGGAAGATCCGACCCGTGCCGACCCAAACAGGGGGTGTGGGAGATCATCGTCCAAGGGCGCCCCCGCGGTGCCCCGTTCGGCTGTGCGGCGACCCAGACAGGAAAGGCCGCCGCCCATGACGTTCCCTCGACTGACAGTCCCCGCCGTTCTTCTTGCCGGTCCCGCGCTGGCGCATCCGGGCCATATCGCGGACGCCGCCGGGCACGACCACTGGATCGCGCTGGGCGCGCTGGGCGTCGCCGTCGGGCTGGCTGTCTGGGCCGGTCTGCGCGGCCGCAAGGGCAAGGACACCGAAGCCTCCGACGCCGAGGAAACCGACGCGGAAGAGGCCGCCGCCCAATGAGCAAGATCGGCGTGATGATCTGCGGGCACGGCTCGCGCAGCCAGGCGGCGGTGGACGAGTTCGCCCAGTTGGCGCAACAGCTGCCCTCGTATCTGCCGCCCGAGTGGCCGGTGGATTACGGGTACCTTGAATTCGCCAACCCGGTGATCCGCAACGGGCTGGACAATCTACGTGAAAATGGCTGCAACCATATTCTGGCCGTGCCGGGCATGCTGTTCGCCGCTATGCACGCCAAGAACGACATTCCAACCGTTCTGAACACCTATGCCGTCGAGCATGGCGTCAAGATCGACTATGGTCGCGAACTGGGTGTCGATCCGCGCATGATCGCCGCTGCCGCCAGCCGGATCGAGGACGCGCTAGCCGAGGCCGACAAGCAGGGCGAGGTGCCCCGGCACGAGACCTGCCTCGTGGTCATCGGGCGGGGGGCGAGCGACCCGGACGCGAACTCCAACGTCTCCAAGGTGGCGCGGCTGCTGTGGGAGGGCATGGGCTTCGGCTGGTGCGAGGTCGGCTATTCCGGCGTCACCTTCCCGCTGGTCGAGCCGTGCCTGGAGCATGCCGCCAGGCTGGGCTACCGCCGTATCGTCGTGTTCCCCTACTTCCTGTTCACCGGCGTTCTGATCGACCGGATCTATGGCTTCACCGACATGGTGGCCGAGCGCATGCCGGGCACCCAGTTCGTCAAGGCAGGCTACCTGGGCGATCATCCCAAGGTGCTGGAGACCTTCGCCGAGCGCGTGACCGAGATCCTCTCGGGCGACACGGCGATGAACTGCGGTATGTGCAAGTACCGCGCGCAGGTTCTGGGCTTCGAGGCCGAGGTCGGGATGCCGCAGGAAAGCCATCACCACCACGTCGAAGGGCAGGGGGCGAGCGCGCCCGGCTCAAACGTGGCGGATTGCGCGCTGTGCGACGATTTCTGTACCGGTGCTTGCCGGCTGGACATGGATCACCATCATCATCACCACCACGATCATGGGCATGGCGACGGGCATCACCACCATCACCACGATCATGACCACCACCACCCGCCCTATCCCCACGCCGACCACCCGCTGGGACCGGAGAGCGTGCGCAAGCACCTGAAGGCCAAGGGGTGATCGACTACGCCCGCGATCCGAAGGCGATCTACGCGCAGAGCTTCGCGACCGTGCGGGGCGAGGCGGCTCTGGACCGGTTCGCACCGGACGAGGCCGAGCTTGCCGTGCGGCTGATCCACGCCTGCGGGATGGTCGACATCGCCGAGACGCTGGAGGCGACACCCGGCGTGGTCGCAGCGGCGCGGGCGGCCCTGCGCGCGGGCGCGCCGGTGATCTGCGACTGCAAGATGGTCGCGGGCGGCGTGATCCGGCGGGCGCTGGACGGCAACGAGGTCGCCACCGCCATCGACGATCCACGCGTGCCGGCGCTGGCGCAGCAGATCGGCAACACCCGCTCGGCGGCGGCGATCGAACTGCTGGCGGACCGGCTGGGCAGCGCGGTTGTCGCCATCGGCAACGCGCCGACGGCACTGTTCCGGTTGCTTGAATTGCTGGACGAAGGGGCGAATATGCCTGCAGCCATATTCGGTTTTCCCGTGGGGTTCGTCGGCGCAGCGGAATCCAAGGCGGAACTGGCTTCCAATTCACGCGGCGTACCCTTCGCGACGTTGCCGGGGCGGCGAGGCGGCTCGGCCATGGCGGCGGCGGCGGTGAACGCAGTAGCACTGGGGCTGAGGGGGGACGGCACGTGATCGCGCCCCTGCCCGACTATATGGCCCCTCTGCGCGACGGCATGGAGCAGGTGCCCGGCCATGGCGGCAGCCTCTACTGGAAGCTCGGCAAGCGCTTTCTCTGCCCCTGCTGCCTGCTGCCGACCCTCTCCGGCCGCGCGGCCTACAACATCTGCCAGGTCTGCTGGTGGGAGGACGACGGCCAGGACGAGGCCGACGCGGATGACATCACCTGCGGACCGAACCACGGGCATTCGCTGACGCAGGCACGGAGGAATTTCCACGATCACCTGGACATGTACGATAGGGGCGAGGGGATCCGCGTGGTCCGCGACCCCTCGGCGCCGCGGCTGCGGATGCTGGCACATGTGCGCAAGGTGCTGGACGGAGAAGCCGCGGTGGATGCCGGAGAGTTGGAGAAGCTGATGAGGGCCTGCCGATGAGCGCCTGGCTGGACATCGTGGGCATCGGCGAGGACGGGATGGACGGGCTGACCCCTGCCGCCCGCGCCGTGGTCGAGGCCGCCGAGGTCATCATCGGCGGCGAGCGACATCACGGTCTAAGCCCGAACGTCACAGCCGAGCGCCTGTCCTGGCCCTCGCCCTTCGATGCGATGATCGACAAGATCGAGGCGCTGCGGGGCAAACGGCTGGTGGTGCTCGTGACCGGCGATCCGCTCTGGTACTCGGTCGGGGCGCGGATCCTGAAGGCGATCCCGGCGGAGGAGGTGACGTTTCACCCGCAGATCTCGGCCTTTCAATGGGCCGCCTGCCGCATGGGCTGGAGCCTTGCCGACGTCGAGACGCTAACCGTGCACGGCCGTCCGGTCGAGCAGGCAATCCCCTTCTTCGCCCCCGGCGTGCGGCTGCTGATGCTGACGCGGGACGGCAGCACTCCGGCCGAGATCGCGGCGCTGCTGACCGGGGCGGGGCTGGGCGACAGCCGGCTGACGGTGCTGGGCGCGCTGGGTGG
Organism: Halovulum sp. GXIMD14794; assembly: GCF_054457455.1. Taxonomy (NCBI): domain Bacteria; kingdom Pseudomonadati; phylum Pseudomonadota; class Alphaproteobacteria; order Rhodobacterales; family Paracoccaceae; genus Halovulum; species Halovulum sp. GXIMD14794. The sequence goes on along the minus strand of NZ_JBTLNF010000007.1, from coordinate 354,199 downwards.
GCCGCGCGAAAGCCGGGTAGACGGTATTGCCAGGGATTGGGCCGCCGAGAGCCCGGATTTCAACACGCTGGCGGTGGAGTGCATCGCCACGCCCGGTGCGCGGGTGCTGCCGCGCGGACCGGGGCTGCCGGATGATGCGTTCGAGCACGACGGCAAGATGACCAAGCAGGAGGTGCGGGCGCTGACGCTGGCCCAGCTTGGCCCACGGCGCGGCGCGGTGCTGTGGGACGTCGGCTGCGGCTGCGGTTCCGTCGCGGTGGAATGGCTGCGGCTGGCGCGCGACGGTGTGGCGATCGGGATCGAGCCGCTGGCCGAGCGTCGGGCGATGGCGGCGCGCAACGCACAGCGGCTGGGCGCACCGCGCCTGCAGCTTGTCGAAGGCCGCGCGCCCGAGGCGTTGGCAGACCTGCCGCGGCCCGATGCGGTGTTCCTGGGCGGCGGGCTGTCGGATGCGGTGATTGACGCCGCCGCGGAGGCGCTGACCCCGGCGGGGCGCTTGTTGGCGAACGCAGTGACGCTGGAATCCGAGGCACTGCTGATCGCGGCCCATGCCCGGCTGGGCGGGACGCTGACACGACTTCAGGTCTCGCGCGCCGAACCTGTTGGCCCGTTCCGCGGCTGGAAGCCGATGATGCCAGTGACGCAATGGGTGTGGGCGAAATGAGCGGGATCCTCTACGGCGTGGGCGTCGGCCCGGGCGACCCGGAGCTGCTGACGCTCAAGGCGCACCGGCTGATCTCCACTGCGACGACCGTGGCCTATCCGGCGCCGGATTCGGGCGAGAGTTTTGCCCGGTCCATCGTCTCCGGATTCCTCCCCGAGGGCGCGCGCGAGATCCCCATCGTGATCCCGATGCGGACCGAGCGCTTCCCCGCGCAGGAGGTTTACGACCGCGCCGCCGACGAGATCGCCGAGGCGCTGCAACACGGCGATGTCGTCGTGCTGTGCGAGGGCGATCCGTTCTTCTACGGCTCGTTCATGTACCTGTTCGCCCGGCTTGCGGGCCGGGCCGAGGTGCGGATCGTGCCCGGCGTGACCTCGATGACCGCCTGCGCGGCGGCGGTGCAACGCCCGCTCTGCGCCCGGAACGAGGTGCTGAGCGCCCTGCCCGCCACCCTGCCCGACGACGAGTTGCGCGCGCTGATCGCGCGGCCCGGCGCGCTGGCGATCATGAAGGTCGGGCGGCACTTGCCGCGCGTTCGCGCTCTGCTGGCCAAGGCCGGGCTGGAGCATCGCGCGGCCTTCGTCAGCCACGCCAGCCTGCCGCACCAGCAGGCGATGCCACTGGCGCAGGCACCCGACACCGCCCCCTATTTCTCGATGATCCTGGTCCCCGGAGACGACCCCCATGCCGGTTCCTGACAAGACCCCCGCCATCGTCACGCTGACCGCCAGCGCCGCGCCCCTGGGCGAACGGCTGGCCATCGAGCTGGGCGGCGAGCTGTATCGGCTCAGCGCCCCCGGCGTGGCCGACCACCTGCGCGGCCTGTTCGCCGTCGGGCGGCCTATCGTCGGCATCTGCGCCTCGGGCATCCTGATCCGCACGCTGGCTCCGCTGCTGGGGGACAAGTGGGCGGAACCGGCGGTTGTCGCGGTGGCCGAGGACGGCTCGGCCGCCGTGCCGCTACTGGGCGGGCACCACGGGGCCAACGCGCTGGCGAAGCGGATCGCCTCGGCCCTGGGCGGGGCTGCGGCGATCACCACGGCGGGCGATCTGGGCCTCGGCGTCGCGCTGGACGAGCCGCCCGAAGGCTGGCGGCTTGAGAACCCCGAGGATGCCAAAGCGGTGGCCCGCGCGCTGCTGGAGGGCGCAGCGGCAACCCTGTCTGGCGATGCGGCATGGCTGGGGGGCCTGGCGGTCCGCCGGGTGGCAGCCCCGGACGAGCATGCGCCCGTGGTGCTGACGGTTGCGGGGCTGCCCTCGCTGGTCTGGCGGCGGCAGGAGCTTGCGCTTGGCGTCGGCTGTGCGCGCGGGGCCGATCCCGAGGGGCTGATCTCGCTGGTCGGCAAAACGCTGGCTGAGGCGGGTCTGTCGCCCTTCGCGGTCCGTTGCGTTGTGTCGTTGGACCTGAAGGCCGACGAGGCCGCCGTGCAGGCGCTGGCCGCGCACCTGGGCGTGCCCGCGCGGTTCTTCCCGGCGGAGGTGCTCGAGGCCGAGAGCCCGCGCTTGCAGACCCCGTCGGACGTGGTCTTTGCCGAGGTCGGCTGCCACGGCGTCAGCGAGGGCGCGGCGCTGGCCGCGGCCGGGCCGGACGGCGCGCTGATCGTGCCGAAGCAGCGCACCACTGAAGCGACCTGCGCCGTGGCGCGGATCGGTTCTGCCCCGCAAGAGGGCCGGAAGCGCGGCAAGCTCTCGGTCGTCGGGATCGGGCCGGGGGATGCGGGCTGGCGCACGCCGGAAGCGACCCGGCTGATCGCCGAGGCGGACGAGCTTGTCGGCTATGGCCTTTACCTCGACCTGCTGGGACCGCTGGCGGCCAACACGCCGCGCAAGATTTTCGCACTGGGTGAGGAGGAAGCCCGCTGCCGTTATGCGCTGGAGTCGGCGGCAGAGGGGCGCGACATGGCGCTGGTCTGCTCGGGCGACGGCGGGATCTTTGCCATGGGTGCGCTGGTGGCCGAACTGCTTGACCGCGAGCCGGACAAGGGCGGCGTCAGCGATGCCGCGCGGCGGGTGAAAATCGTCAACGCGCCGGGGATCTCGGCGCTGCAGGCGGCCTCGGCCCGTGCGGGCGCGCTGCTGGGCCACGATTTCTGCGCCATCAGCCTCAGCGACCTGCTGACGCCGCGCGAGGCGATCGTCAAGCGCCTGCGCGCCGCCGCCGAGGGCGATTTCGTGATCGCCTTCTACAACCCCGTCTCGCGCCGCCGCCGCACCCTGCTGGACGAGGCGCGGCAGATCCTGCTGAAGCACCGCCCCGAAGACACGCCCGTGCTGCTGGCCTCGAACCTTGGCCGTCCGGACGAGAAGTTGACCCGCCGCACGCTCGCGACCCTGCAGACCGACGAGGTCGACATGCTGACCGTTGTGCTGATCGGCGCCAGCCAAAGCCGCGCCTTCCCCACCGGCGACTGCAGCGCCGGGGCCGAGGGCTGGCGGCTCTACACCCCGCGCGGTTACGCCAAGAAACTGGAGCAGGCGTGATGCAGGGCGGCTGTCTCTGCGGCGCGGTGCGCTACACTTTGTCGGCCAGTCCGGGCGAGGTCGTGGCCTGCCATTGCACGCAGTGCCGCCGGATGTCCGGGCACTACGAGGCCGCGGCCTCGGTCCCGGCTGACGCCATCAGCGTCACGGGCACGCCGCGCTGGTACCGCTCCAGCGCCAGCGCCAAGCGGGGGTTCTGCGCAGAGTGCGGCTCCAGCCTGTTCTGGCGGCACGACGGCAGCCCGCAGGTCTGGATCAACGTGGGGTCGCTGGACGGGCCGACCGGGCTGCGGCTGGCGGCGCATATCTTCACGGCAGAAAAGGGCGACTACTACGAGATCGCCGACGGGCTGCCGCAGTATCAGGACGAGGGGCCATACTGACATGACGGTTCACTTCATCGGCGCGGGGCCGGGCGACCCCGAGCTCATCACGGTCAAGGGCCAGCGGCTGATCGCGGAATGCCCGGTGTGCCTCTATGCGGGTTCGCTAGTACCCGAGGCGGTGGTCGCGGGCGCGCCCCAGGGGGCGCTGGTCATGGACACCGCGCCGATGACATTGGACCAGATCCTCGAGCAGATCGAAGCGGCGCATGCCAGGGGGCAAGACGTCGCGCGGGTGCACTCGGGCGATCCATCGCTTTACGGTGCGATTGCCGAGCAGATCCGGCGTCTGAACGCGCTTGGCATTCCCTATGACATCGTGCCGGGCGTGCCCGCATTCGCCGCCGCCGCCGCCGCGCTGGGGCGCGAACTGACGGTGCCCGAGGTCAGCCAGACGGTGATCCTGACCCGCACGGCGATGAAATCCTCGGCCATGCCCGAGGGCGAGGATCTGGACACGCTGGGCCGCTCGGGTGCGACGCTGGCGATCCACCTATCGATCCGCAACCTGCTGGAGGTCGAGCGCCGCCTGACGCCGCATTATGGCGCGGACTGCCCGGTGATCGTCGCTTACCGCGTCGGCTGGCCGGACCAGAGCTTTGTCCACGGCACCCTGTCCACGATCCGCGAGAAGGTTCGCGCCGCCAAGCTGACCCGCACCGCGCTGATCTTCGTGGGCCGCGCGCTGGACCCCGCGCAGGGCTTTCCGGACAGCGCACTCTACGATGCGGACCACGTGCATATCTTGCGCACGAAACGCGGCTGACTTGGCGCGAGACCCCGGACCCCCTATCTTCGGGGCAAAGCGTATGCTATGCGCTGCCGCTTCACGCCCACCCCGGAGAGCCCGATCATGACCGCAACCGCGCCCGTGACACAGGATCTGTTGACCATTCCGCGCAAGGACACCGGCCGTCCGAACCTGATCGGCCTGTCCCGCGACGCGCTGCGCGAAGCGATGATCGAGGCCGGCACGCCCGAAAAGCAGGCCAACATGCGTACCTCCCAGGTCTGGGCGTGGCTGTACCAGAAGGGCGCGCGCGACTTTGACGAGATGACCAATCTGTCGAAGACCTTCCGCGCCGCGCTGGCCGAGACCTACGAGATCCGCCGCCCCGAGGTGGTGACGCGCCAGGTCTCCGAAGATGGCACGCGGAAGTATCTGCTGCGCATCGCGGGCGGGCACGAGGTCGAGGCGGTCTACATTCCCGAGGAAGATCGCGGGACGCTGTGCATCTCCAGCCAGGTCGGCTGCACGCTGACCTGCTCGTTCTGCCACACCGGCACGCAGAAGCTGGTGCGCAACCTGACCGCCGGTGAGATCGTCGGCCAGATCCTTGTCGCCCGCGACGACCTGGGCGAGTGGGGCCACAAGGCCGACGGCAAGCGGCTGGTGTCGAACATCGTGCTGATGGGCATGGGCGAGCCGCTGTATAATTTCGAGGGCGTGCGCGACGCGATGAAGATCGCGATGGACGGCGAAGGGCTGAGCCTTTCGCGCCGCCGCATCACCCTGTCGACCTCGGGCGTGGTGCCGGAAATCGCCCGCGCAGGCGAGGAGATCGGCTGCATGCTGGCGATCAGCTTCCACGCCACCACGGACGAGACCCGCGACAAGCTGGTGCCGATCAACAAGAAGTGGAACATCGAGAAGCTGATCCAGGCCTGCCGCGACTACCCGCGCCTGAGCAACGCCGAGCGGATCACCTTCGAGTACGTGATGCTCAAGGGCGTCAACGACAGCGACGCCGACGCCAAGCGGCTGGTCAAGCTGATCGCGGGCATCCCGGCCAAGATCAACCTGATCCCGTTCAACCCCTGGCCGGGCGCGCCCTACGAGCGTTCGGATTGGGACCGGATCGAGGCCTTCGCCGAGATCGTGAACCGCGCCGGTTACGCCAGCCCGGTCCGCACCCCGCGGGGCGAGGACATCATGGCCGCCTGCGGTCAGCTGAAGTCCGCGACAGAGCGCGCCCGCAAGTCACGCGCCCAGATCGAGGCCGAGGCGACACAGGGCTGAGCGCTCAACTCTCTGTCATTCGCGCCACACACTTAATGTTGCAGGGTTTTACTGTCTTGCCGGTAAAACCCTCATTGAGGTATCTTCGCGCCCGAAATCGTCCGTAGAGACGGTTCGGGCAGGTCGAAGAGGTCGATAAACATGTCAGGCATATCCCGGCCGCGTCGCGCGGTCCTTCTCGGACTGGCGGCCGCCAGTCTTACCGCATGCGGGCGCAACTACGCCAAGTTGCCGCCTGCCGATCACGTCATGGTGCTCAAGGCCGAACGGCGCCTGCTGCTTTTGCAGCAGCAGCAGCCGGTGCGCGAGTTCGATATCGGGCTGGGCTTCGCCCCGGACGGTCACAAGCAGGTTTCCGGCGACGGCAGAACGCCTGAGGGCCGCTATTTCGTCGACCGCAAGAACCCGCAGTCGGCCTATCACCTGAGCCTGGGGATCAACTATCCCACGCCCGAGGATGTGGCGCGGGCGCAGGCCATGGGCATCGATCCGGGCGGCGATATCTTCATCCACGGTGAGCCGAATACGGGCAAGCGCCGGAAAGGCAACGACTGGACCGCCGGCTGCATCGCCGTGCGGAACCGCGAGATCGAAGAGATCTACTCGCGGGTTCCGCTCGGCACGCCGGTCACGATCCTGGCGTGACCGGGTAGGCGTCCGCTGCGCGGGCGATGAGCGGGCTGAAGCCCGACTGACCGAGAACCTGAACCCACCACAGCTTGCCGGTGGGTTCCTGATACCAGCCGAAGCCGACGCTGTCCGCGCCCGGTGACAGCATCACCCGGCTGGTCACCGGATCGTTCACCCAGCTCTGGAAGACGGTGATCTCGTCGTCGAAGGACTCCGAGATGTTCTCGCCCAGAACGCGGCCCTGGAAGCCGGCACGCTCGGCCCGGTCGCGGGGCGAGCTGCCGTCCGAACCGAAGTGCCAGGCCCGTTCCTGAACGCTCATGTCCCGCGCGTGGGTCTTGGCGGCCGCCGTCAGCTGGGCGTTCAGCTGAACCGGCTGCTGGCCCCGCGACGTGCGATACGCGTTCAGCGCATCCACGTGGCCGGTCTGAATGTCGTTCGTCTGCGACGCCCGGATCATGTTGACGCCGTTGACCTGATCGGGGACGGACGGGGCGCATGCCGCAAGCAGTCCGAGACCGACGAACAGCAGCAATCCGCGTAGTTTTTGCATGGCACCTTCCAAGTCGTAAATCAGCTGCACATCTAGCGTTACACGCCACAGTGTTCAAACGCTGTTTGAAGGTTGGCAAGTGTTGGCCTATAACTTCCGGTGGAGTTGTTGCAGGGGTGTACGCCCCTGAACGAGACGGGGAGCACAACCATGACCGACTCGACCAGGCGGATGAGCCGCCGCCAGGCAGTGCGGCTGCTGGGCGGGGCTAGCCTCGGATTGGCCACCGGCGCCTGCGGCAAGCGCGCTGAAGATCTGATGGACGATTACGCGACTGTCAGCCAGTCTGCCGGACGGCCGCTCACGGGTCTGAGCCTCGACAATTCGCAGCTTCTGGACCTGCGGCAAGCGGGGCTGGACCGGCGGGTTTCGGGATTCCAGGCGCGCAACTGGCAGGACCATTTCCCGACGCTGAACCGGGGCGCGATCCTGATCGATACCAATGCCCGGGTACTACATTTCTGGGCTGACGAGTACGGGTTCTACAAGATCTATCCGACGTCGGTGCCGACCTCCGAGGATCTGACCCGCCGGGGCCGGACGTCTGTGGTTCTAAAGCGCGAGGGGCCGGACTGGCGCCCGACGCCGAACATGCGCCGCCGCAATCCTGCGCTTCCCGCCTATGTCGCGCCGGGGCCCGACAACCCGCTGGGCACCCATGCGCTGAACCTCGGCTGGACCTACTACCGGATCCACGGGACCAACGACGTGCTCAAGGTCGGACGCCGCGCCTCGAGCGGGTGCTTCGGTCTCTACAACGTCGATATCGCCGAGGTGTTCTCCTACACGAAGATCGGGACTCAGGTGCTGGTCGTCTGAGAACAGATTGCAATAATAGGGCGCCTATATTGCAACAAAGGCACAGATGGTGGGAATCGCGACTCACGATTTGCCACGACGTTGAAAAAATACAGGTTTGCCAGTACCCGTGAAGGGCACCGCCCTGCGCTGGGCACGCACTCGAAGTTTGGCCATAGGAGACCAACATGAAAAAGATCGCTCTGACCGCAGCTGCGCTGCTGGTTGCTGCTCCCGCTGCCTTCGCTGGCAACGCCGAAGTTTTCGTCGCTCCCCCGGAGCCGGTTGTTGAAGAGCCGATGGGCGGTTCGAACGCCGGTTGGGTCGTTCCCCTGATCGCCGTCGCCCTGGTTGCCGGTGGCGTTGCTCTGGCCGCGTCGAGCGACTGATCCCTTTACGGATCTACAGTTTACGGAACGGGCGCCTTCGGGCGCCCGTTTCACGTTCGGGGTACCTGTTGCGGATAGGTCGCACATGGTCCCCCACATCTTGCGTTCCGCGAACAGCACCCGTGGCACGCCCCGATGGAGGCGCCGATGACACATGACCGGCAGCTGATTACCAACGGCAACCCGATGGAGACCATCGCGGGCTTCAGCCGCGCGGTTCGGGTGGGCCGTCACGTGTTCGTCGGCGGCACCGCCCCGGTCGACCCCGAGGGCAAGACCGTGGGTGTCGGCGACGTCGGCGCGCAGACCCGCCGCTGCTTCGAGATCATCGAGGCGGCGCTTGCCGAGGCCGGCGCAAGCCTGGCCGACGTGACCCGCACCCGGGTGATTCTCACCGACATCGACCGGTGGCGCGAGGCGATCGAGGTACGCAAGGAATTTTGCCGCGAATCACGGCCCGTCGACACGATCATGGCCGTCACGCGTTTCGTGAACCCGGAATGGCTGGTGGAGATCGAGGTGGACGCGGTGATCGCCTACCGGGACGGCTGAACTCAGCCGTCGAAAGGTTCGAGGATCTCGACGTCGAGGAAGCCCTGCTGCGGACCGACCCACTGCAGCGTGCGCCAGATCATGCCGCTGCGCGGGTTCACGAAGTGATAGTTCGAGAACGCCACCTGCTGGCCGTTGATGTCGACGCCCGCGCACTGCTCTTCGACCTGAATGCCGGTGTAGGTGATCTCGACGATCTCGATCTGCCGCGTCTCGCCCGGCACATAGCTGCAGTTGACCTGCAAGGGATCGCCCTCGGGGCCATCGTCGCCGGGGAAAAAGTAGATGCGCGTGACAGCAGCCGGCCAGTTCGCGAGCGGCAGGGGGCGCGACACCGGATCGGCGGCGCCGGGCTGGACCGACAGCAAATCGTACCCAAGACCGCGGGTGCCGGTGACCAGGCTGCCGTTCATCGTCACCATCTGCCCGAAGCGCGAAATGTAGCTGACGTAGCCACCGTTTACCGTCGCCGCGCTCATGATCGAGCGGGACGCCTCGGTGGCAAGGCGGGCGCGAATCATCGCCGTTCCGGTCGCCTCGATCTGCGCGCGCGTGAGTTCGGCCGGGGTCCGCGCCGCCTCGGCGGTGGCTTCCGCAACCTTGTCATCCTTGCCGAAGGGCCAGACGTCGCCCAGCGTCTGCTGCAGCACGCGCATGCTCTCCGCTTGCTCGCTGCCGCAGGCCGAGAGCGCCAGAAGCGCGGCGAGGATCCCTGCCCTTACTGCCAAAACGCGCTCCATCCATCGCGAAGCGAGGCGCGGTCCAGCTCGCGCACCCGGTCGTAGAGCCGGCCATCCACGTCGAGCCGCGCGCCGCCGTCGTTCTCGACCGGCATGACCGCGATGCTGGCCTCGGACTTGGTCTCGAACGGTACGCCCCAACGCAGCGGCAGGGTCAGCTCGATGCCCTTGGCAAAACTGCCGTCGCCGAAATCGTCGAAGCTGACATCGGTGCGGGTGAAGAAGCCGCGCACCTCCCAGCCGTTGTTGAAGCGGCGGGACAGGCCGAAGGTCGCGCCCCAGTCGCCGGCAAGGTAGCGGCCCGCGTCGAGCTGCGCCTCGATCCCGCGATAACCAGTGTCCCAGTAGACCGAGGCGTGCCCGGTCCAGACGTCGTAGTCCTGCAGCGCGAACGGATCGTCGATGTCGCGCTGGCGGACGTAGTTGATCTCGGACCCGAGCGCGACCGGCAGGTCGGTCGGCGCATAGAGCACCTCGGCGCTGACGCCGGTGAACATCCGCTCGAGGATACCGCCGGTCAGACGACCGTAGAGCGCCGGGCGGAACTTGGTCACGTAATCCGCGGTCAGCCGCTCGATATCGATGTCGCGCCCCGAGTAGTAGAGGTCACTGTCGCTGCGCACGCGCGGCAGCGGGCTGGAGGAGGTCGACTCGGTCTTCTGGTCGGTGCCGATCAGGAAGGCCGACAGCTCGCCGGTGACGCTGAGCCCCCGGGTGAACTGGTAACTGGCGCTGGCGTTGATCTGGATGTCGGGCCGGAAGCCGTCGTCCACGTCCAGCAGGTTGACGGGGATCGACGGGCCGATGCCCCAGGAGAAGCGCGGCGAGATCGGCCGGCGGAACACGTCGCCGCCGGTCAGCCGCGCCTGCGCTGCGGAAAGCTCGGTCGTCTCCCAGCTGGCCAGCGACGCATTGGGGCGGTCCACCTGCGCCTCGACGTCCGAGCGCCTGATCGTGGCGGTCGTGACCGGCAGTCCGTCGTTGAGCAGCGTGATGTTGAACGTCTCGACCGAGGGCGGCATCGCGAGCGCCAGCAGGCGGGTGACGCGACCGATCGCCTTGGGCCGACGCTGGATCTGGGTATTGTTGAGGTAGAGATCGACCTGGGTGCCGGTCAGCCGAGCCTCTTCGATGATGATGCCGTCGGCGGCCAGCGCCTCGCCCAACGTGTCGATCAGCTGCTGCTTGCCCTCGGTATTCGTCTCCCACCCGGTGTTGCGGGGGGCGTCGGGCGCGCGCGCGACGACCGGGCTGGGCCCGGCGCCGAGGTCCTGCGGCATCAGCGGCTTTTTCGGGTTGCCCCGGATGGTGAACTGGAAACCGAAGGACGAGCCGTACATCCACGCAGCCGAGGCCTGCAGATAGTCGTTCGGCGCGTAGGCGACGCCGAAGTTGAAGTCGGACTTGCGGTCGAAGCCGCCGTTCGACTCGGGTTCGTACTCGTCAGAGGAATATTCCGCCAACAGCCGCACGCCGTCGATCGGCGTGTCCCATGCGACACCGCCAAAGAAGGCGGCCTCGCCCTGGAAGTAGCTGTCGAACTGAAGCTGGCCCGGCGGATCTGTCACCGGACCGCGGTCGCCGAAGATCTCGCCCAGAGTGCCGCTGCTGCCCAGCCGCCCCCAGCCGAGGCCGCCGGTCAGGGTCAGGCCGTCGACGACCTCCTTGCTGGCGACAATGTACTCCGCGCCATAGGGGCCGTCGCCCAGCAAATCGCGGAAGCCGAGTGCCACGCCGGGCAGCCAGCCATCCTCTTCGACCAGTTGGAAGCTGAGGTCGAAGCCGCGCGCGGTGCTTTTCTGACCGGGTGCGTCGGTGATCTCGGACAGGCGGATCGTGCCGTGCACGCGGGGCAGCATCTGGAAGCCGATAGAGGTGCGCTTGCTGTCGCCGACCTGTCCGTAGGTGATGCTCAGCTCGCCGTCGGGAAGCTGCTCGGCCGAGGGCATGTCGATCAGGCCCGGATTGCCGTATAGATTCAGCGTCTGCGCCGATACCGGCGCAGCGATGCCTGCCAGCACCGCGACAATCGTTCCCGCGACCTTTTCCTGCCTCAACGCACGTATTCCCAGCATGTCCGGAGCCTTGTTCCACGACCCGGAGCGCGGTGACAAGCCCTGCGTAATTTTTGGGCGCTACCCGTGCGCGGAAAGCACAGCTTTCAGACCTTCGCGGTAGTTCGGGTGTTTCAGCACGACACCAAGCTCGCGCTTGATGCGGTCGTTTCGCACCCGCTTGTTGTCGGCATAGAAACTGCGCGCCATCGGGCTGAGATCGGCCTGCTCGAACGGCAAGTCCGGGGGCACGGGCACGCCCAGCAGGTTCGCGGCGTACTCGATCACGTCCTGCGGCGGGCCGGGCTCGTCGTCGGCGACGTTGTAGGCGCGGCCCGGATGGGGGCGTTCGAACGAGGCCAACAGCACCTGCGCGATGTCCTCGACGTGGATCCGGCTGAAGACCTGCCCCGGCTTGACGATCCGCCGCGCGGTGCCGTCGCGCAGCTTGTCGAACGCGGACCGGCCCGGCCCGTAGATCCCGGCCAGCCGGAAGATGTGGACGGGCAGGGCGTGGTCCTCGAACAGTCCCATCCACGCGGCGTTCTGCGTCGCGCGCAAGCCGCCGCGATGGGTGGCCGGGACCAGCGGCGCGTCCTCGCCCACCCAGTCGCCGTCCTGATCGCCATAGACGCCGGTGGTCGAGAGCAGACCCAGCCATTCCAGCTTCGGCATCCGGCCGACATGCGCCGCGATCAGGTCGTAGGCGGGATCGCCCGCATCGCGCGGCGGGACCGAGGACAGCACATGCGTCGCCTGCGCGAGGGCGGGCGTCAGTTCCTCTCCGGGCCAGAGCAGGGGCTCGGCGCCCGCATCGCGGACCGCCTTCAGCCCCTCGGCGCTGCGGGTGGTGCCGGTGACGCGCCACTCGGAGCCGAGCGCACGGGTCAGCGCGGTGGCAGTGAAGCCGAAACCGAGGCAGAGAAGATGCGGCATGGGGGCCTCCTTTCGCCTCCCTACCTAGCGCGGGCCGGGCGGCGGGGCGAGGGGTTGACGGCGTACGGTCGCTGCGCCCTTGTGGCGGCGAGAGGAGACCCGGATGCCCGAGCTGCACACGCTGCTGATCTTCACCCCCGTCGCGCTGGCGCTGAACCTGACGCCGGGGGCAGACATGCTGTTCTGCCTCGGGCAGGGCATGCGCTCGGGTCCGCGCGCCGGGATCGCGGCATCGCTGGGCGTCGCGATCGGCGGCATGGGCCACGCGCTGGCGGCGGGACTGGGGCTGGCGGCGCTGATGCAGGCGCAACCGCTGGCCTTCGAGGTCGTCCGCTGGGCAGGGGTGGGTTACCTTGCCTGGATCGGCGTGCAGGCGTTCCGCGCGCCCGCGCCCGAAGCCGGTCCCGGACCGGGCTACAGCGCCGCGCGGGCCCTCCGGGAGGGGGCGCTTGTGTGCCTGTTCAACCCGAAGGTCGCCATTTTCATGCTCGCGCTGGTGCCGCAGTTCATCCACCCCGAGGCCGGGCCGGTGCTGACCCAGTTCCTGGTGTTCGGCCTGGTGCTGATGCTGGGCGGTGCTGCCGTGAACGGGCTGGTCGGCGGCTTTGCCGGACAACTCGGCCGCGGTTTCGCGCAAGGCCGCCCGATGCGCTGGGGAACCGGGTGCCTGTTCCTGGGGCTGGCCGCGGGGCTGGCGCTGGACCGCCGATAGGGGTTGCGCAGGTCGCAGGCGGGGGCCTCCGGCGGGGATATTTGGGGAAAGTGGAAGGCGGGGTCAGGTGACCACACGCAGCGTGAGGTTCAGCCGTCCGCCATTTTCCAGCAGGTCCGAGCGGCCGAAGAAGATCCGGTCGATGCCGTGATGGCGCAGGCGGGCTGGGCCGGCCATGACCAGCACATCGCCGCTTTCGAGCTTGAAGGAGGACGTCTTGCCGCCGCGCTCGGTGCCGCCGACGCGGAAGGTGGCCGGATCGCCCAGCGAGATCGAGACGACCGGCTGGGTGAAGTCGGCCTCGTCCTTGTCCTGGTGCAGGCCCATGCGGGCCTTCTCGCGGTAATGGTTGATCAGGCAGCACTCGGGCGCGCGGGCCTCGGGCGCGACCTGCGTCCAGACGTCGAGCGCGCCCTGGGGGATGGGCGGCCAGGGCGTACCCGAGGGATGTTCGGTGATGTAGCGGTAGCCGCGCCGGTCGGAATACCAGCCGAACTGCCCGGCCGAGGTCATCGCCACGCTCATCGGCTTGCCCCAGGCGGTCAGTGGCGAGAACAGCGGCGCCTGCGCCACCACGTCGCGCAGTTCGGCCACCAGCGATTGCTGCGCGGCGCGGTCCAGCAGGGTCTTGTGAAGTGTGAGACCCTCGATCCCGGTATCGAGCACTGGCATGGCCCAACCTCCTTCTACGATGGCAATGAAGGGCAACCGCCGCTCGCCGCCGGTCACAATCCCGTGAAAAAAGTGCAGCCCGCATGCGCGTGGCGCTGTTGCAGCCCCAAAAACCGGTCCCTATATACCGCAACGGATCGGGGTGCCCGCCGAAACGGCCAAGCCCCGGAAAATCAAGGGATGAGGACCGGGGGCCGCCCCGCGGACCTGGCCTCGCAATCGCCGGAAGAGGAAAGACATGTCGAAAGTCATCGGTATCGACCTCGGGACCACGAACTCCTGCGTCGCGATCATGGACGGCGCGAACGCGAAAGTCGTCGAGAACTCGGAAGGGGCGCGGACCACGCCCTCGATCGTCGCATTCACCGACGATGAACGCCTGGTCGGACAGGCCGCCAAACGGCAGGCCGTCACCAACCCCACCAACACGCTGTTCGCCATCAAGCGCCTGATCGGCCGCCGCCTGACCGACCCGGTGGTCGCCAAGGACAAGGACATGGTGCCCTACGAGATCGTCGAGGGCGACAATGGCGACGCCTGGGTGCGCGTGAAGGACGAAACCTACGCCCCCAGCCAGATCTCGGCCTTCATCCTGCAGAAGATGAAGGAAACCGCCGAGGCCTATCTGGGCGAGAAGGTCGACAAGGCCGTTATCACCGTCCCGGCCTATTTCAACGACGCCCAGCGCCAGGCGACCAAGGACGCCGGCAAGATCGCGGGCCTCGAGGTGCTGCGCATCATCAACGAGCCGACCGCGGCTGCGCTGGCCTATGGTCTCGACAAGAAAGAGACCAAGACGATCGCCGTCTATGACCTTGGCGGCGGTACTTTCGACATCACCATTCTGGAGATCGACGACGGCCTGTTCGAGGTTAAGTCGACCAACGGCGACACCTTCCTGGGCGGCGAAGACTTCGACATGCGCATCGTCCAGTACCTGGCCGAGCAGTTCCAGAAGGAAAACGGCGTCGACCTGCGCAAGGACAAGATGGCCCTCCAGCGCCTCAAAGAGGCTGCCGAGAAGGCCAAGATCGAACTGTCCTCGTCGAGCCAGACCGAGATCAACCAGCCGTTCATCTCGATGGACCCCGAGACCCGTCAGCCGCTGCACCTGGTGCTGAAGCTGACCCGCGCCAAGCTGGAAAGCCTGGTGGGCGACCTGATCAAGCGCTCGATGGATCCGTGCAAGGCCGCGCTGAAGGATGCGGGCCTGTCGACCTCGGACATCGACGAGGTTGTGCTGGTCGGCGGCATGACCCGCATGCCCAAGGTCGTCGAGGAAGTGACCAAGTTCTTCGGCAAGGAACCGCACAAGGGCGTCAACCCGGATGAGGTCGTGGCCCTGGGCGCCGCGATCCAGGCCGGCGTTCTGCAGGGCGACGTCAAGGACGTGGTGCTCCTGGACGTGACCCCGCTGAGCCTGGGCATCGAGACCCTGGGCGGCGTGTTCACCCGCCTGATCGACCGCAACACGACCATCCCGACGAAGAAGTCCCAGGTGTTCTCGACCGCCGAGGACAACCAGAACGCGGTGACGATCCGCGTCTTCCAGGGCGAGCGCGAGATGGCCGCGGACAACAAGCTGCTGGGCCAGTTCAACCTTGAACAGATCCCGCCCGCCCCGCGCGGCGTGCCGCAGATCGAGGTGACCTTCGACATCGACGCCAACGGCATCGTGTCGGTGTCCGCCAAGGACAAGGGCACCAACAAGGAGCAGAAGATCACCATCCAGGCCTCGGGTGGCCTGTCGGACGACGACATCGACCGGATGGTGAAAGAGGCCGAGGAGAACGCCGAAGCCGACAAGGCCCGCAAGGACCTGGTCGAGGCGAAGAACCAGGCCGAAAGCCTTGTGCACAACACCGAGAAATCGGTCGAGGAGCATGGCGACAAGGTCGATCCGACCACGGTCGAGGCGATCGAGATGTCGCTGAAGAACCTGAAGGAAGCGCTTGAGGGCGAAGACGCCGAGAAGATCAAGACGCGCAGCCAGGACGTGATGGAAGCGTCGATGAAGCTGGGCGAGGCGATCTACAAGTCGCAGCAGGAAGAGGCCGAGAAGGCCGAAGCGGACGAACCGTCGCCCGTGGACGAGAATGACGACGATGTCGTTGACGCCGAGTACGAAGACGTCGACGGCGACGATCGCAAATCGTCCTGAGCTTGAAGCCGGAGAGCCGGCCCGCCCTCGGGGCGGGCCGGTTTTCCGTTGCAGGAGTAGCTGAATGGCGAAGGCTGACTACTACGATATCCTGGGCGTCGGCCGGAATGCGGACGCGGACGAACTGAAGAAGGCCTACCGCAGGAAGGCCAAGGAACTTCACCCCGACCGCAATTCCGACAACCCGAACGCCGAGTCACAGTTCAAGGAAGTGAACGAGGCCTACGACGTCCTGAAGGACGCCGAGAAGAAGGCTGCCTATGACCGCTTCGGCCATGCGGCGTTCGAGAACGGCTCGAACGGACCGCGCGGCGCAGGCGGCGGGTTCCACGGCGGGGCCGATTTCGCATCCGCGTTCTCGGACGTGTTCGACGACCTGTTCGGCGGGTTCGCCGCCGGCGGCGGCCGCCAGGGCGGCGGCCAGCGGGCGCGGCGCGGGGCCGACCTGCGCTACAACCTGAAGATCTCGCTTCAGGACGCCTATCGCGGCAAGCAGACCACGCTGGACGTGCCGACCTCGGTCGCCTGCGATGTGTGCTCGGGCACCGGCGCCGAGGGCGGCTCGGAACCCTCGACCTGCCCGACCTGCTCGGGCATGGGCAAGGTGCGCGCGCAACAGGGCTTCTTCACGGTGGAACGCACCTGTCCGACTTGCTCGGGCAAGGGCCAGATCATCAAGGATCCCTGCAAGAACTGCGGCGGCGCGGGCCGGGTCGAGAAGGACCGCTCGCTGTCGGTCAACATCCCGCCGGGCGTCGAGACCGGGACCCGCATCCGCCTTGCCGGCGAGGGCGAGGCCGGGCTGCGCGGCGGGCCGTCGGGCGATCTCTACATCTTCATCGAGGTCGAGGATCACCAGATCTTCGAGCGGGATGGCGCGAACCTGTTCTGCCGGATCCCGGTTTCGATGACGACCGCCGCCCTGGGCGGCGAGCTGGAAGCGCCGAACATCGACGGCGGCCGCAGCCGGGTGAAGGTCCCGGCGGGCGTGCAGACCGGCAAGCAGCTGCGGCTGCGCGCCAAGGGCATGCCGATGCTGCGCGGCACCGGGTTCGGCGACCTCTACATCGAGCTGGCGGTCGAGACCCCGGTGAACCTCAGCCAGAAGCAGAAGGACCTGCTGAAGGAGTTCGAGGCCGCGGGCAAGAACAACAGCCCCGAAAGCCAGGACTTCTTTTCCAAGGTCCGCAGTTTCTGGGATGGCATGAAAGGGGCCTGAGGCGCGCAGTATCCGGCGCCGGACCCTCATGAGACTCCATGATCA
Source organism: Halovulum sp. GXIMD14794 (assembly GCF_054457455.1). Classification (NCBI taxonomy): domain Bacteria; kingdom Pseudomonadati; phylum Pseudomonadota; class Alphaproteobacteria; order Rhodobacterales; family Paracoccaceae; genus Halovulum; species Halovulum sp. GXIMD14794. Next base: position 337,190 of record NZ_JBTLNF010000007.1, on the reverse strand, counting down.
CCGGCTCCCTTCTTTCACGAGGGGGTCGGCTTCCCAGGGCCCAAGCGGCAAGGGGCGCCGGCAATGCCTAATGCTGACCCGTTTGCAAGGCTCGAGCCAGTAGAGATCGACGTCGTCGCGTCGCAGCGTGGTTTCCGGCGCCGAGGTCAGCGAAACTGGACCAGGCGCACGCCCGACTTCGTGCAGCTGGTCAACCTCCAACATTCACAGTGGGACGCGCAGACCCGCTACCTGAACTTCGCGATGTGGGCGCTGGCGCTGGGTGAGCCGCCCAGCGTCGCCGAGAGCAAGGTCCATTTCCGGACCCGGGCGGAAAGCCTGGGCGCGCGGGATCTGTCGGATCTTTTCAGGATCGCGGACGGCCTGCGAACGCTCAATGATCTTGGGATCGCCCTTCGTGAGAAGCGTGTGTCCGGTCTGTGTTCCCGGCATCTGCAAAACCTACTGGCTTTGGAATAGGGATCACGGACGCCAGCCTTCCCGGTGCCTTTCGAGATCCGAAGCCGCGGGCGGCTTTCCCTTGACCGGCAGCCGTAGGACGCGAACCTTGATTGGATCGCAACCCGGAGACTGTCATGCTGCGCCACATCGTTCTGCTCACCTTCAAGCCCGAGGCCGACGATGACGCCCGTGACGCGCTTCGCGCCGCCGTCGCACGTTTCCCCGCGCAGGTGCCCGAGGTCCGTTCGCTGACCTGCGGCGACAATGTCGGCTCGGGGCCGAACCACCATGATTTCGCCGTGGTAGCCGATTTCGACGACATGGCCGCCTTCAGTCGCTACATCGAAAGCTACGCGCACAGGAATTACGTCGAGACCCACGCCAAGACGGTCGTGGCGAAGCTTTCGGCGATCCAGCACGAGTTCTAGACCGGCGCGGCGCGCTCGATGGCGATGATCGTGTCGACGACCTGCCTGTTCGGCCCGGTGCCGTCACGCGCGACATTGTCGACGAAGACCTCGCGCCAGTCGACCTTGGGCAGGGCCATTGTCTCAAGTTCTACTCGGGCGCTCCGCCGCTGCACGCAATCGGCAACGACGAGGATGTACCCGTCTGCCTGCTGGCCCGCGCCGCGAACGCGGCGACGGATGCCGCGCTCGAGGCCAGCCGCCGCGAGTTCGCGGCGCAGTTGCGCCGGGTCTCGGTCGCGGATCTGGCGGCGTCGATCTATCGCTCGGGCGGGGTCCAGTCGGCGGGCGGCACGTCGCGGCGGCGCAGCCGAAGGGCCAGGCCAAGCGCCACGCCGACGCCGATCGCCACCGTCAGGTCGGCGACAACCGTCAGCACCAGCGTCAGCACCAGCAGCACCTTGTCCGAGGTCCGCCGCTGCAGATGCGCCCGCCACTTGTGCGGCTCGCTCATGTTCCAGGCGGTCAGGATCAGCAGCCCGGCCAGCGCGGGCATCGCCAGCTGCCCCGCCAGCGGCGCCGCGGCCATCATCACCACCAGCACGGTCAGCGCGTGGACCATGCCCGCAACCGGTGTCCGGCCCCCGGCGCGCACATTGGTCGCCGTCCGGGCGATGGCCCCGGTCGCGGGCAGCCCGCCGAACAGGGCCGAGCCGACATTGGCCGCGCCCTGCGCCAGCATCTCGGCATTGGGCCGGTGGCGGCCGTCGATCATCCGGTCGGCGACCATGGCCGACAACAGCGACTCCACCCCCGCAAGGAAAGCGATGATCATCGCCGAGGGGAGCAGCTCGACCATGCGGGCATAGCTGACGTCGGGCAGGCGCGGCATCGGCAGGGTCGAGGGCAGGGCCCCGAAGCGCGAGGCGATGGTATCGACCGGCAGTCCCAACAGCGCCACCGCCGCCGAGCCCAGCGCCACCGCCACGATCAGCCCCGGAAACCGCGGATAGGCGCGGCGCAGCAGCACGATGCACGCCATCGTCCCCAGCCCGACGCCCAGCGCCGACAGGTTCAGCGTCGCCCGCGCGCCCCAGAGCGCACCGAGCTTGGCGAAGAACTCCGCCGGCACCTCGGTCAGCGCCAGGCCCATCAGGTCCTTCAGCTGGCTGGCAGCGATGATCACCGCGATGCCCATGGTGAACCCATCGATCACCGCCTCGGGGATGTACTCGACCAGACTGCCCGCCCGCAGCGCGCCGGCCACCAGCAGCATCACGCCCGCCATCAGCGTGGCCAGCACCAGCCCGTCATAGCCGTGGGTCGCGATCACGCCCGCGACCACCACAATGAACGCCCCGGTCGGCCCGCCGATCTGCACCCGACTTCCGCCCAGCGCCGAGATCAGGAAACCGCCAACGATCGCCGTGATCAGCCCGGTGCCCGGATCCGCCCCCGAGGCGATGGCGATCGCGAGGCTCAGGGGCAGCGCAACCATGGCGACAGTGACCCCGGCGACCGTGTCAGAGGCGAACGCCTCGCGGGTATAGCCGGGCAGGGTGGTCAGGATCTTGGGTTTCATCGGGACTCCGCACGGGTGCGGCCGGCCGAAATTGCCGGTCGCCGCCATCGAACACCCGAAGCCACCCTCGGCGCAAGAGGACCGCACGCCGCAAGGCCGGAAACACGTTTCCGAACGTTCCCGAACGCGCTTCCGGGCGCGCGGCGCGGCCCGGCGCCCCAGTCTGCCGCTAACGCAACCACGAAAGGGCAGACCATGCCGAACCTTATTGCACCCCTCGCACTCACCGTCGCGCTTGCCACGCCCGCGCTGGCCGGAGCCCCGGCGCTGACCACCAGTCTCGGGCACGCCATCCCGGCCGAGGCCGGCGGCGTCGTGGTGGTCCAGAACGTCCGCCGCGCCTCGCTTCTGCAGCTCAACGGCATGGCCGGCACCGGAGAGGCCGTGCTGCGCGCCGATACCGGCGGCTGCATCCGCATGCCGCTGCGCTTCGCCGCCGGGAACTTCGAGGGCGAGGGCATCGGCGTGCGCGACGGCGCGCCTGTCGTGATGGTACTGTCCGAACAGGTCGCGCGGGATCTTCTGCGCGGCCGCGAGGTGATCAGCGACGGGCTGACCACCACCGGACCGCAGGCGGATGTCGAGATCCTCTCGGGCCTGACCGCCAGCTACGGCTTCGTGCTGAACCCGGGACGCTCGGTCTGGGCCGAGGTCTTCGGGCCGGGACGCGAGGCGATCGACTGCCGCTAACCCGCGCGGTACTGCGTCGGGGTCTGCCCGGTCACGCGCCGGAACTCGGTGTTGAAACTGGACTTGCTGGCGAACCCCGACTCCAGCATCACCTCGGTCACCGGAAGCTCGCCCTCGCGCAGCAGGCGCTGCGCATGGGCGATCCGGTGGCCGTTCACGTAGCGGGTGAAGCTTTCGCCGGTGCAGCGGTTCGCCGCGACCGAGACCTCGCGCGCCGGACGGCCCAGCCTGCGCGCCACCCGCGCCAGCGTCAGGTTGCTGTCCCGGTAGAGCTGGTGTCCGTTCATCAGCCGGTCCAGTTCGGCCAGCACGTCGCGGTCCGCCTCGGTCTCGGGGTGTTTCGACTGTTCAGCGGCCCCGGCGGCTTCGACCGGGCGCAGCAGCAGGGGCGTTCCGACCAGCGCCACGACGAAGACGAAACCGGTGAACAGGCCCGTCGCGCCGGTCAGCCAGCGCAGCACCTGCGCGTCACCGCCCAGCATTCCCGCCGCCAGCAGGCCGAGGTCGGTCACCACCGACAGCGCCAGCAGCACCGCGACCACCGCCATCGCGCCGCGCAGCAGCGGCAGCCCGCCCGCCGGGACATGCGCGAACTCGTCGGGGCTCAGCCGCAGCAGCATCAGCAGCCGCACCAGGTAGACCGCCGTGATGCCGGTCAGCGCCAGTTCGAACACCGGCGGCGGGGACAGAAGCACCAGCGCCTGCACCGCGACGATCACGGCAGCCGTCACCGCCACACGGCGCTTCGCCTGCCCCGGCGCGTCCTGCGCCAGCGCCCGGAACCCGGCCCAGGCCGACGGCGCGAGCATCGCCGCCACCACCGGCTGCACCAGCGGCGCCCAGGCCGCGCCGTACTCAAGGCGCAGACCCAGCAGCAGGCCGATCGCGGTCAACGAACACAGAAACAGGCCCAGCCACGCCCGCGCCTCGCGGGGCAGGCGTACGTTGCTCGCAAGCGTCGCGGCGGCAATGGCGGTCAGCGCGCTGACCAGCCATGCCAGGGGAAGCGTGGCCATGAAACCTCCGGGCGGCGGGCCGCGCTCAGCCCACCTTGCAGGCGGCCAGCAGCGCCATGTTCAAGATGTCGTTCACCGTCGAGCTGATCGCGCAGATCTTCACCGGCTTGTCGATGCCGGTCAGGATCGGGCCGATCACCGTCGCGCCGCCCAGTTCCTGCAACAGTTTCACGCTGATCGAGGCCGAGTGCCGTGCGGGCACGACGAGGATGTTTGCAGGCTCGGACAGGCGGCAGAACGGATACTGGCGCATCACCTCCATGTTCAGCGCCACGTCCACGGTCATCTCGCCGTCATGCTCGAAATCGACGCCACGTTCGATCAGGATCTCGTTGGCGCGGGACATTTTCTCGGCCCGCTCGGACACCGGGTAGCCGAAGTTCGAGAAGCTGGCGAAGGCGACACGCGGCTCCAGCCCCAGGGTACGGGCGACGCTGGCGGCGGCTTCGGCGATGTTGGCCAGGTCCTCTTCCTCGGGCCATTCATGCACCAGCGTATCGGCGATCAGCACCATGCGCCCGTTCAGCAGCACGGCGGTGATCCCCACCGCGCCGTGGCCCGGCTCGACGTCGAAGACATGGCCGATCTGCGCCAGCGCCTGCGCCGACTTTCGGGTCGCGCCTGTCACCATGCCGTCGACCAACCCGTGATGAACCAGCAGCGAGGCGAACACGTGCCGGTCACGCGAGGCCAGCCGGTGGCAATCCCGCTGGTCGAACCCCTGCCGTTGCAGGCGCGCGTAAAGCGTCGCGGTCATGCTGGCCAGATCCTCGACCGTGGCGGCGTTGACGATCTCGATCTCGTCGATGGCCTCGGGCATCCCGGCGGCGTCGAGAATGCCCTGGATCTGATCGTGGCGACCGACGACAACCGGCGAGCCCAGCCCCGCGCGCCCGAAGGCGACGGCGGCGCGCACCACCCGCTCGTCATCGCCCTCGGCAAAGGCGATCCGGGCCTGTTCGCGCCGGGCGCGCGCATTGAGCGCCTGCAGGATCGAGGCCGTCGGATCGAGCCGCGCCTTCAGGTCGTGCTCATAGCCCTCCATGTCGATGATCGGGCGGCGGGCGACGCCGGTGTCCATCCCCGCCTTCGCGACGGCGGGTGGAATCGTGTAGATCAGGCGCGGATCGAACGGCGTCGGGATGATGTAGTCCGGCCCGAAGGTCAGCTTGCGGCCATAGGCCATCGCGACCTCGTCGGGCACGTCCTGCCGGGCCAGGCGGGCCAGCGCCTCGGCGCAGGCGATTTTCATCTCGTCGTTGATCGCGCGGGCGTGGACGTCCAGCGCACCCCGGAAGAGGTAGGGAAAGCCCAGGACATTGTTCACCTGGTTGGGATAGTCCGAGCGGCCCGTCGCCACGATCACGTCGTCGCGGACCTCACGCGCCTCTTCGGGCGTGATTTCAGGGTCGGGGTTGGCCATGGCGAAGATCACCGGGTTCGGGCCCATCGCCGCGACCATTTCGGGCGTCACGGCACCCTTGGCCGACACGCCCAGGAACACGTCCGCCCCCTCCATCGCGTCGGCCAGCGTGCGCAGGTCGGTCTTGACCGCATGCGCCGATTTCCACTGGTTCATGCCCTCGGTGCGGCCCTGCCAGATCACCCCCTTGGTGTCGCAGACGATGCAATTCTCATGCCGCGCGCCCATCGACTTGAGCAGTTCGATACAGGCGATCCCCGCAGCCCCCGCGCCGTTCAGCACGATCCGGCAATCCTCGATCTTCTTGCCCGAGATACGCAGCGCGTTGATCAGCCCGGCCGCGCAGATCACCGCCGTGCCGTGCTGGTCGTCGTGGAAGACGGGGATGTCCATCTGCTCCTTGAGCGTCTGCTCGATGATGAAGCATTCCGGCGCCTTGATATCCTCGAGGTTGATGCCCCCGAAACTCGGCCCCATCAGCCGCACCGCCTGGATGATCTCGTCCGCATCCGCCGTGTCCAGCTCGATGTCCACCGCGTTCACGTCGGCGAACCGCTTGAACAGGGCCGCCTTGCCCTCCATCACCGGTTTCGAGGCCAGCGCGCCGAGGTTCCCCAGCCCCAGGATCGCCGAGCCGTTCGAGATCACGGCGACCATGTTCCCCTTGGTCGTGTAGTCGTAGGCAAGGCCCGGGTCCTTGGCGATCTCCTCGACCGGGACCGCGACGCCGGGCGAATAGGCCAGGCTCAGGTCGCGCTGCGTGACCATGGGCACCGAGGCGCGGACCTCCAGCTTTCCGGGGTGCGGCTCGAGGTGATAGGTCAGCGCCTCGTCGCGCGTGTACTTTCGGCTGGCCATGTCGGCGATCTCTCCCTGGGCTTTTCGGCCACCTTACCGGGGCGCGGGCTCAGGGCAAGGCTGCGCGGGCGGCGGCACGTCCGGCGATGCGCCCGGTGGCAAGGCAGGTTGTGATCAGGTAGCCGCCGGTCGGCGCGTCCCAGTCGATCATCTCGCCCGCGCAAAAGGTGCCGGGCCGGGCACGCAGCATCAGGTCGTCGGTCAGTGCCGAAAGCGGCACGCCCCCGGTGGTCGAGATCGCCTCGTCCAGCGGCCTTGGCCCGCGCACCGCCAGCGGCACCGCCTTGATCCGCGCCGCCAGTGCCTCGGGCGCATCGGGCAAAGGCCCCGCCTCGCGCAGCAGCGCTGCCTTCACACCCTCCAGCCGGATCGTGCGCCGCAGGTGGTTGGCGAGGCTCGCCTTGCCGCGCGGCCGGGCCAGTTTCGCCGCCAGTTGCGCCGCGCTCTGCCCCGGCATGAGGTCCAACACCAGCACCCCCGAGGCCAGCAAGGGCTGCGCGACGGCATAAACCGCGCTGCCCTCGATCCCGCGCGCCGAGACGACAAATTCGCCGGCCACGCTGGCTTCGCCCGCTGTCAGCGTCACGGGCTTCACCGGCTGGCCGAAATGTTTCGCCATATGGGGGGACCAGTCGACCTCGAACCCCATGTTCGACGGGCCGAAAGGGACAAGCGGCACCTCGGGTAGCAGCGCGGTCCAGCGCCCGTCGCTGCCCAGCCGCGCCCAGCTTGCGCCGCCCAGCGCCAGCACCACGGCCTTTGCCTGCACCTGCCGAGGGCCATAGGGTGTGTCGAACTCCAACCCCCCGGTCCAGCGCCAGCGGGTGCGCAGATCGACGCCCGCACCCTCCAGCCGGGCGATCCAGGCGCGCAGCAGCGGCGAGGCCTTCATCGCCACCGGGAACACGCGGCCCGACGAGCCGGTGAAGACCTCCTGCCCCAGCCCGCATGCCCAGTCCTGCACCTCGGCCGGGCCAAACGCAGCCGACGCCGCGTCCAGCGCCGAGCCCGGCGAGACCTGCGCACGAAACGCCCGCGCCTCCTGGTCCATCGTCAGGTTCAGCCCCGATTTGCCAGCCATCAGGAACTTCCGGCCCAGGGTCGGCTTCTGCTCGGCCAGAAGCACGCGCGCGCCATTGGCGGCGGCGGTCTCGGCGGCCATCAGGCCCGCCGGCCCGCCCCCTATCACGCATACGTCAACATTGATCCCGGTACCCATTGGGCGCGTATAACAGGCAAATGAGTGAAGAACATCCGGATGGAGACCCGATCTGCGCGCTGTGCGGCCGGCCGATCCCGCCGCACGCCAGGCAAAGCGTGCACCACCTCGTGCCCAAACTGAAAGGCGGGAAGGGCGGTCCGACGGTGCTGCTGCACCAGATCTGCCACAACGAGATTCACGCCACGCTGACCGAGGCCGAGCTGGCGCGCGAATACAACACCCCCGAGGCGCTGCGGGCACATCCGCACCTGTCAGGGCTGATCCGCTGGCTGGCGCGCAAGGACCCCGCGTTCCATCGCCGCAGTGCTGGCGGCCGCCGGAAGCGGCAATCCCTTTGACGCTGCCCGCCTTGGAGAATATTGATCCGTAAACGGCAAAGGATAACAACAATGCCCGATACCGAACTCCACGACCTTGGTCCCGACAAGTCGCTGCTGCTGGTCGACGACGACGAGCCGTTCCTGCGCCGGCTGGCCCGCGCGATGGAGAAGCGCGGCTTCGAACCGACCGCCGTGCAGACCGTGGCCGAGGGCAAGACCGTCGCCGCGACCCGGCCCCCCGCCTATGCGGTGATCGACCTGCGGCTCGAGGACGGCAACGGGCTGGACGTGGTCGAGGCCCTGCGCGAGAAGCGGCCCGACAGCCGGATCGTCGTGCTGACCGGGTATGGCGCGATCGCCACGGCGGTCGCCGCGGTGAAGATCGGCGCGACCGACTACATGTCGAAGCCCGCCGACGCCAACGATGTCACCAACGCCCTTCTGGCCCGCGGCGAGGACAAGCCGCCGCCGCCCGAGAACCCGATGTCTGCCGACCGGGTGAAGTGGGAGCACATCCAGCGCGTATTCGAGTTGTGCGATCGTAACGTCTCCGAGACGGCGCGCAGGCTGAATATGCACCGTCGCACATTGCAGAGAATCCTCGCGAAAAGATCGCCGCGCTAGGGCGCGGCGTTTTCTTCAAATGCGCGCGTTAATAGTGTTGCAAATCACACTCTTCACGTCAGAGTTTTGCTCGAATCGCGTGACACAACCGGTAACGATAGTGTAAAGCTCCGGAAAGTTTTTCGGAGGCCGCATTCCATGACGATGGTGGAACCCATTACCACAAAAGTCGCGCGACCCAAGATCCGTACGCTGTCCAGCTATCGCCGGAAGTCCGTCGATATCAACGTAACCCCCGTCGGGGCCGCCGAGATTCCCGAATTGCACGCCTATATCGCCAACGTCCTGGGCAACGGTATCGCCAGCGTCGAGACGGTGAAGGCGGTACATGCCAAGCAGGGGTTCAGCATCTGGAAAGTGGCCGACAGCAAGGGCAAGCTTTCCGGCGTCTTCGCGCTGCTCTACCTCAACGAAGCCGGTCTTCAAGCCGTCCAGGACGAGGTATTCGACGCCGCGAACCCGGACATGTCGCACCTCGCGGATCAACCTCAGGAAGTGGTCGCCATTTTCGCCTGGTGTTTCGTGCTGCGCGGCAAGGCCAAGGCTGCACTTCTGAAGGTCGCCACCTGGCTCGACCTTTGCGGCTGGAACGAATGCCCGATCTTCACCAACCCGGTGACGCCGCAAGGCTCACGCCTGGCCGAGGCGCTTGGCTTCCAGCCGGTTCACGACCCGCAGGTCTCGGCGCTGCACGCGGTAATGTAACGCCGCGCCCGGTGGCGGACGGCGCATGCCTCCGGCGGGGATATTTCGAGAAAGCGGAAGGCTCTGACAGCGCCCGGGCGGAGGTGTTCAGGTAGTCTTAAGGAATTTTCTTTCACATATTTCAGTGTGTTGAGGGGGTTTTCACGGTGAAACCCCCTGTCTACACGGGTCAACCCTTGCCGCGGGTGCGCGTCTTGTTGGGTTTCGCGACCAGTTCCAGGTGGGCGATCATCCGGTCCGCCACGTCGATCCCGGTGGCTTTCTCGAGACCCTCCAAGCCGGGCGAAGAGTTCACCTCCATCACTGCCGGGCCGTCGGCGGCGCGCAGCATGTCGACGCCGCAGACGCTCAGCCCCATGGCCTTGGCTGCCGCGACGGCGGTGGCGCGCTCTTTCGGGGTGATGCGGACCACGGTTGCCTGTCCGCCCTGGTGCAGGTTCGAGCGAAAGTCGCCCTCGGCCCCCTTGCGTTTCATCGCGGCGACGACCTTGTCGCCGATCACCAGGCAGCGAATATCCTCGCCGTTGGCTTCCTTGACGAAGCTTTGCACGATGAACTGGGCATTCAGCGACGAGAACGCCTGGATGATACTCTCGGCGGCCTTCTGGGTCTCGCCCAGCACCACGCCCTTGCCCTGCGTGCCCTCGAGCAGTTTGATGATCGCCGGGGCGCCGCCCATCAGCTCCAGCACGTAGGCCGGGTCCGAGGTGCGGTGGGCGAAGACCGTGGCGGGCATGCCGACATGTTTCCGGCTGAGCAGCTGCATCGAGCGCAGCTTGTCCCGCGAGCGGCTGATCGCGACGCTTTCGTTGAGGGCGTAGACGCCCATCATCTCGAACTGGCGCAGCACGGCGGTGCCGAAGAAGGTCACGCTGGCGCCGATCCGGGGGATCACGGCGTCGAAGCCCTCGAGCTTTTCACCGCGATAGTGCAGCGCCGGACGGGCCGAGGCGATGTCGATGTAGCAGCGCATGTGGTTGATGACGCGAATCTCGTGACCCCGCGCCTCGGCGGCCTCGATCAGGCGGCGATGCGAGTAGAGCTCGGCGTTGCGGCACATCAGGGCGATCTTCATTCGTGTACGCTCCCACCTTGGAGGTGACGGCCGAGAATATGTGACCGTGATGGATCGACGAGGATGCGGCCGGACATGGCCTCGCGGCCGACCAGCATGCGGTAGGCCATCTGTTCGCGGTCGGTCAGGGTGACTTCCACCTGCCACGTATGGCCGCCCATGCACATGTCGAGGGCGATCACGGGCCGGTCCTCGGTCATGCCGTTGGAACTGCGGATCGAGCGGTACTCCTTGATGAGGAACCGCTGTTCGGCCTCGCCCTTGCGGCCGAGCAGGTGGAACAAGGCCCAGTCGGCGCCGTCCGCGTGCTCGGTCCGCAGGCCGTAAGCATGCAGCGCCGAGGTGCGGGCCCCGGTGTCCATCTTGGCGCGGATGAAGCCCCGCCCCGTTGCGGGCAGCTGCACCCATTCGCGCCAGCCCACGATCATTCGGTCGTCCATTCTTCGGTCCCCGGAGGTTTCGCGCGCCGTGTACACGTGGAAAGGTAGTCTGGGAAGGAGGCGCGTCACATGAGCGAGATGAAAACCGTCGAGACCGATGCCGACCCGCATGCCTTTCTGGCGGGGGTGTCACATCCCGGGCGGCGGGAGGATGCCGAGGCCGTGGTGGCGATGATGGCGCGGGTGACGGGCTGGCCGCCGCGGATGTGGGGCGACAGTATCGTGGGCTTCGGGAGCTATGACTACACCCGGCGGGACGGCTCGGCACACCGTTTCTTCCGCACCGGGGTTTCACCGCGCAAGGCGGCGCTGACGGTCTACCTGATGCCGGGCGTGGCGCGGTATGAAAGCCTGCTGGCCAAGCTGGGGCCGCACAAGCATTCGGTGAGTTGTCTCTATCTCGGGCGGCTCAAGAATATCGACGCGGGTGTGCTGGAGGATCTGGTGCGCGAGAGCGTCGCGGACATGGGGCGGATGTACCCGGTTTCAGGGTGAAATCAGGGCGTTTCATCGTGAAAACCCCCTTAAGCCCATGAAATCTATGTTGAAAAGAGTGTGAAAACTTCGTTAACGCAAAAAATCGCGCCCCGGATGACCCTCCTGACACAAGGCTGTCAGGAGGGGTACACTAGAGATCGTACCCGTTGGGGGCCGGCGCTCGGCCCCGTTTGCCTTGGGGAAAACCATGCTGACTTTGTACCACGCCTACCACTCCCGCTCGACGCGGATCGTGCAGCTGATCGACGAGTTGGGCGCACGCGACAAGGTGGAGATCAGGACGGTCTCGATTCCGCGCCGCGACGGCTCGGGCGGGCCGGACGAGAGCAACCCGCACCCGGACCGCAAGGTGCCGGTGCTGGTCCATGACGGCGAGGTGATCCGCGAGTCGAGCGCGATCATGATCTATCTGTGCGAGTTGTTCCCCGAAGCGGGTCTGGCGCCGAAACCGGGCGAGAAGGGGCGCGGGCCGTTCCTGTCGTGGATGGCCTGGTATGGCGACGTGATGGAGCCTGTCCTCGTCCATCAGTTCGCGGAGCTTGAGCATCCGATGCTTCAGGCGACGTTCCGGGGCGTTCCCGAGATGCAGGCGGCGCTGGCGACGGCGCTCGAGTCCCAGCCCTATCTTCTGGGTGAGCGGTTCAGCGCGGCGGATCTGCTGATCTGCTCGACCTTTGCCTGGCTGCCGGATGCGATCCCGGACGTCGCGCATGTCCGGGACTGGGTGGCGCGCTGCCTGGATCGGCCCGCCTTCGTCGCGGCGACCGAGTACGACGCGGCGCTGGCGGCGGCCTGAGTCACAATTCGCTTGCATCCCGGCGGGCGACGACTTATTTAGCTGCACAACAGCGGCAAGACTGGGGTCCAAACCCAGGCTTCCACCGGACGAGATCTAACGGGCCGCTGGCCCGTTTTTTTGTGTCCGGCATGCCGCCAGCGGACCCGGACAAATTGGAAGGTGCCTATGACCGACCTGATCGCCAAAGCGCAGATGGACCGTCGCCTGGCCGAGATCGTGATGCCCACGATCGAGGGTCTGGGCTACGAGCTGGTGCGTCTGCGCTTCATGGGCGGCAAGAAACCCGTGCTGCAGATCATGGCCGACACGCCTCAGGGCAATATCGAGGTGGACGATTGCGCCAAGATCAGCCGCGCCGTCAGCGCCGTGCTGGACGTCGAGGACCCGATCGAGGGCGAGTATGCGCTGGAAGTGTCCTCGCCGGGGATCGACCGGCCTTTGACCCGGCTCAAGGACTTCGAGACCTGGGACGGCTATGATGTGAAGTTGCAGACCGCCGAGCTGATCTCGGGGCGCAAGAACTTCAAGGGCGTGCTGCGCGGGGTCGAGGACGGCGAGGTGCTGATCGAGATCCAGGAGGGCACCATCGGGTTGCCCTTCGACTGGCTGACCGAGGCGAAGCTGGTGCTGACCGATGCGCTGATCGCCGCTGATCTTAAGGGACGCAAGGACGCCGGGTTCGATCCCGCCGCCTTTGACGAGATAGAGCAAGAAGAGGACGCGACATGAGTGTGACTTCCGCCAACCGGCTGGAGCTGTTGCAGATCGCGGACGCCGTGGCGCGCGAGAAGATGATCGACCCGGCTCTGGTGATCGAAGCGATGGAAGAGAGCTACGCCAAGGCGGCGCGCTCTCGCTATGGCGCAGAATACGATATCCGCGCCCACATCGACCCGCGCACCGGCGAGCTGACGATGCACCGTGTCCGCACCGTGGTCGAAGAGGTCGAGAACGGCTTTACCGAGCTGACGCCCGAGGATGCGCGCGAGTTCCTGGACAATCCCCAGATCGGCGACGAGATCCGCGACGAGCTGCCGCCGCCGGAAATGGGCCGGATCGCGGCCCAGTCGGCCAAGCAGGTCATCATGCAGAAGGTCCGCGAGGCCGAGCGTGAGCGTCAGTACGAGGAATTCAAGGACCGTGTCGGCCAGATCATCAACGGCCTGGTCAAGCGCGTGGAATACGGCAACGTCATCGTGGACGTCGGCCGGGGCGAGGCGATCATCCGCCGCGACCAGCTGATCAACCGCGAGACCTATCGCCCCGGCGACCGGGTGCGCGCCTATATCCGCGACGTCCGTCTGGAGACCCGTGGCCCGCAGATCTTCCTGAGCCGCACCGCGCCCGAGTTCATGGCCGAGCTGTTCAAGATGGAAGTGCCCGAGATCTACGACGGCATCATCGAGATCAAGGCCGTGGCCCGTGATCCGGGGTCGCGCGCCAAGATCGGCGTCATCAGCTATGACAACTCGATCGATCCGGTCGGCGCCTGTGTCGGTATGCGCGGCAGCCGCGTGCAGGCCGTGGTCAACGAGCTTCAGGGCGAGAAGATCGACATCATCCCCTGGAACGAGGATCAGCCGACCTTCCTGGTCAACGCGCTGCAGCCCGCCGAGGTCGCCAAGGTTGTCTTCGACGAGGACGCCGAGCGGATCGAGGTCGTGGTGCCCGACGATCAGCTGTCGCTGGCCATCGGCCGCCGTGGTCAGAACGTGCGTCTGGCCAGTCAGTTGACCGGTTTCGACATCGACATCATGACCGAGGCCGAGGAAAGCGAGCGCCGCCAGCGCGAGTTCGCCGAGCGCAGCCAGCTGTTCATGGAAACCATGAACGTGGACGAGATGGTCGCACAGCTTCTGGTTTCGGAAGGCTTCGAGACGCTGGAAGAGGTCGCCTTCGTCGACGTGGACGAGCTGACCTCGATCGAGGGCTTCGACGAGGCCACCGCCGAAGAGCTGCAGGCCCGTGCCCGCGAGAGCCTGGAAGAGATCAACCAGAAGGCCATCGAGAAGGCCAAGGAGATGGGTGTCGAGCAGGACCTGTTTGACTATGAGGGCCTGACACCCCAAATGATCGAGAAGCTGGCCGAGGACGGCATCCTCAACCTTGAGGAATTCGCCCGTTGCGCCGACTGGGAGCTGGCCGGCGGCTACACCACCGTCGACGGCAAGCGCGTCAAGGACGATGGCCTTCTCGAACAGTTCGACATGGGCCTGGACGAGGCGCAGCACCTGATCATGGGCGCGCGGCTGAAGCTGGGCTGGATCACCGAAGAGGAACTGGCCGCCCAGACCGCGGGCGACGAGGACCCGGACGGCGAGGCATCGGAAGACGATGACGCGTCGGACGCCGCGGCGGATCCCGCAGCGGAGGAGACCGCCTGAGGCGATGGACGTCGAGGGGATCGCGATGTCGCGCGGCGGACGCAAGGCAGACCGTTCGGAGCCCGAACGGCGCTGCATCGCCACCGGCGAACGGGGCGGCAAGGCGGGGCTGATCCGCTTTGTCGTCGATCCCGAGGGCCGCGTGGTCCCGGATCTGGCCGAGAAGCTGCCCGGACGGGGCATGTGGGTCTCGGCCGAACGGGCGGCGGTAGACAAGGCCGCGCGCAAGGGGCTGTTCTCGCGCGCGGCGAAACGGGCGGTGAAGGCGGACCCGGACCTGGCGGACCAGGTTTCGGCGCTGCTGGCGGCCCGTGTGGTCGAGCTTCTGTCCCTCGCCCGCAAGGCGGGACAGGCGTTCGCCGGGTTCGAGAAGGTGAAGGCCGCGCTCGAGACGGAGGAGGCGATCTGCCTGCTCCAGGCGGCCGACGGATCGGTGCGGGAGCGATCGCGCCTGCGCCCTCCGGAAGGAGAGAATACGCATTTCAGCGACCTCACCGCCGCTGAAATGGGTTTGGCATTCGGCCGGGATCGTGTGATACATGCCGCGCCGGTTTCGGGTGGACTCGGCGCGCGCGTGAGGTATGAGTCGGCGCGACTGTCGGGAATGGGACGAAATCGTGACTGACACGCGCCAGCGGGCGCGCGACGGTCGGTACGGCGGGGGAAGGGCCCCCGCGGAAAGGTAAATACTGCGCATGAGCGATACGAAAGACAGAACCGACAAGGGCAAACCTCTCGGCGTTCGCGGTGGCGGAACCGAGACGAGCCATGTGAAGCAGAGCTTCTCTCATGGCCGGTCCAAGTCGGTGACGGTGGAGCGTAAGCGCAAACGTGTCGTCGTTCCCAAGAACGCGCAGGGCGGCGGTCGCGGTGCGGGTGGCAATGCCGCCGGGCGCAACCTCTCCGACACCGAGCGCGAGCGCCGGCTGAAGGCCCTTCAGGCTGCGAAGGCCGACGAGGCTCAGCGCGCCCAGCGTCTTCGCGAGGAAGAGAAAGCCCGCGAGGACGAAATGGCGCGCCTGCGTGCCGAGAAGGAGCAGGCCGAGCGCGAGGAGCGCGAGCGCGAGATCGCCCGCCAGCGCAAGGAAGCCGAGGAAAAGGAACGGCTGGAGGCCGAGAAGGCCGCCAAGGCTGCCGAAAAGTCGTCGGCCGCCAAGCCCGCGCGCGGCGCCAAGAAGGAAGAAGAGATCGACACCGCCGCGGCGCAGGCCGCAGCGGCGCGCGCCGAGTCCGGCAAGGGCCCGGCTAAGGCGACCAAGACCGATCGGCCGCAGGAAGAGCGTCGTCCCCAGCAGCCCCCGAAGGGCGGCAAGGGTGGCGCCGACCGTCGCCGCTCGGGCAAACTGACCATCAGCCAGGCGACCGGCGAAGACGGCCGCCAGCGTTCGGTCGCGGCCATGCGCCGCCGGCAGGAGCGTGAAAAGCGCAAGATGCAGGGCTCGAACGAGCCGCGCGAGAAGGTCGTCCGCGAGGTTCAGCTGCCCGACGCGATCACCGTCGGCGAGCTGGCAAACCGCATGGCCGAACGTGTTGCCGCCGTCGTGAAGGCGCTGATGCAGAACGGCATCATGGCCACGCAGAACCAGACGATCGACGCCGACACCGCCGAGCTTCTGATCGAGGAATTCGGCCACAAGGTCGTGCGCGTCTCGGATGCGGATGTCGAGCAGGCGATCCAGACCTCGGACGACGATCCGGCGGATCTGAAGCCGCGCGCCCCGGTCATCACGATCATGGGCCACGTCGACCACGGCAAGACCTCGCTGCTGGACGCAATCCGCAAGACCAATGTCGTGCAGGGCGAGGCCGGTGGCATCACCCAGCACATCGGCGCCTACCAGATCACGACGGACAGCGGCGCGCTGCTGACCTTCCTGGATACGCCGGGCCACGCGGCCTTCACCTCGATGCGTGCCCGTGGTGCGCAGGTGACGGATATCGTGGTGCTGGTCGTGGCCGCGGACGACAGCGTCATGCCGCAGACGATCGAGGCGATCGCCCACGCGAAAGCGGCCGGCGTGCCGATGATCGTGGCGATCAACAAGATCGACAAGCCCGGCGCAGACCCCAGCAGGGTCCGTACCGAACTGCTGCAGCACGAGGTCATCGTGGAAGCCATGTCCGGTGACGTTCTGGACGTCGAGGTATCGGCGATCAGTGGCCAGGGCCTGGACCAGCTTCTGGAAAACATCGCCCTTCAGGCCGAACTGCTGGATCTGACGGCGAACCCGAACCGGGCCGCCGAAGGCGCGGTGATCGAGGCTCAGCTGGACGTTGGCCGCGGCCCTGTCGCGACCGTCCTGGTGCAGCGCGGCACCCTGCGCCGCGGCGACATCTTCGTCGTCGGCGAGCAGTGGGGCAAGGTTCGCGCCCTGATCAACGACCAGGGCGAGCGCGTCGAGGAGGCCGGTCCGTCGGTCCCCGTCGAGGTGCTGGGTCTGAACGGCACGCCGGAAGCCGGTGACGTGTTGAACGTGGTCGCCGACGAGGGCCGCGCCCGCGAGATCGCCGAGTATCGTGCCCAGGCCGCCAAGGACAAGCGCGCCGCCGCCGGTGCCGCGACCACGCTGGATCAGCTGCTGGCCCAGAAGAAGGCCGACGAGAACGTGTCCGAGCTGCCGATCCTGGTGAAGGCGGACGTTCAGGGCTCGGCCGAGGCCATCGTTCAGGCGATGGAGAAGGTCGGCAACGACGAGGTGCGCGTGCGCGTGCTGCACTCGGGCGTCGGCGCGATCACGGAAAGCGATGTGACCCTGGCGGAAGCCTCGGGCGCGCCGATCCTGGGCTTCAACGTGCGTGCGAACGCGCCGGCCCGCGAGAGCGCGAACCAGAAGGGCGTGGAGATCCGGTACTACTCGATCATCTACGACCTTGTGGACGACATCAAAGCCGCCGCAAGCGGCCTGCTGTCCGCCGAGATCCGCGAGAAGTTCATCGGCTACGCCGAGATCAAGCAGGTCTTCAAGGTGTCGGGCGTCGGCAAGGTCGCCGGCTGCGTCGTCACCGAGGGCGTCGCCCGCCGCGAGGCCGGTGTCCGCCTGCTGCGCGACAACGTGGTGATCCACGAAGGCAAGCTGAAGACGCTCAAGCGCTTCAAGGACGAGGTCAAGGAAGTCCAGGTCAGCCAGGAATGCGGCATGGCCTTCGAGAACTACGAGGACATCCGCGAAGGCGACGTCATCGAGATCTTCGAGACCGAGGAAATCGAACGCACGCTGTAAGCCTGCGGCACTTGCCGGAAATCGGAACGCGGGGCGCTGATTGCGCCTCGCGTTTTTCTTTTGCGGTGTTGATATGCTGGAATAGGGCTTGAACCATATTCATGGTTCCGGCCATACTCCACCATATGCAGGATCCGTGGCACTACCCCAGAACCGAGCATACCAAGGCGATCATGGACCGGCTGGACACCGGCCTGACCCATGCCATCGTGATGTTCGGCCCAAGGCGCACCGGCAAGACCGAGTTTCTGCGGCAGGACCTTGCGCCCGCCGCCTCTGCCGCCGGATGGTTCGTCGTCTATGCGAATTTCTATGACGTGAAAGCCCCGCTGGCCGTGCTGATCCGCGAGATCCAGCGCGCGCTGAGCGACCGCAAGGGCTATGTCCAGCGGCTGCTGGGCGGGCTTTCAGGGACAGGCGCGCTGAAGTTCAGCGTGCCGGTACCGGGTACCGGCGGGATCGAGATCTCGCTGGGCGGCGAAACCCCGGCCGAAGAGCAGGGCGCGGCGCTGGATTACCTATTCGACCAGCTGGCGCAGAAGAAGCGGCGCACGCTGCTGCTGCTGGACGAATTCCAGGAGATCGGCACCGGCGACACCGACGCCGCGCTGGTCAAGACGCTGCGTACCAAGCTGGATGAACTGCGGCCCAAGGTCTGCACGGTGATGACCGGCTCCAGCCAGGAGAAGCTGCGCGCCGTGCTCGACGAGCGGACGGCGCCGTTCTACCGCTTCGCGACCGAACTGCCGCTGCCGCCGCTGGACGACGGGTTCGTCGACCACATGATCGGGCGGTTCCGCGAGGTGACGGGCCGCAAGCTTAAGGCGAAGGAGGCGTTGCAGGTCTTCGAAACCTACGAGCGGAACCCGCAACTGTTCCGGGTCTGGCTCGACCGGCGGGTGGATTACCCGGACCTCGACGCGGACGACGCGGCACTGCGGGCGCGGGCCGAGCTGGCGCGCTCGGAAGGGTTCCTGAAGCTGTGGGCGGATCTGACACCCGAGCTGCGTGTGGTGACGCGGATGCTGGCCGAGCGGCAGCAAGCGATCACCGGGCAGGCGGGGTCGGACCGGGCGGCGGAGCTGGGGCAGGCGATGACCACCTCGCAGATCCAGACGCGGCTCAACACGCTGACGCGCAACGGCATTGCGGACAAGCTGGGGCGGGAGCGGGTGCTGACCGATCCGGCCTTCGCCGCATGGGTGCGGGAGCGGCCGCTGGACGAGTTCTGACAGAAAGGCCGCCCCCGAGGCGCAGGGGCGGCCAAGTGTTTCCCGTGAAACATGTTTTTCCCGATCAGTGGCGGCCGACTGGGGGAGTCGGCCGCCGATTTGCCTGGGTGCTGATCGGGGAAGTCAGGCGGCCTTGCGGCCCCCCTCCCAGGCAAATTTCTGGAACGGCTGATCGACGGGGGTGCCGAAGATCGCGTTCGTGTAGTTCGACATCACCTTCTGCGCGACGATCGCCACGACATCGAGGATCGCCCGGTTGTCATAGCCCGCCGCAAGGAACGCCTGCGTGTCGCCCGGCGAAAGCTGCGCACGCTTGCGCACGACGGCCAGGGTGAAGGCGCGCAGGGCCTCGAGCTTCGGGTCGTTCAGCGGCTCTTCGTTGCGAAGCGCCTCGGTGACGTGGTCGTCCACCTTCTCGCTTTTCGCGATGCCGGTGTGCGCGGGCACGCAGTAGTGGCAGGCGTGCTCGACGTTGACGGACTGCCAGACCACGGTGCGCTCTTCGGGCGTGAAGCCGGTCGCATCGATCGCCAGCTGGTGCAGCCGCTGGTAGCCTTCGAGCAGCGCGGGGCTTTCGGCCATCACCGCGTGCAGGTTCGGGATCATGCCGAATGCCTTCTGCGAGTTCTCCAGCAACGGCTTCGACGCCTCGGGGGCGGTCTCGGCGGTGTGCAGGGTTGCGTCAGTCATATCGCTCTCCTTTCGTCATCCAATATGCGAGGGGTGCGTCCTCGTCGGTGCAACACCTGTGGGGCCTTGGCGGGTCCCGCAACAGGGCCGCAAGATCACGTGAGGACCTGTGATTGACGCGTGCGTAAACCCGCACGGCTGGCATCCCGGCGCGCGGCTGCCTATATCCCGCAGGAACCGAGCAGAGGGACCAAGATGAGCGACAAGGAATTTCCCGGCTGGCACGGAACGACGATCGTGGGCGTCCGCAAGGGCGGCGAGGTCGTCGTGGCGGGCGACGGGCAGGTGAGCCTGGGCCAGACCGTCATCAAGGGCACCGCGCGCAAGGTGCGGCGGCTGTCTCCGGGCGGGCGCGATGTGGTCGTGGGCTTCGCCGGCTCGACCGCCGATGCGTTCACCCTGCTGGAGCGGCTGGAGGCGAAGCTGGAAGCCACCCCCGGCCAGTTGCAGCGCGCCTGCGTCGAGCTGGCCAAGGACTGGCGCACCGACAAGTACCTGCAGAAACTGGAGGCGATGCTGATCGTCACCGACGGCAAGGACCTGCTGGTCGTGACCGGCGCCGGTGACGTGCTGGAGCCCGAGCATGACGTGGCCGCCATCGGCTCGGGCGGGAATTATGCGCTGGCCGCTGCGCGGGCGCTGACCGACACCGAGATGGATGCCGAGACCATCGCCCGCCGCGCGCTGACCATCGCGGCCGAGATCTGCGTCTATACCAACGGCAACATGACCGTCGAGAAGATCACCGGTTGAGCTTGGCCGATCCCAGCGGGACGTTGAATTGTTCGCACCAGATCCAGATCTCGTTATAGGCCGCCGGGTCGATGTTGTCCGGGATCCGGTAGCTTTGCGCGCCGGTGTCGGATTTCAGCGGTCCCAGCAGCGTCGCCGGATCGTAGCCGTTGCGTCCCAACGCGACCTTGGGGTCGGGGGCGCCGTCGAAGCGGAAGTCCTCGGCCAGGCTGACGTAGTTGACGCCGTCCTGGGCGACGATGCCGCCCGTGCCGGTGGTGGCGTGACCGCTGGCGCCGGTGAACCGCCCAGAGGCGGCCTGCGCGCTGACTTTCAGCGCGCCGGAGAACAGCGGAAGCGGTGCGGCGACGAGGCCGTGCAGGAAGATGCGGCGGGTGGGCATTCGGGCGACCCCTTTGCCGGTCGATCTGCCCCAAGCCTGCCGCGAGACGCCCGCCCGGTCCATCCGGCCTCACGCACTAGTGGCGGGACGCGAGAGCCGCGTGAAACCGCCGTGAACACGATGCCGCGCGCCGAGCAGAGCGCGCCCCGAATTTGGAGCACCCCATGACCGACCTGACCCCGCGCGAGATCGTTTCCGAGCTCGACCGTTTCATCATCGGCCAGAAGGACGCCAAGCGCGCCGTCGCCGTGGCCCTGCGCAGCCGCTGGCGTCGCCGGCAGTTGGGCGCGGATATCCGCGACGAGGTTTATCCCAAGAATATCCTGATGATAGGTCCGACCGGCGTCGGCAAGACCGAGATCAGCCGCCGCCTGGCCAAGCTGGCCCGAGCGCCCTTCCTGAAGGTCGAGGCGACCAAGTTCACCGAGGTCGGCTATGTCGGTCGGGACGTCGAGCAAATCGTTCGCGATCTGGTGGAAAACGCCATCGTGATGGTCCGCGACCTGAAGCGCGAGGACGTGAAGTCCCGCGCCCACGAGGCCGCCGAAGAGCGAGTGATCGAGGCCCTGGCCGGCAAGGACGCCCGCGAGCAGACCCGCGAGATGTTCCGCAAGAAGCTGCGCGACGGGCTGCTGGACGACCACGAGATCGAGCTGGAAGTGTCCGACACCGCCAGCCCGTTCCCGATGATGGAGATCCCCGGCCAACCCGGCATGGGCGCGATGAACCTGGGCGACATCTTCGGCAAGGCCTTCCAGGGCCGCACCAAGAAGCAGAAGGTGCGGGTCGCCGACAGCTATGACCTGCTGATTGCCGACGAGGCCGACAAGCTGCTGGATGACGCAGAGATTACCCGCGAGGCGATCCGCGCGGTCGAGGAGGACGGCATCGTCTTCCTGGACGAGATCGACAAGGTCGCCACCCGGCAGGACGCCCGCGGCGGCGAGGTCAGCCGCGAGGGCGTGCAGCGGGACCTGCTGCCGCTGATCGAGGGCACGACAGTCTCGACCAAGCACGGGCCGATCCGCACCGACCATATCCTGTTCATCGCCAGCGGCGCGTTCCACATCGCCAAGCCTTCGGATCTGTTGCCCGAACTTCAGGGCCGTCTGCCGATCCGGGTCGAGCTGCGCGCGCTGACTGAAGAGGATTTCGTCCGCATCCTGACCGAGACCGACAACGCCCTGACCCGGCAATACACCGAGCTGATGAAGACCGAGGATCTGTCGGTTTCTTTCACCGAGGACGGGATCGCCGCGCTGGCGCGGATCGCCGCCGAGGTGAACGCCTCGGTCGAGAATATCGGCGCGCGGCGGCTCTACACGATCCTCGAGCGGGTGTTCGAGGAACTGAGCTACACCGCGCCCGACCGCGCGGGCGAGACCGTCACCATCGACGGCGCTTTCGTCGAGGAACAGGTGGGCGAACTGGCGAAATCTGTGGATCTCAGCCGTTACGTCCTGTGACGGGGTGTCTTGTCGCACGGTTTTCCCGTGAAAACCCGGCTGGCGCCGTAGGTATGTCGCATTTGGCGTGCTAGGGTCCGCTCCGACATTCACTTGGGGAAACCAGACGACATGAAACAGATCCTCCTCACCTCCACCGCCGTTGTCGCGCTTTCGGGCGCGGCCTTCGCCCAGGATGCGGGCGCCATTCAGGACGCGGTGGACGCCGGGATCGAGCAGCTGAACCAGGGCGGCGCGAACATCACGTTCGACGCGCGCGAGGTCGGCGACGACAACAGCCTGACCTTCCGTGGCGTGCGGATCGAGCCCGAGGATGCGGATTTCGTCATCACGACCGAGTTCGTGACGCTGACCCCCTCGACCGAGGTGCCGGGCGACGTGACCGTGACCGTCGCGCCGCTGGTCAGCTTCGAGAGCACCGACGACGACATGCCGTTGTCGGTCGGCATGGCCTCGGAAAACCTGCAGCTGACCACGAACTGGGTTCTGGGCGCCGCCGGCAAGCCGCAGCTGTCGCTCAGCGCCGACAGCCTGAACGTCACCGGCGGGGCCGAGGATCACCCGTTCCTCAAGGCCCTTTCGGTCGCGCCCGAGATGCTGGACTTCTCGATGAGCTTCGACGAGGCCGCGCGTGATGTGACCGGCGCGTTCTCGATGGATGGGCTGAAGCTGGTCTACGACTTCATCGACCCGGAAAGCAGCGCCCGGATGCAGGGCAACATGGACACCGAGAAGATGACCATCGACCTGACCGGCACCGGCCTGCCGGAAGGCGAGGAGGATATGGACCGGTTCCTCTCGGACGGCAGCTTCAAGCTGGACATCGCCAGCGGCCCCTCGGTGCAGAGCTTCAGCTCGGCCGATCCGACCATGCCGATGAGCCTGGAGAGCGAGGCCGAAAGCGGCACCGCCCAGCTTTCGGTCGAGAACGGGGAGTTCCTGTATCGCACCGATTTCGGCGCGGTGTCCTATGTCGTGACCCCCGATCCGACCGCACTGCCGCTGCCGCCCTTCGACGCCTCGCTGGCCGGTGGCATGATGGAGCTGCGGACCCCGGTCGCGCCGTCTGACCAGGTGCGCGACGTGAAGGTTGGCCTGGCGCTGAACGAACTGGTCCTGGGCGAAAGCGTCTGGGGCATGTTCGACCCGCAGGCGCTGCTGCCGCGCGAGGCCGCCAACGTGGCGCTGGACCTCGACGCCAAGCTGCGGCTGGAGAAGCCGTTGAGCGAGGCGCCCGAGACCGACAACCCGATGGAGGTCGGCGAGGTCGAGAGCGTCAGCCTCAACAAGCTGCTGGTGCAGGCCGCCGGCGCCATGGTCGAGGCAGACGGCGCGGTGACGCTGGACAACACGGGTCCGATCCCGATGCCGAACGGCGCCGTGGACATCAACATCAGCGGCGTCCAGAAGCTGGCGAACTCGCTGGTGCAGCTGGGTCTCGTCGACCAGATGCAGGTCGGCATGGCCATGGGCATGATGATGGCCTTCGCGCAGCCCGCCGGAGAAGACGCCTTCACCTCGAAGATCGAGTTCAAGGACGGCGGCATCATGGCCAACGGCCAGCCGCTCCAGTAACGGCGCTTTACACGCGCGCCGAAATGGCGTCGGGATGGCGCCCATGAGGGCGCTGGGACATTTCCTGAAATCGAACGCCCCCTGGCTGACCGCCGGGGGGCTTCTTACGTTCGGCTCGTCCTTCGGGCAGACCTATTTCATTTCCGTCTTCGCGGGCGAGATCCGCGCCGAGTTCGGCCTCAGCCACGGCGAATGGGGCGGGATCTATGCGCTCGGCACGCTGGCGTCGGCGGCGCTGATGCTGACCATTGGCGGGATGGTCGACGGCTACCGCACACGCAGCCTCGCGGTGCTGAACCTGGCAGTCTTCGCCTGCGTCTGCGCGGCAATGGCGCTGAACCCCTCGGCGGCGCTGCTGGTCGCGGTGATCTTCGGGCTGCGCTTCTGCGGACAGGGGATGATGAGCCATCTCGCCATCGTCTCGGTCGGGCGCTGGTTCGCGGCGCAAAGGGGGCGGGCGATTTCGATCGTCTCGATGGGGTTCTCGCTGGCAGAGGCGATCATGCCTGTGAGCTTCGTGCTCCTGACCGGCTGGCTGGGCTGGCGCAGCGCCTGGGGCGTCGCGGCGCTGGTGCTGCTGGCCTACATCCCCATCGTCCTGTTCCTGCTGCGCCGCGAGCGCAGCCCGCGCGGCGCCGCCGAGGCTGACAGCAGCGCCGGGATGCTGGGCCTGCACTGGACGCGGCGCATGGCGCTGAAACACTGGCTGTTCTGGACCTGCGCACCCGGCCTGCTGGCGCAGCCGATCTTCGGCACCGCGTTCTTCTTCCAGCAGGTCCATCTGGTCGAACAGAACGGCTGGACGCTCGAGGCGTTCACCGGGCTGTTCCCTCTCTACACCGGCAGCGCGATCGTGGCTCTGCTGGCGACCGGCGCTGCCATCGACCGCTGGGGCGCGGGCCGGGTTATGCCGGTCTACCTGCTGCCGCTGGTCGCCTCGTTCACGCTGTTCAGCCTCAGCGACAGCCTTGGCGCCGCCGCCATCGGGTTGATCCTGATCGGGGTCATGCAGGGCGCGGGCTCGGCTGTGCTGGGCGCGTTCTGGCCAGAGTACTACGGCACCCGGCACCTTGGCGCGATCCGCAGCGTCGCGACCTCGCTGATGGTCTTCGCCACCGCCCTCGGCCCGGTCATCACCGGCGCGCTGATCGATGCGGGCGTCGATTACGACCGGCAGCTACAGGGCATGGCACTGATCGCCCTCGGCTCGGCCGCGCTGCTCCACTTCGCCATGCGCCGCGCCCGCGCGCTGCTGCCTGCCGCGCAACCGATCGCCGCCTGAAGCACCCGCCTTCCACTTTCCTGAAATATCCCCGCCGGAGGCATCCGGCGCCCGCCCCTAGCGCCGCCGCCTGAGATAAACGTAATACGCGCCGCCACCTCCGTGCCGGATGTGGGCCGGCGCTGTCTGCAGAACCATAAGCGACAAGGGCGGCTGCGCCAGCCAGTGCGGCAGTTCGTTGCGCAGCACGCCGCGCCGGGATGGAGAGTCGTCCGGGTGGTCGCGACGGCCCTTGCCGGTGATGACCAGCACCAGCCGCAATTGCCGCGCATAGGCATCAGCGATGAACATGCGCAGCGCGGCGTGGGCGCGCTCGGCGCTCATCCCGTGCAGGTCGATCCGCGCTTCGGGCGCAAGTTTTCCACGCTTCAGCCGACCGAAGGTCTTGGCGTCCATGTTGGGCGTGGCGCCGCGCAGCGCATCCATCGGGTCCGGAGAAAGCGAAACGCGCACCGGCGAGGCGGAGCCGGGCCGGCCCTTGGGCTTCAAGGTCCGGGGTGGTCTCGGCATCGGAGAAGGGCCGGGCAGGGGCGCCGCTTTGCGAGGCGCCGGAGAGGGGGCCGGTTCATCCCCGGCCCGGTCGGCTTGCGTGTCGCGCTTGCGCGCCTCGAGCGGCACAGCGGTGGCGCTGACCCGATCCCAGAGCGCGCGGTCCTCGTCGGTCAGGCCACGGGGTTTTCTGCGCCGGGGCGGCATGCGGCCGGAAGGCTCAGCCGCCGGTGGCGACCAGAAGCCAGTTCGGGTTGTCGCTGCCCATCACGCGGCTGAAGGTCCAGACGTCCTTCTGGCGCTTGATCTCCTGCGGGTCGCCCTCGACCACCTCGCCTTCGGGGTTGCGCACGACCGAGGTCAGCTCGCCCACGAAGCGGATGGTGATGTCGCCCTCGCGGCTTTCGGTGTCGAACTCGGCACCGACGATCTTCAGCTCGCGGATGCCGACGAAATTCGCATCGACCGTGAGGCCCTTGTCGGCACGGGCGAAGACGGCCGACGAGAAGCTCTCGTAGACCTCGGGGGCCAGGAACTGTTCCAGCGTGTCCAATTCGCCGTTCTCGTAGGCCATAAGGATCAGCTCGTAGGCCTGGCGCGCGCCGTGCGCGAATTCCGAGACCGAGAAGCTGGGTTCGACCTGCTTCATCTGGGCCAGCGCCTTGGCGGCGGGGCTGTCGGCCTCGACATGGTCGGTGATGTCGTGATCCTCGCCGCCGCCGTCGATTACCTCAAAACTGCGGTTGGCACGCTCGCTCTCCGGGCGGGAGGGCCGTGGCAGGGGTTTTTCGAACCCGTCGCGGGTGCCCAGCACGTCGCGCAGGCGCAGGATGAGGAACAGCGCCACGCCCGCCAAAACCAGGATCTGGATCAGTTGCGAGCCCATGGATGCCCTTTCCTCTTTCGTGCAACAGAATTCTGGCGCTTGCACGCCCTGCTTCCTATGTAGGGGGTCACACATTCCAAGTCCATCGGCCAACAGGAGGCATTTTGGCACGGAACAGGATAACCGGGCTGATGTTCGCCGCTTTCGTCGCGGTGCCCATCATCGAAATCGCGCTGTTCATCCAGGTCGGCGGCTGGATCGGGCTGTGGCCGACTCTGGCCATCGTGGTGCTGACAGCCATAGCGGGCACCGCGCTGATGCGGGCGCAGGGCATGGCGACACTGGCCGAGTTGCAACGCCGGATGAGCGCGGGCGAGAACCCGACCGGGTTGCTGGCGCATGGCGCGATGATCCTTGTCGCAGGCGTGCTTCTTCTGACGCCCGGGTTCTTTACCGATACCGTGGGCTTCCTTTTGCTGCTGCCGCCGGTGCGCAGGGCGATCATCCGGCGCGGCGCGGCCAGCGTGGCGGCGCAGGCGACGGTGTTTACTACCTCTACCCACAGTGCGCGGCGGCAAGCGGACGACGACGTGATCGACGCGGAATACCAGCGTCTCGACCCCGAGGACGTCGACGACGACGGCCCGCGCGGCAACAGCGGGTGGACGCGGGAGCGCTAGGACGGTAGACCGCAGGGCAAGGATTTTCAGACTTATCTTGCGAGGAGCCAAATGGCCGAACAAGACACCGACCAGCCGCAGCCCGGCGCAGACGCCGCCGCCCAGGCGCAGGCCCGCCCGAAGATGCAGGTGCTGGCCCAGTACATCCGCGACATGTCCTTCGAGAACATCGCCGTTCAGAAGGGCCAGAAGATCGAGGGCCAGCCCCAGGTGCAGGTCCAGGTCGCTCTGGATGCCAAGAAATCGGGCGACGCGCAGTACGAGGTGATCCTCAAGGTCAAGGTCGAGAACAAGGCCCAGGACGCGATGGTCTTCATTCTCGAGCTGGAATACGCCGGCCAGTTCAAGGTCGAGAACGTGCCCGACAACCAGCTGCACCCGTTCCTGCTGATCGAGTGCCCGCGGATGATCTTCCCCTATGTCCGCCGCATCATCGGCGACGTGACCCGCGACGGTGGCTACCCGCCGCTGAACGTCGACAACATCGACTTCCAGCAGCTGTACATCCAGGACCTGATGCGCCGCCAGCAGGCCCAGGCATCCGAGGGCAACGGCAACGGAGCCGTTCCGCAGGCGTAAGCCAGGCCCGTCTTCATGCAGAAAGCCCGTCGCGCAGGTCGCGGCGGGCTTCTTATTTGCATGGCGGCGTGGCGGCAGATCAGCGCACGGGCCGCCGCGTCGATTGACTTGGCTTTCGCGCAAGGTTGTTCTGGGCCGAGATTTCACGCGCTCATTTCAGCCGGGAGGGCCTGTTCCCATGACGGCACCCATTCCACGCGCCGCGTATTCCTACCGCTCCGACCCCGCGGTGCCAGTTTTCGACGACAGCGGTCCGGTGACGGTCATGGACGGCGAATGCGTGCTGTGCTCGGTCGGCGCGCGGCTGATCGCGCGGCACGACCGCAAGGGTGAGTTCCGCATCTGCCGCAGCCAGAGCCCGCTCGGGCGGGCGTTGCTGGAGCACTACGGGATGGACCCGGCCGATCCTGAGAGCTGGCTGCTGATCGATGGCGGCATCGCCCATACCTCGCTGGATGCGATGATCCGCGCGGGGCGGCGTGTCGGGGGCGTGGGGCTTTTCCTTCAGCCGCTGCAAATCATCCCGCGCGGGGTGCAGGACTGGCTGTACCGGCGGCTGGCGCGGAACCGCTACCGGCTGTTCGGGCGAACGGATATCTGCGCCATCCCTGACCCCGCGCTGCGCGCGAGGCTGATGGAATGAGGGTCGTCGTCGCCGGCGGCTACGGGGTGTTCGGCTCGCGGCTGGCCGAGTTGCTGCTGCGCGACGGGCACGGGGTGATCGTCGCCGGGCGGGACCGGGCGCGGGCCGAGGCTCTGGCCGCGAAGCTTGGTTGCGACGCGCTGGCGGTGGATATCGCGGCGGCGCCGGAGGCGTTGTTTGCTGCCGCGCCGGACGTGGTGGTGGATGCCGTCGGGCCGTTTCAGGGCTACGTGGGCGATCCCTATCGGCTCGCTCGGCTGTGTATCGCGAATGGGGCGGATTACCTGGATTTCTCGGACGATGCGGGGTTCACGGCGGGGATCGCCGCGCTCGATGCCGAGGCGCACGCGGCGGGGCGGCGGGTGCTGTCGGGCGTGTCGAGCGTACCAGCGATCTCGTCCGCGGTGGTGGCGGAGCTGTGCAAGGGGCTGGATGAGGTTCTACTGATCGACAGCGCGATCCTGCCAGGGAACCGTGCGCCGCGCGGGACCTCGGTGATCGCAAGCATTGTGGGGCAGCTGGGCACCAGCTCGCAGGTCTGGCGCGGTGGGCGCTGGCGCGAACAGATGTGTTGGGGCGATTCTCGGCGGATCGCGTTGGCCCCGGACCTTGTGCGCCGCGCCCGGTTCATCGAGGTGCCAGACATCCGGCTGTTCCCGGAGCGTTTCGACGCGCGGTCAGTGATCTTCCGGGCGGGGATGGAACTGGGACTGCTGGATCGGGGGATGCAGGCGATCGGCTGGCTGCGGCGGCGCTGGCGGTTCGCCGTGACCCCGGCGCGGGCCAGGGCGATCAGGCGGCTGGCCGATCTGACGAAGCCGTTCGGGACCGATCGCGGCGGGATGCGGGTGCGCGTCGTCGGGCTGAAGAACGGTGCTCCGCTGCGCCGCGACTGGGTGCTGGTCGCTGAGGCGGGCGACGGGCCCTATGTTCCGGCGGTCGCGGCGCGTGCTGTTCTGAGGCGGCTGGACCGGGTTCCCACCGGGGCGCGGGCGTGTCTGGCGGAGATGTCTCCTGCGGAGGTCGAGGAGGCGCTGGAGGGGCTGCACGTGACGACGCAAGGCACCGAAGCGGCTAGCCCGCCGCTGTTTCACCGCGTGTTGGGCGAGGCCTGGGACCGATTGGCGCCTGAGGCGCGGGCGTCGCACGAGGTGCAGGATGTCGAAAGGTTCTCGGGCGAGGCGCGGGTGACACGGGGCCGGTCCCTGCCCGCACGGGCCATCGCCGCGCTGTTCGGCTTTCCGCCTGAGGCGGACGGAGTGCAGGTAACCGTCACCAAGACGCGCACCGATACGGGCGAGACCTTGGAGCGCAATTTCGATGGCCGGGTGTTCCGTTCGTATCTCTCGCAATCGCCCCTGCCGGGGCATTTCCGCGAGCGGTTCGGGCCGTTGACGTTCGAGATGGACCTGCCGGTGAGCGGCGAGGGCATGCTGTTCCCGGTCAAACGCGGCTGGCTGCTGGGCATTCCAATGCCGCGCTTTCTTCTGCCCTCAAGCGACTCGCGTGAGTACGTCGAGAACGGGCGGTTCAACTTCGACGTGGCACTTGGCGCACCGCTCGGGATGGGGCTGATCGTGCGGTATCGGGGCTGGCTGCGCCCCGATTGATCATGCCCCAGGATTAGGTCGGCCAGCAGCCGCCTTCCGCCAGGTCCGCGACGAAGGCGGCGTGGGCTTCGGCCTCGGCTTCGGTCACGCGGGAGGGCAGCGGGCGCGGGCGGGGCGGCGGGGTGTAGTCGCCGCTGGCGGCTTCGGTGCCGCCTGCGCCGCCGGTAACGACGTTCAGCACCAGACCGGGCTGACGGCCGCCGATCAGTTCCAGGTAGACGTCGGCGAGGATCTCGGAGTCGAGCAGCGCGCCGTGCAGGGTTCGGGCCGAGTTGTCGATCGCGAAGCGGCGGCACAGCGCGTCCAGCGAGTTCTGCGCACCGGGGAAGCGTTTGCGGGCAATTTCGAGCGTGTCGACGGCGACGTCGGGCGGCAGCAGGGGCTTGCTGCACCAGCCAAGCTCGGCGTTCAGGAAGCGCACGTCGAAGGCGGCGTTGTGGATCACCAGTTTCGCGCCAGTGACGAAGTCGAGGAACTCCTGCGCGATATCGGCAAACAGGGGCTTGTCGGCCAGGAACTCGCTGCTGATGCCGTGGACGTTGAACGCCTCTTCCGGCATGTCGCGCTGTGGATTGATGTACTGGTGGTAGGTGTTGCCGGTGGGGACGTGGTTGTAGAGCTCCACCCCGCCGATCTCGACGATGCGGTGGCCCTCGTCCGGGCTCAGGCCGGTGGTTTCGGTGTCGAGGACGATCTCACGCATGTTTGCTCCGCACGGTTTCCAGCACAGAGTGGACGTCGGCGCGGGCGGCTTCAAGGCCCCGGCTGGTGTCGATGACGAAATCGGCACGGGCGCGTTTGTCGGCGTCGGGCATCTGCCGCAGAAGCAGAGACTCGAAGCGGTCCTGGGTCATGCCGGGGCGGGCAAGGACACGGGCGCGCTGAACCTCCGGGGGCGCGGTGACGACGACGACGGCATCGCATTCGGCTTCGGCCCCGGTCTCGTAGAGCAGCGGGATGTCGAGCACGACGATATCGGCCTCGGTCTCGGCAACGAAGGCTGCGCGGTCCTGCTGGACGAGCGGGTGGACGATCTTTTCCAGTCGGTCGAGCAGGGACGGGTCCTGGCGGATCGCGGCGGAAAGGGCGGTGCGGTCAATGGTGCCATCCACCAGCGACGACGGCACCAGCGCGGCCACCGGATCGACCGCCGCGCCGCCCTTTTCGTAAAGCCGGTGCACCGTGGCGTCGGCGTCCCAGACCGGGACGCCCGCATCGCGGAACATCTGCGCCGTCGTGCTCTTGCCCATGGCGATGGAGCCGGTGAGGCCGAGCAGGTAGGGCCGCACGCTCACCGGGGCAGCGCGACCTGGCGAAGCTCGTCGTCGACCTCGGGACGGACGCCGAACCAGCTTTCGAAGCCGGGCACAGCCTGGTGCAGCAGCATGCCGAGCCCGTCGACCCCGGTCAGGCCGAGCGCGCGAGCGCGGGCCAGGAACTCGGTCTCGAGCGGGTTGTAGACGATATCGACCACCAGCGTCGCGCGCGAGGCGGCGTCGAGCATCACGTTGAGGGGCGGCTTGCCCTTCATGCCGAGCGCGGTCGTATTGACGACGATCCACGCGCCATCGACCGCCTCGGCGGCGCGATCCCAGTCGACCTGGACCATGCGGCCGCCGAAGTGCTCGGCCAGCATCTCGGCCTTCTGGCGGGTGCGGTTGGCGATACGGACTTCGGGTGCGCCGGCGTTCAGCAGTGCCGAGATTACCGCGCGCGCGGCGCCGCCGGCGCCGAGCACCAGCGCGGGCCCGGCCTTGGGCGACCATTCGGGTGCCGCGGCGCGGACGGACTCCAGGAACCCCGTGCCGTCGGTGTTGTCGGCGTGGATCGCGCCATCTTCGCGGAAGGTGATCGTGTTGGCGGCCCCGATGAGCGATGCCCGGTCGGACACCGTGTCGGCCATCGACAGGATCGTCTCCTTGTACGGGATGGTGAGGTTCACGCCTCGGAAGCCAAGTTTCGGAAGCGAGCGGATGCCCTCTTCGAAATCCTGCTGACGCATCCCGATCGGGATGTAGAAGCCGTCGATCCCGTATCGACGCAGCCAATGATTGTGCACCACGGGAGAGCGGGTGTGTGCGATGGGCCACCCCACGACGCCGGCGAGTGGCGGCGCGCTGTCGGTCATTCCTGGATTACCCCTCTGGTCCTGAAAAACTGCAGCACTTCGAGAAGCGGCAGTCCCAGGACAGAGAAGTAATCGCCCTGCACACGGGAGAAAAGGCAAGGACCGTCCGCTTCGAGCTTATAGCATCCGACTGTGGCAAGCAGGTCATTCCCGTGACGGGCGACGTAGGTTTCGAGAAAGTCGTCCGAGAAGTCGCGCATCACCAGTTGCGCCCTGCCGATGTACCGCCAGACCGGGCGGCCGGCCTCGTAGATTACTGCGGCGGAGAGTAGTTCGTGCGCCTTGCCGCGCAGGGCAGACAGTTGCGCGCGAGCATCGTCGAGGTCCGTTGGCTTGTCGTAGAGCGTACCGTCCTGCACCAGCACTTGGTCCGCGCCGAGCACCAGCCGGTCCGGGTGCCGCTGCGCGATGCGCTGCGCCTTCAGCTCGGCCAGGGTGTCGGCGATGTCGCGCGGCGGCGCGCTTTCGGCGAGCATCGCCGCTTTGACGGCGGCCTCGTCAACGCGGGCGGGTTGGGTTTCGATCGGCACGCCGCAATTGCGCAGCATATCGGCCCGCGCGGCCGAGGCCGAGGCGAGAAGGACGGGCTGGGTCATCCGTGGTGGGCTCCGATGATCTGGCGGATGGAGGCGGCGGTTTCCTCGATCGAGCGCCGCGTGACGTCGATGACGGGCAGGTTGTGCCGCTCGAAGAAGAGGCGGGCGGCGACGAGTTCATCCTCGATCCGCTCGCGGTCGGAGTAGTCGCGGCCCTGACCCTGGCCGAGGGCGCGCAGCCGGGTCTGGCGTACCTGGGTCAGCCGCGCGGAACTGGCGGTCAAGCCAATCACCGGCACACCCGCCTTGATCGCGGTCAACAGTTCGGCCGGGGGATCCTGCGTCGGGATCAGCGGCACGTTGGCGGCCTTGATGCCCTGATACGCTAGATAGATGCAAGTCGGCGTCTTGGAGGTGCGGCTGACGCCGACCAGCACGACGTCGGCGGAGAGCAGGTAATCCTCGGTCAGGCCGTCGTCATGACTGATCGCGAAATCGATGGCGTTGATCCGGTCGAGATAGGCGGTGTCGACAAGGTACTGCTGGCCGGGACGCGTCGAGGGCGCGAGCCCGAGCACGCGCGCCACACCGTCGATCAGCGGATCGAGCAGAGGAACGCAGGGAAGATCGGCCTGCTGGGCCATTTCCGCGATGGCGGCCTTCAGGTCGGGGTCCACAACAGTAAAGGCGACGAGGCGGGCGCGCGCGAACACCGCGGGCGCGATCCGCTCCAGGTCTGCGCGGCTGCGGACGAAAGGATACAGCTCGTAGGTGGGCTCGACCCCGCGGAACTGGCTAAGCGCGGCGCGCGCGGCGGCGCTGACCGTCTCGCCGGTCGAATCCGAGATAAGCAGGATTGAAATTCCCTGCGGCGGCTGCATCGCACGCTCCGAACCGATTCCTCCCCCACGTGATGTGGAGAAGGCCGGGAAAACCGGTGCGTCATCCACAGCGTCGCGGATTGTCCCAGCGGTATGACCCGTCTTTCGACAGATTGGCAAGCGCTTGTTCCCTGTGCGCAGAGTCCACGCTGCTGCGATCCCCGCTGTGTGGGAATCGGGCGCCGAGCATGGCAAGCAAAAGTTTCCCACGAGTTATGCACAGGCCAGATGTCTGAAGGGGCTATCATAAGTTATTGTTATAATAAGAATTTCTGCGTTGTTCGCGACTCTCCGTGAATCTTGCGGAAAAGTGTCCACACCGGGTCTGGATTCACCCTGAGCTGTGGAGTATCGCGGAATTGCGGTAATCCCCGTTGTCCACAGCACCTCTACCACCACTATCTTTCCTAATCTTTTCTCTTAAGAGAGTAGGAACAAAACTCCGTTCCCAGAAAGGTTTGCCAAGAAAATGGAATTCCTCTCGTCGATCTATCTCTGGACGAAAGCGTTTCACATCATCTCGGTCGTGACCTGGATGGCTGGGCTTTTCTACCTGCCCAGACTGTTCGTCTATCACGCAGAGCGGGCGAAACCGGGTGGCGAACTGGATCAGACCTTCATGGTCATGGAACGCAAGCTACTGAAATTGATCATGAATCCTGCGATGATCGCCACTTGGGTTTTTGGGATCGTGCTTCTGCTGACACCCGGTGTGGTGAGTTGGGCCGATGGATGGCTGCATGTGAAGCTGGCGTCTGTCCTGGGACTGACGTGGATGCATCATTGGCTGGCGAAGCGTCTGAAGGACTTCGCTGCCGGCGCCAATCGTCACACCGGGCGGACCTACCGGCTTATGAACGAGGTTCCGACCGTTCTGTTGCTGGTGATCGTCATCATGGTCGTCGTGAAGCCATTCTGAGCATTTGTGACGGTTAGCAATTGACTCCGAGGCTGCTCTGCCCATATTCAGAGCAACTGCGATGGAATCCCGTCGCAACTCCCTGCACACGGACACCTGTCGGCCATCGGGCTGCGCATATCCGAATCCCCGATCATCCCCTATGAGAGCGGTTGAACATATCTATGGATTTTGACGAGCTTTCCCTCGCTGACCTGAAGGCCAAGAGCCCTGCCGATCTGATCGAGATGGCGGAAGAGCTCGAGATCGAGAACGCATCGACGATGCGCAAGGGCGACATGATGTTCGCCATTCTCAAGGAACTGGCCGAAGAAGGGGTCGAGATCTCGGGCGATGGCGTCCTGGAGGTCCTGCAGGACGGGTTCGGCTTCCTGCGCAGCCCCGAAGCAAACTATCTGCCCGGTCCCGACGACATCTACGTCAGCCCGAACCAGATCCGGAAATACTCGCTGCGCACCGGCGACACGGTCGAAGGCGTGATCCGCGCGCCGAAGGACAACGAGCGCTATTTCGGGCTGGTGAAGGTCAGCCAGATCAATTTCGAAGATCCCGAGCAGGCGCGTCACAAGGTGCATTTCGACAACCTGACGCCGCTCTACCCCGATGAGCGCCTGCGTATGGAGATCGAGGATCCCACCATCAAGGACAAGTCGGCCCGCGTGATCGATCTAGTCGCGCCGATCGGGAAGGGCCAGCGCTCGCTGATCGTGGCGCCGCCGCGGACCGGTAAAACCGTGATCCTGCAGAACATCGCCGCCTCGATCGAGAAGAACCACCCTGAGTGCTTCCTGATCGTCCTGCTGGTCGACGAACGGCCCGAGGAAGTCACGGACATGCAGCGCTCGGTGAAGGGTGAGGTGGTGTCCTCGACCTTCGACGAGCCGGCGCAGCGTCACGTGGCGGTCGCCGAGATGGTCATCGAGAAGGCAAAGCGGCTGGTCGAGCATAAGCGCGACGTGGTCATCCTGCTGGATTCGATCACCCGTCTGGGCCGTGCGTTCAACACCGTGGTCCCGAGCTCGGGCAAGGTGCTGACCGGTGGTGTCGACGCGAACGCGCTGCAGCGGCCGAAGCGCTTCTTCGGTGCCGCGCGGAACATCGAAGAGGGCGGCAGCCTGACGATCATCGCGACCGCGCTGATCGATACCGGCAGCCGCATGGACGAGGTCATCTTCGAAGAGTTCAAGGGCACCGGCAACTCGGAGATCGTGCTGGACCGCAAGATCGCCGACAAGCGCGTGTTCCCGGCCATCGACATCCTCAAGTCCGGCACCCGGAAAGAGGATCTGCTGGTCGACAAGGCGGATCTGACCAAGATGTTCGTGCTGCGCCGCATCCTGAACCCGATGGGCACGACCGATGCGATCGAGTTCCTGCTTGGGAAGCTCAAGCAGACCAAGACGAACGGCGAATTCTTCGACTCCATGAACAGCTAGGTGCGTCGCGCCGTGGGGCGCTTGCGAGATGTCCGACACGATTGCAGCCGTAGCGACGGCCCGCGGACAAGCGGGCGTTGCGGTCGTCCGACTGTCGGGGCCGCAGGCGTTTCGCGTGGGCGAGGCGCTGACCGATGGGTTACCGGAGGTCGGGACGGCGCGGGTGCGTGTGCTCAAGGACCCCGTATCCGGTGAGGTCCTGGACCAGGCGCTTGTGATCGCTTTCGCCGAGGGGCACAGCTTCACGGGCGAAAAAACTGTTGAATTTCAAATACATGGAAGTATCGCAGTGGAAACTGCGGTGCTTCGAGCGCTTGTTTCTGATGATGCTGTGAGATTGGCCGAACCGGGGGAATTCACCCGGCGGGCGATGGAGAACGGGCGCATGGACCTCTCGCAGGTCGAGGGGTTGAGCGATCTGGTCGTCGCCGAGACCGAAGCGCAGCGGCGGCAGGCGTTGACCGTGATGCGCGGGGCAATTGGCGATCTGGCGGCCGGTTGGCGAAAGCGGCTGATCCGGGCATCGGCCCTGGTCGAGGCGACGATTGATTTCGCCGACGAGGAACTGCCCGACGACCTGGCCGACGAGGCGCGGGAGCATATCGAGGCCGTGGTGACCGAGTTGAGGGCTCAGTTGGCCGGTGCAGAGAGTGCCGAGCGGGTTCGGCAAGGGTTCGAGGTTGCGATAGTCGGCGCGCCGAATGTCGGGAAGTCGACGCTATTGAATGCGCTGGCGGGCCGAGATGCCGCGATAACTTCGGATATTGCGGGAACGACGCGGGATGTGATCGAGGTCCGGATGGACCTGAAGGGCCTGGCGGTGACGTTGCTGGATACCGCTGGCGTCCGGGAGACCGAGGATCAGATCGAAGCGCTGGGGGTCGAGCGGGCGCGGGCCCGTGCGGCCGCCGCGGATCTGAGGGTGTTTCTGGGCGGGGCCCCGGCGGGAGAGCTTTGGGAGGCTGGGGATATCCAGGTGGCGCCGAAGGCTGATCTTGGGGCGTCGGGAGAGGGCCTTCCGGTGTCGGGGCTGACCGGGGACGGAGTTTCGGCACTGCTCGAGGCGATTTCCGCAGAGCTTTCGACGCGGATGGCCGGATCTTCTGTGATGATCCGGCTGCGGCATCGGGTGGCTGTCGAGGGTGCGGTTGCCGCTTTGGAATCAGCGCTGGTTCATGTAGAAGAGGGCTCCGAAGGTGCCGACCTTGCTGCCGAGGATCTAAGGGCCGCCTTGAGGCGGCTGGATAGCCTGATTGGCAAGGTGGATGTCGAAGCGCTGCTTGACGATATCTTCGCGAGTTTCTGCCTGGGGAAGTGAGGATGTTTCACGTGAAACATGACTTCGATGTGATTGTGATCGGTGGCGGGCACGCTGGGACCGAGGCTGCTCACGCGGCTTGGCGTAGCGGTGCGCGGACCGTTCTGGTGACACACCGGTTCGACCGTCTGGGCGAAATGTCGTGCAATCCGGCCATTGGAGGTCTTGGGAAGGGCCACCTTGTGCGCGAGGTCGATGCGATGGACGGGCTGATGGGCCGGGTGGCTGATGCCGCCGGGATCCAGTTCCGCCTGTTGAACCGTCGGAAGGGACCTGCGGTGCAGGGGCCACGGACCCAAGCGGACCGCGCGCTTTACCGTGAGGCCATGCAGGCGGAGTTCCGGAATGCCACGGGGCTGGAGGTGATCGAGGCTGAGGTCGAGGATCTGATCCAGGAAAATCATCGGGTCGTCGGTGTCCGCTTGGGCGATGGTAGTGAGATCCGGGCTAGATCGGTTGTTCTTACCACGGGCACTTTCCTTCGCGGAGTCATCCACATTGGGGACCAGCGACAGCAGGGCGGGCGCATGGGCGATCGGCCCGCGAATGCTCTTGGGGACCGGATCGAGGGGATGGGGCTCCCCTTGGGGCGGCTGAAGACCGGCACACCGGCGCGACTGGATGGGCGGACCATCAACTGGGATGGGCTGGAAATGCAGCCTGCCGATGAGGACCCGGTGCTGTTTTCGTTCCTTTCGGACAAGCCAAGAGTGCGGCAGATCTCCTGCGGGATCACCTACACGAATGAACGCACGCACGAGATTATCCGGGCGAACCTGGAAAGATCGGCGATGTACGGTGGGCATATCGATGGTGTGGGACCGCGGTACTGTCCTTCCATCGAGGACAAGGTGCTGCGTTTTGCCGAGAAGGGCGCGCACCAGATTTTCCTTGAGCCGGAAGGGCTTACCGATCACACGGTCTATCCGAACGGCATTTCCACCTCTCTGCCGGTAGATGTGCAGGAGGAATATATCGCCTCGATTGCCGGGCTTGAGACTGCGAGAATTCTGCAGCCGGGGTATGCGATCGAGTATGACTACGTGGAGCCGCGCTCGCTTCGGCATACGCTCGAGCTCAAGGATTGCCCGGGTCTTTACCTGGCGGGGCAGATCAATGGGACCACGGGGTATGAAGAGGCTGCGGCACAGGGGCTCGTCGCCGGCTTGAATGCTGCC
This sequence comes from Halovulum sp. GXIMD14794, assembly GCF_054457455.1. Classification (NCBI taxonomy): domain Bacteria; kingdom Pseudomonadati; phylum Pseudomonadota; class Alphaproteobacteria; order Rhodobacterales; family Paracoccaceae; genus Halovulum; species Halovulum sp. GXIMD14794. The sequence goes on along the minus strand of NZ_JBTLNF010000007.1, from coordinate 298,882 downwards.
CGGGATGCCGCTGGTGAGGAACCGGTGACCTTCGACCGGGCCGAAGCTTATATCGGCGTGCTGGTTGATGATCTCGTGACGCGCGGCGTCAGTGAGCCGTATCGCATGTTCACCTCGCGGGCCGAGTTCCGTCTATCGCTGCGTGCCGACAATGCGGATCAGCGGTTGACGCCTAAGGCGATTGCAGTGGGCTGCGTATCCGATACGCGGCGCGTGGCGTTTGAAGGCAAGATGGAGTCGCTGACATCTGCTCGGAAGATGGCGGAAACATTGTCGGTGACGCCGAATGAGGCTCGAAAGCACGGAATCTCGGTCAACGAGGATGGACAACGTAGGTCGGTGTTGGACCTGATGTCCTACAAGGATGTCACTTGGGCTGACCTGGTGAGGGTTTGGCCTGAGTTGTCGAATGTACGCCCGGAGATTGTCGCGCAGCTTGAAAGGGACGCGCGGTATGCCGGGTATCTTGATCGGCAGGCTCAGGATGTGGAGGCTCTTCGCAAGGAAGAGGCGACAATTCTGCCTCGGGACTTCCCGTATGCGGCGGTTCACGGGCTTTCTGCGGAGCTGTCCGAGAAACTGGCGCGGATTCGGCCCGAATCACTTGCTCAGGCAGGCCGGATTGAGGGGATGACGCCTGCGGCTCTGACGCTGATCTTGGGCGAACTTCGGCGTTACCGGCGGAAGACTGCATGAGTCAGTCGGACACCTGCACACGACTGCAGGCGGATCTGAATGTTTCACGTGAAACATGCGATCGGCTGGCGGCATATGTGGCACTTCTTACCAAGTGGACACGCAAGATAAACCTTATCAGCCAAAATACGGTGGATGAGGTCTGGACCCGCCATATCCTCGACAGTGCGCAATTGTGGGCGCATGCGCCTGCAAAGGGCACAAAGTGGCTGGATATAGGTACCGGCGGGGGTCTTCCGGGGCTAGTTATTGCGATTCTGTCCAAGGAGCTTCGGCCGGATCTCGAAGTCATCTTGCTGGAATCGGATCAGCGCAAAGGCGCGTTCCTTCTCACGGCCGTTCGGGAATTGTCTCTCAATGCGCGGGTTGTCTCCGACCGAATCGAGTCCGCACCGCCGCAGGGCGCCGATATCATCAGCGCGCGCGCCCTTGCCCCGTTGGTGAAACTGCTGGAGTTCGCCGAGCGCCACGCAGCCCCCGGGGCGGTCTGCCTGTTCCCGAAGGGCAGGACCCATGCCGAGGAATTGACGGAAGCGAAGCGCTTCTGGCATGTATCTGCGAAGGCGGTGCCGAGCCTTACCGATCCGGCCTCCGTCCTCCTCGAGATCGGAGATTTCAAGCGTGCCTGAGACCCCCCGTATCATTGCCATCACCAACCAGAAGGGCGGGGTGGGCAAGACCACGACCGCGATCAACCTCGGTGCCTCGCTGGCGCAGCTGGGAGAGCGTGTGCTGCTGGTCGATATGGACCCCCAAGGCAATGCCTCGACCGGGCTCGGGATCGGTCAGGCTGAGCGGGATGTGACGTCCTACGACGTGTTGATGGGTCATGGCAGTGCGAAAGAGGCAATTCTGCCGACCTCGACCAAGCGGCTGTCGGTCATCCCGGCGACGCCGGACTTGAGCTCGGTGGACATCGAGCTGGCCGGGGCACGGGATCGGATCACGCGATTGCGCAATGCCTTGCGGGATGGCGATATCGGCAACCAAGATATAGTGCTGATCGACTGTCCTCCGTCCCTGAACATGCTGACGGTGAATGCGCTTGTCGCAGCTGACGGCGTCCTGGTGCCGCTGCAATGCGAGTTCTTTGCGCTTGAGGGGATTACCCAACTCCTGCGCACGGTCAGCGAGATCCGGCAGTCGTCGAACAAGAACCTGATCACCCAGGGGATCGTGCTGACGATGTATGACCAGCGGAACAACCTGACTGCGGATGTCGAGGCCGATGTGCGCGAGAACCTGGGTGAGTTGGTGTTCCGCACCGTGATTCCCCGGAACGTGCGCTTGTCCGAGGCGCCGTCGCATGGGATCCCGGCGCTGACCTACGATCCGCGCAGCACCGGCAGCCAGGCTTACATGGCGCTGGCCAAGGAACTGCGCAAACGCGTGCGTGCACGCCAGACAGCATGAGGGGGCACTGATGGTTCGCAAGACCGATCGCAAAGGACTTGGGCGCGGGCTTTCGGCCCTTCTGGCGGATACGGCCGATCCGGAAAATCCCGAGAGCGCAGCGCCTGCGGCGAAGGTCAGCGGGTCCACCGTCGCGATCGACCGGATTCAGGCGAACCCGGATCAGCCGCGCCGGACCTTCAATGACGACGAGCTGAATGAGCTGGCCTCGTCGATACGCCGCAACGGCATCATCCAGCCGCTCGTCGTGCGGCCGGATCCCGAAAACCCAGAAAACTTCCAGCTGGTCGCGGGGGAGCGGCGCTGGCGGGCTGCGCAGAAGGCGCAACTGCACGAGGTGCCCGTTGTCATCCGCGAACTTTCCGACGAGGAAGTTCTGGAAGTTGCGATCATCGAGAACGTGCAGCGCGTCGACCTGAACCCGGTCGAAGAGGCGCTCGGCTACCGGCAGCTCATGGACCGGTTCGGGCATGGGCAAGAGACGATTGCCGAGGCCCTTGGAAAGAGCCGTAGCCATATTGCGAACACGCTGCGTCTGCTCAACCTGCCTGCCGCGGTGATCGACCACTTACGGGCGGGACGGTTGAGCGCCGGCCATGCGCGAGCGCTGATCCCGGCTGAAGATCCGGCCGCACTGGCGCAACAGGTCATCGGGCGGGGGCTATCGGTCCGGCAGACCGAGGAGCTGGTGCGTTCCGAGAAGGATAAAGACAATAAAAATCAACAGGTTAAGCCTCAGAAAGACGCGGATACACGCGCTATTGAGGCGGATCTGACTGCGCAGCTGAAAATGCGGGTCAGTATCGACCACGCCGCGGGCAACGATGGCGGCACGATGAAGATCAAATACAAGTCGCTGGACGACCTCGACCGGCTGCTCAGCACGCTGTCGGGCGGCTGAGACTCAGGCCAGCAATTCTCGCAGCACGGCGTTAAGCAGGGGCCTTCCGCGCGCGGTGACCGCGATCCGGTCGCCGTCCTGTGTCAGCAGCCCTTCGGTCGCAAGTTCAGGCAGGGCGGTCAAAACGGTCCCGCCAAGCCGGGCGTGGCGGTCGAGCGACGCGCCCTCGGCCAGGCGCAGGGCCATCATCAGGTATTCCTCGGCCTGGTCGGACGCGGGAACCGGATCTTCCGTCACCAGCCCGTGTCCTGCCTGCTGGACGGCCTTGAGCCACGTTTCCGGGTGCAGGGCGGTCGCGGTCGCCAGGCGCGCTCCATGAGCCGTATAGCGGCCGTGTGCGCCTGGGCCGATGCCCACGTATTCACCGTAGCGCCAATAGATCAGGTTGTGCTTGCCCTCGGCGCCGTGTTTGGCGTGGTTCGATATTTCATAGCCGGTGAAGCCTGCCACCGCCGTCCGCTCTTGTGTCAGCGCGTACATGTCCGCCGACAGGTCGTCGGAGGGAAGGCCGCGCAATTTACCGCGCGCGTGCAACTCTCCGAACCGGGTACCGGCCTCGATAGTCAATTGGTAGAGCGACAGATGGTCGGCGGCCATTGCCAGCGCTTCGTCAAGCTCGGATTCCCAGTCTGAAAGGCTCTGACCCTGCCGCGCGTAGATCAGGTCGAAGCTGATATGGTCGAATATGGCTCTTGCCATATCGAACGCTGCGCGAGCTTCCGAGACGCTGTGAAGGCGCCCCAGTGCCTTGAGGTCGGGATCGTTTAGTGCCTGCACGCCCAGCGACAGGCGGTTCACCCCGGCACGTGCGTAGCCTCGGAAGCGGTCGGCCTCTACCGAGGTAGGATTGGCCTCGAGCGTGATCTCGGCGCTATTCGCCAGGTGCCAGTGCCCTGCAGCGGCGGCGATCACCGCCTCGACCGTCGCGGGCTCCATCAGGGATGGCGTGCCGCCGCCGAAGAAGATGCTGTCGAGCCTGCGGCCCTGTGTGCGCTCGGCATGGAAGGCCATTTCAGCCAGCAGCGCATCGGCCCAGGCCTTCTGGTCTACCGCCCCGCGCACATGGCTGTTGAAGTCGCAATAGGGGCACTTGGCGGCGCAGAACGGCCAGTGGACGTAAAGGCCGAAGCCGCCCTCGACCTGTTCAGCGCTCAAGGCTGCCTTCCACGAGCAGCGCGAAGGCGTGGGCGCGGTGGCTGATGTCGTGCTTGCGGGCCGGATCCATCTCGCCGAACGTTTCGGTCTCGCCGTCGGGGATGAACATCGGATCATAGCCGAAGCCACGTTCGCCGCGTGCGGGCCAGACCAGGTTGCCGGGGGCTTCGCCGCGGTAGATCTCGTCATGGCCGTCGGGCCAGGCGATGCAGAGCGTGCAGACGAAACGGGCGCGGCGCGGCTCGGGCGCGTTGAGCGCCTCGAGCTTGGTCCAGACCTTTTCCATCGCCATTGCGAAGTCGCGGCCCTCAGGCGTTTCGGCCCAGTCGGCAGTGTAGACGCCGGGGGCGCCGCCAAGCGCCTCGACCTCGATGCCGCTGTCGTCGGAGAGCGCCGGCAGCCCGGTTTCCCGTGCCGCGTGGTGCGCCTTGATACGAGCGTTGCCCGCGAAGGTATCCTCGGTTTCGTCCGGTTCGGTCAGGCCGAAATCGGCGGCCGAGCGGACCTGGAAGCCGAACGGCTCCACCAGCGCGCGGATCTCGCGCAGCTTGCCGGCATTGTGCGATGCCAGCACAAGCTCGGTCCCCTCGAGCCGCCGGGGGCTCATGCCAGCGCCGCCTTCTGAGCGGAGACGAGGCCCGCGATGCCGCTGTCGGCCAGATCCAGCAGCGTGGTCAGCTCGTCGCGCGAGAAGGGCGAACCTTCGGCGGAGCCCTGCACCTCGACCATGCCGCCCGAGCCGGTCATCACGAAGTTGGCGTCGGTGCCCGCCTCGCTGTCCTCGACGTAATCGAGGTCCAGTACCGGCACGCCGCCCCAGATGCCGCAGCTGACGGCGGCGACGTGGTCGGTGATCGGGTCGGTTTTCAGCTCGCCCGCCTTCATCAGCGCATCCACGGCCAGGCGCAGTGCGACCCAGCCGCCGGTGATGGAGGCGCAGCGGGTGCCGCCATCGGCCTGGATCACGTCGCAATCGACGGTGATCTGGCGCTCGCCCAAGGCAACGCGGTCGACACAGGCGCGCAGGCTGCGGCCGATCAGGCGCTGGATCTCCTGAGTGCGGCCCGACTGCTTGCCGGCCTGCGCCTCGCGGCGGTTGCGGGTGTTGGTGGCCGCCGGCAGCATGCCGTACTCCGCCGTCACCCAACCGAGGCCCGAGCCCTTCAGGAAAGGCGGCACGCGCGGCTCAAGTGAGGCGGTGCAGAGCACATGGGTTTCGCCGCAGCGGATCATGCAGGAGCCCGCCGCGTGCTTGATGATGCCGGTTTCGATGGTGATCGGGCGCAGGTCGCCCGGCTGTCTGCCCGATGGGCGCATGGTGGTTCCCTCCACGGTTTCGCATCGCCCTTATCGCGTTCGCCTGCGGGCGTCCACCCGCACCCCCGCGGCCTCGGCAGGAACGGGCCGCCGAACGGCGCCACATTGACCAGATCGCGGCTGCGTCTTACATCTGTTTCGCTGACAAAGGGATCATGCGCGAGTTCCATGACAGAGCAAAAGCCCATGCCCGCGTTCGATCTGGATGCGCGTAGCCGCGACGTGTTCCGCCGCCTGGTCGAAAGCTATCTCGAGACTGGCGACCCGGTCGGGTCGCGGACCCTGTCGCGCGCGCTGGAAAGCTCGCTGTCACCCGCCACCATCCGCAACACGATGCAGGACCTGGAGCACCTCGGGCTGTTGGACAGCCCGCATGTCTCGGCAGGGCGGGTGCCGACGCAGCTTGGCCTCAGGCTGTTCCTCGACGGGTTCATGCAGGTCGGAGAGATATCCGAATCCGAGCGCAGCGAGATTGAGCGCAACCTGGACGGCAACGAGCCGGACATTGGCGCGATGCTCGACCGGGCGGGCTCTTTGCTGTCCGGGCTGACCCACGGGGCAAGTCTTGTTCTGGCACCGAAGTCCGAGGCGGCGATCAAGCACGTGGAGTTCGTCTCGCTCTCGCCCGAGCGGGTGCTGGTGGTGCTGGTCTTCTCGGACGGCAATGTCGAGAACCGGCTGTTCACACCGCCGCCCGGACTGACGCCCTCGGCGATGCGCGAGGCGGCGAACTTCCTGAACGCCCTGTTGGAAGGCCGGACGCTGAGCGATCTGAAGCGCGTCGTTGCCGCCGAGATTCAGAAGCGCCGGAACGAGGTGGACAGCCTTGCGGCACGGCTGATCGAGGATGGCACCGCGATCTGGGCCGAGGACGCGCCCGGCGACGAGGCGCGGCTGATCGTACGCGGGCGCGCGAACCTGCTGGACGAGGGCGCAGCGGCCGAGGACCTGGCGCTGGTCCGGTCCCTGTTCGACGACCTGGAGCGCAAGCGCGACCTCGCGCAGCTGCTGGACCTGACCGAGGCGGGCGACGGCGTGCGCGTTTTCATCGGGTCCGAGAACAAGCTTTTCTCGCTTTCGGGTTCATCTTTGGTCGTGTCTCCTTATATGAACGCCGAACGACGAATCGTGGGCGCCGTAGGCGTGATCGGACCGACCCGGCAGAATTACGGGCGCGTGGTGCCGATCGTGGACTACACGGCGCAGCTGGTCGGGCGGATGATCTCCCGCCGGGGCGGCTGACGGAAACGGTAGGATCTGATGGGCAAAGACCAGAACGTGAAGATGGACGACGAAACTTTCCTCGACGACCCCGAAGCGCTGGCGGCCGAGCAGGAAGCGGCCGAGGCTGCGGAACTGGAAGCTGCTGCCGAGGCGGGCGAGAAGGCCGCCGCTGGAGCGAGTGGCGCGGTCGAGGCCGAAATCGAGGCGCTCAAGGCCGAGCGCGACGAGCTGAAGGACCGGCTGCTGCGCGCACTGGCCGAGACCGAGAATCTGCGCAAGCGTGCCGAGCGGGACCGCCGCGACGCCGAGCTTTACGGTGGCGTGCGCCTTGCGCGGGACATCCTGTCGGTGCACGACAACCTTGGCCGGGCTCTGGAAGCCATCGACGAGGATCTGCGCACCCAGGCCGGCGCTGTCGTCGAGGGTATCGAGCTGACGCAAAAGGACCTGCTGGCGGCCTTCCAGAAGCACAAGATCGAGATGATCGACCCGCAGCCGGGCGACAAGTTCGACCCCAAGCTGCACGAGGCGATGTTCGAAGCCCCGGTGCCCGATATCGCGCAAGGCTGCATCATCCAGGTGATGGCGACCGGTTTCGTGATCGGCGACCGGCTGCTGCGGCCTGCTAAGGTCGGGGTGTCGTCGGGCGCGCCCGCGTGATCTAACGCGGTGCTTCTAGCTGTCGGAGGATGCCTCCGGCGGGGATATTTAGCAGAAAGTGGAAGGGGGGTGCCTTGGCGGGTGCCCCTCAGTTCTTTTCGGCGAGCGATTTGAGCTCGTAGACGAGGTCGAGAGCCTCGCGCGGGGACATGGTGTCGGGCAGGGCGTCCGCCAGGCGGTCGAGGACCGGCGAAGGAGCGGTTGCCTTCGGTTGCGGCGGCGGTGCGGCCGAGAACAGCGGCAGGTCGTCGATCAGCGCCTTGGCCTTGCCGCCCTGTCCCCGGTCGCCTTCCTCGAGCGCGTCGAGCACGGTGCGGGCCCGGGCGATCACCGCGTCGGGGAGGCCTGCGAGACGCGCGACCTGCACGCCGTAGGAGCGGTCGGCTGCACCGTCCTTGACCTCGTGCAGGAAGACGACCTCGCCCTCCCACTCGCGCACCGCCATTGTCGCGTTGCGCAGGCCCTTGAGCTTGCCGGCGAGTGCCGTCAGCTCGTGGTAGTGCGTGGCGAAGAGCGCGCGGCAGCGGTTGACGTCGTGCAGGTGTTCGAGCGTCGCCCAGGCGATCGAGAGCCCGTCGTAGGTGGCGGTGCCGCGGCCGATCTCGTCCAGGATCACCAGTGCGCGCTCGCCGGCCTGGTTGAGGATCGCCGCGGTCTCGACCATCTCGACCATGAAGGTGGAGCGGCCGCGCGCGAGGTCGTCGGCTGCGCCCACGCGGCTGAAAAGCTGGTCCACGACGCCGATATGCGCGGCGTCGGCGGGGACGAAGCTGCCTGCCTGGGCGAGCAGCGCGATCAGCGCGTTCTGGCGCAGGAAAGTCGATTTACCGGCCATGTTGGGACCGGTCAGCAGCCACAGCGGACGCGCGGACTTGCCGTCCGCCGTCAGGTCGCAGTCGTTGGCGACGAAGCCGGAGCCTCCGGCGCGGCGCAAGGCCTGCTCGACGGGCGGGTGGCGGCCCGCCTCCACGGTGAAGGCGCGGCTGTCGTCGACCTTGGGGCGGGTCCAGTCTTCCTGGGTGGCGAGGTCGGCGAGGCTGGCGTGTAGATCAAGCGTTGCCAGCGCGCGGGCGGCGCTGGCGAGTTTCGCGGCGTTCGACAGAATCATGCCCGAGAGGCGGTCGAAGACCTCGCGCTCGAGTTCCTGGGCGCGGGCGCCGGCGTTGAGGATGCGGGTTTCGAGTTCCGACAGTTCCACTGTTGTGAAGCGGACCTGGCTGGCTGTGGTCTGGCGATGGATGAAGGTTTCGCTGAGCGGCGCGGCCATCATCTTTGCCGCATGGCTGGCGGGGGTTTCGACGAAATAGCCGAGCACGTTGTTGTGCTTGATCTTTAGGGCGTTGATGCCGGTCTGCTCGGCGTACTGGCCTTGCAGACCGGCGATCACGCCGCGGCCCTCGTCGCGCAGGCGACGGGTGTCGTCGAGGTCTTCGCTGTAGCCGGAGGCGACCATGCCGCCGTCGCGAACCAGAAGGGGCGGCTCGGCCACAAGCGCCAGGTCCAGCTCGTTCAGCAGGTCGTCGTGGCCGGTCAGATCGGTGGCTGCGGTGCGCAGGTCTTGCGGCAGTTCGTGCGTGTCGAGGATCTGCGCGAGTTCCACCGCGCGGCCAAGCGCGTTGCGGATCGCCGCCAGATCGCGGGGGCCACCGCGTCCGAGACCGAGGCGGCTGAGCGCACGCTCCATGTCCGGGGCCTTGCGCAGGGCGTCGCGGATCTGCGCGGTGAGCGAGGGATCCTCGGCGAAGGCCTGCACGGCGTCGAGCCGGGCCGAGATCTGTGCAAGGTCGGTGGAGGGGCTGGTGAGCCGCGCCTCCAGCAGGCGCGCGCCCGCGCCGGTGACGGTGCGATCCACCGCCGAAAGCAGGGAGCCGTCGCGGTTGCCGGACAGCGTGCGGGTGATCTCGAGGTTCGCGCGAGTGGCGGCGTCGATCTGCATCGTGCCGCCCGCGCGTTCGCGCACCGGGGGGCGCAGCAGGGGCAGGCGGCCGCGCTGGGTCAGGTCCAGATAGTCGATGATCGCGCCGAGCGCCGCAAGTTCGGGCCGGGTGAACGTGCCGAAGGCGTCGGGGCTGTCGACCTTGTAGAGCGCAGCGATCCGGTCGGCGGCGCTGCTGCTGTCGAAGCCCGCGCCGGGGCGGGGGGTCAGCGTGACGCCCATGTCCGCGGCGGGGCCGGAGACCTGCTCGGCGGCGGATTCGGCGACCAGCAGCTCACTGGGGGCGACGCGGGCCAGGAGCGGGCCAAGGTTGGTGGCGGTGGCGGGGGTCACGGTGACGTCGCCGGTCGAGACGTCGACCCAGGCGAAGGCGCATTCGTCGCGGATCTGCGCCCAGGCGGCCAGGTAGTTGTGGGCGCGGGCCTGGAGCAGGCTGTCCTCGGTCAAGGTGCCGGGGGTGACCAGCCGCACCACGTCGCGTTTCACGACGGATTTGGAGCCGCGTTTCTTCGCTTCGGCGGGGCTTTCCAGCTGCTCGCCGATGGCGACGCGAAAGCCCTTGCGGATCAGGGTCAGCAGGTAGCCTTCGGCGGCGTGATGGGGCACGCCGCACATGGCGATGTCCTCGCCCAGATGCTTGCCGCGTTTGGTCAGCGCGATGTCGAGCGCCGCGGCGGCGGCCTCGGCGTCGTCGAAGAAGAGCTCGTAGAAATCGCCCATCCGGTAGAACAGGAGCGCGTCCGGGTAGCGCCCCTTGATCTCCAGATATTGCGCCATCATCGGCGTCACTTCGCCCGTGCCGCTCACGCCTGCCCCCGCCTGTTTTCAGGCGCGCACCTTATCGCTGCCGAGCGGGGGTTTGAAGGGGGTGCGGGGCCTAGCCGAGCGCCTCGATCTGCTTCATCGCGCGCTGCATGGCGGGGCGGCGGGCGAGAGCCTTGAGCCAGTCTCCGAACGGGCCGTCCGGCAGGTCGAACCCGGCGCGCAGGGCCCATCCGGCGCATTGGCAGAGGATCAGGTCGGGCAGGGTGATCTGCTCTCCGGCAAGGAAGGGCTGGTCGCCCTTCATCTGCGCGACGAGGCCGATGGCGCGGGTGAATTCCTTCTTGGCGGTCGGCTTCACCTCGGGGATGCGCAGGTCTTCGGGCAGGGCGAAGGTATGCTTGGCATAGGTCCAGAGCGCGGCATCGACCTCGGCCACCAGGAACTGGGTCATGGCGTCCTGACGGGCGCGGGCGTAGCTGCCCGCCGGGTGGGTCAACTGGCTGTGCTTGTCGGCCAGATAGGTCATGATCGCGACCGAGTCCGAGATCGGCCCCTCGTCGGTCATCAGGACGGGGATCTTGCCCGAGGGGTTGAGCGCCACGACGCCCTCATCGCGCGGCACCAGCGGGTCGATGCGATAGTCGAGGCCCATTTCTTCGAGCGCGAAGAGCACGCGCAGGGTGCGAGAGCGGGGATGGCCGATGACGGTATACATGGCGGGGCCTCTACTTGGGGTGGCTCATGGCGATGCGCATCATCAGGCGTTCGACCAGCGCCCATTGCGGGACAGGCTTGCCAGAGCGCAGCTCGAGATCGGTGTCCATGATCTGGCCGAGCACCTTTTCCAGTGCAGGCCGGCCCCAGGCGCGGGCCTGGCGGAGCATCTGGTCGCGGCGCGGGCCGAAAACGGGCGGGCGAAGGCGTGTCAGCCCCTGCTCCGGTCCCTGTGGGTGTGCGGCGGCGGCGTGAAGCTGGCGGAAATGGCGTTGCAGGGCGATGCAGACCGCGACCGGCTGCACAGACTGCCCGGCGAGGCGCGGCATAGACTTGGCCAGCGCGGGCACCTGGCCGTTGGCGCATTGGCCGACCACGACATCGACGGCCGTGTCCGAGGTCGCGGGTGCGATGGCTGCGACGTCTTCGGGCGTCGCGGGCTGATCCTGCCCGTGCATGTAGAGCGCCAGCTTCTCGACCGTCTGGCGGAAGTCTCCGGGGTCGAGGGCGTTGGCGAGGTCCGTCAGGTCGCGCATCGCCTCGGGGGCGACATTCTTCAAGCCCGCCCTGGCCAGAGCGGCCTCGATTTCCTCGCGGCCCGGTGGGTCGGCGTAGACAGCGGCGGCCATCGCGGTGCGGGAGGTCTCGAAATACTTGCGCAGGGCAGACGAAGGTTTCAGCTGCCCGGCGGTGACAACCAGAAAAGCGTCGCCCTCGGCCCAGTCGTCCATCGCCGAGACGATGGCGGGGGCGGCGGTATCGGTGGCGTCCTCGACCAGCACGGCGCGCGGGCCGGGAAAGAAGCCCTGAGCCTTCAGCGCGTCGGCGACGGAGGCCGGGTCGCGGCGCACATCGGCGCCGGCGATCCGGGTGAGGCGCATTTCCTCGGAACCCTTGGGCCCGACGAGCGCGGCGATCAGGTCCTCGCGCTTGAGTGCGATCCGCATCGCGTCGGGGCCGTAGAACAGGATCCCCGCGCGGGTCGGATCTGGCCGGGCGATGAAGCCCGGCAGGTCGCGGGGCGACAGTTTCATGAATCCCAGCTGCCCGCCGTGGCCGATAGCCGGGTGACGATCTGGTCGGCGAGGGTTTTGGCCAGGCGCTCACGGGCGTCGGCCTCGGCCGAACGGGTGGCGAAGGGCGAGCCGGTGGCGGAATAGCCGGTGACCGAGCGGACCGAGCCCCTGGCGACCGGTTTGTCGCCCGCCAGGGGGGTGACCGTGTAGTTGGCCACCGCATCGAGGTTGAAGCGCGAGATCGTGTTGTCTTCCTGGATCGCCCGTTCCTCGACGTCGATCCGGGTTTCTACCTCGAGGATGTAGCGCGCCGCGGTCGCGGCACCCAGCCGCTCGGTCAGGCGCTGATTAAGCGCGAAACCGAAGGGGCTGGGAACCAGAACGATATCGAAGGCGCCTTGAAGCGCGCGGGCGGGTGAACCCTCGCCATAGAGAGGCTCGAACCCGCAGGCCGAGACTGCCGGCAGCGAGGCCGCGAGGGCCAGGAAACGGCGGCGGCTAGACGACCACATTGACGATGCGTCCGGGCACGACGATCAGCTTGCGCGGCGTCTGGCCCTCGAGATAGCGCTGCACCTTCTCGTCGGACATCACCATGTCCTCGATCGCGGCCTTGTCGGCATCGGCGGGGACGGTGATCTCGGCCTTGCGCTTGCCGTTGATCTGGATCGGCAGGGTGACGCTGTCGACGGTCAACAGCGACGGGTCGGCCTGCGGCCAGTCGGCCTGGCTGACGAGACCTTCCATGCCCAGCGCGGACCACATTTCCTCGGCCAGGTGCGGGGTCATGGGCATCATCAGCTTGGCCATGACCTCGACCGCCTCGCGGCGCGCGGCGGCTGCGCCGGGCTGGTCCGGCTTGCACTTGGCGATCGCGGCAGTGAACTCGTAGAGCCGAGCGACGGCCTTGTTGAAGGCGAACCCCTCGATGTCTTCGGTCACGTCGCGGATCGTGCGGTGCGTGGCGCGGCGCAGCTCCAGCGCGGCATCGCCGGGCTGGGTGTCATCCGCAGACGTTTCGGCCACATCCGAGGTCAGGCGCCAGACGCGTTGCAGATGTTTCCACGCGGCCTCGGCCCCCGAGGCGGTCCATTCGACGTCGCGGTCCGGCGGGCTGTCGGACATGACGAACCAGCGGGCGGTGTCCGCGCCATACTGTTCCACGATGTCCTGCGGATCGACGACGTTCCTTTTGGATTTAGACATCTTAATTGGAGAGGAAATCTCTACTTCATAGGTCTCTTTCGAGAGATCTTCCCAATTGAATATTCGATCAGCCGGCGCCTGTTCGACGGAAAAACACCTAAGTACGTTCTTTGTTCCCCGATTCGTTTGTACTTGGAAAACATCCTCAGGAAAATGGAAGCTTTTTGTGCCGTTCTCATTGGTTATCGAATAGGTCTCGTGCGTGACCATGCCCTGCGTGAACAGCGCGTTGAACGGCTCGGTCGCCGTGTCAGGCAGGTGGCCGGTCTTGTTCATCGCGCGGGCGAAGAATCGCGAGTAGAGCAGGTGCAGGATCGCGTGTTCAACGCCACCGATGTACTGGTCGACGTTCATCCAGTACGCGACATCGTCCTTGTCGGTCGGCGTCTCGGCGCGGGGCGAGGTGAAGCGGGCGTAGTACCACGAGCTGTCCACGAACGTGTCCATCGTGTCTGTCTCGCGCTTCGCCGGCTTGCCGCATTTCGGGCAGGGCACGTCGCGCCAGGTCGGGTGCCGGTCCAGCGGGTTGCCGGGACGGTCGAACGAGACGTCCTTGGGCAGTTCGACCGGCAGGTTTTCCTTTTTCTCGGGCACGGTGCCACAGTCGTCGCAGTGGACGACCGGGATCGGGCAGCCCCAGTAGCGCTGGCGGCTGATGCCCCAGTCGCGCAGGCGGAACTTGGTGACGCCCTGGCCGATGCCCTTGGCCTCGCAGAAGTCGATGGCGGCGTCGATTGCCTGCTCGCCGGTCATCTCGGTCTCGCCGGCGAAGCCGCGGACGAAGGTGACGGGTTCGGTCTTGGGCGGCACGAAGGCGGTGTCGGTCACATCCTCGTCCGAGCCCTTGGCGCGGAACACGTCGCGCACCGGCAGGCCGTATTTGCGGGCGAAGTCGAGGTCGCGCTGGTCGTGCGCCGGGCAGCCGAAGATCGCGCCGGTGCCGTAGTCCATCAGGATGAAGTTCGCGATGTAGACCGGCAGGTGCCAGTCCGCATCCAGCGGATGGGTGACGGTCAGGCCGGTGTCGAAGCCGCGCTTCTCGGCCTTTTCCAGCGCTTCTTCCGAAGTGCCGACGCGGCGGCATTCCTCGTTGAACGCCTTGATTTCCGCGTTGTCTTCCAATGCCTTGGCCAGCGGATGGTCGGGCGAGATGCCGACGAAGCTCGCGCCCATCAGGGTGTCCGGCCGGGTGGTGTAAACCTCCAGCGCGTCAAAGCCCTCGGGGGCGTCGTCCAGCTTGAAGGCGGTCTGCAGCCCGCGCGAGCGTCCGATCCAGTTGGCCTGCATCAGGCGCACCTTTTCGGGCCAGTCCTTCAGCGTGTCGATCGCCTCGAGCAGTTCCTCGGAATAGTCCGAGATCTTGAAGAACCACTGCGTCAGCTCGCGCCGCTCGACCAATGCGCCCGAGCGCCAGCCGCGGCCGTTCTCGACCTGCTCGTTGGCCAGGACGGTCATGTCCACCGGGTCCCAGTTGACCACGGCGTTCTTGCGGGTGATCAGCCCGGCTTCCAGGAAATCCAGGAACAGGGCCTGCTGCTGGCCGTAGTATTCGGGATCGCAGGTCGCGAACTCGCGGCTCCAGTCGATGGCGAAGCCCAGCGGCTTCATCTGGGCGCGCATGTCGTCGATGTTCTTGTAGGTCCAGTCGCCGGGGTGGACGTTGCGTTCCATCGCCGCGTTTTCCGCCGGCATGCCGAACGCGTCCCAGCCCATCGGGTGCAGGACCGAGAAGCCGCGCATCATCTTGTAGCGGGCGATCATGTCGCCCATCGTGTAGTTGCGCACGTGCCCCATGTGGATGCGCCCCGAGGGATAGGGGAACATTTCCAGCACGTAGTATTTCGGTTTGTCCTGGTCGCGTCGGGCGCGGAACACCTCGCGCTCGTCCCAGATCTGCTGCCACTTCGGCTCGACGGCCTGGGCGTTGTATCGTGTCATTCCTGCACCCTTTCGCCGCCGGGCGCCACGGCCCGGCCGTTGGGGACGACTCTATAAGGCGGTGACGGGGCGGGGGCCAGACGCTATCTGGCTCGCGGCGTCAGCTGCCGACGCGCAGCTGACGTGCGCGGGTGAAGATCGCATCCTCGATCCGGGTGGCGACCTCGTCCGAGACGGCGACCGCACGGCCGCCGGACTGGCGGAACACCGCAACGCGGAGCGAGCGGGCCTCGAGCGCGGGCGACGTCACGTAAACCGTGGCGCGGTAGGGCACGCTGCTGCCCCCGACGCGGCCCCAGCCGAACGAGATCACGCCCGAGAACGGGTCGATGGTTTCCACCGGCAGGAAGGAAAGCACGTCGAGCGACGCGTTCCAGAGGTACTTGTTTACCGCAAGCTCGACGTTTTCGTCCGGGGTATCGAACAGATCCCAGATCGTATCGCCGTCATCCTGGAAGGCCTCGACGTTGCTGCGCTGCAATTCCTGCTGTGCAGCACGCTCGGCCGGATCCTGCGACGAAGAGCAGGCGGCAACCACGGGCAGAAGTGCGCCCATGAGGCAGTGTCTGAAGCAGCCGCGCATGTCGTCCTTTCGGTGTGTCCGCTCGCAACGCTGGCAGGTCTATAATCTGCAGCCATCGGGAACAAGCGATTTCCGTTTCCCCGGCGTTTCCAGCGGTTTCGAGATATGTGGCGCTTCTGCATCAATACTTGGCACATAAAATCCGTGGCAGGGGCATTTGCTTGACCCACGGGGCGGTTCTGTTCATTTAGCTTTCGTACTCGTCCGGGTGGACCTGGATAAGGGTGCACCTCGAAACACTGCACAATAGAGGGAAAACGATGAAAAACGTTCTCTTCGCAACCACCGCCCTGGTTGGTTTCGCGGGTGTTGCGTTCGCCCAGGATACCGGTGTGAGCCTCTCGGGCTCGGCCGAAATGGGCGTGACCTACATCGACACCAACGCGTCCGGCTTCCCGGATGACTCGATCCTCGAAACCCAAGATGGCGACGAAGTCGAGTGGCACAACGACATCGACATCACCTTCACCCTGTCGGGTGCGACCGAGACCGGTCTGACCTTCGGTGCGTCGATCGACCTCGACGAGTCGGATGGCGGTTCGGTCATCGAAGATTCGAACTCGGTCTTCATCTCGGGCGCCTGGGGCACCCTGTCGATGGGTGACGTCGACGGCGCCTACGATCAGGCTCTGGACGGCATCGCCGCCGGTGGTCTGAACGACGAAGCCGACCTGGCTTCGGGCACCCCGGGCCTCGACGGCTTCGGCGACACCGAGATCCTGCGTTACGACTACGCCTTCGGTCCGGTGACCCTGTCGGGCTCGCTGGCGCTTGAAGAAGGCCCGGTCGACAACGTCTGGGGCTTCGGTATTGCCTACACCAACGACTTCGGTGGTTGGACCCTCGATGCCGGCGCTGGTGTTCAGTACACCAGCACCGACGATCCCGAGTCCGGTGCTGACTACGTCGGCCTCGGCGACGGCGACCACTGGGTCTACGGTGCTTCGGCAACCGTCGGCTTCGGCAACTTCCAGGTCATCGGTGTGATCGAAAGCTACGATCGTCCCGACGACTTCAACGGTGTTGTTCTGGCCACCGCGCTGCCCACCGGCACCATTGCTGACCTGACCGATCCGGGCGACATCGTCGGCATCGGCGGCTCGGGCGAGATCTACGGCATCTCCGGCCAGTACTTCGCCGGTCCGTGGGAATTCGCTCTGGGCTACGAGTTCAGCGACCTGGACATCGAGCGTAACCTGGTTCAGGGCTACACCACCTACGACCTGGGTGGCGGCGCCGAGATCGTTGCGGCCGCTTCGTGGTCGGACGTTCAGAACCCGGACGGCCCGGAAGAGCTGGAAATCTTCCGCATGGGCTTCGGCCTGGGCTTCTCGTTCTGATCGAACGGGCAACCGTATGACTTAAGGAAGAGCGGGCCTCGTGCCCGCTCTTTTTTTGGGGGTAACTCGATTTGTGGCCGACTGCCGGATGACCGGCTTTGATCGATCCTGGGGGTGAGGGCGCCTTTTCCATTGTTCCGCGGACGCCGTGATTTCGGGCAGGACATGCCGGTTTCTCAAGGCCGCGGCCCGAGAATGCAGAACTTCGATCCGGCGCGCAGATCCTGCACCGCGTATCAGGGCGACTCGTCCCGATAGCTCCCGCTTTGCGATTCGATGCCGACGAGGTCGGCGAGCTCCAGCATGAAGCGCTCTGCCAGCGTCATGTCCGCCCGCGCCTCGATCACCTGTCCGGCCATCGCCGGTTCGTCGGTGATCAGCCCAGCCGCCCCCCGCGAGATCATTCGAGACATCGTCAGCGGATCGTTGACCGTCCAGACATAAACGTCGCGCCCGGCCTTCCGCGCCCGGTCGATGAACCCAGCGCTTGCTGTTGCGGTGTTCACCGCCAGGAAGTCCGCATCGTACCGTGCCAGATCGCCGAGTGCGGTCGCGGCCAGTAGTCCGGTCCGCCAGTCCTGGCGCACGCGCTGCATGGCCGCCACCTGTTCCGGCTTGAGGGACATGAAGGCAGTCTGGTCGACCATTCCGGTCTGTTCGACGACCTCGGCGACCCGCTCGGCGAGCCGTTCGTCATGGCCGTAGTACTTCAGTTCGACCAGCACGTTCGCCCGGTCCTTCGCCATTTCCAGTACCTGCGCCAGGGTCGGGGTCCGCTCTTCGGCATAGGCGCCGTCGAACCAGCTGCCGATGTCAATTTCAGCGAGATCCGCCTCGGTCGCATCCCAGACTTTCAAGTCCACCCCTGCGATCTTCATGAAATCGCTGTCGTGGACGACGATGACCCGGCCCTCGGCGTCTTCCTGCACGTCGAGTTCCAGCCAGTCGGCGCCGTCCTCGATCGCCTTTTCCATTGCGGCGAGCGTGTTCTCGGGGCGCGCGCCGGCCGCGCCCCGGTGGGCGATGATCTCGACTTCGTCCGGGGTTCCGGCGCGGCCCAGCAGGCCAGCGGCTGTCGCGATGGTTGATGCCCCAAGGAGGAGAAGGACGCCGATGGTCGCCATGCGCGCAAACCGGGGCGATACCGGGCTGGGTTCCGGAAGCGGCGGAAACGGCAGCTGCCGACTCAAGTCATATATGACGGCAGCCAGCAGGCCGGCTGCGGCTGCACCGGCCACGGTGATCAGTGCGCCCCAGATCAGGAGTAACACCACGGTCGCTGCCGCGATCAGGCGCAGGGACGCGTCGAGAGGTGGCAAAGCCAACCAGACGGCGCCGCGGAAGATCAGTGAGACAGCGAAAGCGAGCGCTGTCGCGATCGCTGCCCAGAGTACGAGGCGCAGCACGATGCGTCGGCGCTGCCCGTCGCTGAGACGGGCGCTCTCGGCGAAGGCCTGACGGGGCAGTTTGGCCCCAAAGAGGACAAGCGGCAGCGTGTATATCCAGCCTGAAGCCTGCTTGAGCAGAACGAGGGCAGTAACGAGGACCACTGGTGCGGCCAGCCCGACCGCGAGCAGGAACTCCGGCGGGCGGTTCGACAGGTAGTAGTTGATGTCATAGTCGCCCAGCTGCCAGCGGGCGATGAGCAGAAGCAGGATCGCCCCGGGCAGCAGGATCGCAAGCAGGCGCAGCAGCAAGTGACCGGCCAGCAGGATCAGGCTGGGCAGACGCTTCAGCACCGCTGGCAGGATGTGTTTCAGCGGCGCGGGCTGGCCCTGTTCGCGCAACCTCAGAGCCCAGAGGATCACTGCAGTTTCCAGCACGGCGGCAGTCAGCGCGACCGCGCCTGCGACCAGCAGCCCTGCGAAACCTACGGGCGAGAGCAGGAAGCGCGCGATGTCCTGATCGGTCAGCGCCGGCGAACCGGAGAGGCGGATCGCAAGGCGGAGGACAAGCTGGGACAGGGGGCCGATCACCGCCACCGCAAGCAGGGTCATCCCGATGTGCAGCGCCAGGATCTGGCGGCGTGCCCGCCACAACTCGTTGATTGGTCCGGTCATTCTCGCCTCCTTGCCGTCCGGGGAGGCTAACACATTTCTCGGCGGACTAGGCGGATCGCGTTGCCGCGGGTATCACTGTGGGATGGAGAAACCGCCCCGAACCGGAAGAAATCGCCTCGCCTGGTGGCTTGCGCTGGTCCTGCCTTTGGCCGTGCTGGCCGGGGTGATCGCGGTCCTGTTCCTGTCGGACAGGCTGGGCGACCACAGGATCGAGCGACAGGCCGAGCTGTGGGCGCACGAGCGTCTGATCCGCGCTGCCGAAGGAGTGGAACTGTCGCCGTTTGTCTCGGACGGGTGCAGCGGCGGCATGTCGGCGCTCTGGCGGGAGTTGTCGGCGCGGTTCCCGGCAGCGGCCGAGGGCTGGGGCGAGCGTCCGCCCTGGGAGGGATGCTGTATTGCCCACGACCGCGCTTATCACAACGCGGACGGCGCAAGGACCGCAGAAGAGAGTTTCTACTCTCGGCTGGGCGCGGACCGGGCCTTGCGGGCGTGCGTCAGTGAGTACGAATTGCAGCGCGGCACCCGGGATGCGGCCGCGCTTGCCGAGGCGATGTATGTCGCGGTGCGTGCTGGCGGCGGGCCCTGCACCGGCTTGCCCTGGCGCTGGGGCTACGGCTACCCGGCTTGCCACCTCGGCAACGCACTGATCGATCCCGAGATCCCCGCCCTGCGGCGGTGACCGGGATACGGGTTTCCCCTATAGTGCCCGCGGCGGCCGGGCCGTCTTGCTACCGACTGCAGATCTGGGGACCTTAATTCATGACTTCTCGAACGTTGAATCTGGCAGCTTCCGTGCCGGACACGCTATTCAAGCTGCTGCTTGCGGGGGTCCTTGCCCTTGCCCTGATGCTGGGGACCGCTTTCGCGCAGGATGCCGAGGCGCCCGCCGATGCCCCTGCAGAGGACGCGGCAGCGCAGCCGGCGCCCGAAGAGGCTGCCGAAGAGGAGGCCGCACCGGCACCGCCGGACGCCGTCCTCGATCCCAGTATCGAGACCGAAGAACTGGTTCTGCGGCTGGTGCCGCTGACCAAGGACGAGCTGGTCGAGGTCGCCACGGCCTGGCTGGGCATCGTCAAGGCGCAGACCCAGCAGGTGATCGAAGCGCAGATCGAGGCCCAGCAGTCCGAGGGCGACGCGGCGAGCGCGGCGCTCGACAGGATGGCCGAGCTGACGACCGAACGGGGTCGCATGTTCGACAACCTCACCGCAGTGGTGAACAGCTACGAGAAGAAGGGCGGGGACGAAGCGGTTGTTGCCGACTTCCGCGCCTACCGCTCGGCCGTGCTGGTCGAGGAAACGCGCAACGCCGATGCGACCGCGCTGCTGACGATGGCGACAAACTGGCTGACCAGTTGGGACGGCGGACTGGGGCTGCTGAAGAACATCGTGATCATCATCGTCGCGCTGTTCATCCTGTTCATGGTCGCCCGTTTCGTCCGCAACCTGGCCTCTCGCTGGATCGACAAGGTGCCGAACCTGTCGAAGCTTCTGCAGGCCTTCCTGCTGGTGGTGATCTACTGGCTGACCGTGGCGGTCGGCCTGATGATCGTGCTCTCGGCGCTGGGGGTCGACATTACCCCGCTCTTCGCGCTGATCGGTGGTGCCTCGTTCATCATTGCCTTCGCGATGCAGGATACCCTGGGCAACCTGGCGGCGGGCTTGATGATCATGGTGAATCGGCCCTTCGATGAGGGCGACTATGTGGATGTCGGCGGGGTAGCCGGGACGGTGAACAACGTCTCGATCAGTTCGACCACCGTGACGACGCCGGACAACCAGGTGATCGTGATCCCGAACAGCAAGGTCTGGGGCAACGTCATCACGAACGTTACCACTTCGGCCACGCGGCGCATCGATCTGACATTCGGCGTTGGCTACGACGACTCGATCGAGAAGGTGCAGCAAGTGCTGGAAGAGACCGTCAAGGCGCACCCGCTTGTGTTGTCCGACCCCGAGCCGGTGATCCGTGTGCACGAACTGGCCGACAGTTCCGTCAACTTCATCTGCCGTCCGTGGGTCAATGGCGACGACTATTGGACCGTCTACTGGGACCTGATGCGCCAGGTGAAGGAGAGGTTCGACGCCGAGGGTATCTCGATCCCCTACCCGCAGCAGGATCTGCACGTGAAGCAGGGCAATGCACCGATACCGGTGGCCCCGCCCAGCCGCGGCGCCTCGGCGGCGGCCGGCGAAGGCGGCGATGCGGACATGGGCGAAGCGCCGGAGACCTGATCCGGTTGTCCTCAGCGAAAGCGGCCGCGCCTCATGTGAGGCGCGGCCGCTGGTGTTTCGGGGCGAGGCTACTCCTCGACGGGGCTCCAGCCCTCGCCGGGATCGAAGCTGGTCATATCGAACGCAAGATCCGCGGTCTCCTCGCCGAGATCCGCCTCGTAGACCACGCCGGCCTCCGAGACGATGAAGGTCGAGACCCCGGTTTCGCCATAGATCGCCGGGTAGGCGACCAGCGCGTGACCCGCGACCTGGTTGCCGTTGACAACGTAGTCGTACGCGCCGCCCGGCGCCGAGGCACCCTGCGCATGCAGCATGCGGAACAGGTAGCCGTTGTAGGGCTGCGGTTCCTGTGCCTCGCCGTCGATCTCGTAGCCCTCGGCCGCCGCGCTGGCGACGAAATCGCCGATCGGGCTGTCATCGCCGGGCCAATAGAGGCCGTCACGGGCCTCGGGGCTCGAAGACAGAATGTGCATGGCGAACTCCATCACCCCGTCGCTGTCGTGGTCGACGAGCCGGAACTCGGCCTGCACGTCCACGTAGCCCTCGAGAATCTCGATGGTGTCGAGCTCGTTCATACCGATCCGGCGGGCGAAGACCTCGTCGCGCCCGGCCTCGGTGTCGAAGGACCAGCTTCCGTCGTCGTTCTTCGCGAGCGGTACCGCGAAGGGCCAGTCGTCGTCGCCGAGTGAAAGAACGAGGCTGCCGTCCTCCTGCTCCTCGAAGGCATGGCCGCCTTGGATCAGGCTCAGAAGATCGGCCCAGTCCTCCCGGTCCTCGGGGCCTTCGCCGCTTTGCACCATGTCCTCGGCATCGGCACCGAAAACCTCGAGCAGCGGCCCGACCTCGGCTGTTTCGAGCGCAGAGGCGAGGCTCGCGACCGCCTCGTCCGGAGAGGCATAACTGGCGGCGTCCTGCGCCGTTGCCATGATCGGTGCGGCGGCGATGATCGCGCCGAGCGCCGCGCTGTGCAGTAGAGTGCGGGTCATCTCAGCGTCTCCGTTTGATGGATTTGGACTTGCCGCGGGACGAGGCCTTGCGGGCCTTCGAGCCGCCGGCGCTCTTCTTGATCGCGTGCGACTTCGAGGGCGTACGCTTGATCGCGGGCTTCTTTGTCGTCGTCGGTCGCTTGATCTGCGGCTTGGAGGCAGAACTGCGCTTCACCGCCTGTTTCTTGGCCGCTGCGGCGCTGCCGCGATCCACGTTCGGCCGCGCGCGGTCGCCCGAAATCTGAGGCAGGTCGCGGTTGCGGTTCTGGCCGACGTCCCGCGTCCCGGGACGGCTGATGTCGCGGGTGCCGGTCTCTTGCTGAAGCCGGTTGCGCAGGTCGTCCGTCTGCGAGGGACGTTTGGCGGGCAGGGTCTTCGGCCGGTCGCCCTTGTACCGGTCCGAGACCTTGTCGCGGGCCTCTTTCCGCTTCGCGTCGTCCGGCTTCCAGCCGATGTTGTCGCGGTCGATCCTGTCACCGTCGATCCTGTCACGATCGATGTCGACCCGATCACGATCGATGTTCACGCGGTCGCGGTCGATGATGACGTCGCCGTCCACGTCGATGTCGATGTCCGGGTCGCGGATGATCGGCCGATCGTCCCAGCCGCCGCAGTTCCGGCAGCCCCAGTAATCGTTCCAGTCATCATCATCGTCGAAGATCTCGTCGATTATGATTGCCGTCCCGAAGCCGACGGCACCGGCGACCAGCGCATCGTTCACGCCGAAGACCTGTTCGGGCTGGTAGCTGGGCACATAGACAATTTCGGGGTCGGCGGGCTGGATGATGACAGTGTCTGACCCGTCTTCGACTTCTACTGTCTGCTGCTCGGTGGACGCGAGCGCGCCGCTGTCCATCGCATCGGTCCGCAGGCGCTGGATGCTGTCGAGCACGTCCTCTTCCTGCGAAAGCATGGCGAGGCCGACGGTCTCGGTCCAGTCGATGTTGTCTGCCATTTCCCCCAGCACGTCGGGGAAGGCGGTGGCGAGTACCTCGACGCTGAGGTCGTAGTCCTGATCCTCGATATCGGCCTTGAGAGTCTCGGGTTCCTGATCCGGATGATCTTCGAGGAAGCGTTCGGCCTTGACCACGTCGATAGGCACTGTCGCGGCGACGAGGATTTGCATCAGCAGGGTGTCCGGGTAGAGCGCGACCGGCGCGACGAGCGTCTCGATTTCCTCGGTTGTCAGGAGGTCGTCGCCGCCGTCGGTCTGTTCCTCTGCCGCCGTTTCCGGTTCGGCGGCGTCCTGGGCGAAGGCCGCGGGCGCCGCGAGCAGCAGCGCGAGCGCCGTCGTGGCGAGCCCGTTTCGGCCCGTCGTTCTTGGTGACATCTGATTCCCCTAACGCGTTTCCCCGCGGCCCGCGACGGGCCACCGGAAAACTCTCACCCAGTCCGCATTCTGTTTCAACGCGCGCGTGCCCGTTCCCCTGAAAATGTGCCCGAAATCGGCCACCCGGGCCCAATTTCGGTCCGACCGAGTTCCACATCGCCGGATTTTTGCCGTAACTGTTGCAGCTGTGTGCGGATTCCAGTGGTTTCCGGACGGAGGCTTTGACTACCCGGGGGGGTGCTGCTAGAGGCCCCGCATCTAGCCGATTCACGCGCGGGAAAAATTCATGACCTCTCCGAATACGATGCCCATCCGGGAACTCTATGTCTCGTACGACAGCGCCGAGAAGCTGAAGAAGGAGGCTGCCGAGCTGGTATCGTGGGATCTGAACCCGCGCCAGATCTGCGATCTCGAGCTGCTGATGAATGGCGGCTTCTTTCCGCTGAACGGTTTCCTGGGCAAGGCCGACTACGACAGCGTTGTTGAGAACATGCGCCTGACCGACGGCTCGCTTTGGCCGATGCCGATCACGCTGGACGTCAACGAGGCCTTCGCCGAGACCGTCGAGCCGGGCCAGGACATCGCCCTGCGGGACCAGGAAGGCGTGATCCTCGCGATCCTGTCGGTGTCGGACAAGTGGACGCCGGACAAGGCGCGCGAGGCCGAGAAGGTTTTCGGTGCCGATGACGACGCACACCCGGCGGTCAACTACCTGCACAACACTGCCGGCAAGATCTACCTGGGCGGCCCGATCACGGGCATCCAGCAGCCGGTGCACTATGACTATCGCGGCCTGCGCAACACGCCGAACGAGCTGCGCGCCTATTTCCGCAAGATGGGCTGGCGCCGCGTCGTGGCTTTCCAGACCCGCAACCCGCTGCACCGTGCCCACCAGGAGCTGACCTTCCGCGCTGCGAAGGATGCGCAGGCCAACCTGCTGATCCACCCGGTCGTCGGCATGACCAAGCCGGGCGACATCGATCACTTCACCCGCGTGCGCTGCTACGAGGCGGTGCTGGACAAGTACCCCAGCTCGACCACCTCGCTGAGCCTGCTGAACCTGGCGATGCGCATGGCCGGCCCGCGTGAGGCTGTCTGGCACGGCATCATCCGCCGCAACCACGGCTGCACGCACATGATCGTCGGCCGCGACCACGCCGGTCCGGGCAAGAACAGCCAAGGCGAGGATTTCTACGGCCCCTACGACGCACAGGAGCTGTTCCGCAAGCACGAGGACGAAATCGGCCTGGAAATGGTCGACTTCAAGCACATGGTCTACGTGCAGGAGCGCGCCCAGTACGAGCCCGCCGACGAGATCGAGGAAGGCCTGACCGTCCTCAACATCTCGGGCACCGAGCTGCGCCGCCGCCTGTCCGAAGGCCTCGAGATCCCCGAGTGGTTCTCGTTCCCCGAGGTGGTCAAGGAGCTGCGCCGCACCAAGCCGCCGAAGGCGCAGCAGGGCTTCACCGTGTTCTTCACCGGCCTGTCGGGCTCGGGCAAGTCGACGATCGCCAACGCGCTGATGGTCAAACTGATGGAGCTGGGCGGTCGCCCGGTGACGCTGCTGGACGGGGACGTGGTCCGCAAGAACCTCAGCTCGGAGCTGGGCTTCTCGAAAGAACACCGCGACCTGAACATCCGCCGCATCGGCTATGTCGCCTCCGAGATCACCAAGAACGGTGGTATCGCCATCTGCGCACCGATCGCACCCTACACGGCGACCCGCCGCGCCGTGCGCGAGGCGATCGAGTCCTACGGCTCGTTCGTCGAAGTGCACGTCGCGACGCCGCTGGAAGAGTGCGAACGCCGCGACCGCAAGGGTCTTTACGCGATGGCGCGCGCCGGCAAGATCAAGGAGTTCACCGGCATCTCGGATCCCTACGAAGAGCCTAAGAACCCCGAACTGGTGCTCGATACGACCAATGTCGAGGTCGACAACTGTGCGCACCAGGTCCTGCTGAAGCTGGAAAGCCTGGGCCTGATCGCGGGCTGACGGACCGCTTTTGCCGCCCCGCCACTGACCCGTGGCGGGGCGGTCGCATTTTGCAACATGACGCCGGAAATCCGGCGGTTGCCGGTTTTGTTTTCCGGCATTTGCCCTAAGGTTCTGCACCGAGGAACACGGAACCGGGGGCAACGGGTCAGACATGAACTATCGGGCGGGAACGCGCTCAGCGCTTGTGCTGATCCTGATCGCTGCGACTGGCATTCCGATGCCCGCTTCCGCGTTCGAGATCTTCGGCGTCCGCCTGTGGGGGGAGCCGAAGGAAGAGCAGCCCGACGATATCGGTATCCTGGATCCGCGGCCCTATTCGGTGGACTTCAGCGTCGGCATGGCCGCGAGCGGCGTCGACAGCACGCTGCGCCAGGCCTCGGCACTTTGGGTCAATCGCGATCTGCCCGCCTCTGGCGCTGCCGGTCTGATCTCGACCGCGCAGGAGGATTACCGGGCGATCCTGGCTGCGCTCTATTCGGAAGGCTACTATTCCGGCGCCATCGGCATCCGCATCAATGGCCGCGAGGTCACCGGACTGTCCCTCGGCAGCCAGTTGAGCGATCCGATCCGGGTTCAGGTTTCGGTCGATCCGGGCCCGCGATACCGGTTCGGCAGGACCGATTTCATCAACGAACCACCGCGCCCCGCGAACATCGACCTGTCCGAGAACGAGGTCCTGGCCCGCGAGCGGTTCCAGACTGGCGAGATCGCCTATGCCGAGATCGCACTCGATGCCGGCGATCGGGCCATCCAGGACTGGCGGATGGCGGGCTATCCCACTGCGGATGTGGGCGAGCGGACCGTGGTCGCCGATCACGATCGGGATATTCTGGACGTGACAATCCGCATGGACCCGGGACCGCGCGCGAATTTCGGCCAGGTCACGGTGCAGAACCGTGGTGCGGTAGATGCCGAGTTCATCCGCTATATGAGCGGCATCAGGCCGGGCGAGCCGTTCTCGCCCGACGATATCGAGCGGGCCTCGGACCGGCTGAACGAGCTGGGCGTGTTCAACGTCGTTCGGATCACCGAAGCCGAGCAGGTGTCTCCGGATGGAACACTGCCGATCACCGTCGAGACTGCGCCGCGCAAGCCGCGCCGGGTAGGCGTCGGCGCGACCTTCTCGTCCATCGACGGGCTCGGGCTGGAGGGTTACTGGCTGCACCGCAACCTCTTTGGCCGGGCCGAGCGGCTGCGGTTCGACGCCAGCATCGGCGGGCTGATCGAGGAATCCGATTTCGAGGATATGGACTACCTGCTGGGCGGGACGTTCACCAAGCCCGGCGTCTTCAGCCCGGACAACGACATGATCCTTGGCCTGACGGCGGAGCAGGAGAATTTCAGCGACCGGCTTGAGCGCTCGGTGACCGGCCAGTTCGGTTTCAGCCGGTGGTTCAACGACCGGCTGACCGGCAGCGCCTTCCTGGAACTGCGCTACTCTTTCGTCGACGACGATCAGGGCGAGCGTGAGTTCTACACAATCGGCGCCCCGGTTTCGCTGGTCTACGATTACCGCAACGACGAGCTGGATCCGACGCGGGGCTACTATATCGCGGGTCAGGTCAAACCATTCGTCGAGCTGGAGTTCGACTCGGTTGCGGTGAGGACCGCGATCGAGGGGCGGAAGTACTTCCCCTTCAACGAGGGCAAGACGGTCTTGGCGACGCGGCTGGGATACGGGACGGTTCTGGGCGGCGATCTGCTGGACCTGCCGCCATCCGAGCTGTTCTTCACCGGGGGCGGCGGTTCGGTCCGCGGCTACGAGTACCAGAGCAACGGCATCAACGTCGACGGCAACGAGGTCGGGGGCCGCTCGGCGCTCGAGGGTTCGCTGGAGATCCGACAGCGATTCCTCGACACCTACGGGGTCGTCGGTTTCGTCGATGCCGGTCTGGTCAGCGCCGATGAGTTTCCGTCGAACGAAACCGATCTGAAAGTCGGCGTCGGTCTTGGTGCGCGCTACTATACTGGGCTGGGGCCGCTTCGACTCGACATTGCGGCGCCGCTCGACCGGGACGAAGGAGATTCGAGCGTTGCCTTCTATGTCGGTATTGGGCAGGCATTCTGATGCGTCGTTATCTTCTTCCGCTGCTGCTTCTTCTGACGCTGAACGCCGGCGTCGCCACCGCGCAGGACACCGCCGAGGGCGAGGACGACAACGGGTTCGTCATCAACCTGCTGGAGCGTCAACTGTCCACCGACAGCCGCAAGATCCGCCTATCCGGGGTCAACGGGCTATTGTCGTCCGAGGCGGAAGTGGGGCTCATCACCATCTCGGATCAGGATGGCGTCTGGCTGAGGATCGAGGATGCGCGCCTCGACTGGAGCCGCACGGCGCTGCTGCGTGGCCGGGTGCAGGTGAACAGCATCGCCGCCGAGCGGATCATCGTGCGCCGCAAGCCGTTGCCCGAGCCGGACAAACTGCCGGACCCGTCGGCAGGGCCCGCGTTTCAGATCCCTGAACTGCCGGTCTCGGTGCGGATCGACGAGCTTACGGTTGCCTCGGTAGAGCTGTCCGAGGACGTGGCCGGGACTGCCGCGCAGCTGCGGGTCGACGGCTCGCTGGTACTGGCGGATGGCACACTGGAAAGCTCGCTGACCATCGACCGGCTGGACGGACCGGGGGGACGTTTTTCGCTCGATGCGACCGTCGATGGCGACGGCGTGGTTGACGTGAACCTCGCTGCCTCGGAGCCGCGCAATGGTGTTGTGGTGAACCTGCTGAATATCGAGGGGCGCCCCGCTCTCGAAGCGGCGGTGTACGCGACCGGCACGCTTGAGGATCTTCGGGTCGAGCTGGATTTCAAGGCGGACGGGCAGGATCTGTTCGACGGCGAAGTCGAGGTCGTACAGCAGGACGGGCTCTATTCCTTCGACGCGAGCCTTGCGGGGCGCTTTCAGTCGCTGCTGCCGCCCGAGTTTCACCAGCTTGTCGCAGGTGAGGCGACGCTGACTGCCTCGGGTGAGCAGACCGCCGGTGGCGGGTTCCACCTAGACGATTTCGCGCTGGACAGCGGCGGGCTGCGGTTGACGGGCAATGTTCGCACCACCGCCGACGGATTTCCCGAACACCTGGAGATCGATGGGGCGCTGAACCCGGAAAGCGGCGATCCTCTGGTGCTACCTGGCGAGTCCGGCGTAACCGTCGCGGGTGGCACGATCCGATTGCGCTACGGCAACGGCAGCGAGTGGAGCGGCGAGATCGCGGTGACCGGTGTCGAGACGCCCAATGTTTCGATCGACGCGACAACGCTGACGATGGGCGGCCTTGCGATGCGGCTGGACGAGCCGGACCGCCGGCAGGTGACCGCGGTGATCGACGGCACGGTCGAAGGGATATCGGGCGACGATCCGGCGCTGGCGCAAGCGCTGGAGGGTGCGCTGAACCTGCATGTGGATGCAGCCTGGAACGCCGGCGAGCCGGTGGTCCTGAAAGATACGACGGTGCAGGTCGGCACGGTCGAGCTGGTGTTGAACGGCGAGGCCAGCGAGGCGGGCTTCAACGGGCGCCTTCGGATCGACGCCGAGGACATGGCGCATTTCGCGGCGCTGGCCGACCGGGATTTGGGCGGCAGCCTGAATGCCGTGGTAGAGGGCCAGGTCGATCCTCTGAACGGCAGTTTCGATCTGCTGCTCGACGGTCAGGCCGTGGACCTGGCGCTGGGCGTCCCGCAGCTCGATCCGCTTCTGCAGGGCGAGACGGTCCTGGCTGGTGGCCTCGGGCGCAGCGAGGAGGGCATTCGTGCCCGCGACTTCCGGATCGAGAACCCCGAGCTCTCGCTGCGCGCGGATGGGATCTATGCCGCGCTTGGGTCTGATTTCTCGTTCACCGCCGCGCTGTCGGACCTTGGTCTGGTGACCGAGCAAGCCAGCGGCGCGGTCCGTTTCGAGGCCAATGCAACGGGCGGCGTGGACGGTTTGCAGATGACCGCCGAGTTGGCGATGCCTGAGGGCACGCTGGAAGGGCGTCCGGTGTCCGACGCGGTTCTGGACCTGGTTGTCTCGGGCGCCAATGCGCAGCAGGTCAGCGGGTCGATCAATGGCGGCGCGCAGGTGGGCGACTTGCCGGTCCGGATGGATGGCGGCTTCTCGCTGAACAACGGCGTTCAGGCGGTAAAGGCATTCACTTTCACGGCCGGCGCGACCCAACTGGACATCACCGCAGCACGCGGCACCGACGGCCTAGTTGCCGGGACCGTGGATCTTGAGTCGCCGGATATCTCGGAGGTGGCCGCGCTGGCGCTGCTCGATGCGCAAGGTGCAGCGGATGCGACGCTGATCTTCTCGCGCAGCAAGGGCACGCAGAGGGTCTCGATGACGGGCGGCGTCTCGGGGATCGAGGTCGAGGGGGTCAGCGTCGGGAACGCGGACCTGGACCTGGTGATTTCGGATGTGCTGGGTGTGCCGCTGGCCTCGGGCACGGCCGAGGTGCGCGACGTCGAGGCGGCGGGCTTCACCCTCAACGCGCTGTCGCTGGCCGCCGAGGCTGACGGCGACCGGATGAACCTGACCGCCGATGCGGCCATGCAGGACGGTACCCGTGCGTCTCTGGCGGGGAGCCTCGCAAATCTGCGCCCGGGCATCGAGCTGGAACTTGAGGCGCTTGACCTGACCCGCGACGACATAGCGGCGCGGCTGATCGATCCCGCCACCGCGACCCTTCGGGACGGAACCGTGACGGTCACGCCGTTGGCCTTGGCGATCGGGGATGGCCGGTTGGAGGTCGTTGGCAGTGCCGGGGAAGTGCTGGACCTGCAGCTGGCGCTGACGTCGCTGCCGCTGGACGTGGCGAATGCCGTGGTGCCCGACCTAGCGGTCGAGGGACGTGTCAGCGGACAGGCGACGGTGACCGGCACGCCGGACAATCCCACCGCCGATTTTAGCGTGGACGCACGTGGCATGAGTGCCGCGCCGCTGGTCGAGTTCGGCGTACCGCCTGTCTCGTTGAGCGGTTCGGGCCGGGTGGAAAACCGGGTGGTGACCGCCGACGCGACCGCGCAGGCCGGTGACAAGCTTGATCTGGCGCTGGCGGGATCGGTGCCAATGGACCCCGAGGCCGAGGGGCTGGACCTCGAGATCGTGCTGCGCTCGCTGGCGCTGGATCTGGCAAATGCTGCCGCGCCCGATCTGCAGCTGTCGGGGACGGTCAGCGGTCGTGCGGAGGTATCCGGGTCGATCGCCGCCCCGAAGCCGAGCTTCGATATCGGCGCGGAAGATGTGACTGCCGCACCGCTGGTCGCGGCCGGTTTGCCGCCGGCGCGGATCGCGCTTCAGGGGACCGAGGACAACGGGCTGGTCGCTTTGTCGGGTACGGCTCAGGCCGGTGACCTGGTTCAATTGACGGTCGATGGCTCGGTGCCGGTCGACCCTGCGGCCGAGACGATGGACCTGACGATGACGATCCAGCGTCTCTCGCTGGCGCTTGCCGAGGCCGCGGCGCCGGGGACCGGCGCCACCGGCTCTGTGACCGGGACGGTTGTGGCGAATGGAGCGCCCCTGGATCCGTCGGTGCAGTTCAACCTGACGGGCTCGGGCATCTCGGCAACGGCACTGCGTGAGAACGGTCTGCCTGCGCTGTCCCTGGATGTTGCGGGCAGCTACGCAGGCATGGTCGTGCAGCTCGACCGCGCGGCGGTCACCGGCGGCGGAGTGCAGGCGAACGCAAGTGGCGCAATACCGCTTCAGGGCGACGGTCTGAGTGTCGATGTGACCGCACAGGCGCCGCTGTCTGTAGCCAATATCGCGCTGGCCAGTTCGGGCGCGCAATTGCAGGGGACGCTGAATGCAAACGTGACGGCAAGCGGTAGCCTGCAGGCGCCCTCGCTGTCGGGAAGCGCCAACATCGGTAACGGGACCTTTGCGCTGCGTTCCGCCAATCTGCGGATCGATGGCATCACCGCCGCCGCGCGCTTCGACGGAGACCGTGTGCTGCTTGAAAACCTCTCTGGCACTTTTGCCGGTGGCGGCACCGTGAGGGCGGGCGGCAGCATCGGGATCACCGCGCCGTATCCGGCTGACCTTTCAATGGACATCAGCCAGGCGCGCTATACCGATGGCCGTATCGTGAACACGGTGATCAATGGCGACCTGGCGCTTCAGGGGCCGATCCTGGGCGACGGACTTCTGAGTGGCCGGATCGACCTCGGGCGGACCGAGATTGCGATCCCGCGCAGCTTCGGGATCGCCGAGGGCGTTCTATTGGATATCGATCACCGCGACCCGCCGCGCGACGTGGTGCTGACTTTGGAACGCGCGGGTGTGTTGGGGCAATCTGTCGAGGAAGAGGACAGTGGCGGGCTGCCGCTGCGCGTCGATCTTCTGGTCAGCGTGCCGAACCAGCTGTTCATCCGGGGCCGTGGGCTCGACGCCGAAATGGGTGGAGAGATCCGTCTGCGGGGCACGCTGGCCGACATTCAGCCGGTCGGCGAGATCGAGTTGATCCGAGGTCGCCTCAGCATCCTCGGCCAGCGCATCGATTTCGACGAGGGCTCGGTCACGTTGATCGGCAGTCTCGATCCTCAGCTGCGCTTCGTCGCGGTGACGGAGGCGAGCGACGGCACGACGGTCAACGTCACGGTCCAAGGTCCGGCAACGGATCCCGAAGTCACGTTCTCGTCGAGCCCGGATCTGCCGCAGGACGAGGTGCTGGCGCTGCTGATCTTCAACCGCAACCTTTCGGACCTTTCACCGGTGCAGATCGCCCAGCTGGCCGGGGCCGCGGCGACGCTCTCCGGTCGGGGCGGAAACAGCCTCGTGGACCGGTTCAGGTCCGGAACCGGGCTTGCCAACCTGGACTTCACCACCGGGGATGACGGCGAGGTCGGCGTCCGGGCCGGCGCCTATCTGAACGATCGCACCTACCTCGATGTCGAGGCCAATGCCGAAGGCGAGTCGATCGCGACGATCAACCTGGATATCTCGGACTCGGTGCGGGCCAAGGCGAGCGTGGACAACGAGGGCGAAACCTCGATCGGGATCTTCTTCGAGCGCGACTACTGACGATGAAGGTGCGGGAGGTTCTCGCGTGCTGAACCCCGTGGTTCATGTGGACACGATGGTCTTTCGCCGCCCAAGGTTCGGTTGGCGTGACTGGTGGCGGGTCATCGCTCTGATGTTTCAAGGTATCGGCGAGAAGCGCCTATCGCTGTTGTCGGCGGGCGTCGCTTTCTTCGGGATGCTGGCGCTGTTCCCAGCCCTGACCGCTTTCATCGGCCTGTTCGGCTATGTCTCGGATCCGGTGGCGGTACGCGAGAACCTTATGCTGCTGGATACCGTGGTGCCCGACGACGTGTTGGTGCTGATCGAGCGCGAGGTCGACCAGCTGATCAGCGCGCGGCGCAGCACGCTGGGGGTCGCGTCGATCGTCAGTATCGTGCTGGCTACGGTCAGCACGCGGGCGGGGGTCAATGCGCTGATGATGGGGCTCAGCCTGATCGGCCATGCGAAGGGCATGCGCAATTTCTTCATGAACATGCTGGTGGCCTATTCGCTGACGCTGATGCTGATCCTCGTGGGGCTGGTTGCACTGACGATGCTTGTTGTCGTGCCGACGGTGCTGGCGCTGTTCCCGCTTTTGGTGGACAGCCAGGCGACGATCCAGACCTTGCGCTGGGGCATCACCATGACGACCGTGGGATTGGCGGTCGGAGTGCTCTACCGGTTCGGCCCGGCGCGGCGAGCAAAGCGCGCGGGCGTGCTGTCGATGGGGAACATCGTGGCGACGCTGCTGTGGGTGCTCGCCTCGGTGGCGTTCTCGCTCTACCTCAGCACATTCGCCAACTACAGCCAGGTCTACGGGCCGCTCGGGGCGGTCATCGCGCTGCTGATGTGGCTCTATGTCAGCGCCTTCGTGGTGCTGCTGGGGGCTGAGTTGAATGCCGAGATCGAGGCGCATGCGGGGGAGTTGATCCGCAAGTGCAACCCGCGGCTGGACCTGCGCGACGGAAGCGCTCCTCCTGTGGATCCGTTGAGTGAAGAGGCAGGATAGCCGCCGGATCCGTTGGTTTGCAGCGCAAGCTTGCGATTGCAAGCATGACGTTTCACCATTATCCACTCACAGTCGACGGTGAGCGACCGCTTGGGTTCTTGGGGAAACACATGGCGCTGAGATACAACGCGAACCTCGAGGTGCAATACCCCGAGGAGACATTGCTGGGGCAACTGACCGAGGCCACGAAGGCCGAACTGAAGGAGCGCTGGACCGAGCGATCCTACGAGTCCGGTCAGATGATCCTCGATGTCGAGGACGCGCCAGGTGACGTGATGATCCTGCTTCAGGGGGCGGTGCGCGTGGCGAATTTCTCGGCACGGGGGCGTGAGGTTTCGTTTACCGGCATCGAAGAGGGCGACTGTTTCGGTGAGTTCGCCGCGATCGACGGCGAGCCGCGGTCCGCTAGTGTGCTTGCGATCGCTCCCACTCGGGTTGCGCTGATCCCAGACGGCGCGTTCCGCATGATGCTGGAGCGGCACTCGGATCTGAGCATGGCGATGCTTCGCCGCCTGACCGAGAAGTTGCGCGTACTGACCCGCCGGGTGAGCGAGTTCACCGCTATGCGCGCCGACGACCGGATCAGGCTCGAGGTGCTGCGCC
This sequence comes from Halovulum sp. GXIMD14794, assembly GCF_054457455.1. Classification (NCBI taxonomy): domain Bacteria; kingdom Pseudomonadati; phylum Pseudomonadota; class Alphaproteobacteria; order Rhodobacterales; family Paracoccaceae; genus Halovulum; species Halovulum sp. GXIMD14794. The sequence continues at coordinate 264,824 of NZ_JBTLNF010000007.1, read as the reverse complement.
TGTTCCAGGCTGCCGAGGGCGAGGATGGCAGCGCTCTGCTCCCGAACCCGCCGACGCAGGCTGCGCTGGCCTCGCTCGTGTTCACCAACCGTGAGGCGGTGGCGCGCGAGATCGGGCGGATGAAGCGGATGAAGCTGATCGAGCGGCGCGGACGTGCGCTCTACGCCCCTGACGTTTCGAAGATCGTCGAGTATCAGCAGAGCGCGGCCTCGGCCTGAGCTGCCTGTCGCGCGATTAACGCGGCCTTTACCCTCGTCTGACATAACGGGTGCGCCTCGGCGGGCACAGTGTGCCCGTCATGGCGCACTCAATCCGAGACAGTTTCACATATCGGGCCGCCGCCGGTGTGCCCTGTCACGGACATGGGCGCGGCCCCGAAGGGGAAGGCTTGCCATGTCCAATCCATTCAGCCGCCGCGCATCGTCGCTTTCGGGTCCTGGTGTCGACTATGTGCCCGTCACGCCGGACGACGCCACCGACCTCGAGGATGTCGCCGCCTCGCTCTATGTCGAGGGCGGCGGTGCGGTGACATTCGCGACGGTGAAGGGCCCGGTGCGCACGGTTACGGTACCCGACCACGGCTGGATCGTCTGTGGTGCGGTTCGGGTCCATGCCACCGGCACCACCGCAACCGGCATCCACGCCGTGGTGGTTTCGTGAGGTTCGGTCCGGGGCTGGGGATCACGGCGGCGCCGGCGCTGGGCCGGCGCCGGACCGCCGCAGGCCGGGTGGTGCCGGCTGGGGTCATCCCCGAGGCGCAGGCGCGGCTGGACGATCATGCTGGGTGGATGCTCGATGGCGGGTTCACGGCGCTTCCCGGTGCAGTTGCCAAGACCGGGCACGCCGCAGCGGGGACGGTCGCCTTCGATGCCGCCTTGCCTTCGGGCGATGTTTGGGTGGCCTACACGGTCACGGGTGCTACCGCGGGCACTGTCGGCGCCGAACTGGGCGGGCCGTTCCGCAGCGCGCCTTTCGTCAGTAGGGCGGCCGGCCAGCAGGTGGCGCGGTTTTCGTCCGCAGGGCATACACGGGTCCGCCTCAAGGCGGACGCCAGCTTCGATGGCACGATCGAGGATGTGCAGGCCGTCGACATGAGCGCGCTTCTGGCGCAGCCCTCTGACATCTACATCGCCGCTGGACAGTCGCTGATCGCGGCGGAGTCCAAGTCCACGCCTATCGATCCGGACAAGGACTATTGGCTGCCGCGCTGCCTTTACATGCCGGGGTACAGTAGCAATGCCTACGGGTCGGTGGACGGCGTAGTCGCGGCCTGCGCCGGTCCGTTGCAGATGCTTCAGGCCAGCCAAGGCGTCAGCCCGGCGTTGAGTTTCGCGCGGACCATCGAGGGGGCTACGCCACCGGGCCGAACGGTGCTGATCGTCGCCTGCGCGAAGGGCGGCACCCGGTTGGTGGGCAATGATGCCGAGTGGAACCCGGCGGGCGACACCGGCGCGGGCGGGACGCTTTATTCCCGCATGGTGCAGATGGCGCAGGCCGCCGCTGCAAGAGTGCCTGGCAGCCGGGTGCGCGGATTGCTGTGGGGGCAGGGCGAGAGCGACCGGGCCGCAACCATGGGCAGCAGCTATCCTCCGGCTTTCCAGGCGATGCTCTCGAGCCTGCGAGGCGATTTGGGCGAACCGGATCTACCGGTGGTGCTGCTGGGACCGATGCCGGACGATACCAATCCGCACCAGGGGATCTTCCTGCAAATGCAGGCGGCGCTGGATCAGGACAGCGGCCAGCCGACCGCGACGCCGGGAGTTCACTATGTCGCGCGGCCCGCAGGGCATCTGTCGGATGACGGTACCCATCCCGAACCCGAGGGGAACCGCATCGCAGGCCGCCTCGCGGCAGAGCGTTTCATTGCCGAGGGTTACCTGTGAGCCATGACGCTGGCGGGCCGCTGGACGGCCTGCCAGCTTCTCCAGGGCAGCGTGTCGCGTGACAGCAGGACTGCAAGCCGGGCCATGTCCTCGGCGAAGACCTGCGCCAGAGCGGCGCGCTCCTGCTGTGAAAGCGGCGGGATCAGCGATCGCACCGGCCGATCGTTCCAGGCGCGAAGCTTCGCAACCGGGCCAAGCCGCTTGGCCTTCGCCAGCGTGCCTGCGAGGCCAGCGGCTCTCAATGTCGCGCCACCGGTCCTGAGTGCCCGGCGCAATACCGGGCTGCGTGCCCGGTCCGAAACATTCCGTGCCTCGTCCAGCATCGCCGGAGGCGGTCCAGGCTCGAGATCCAGAAATCGCAGCATCCCTTGGCGGGACGCCTCGGGCGCGGCGGCGATGTCTTCAGCCAGCAGGATGCATATCTGCGCCGGTGGGAAGGCTTCGCGCCAGCGCTCGAGGTGCCGGGCATAGTGGCCCTGCTCCAGGTAGTCGGGATTGTCGCGAAGGGCCTCTGCGAAGGGTTTCGGCGGTATGTGGCCTTTCGTGATCTCGTGCAGATGGTGGGAATAGGCGCGCTCGACCGGGTCGCGGAGCGTCAGGATCACCCGGGCCTCCGGGTCGAACGACGCCAGTCGACGCGGGGCGCGCGGATCATGCAGGTAGGACGGAGAGTTCTCGAAGCGGATGCCTTTTCCGGTCCAGCGCGTGCGGTACCAGTCGTGGCCCCGGTCATGGTGATAGCTGAAGAAATCCAGCTCTTTCTCGGCGGCGGCGTTGATATCCGGGTGAGCGGCGAGTGCCGCGTGCACCCAGCTCGAGGCGCATTTCTGCGCGCCGATCCCGATGGCATGACGCTCACGCATCGGCATTCCCTTTCAGGTGTATTATTGCTAGATACTCAACCATAGAGAGAGGTTGGTAATGACGGCAGGCGAGATCCCGGGACAGGTGCGGCGCGGTTTGCCGCTGGATCTGGATCTGGGACTGGGCTTGCTGCTGGTGGTCTGGACCGCCGAGGCGACGGTGCGGCTGCCGGGAGGATCGTTGCTGACGGCGGTGGTCTACGCCGCCCTTGTCGCGCGGCTGCTGCTGACCTCGCGGCTGTGGATCCCCGCCGTCCTGCATGGTTGGCCAATGTTGCTGTACCCGGCAGTCTGCGCTGTCTCGGTGCTCTGGTCTCCGGTACCGCAGGAAAGCCTGATCGCGGCACTGCAACTGGCGGTCACGGTGCTTGCCGGGATCTATGTCGGGACTGCGTTCGGCCTTGCGGGGCTGGCTGGGCTGGTGCTGACGGGATTGGGACTGACGATGGCCGCATCGGCGCTGAATCTCGGCGGAGCGCTGCCGCCCGCCTGGTCCTGGGAGGGCGGTTTCCTTGGGATTTACACCAACAAGAACGCTCTGGGGCAGCGGGCGGTATTGCTGAGCCTGACGCTTCTGCTTTTCATGACAGAGGCGCGGGGCCGAGCACGCTGGATCTATGCGCTGGCGCTCGCGGCGACGGGCGCGTTGCTGCTGCTGTCGCGCTCGGCCACCTCCTGGGTGGTTGTTCTTGCGGCGGGCGGCGCGATGGCGTTCCTGCTGATCCGCGCGGCGCGGGCGCGCGTTGGTTTGGCGGTGGTCGCTTTGACTGGCGTGCTTGCCTTGGCTGCCAGCCTGCTGATCCTGCAAATAGACCCAATGCAGGGGCTTCTGGCGGCGCTCGGCAAAAGTTCCACGCTGACCGGGCGCACCGAAGTCTGGCAGGCGGCGCTGGCTCAGATCGCAGAGCGACCGCTTCTGGGCGCAGGTCATCAGGCGTTCTGGACCGCGCCGGATCACGCCCGGGAGGCGCGTCTGCTGGCGGCGCTCTATGGCGATACGGTCGCGAGTTTCCACAACTTCGTGCTGGAGATTCTGGTCGCGACCGGGCCGCTCGGCCTGGCGGCGATGGCTGTGCTGCTTGGGCATGTTTGGGCCAGCCTGCGGCGTGTACCGCCGGGGCCGGTGCGGCTGTGGGCCCTGACCGTGTTTGCGGTGCTGGTGGCGCTGTCGCTGCTGGGCTCGTCGCTGTATCGCGCGCATGAGATCAGCCTATTCCTGATCGTGGCGCTGGGCGCGGCGGCGGCGTCAGAAACGCGCGAACTGCCCCGCCCGCCGGACGCTCGATGAGCCGCCATGAAAGCCAGGCCAGCGCCAGCGTCAGGATAAAAGCCGGAAGTACCCCGACATCCTCGCCGATCCAGCGCAGGATCGGGCGGTGGAACAGGTAGACCGCGAAGGACACCCGCCCCAAGGCTGCCAGCGGCGCGCCGCCCAGCCAGGTGCCGGTGCAGGCCATTGCGGTCGCGGCCAGCCCGAGTGCCGCGCCAAGGCGGAACGGGTCCAGCCAGAAACGGGGGTAGAAGCCGTTCCAAAGTTCGGGCAGCCAGGGGCCGCGCAGGCCTGGCAGCGTCAGGAGCACAGCGGCCAATGCCAGCCATTTCAGCGCCGGGTTCGAGAGTCGGCCGAGCCGCGCTTGCGGCAGGGCACCCAGCCAGCAGCCCAGCAGGAAGACTGGCAGATAGGGGATCAGGACCGCCGCTTCGCTGACCCACCCGCGCCAGCCGATGGCCAATACGAATGCTGCGGGAACCAAGGCGGCGAGCATCATCGGACGCGCGCCGACCCGTGCCCAGATGAGAAGGAACAGCCCGTAGAATTGTGCTTCGACAGGGATCGACCAAAGCTCCTGCGGGGCCGAAAGCAGCGCCAGCGCGGCCAGTGCTTCGGTCCATGTCTCGAACCGGTAGTGGGGCGTATGCGATAGGCTGGCGGCCAGCAGGGACAGGGCGACGACCAGAATGTAGAGCGGCAGGATGCGCGCCGCCCGCGCGATGGCGAAGCGGCGCGCCTCGACCCCATCGAAGGGTCGTGCACCGTAGAGCCGCATCATCAGGAAGCCACTGAGTGCGAAGAACAGCTGCACCCCGGTTTGACCCGCGCCGCCGCCAAGCCAGCCAGGCAGCAGCCCGTCGTTCGCCGCGTGGCTGGCGAAGACGATCAACACTGCGAGGCCGCGCAACTGATCGAGGGATATCTGGTACCGCATCGCCTCAGCGTCCCAGTGTCGCGTATTCGGCGGTGAACCGGCCGCCAGCCGCGCTCAGATAGCCAAGGCCTCGTGCCGCGATCCGCGCTCCTCTGGCCCAGAGCGCCGGGCGACCCACAAGGCTCAACGGCGAGGCGGCGACCGCCAGTGCGGTGCCCGCAACAAGCCGAATTACTCCGTCCATGATCGCGCGCCAGCGCGACCTGCCGTGGTCCATCGCAACCCGCGCCGAGGTCTCGCCAGTCCGGCGCCAGCGCCGCCAGAGCCAGGGCAGGCGGGTGCGTTCCGGGGGGATCGTTTCGTGCACGATAGCATCGGGGGTGAAGACAATTCGGCCCCCTGCGGCGAGGTAATCGGCGAAGAAAGCCGTGTCCTCGCCCCCGGTCAGGTCGTAGCGCGGATCGAAGCGCAGGCCCTGACGGCGGACCGGGGCAAGATCGAACAGGACGTTCGACGTTGCGGCATCCCGCAGGTCCCCGGACCCCGCGCGCTGTTCGAGGAACCCGCCAGCCTCGACCCAGCGCGGTGGCGGCCGTGTCCAGGCGGCGTGCACTGCGCCTTGGCTTGCATGCGCGCCCGTGTTCTGTAGCGCGTGCAGATGGGCCACCAACCACGCAGTTTCTGGCGCTTCGTCGTCGTCGATGAACCCGAGTCCGTCGAAGCCGGCACCAAGACCCACCTCCAGCGCTGCATTGCGCACGGTGGACAGCCCGCGTTCGGGCACATGGAGCGCGGAGAGCGGCACCGGATAGACCCGGGCAAGCCGCTCCGCGAAGTCGAGCGCGCCGCCCTCGGGGCTGTTGTCGAAGACGCGGACATGCAGGCGGCACCCCGGCGGCACCTCAAGGTGCGCCACCGCTTCCAGCAGCCGGGCAAGGCCATCGGGCCGCCGGAAGGTCGGCAGGGCAAGCAGCACGGTCAGCGGTTGCGGCAGGCTCATCGGATCCCCGTTCGCGGGCAAAGGTTTCCTTAACCATTCCTCGTCAGGGTTAACGCCTGCTTACCGATAGGTCGGTGAGCCGAAGAAACCGGGAGTAAGCCGATGCTGTACTGGATGCTCTGGAGCCTGCTGGCGGTGTCGGCGTTCCTGCTCGCCTATCCATTCACCCTATATCCACTGCTTCTGGCGCTGCTACCGAAGGCCACGCCGCCGCGGCTGGGCAACTCTTTCCCAAAGTGGGCGGCGCTTCTGTTCGCGGCCCGGGACGAGGCGCAGGCGCTGCCAATGACGTTGCGGGCGCTGGCACGGGCGCAGATGACCTGGCCGGGCCTGCGGATCCTCGCATGGGATGACGGCAGCCGGGACGAGACCGGCCGTATCCTGCGCGCCGCGCGCCCGCTGGTTGCGACCGTCCACGCGGACAGGCCGGTCGGCAAGGCCGAGGGTTTGCGGCGGCTGATCGACGCGAGCGATGCGGACATCCTGATCCTGATGGACGCCAACGTGCGGTTCACGCCCGAGACGCTTCGCCACCTCGTCGCGCCATTCGCCGACCCCGAGGTCGGTGCGGTCGGCGGCCGGCTGATTCCGTCGGGCAGCGGGTCGGCTGTCGGGCGGGCCTATTGGCGGCTGGAAGAGACGGTGAAGCGGCTCGAGACCCGCAGCGGCTCGACGATTGGGTGCGATGGTGCGCTTTGGGCGATCCGCCGGTCGCTCTATCCCCGGTTCGGCCAAGCTGCGTCGGACGACTTCCGCCCCTCGATGGAGGCGCTGTTGGCGGGCTATCGCGTCGTCTCGCAGCCGCTAGCCGTGGTTCACGAGGACGCGGTGGCGGACCGGCACGGCTTTGAGCGGGCCGCGAGGATCGCCTGCGGCGCCTGGCATGCCCACCGACAGATCCGCCATCGGCTGGGGGCTCTGCGGCCGCTGGATCGGTTCAAGTACGTCTCTCACAAGCTGGTGCGCTGGTTCGCCGGCCTGTGGCTGGTGCTGGCCGGGGTCTCGGCACTGGGACTTCTTGCATGGCACGGGTCGGGCCTGTTCGCGCTGGCGCTGGCCGCCGCCGGATGGCTTGCGATGCTGGCCGAACTGCCGGGAGTAACGGCGCTGCGCCGGGTCTGCGAGGGCTTTCTGGGCACCACATGGGGCGTGTTGCGCGCCATGCGGGGCCGGGCGCAACCCCACTGGAAGCCGGTGCGGGCATGAGCGCGCCCCGTGTCGCCGTCTTCGCCTTCGACATCGCCGAGGCAAGCCAGATCAAGGCAATCCGCGCCATTCGCGCCGCCGGGGCCGAGGTCGAGAGTTTCTCGTTCCGGCGGGACAACATGAACGCCGGGTTCCAGCCGGATTGGGAGGATACGCCGCTGGGCCACGCGCCGAACGGGGTCGGTCCGCGGCGGATCCTCGCGTTGCTGCGCGGCGCCGTACGTGTATTGCGCAGGCGACGTGCGCTGCGCCGGGCCGATGTGCTCCTGGCGCGCAACCTCGACATGGCGCTGCTGGCGTTGCTGGGTCGCTGGGCCTCGGGCAGCCGCGCGCCATTGGTCTACCAATGCCTCGACATCCACGGCCTGTTCGCCCGGCGCGGACCGCTTGCCGCGCTGGCCCGGCGGGCCGAGGCGATGGTATTGCGGCGGACACACCGGCTGGTGCTCAGCTCGCCGCGCTTTCTCGAGGCGCATTTCAGCCCGGTCCACGGCTGGCAGGATCAGACGCAGGTGATCGAGAACCGGATCTTCTGGCCCGGACCGCCGCCGCCGCGCCCGGCTGCAGCGCTGCGGAACCCGGGGCCGCTCAGGGTCGGCTGGGTGGGGACATTGCGCTGCCCGCGCACGCTTGCGCTGCTGGCCGAGACCGCCGACCGCATGGGACCACGGGTCCAAATCGTGCTGCGCGGCGTCGTGCACGGCCACCAGTTGCCGGATTTCGGCAAGGTGATCTCGACCCGTCCGAATATGCACTACGACGGCCCCTACGCTTATCCCGAGGGGCTGGCGCAGGCATATGCGGGGCTGGATTGCGTTTGGGCGCAGGATCTCTGGCAGCGCGGTGGAAACTCGGACTGGCTGCTGCCGAACCGGCTTTACGAAGCTGGCTATTTCGGCTGCCCGTCGATTGCCGTCGCCGGGACCGAGACCGCGTGCGTGGTGCGCGGGCGGGCGCTGGGGCTGGTGATCCCCGAGGCGCGGGCCGACATGCTGGTGCCGGTGCTCGAGGCCGGGCACACGGCGCTGGGCCAGCTCAGGCGCGGTTTGTTGGCCCGGCCCGATGATGCGTTCTGCCTGACCACCAACGAGGTCGCGCGGATGCTGGACCTGCCCGCGCCTGAAGGGAGACTTGCCGATGCCGCGTGAAATCCTGTCCCGCCGCAGGCTCGGTCTGCTGACCGCGCGGCTTCACGCCACACGGCCCGGTCGGGGGCTCAGTCGCCGTTGCCTGTTTGTGCATTTGCCCAAGTGTGGCGGCACCTCGCTGACGCGCGGTCTTTCCGCGACTGTGCCGCTGCACCTCAAGATCGGCGCGGTGGATGCGTTGGCGACAAGGCGGGCGGCGGCGCTGATGCACTTCGGGCGCGACGACTTGATGCTCTGCCACGAGGAGCTGGAGTACTGCGCGCGAACCTTTGCCCTGCGCGAGGGGTTGGCGCTGACCCAACTGGCCAGCCGCGTGCCGCTGGTGCACGGCCATGTGCTGCTGAGCGACGCCCTGCTGACCGCCTGCGAGGCGAACGGCTACGGACTGGTCACGATGGTCCGCGAGCCGCGCGCGAGGACATTGTCGAACTACCGCATGGCGGTGCGCGCGGGCGTGATCCCGGACGATCTCGACGCCTGGCTTGAGGGGCCGGTCGCCGTACGGATGGCGCGGCAGATGTTGCGGTACTTGCCGGGCTACCCGGACCCGGCGCGGATCGAGGACGACGCCACGGCCCTGCGGATCGCCGAGGCGCGGCTGGCGCGTTTCGCGCTGATCGGAGAGCTGGAACGGCCCGGCCCGTTCCTCGATGCCTTCGCGCGGGACTTCGGTGCGCGGCCGGGGCTGCCCCGGCTGAACCGGGCGACCGGGCCCGAACTGGACCTGACCGAGACGCAATCCCGCCGGCTCGACGTGCTTCTGGCTCCGGATCTGGAACTGCATGCGATCGCGACGGGTCGCGCAGCCGAGGGGCTGGCGCTCGTCGCCTAGCGCGCTGCTGCCCGGCTGGTGGTGCGGAGCAGGCAGAGAACCGAGCAGTCCTGGCCGGTTATCCTGAGTGCGGTCGCCCACAGCCAGGCGGTTGTCGCGCTGCTGCCGAGCATCGCGCCGAGCGCCGCGCCCTTGGCGTCCCAGTGAAGGCCTGCGACGGCGACCGTCAGCGCTGTCAGGCTCGCGCCAATGGCCGAAATTCGCCCGACGGGGGCCACGTGGCCGGATGCCGCCAGCAGCATGGTCGGATTGCCTAGCAGCGCGCGCGTGACAGGGATCGCGATGAGGGTCCAGACTAGTGGCTGCGTGTATGGCGCACCGGCCAACCTGAGCGCGATAGGCAGGACCAGCGCCAGGCCGACAAGCGCCGTTGCCAGCCCGAAGATCCGCAGCAGCGCGCTTTGGCCAAGGGCTTCTTTAAGCGGGCCGCGGTCGAGCGAAGCCGCAGCGCGCCCGATACGAGGACCGAGCGCGATCTCCACCGCAGTCACCGCAAGCCCGGGCAATGCGGCGAGCGTCAGGGCCAGCGCGAGCACCCCAAGGGATGCGCCGTCCAGCGTCCACCCGGCGGAAACCAGTACGAGGTCGCGCAGCAACTCCTGCATCAGCAGCGCCGGGGCAAGGGCCGCGCCGGCGCGTAGCCAGCCCGCCGCGTGGCCCGCCTCCGGGGTGCATTGTGCCAAGGGCCGCAGCACCTGTGACAATGCGAGGACCTGCAGTCCGACCCCGGCAGCGCAAGCTCCGGCTAGCACGGCGGTGGGTGCCCATTCCGGTGGATGCACGCCGGTGACTAGACACAGGCAGCCGAAGGCGAGGAAGCTGAGCGGCCGGGCCAGCAGACGCACGGTGACAGCGACGCCGGGCCGGCCCAGCGCGGCGCCCTGTCGGGCGGTCGTGCGCAGCAGACCCAGCAGGACGACGGCGGCGGGAAAGACGAGCAGGGTTTGCAAGGACAGGAACCCGTAGGCCCAGAGCAGGCTGCATATCAGGAGGCAGAGCGCCCCGCCTGCTCCGATAGTCCTGCGGCACAACCTCAGAAAAGCCGCGCGCGCGGCCGTCGTGCCGGTGTTCAGCGCGCGCATCGCGACGGCGTCGAGGTTTCCGGTGACGGCAACCGCGCCGAGCGTGGCCAGTGAGACCATCAGCATCGCCCGCCCGAAGCCCTCGTCGCCCATCAGCCGTGACAGCAGCAGCGTCCCTGCAACCCCCGTCAGCGCCGCGGCCCCTTGCACCGCCGCCATCAGCAGCGACAGCCGAGTGCCGGTGGCGTCAGGCCGCATCGCGAGTGCGGTGTCGGCTCAGGACCAGCCCGGCCACGGGCACACCGACAGCGGCGAGCTTGCCGAGCCCGCGCCGCAGCAGGGTCCGCCGCGTCTTACGAGCCGCGACGACGTAGAGTACCGCGTCGCAGGTGGGGGCCAACGCCCGGGCGTCGGCGGACTCCAGGACCGGGGGCGCGTCGATCAGGATGTGGTCGTACCGGTCGCGCAGCCCCTCGATCAGCCGGGCGAAGCGGCCGGTGGTGAAAAGGTCCGCACCGTTTGCGGTCACCGGCTCGGCGGCGAGTGCGTCGACCTCGGTGCCCGGCAGCCGCCAGCAGGCGTCCTCGAACGGGGTCAGCCCCGCCAATACTGACAAAATCCCGTGCCGGTCGGGACCGCCGAATCGGTTGGCAAGAGCGCGACCGGCGGTGTCGGCCTCGATCAGCAGGACGCTGCGATCCCAGGCCGAGAAGGTCTGCGCCAGCATCAGTGCCAGCGTCGAGCAGCCCTCGTCGCCGCGTGTGCCGGTCAGCAGCACCACCTGCGGCGGCCGGTCGGACACCGCCAGCATCAGCGAGGCGCGCAGGTCGCGGACCGATGCGGATACCGGCCCGTCCGGCTGCCGGGTCAGCGCGTCCACCGGATCGCGCCCGCCCGCTGTCTCGGGGACGGTGGCCAGCACCGGCAGCCCTGTCAGCGCACGGGCTTCCTCGGCGTCGCGCAGCCGCTCGCGCCATTCCTCCTGGGCCAGCACCAGCAGCCCGCCCGCGCCGCTGCCGAGGATCAGCGCCAGCACCAGGATCAGCAGCGGTTTCGGCTCGGCGGGCCAGAGCGGCACCACCGCCGGAGACAGGATCCGCGCGTCGGGTTCGTGCGCACCGGGCTGCAGCGAGGTTTCCTGCAGGCGAGCCAGGTAGCTTTCATAGAGCAGCCGCTTGGCCTCGGCCTCACGCTCCAGCTGGCGCACCGTCACCAGGTCGCGGGAGGCCTGCTGAACCTGCGCCTCGAGCACACGGGCATCGACCTCGAGCGCCGCGCGCCGTGGATCGTCCGGCTGGCGGTCGTCGCGCATATCGCGCAGCGCGGCGAGGCGGCGCTCCATCTCGGCCAGGTCGGCGGCGCTGTGCAGGCCCCGCGCGGCGCGCGCTGAACGGGCCAGTGCTTCTGCCTCTTCAAGCTGCCGCTGCAGGGTCATCACCCGCTCGGTCAGCCATTCGGTTGCGCGGTCCGTCACCGCCAATTTCTGTGCCACCTGGTCGTCGATATAAAGCTCTGCCAGCGTGTTCACGATCCGCGCGCTTTTCTCGGCGTTGCGGGTGCCGATCGAGACCGAGAACACCAGGCTGTCCGGCGCGACGTCGATCTGCAACCGGCGGATCACCGCGTTGATCGTCGCGTCTCGCGCCGCGTCGGGCCGGGGTGCCGAACGGGGTTGAGGCGGCAGCAGGCCGTAGCTCTCGAGCCAGGCGCGTGCCGTCCTGCGGGGCGAGAAAACAGGTTCTGGCCGAAGGGCGGCGTTGAACTCAGGATCGGCCGTCAGGGCCAGCCGTTCCACCAGTTGCCCGACCAGAAGCCGCGAGCGGAGCACCTGTGCTTGGGTGTTCAGCACCGGCTCGTCCCGCCCGAGCGCCGGCACCACGCGGCCCAGGTCGATCACCTGAGGATCCTGCGCCTGCAGCATCAGCGTCGCATGGGTCCGGTAGACGGGTGCTGCGATCCGGTAGGCATAGACCGCGCCAAGCAGCAAGGCGAGCGAGGCAATGGCCAGGATGCGCCAGCGCCCGCGCCAGAGTACGGCAAGGCCCGGCGGCGTTTCGGCCGCTTGGGGCACCGTGACCGGCACCGGGATGGGGCTGAGCCGCGTCATGCGAGGCCGGCCCAAAGTAGAAAGACTTGCGCGCGTTTCATGGGCGCAAGCTCGCGCAGTTTGGTAAATTGAAGGTTAACAAACAATAATCGAATTAATAGAAATGAAGTTCGTACTTTATTAAGTAATTTCCAAAATTTTCACGATGACGAGTTCAGTAAAGCGGCAACGTGTGCCGCAGGAGCGGTATCGTGATGCAACAAATTCCCCTCACAACCTTTAGCGTTTCAACGGCCCTGCCGGGTCCGTCGCTGCGACCGTACCGGCATAGGCTAAAGCGCCTACTCGACTTGGTAGTTCTGCTGCTGACCGGGCCATTGCTGCTGCCGTTCGTGCTGCTTCTGGCGCTGCCTGCCGGGTTGAACGGTGGCCAGCCGTTCTACGGCCATACGCGGATCGGCCGTGACGGGCGACGGTTCACCTGCTGGAAGCTGCGCACCATGGCCCGGGACGCGGATGCGGTGCTCGAGGCGCACCTGGCCACCGAGCCTTCCGCGGCCGCCGAGTGGCGGCGATACCGCAAGCTCGCGCACGATCCGCGCATCACCCGGTTCGGCCGAGGGCTGCGCCGCGCCAGTCTCGACGAGTTGCCGCAACTTCTGAACGTTCTGCGTGGAGAGATGTCCCTGGTCGGGCCCCGCCCCCTGACCGAGGACGAGCTTTCGGAGTACGGCGCTGCCCGGCACGCCTATCTGCAGGTGACGCCGGGCATTACCGGGCTGTGGCAGGTCAGCGGGCGGAACGAACTCACAATGGCGCAACGCGCGGCTTTCGACATGCAGTACGTGCAGGAACTCTCGGCCTGGAAAGATCTACTGATTCTGTGCCGCACCGCGAAGGTCGTTCTGGAAGCGCGGGGCTGAGACGCCGCTGCACCAGGGGCACGCAAACCGGACAAAAGGGTTTTCACGGCAAGGACCTCGGGGTATGCGAGAGGCGGCGGCCCCGTGGCTCAATTGGATAGAGCAGCCCCCTCCTAAGGGGCAGGTTACAGGTTCGAATCCTGTCGGGGTCACCACCAAATCACGCGCCGGTCAGCGGCGCAGAATGTACGAGGAATGCATTGGCGCGGCCATATCTGCCCGTCCGGCGCGGCGCCGGCATCGTGATCTTCGAGCACCGCGAAGTTCCCGCCCACCGGCGCTGGGAATTCCACGCCGTCGCCATCAGCCCGGCCCCCGGCGCGCCGATGCAACGTACCGGTGTTGCTGCGATCGATGAAGTGGCCCTTCAGGAATGTGCCGATCTCGCGGAGCGGCTGCCGCGGCTCGAGGCGGTGCTGTCTGACATTTCGCTAACCGACGCCACCGCTGCTTCGAGGATCCTCGATGCCGGATCCGAGACCGCGTTGGTCGAGAAGTCGATGTTGTTGACCGGGACGCTCTATCTCGAGTTCCTGCGCCAGAGCCTCGTACATGAGACTGCGGTGCGCCGCTACGATGCCACTGATCCAGCAGCGCGGTTTTCGCTCGGCATGTCGGCCTCGGTGGTCGAGGGTTGTCTGAAGCGGCACGAAGTGGCCCGCGCCGAGAAGCTGGTGGACGCGGACCTGCCGCACCTGCCCGCGAACACGACCGGGCGCGAGTGGGGGCATTACTTCCGCCTCGCCGCCACCGCAAAGGAGCGGGCTGGCAAGGCGGATGAAATCGAGCCGCTGCTGCTGCGCGCGGTGCGGGCGCGGCCGGATCACGGCTCGTGGCGTCGGATCGGGCTGCTGCGTGAGGGCCGCGGAGACATGGCCGGTGCTGTCGATGCCTTCCTCGCTGCCGAACGGGTCAAGCCGCTTGAAGGGCAGCCCGCGCTTCGCCTTGGCTGGTGGCTGCAAAAGCTCGGTCGGCTCGACGAGGCTCAGACCTGGGCGCGGACCGCAGCCGAGCGGGGTGCGGAAGGCGCCGACAAGTTGCTTGGATTAATAGAGAAATAATCTTAGCCTGCATGGTGGAGGAATGTTCGCGCCGGGGGGCGCGGGCGCTGGGACCATGTCAGGTATTTTGTATGTTGATTTCGTTACAGGCGGGGCTGGCGTATCTCGCCGCACCGAAGACCGGCTCGACGGCGATCGAGGACCAGTTGCGTCCGGTGTCGAGTATCATTCTGCAGGGCAACGCGCACACGAAACATCTGAACGTCAGGGAATACCGGTCGCTGGTGCAGCCGTTGCTGGATCATGTCCATGCACCGACGATCGAGCTCTGCGCGGTCATGCGTCATCCGATGGACTGGATCCGGTCCTGGTACCGTTATCGGCAGCGGGAAAACGAAAACCCCGAGTTCTCGACCCGTGACATCGAGTTCGAGACTTTTGTCGAGGGGTTCCTGCAGGACGAGAAGCCGACCTATACGCACTACATCGGCAACCAGTACGACTTCCTGCGTGACGAGGATGGCGAAGTTCGCATCGATCACCTGTTCCGGTACGACGACATCGCGGCGTTTCACCAATTCCTCGAGGAGCGTTTCGGGCGGGAGTTCGAGTTCAAGCAGCTCAACGTATCGCCGAAGGTGGACGTGGTAATCTCGGTCGATGCGCAAATGCGTATAGAACGGGCATTCAAGGCCGACTACGAGCTTTATCGTACCCTCGAGTGACCCGGTAACACCGGCGGAAATCAAAGGAATTTGTCCGAGCCCCATGCGGGGCTGGAAATCGGTCACGTGCTGTCGCATACGGTTTGCGCCGGTGCTTCGGCACGATTGACCGCCCGATGCGCGATCGGGTGGAGAGGGAGAGTTCATGCGGATCTGTTTCGTCGCCCTTGAGGTTCTCGGCCCCTTCAGTGGAGGCGGGATCGCGACGGCCCTTGCGGGTCAGGCTGAGCATCATGCCCGCGAGCATGACGTCACAGTACTTTATGTTCATCCGAACCTATCTGCCGAGGATGCCCCCAAGTGGGAAGACTATTACGCGGAACGGAACATCCGCTTCGTGCGCGCGGATTTCGACACGTTCTACCCGCAGGACAACATCCCGAAACGCTCGTTCGCCGTTAAGGAGTTTCTGGAGGCGTGGGACCAAGAGTTCGACGTGATCTTCTTCCACGATTACCTGGGTCTTGGCTACTACACCTGCCTTGCGCGGCAGCTGGGCCTCGGGTTCGCGAACACCCGCCTTGGGACCGTGATCCACGGCCCGTCGGACTGGGCGCGCTCACTGAACATGGTGACGACACAGCCCACCGACATCACGCTCTATGAGATGGAGCGCAAGCAGGCGGAGTACTCGGATTTCGTCGTCGCCCCCAGCCAGCACATTCTCGACTGGTGCACCGAGGCCGGTTGGACTCTGCCCGCAGACACGCGGCCGATCAGCAACCTGCTGCCCGAACGAGTGGAACTGCATACCGGCCTGAATCAGGGCGATCTGGTGACCGGCATCGACGAGATCTGCTATTTCGGCCGGCTCGAAATTCGGAAGGGGTTCTTCACCTTCCTCGACGCCATCAAGTACATGCACAAGCACAAGCTGCGGCTACCGAAGAAGATCACCTTCCTTGGCGGGTTCTGCAGCAACTCGGACCGGAATTCGGCCAGTACGGTGCTGGAATATGCGCAGGACTGGGATTGCGAGATCCAGTTCCTGAACAACTACGACCACGAGTCGGCGATCACCTACCTGGTGCGCAACCGCCCTCTGACCGTCGTGCCTTCGGCGGACGAGTCCTTCGGTCTGACTGCCTATGAATGCCTGAGTTTCGGGGTGCCGGTTCTGTTCTCGGATCGTGGCGCCCTGTCAACGCTGCCGGCGATGCCCGAGCGTGATGCGATCCTGGTGCCACCGCGCGCGAACGACCTAGCGCGGCGCATGTCGGACGCCCTGGACCAAGGCATGGTGATCGGCGCCATCGACCCGATGCACCTGAAAGCCGAAGAGGACTGGGACAGGCTGCTTGCCGACCAGGCGGCCGCGCCGACGGCGGTGGACTCCTGGGGCCGCACGGTGTCGCTGGACGGACCGCCGTCGAAGGATGTGCTGCGGCCCGACCCGGCACCGCTGGTCTCGGTGATCCTTGTGCACCACAACCGGCCCAAGACGTTGGCCGGGGCGCTCAGTAGCGTTCTGGCGCAGACCTACGAAAATATCGAGGTCGTCATCGTCGACGATGGCAGCCGGCAGGCGAATTACCGCGCGGTCGAAGCGCTCGTCGAGCAATCGGGCGATCCTCGGGTCCGTGTCGTGCGGCAGCAGAACCGCTACCTGGGTGCTGCGCGGAACTTCGGCGTGTCACATGCGAAGGGCGATTACTTCCTGTTCATGGACGACGACAATTTCGCCCTGCCCGAAGAGGTCGAGACCTTCGTGAAAGTCGCGGTGGCGACCGGGGCGGACGTGCTGAACACGGTCTCGCGCCTGTTCCGCTCGGCGGGCGAGGACCGTTTGGCCTACGACCTGTATCTTCCGGTGGGCCCGTCACTGCCGCTGGCGCTCTACGGAAATACATTCGGTGACGCCAACGCACTGGTCAGCCGGCGGATATTCGAAAAGATCGGCGGCTTCACCGAGGAATTCGCCCAGGGCTGCGAGGACTATGAGTTCTTCAACCGCGCCTTCATTGCGGGTGCGCAGATGCAGCTGGTCCCGGAGCTGATCTTCGACTACCGCGCCGAAGAGAACAGCATGATGGACGAGCTGAACTCCGGCAAATACATCATCAACCAGATGCGCGGCGTTCGCCCCCTTTTCGAAAGCCGGCGCGCCGTCGATCTGGCTCAGATGCGCGGGATATTCCGCGTCGGCTTCTTCCACGGCGTGAACGACGAGTACGCCTACTGGACGGAGCGCAGCCTCGAACGCCGCCGCTTCCCGGACATCGAGAAGCAGCTTGCAAACCTGCGCTACCGGCCCAACAGCACTGAGGCACGGGAGCTGATCGCCAAGCTGATCGCCGCCTATGGCCGCATCCGCGAGGCGCTGGGCTTCATGGAGCGCAACACCATCACGCCTGACGACACCATGTTGCGTGAGATGCATACGCTTCTGGCCCGGCACGACCGCCGCGCGTCAAACCGGGGCTACCAGCGCAACGGCATAACCAACAGCGCTTTCGAGTTCTGGGCGCTGGGTACGCGGCATGAGCGGATAGACCCGTATCAGTACGTCGCCAACGATTGGCTAGTGCCCTCGTCGAAGCGTCGCGGTGCGCTTGTCGTCAGCCAGGAGCAGGACAACGCGCTGTTCCCGATGACCCACAGCCGCAGCGCGAAGTACATGCGCCTTTACAGTGCGCGTCCGGATCCGGAGGGGTATTGTTTCCTGGTTCAGCGGATGGCGGATATCGGCCGGCTGATGGAGAGCGAGGTCGACCTCTCGATGCTGGCGCGGACCAGCTATCCGGGGCAGCTGAACGTCTTTCTGCGTGTGACCTATGAGCATGGTACCGAAAATTTCGTCGACATCTGGCCGCAGACCCAGAGCTGGATCAACGAGGACTGGAAGCGTGTAAACCTCCGCTTCGACCTGACCAACTACCGGCTCGACGAGACCAGCCCGACCTCCTACATCAGCCTCTTCATCCGTGTGCCGGTCAGCGACATCGCCACACTGGACCTGACCGACGTGGTTGTCGTCCCGCATGGCGAGGGTGTGACGGTCGAGCCTTATATCCGCGAGAATGAGCGGGTCCGTGCCGAACGCCGGATGTTCGCCGCCGGCCGGGACGCGCAGTTCACGCCGCTGGGCGAACGCAATTTGCGGGTCGACCTGCCGGATGCGCAGAGCGATCGCCTGTGGGACCTGAGCCGGATTTATCTGCGCTCGAGCCCGGTGCTGGCGCTGGCCGACGGCGGGTTCCTTGAGGTCGCGGTGGAAAGCGCCGAGCGGCGCCCTGACCCGGAGAACCCGGACGGACCCGGCTACATTCACGTCGTGGTCGACCGGGAAGTCGGGCAGCCCGGCACCGCGATGGAGGATTTCATGATCCTTACCAGTTATCTGAGGGATTGAGCGGCCCGGCCTGGGCTGGTCGCGCCCGGGCCGACCTGCTAGGACACGGCGACACTGATCCGCAAGAGGCTTCGCAGGCATGAACGCACCGCATTCTCCTGCCCCGGACGCACCCGTGCTGGTGGTCAGCGACGCGCTTTTGCCGTCCTCGCCGCTGCCGGGGGTCGTGGCGCTGCCGCTGGGCGCGTGGCGCGCCACTCTGATCCCCTTGGGCGGCGCCGGTGGCGCTCCGGGGCTGGCGCTTGGCGACCAGACGGTTCTGGGCCTGTGCGTGACCGACGAGGACGCAGCGACTCTGGACGGTGATCCGGCGCTGTCGGCGCTGGTTTCTGCCGCCGGAATCCCGGTGCGGCGCCTGGAGGGTGCAGGCGGGCTTGCTGCCGTCGCGCTGGAACTGTTGACGGAGCGTTACCGTTCGACGGTTCTGCAGGGCGCCGCCGACCGCGCCGCGCTGGCGGAGCTGCGCGCCGCGCACATGCAGATGCAGACCGATCATGCCGAGCTGGAGCGCTGGGTCTGGGACGCGCTTGCGCCCAAGCACAAGCTGGCGCGCAACTGGCCCGCCACCTCCGACACTGTAGCCCTGCATCAAGGCACCGTCCTGCGCCAACCGCTGCCGGTTCCTGCGCGGGGCATCGGCTCCATCGACGTGCATCTGGCGGCCTCGGCTCCGGCCGGCGTGCGGATCGGCTTGCGCCTCGTGCGACCGGGCGGTCCCGCATTCGAGGGGGCGGTGGCCGAGATAGATGTCGCCGAAGGGCACGCGGGTTGGCTGCGCCTGACGCTGCCGCGAGCGCCCGGCGGAATGCCTGAGGACGCGGAGCTGGAGCTGGAGCTTCTGTGCGGCGACAGCGTTGATTTGTCGCTCGCGCCCGAGACCCCGTTTGCCGATTGCCTTGCGCACACAGAGGATGGACCGCTGGCTCGTCCGCTGGCGCTGCGCGTCTATCAGACCCTACCGCGCATGCCTGCGCCACCGCTCCATGATCCGCGTGAGGTGCTTCCAGCAGATGGACGGACCCGGATGGTTCAGCCGGGCGATCTGGGCAAGCCGGTGCAGTTGCCCTACTGGCGTGGCCGCGTGCGCCGCAGCTTGAGAACCTATCCGGACCACACCGAAGTTGCCTATTGGGACCGCGAGGATGCCCATATGGTGCACCCTTCGACCCGCCGCCCGGTGGTCGCGAAAGTTCCAGGCCTGACCGTCGAGCAGCTGGTACAGCTGCGCGCGGTGGTGCAGATCTCGCGGCACGACACGATGCAGATCGCCTTCGCGATCGGCGCGGTTCCGGCGGGCTCGGTCGGCTCTGTCGAAGAGGCGCTTGGCCACCTCGGCCAGTGGGTCCACCTGCTGCCCGCGGAATGGGGCGAGGTATGGTACGAGCCGCCGGTGGCGCTCAGTGGTAAGGTCGATCTGCTGCTCGCGACCGCGATGCCGAACATGCCGTTTAATCGCAACGCCCAGGCGCTGTTCCACGCCTATCGGCTGACCACGCGGGCCGCGTCCGTATGAGCCCGCGCGTTGCGGTCATCGTTCCTGTCTTCCGCCACAGCGCGTTAGCCGACGAGGCCATCGCCAGCGCCCTGGCGCTGGACGATCGGGTAACCGTCATCGCGGTCGATGACGGATGCCCGAACACCGAGACTCGGCTGACGCTGGAAGGCTGGAAGGCCGCGCATCCCGAACGTTTTCACCGGCTGCACCAGGCGAACCGGGGCCTTTCGGGCGCGCGGAATGCGGGGATCGACTTCGCCCTGTCGCGCTATCCGGATCTCGAGGCTGTGTTTCCGCTCGACGCCGACAACCGGCTTGATCCGCATGCTATGGACCTGTTCGCTCATTTGCTCGAAACCGAGCCGCAGGCCGACTGGTTCTACCCGAACTTCGACATGTTCGGGTTGGCCGGCAGCTTCCACAACGGCGGGCCGTTCTCGCTGGCCCGGATGGCCGAGTCCAACCATTGCGAGGCCGGCAGCCTGATCCGGCGACGGATGCTGGATGCCGGGCTGCGCTTTTCCGAGGATATGCGATCGGGCTACGAGGATTGGGAATTCTGGCTGAAGGCTGCCGGCGCCGGGTTCCGGGGGAAGCCGGTGGCGCAGTCCTTTTTCCGGTACCGCAAGCGGCCCGAGAGCATGCTTTCGGGGTCGCATGACATGAACGCCACCTTGCGGGGCGAGATCCGGCGGCGGCACGGCTGGCTCTATGACCGTGACGGCGTCGTGCGGGCCGCGGCCGAAGACGCCCCGTTCTATGCCGTGATCGAGACCGAAGACCCCCGGCGGATGGCGCTTTGCACGGATCCCCAGCGGGCAGTTCCGCTCGAGGAGACCACTCTGATCCGGGAGTTCCTCGCCTCTCGTGCGCGTCCCGGGCAGGAGCCAAGGCAGATCGCGTGGGTATTCGCGCGCCCCGGCGCGTTAGCGACCTTGAGAGAGACAGGGTTGGCGACATCGGCCTTCTGGCACCTTCATGCCGGTCTCGAAAGTGCCGATCTTTCGGCTTTGCGCATACGCCGGCATCCGGACGGGCAGCGAAGGGTCTCGACACGTCAGCCAGCGATCCCGCCTTCGAAGCGGGAGCGGGACCGCCCCTGGAAGAAGCGCGAGCGGCAGTTGGCGGATGAGGACTATGCCGCGGCTCGCGCGCGGCAGTACGAGGCGATGCAGGAAGCCGACCTGCTGATGATCCGCGTCCGGAGCATGTCGGACATCGCCTTCCCGAACTTCAAGCGCGAGGAGCGGGCGCAGCAGAGCATCCGCCGCGCGATCGATGGAGCCAAGGTGACCGAGATCACCGTGGAACTCGAACAAGCCCCCGAGCGCGACGGCGGCGCACCGCTCGATTCGATGCTCAACCTGATGCGCAAGCTGCGCTCGGAGGATCGCCAGAACGCCGGCTATTGGGAGGCGCAGCGGAGCTGGCGCGCCGATCCCGCGGTGACCGGCCCCGCGAACATGAATTGGGCGCTGCGGAACCATTCAATGGGCGGCGTGCCGCTGCCTCATGTCCCCGCGCGGGGGCGGCATATCGGCTTTGTCGTGCCGATTTTCCAGTTCGGCGGCGTCGAGAAATGCGTGGTGGCGCTGGCGGATGCCCTGAAGCGTCAGGGCGTGCACTGCCACCTGTTTGTCTATGGCAATGCACCGATGGCCGGGAACGAGTGGCTGACTGCGCCGTTCGCGACGGTCCACCAAGTCTCGGACTCGAAGCTGAGAGATTGGCGCGGCGCGCAGTACTTGGGCACCAACCTGGCTGCCACGCCGCCTGAGTGGCTGCTCAAGAGCATGCTGGGGCCGCTTTCCGGAATGGATGCTGTGATCACGACTGGCAGCGCGGCGCTGTTCCACGGGCTGGGCGCGTTGCGTGCGAAAGGCATACTGACGCTGAGCTACGAACACCTGCTGGAGACCGGCGGCTACGGCCGCGCCTACGGGACGCCCTACTTGGGCGTGGCCTACGAGGGCGGGCTGGACATGATCCTGACCTGCTCGCGCCGGTTGGCGGACTGGATGCACGGGCAGGGCGTGCCGAGCGCGAAGCTGTTGCCCATCCCGAACGGGCCCGGCTTCCCGATGTCGCCCGAGGCTGTGCAGGCGGCGCTTGACGCGCGGGCCGCACGGCCTGCAGGTGCGCCGCTGCGCGTCGGCTTCCTCGGGCGGCTGGACGAGCAAAAGGGCGCGGACCGGTATCTGGAAATCGCGCGTGCCTGCGCGGACCTGCCGATCGAGTTCTCGATCACCGGCAAGGAGGTGATCGAACGGCAGGGCGGGTTGCGCGTCCCCGACAGTGTCGTGCGGCACCCGGCGGCCTATGGTATCGACGAGTTGGTCGAGGCCTTTGCGCGGATCGACGTGCTGCTCATGCCCTCGCGCGACGAAGGGTTGCCGCTGACGATTATGGAGGCGCAGCGTGTCGGCGTGATCCCGGTGGCGACGGATGTCGGCGCGGTGGCCGAAGCGATCCGCGACGGCGAGACCGGTTTTCTTGTCGAATACCACGATGTAGCCGCCCGCATGACCGCACTGCTGCGGCAGCTGGCGGCCGAGCCGGACCTGCGCGCCCGCGTGGCGGGGCAGGCCGCCGGCCCCGAGGGACGGTGGGAGGCCAATGCGCGGGCCTTGATGGAGGCGCTTGAGCCCCGTTTCGCGGCCCGTGATTCAGCGGAATCGCGGCAAGCCGCGATAGGTCGATCAGCTTCCGCCCCCTGAGCGGGGGCGCAAGCGGCTGTTCAGCGTTCGAGGCTTTCGAGGAAGGCAGACAGGCGGTTCATTGCTTCGTCAAGCTCGGCGTCTGAGGCAGCGAAGGTCATTCGCATGTAGGGGCTGGCACCGAAACCTGCGCCGCCGACCACGGCTAGGTCGTGGCGGTCGAGCAGTGCGTCGACGAACGCGGCTTCGTCGGCGATGGTCGTGCCGTCCGGAAGGGTCGCGCCGATCCAGTCGCCGATTCCGACCCAGAGATAGAACGCTCCTTCCGGGGCTTGCACCTCGAGGCCCGGCATTGCTTGCAAGCGCGCGATCAGCCGGTCGCGGCGGGCGAGGAATGCATCGCGGCGCGCATGCACCGTCTCCAGCCCGCCGTCCAGTGCCGCCACCGCAGCCGCCTGCGCTATCGAGCAGGCGTTGGTCGTCGATTGGGATTGCAGCACCCGCATCGCCTTGATGAGCCAGGCAGGTCCGCCGCCATAGCCGATGCGCCAGCCGGTCATCGCGTAGGCCTTGGAGACGCCGTTGACCGTCAGCACCTGGTCCTTCAGCTCGGGACAGACCGCGGCCAGGGTCGCGAATTCGGTGCCCGGATAGGTCAGGTGTTCATAGATGTCGTCGCAGATCACGATAACATCCGGGCGGTCCTTCAGTACCGAGCCCAGCGCGCGCAGCTCATCCGCGGACAGCACCGCCCCCGTCGGGTTCGAAGGTGAGTTCAGCATGATTGCGCGAGTCTTCGGCGTCAGTACACCAGCAAGGGCCTGAGCCGTGGGTTTGAAGCCGGTGTTGGGGCCGCAGGCGATCTCGACCGGGGTGCCGCCGGCGAGCTTCACCATGTCCGGGTAGCTGACCCAGCAGGGCGTCGGGCAGATCACCTCGTCGCCCGCGCCGATCAGCGCGAGGATCGCGTTGAAGATCACCTGCTTGGCGCCGGTGGAAACCATCACCTGGTCCATGCCGTACGTGAGACCGTTCTCGCGCGCGAACTTGTCGATCACCGCCTGTTTCAGGCGCGGTGTCCCGTCGACCGCAGTATAGCGCGTCTGGCCGTCGCGCATCGCCTGGATGGCGGCCTCGATGATCGGCCCCGGCGTGTCGAAATCCGGCTCGCCGGTGGTCAGCGAGATCACCGGGCGTCCCGCGGCCTTGGCGGCATTGGCGCGGGCCATCGCCGCGACGGTGGGCGAGGCCGAGAACCGCGCCATGCGCGGGGCCAATCGGTCGGTCATGTACGCAGGTCCTTCAGTGCCTTGAGCAGCCCGGCGGTGGAGCCGTCCTTGGCCGACGCGTCCCCGCCTTCCACCAGCGGCAGCATTTCCTTGGCCAGTTCCTTGCCCAGCTCGACGCCCCATTGATCGAAGCTGTTGAGGCCCCAGATCGCCCCCTCGACGAAAACGCGGTGTTCGTAGAGCGCGACGATCCTGCCGAAGGTCTCGGGCGTCAGCCGGTCATAGAGCAGCATGGTCGACGGCCGGTTGCCCGGGAATACGCGGTGCGGGTTGTCAGCGGTGGGCCGGCCGATCATCAGCGCCTCGGCCTGGGCGAAGCAGTTCGCGACCAGCAGGTCATGCTGGTGCTTCAGGTCCGGCTCGTGGCCGTTGGCGGCGACCAGGAACTCGCAGGGGATCACATGCGTGCCCTGGTGGATCAGCTGGTAGAAAGCATGCTGGCCGTTGGTGCCGGGCTCGCCCCAGACCACGGGACCAGAGGCTTCGGTCAGCGTCGAGCCGTCCAGCGCCACACGCTTGCCGTTCGATTCCATGTCCAGCTGCTGCAGATAGGCGGGCAGGCGCAGCAGGCGCTGGTCATAGGGCAGCACGGCGCGGGTCGGGTAGCCGCAGACGTTGTTGTGCCAGATGCCGACAAGGCCCAGCACGACCGGCAGGTTCCGTTCCAGCGGAGCGGTGCGGAAGTGCTGGTCCATGGCGTGGCCGCCTGCGAGGAAATCGGCGAAGTTGTCCGCGCCGATGGCGATCATCAGGCTCAGGCCGATGGGCCCCCAGACCGAGTAGCGCCCGCCGACCCAATCCTCGAAGCCGAAGACGCGGGTGGGGTCGATGCCGAACGCCTCGGTCTTGTCGACGGCCGAGGAAAGCGCGGCGAAATGGCCGCCCGCGTTGTCGCCCACGGCCTCGGTCAGCCAGCGGCGGGCGGTCTCCGCATTGGTCATCGTCTCGATGGTGGTGAAGGTCTTTGAGGCGACGATCACCAGCGTGGTTTCGGGGTTCAACCCCTTCAGCACGTCATGGATATGCGCGCCGTCCACGTTCGAGACGAAATGCGTGCGCGGCCCGTCATGCCAGGGCGCCAGCGCCAGCACCGCCATGACCGGGCCAAGATCCGAGCCGCCGATCCCGATGTTCACCACGTCGGTGAACGGCTTGCCCGAGGGCGCGGCGATGCGGCCAGTGCGGATCCCGTCGGCAAAGGCCGACATGCGGCCCAGCGTCTCGCGCACGCCGGGCATCACGTCCTGGCCGTCGACCAGCACCGGGTCGTCCGAGCGGTTGCGCAGTGCGGTGTGCAGCACGGCGCGATCCTCGGTCTCGTTGATCTTCTCGCCCGCGAACATCGCGTCGCGCCGGGCCTCGACCCCGCGAGAGCGCGCGAGGTCCAGCAAGAGCTCCAGCGCGGTCGCGTCGATGCTAGTCTTGGAGAAATCCAGCAGCATGTCGTTCAGGCGGGCCGAGAACGTGTCGAACCGGGCGCCGTCGAACAAGTCCTCGATCCGGCGATCCCTGGTGGCTTCGCGGTGGGCGCGCAGCTTGTCGAACATGGTCAACGCTCCAGTTTGGCGGCCTCGCGGGCCAGTGCCTCGATGGCTGCCCAGTCGCCGGACTCCACCTTTTCGGCGGGGGCGACCCAGCTGCCCCCGGCGCAGAGCACGTTCGGCAGCGACAGGTAGTCGTTCGCGTTCTTCGGGCTGACGCCGCCGGTCGGGCAGAAGGCGATCTGCGGTAGCGGCGCGCCGATGGCCTTGAGCGCCGGAGCGCCGCCCGAACTTTCGGCGGGGAAGAACTTCAGCATGTCATAGCCGCGTTCCAGCATCGCCATCGCTTCGGTCACGGTCGACGCGCCCGCCAGCAGCGGCAGGCCGTGTTCCTCGCAGGCGGCGATCAGCGAATCCGTGGCACCCGGGGAAACCCCGAACTTGGCGCCCGCCTCGACCGCGTTGGCGACGTCCTGCGGGGTGACCAGCGTGCCCGCGCCGACGACGCCGCCGGGCACACCGGCCATGGCGCGGATCGCGTCCAGCGCGGCGGGGGTGCGCAGCGTGACCTCAAGCGCCGGAAGGCCGCCGGCGACCAGCGCCTCGGCCAGCGGGCGGGCGTGGGCGGCGTCCTTGACGACCAGCACCGGAATGATCGGGGCCAGCGCCGCCAGCTCCCGGTTCGTCGTGCTGGCCTCTTTTCCGGTGATCCGTGTCATCGCGGCGTGTCCCCTTGCGTCATTAACACATCGACCGGGCAGCGCGCCCCGGCCAGTTCTTGTCGTAGTCCGCGCCATCGATATCGGCGCGACTCATGGCCTCGAGTATCCGCCCCGGTGTCGGCAGGCCCGCGGGGTCGGCGATGCCGCCCTCCCACAGGCGCGCGCGCATCACGGCGCGGGCACATTGGAAATAGACCTCTTTCACGGCGATCACCACCACCGAGCGCGGCGCTTTGCCGTAGATCGTGAACCGTTCCAGCATCGCGGGATCGGCGGTGATCCGGGCGGTGCCGTTCACCCGGATCACGGTGCCCGATCCGGGGATAAGGAACATCAGCGAGGCGCGCGGATCACGTACGATATTGCGCAGGCTGTCGATCCGGTCGTTGCCGCGCCGGTCGGGCAGGGCGAGCGTGCGTTCGTCCAGCACCGTGACCACGGGGCCGTCGTCGCCACGCGGCGAGCCGTCGAGCCCCTCCGGCCCGATGGTGCAGAGCGCGCAGAACGGCGACGCCTCGATCCATTCGCGATACTCGGGCGTGACGTGGTCCGCGACCTTGACCGTGGACGGCGGCTTGGGCGTGCCGTAGAGCGCCTCCAGCGCCGCCGTATCCTCGATCCAGCCGGTCATAGCAGGGCGCAGGCCCCGACCTGGGCACCGCTGGCCTGATCGCGGAAAGCCTGGAACATCTCGCGGCCCATGCCGAACTGGTTGGCGGACAGGTCCGGCACCTCGACCTCGCGCTCCAACGCCGCGGGGTCCAGCACGTCCAGCGTGCCTTCGACCGCATCGACGCGCACCATGTCGCCATCGGCGATGCGGGCGATCGGGCCGCCGTCCAGCGCTTCCGGGCAGACGTGGATCGCCGAGGGCACCTTGCCGCTGGCCCCGCTCATCCGTCCATCCGTGACCAGCGCGACCTTGTGGCCGCGATCCTGCAGCACCGCGAGGATCGGCGTCAGCGAGTGCAACTCGGGCATCCCGTTGGCCTTCGGACCCTGGTAGCGGACGACGACGACCATGTCGCCGGTCAGTTGCCCGGCGCGGAAGGCGGCCTTCACCTGCTCCTGGTCAGTGAAGATGCGGGCCGGGGCCTCGATGATGTGGCGCTCGGGCGCGACGGCCGAGACCTTCATCACCCCGGTACCAAGGTTCCCCGACAGCCGCTTCATCCCGCCGGTCTTCTGGAACGGATCCGAGGCCGGGCGCAGCACCTTGTCGTTGAGCGTTTCCGCGGTGCCGTCCTCCCAGACCAGCTCGCCGTTCTTCAGCTTCGGTTCCTGAGTGTAGCGCGACAGCCCTTCGCCCATGACGGTCTTGGTGTCGGGATGCAGCAGGCCCGCGTCCAGCAACTCGCCGATCATGTAGCCGAGCCCGCCCGCCGCGTGGAAATGGTTCACGTCGGCCAGACCGTTCGGATAGACCCGCGCCATCAGCGGCGTGACGTCCGAGATGCGCGAGAAATCCTGCCAGTCCAGCACGATGCCAGTGGCACGAGCCATCGCGACCATGTGAATCAACAGGTTGGTCGAGCCGCCGGTCGCCATCAGCCCGACGATGCCGTTCACCCAAGCGCGCTCGTCGAGGATGTCGCAGACCGGCGTGTAGTCATTGCCCAGATCGCTGATCGCCAGCGCACGCTTGGCGGCCTCGGTCGTCAGTGCCTCGCGCAGCGGCGTGCCGGGGTTCACGAAGCTGGCGCCGGGCAGGTGCAGGCCCATGAACTCCATCAGCATCTGGTTGGTGTTCGCGGTGCCGTAGAACGTGCATGTGCCGGGGCCGTGATAGCTTTCCATCTCGGCCTTCATCAGCGCGTCGCGGCCGACCTCGCCGCTGGCGAATTGTTGGCGGACCTTGGCTTTCTGGTCGTTCGGCAGCCCCGAGGGCATCGGCCCGGCGGGCACGAAGACCGAGGGCACGTGACCGAAGCAGCCAGCGGCGATCACCAGCCCGGGCACGATCTTGTCGCAAATCCCCAGGTAAACGGCGGCGTCAAAACAGTTGTGGCTCATCGCGACGCCCGCGGCCATGGCGATAACGTCGCGCGAGAACAGGCTCAGTTCCATCCCCGGTTGGCCTTGGGTGACGCCGTCGCACATCGCCGGAACGCCGCCCGCGACCTGCGCCGTACCGCCGACCTCGCGCGCGGCACTCCGCAGCAGCTTGGGATAGTCCTCATAGGGCTGATGCGCCGAGAGCATGTCGTTATAGGCGGTGACGATGCCAAGGTTCCCGGCATGGCCCGAGGCCAGCCGGTCCTTGTCCTCGCCCATGGCGGCGTAGGCATGGGCCTGGTTGCCGCAACTCAGATGCGCGCGGGCCGGGCCCTCGTCGCGGGCGCGGGCCATCCGCTCCATGTAGGCGGTGCGGCGGTCGCGCGAACGCTCGATGATCTCGGCCGTTACGCTGGCTACCGTGTCGTTCAGGGTCATGTCGTCCTCTAGGTGCGTTATCAGGGCCTTGAGGTCGTATTGGTCGTCGCGTCAGCCGGCGATATCTCTCCATCGCCGCCCGTCGCGGTGCAGCAGCGCCAGCGCATCGTCGGGTCCCGAGCCGCCGGCGTCATAGGGTTCCGGCCGGTCCGAAGACTCCTGCCATTCGGCCAGCAGGGCGTCCGTCCAGGCCCACGCGGCCTCGACCTCGTCGCCGCGCATGAACAGCGTCTGGTTGCCCCGGATCACGTCCATCACCAGCCGCTCATAGGCGTCGGGGATATCGAGTTCATCCCCCAGCGCATCGGCAAAGGTCATGTCCAGCGGGACCTCGCGCAGGCGCATTCCGCCCGGGCCGGGGTCCTTGATGGTCATCCGCAGGGTGATGCCCTCATCCGGCTGCAAGCGTATGATAAGCGCATTGCCCTTGCGGTTCGAGACCTCGGGGAAGATCGAATGCGGCACTTCCTTGAAGATCACAGCGATTTCCGAAAGCCGCGCGCGCAGCTTCTTTCCGGTGCGCAGGTAGAAGGGCGTGCCTGCCCAGCGCCAGTTCGAGATCTGCACCTTCAGCGCGACGAAGCTTTCGGTCTTGCTGTCGGGATTCTCGACATGCTCGAGGTAGCCCGGTCCGCCGTTGGCGCGGTACTGGCCGCGTACGGTGTCGTCGATGTGGATCGGGTCGAGCGCGCGGATCACCTTCAGCTTTTCGTCGCGCACAGCGTCCGGCTCGAACCTTGCGGGCGGCTCCATTGCGGTCAGGCACAGCAGCTGCATGATGTGGTTCTGCACCATATCCCGCATCGCGCCGGACTTGTCGTAATAACCGCCGCGTCCCTCGACGCCGATGGATTCGGATACGGTGATCTGTACGTGGTCGACGTGCTGGGCGTTCCACAGCGGCTCGAACAGGGCGTTGGCGAAGCGCAACGCCATCAGGTTCTGCACCGTCTCTTTGCCTAGATAGTGGTCGATCCGGTAGATCTGGTGTTCGTCGAAGTGCCGGTTCAGCTTGGCGTTCAGCTCCTGCGCCGAGGCGAGGTCATGGCCGAGCGGTTTCTCGACGACAATCCGGCTGTCGGGGGTCGCGAGACCGCTTTCCGACAGTTTCTCGGCGATGGTGCTGAAAAGCGAAGGACCGACCGACAAGTAGAAGGCGCGCACGACGTCGGGGCGCAGCTTGTCGCAGAGCTCCTGCCATCCGGCCTCTCCGGTGACGTCCACGGGAATATAGTCGACGCAATCAATGAAAGACTTCACCGCCGCGGCGCTGCGTTCGGATTCCGGAACGAACTCTTCAAGCGCCTCGCGGATCGTCTTCTGATAGGCGCTGCGCGACATCTTCGAGCGCGCGGCACCGATGACGCGCGCATCCTCGGGCATCTGCCCGGCCTGGCGGCGGCGATAGAGGCTGGGCAGGATCTTGCGACGTGCAAGATCCCCGGTGGCGCCGAAGATGACGAGGTCGAACGGATCGACCGGAATTGTGCGGGCTACCATGACAGAAGGCCCCTTTGTGCAGTTGGCCGCGGCATCCGCGGCACCGTTGTCCGAACCGGCATGGCCGGCGAGTGGCTCGGTCAGGGCCATGCCCGAGCCTGCGAGACGGAACCTACGCCGAAGGGGCTGTCTGTCAACATGAGTTTCAGCGAAATGCGGCAATCGGCGCCCGCGCGGGGCGCGATTGCCGCATTGGGGTCAGCCCCCGACCGCAGCCTTCAGATCGGCGACCAGGTCGGTGCGCTCCCAGCTGAAACCGCCGTCGGCGTCCGGTTCGCGGCCGAAGTGACCGTAGGCGGCGGTGCGCTCGTAGATCGGTCGGTTCAGGCCCAGCTTGGTCCGGATGCCGCGCGGGGTCAGGGACATGGAGTCGCGAATCGCGGCCTCGATCCTGGCAGGATCAACCTGCTCGGTGCCGTGGCCGTCGACATAGATCGACAGCGGCTCGGGTACGCCGATGGCATAGCTCAGCTGGATCGTGCACTTGCTGGCCAGACCCGCCGCGACGACGTTCTTCGCGAGATACCGTGCGGCATAGGCGGCCGACCGGTCCACCTTGGTCGGATCCTTGCCCGAGAACGCGCCGCCGCCGTGCGGGGCCGCGCCGCCGTAGGTGTCGACGATGATCTTGCGCCCGGTCAGCCCGGCGTCACCGTCGGGGCCGCCGATCACGAAGCGTCCGGTCGGGTTGATGTGCCAGATCGTGTCCTTGTCCAGCCAAGCCTCGGGCAGCACCTCGCGGATATAGGGCTCAGTCATCTCGCGTACGTCGTCCGAAGTCATGTTCGGGTCGAGGTGCTGGGTCGACAGGACCAGCGTGTGCACACGGGCGGGCTTGCCGTCTCGGTACTCGAGGGTCAGCTGCGACTTGGCATCGGGCCCAAGCCGCTGTTCCTCGCCCGAGTGCCGAACCTCGGCCAGCCGCTTGAGGATCTTGTGCGAGTAGAGGATCGGCGCCGGCATCAGCTCGGGCGTCTCGTCGGTGGCGAAGCCGAACATGATGCCCTGATCGCCCGCGCCCTCGTCCTTGTTGTCCGAGGCATCGACGCCCATGGCGATATCCTGGCTCTGCTCGTGCACGTAGCAATCGATCGAGCAGGTGCGGAAGTGGAAGCCCTTCTGCCGGTAGCCGATACGCTGGATCACTTCGCGCGCCTTGGCGCTGATCTCTTCGGGGGTGACGGCGTTGTCCTCCGAGATCTTCACCTCGCCCAGCAGCACGACCTTGTTCGTCGTTGCGGCGGTCTCGACCGCGACGCGGGCCTCGGGCTCGCGGGCCAGGATCATGTCGATCACGGCATCCGAGATCTGGTCGCAGACCTTGTCCGGATGGCCTTCGGAAACGGATTCGGAGGTGAAGAGATAGTTGGCGCGTGCGGTCATGGTGTCGGTGGTCCCGGCAATGATGAATCTCCGTGGCTAGGTAGCGGCGGCGTGCCTTTCGCGCAAGGAAACTGTCACGGGTTTGGGGGCGATTCCGGTGCAGGCGTGACCGGAGTCGCACCCGAATTGCGGATCTCGATATCGCGGCGCGGAAACGGTATCTCGACCCCCTCGCGTTTCAGCGCGTCCCATAAGGCCAGGAACACGTTGCCTCGCACATTGGTCAGCCCGGCCGCGGGGTCTTCGATCCAGAACCGGAGGATGAAATCGACCGAACTGTCGCCGAACCCGACGATGTGACAGACCGGCGCCGGGTTCCCGACCACCCGGTCCACCGTCGCCGCCGCCTCGCGCGCCAGCTTGCGCACGAAATGCGGATCGCTGTCGTAGGACACGCCGAAATGGATATCCAGCCGTACAAGGTTGCTGGAGTGGGTCCAATTCACCACCTGCGTTGTGATGAGGTCTTCGTTGGGGATCAGGTATTCACGGCCGTCCCGCGTGATGACGGCGACGAAGCGGGCATTGAGTTCGGTAACCCAGCCGAAGGTGTTCCCGAGGCTAATCACGTCGCCCGGCTTGATGGAACGGTCGAGCAGGACGATCACCCCCGACACGAGGTTCGACACCACTTTCTGCAGACCGAAGCCGAGACCCAGGCCGATAGCGCCCGAAAGCACGGTCAGCGAGGTCAGATCGAACCCGATCACCTGCAGAGCCATGATGACAGCGATGGCGAATAGCGCGATCGTCAGCAGCTTGCCCGCAAGCACCCTCAGCGACGGCGACAGGTCATCGTTCCGCGCCATGCGCCGCTCGGCCAGGCGGCTGAGCATGCTGGCGCCGCCGACCAGGATGCCAAGGGTGACCGCCGCCTTCAGCAGCAGGAACAGCGAGATCCGCGTTTCGCCCAGTGTGATCGCGATGCTGTCAAGCGCCGCCTCGGCATCTGCGCGCAGACCCAGAACCTCTAGCGTCACCCAGGCCCAAGCACCCCAACGCACCAGACCGCGGATTGCCGGATTGCGGATCATCCGGGTTGCGATGCCGATCAGCAGCCATGCCAGTGCCAGCGTCGCGACGATGCCGATCAGGTAGGAGCGGCTGGGCCACGTCAACTCGCGCATGATCCAGTAGGTGATCCACAGCAGCGCCGTCAGCACGATCAGCCGGGTCCGCTGGAGGAGCACCACGGAAAGGCGCAGCTGCCAGGTCCGCCAGCCTTCGCGTGCGCGGATCCATGCCTCGGCCCGGGGGTGGACCACGAGCGACAGAAGCTGCGCGCCGGCGATCAGCGCGAGCAGGATGAGACCCTGGTACAGCCGCCACGGGTTCTGGAAGGACTCGACGAAGGCCATGGCTTCCGTGATCCACGGGCCCAGCCGGTCCATCACATCCTGCATTGGCGCAACCTCCTGCCGCACCAGTGTTCAGGTAGTCCGGCAGCATGTCCAGCACAGGGCAAGGAAAAGAATCGGCCGCCAGCGGGGGTTTCGTTGACCTCGGTCAAGGAAATGGCATCGGAGTCGCCCGCCCAATGGCGGAACAACGACATCGAAAACACAGGGGGGCTTCAATGCTGACCAGAGGCGCTGCACTCGCGGCGGCACTCGCAATATCAACGGGCGTATCCTTCGCCCAGGAAAGCGATCAGCCGCTAAACTTCGTCATGATCTGGGGTGACGACGTCGGGTACTGGAACATATCGGCCTATAACCAGGGCATGATGGGCTACGAGACGCCCAACATCGACCGGATCGCCGCCGACGGGATGCTGTTCACCCATGCTTACGGCGAACAGTCCTGCACCGCCGGACGGGCGTCTTTCATCACCGGCCAGTCCGGGTTTCGAACAGGGTTGCTGAAGGTGGGGCTGCCCGGTGCGCCCGAGGGCATGGATCCCCGTGATCCCACGATAGCCGAGTATCTCAAGTCCAAGGGCTACAAGACCGGCCAGTTCGGCAAGAACCATCTGGGCGACCGCGACGAGCATCTGCCGACAAACCACGGTTTCGACGAGTTCTTCGGAAACCTTTACCACCTGAACGCCGAGGAAGAGCCGGAGCATGTCGACTATCCGCAATCGACCGAGTTCCGCGAGCGCTTCGGACCGCGCGGTGTGATCCGATCCTCGGCGGATGGCGAGGTCGAGGATACAGGGCCGCTGACCCGCAAGCGCATGGAAACCATCGACGAGGAAGTGACCGCAGGCGCAATCGACTTCATGGAGCGCGCTGTGGAGCAGGAGCAGCCGTTTTTCCTATGGTACAACACCACGCGGATGCACATCTTCACCCGCCTCAAGACGGAAAGCCAAGGTGTCACCAGATTGGGAATCTACCCTGACGGCATGGTCGAGCACGACAGCATGGTGGGTCAGGTGCTCGACAAGATCGACGAGCTCGGGATCGCCGACAACACGGTGGTGATGTACTCCACCGACAATGGCGCCGAGGTATTCTCGTGGCCGGATGGCGGCACCACGCCTTTCAAGGGCGAGAAGAACGACAACTGGGAAGGTGGCTTCCGTGTGCCGCTCATCGTCAAGTGGCCAGGTGTCATCGATCCCGGAAGCCGGTCGAACCAGATCATCAGCCATCTTGACTGGTTCCCGACGATCATGGCGTCCCTGGGTGACGCCGATATGAAGGAGCGGATGCTCACCGAGGCGCCTTTCGGCGAAGAGAACGAGCCTGTGCACCTCGACGGCTATAACTTCCTTCCGTACTTTTCGGGCGAAAGCGAAGTGGGGCCGCGGCGAGAGTTCTTCTACTTCTCGGACACAGGCGATCTGTTGAACCTGCGCTACGATCAGTGGAAGGTCGTCTTTGCCGAACAGCGTGCAGAGGGCTTCGAGGTCTGGGAGGAACCGTTCGTGTTCCTGCGCCTGCCCAAGTTGCTGAACCTGTACTCGGACCCATTCGAACGCGCCATCGAAGAGAGCATCAATTACGCGCAATGGCGTCTGGAACGGGCCTACGCCATGGCGCCGGCCCAGGCTTTCGTGGGCGCGTTCCTGTCGACTTTCCAGGACTATCCGCCGCGGCAGGAGCCCGGCAGCTTCACGATCGACGCGGTTCTGGAGAAATTGCAGACCGGCGGGACGTCGAGCAACTAGCTCGCCTGCGGACGGCTACCAAGCAATCAAAAACCAGAAGGGGCGCCAGCGATGGCGCCCCTTCTCTAGCTCTGCGGGCCGGGATCTCAGCCCAGCTTTTGCAACAGCGTGTCCACACTGGCCTTGGCGTCACCGTAGAACATCCGCGTGTTCTCCTTGAAGAACAGCGGGTTCTCGATGCCGGAATAACCGGTGCCTTGGCCGCGCTTGGACACGAACACCTTCTTGGCCTTCCAGACCTCGAGCACCGGCATCCCGGCGATGGGCGAGTTCGGGTCGTCCTGCGCCGCCGGGTTCACGATGTCGTTCGAGCCGATGACGATGGCGACGTCGGTCGAGGGGAAGTCCTCGTTGATCTCGTCCATCTCCAGCACGATGTCGTAGGGCACCTTGGCCTCGGCCAGCAGCACGTTCATGTGGCCCGGCAGACGCCCGGCGACCGGGTGGATGGCGAAGCGGACCTCCTTGCCCTTGGCGCGCAGCTTCTTGGTCAGTTCGCTGACGCCGTGCTGGGCCTGCGCCACCGCCATGCCGTAGCCCGGCACGATGATTACGCTGTCGGCGTCTTCCAGCGCCTCGGCCACGCCGTCGGCGTCGATGGCGATCTGCTCGCCCTCGATCTCGGCAGCGGGGCCGCCGGTGTTGCCGAAGCCGCCCAGGATCACGCTGACGAAGTGCCGGTTCATGGCCTTGCACATGATGTACGACAGGATTGCACCGGACGAGCCGACCAGCGCGCCGACCACGATCAGCAGATCGTTGCCGAGCGAGAAGCCGATCGCCGCCGCGGCCCAGCCCGAATAGCTGTTCAGCATCGACACCACGACCGGCATGTCGGCGCCGCCGATGCCCATGATCAGGTGATAGCCGATGAACAGCGCCGCCAGCGTCATCAGGAACAGCGGGAAGAAGCCGCCGGTGTTGAAGTACCAGAACAGGCACAGCAGGGACACGATGGCCGCGCCCAGGTTCAGCATGTGCCCGCCCGGCAGCTTGGTCGCCGCGCTGGAGACTTTGCCCGCCAGCTTGCCATAGGCGATCACCGAGCCGGTGAAGGTCACCGCGCCGATGAACACGCCCAGGAACAGCTCGACCCGCAGGATGTTGACCTCGACCGCCGTCTTGTGGGCCAGGATCTCAGCGAAGCCGTGCAGCCCCTCACGCGCGGCGGGGTCCATGGCCAGCACGCGGCCCAGCTCGAAATGGGCATTGAAGCCGACGAAAACTGCCGCAAGACCGACCAGCGAGTGCATCGCGGCGACCAGCTGCGGCATGCCGGTCATCTCGACCTTTTGCGCGACATAGGTACCGATGGCGCCGCCCGCGACCAGCAGGACCAGCGACAGCAGCCACAGGCCCGCGCCTGGCCCGATCAGCGTGGCGAAGATCGCCAGCGCCATGCCGACGATGCCGTACCAGACCGCGCGCTTTGCGCTTTCCTGGCCCGACAGCCCGCCAAGCGACAGGATGAAGAGGACCGCTGCGACGACGTAGGCCGCCGTGGTGAATCCGAATTCCATGAGTGCAGTCCCCCCTTACGACTTCTGGAACATGGCGAGCATGCGCCGCGTCACCAGGAAGCCGCCGAAGATGTTGATCCCGGTCATGAAGACCGACAGCGCCGCCAGCAGGATCACCAGGAACGAGCCCGATCCGATCTGCATCAGCGCGCCGAGGATGATGATCGATGAAATCGCGTTGGTCACAGCCATCAGCGGCGTGTGCAGCGAGTGGCTGACGTTCCAGATCACCTGGAAGCCGACGAAGACCGCCAGCACGAAGACGATGAAGTGCTGCATGAAGCTGGCCGGGGCCACCAGGCCCACGCCCAGCAGCAGCGCCGCGCCCACGGCGATCAGCGTGACCTGGTTCCGGGTCTGTTGCTTGAAGGCGGCGACTTCTGCGGCGGCCTTCTCCTCAGCCGTCGGCTCTTTCTTCTTGGGCGGAGCCTTGGCGATCGCCTGCGTCTTGGGCGGCGGCGGCGGGAAGGTGATCTCGCCCGCGTTCACGACCGTCGCGCCGCGGATCACGTCGTCTTCCATGTTCATGACCGGGGTGCCGTCTTTTTCCGGCGTCAGGTCATCCATCATGTGCCGCAGGTTGGTCGAGTACAGGGTCGAGCTCTGCGTCGCCATGCGGCTGGGGAAGTCGGTGTAACCGATGATCGTCACGTCATTTTCGGTGACGATCTTCTCGTCCGGAACGGTCAGGTCGCAGTTGCCGCCCCTCTCGGCGGCAAGGTCGACCACGACCGAACCCGGCTTCATCATCTTGACCATGTCCTCGGTCCACAGCTTCGGCGCGGGCCGGCCGGGGATCAGGGCGGTGGTGATGACGATGTCGATCTCGGGGGCCAGCTCGCGAAACTTCTCGAGCTGCTTCTCGCGGAACTCGGGGGAGGACGGCGCGGCATAGCCACCCGTCGCGGCGCTGTCCTGGCTGCTTTCCTCGAAGTCGAGGAACACGAACTCGGCGCCCATGGATTCGATCTGCTCGGCCACTTCGGGGCGCACGTCGAACGCGTAGGTGATCGCACCCAGCGAGACCGAGGTGCCGGTGGCAGCAAGGCCCGCGACGCCCGCGCCGACGACAAGCACCTTGGCCGGGGGCACCTTGCCCGCGGCGGTGATCTGGCCGGTGAAGAACCGCCCGAAGTTGTTGCCCGCCTCGATCACCGCGCGATAGCCGGCGATGTTGGCCATCGAGGACAGCGCGTCCATCTTCTGGGCACGAGAGATACGGGGCATCATGTCCATGGCGATGGCGTTGACGCCCTTGCCCTTAAGGGTTTCCAGCAGCGCCTCGTTCTGCGCCGGCCAGATGAAGCTGATCAGGGTCTGCCCTTCGCGCAGAAGGTCCATCTCGTCGCCTTCGGGGGCGCGGACCTTCAGGACGATGTCGGCGGCGGCGTAGAACGCCTCGGCGCTGTCCAGCACCTCGACGCCCGCTTCGCGATAGGCGTCGTCGCCGAAGCGCGCCTTCTCGCCGGCGCCGGCCTCCATGACGACGTCATAGCCCAGCTTCTTCAGCTGCGTTGCGCTTTGCGGTGTCAGCGCAACGCGGGCCTCTCCCTCCAAGCGTTCTCTCGGGGCTCCGATCTTCATGCGGCGCGCGCTCCTTTCGGTGTGATGCCAGGACTGATCCGCCAGGGTCTGGACGGGGCTTCGGCGCGGAATATCACGGTTGCGCGGCGGAAAGTCCATGCAACGTTGTTACCTACCAGTAGGTAAGTTGTGCCATTTTTCCTCAGCATGGGCAAGAGCCTGTGCTATGTTTGCGAGATGGACCTGATTGCACTCATCTACTACGCCATCGTTTGCGGAGCGCTGGGCTGCTACGCGCCTCAGATCGGAGGATTCTTCACCCGCCTGGCGGTCGGCGCCGCCGTCGGTGTTATCGCGGCCCTTGTGCTGCCGTTGCTGCGGGCTTTGTTTTGACGCATATGGCAATGTGCGCAGGTTAGTTACTCCGTATAAGGTCGCCCCGATCTAGCATGCGCTGCAGTTCCTCGGAAAACTCAAGTTTCCGCGGATACCATTTACTTTCTGACATAAGTGAATCTACGGCGTCTCTGAGAATATCTATGACATTCTCCTGCCCTTCGCGGTCATGAAATTTGGTCGCCTCGGCCCTGACTGAATCGTGCAGAACTCCCCGACCCATAAAAACATTCACGCACGACTTTGTAATTAAAGTGGATACTATACGTCGCTGAGCGTCAGATTCATCTCGTTTCACTGTGCAGTGGAACCCAAAACGTCGGTCACCAATGGTCAGTATTAGAATGCCCTGGAATCGTCCATCCATATAATTGATAAAGCCGATACGAAGCCATATGTTCGGATCTTTTGACGCCGTCACTCGGCTACTATCAGGGATGCCGTTTTACAGATATGAGTACTTAAATTCGTATGGTTGCGGCATTACGTCTTCCAGACGATATTGTTTACCACAGCTACAGTAATACCGCGCGCGAGAACTGCGAAGAAGCACTCACTCCGCCGCCACACTTCCCGCCACTGGCTCCACCCGGACCGCCGAGAACTTGAACTCTGGGATCTTGCCGTAGGGGTCCAGCTTCGGGTTGGTCAGGACATTCGCGGCGCTTTCGACGAAGGCGAAGGGCAGGAACACCGTGTCCTCGCTCACTGCCCGGTCAGCGCGGACGGCCACGTCCACGCTGCCCCGGCGGGTGGTCAGGCGCACCAGATCCCCCGGCTGCAATCCCTTGGCGCGCAGCGTGCGGGGGTGCAGCGTGCAGAACGCCTGCGGCTCAACCGCGTCCAGCACGCCCGAGCGGCGGGTCATCGAGCCGGTGTGCCAGTGTTCCAGCACGCGGCCGGTGATCAGGATCATCGGGTAGTCGGGGTCGGGCACCTCGGCGGGGGCTGTCACCTGCGCGGGCGTCAACTTGGCCCGGCCGCCCTCGCGCGGGAAGCCGTCGCCAAAGACCACCGCATGTCCCGGCTGGTCGGAGGCGGGGCAGGGATAGGTCACCGCGTCCTCGGCCTCGAGCCGATCCCAGGTGATGTTGTCGAGCGACTTCATCGACCGTTTCATCTCGGCGAAGACCTCGCGCGGGTGCGCGTAAGCCCAGTCCAGCCCCAGCCGCTGCGCCAGCGACACGGTGATCGCCCAATCCTCGCGCGCCTGCCCCGGAGCTTTCAGCGCCGGGCGGCCCATCTGCACCTGCCGGTTGGTGTTGGTGACGGTGCCGGTCTTCTCGGGCCAGGCCGAGGCGGGCAGGATCACGTCGGCGAAATTGGCGGTCTCGGTCAGGAAGATGTCCTGCACCACCATGTGATCCAGCTTGGCCAGCGCGGCGCGGGCGTGCTCAACGTCCGGGTCGGACATGGCCGGGTTCTCGCCGAGGATGTACATGCCGCGAATGTCGCGCCGGTCGATGGCGTCGATGATCTCGACCACCGTCAGGCCGGGCATGGGATCGACTGCAGGGCTGCCCCAGATTTCCGAGAACATGTCGCGCACCTGCACGTTCGAGACGGACTGGTAGTCCGGCAGGAACATCGGGATCAACCCGGCGTCCGAAGCCCCCTGCACGTTGTTCTGCCCGCGCAGCGGATGCAGACCAGTGCCCGGCCGCCCGACATGCCCGCAGAGCAGCGCGAGCGAGATCAGGCAGCGCGAATTGTCGGTGCCGTGGATGTGCTGGCTGACGCCCATGCCCCAGAAGATCATCCCCGCCCGCGCGCCCGCGAACTTGCGGGCGACGGTGCGGATCGTCTGGGCGTCGATGCCGCACAGCTCGGCCATTTTCTCGGGCGCGAAGTCGCGGATGTGGGCTGCGAACTTATCGAAGCCCTCGGTGAACCCGTCCAGGTACTGCCGGTCGTATAGCCTTTCCTCGACGATCACGTGCATGATCGCGTTCAGCAGCGCCACGTCGGTGCCGGGGCGGAACTGCAGCATATGCGTCGCGTGCCGCTTCAGCCCCTGACCGCGCGGGTCCATGACGACCAGTTCCCCGCCGCGCTTGGCGAACTGCTTGAAATAGGTCGCGGCGACCGGGTGGTTCTCGGTCGGGTTGGCGCCGATGACGATCGCGATGTCGGCGTTCTCGATCTCGTTGAAGGTCGCGGTGACGGCGCCTGAGCCGACGTTCTCCATCAGCGCGGCGACCGAGGACGCATGGCACAGCCGCGTGCAGTGGTCGACGTTGTTGTGCCCAAAGCCTTGCCGGATCAACTTCTGGAAGAGGTAGGCTTCCTCGTTCGAGCATTTCGCGCTGCCGAACCCCGCGACCGAGGCGCCGCCATGCGCCTCGCGTAGGCTTTTCAGCCCGTTGGCGGCGGCGTCCAGCGCCTCGTCCCAGGTCGCCTCGCGGAAATGGGTCCACGGGTTCGCGGGATCGACATTGAGTCCCTTGGCGGGCGCATCCTCGCGCCGGATCAGCGGCACGGTCAGGCGGTGCTTGTGCTGGATGTAGTCGAAGCCGAAGCGACCCTTCACACACAGCCGGTTCTCGTTCGCGGGGCCGTTCGCGCCATCGACGCGCACGATCCGGTCGTCCTTGATCTTGAACGAGATCTGGCAGCCGACGCCGCAATAGGGGCAGACAGATTGCACCTCGCGGTCGAAATCGTCCTTGTCGCCATGCTGTTTCGCGTCGATCTGCGTTGCGGGCATCAGTGCACCGGTGGGGCAGGCCTGCACGCACTCGCCACAGGCCACGCAGGAACTGTTGCCCATCGGATCGGCCATGTCGAAGACGATCTGCGCATCGTGCCCGCGCCCCGCCATGCCGATCACGTCGTTGACCTGCACCTCGCGGCAGGCGCGGACGCACAGATTGCAATGTATGCAGGCATCAAGGTTCACCCGCATCGCGACATGGCTGTCGTCCAGCAGCGGCACCCGGTCCGGCTCGACCGCCGGGAAGCGGCTGGCCGAGACCTGCGTCGCATCGGCCATGTCCCAGAAATGCGAGCTGGCGTCGCGCGCCTCCTCCCGCGCGGGCTGATCCGCCATCAGCATCTCGATGACCATGCGCCGGGCCTTTTCGGCACGCGTGCTTTCGCTGCGCACCTCCATCCCTTCGGTCGGCTGGCGGATGCACGACGCGGCCAGCGTCCGCTCGCCGTCGATCTCGACCATGCAGGCGCGGCAGTTGCCGTCGGGGCGATAGCCGGGCGCATCCTTGTGGCACAGGTGCGGGATCGTCGTCCCCTCGCGCTTGGCGACCTGCCAGATCGTCTCGCCCGGCGCGGCGGTGACCTCGTGTCCGTCCAGGGTGAAGGTGATCTTGGTCATGGGTCTTCTCCGCGCTCTCGTCGCGCAGAATACACCATGCCGGGGGCCGGAGTTAAATGCGGGAACCGACCGACGCGGGCAGGTTTGCGTCGCGCATCGGAAACGCGTGTTCCTCTCAGACCCCCGTTGTTTATGCGACGTCGATTTCCGCTGGCATCGGGTTCCAGTCGAAATAGGCCCGCACGATACCGTGGTCCGAGGCGCCCTCGTCCTCGAAGGCCTCGCGGTTGAGGTGGTCGTTCACCACCTCCATCTCGCGGAAGGACCAGTGCCGCTTGCGCGAGTGGTCATAGAACTCCTCTGACACAAGGATATGGTCCAGGCTCTCGCGCTTATGCTTGTAGATATGCGTGTAGTAGACGTGCCGCATCGAGCGGTACTGCTGCAGCCGCTCGACCGAGAACAGCCCCTTGTCCGAGGTCCGCCCGGCAGTGCTTTTCTCGATTACGCGATAGGTCGGCTGGTCCGAGATCAGCTCGTTCGTCACCGACAGCGTGTCATCGTTCAGATCGCCCAGGATCACGGTTGGTGACAGCGCGTCCTCGTCCTCGGATTTCATTACCCCGTCGAGCAGCGCGCGCAGCGCCCCCGCCTCCATCACCCGCCGGATATGGGCGACGGCGGACTTGGTGATCTCGGCATAGGTTTGAAGCGTGACGGGCCGGGGATGCGCGAAGCTCAACCGCGCCGGACCCTTGGATTTCAGGTGCGCGACATAGACCGAGACCTGGGGCGGTTTGGGAGACGTGCCTTCGGACTGGATCCGCGCATGCAGGATCGGGCGCGAGAACTCGTTGATCGTGACTGTGATCTCTTCCTCGGCACCGTCGGTTTCGCGCAGTTGGTCAAAGCGGAAATCCTGCGGGAAACCGGCGATCCAGTCGGCTCCCGGCAGAAGCTGCGAGTTCCCGTGCCGGTCCTTGCGCACTGCCAGCGCCACCTGCGGGCGGCCCATGCCGGGCGC
Source organism: Halovulum sp. GXIMD14794 (assembly GCF_054457455.1). Classification (NCBI taxonomy): domain Bacteria; kingdom Pseudomonadati; phylum Pseudomonadota; class Alphaproteobacteria; order Rhodobacterales; family Paracoccaceae; genus Halovulum; species Halovulum sp. GXIMD14794. The sequence goes on along the minus strand of NZ_JBTLNF010000007.1, from coordinate 222,862 downwards.
ATCGCGAGCCACGAGGTCGTAGTCCTGGTCCAGCCCCGCCGCCTGGAACACATCAGTTAGCGCCTGCGCCGACCACAGTTCCTGAAAGCCGATCACCTCGGCGTCCAGCCGCCGCACCTGCTCGGCGGTCCACGAGACCTTGCGCTGATAGGCGGCCCGGCCTTCGACGTCGTCCGCGAAGGGCGGCGTGGTCGAATAGGTCAGCCCGCCGGGCACCTGCAGGTTCAGAAGGTTGAAGGTCGCGAAGCTCAGGTCGCGCATGTTGCTGCGTGGCATGGCCGATCCCCCGTTTGTCGTCCGGTCCGGGCGAAAGGATAGGCGAAGAACATGACATTTCGCAGCGGGGGCGGGGCCGGACTGTGGTCTATGTCAGACCCCGCGCTGCTTTCACCCCGGATAGGCGATGGGCTCGGTTGAGACCATGCTCTCGCGCCGGGCGAACTCCGCGTACCACTCGGCCAGCGAGGGATGCCCGTCGCGCCAGGCCCGCCCCTCGTGCCGGAAGTCGAGGTATCCCAGTGCGCAACCTAGCGCGATCGCGCCGGCATCCATCGGGCCGCGCAAACGGGGGATCCAAAGCGTCTCAAGCGAATCGAGTGCGCGTGCGATCTTGGCCCACTGCGCCTCGACCCAGTCGGCGTACTGGAGGCCTTCAGGGCGCGAGCGGGTTTCGTAGACCATCAGCACGGCGGCATCGCAGATCCCGTCGGCCATCGCCTCCAGAGTCAGCGTCTCCCAAAGGCGCGGCGGTTCCGGGTAAAGCCGGCCGCCCCCCAGATGGTCGAGATAGCGGCAAATCACCCGGCTGTCGTAAAGCGCGGGACCGTCGGGCCGCTCCAGCACAGGGACCTTGCCCAGCGGATTGCGCTGCACTGGTAGGGTGCCCGTTTCGGTTGGATGGCCCGCGGCCTGTTCAAGCGCCAGATCGTCGTGCAACCCGCATTCCATCGCCACCACCCGCGTCTTGCGCACGAAAGGGGACGCGGTGTTGTAATAAAGCGTCAGCATGAATGTCCTGTTGTTTTTGGTGAAGTCAGTGCCGGCGCAGGCGGACGCGCCCCATGCCGGAGATATCCAGCTCGAATCCGCCGGTGCCCAGACGGATCACCCGCCGAAACCGCGCCGATGCATGGGCATTGTGCTCCGCCTCGCCGCGATCCGAGGTCACGTCCAGTCCCTCGGGCAGATCGTCTAGCGCCCGCTCGCGCCAGGCGTGCTTGGGTTCGGGGCGGGATTGCCTGCGGACATACCAGGCCACGGCGGCGACGGTGCCGACGCGCAGCGCGGTCCAGGCGATTGGGGCAATCGGTGCAGGCATGCTCGTTCCCTCCCAAGGGTTTTGCATAAGGATAGTGCGCCGAGGCCGCACGAGCAAATCACGTGCGTCCCGACCCCGGCGGCTCGCGCATCAGTGCCGCCAGCGCGTCAAGTTCGGCGCCGATTCCACCCGGCATCGCCTTGGCTGCGGCCAGCCGCACGGCGTCGGGCTTGTTCTGGTTCAGCTTCCAGGTCCCCTCGACCGTCTCGACCTGCATCGCCACCGGCACGATCATCCGCCGCATCCGCGCCAACGCCTCCGGGTCCATCTTGGCCTCGGTCCAGGGAGGTTTCGGCGCCAGCCGTTCCTCGAAAGCGGCGGCCAGCCGGGCGGCATGGGGCGGCAGATCCTCGGGGGGCAATGCTTCCAGCCGGCCGCGGAGGTGCACGGCGACGTAGTTCCAGGTCGGCACTTGGTCCGCGACCCCGTACCAGTCCGGCGAGACATAGCCATCCGGCCCCGAGACCACGACCAGAGCGGGCGCGGGCAACGCCTTCAGCACCGGGTTCGAGCGGACGAGATGCGCCTCCCATCGTCCGGAGTCGCTCAGCACGAAGGGCACATGCGCCGCCAGCGGGCCGTCCGGCCCCGCTGCGGTCAGCACGCCGAATCCCCGCATCCGCGCGAAGGCAAGGTTGCGGGCGTCGTCGTCGGGGCGGAAAGCGGGGTTCGGGTGCACGGGCAGGCCTCTGCTGAATTCCTTGGCAGAATGCCGTCCTTGTCGGCATCGGTCGACCGGATCCGCGCGAAAGTGACGCAAATCGCGCACAACCGTGTCAACTTTCCCTGCCAAAGGTCGCCCGAGGCGCCCATTGGCCTTAGATTGCCCGGTCAAGCAATCCGCCTTGACCCGCGCCGCGCATGGCGTAGAGAGGCGCCGCGCGGTGGCAGGCCGAACAAACGCACAGGGACGTAACCGATGAACATCTCGATGCCCGTGGAACAGCACGCCAAGCTGAAGTCCGACCCCGACTGGTGGCGCGGAGCGGTGATCTACCAGATCTACCCGCGCTCATTCCAGGATTCGAACGGCGACGGGATCGGCGACCTGTCGGGCATCATCCACCGGCTGCCCTACGTGGCGAGCCTCGGCGTCGATGCGATCTGGATCTCGCCCTTCTTCACCTCGCCGATGCTGGACTTCGGCTATGACGTCTCGGACTACCGCAACGTCGATCCGATGTTCGGCACGCTGGGCGATTTCGACGCTCTGGTGGACCGCGCGCATGACCTCGGGTTGCGGGTGATGATCGACCTGGTGCTCAGCCACACCTCGTCCGAGCATGTCTGGTTTCAGGAAAGCCGCTCTTCGCACGACAACCCGAAGTCCAACTGGTACGTCTGGGCCGACGCCAAGCCGGACGGGACGCCGCCGAACAACTGGCTGTCGATCTTCGGCGGCTCGGCCTGGCAGTGGGATGGCGAGCGTCGCCAGTATTACCTGCATAACTTCCTCGTCCAGCAGCCCGATCTGAACTTCCACGAGCCCGAGGTGCAGGAGCAGGTGCTCGACGTCGCCCGCTTCTGGCTGGACCGCGGGGTGGACGGGTTCCGGCTGGATACGATCAACTTCTATGTCCACGACAAGGAGTTGCGCGATAACCCGGCGCTGGACATCAACAGCCGCAACGCTTCGATCGCGCCGGATGTGAACCCTTACAACTACCAGAACCACCTGTTCGACAAGAACCAGCCCGAGAACCTGGCCTTCCTCGAACGGTTCCGCGCGCTGATGGATGACTACACCGACATCGCCGTGGTCGGAGAGGTGGGCGAAGCTCAGATCGGCCTTCAGATCGTCGCCGACTACACGCGCGGCGACGACCGGGTGCACATGTGCTACGCCTTCGATTTCCTGGGCCCCGAGAAGGTTACAGGAACCCGCGCCGCCAAGGTGCTGCGCGACTTCGACCGTGTCGCACCGGACGGCTGGCAGTGCTATGCGCTGTCGAATCACGACACCATGCGCATGCCCAGCCGCTGGAACCTGGAGGACAAGGGCATTCGCTCCCATGTCGCGTTCCTCATGTGCCTGCGCGGCTCGATCTGCCTCTACCAGGGCGAGGAACTTGGCCTGACCGAAGCCTACGTGCCCTACGAAGAGCTTCAGGATCCCTACGGCAAGGCGTTCTGGCCGAAGTTCAAGGGCCGCGACGGCTGCCGCACCCCGATGCCCTGGGCCGCCGACGGCCCGCAGGGCGGTTTCTCGGACCACAAGCCGTGGCTGCCGATGGCGATGGAGCATTTGCCCAAGTCCGTCGCCCGCCAGGACGATGATACCGAGAGCCTGCTGAACTGGTACCGAGACGTTATCGCTCTGCGCCGCATGCGTCCGGTGCTGATGAAGGGCGATCTCGAGGTGATCGAGGCGACCGACTCCGTCATCACCTTCACCCGGCGCCTCGACGGGCACGCCCCGATGTTCTGCGCCTTCAACTTCACCGGCGGCAGCCACCAGGTGACGCTGCCCGAGGGCGAGTGGGCCTGGATCGAGGGCCTTGGCTTCACCCCTCAGCGCCAGGGCCGCGTGGTGACGTTGCCGCCCTACCAGGTGTTCCTGGCCGAGGGATGAACGCGGTCACGGGCTTCCTGCCCTCGGGGCTTGCCTACGACCCGCCGCGCGCGCCGCTGCGGGTGGTGTTCGCGGACTCGCATCTCGTTGTGGTCGACAAGCCCTCGGGCCTTTTGTCGGTGCCGGGCAAGGACCCGGGGCTGGCAGATTGCCTCGAGGCGCGCGTTCGCGCCCGGTTCCGCGATGCGCTGCTGCTGCACCGGCTGGACATGGACACCTCGGGGCTGATGATCTTCGCCCGCAACCGTCCGGCGCAGCGCCTGATCGCCCGCCAATTCGAGCAGCGCCGCGTCTCCAAGACCTATATCGCGCGGGTCTGGGGCGCGCCCGAGGCTGACAGCGGCACCGTGGACCTGCCGCTGATCTGCGACTGGCCGCGCCGCCCGCTGCAGAAGGTCTGCCACGAGACCGGCAAGCCCTCGGTCACCGACTGGCAGGTGATCGCCCGCGAGGGCCCGCTGACCCGGCTTCGCGTCAGCCCGCTCACCGGCCGCTCGCACCAGATCCGCGTCCACCTTCTCAGCCTCGGCCTGCCCATCGCCGGCGACCGGTTCTACGCCACCGGCCCGGCGCTCGCCGCCGCCGACCGGCTGCAACTGCACGCCGAATCTCTGACCCTGCGCCACCCCGAAACGAACCGCCCGGTCACCTACACCGCGCCGGACCCGTTCCCGGTCTCGCCTTCCACCTTCCGATAAATATCCCCGCCGGAGGCCCCCGCCAGCAGGCCGCGCAACGCCTGCGAACCTAAAGCCAGGCCGCCCCGCGCACCCCCGAGGAATCCCCGTGCACGTTCTTCACCAGCCGTGTGCGGAAGCGGTCGCCGAAGACATGCGGGCGGATCTTGTCGGGGACGGTCTCGTACAGCCGGTCGATGTTCGACACGCCGCCGCCCAGCACGATCACGTCCGGGTCCAGCACGTTGACGATCACCGCCAGCGAGCGCCCCAGGCGATCCTCGTAGCGCCGCATCGTCGCCTCGGCCTGCGGATCGCCCGCCGCCGCCATCTCGGCGATCTGCGGCGCATCGGGCCCCGTACCCTGCTGCAAGCCGCAAACCCGCTCGTGGTCGGCTTTCAGGCTGGGGCCCGAAAGCCAGGCCTCGGTATGCCCGGGCCGCTCGCAGCTGCACAGCGGGCCGGGACGCTCGTCGTCGGTCGGATCAGGCAGGGGGATGTGCCCCCATTCTCCGCCGATCGCGTTGATACCCTCGATGATCCGGCCATGCACGGCGATACCGCCCCCGACCCCGGTGCCGAGGATCGTGCCGAAGACCACCTGCGCCCCGGCGCCCGCGCCATCCACGGCCTCGGACAGGGCGAAGCAGTTGGCGTCGTTCGCCACCGCGACGGGCCGTTCCAGAGCCGCGCGCAGATCGCCCCGCAGGTCGCGCCCGTGCAGCCAGACCGAGTTGCCCATCGACACATGCCCGGTATCCCGGTCGACCGAGCCGGGCACGCCGATGCCGATCCGCTCGGCGGTGCGGCCGGCGTCCGCCTCCAGCGCCTCCATCAAACCTCGGATCGCGCGGATGCCGCCGTCGTAGTCGTGCCGCGGCGTCGGCACCCGGCCGGTCGCCAGCGTCTTGCCGTCGCTGTCCAGCGCGATGCCGGCGATCTTCGTGCCGCCGTAGTCGAATCCGATGCGCATGCCGCTCCCCTGGGCCGTCCTGCCGTGGATCCTGTTTAACGCGAAGCCACGGGGGCGCAAAGCCTGCCCGCGCGCGGATGTTCGCGCTAACACTCACTCGCGGCCGATCGCGCCTGCCGGGCTAGTCCAGAACCAGGCTGATCTTCCCGGTATAGCCCTTGTCCTGAAAGGCCGCCTGCGCAGCGTGGATGTCGCGCAGGGCGTAAGTCTCGGCGATCAGCGGGCGGATCTCGCCACGCTCGATATAGCCCACGAGATCGGTGAAGACCGAATCCTCCTGCCTTGTGCTGCCGAACAGGGTCAGGTCCTTGAGGTACAGCGTCCGCAGATCCAGCTCGACGATCGGCCCGGCGATTGCGCCCGCCACCGCATAGCGCCCGCCCGAGCGCAGCGCGTCCAGCAGCAGCGGCCAGCGCGGTCCGCCGACAAGGTCCAGCACCACGTCGAACGCCTCCTCGGGCAGCGCATCCTCGCGCCCCAGAACCGCGTCCGCGCCCAGCTCGTGCAGCGTGTCCGCCTTGGCCGGGGTGGTCACCGCCGTCACATGCGCGCCGCGCCGCTTCGCCAGCTGGATCGCCGCCGAGCCGACGCCGCCCGAGGCCCCGGTAATCAGCACCCGCTCGGCCCCGAGCGCGGCGCGCTGGATCATCCCCTCGGCAGTCGAGAAGGCGCAGGGAAAGCTGGCCAGTTCCGCATCGGTCAGGTCCGAGCTTACCGGGACCGCGTCCACCGCCCAGGTCACCGTGTACTCCGCGAAGGCCCCGTCGTATTCCGAGCCGAAGGTCACCAGCGGCAGCGTGCTCTCTGGGTCCTTCGGCGTCTGCATCGGGCGGACCATGACCCGCTCGCCCACGCGCGCTGCGTCGACGCCGTCGCCCACGGACACGATCCGCCCGCAACAGTCGGCGCCCTGGATCCGCGGGAAGGTCAGTGCGCCGGACCACCCACCATCTTCGGGCGCATCGTCATAGCCCGAGGCTCCCGAGGCCGTGTCGCCACGAACGGACTTCGAGTACCAACCAATGCGCGTGTTGATATCAGTGTTGTTGACCGCCGACGCCCCGACCCGGATCAGCACCTGCCCCGGCGCAGGGCGCGGCACCGGCAGATCCTCGCGCCATTCCAGTTTCTCGGGGCCGCCGTGGCCGGTCAGAATCACGCCGCGCATGGTGGTCGGAATATCCTGCATCTTCGTCTCCGTTTCGGGTAGAACGATCCTTCTACTTGCGCAGGTAGAACGTTCACTCTACCTCGTCAAGCATGGAACCGACCGAAACCCGTATCGCCGCCGGGCTGGAGCGCGCATTCGCCCGCCACGGCTTCGCACAGGCCAGCGTGGACGACCTGCGCGCGGCCTGCGACGTGTCGCTCCGCACGCTCTATCGCCATGCGCCGTCGCGCGGGCAGATGGTGCTGATCGCGCTGGAGCATCGCCACGCCCGCTACATGGACCGGCTGACCCGGGACCTGCCCGAAAGCGGCACTCTCGACGCCGTGCTGGAGCGGGTCGCCGACTGGATGCGGACCGAGGCGCCGCAGGGCTGCCTGTTCCATGCCGCCGTGGCCGCCGCCCCCGACGATCCCGCCCTGCGCGAGATGCTCTCGCGCCACAAGTCGCAGATGGCCCGCGCCGTCGCATCGGCATGCAGGCTGGAGGGCCGTGAGCCGGAACTGACGCTGATCCTCGAAGGCCTGACGCAAAGCTGGGTCACGATGGGCGACGCTTCATTGGCCGCCGCCCGCCGCATGGCCGCGCTGCTGGCAGCGGACAGCCGAGCCGCCTGACAGACTTTCGCCACAGATTCGGGCATAGTGGTAGCGGATTGGGGAGAGAGACTCATGTCTGAACAGGTCACGGAGCATCCGTTCCGCAACTGGGGGGCCTGGGCGGTGCTGACCGGCGCACTGGCGCTGACGCTCGTGTTTGCCCAGATGGTGGGCCCCTCGCTGCAACCCGGCCCCTCCGCCGCGACCCAGGTCGGCGAGATCGCGGGCGAAATCAAACGCTCCGCTTGGCGGTCCTTCTTCGGTCTCGAAAATCCCAAGCCGGAACCCGAACCGGTTGCGATCTGGACCTATCTCGCCTTCGCGGCCCCGATCCTAGGCATCATCGCGGTCGTCCTGTCGCTGGTATCGGGTGTCCTGCGCGAGAACTGGCGTTACTCGGTCTATGGCGCATGCCTCGGCGTCGCGGCGATCCTGTTCCAGTACCTCTGGTGGCTCGCCCTGTTGATTGCTGGTGTCCTGCTTCTGGTCGCGATCATCGAGAACATCGGCGAGATCTTCAGTTTCTAGCCAGTCAGCCGACGGCTGTACGCGCCCTGCCAAGTGGAAAATCTTCCCCTGCGAAAGTACTATCCCGGAGTAATATCTGTGGAGGGGAGAATGGGGTTCGAAAAGAAAACCTTCGTCGCGGCGTTCCTTTGCGCCGCAAGCGCGACCGCGGAACCCATACACCTCGCGGCCAAGCAGGGTGACGTCGAGGCGTTGTCGCGCTTACTCGCCGAAGGCACGCCAGTCGATCAGCCGAGCACCGAGGGAACGTCCTCGCCCGGGGTTTCCGCGCTCTACGTCGCGGTCAAATGGGGCAAGCTGGAGGCCGTGGAGCTGCTTCTCGAATCCGGTGCCAACCCGAACGCCGTCGCGAACGCCGAGCAGGTGTCTGAGACTCCGCTCATGGCGGCGGCCAAAACGGGGCGAGGTGAGATCATCGCGACCCTCCTCGGGGCTGGGGCGGATCCGAACCTCACGACCGAGGCGGGAACCGCGCTTCACTTCGCGACGATGTTGAAGCGGCAGGCCGTCGTCGATCAGCTGATGGCGGCGGGCGCACTCGACCGGATCGCACAGCCCTCGATAGAATCCCGCCTCGCCGAAGCCAACATCGAGCGGGGCGGCGAGCTTCGGCGCCGCTGCCAGTATTGCCATGGCGACATTGCCGACCGTGATCTCGAAGCGAGCGAGAATCCGAAACTCTGGGACATCGTCGGCAAGCCGAAGGCCAGCCAGCCCGGCGTCAAATACACCGACGCCCTCGCAGAACTGGGCGGGACGTGGTCCTACGACGAGCTTAACAGCTTCCTTGCCAACCCCGGCGCGTTCGTCCCTGGGACGACGATGTGGGGCGTCGGCATTCCTCTAGAGCAGGACCGGATCGACCTGATCGCCTACATGCGCACGCTGAGCGATGACCCGGCGCCGCTGCCCTGAAAGCAGGTATCGCCGGACGGGGCACCACCTGCCCAAATGAAAACGGGCGCCCCGAGGGGCGCCCGCGCTGGATCATCAGGAAGCGGCGATCACGCCTCTTCCTTGATCTCCTCGCCGGTCTCCTGGTCGACGACCTTCATCGACAGGCGGACCTTGCCGCGGTCGTCGAAGCCCATCAGCTTGACCTTCACTTCCTGGCCTTCCTGGACGACGTCCTTCGGATGGCCGATGCGGCCGGCAGCCATCTGGCTGACGTGCACCAGGCCGTCGCGCTTGCCGAAGAAGTTCACGAAGGCGCCGAAGTCCATGATCTTCACGACCTTGCCGGTGTAGACCTGGCCAACTTCCGGCTCGGCGACGATCGAGTGGATCATGCCGCGGGCCTTCTCGATCGCTTCGGCGTTCGGCGAGGCGATCTTGATCACGCCATCGTCGTTGATGTCGACCTTGGCGCCCGAGGTTTCCACGATCTCGCGGATGACCTTGCCGCCCGAGCCGATCACTTCGCGGATCTTGTCGGTCGGGATGTTCATCGTCTCGATGCGCGGGGCGTGGGCCGAGAACTCGGTCCGGCCTTCAGTCAGCGCCTTGCCCATCTCGGTCAGGATGTGCATCCGGCCGTCCTTGGCTTGCGCCAGGGCCTGCTCCATGATCGCGGGCGTGATGCCGGCAACCTTGATGTCCATCTGCAGCGAGGTGATGCCCGCTTCGGTCCCGGCAACCTTGAAGTCCATGTCGCCGAGGTGATCCTCGTCACCCAGGATGTCGGTCAGAACGGCGAACTGCCCGTCCTCTTCCAGGATCAGGCCCATGGCGACACCGGCGACCGGCGCCTTCAGCGGAACGCCCGCGTCCATCATCGACAGCGAACCGCCGCAGACCGAGGCCATCGAGGACGAGCCGTTCGACTCGGTGATCTCCGAGACCAGGCGGATGGTGTAGGGGAAGTCCGTCGCGGCGGGCAGAACCGCCTGCAGCGCACGCCATGCCAGCTTGCCGTGACCGATCTCGCGGCGGCCGGGGCCAGCCATGCGGCCCGCTTCACCGACCGAGTACGGCGGGAAGTTGTAGTGCAGCAGGAAGTTCGAGCGCGACTCGCCGTGCAGTGCGTCGATGATCTGCTCATCGTCGCCGGTGCCCAGCGTGGTCACGACCAGGCCCTGAGTCTCGCCACGGGTGAACAGCGCCGAGCCGTGGGTCCGCGGCAGCAGGCCGACCTCGGAAACGATCGGGCGGACGGTGGTCAGGTCACGGCCGTCGATGCGGCGGCCGGTCGAGATCACATCGCCGCGCAGGACCGAGCTTTCCAGCTTCTTGATGGCCGAACCGAGGTTCTTGTCCTCGAGCTCTTCCTCCGACAGACCCTCGCGGATCGCTTCGCGCGCGGCGCTGATGGCGGCCTGACGCTCCTGCTTGTCGGTGATCGCGAAGGCGGCGCGCATCGCCTCTTCGCCCAGGCCCTTCACCTTGTCGTAGAGCGCGCCGTACTCGGGCGGCTGGTAGTCGAAGGGGTCCTTGGCGCACTCGCCGGCGAACTCGGTGATCATGTCGATGACCGGCTGCATCTGGTCATGGCCGAACTTCACGGCGCCCAGCATCTCGGCCTCGGACAGCTCGTAAGCCTCCGACTCGACCATCATCACGGCTTCCTTGGTGCCGGCGACGACCAGGTCCAGACGCTGCTCGGGGTTCGAGCGCAGGCCGTCCATGTCCTCGACCGCCGGGTTCAGGATGTAGTCGCCATCTACGAAGCCGACGCGGGCACAGCCGATCGGGCCGCGGAACGGCACGCCGGAAATGGTCAGTGCGGCCGAGGCGGCGATCATCGCGACCACGTCCGGGTCGTTTTCCAGGTCGTGGCTCAGCACGGTGCAGATCACCTGCGTCTCGTGCTTGAAGCCTTCGGCGAACAGCGGGCGGATCGGACGGTCGATCAGGCGGCTGGTCAGCGTCTCTTTCTCGGTCGGACGCGCCTCGCGCTTGAAGAAGCCGCCGGGGATCTTGCCGGCCGCGTAGTATTTTTCCTGGTAGTGGACGGTCAGCGGGAAGAAGTCGAAGCCGACCTTCGGCTGCTTCTCGAAGACCACCGCGGCCAGGACGCTGGTCTCGCCATAGGTGGCGACCACGGCGCCGTCGGCCTGACGGGCGATCTTGCCGGTTTCGAGGGTGAGCGTGTCGTGCCCCCACTCGATGGATTTCCTGGTGATGTTGAACATGTTCGTCATCCTCTCGCGGCCCCCGCCCCCTGGCAGCGGGCCGCCATCCCCCGTTTCATCTCATCCTGGGCCGTGCCGCCGGGGGCGGGTCGGACGGCCCGTTCGGACATGTGCCGCGGGGTCTCGGGGCGCGCGGCACGACCGCCCCATGAATGCGAACGGCGCCCCGAAGGGCGCCGTCCTGCAAGGCTTAGCGGCGAATGCCCAGCTTGGTGATGAGCGACTTGTAACGCTCTTCATCGTTGCGGCGGACATAGTCCAGCAGCTTGCGGCGCTGGGCGACCAGCTTCAGAAGGCCACGACGCGAGTGGTTGTCCTTCTTGTGGGTCTTGAAGTGCTCGGTCAGGTTCGTGATGCGCGTCGTGAGGATCGCGATCTGAACGTCGGCCGAACCGGTGTCGCCGTCCTTGGTGGCGTATTCCTTGATGAGCTGCTCTTTGAGCTCGGGAGTGATCGACATCGTATGCTCCTTCGTTGTCGTTCGTTCCGGAACGGGCCGCGGCCGGGATGTCGTCCAGCAGGGTGCGTCCGGAATCGGGAACGCGCGCGGGAACGCCCCACGCGCGCAATTCGGGGCTTATGACCCGAATCGTGAGAAAAGAAAAGCAAAATGCGGGCTCCCGGCTTGACCAGACCGCCATGAGCCGAGCAAAATCCTGCCCAGTTCGCGTTATTAGTGCCCGAGTCATGAAGTCACTGTCCCGCAGACGTTTCCTGGCTGGCGCCACGGCCCTGGCAGCGTCTCCCGCCACCGCCGCGATCGACCCCGTGCTGGAAAGCGTCGCGGGAACCCGCCAGCTGCGCGCGGTACTGGTCGCGCATCGCGGGCGGATCGTCGCGGACCGGGGCTTCAACGGGTTCAACTCGGGCAGCCGGACCAACATCAAGTCAGCCTCGAAATCCGTTATCGCCACGCTTGCCGGCATCGCCATAGACCGCGGCGTCCTGAGCGGCCCCGACCATCCGATCGCGCCGTTCCTCGAGGACCGGTTCCCCGAGAACCCCGATCCGCGCCTCTGGCGGATCACAGTGGGCGATCTGCTGTCGATGCGCGCCGGGCTGGAGCCGATGTCGGGCCAGAACTACGGGCGCTGGGTCTCCAGCCGGAACTGGGTCGAAACCGCGCTCGCCGCGCCGTTCGTCTCGGAGCCGGGCGAGGAGATGCTGTACTCCAGCGCCTCGACGCACCTGGTTTCGGCGATCCTGACCCGTGCCAGCGGGCGATCGATGCTGGATCTGGCGCTTGACTGGCTGGGCCCGGTCGAGGGGTTCGAGATCCTCGGCTGGGATCGCGACCCGCAGGGCATCTATTTCGGCGGCAACCAGATGTCGATGACGACCCGGTCGCTGCTGGCGTTCGGAGAGCTCTACCGCCGGGGTGGCCGCGCCCTCGACGGCAGTTGCGTGGTCTCGGACAACTGGATCAACGCGGCCTGGACCCCCCGCACCAAGTCGCCCATGTCGGGGGCCTACTACGGGTATTGCTGGTTCCTGCGCCCGCTGGCCGGGGTGCCGACGCATTTCGGCTGGGGCTATGGCGGGCAGATGATCTACGTACTGCCGTCCAAGGACCTGACCATCGCGATCACTTCGAACCCGCTGCTGCCGTCACAGGTCACCGGATATCGCGAGCAGCTGGACGCGCTGGCCGCGAACATCGTGCGCGAGACCTAGTTTCCGACCCCCTCTGGCGTCAGCCGCAGCACCTTTCCGTTGTTCGCATCGACCAGCACCAGGATCGCGCCATCGTCCGCGATCTCGACGTCGCGGATGCGGCCCTGGTTCGTCAGCAGACGCTCCTCGCCGATGACCGTGTCGCCGTCGAGGCTCAGCCGTACCAGAGCGCCGGGGTTCAGCGACGAGATCAGCAGATCGCCCTTCCAGTCGGCGAACATCCCGCCGTCGTAGAACGCCATCCCGCCCGGTGCGATCACCGGATCCCAGTAGTAACGCGGCTCGACGATGCCCTCGGCGCGGGCCTTGCCGGTGCCGATGGGCGAGCCGCCGTAGTTGATCCCGTAGCTGACCACCGGCCAGCCGTAGTTTTCCCCTGCCTCGGGAATGTTCAGCTCGTCGCCGCCCCTCGGCCCGTGCTCCACGGTCCAGAGCTGCCCGGTCTCGGGGTGCAGGTCCGCCCCCTGAATGTTCCGGTGGCCCCAGGACCAGATCGTGTCGATCGCGTCAGCCTGCCCCACGAAGGGATTGTCCTGCGGCGCGCTGCCGTCGAGCGTCACCCGGATCACCTTGCCGAAAGTTGTGCCAAGGTCCTGCGCCTTCTCTCGCTCGCCGGGGGCCGAGTGCTCGCCCGTGGTGATGAACGCATGCCCCTGCCCGTCGAACACAATGCGCGACCCGTAGTGCTTGTCCTGCGGCGAGACGGGCTCCTGCACGAAGATATCCTCGACCTGCGAAAGCGCGGTCATGTCCTCGGAGAGCACGCCGCGCGCGGCAGCGGTGACATAGCCGCGGTCCTTGGGCTTGGCGTAGGTCCAGTAGATCATACGGTCGCTGGCGAAATTCGGCCCGACAGCGACGTCGAGCAGACCGCCCTGGCCGCTTACCGCGATGTCCGGCAGACCGGACACCGGGCCCGAGAGGCTGCCGTCCGCGCGCAGAACGCGCAGGTTGCCGTCCCGCTCGGTCACCAGGTAGCCGCCGCCGGGCAGCCCGGCGATGCCCCAGGGATGGCCCAGCCCGTCGGCCAGCACCTCGACCGCCAGCGAAACGCCGCTGTTCTCGGCCGGGGCGCGGGTCTGGTTCTCGAAGGCCGGTTCAAACTGCGGGGCGTTCTTCGGGCCTTGCTGCACAGGCTGTGCGACCACGGCGGTCCCGGTCAGCAGGGCGGCGGCCAGCATGGAGGTAGTCAGGGTTGCGAGGGGGCGTGCTTTGGGCATGGATCCTCTCCGACGGTTGAGCGTTTCCGGTAACCTAGTGCAGCGCGGCCGCAGGGACTTCAAAGCCTCGTGAGATGGCGGTCCTCAGCGAGTCCCCAGGAACTGTGTGCCGAACAGCCACACCGCCAGTGGCACCGGGGCCACGGCGAGCGCGACGGTCAGCAGGAACCCCGGCACCGAGTAAAGCCGGCTCAGCCCCGCGACCATGGCGATGCCGCCGCCGCCGCCGATCAGCGCGTTGCCTGGCAAGTTGAAAAGCAACGCAAGGGCGATGTGCCGGTTGCGGATCAGGAACGGTCCCCAGCGGCCGGGCGCGTCCGCCGACAGGGTCTCGAGCACTTCGGCCGGGGTCATCGGCCCGATGCGCCGCAGTAGGGCGGCCAGCTTGCGCATCCTCAGCCGTCCGGCCAGCCTAGCCAGCCGGGGCAGCGGGATCAGTCGCCCAAGGCCGAAGGCGAGGGTCAGCCCGCCGACCGTGGCGATGTAGACATGAGGTGCCACTGCGGCCCCGAACATCGACAGCATCGCCAGACCGACCTCGACGCCGGGCACGAAGGGAAGCGCCAGCAGCAGGGCATAGAGCAGGCAGGTGATCCAGACTCCCCGCCGCAGTGAGGCCAGCGTCTCGGGCCGGATGTAGTCCTCGAGCCCCCGGATCCAGGCGCCGAGCGTCATGTTCAGAAGAAGGAGCACGCCCAGAAGCAGAGCGAACCGCAGGGCGAGGCCGGCGGGGGTCAGGCGTCTTCGCGCGTCAGGCACCGGCGGGTCGCCGGATCAGAAGGGTCGCGGGCATGGCTGGCCTTGTCGGAGTAAGCGGCAGGACGCAGATTACGCCCTGCCGCTGCCGCTGACCATCCCGCCCGGTGGGCGGTCGCGCCTCAGCGGCGCTTGAGGCAGGACGGGGCGGTGTAGGTCTCCCAGCCGTTGCGGGTCCATTTCTTGCGCAGGCATTCCTCGCGGTAGGCGTGGTTGTTCTTCGGCTTCGTGTTGTAACGCGGCTGGGCGCGGGGCGGGTTGCGGTTCTCCCACCGGTCCTCGCGGCGCTCGACGCAGCCCTCGCTGCGGTAGGTCATCCAGCGGCCGTCGACGAGCTTGCGGCGCAGGCAGGGTGCGTGGGTCGGGGTCTGCGCGCGGCCCGGGCGGACGACCGGCGCCGGGCGATAGCTGCGGCCGGGCCAGTGGGCCTGCTGGCGGTTGGCCTCGGCTTCGGCCTCCTTCCGCTCGCGTTCCCGCTCGTCTTCGGCGCGCTCGCGCTTGCGGTCCATATGCTTGTCGTGGAGCACCGCCCCAACGACGCCGAGGCCGGCCAGACCGGCGATGATCGCGCCGGTGCTGAGCCGCGGTCCCGCGGTCTGGGCCGATGCGGCGGAGGTGCCCGCCAGGGTGACGGCGATGCAGGTCAGGCCGGTGATGATGAACTTGCGCATGGGATGGGTCCTTCGTGTTGCGATTGGCATGTGAGCCGACGCTGGCCGCACCCCCGGATGTCAGGCAATTTCGCCGCGCGGTTATTCGATTTCAGCGCCTTGCACCTCTTGCCCGGCAGGGCGGTTATTGAATTACCGGCGTTTTCGGGGGCAGGGTTGTTGCATCATGAAACGCCTGCTTCTCACCCTCGCTCTCGCAGCCTTGTCCCTGGGCCAGCCCGCGCTGGCGCAGGGGCCGTGTTATGCCGATTACAAGGCCAAGAAGGACAACCCCTTGCGCCTGCACTACGGTGTCGCCGAATTGCCTCCGCGTGCCTGCGGCGATGCCGCCGCGGCCGAGCGGGTGCTCTCGCGGCGGCTGGACCGGGAGGGCTGGACGCTGCTGACGGTGCTGTCGACCTTCGGCGCCGAGGGGCTGGACAAGAGGAAGCAGGATGCCGGGGACAATTTCCTCAGATACTGAGACGCCGCGGCCCGTGGTTGCACTGGGCAACGGCGCGGGCCGGGTGGTCTGGCTGGGCATCGCCGCCGTCGTGGGCATCCTGCTGGCGGTGGCCGTGGTCATGGTCGCCAACCTGCCCGACGGCAACGCTTTCGATGCGCGGGTCGAGCGGATCTTCGTCGAGAATGCGGACCTGACCTCGAATGCCGAGATCAAGCTGCTTGAGATCCTCGCCTCGTCGGGGACCGCGTTCTCGGACACGCTGGAAAGCTACCGGTTCCTGCTGTTCGTGCTGCTGGTCTTCGCCGCCGGGCTGTTGGTGGTGGCGCTGGTCTTCCTGCTGACCATCGTCGCGCTGAACCGGCGGATGACCGAGATCGAGCGGGCGGGTATCCAGATCAACAGCCTGATCGTCAGCCGCGAGGCGCAGCTGGTCTACCTCAACAGCATGGAGTTCAAGCTGACCGAGGCGGCGATCGAGACGCTGGCCGTCCTGTGCGAGGCCCGGATGGACGGCGAGGTGCTGCCCGGCGCCGCGATCGAGGCGATGATCTCGGGGCGCGATCCGGCGGATTGCGAGGAGGCCGCCGGGGCGGTCCGGATCAAGCGGCTGCGGGACGCGCTGGGCAACCAGATCGTGTCGGAACTGCTGGTGCGGAACGTCGCCCGGAAGGGCTATTGGCTGGCGATCGACCGGGACGCGATCCGCATGGTCTGAGACCCGGCTTGCAGGGTGAAAATCGGGGATTTCATCGTGAAAACCCCCTTAAGTCCATGAGATATATGCTGAAAAGAGTGTGAAAACTTCGTAAACGGCGAAATCTGCCCCGGTTTCGCCTGTCCGAACCGGTCAAAACCATGGCCGGAGCGGACAATACGGCGCCCCCCGTCGCCGGGCAAATTCCCTGCATCACAGTCAAGCAACAGGAGATGACGATGCAGGACCAGATTCACCTCGTGATCGGCGCAAGCGGCAAGACCGGCCGCCGTGTCGCCGAACGGCTGGAGGCGCGCGGGCTGACCGTGCGCCGCGGCAGCCGCAGCGCGCCCATTCCCTTCGACTGGGATGCGCCCGCAACCTGGGGTCCGGTGCTGGAGGGCGTGACCTCGGCCTACGTGACCTTCTTTCCCGACCTCGCCTTTCCCGGCGCCGCCGACAAGATCGCCGCGCTGTGCGAGGCGGCGCTCAAGGCCGGATTGGGCCGGTTGGTGCTGCTCTCGGGCCGGGGCGAGACCCATGCGGTGGAGTGCGAGAACGTGGTGCGCGCCTCGGGTCTGGACTTCACGCTGGTGCGCTGCGCCTGGTTCGCCCAGAACTTCGACGAGGGCTATCTGCGCGAGCCGATGATGCAGGGCGTGGTCCCGGTCCCGGCGGGCGATGTGCGCGAGCCGATCGTGGACGTGGACGACATCGCCGACGTGGCCGTTGCCGCGATGACCGAGGACCGGCATTCGCGCGAGCTTTACGAGATCACCGGCCCACGCCTGATGCATTTCGACGAGATGGCCGAGGAGCTGTCGCGCGCTTCCGGGCGGCCGGTGCGCTACACGCCGATCACGCTGGAGCAGTTCCACGACGCGATCACCGAGGTCGGCGGCACCTTTATCGCCGATGTCTTCACCCATGTCGCCAGCGAGGCGCTGGATGGCCGCAACGAGTGGCTGGGCGACGGCGTGCAACGGGCGCTGCGGCGTGCGCCGAAGGACTTCCGCGACTACGCAAGCGACGCGGCGGCCTCGGGCGCCTGGGCCGAAGAGGTGCCGGCATGAGCATGATGAGTGCAACCGCCCCGCGCCGGATCACCGCACTGCGGCTGATCCTGGCGCTCGACGGGATCGTGGTGCTGGTCATCGGCGCGGCGATCCTGGCCGATCCGCCCGGGTTCCACGCGGCCTATGGCACCGTCCTGCCGGACTCGGCCAGCCTGCTGAGCGAACTGCGCGCCCCGGCCACCGCCCTTCTGGGCTTCGGCATGCTGATGCTGGCGGGCGCGGTGCGACCGGCGCTGAGCGATACCGCGGCGCTGACCGCCACGGTGCTCTACCTGGGCTACGGTCTGGGGCGGGTGCTGGGGGTGTCGCTCGACGGGATGCCGGATGGCGCGATCCTCGCCGCCGCCGGGGTCGAGCTGGCGCTGGGCCTTGTCACCCTGGCGCTCTGGCGCCGGGGCTGAGGGGGAGGATGCGATGCCGACATGGTTCGCGATGAGCGCGCAGGTCTCGGTCCTGGCCTATGCGGCGCTGGGCGGGGTGTTCCTGGCGTTTTCGGACTTCATCATGCGGGCGCTGGCGCTGAGCGGCGCGCCCGCCGGGATCACCGTCATGCAGTCGATCAACCGCGAGGTCTTCCGCTGGGTGTTCATGGCCCTGTTCCTGGGCATGGTCCCCGTCTCGCTGCTGCTGGCCGGGCACGGCCTGCTGGTGCAGGGCGGCGCGGCGGGGCTGATCGGGCTGGCGGGCGTGGTCTACCTGCTGGGCGTCTTCGGCGTCACGGCGGCGGGCAATGTGCCCCTGAACGAGGCGCTGGCGGGGATGGACGCCGCCAGTGCCGAGGCGCAGGCCATGTGGCAGGAGCGCTATCTGCCGCGCTGGACCCTGCTCAACAGCCTGAGGACCGGGGCCTGTTTCCTGGCCGCCGCGCTGGCGCTGGCGGGATTGCTGAGCGCCTGAGGCTCAGGCGTCGAAGCGGCCCTGCTCGACGTTCTTGTTCAGCTTGTCGGCGGCGAAGACCCGGCCGTTCATCGCTCCCCAGATGCCGGGCTCCAGCAGCTGGGCGGCGGTGACGGCGGCGCCGAGATTGAACTCGCCGTCCGAGGCCGACAGCGAGAACGGGCGCATCGCGCCGGTCAGCACCACGGTCTTGTCGCCGACACGGCCGGTCAGGAAACGCGCGGTCTCGCCCATGGTGCCGGTGCCGTGGGTCACGACGACGGCAGGCTCGGGCGCGGCGGCGACGGCAGCGGCGATCGCCTCGCGGTCGGCATCGTCGAAATAGAGGCTGTCTTTCAGCATCAGCAGTTGCACCACCGGGAAGTGGCAGCGGCCGATGCGCAGCATTTCGGGGATGTGCGTGGCGCCGTCGGGGGCGAAGGCCAGCCCCTCGGTCCGGGGGTCGTGCACCTTGTCGATGGTGCCGCCGGTCACGATGATCCTGAGGTCCTTCATCGTATTTTTCCCCTCACGCGCGAGCAAACCTGTTTGTTTCGCCGCGCGGATACGCCTAGGCTCCGAATTCTGCAACCGTTTTCCACGGCAACCATCATCGCAGGGGGCAAAGCTGGTGGCTTTTCTTGAATCATTCTTCGGTCTCATCGGGGACCTGACCTGGGGCTGGGCGCTGGTCCCGCTTCTGGTCGTCTTCGGCGTTTTCATCACGGCGCTGACGGGCTTCGCGCAGTTCCGGTTCTTCAAGCGCATGTTCCGTGTGCTGTCGTCCAAGAACCAGTCGGGCGATCCGAACGCGATCTCGGCGCGCGAGGCGCTGCTGGTTTCGGTCGGCGGGCGCGTCGGCGGCGGCAACATCGCGGGCGTCGCGGTGGCGATCACGCTGGGCGGACCCGGCGCGGTGTTCTGGATGTGGGCGATCGCACTGGTCGGCATGGCGACGAGCCTTGTGGAATGCTCGCTGGCGCAGCTTTACAAGCGGCGCGAGGCGAACGGCGACTTCCGGGGCGGCCCGGCGCGGGCGATCCTGTTCGGCCTGGGCGAGGAGTTCCGCTGGCTGGCGGTGATCTACGCCATCTGCCTGATCGCGGCGTTCGGCCTTGGCTTCAACGCGTTCCAGGGCAACACGGTCGCGGGCGCGGTGCAGGACAGCATGGGCATCGACCGGATGTATACCGGCATCCTGCTGGCCGTGGTCGCGGGTTTCATCGTGTTCGGCGGCATCCACCGCATCGCCAAGGCGGCGGACGTGGTCGTGCCGGTCATGGCGGTGGGCTACATCGTGATGGCGCTGGTGGTGATCCTGCTGAACATCGGCTCGGTGCCCGGCGCGATCTATCAGATCGTCGCCAATGCCTTCGGACTTGAGCAGGCTGTCGGCGGCGGCATGGGTGCGGCGCTGGCGCAGGGTCTGCGGCGCGGGCTGTTCTCGAACGAGGCGGGGCTGGGCTCGGCCCCGAACGTGGCGGCGACCGCCGACGTGCGGCATCCGATCAGCCAGGGCATCACGCAGAGCTTCTCGGTCTTCATCGACACGATCTTCATCTGCTCGTGCACCGCGTTCATCATCCTGCTGAGCGACGTGTACGTGCCGGGCGCGGAAGGCATCGACGGGATCGTGCTGACCCAGCAGTCGCTGGTCTCGCACCTGGGCGGCTGGGTGCAGTACCTGCTGTCGTTCATGATCCTGCTCTTCGCGTTCAGCTCGATCATCTACAACTACTACCTGGGTGAGAACGCGCTGACGACGATGACCACCAGCCCCGTGGCGCTGAACATGCTGCGGTTCGTCATCATCGGCATCGTCTTCCTGGGCGCGGTGGCGCCGGGGGCGACGGCGGTGTTCTTCTTCTCGGACCCGCTGATGGGCGTGCTGGCGGTGGTCAACCTGGTGGTGATCATGATGCTGCTGCCGACGGCACTGCGGATCCTGAAGGACTTCCGGGAGCAGCTGGCCGCGGGCGTGCAGCGACCGGTGCTGAACCCGGACAACTTCCCGGACCTGGACCTTGATCGCAGTGCCTGGACCGGCAAGATCCCGGACGAGGCCAGCCAGCCGGCCTGACACGAGACCGACCGGGGCCGCTTTTGCGGCCCCGGTTCGTCCGCTTAGGCGTCGAAATTCCAGATGTCCCGGTGGATCCTCCAGCCGTCGGCGGTCTTGCGCGAGACCACGATGTATTTCCCGGCCAGACCCTGACCGCCCATTGTGCCGGACAGTGTTCCGACCGTGACGGCTGCGTCTCCGTGAATATCGACGGTGTCGGCGGTGATCTTCACGCCACCGAGACCGGCGTCGATCGCTCCTTGCCAGAACGACTCGGCCGCTTTCTTGCCTTCCATTCGCGGCGCACCGGGCGGCATTATGACCGCATCCTCGCTGTAGCAGGCGGCGGCATCAGCCGCGTTTCCGGAGTTGATTGCATCGGCAACGCCCGAATCGAGCGCGTGAATGTCGTCCATGTCAGACATTCCCGGTCCCCCTTTTTCCAAGCTTTGCAGTGGGCCAAGGATAACATGGATGGCGCCCGGGCGGGCTTGCATGAATAGCGCGGTGTGGTCCGAGGCGAAAAAGCGGCTGACCGAGGGACCGCGAGGCGGCGGTAGGATACGCGTGCAGCACCTGATCGGGTGCAGGCAATGCTATCCCGCAGTCCCGAAGCCATATCGGGCGTGGTGGACGTGCAGACCCTGATGCAGTGCCTGCCGGGTCGGATCTTATACAAAAGAAAACCCGGCCCGTTGCGGGGCCGGGTTCGGCAATAAAAAAGGGGCGACGGCGGGATGGCGTGAACAGGAACCGCCGCCGCCCCAGGTCAACTCCCCGATGGAGTTGTCCGCAAGGGCCTATTCGCCGCCGCCCAGCTGGTGGACATAGGCCGCCACCTGCCGGATCTGCGCTTCGGTCAGCCGACCCGTCCAGGGCGGCATGACGCCGTTGCGCGAATAGGTCACCGTCTCGATCAGCGTGTCGCGATCCCCGCCGTAGAGCCAGATCGCGTCGGTCAGGTTCGGCGCGCCCAGGTCGCGCATCCCCTCGCCGTTCTCGCCGTGGCAGGCTGAGCATTCGTTCAGGAATGTCTCGGCGCCGGCCTCGGCCATCGCCGTGTCGTGCTCCTGGTTGGAGATCGACAGCACGTATTCGACCACGTTCGCGATTTCCTCGTCGGCGAGGTAGTTGTCGCCGAACACCGGCATCTGGCTGAAGCGGGTGTCGGGGTCGTCTTCCCAGCGGATGCCGTGGCTGATCGTCTGGTGGATCGCCTCGATGTCGCCGCCCCAGAGCCAGGCGTCGTCGGAAAGCCGAGGATAGCCGCTGGCCTTGTTGCCCGCCCCTTCGGTCCCGTGGCACTGGGCGCAGTAGGTCTTGAACACCGCTTCACCGCCCGCCACGGCGTAGCGGTTGAGATCCTGATCGGCGGCGATCGCCGTCAGTTCGGTCTCGACAAGGCGCTGGTCGATTGCGGCGTTCATCTCTTTCACGGCGGCGATGTCCTGCGCCACCTCGCCGCGCGAGTCGTAGCCCAGGATGCCCTGGGTCGCGCCGTTCACCAGCGGGATCGCCGGGTAGAGCACCACCATGACCGCCGACCAGACGATGGTCCCGTAGAAGGTCCATAGCCACCAGCGCGGCATCGGCGTGTCGTATTCGCGGATCCCGTCCCACTCGTGGCCGGTGGTCGGCATCTCTTCGGTCTTGTCCAGTTTCCGGGCCATCTCAGCGGTCCTTCTCGGGTTCGTCGTCCGCCGGCAGGCGGTCATGGCGCAGCGGCACGTTCGCCGCGTCGCGGTGCAGCGCGGCGGAGCCCGGGCGCAGGGTCCAGAGGATCACGCCCAGGAAGATCAGCGTCAGCGCCAGAAGGCCCCAGCTGTCGGCCAGTTCGCGCAGTAGCGAGTAACGGTCCATGCTCGTGCCCTCCTTACCGCGCTTCGTCGGGTTCGAAGGTCGAGAAGTCGACCATCGTGCCCAGCACCTGCAGATAGGCGATCAGCGCGTCCATCTCGGTCAGCGCCGGGTTGCCGTCGAAGTTGCGGACCTGCGCGCCCGGGTAGCGTTCGACCAGCCCGTCCCAGTCGCCGTCGGGATTGGCCTGCACGCCGAAGTCCAACTTGGCGTTCTCGATCATCTCGTCCGTGTAGGGCACGCCCACGGCCCGGTGCGTCAGCATCAGGTCGGCGATGTGCTCGGCTTCGATCCGCGTGTCGGCGAGATGCGCGTAAGAGGGCATCACGCTCTCCGGCACCAGCGACTGCGGGTCCAGCAGGTGATCGACGTGCCACTCGTCCGAGTAGCGGCCGCCGACGCGGGCCAGGTCCGGCCCGGTCCGTTTCGATCCCCATTGGAACGGGTGGTCGTACATCGACTCCGCAGCGAGGCTGTAGTGGCCATAGCGCTCGACCTCGTCGCGCATCGGGCGGATCATCTGGCTGTGGCAGACGTAGCAGCCCTCGCGGATGTAGACGTCGCGCCCGGTCAGCTCCAGTGGCGCGTAGGGGCGCACGCCCTCCACCTCTTCGATGGTGTTCTCGAGGTAGAAGAGCGGTGCGATTTCGACGATGCCGCCGACGGTGACCACCGCGAAGCTGAGCGCGAGCAGGAGCGTCGCGTTCTTCTCGATGGTCTTGTGCTTGTCGAGGATTCCCATCGGTCCCTCTCCTTATTCAGCGGGGACGGAGGCAGGGCGGGCAGAGGTGTCTTCCTGCCCGGCGCCCTTCGCCGTCATCCAGAGGTTCCAGACCATCAGCAGCGCACCGGCGACGTAGAGCACCCCGCCCAGGCCGCGCACGATGTACATCGGCAGCTTGGCGTCCACGGTGTCGGCGAAGCTGTTCACCAGGAAGCCCTGCGCGTCGACCTCGCGCCACATCAGGCCTTCCATGATGCCGGTCACCCACATCGACGCGGCGTAGAGCACGATGCCGATGGTCGCGAGCCAGAAGTGCCAGGAGACCAGGCTCAGGCTGTAGAGCCGCTCGCGGTTCCAGAGTTTCGGCACCAGGAAGTAGAGCGCGCCGAAGGTGATCATGCCGTTCCAGCCCAGCGCGCCGGAGTGCACGTGGCCGATCGTCCAGTCGGTGTAGTGCGACAGCGAGTTGACCGCGCGGATCGACATCATCGGACCCTCGAAGGTCGCCATGCCGTAGAAGCCGACCGAGACCACCATCATGCGGATCACCGGGTCGGTGCGCAGCTTGTCCCAAGCCCCCGAGAGCGTCATCAGCCCGTTGATCATGCCGCCCCAGCTGGGCATCCACAGCATGATCGAGAACACCATGCCCAGCGTCTGCGCCCAGTCGGGCAGCGCGGTATAGTGCAGGTGGTGCGGACCGGCCCAGATGTAGAGGAAGATCAGCGACCAGAAGTGGATGATGCTGAGCTTGTAGGAATAGACCGGACGCTCGGCCTGTTTCGGGATGAAGTAGTACATCATCCCCAGGAAGCCCGCGGTCAGGAAGAAGCCCACCGCGTTATGGCCGTACCACCACTGGGTCAGCGCGTCCTGAACGCCGGCGAAGACCTGCACCGACTTGGAGCCCCAGATCGACACCGGCAGGGACAGGTTGTTGACGATGTGGAGCATCGCCACGGTGACGATGAAGGACAGGTAGAACCAGTTTGCGACGTAGATGTGCGGTTCCTTGCGGCGCAGGATCGTGCCGAGGAACACCGCCAGGTAGGCGACCCAGACCAGCGTCAGCCAGATGTCCACGTACCATTCCGGCTCGGCGTATTCCTTGGACTGGGTGGCGCCCAGGACGTAGCCGGTCGCGGCCATCACGATGAACAGCTGGTAGCCCCAGAACACGAACCACGCCAGGTTCCCACCCCAGAGCCGCGCTGCGCAGGTGCGCTGCACGACGTAGAACGAGGTCGCGATCAGCGCGTTGCCCCCGAAGGCGAAGATCACCGCCGAGGTGTGCAGCGGTCTCAGCCGGCCGAAGCTGGTCCAGGGCAGGTCCAGGTTCAGCACCGGGAAGGCCAGCTGGAAGGCGATATAGGTTCCGGCCAGGAAGCCCACCACGCCCCAGAAGGCGGTGGCGATCACCCCCGCTCGGACCACGTCGTCCATGTAGCCGGTTGCCGGTGCGGGCGGCGCGATGTTCGGCTCGCCTATGCCGCGAAGCACCCACAGGAAAAGACCTGCGGAAATGAACATGATGAGAAGGGCGTGCACCATGTAGGCGACGTCCAACGCGAAATTGGCGGCGATTGCAGCCGCCACCATGATCATGCCCAGCACGATCAGCTTTAACGTATCGGTCATTCTTGTCCCTCGGATGGCCGACGCACACACCTGTTCCTGCGCACGCCGATTGTCGTCCTGATGGCCGGTATGCCGTTCACAGGGTGCGCGGCTCCTTGATTTGGATCAAGGGACTGTCGAAACTTCTGAAAATGGGTGGGCGACGCCGCGGCTTGGAAGGCGGGGCCGGGCGCACGGAGCGCGCCCGGGTAGACAGATCCGAGGATCAGAAAATGAAGAGCGCCGCGGTGACATCGGCGACAGCGACATCGTTCAGGTACACCTCGGACTCGTCGTTGCCGATGATGCGTATGATCGCGTCCTCGCCGCCATCCGCGTCGGAGACCTCGAGTTCCGAGAAGTCATCGACTGCGAGGATGCGCAACCTGTCCCCTCCGGCGATATCGAAGTCGTCGATATAGTCGAAGCCGAAGGCTTCACCGACAAACACGAACCTGTCGGCACCGTCGTGGCCGGCTAGCGAGTCATTTCCCTGATAGATGCGGAAGACATCATCTCCGGCTTCGCCTCTGAGATCGTTATCCTTTCGGTTGCCAATGATGAGGTCGTTCGTGTTCGATCCACGGATGTTCTCGATGCTGCGCAGGGTGTCAGTATTGCCGAAGCCGTCGCGAACTTCCTGGTTGCGAAGATCGGCGCGGATCCCGTCGTTGCCTCCGTGTTGGTCGTCGCGACGGTAAGAAGCCGTATCTTCACCGTCACGACCGATAATCAGGTCGTCTCCGCCCAGACCATAGAATTCATTCGATCCGGAATCGCCGATGAACGTATCATCGAGAAACGTACCGCGAATTGAATCGATGCGTGAAATTTGATCCCGGTGACCATCAGGTCCATCCACGAAGCCTCGGGTCATGTTGGCGTAAACTGCTGAGACAACAGAATCGGGGTTCCAGAACCACTGGTCATAGGTCAGGCCGTTGAAGCCGGAGCCACCAATGTAATCGTCGGCACCACCCTTGTCCTTGATGAAGGTTCCGTCGCTTGTTCGGCTGTTGACGAGGTCATCCCCGGTCCCGGTTTCGACGTCGCTCGCGGTAATAACGCCAGAACTTACGAACCGTGAGCCGCCGCTCACCATCAATTCGTATAGATCATACGGACGGTTTTCGGAGTTAAGTTGATGCTGCAGCCACTGAACTACGTTTAGCTCCGGGTCGATGTACGTAATCGAAAGCTGTTTCTCGCCGGCTTCCGAAAAGTACCGGACGCTTTCGATCGCACCACCGGTATAGACGCGCTCGCCTGCCTGTGGTCCGAACTCGGGAACGTAGCTTGTGGCGTCACTGATCTTGATAACGGCACTGTACGATGCTTGCGCTGGGTCGAAGGGGCTTTGGGTTTCATCCCATTCGAGGGTGATCTTCTTCTCGGACCGAGAGGCGATCTTGTAATCCTCGAGATTATTATAGCGGTACACGTACATGACAGGATCGAAGTATTTTATGGTAGCCATTACAAATTACTCCCTAAATCATTATTATTGCGGGATAATCCCGCATACGAGTAACATAATGTATAACATGAATATGTATGATTCTTCGACTCTCAGTTGCGCAACTTCGAGTTGGACTTGCCGGTATGTGAATGGGGTTCACGCGAGTATTGCGTCGCCAACGAGTACTGGCGCTGCCGCCTCGCCGGCAGAGTGACCAGCGCTACTCGCACCACAATCCGGCGCAGTTCGCTGACGTCCTTCACGCCATCGAGCGACAATCGAAAGACGCCGAAAGGCCGGCCACCTCAGGTGCCGGCCCATAGGCTTTGCCACAGAGAACGTCGCTCAGTGGTCGGTCAGTGCGCCTTGAGGAAGGCGGTCAGGACGTCCCGTGCGGCGGCGAGGTCGGTCTTGTGGATCATCTCGGTCACGGTGTGGATGTAGCGGGTGCCGACCACGATGCCGACCGCGCGGGCGCCGGCGGCGGCCTGCTGGGCGGCGGCGCCGTCCTGGCCTCCGGCGCGCAGCATGGTGCGCTGGAAGGGGATCTTCTTTGCCACGGCGAGATCCTCGAACTCCTGCACCAACGCCTTGTCGGCGATGAAGCTGCTGTCGCGGACGTGCAGGCCGAAGCCCTGGCCCTGAACGGTGGTGCGGTCCTGCTCCGGCACGCCGGGGGTGTCGCAGGCCAGCGTGGTGTCGACGCCGATGCCGATGTCCGGCTTGATCCGGTAGGCGGCGGTTCGGGCGCCGCGCAGGCCGACCTCTTCCTGGCTGGTGAAGGCGACGTGCACCTCGGCCTTGGAGCGGGTCTTCTTCAGGCCCCGGATCGCCTCGATCCCGAGCCAGCAGGCAATGCGGTTGTCGAGCGCCTTCGAGACGACCTTGTCGCCCATTTCGAGGAACGGCTCGTCCATCACCACCATGTCGCCGACCTTGACGCGGTCCTTGGCGGCCTCGCCCAGGCCGAGGTCGACGAAGAACTCGGAGACCTCAGGTACCTTCTTGCGGTCCTCGGGGCTGGCGATGTGGACCGGGCGGCCGCCGGGGTTCATCACGCCCTTCAGATCGCCGTCATCGGTGCACACCAGCACCCGGCGCGAGAACAGGTTGCGCGGATCGAACCCGCCGACCGGCTGAAGATAGAGAAAGCCCTTGTCGGTGACATGGCTGACCAGGAAGCCGATCTCGTCCATGTGGCAGAGCAGCATGATCCGCTCGGTCGGTTCGCCCTTGGGGTCGCGGCGGCAGAGCAGCGAGCCCATCGGGTCGGTCGTCACCTCGTCGAACAGACCCTCGATCTCGGCGCGGATCAGGTCGCGGACGCGGTCCTCGTGGCCGGGCACGCCGGGGGTTTCGCACAGGGCGCGCAGCAGGTCGATGTTCAGGTCGGTCATGATGGCGTGCTCCGCTGACGGTTGAATTCGCGGCGGAGCATGGGCGGTCGCCGCCCGGGGTGCAAGGGCTCAGCTGAGCTGGGTGCCGTCGGTGTCGTCCCCGGCCTCGGCGGCCAGCGCGTCATAGTCGGGAACTGTCACGTGGCGGTTGCCGGTCAGCACGATGATCTCGTCCTTGCGCAGCGCGGTCAGCTGGCGGCTGACGGTCTCGATCGTCAGGCCGAGGTAGTCTGCCATCGCTTCGCGGGTGATCTGCAGATCGAAGGTGATCTCGCCCTCGAGCGACTTCTGGCCCAGCGTCGCCTCGCGCCGGGCGAGAATGGCCAGAAGGCTGGCGATCTTCTCACGCGCGGTCTTGCGACCGAGCAGCAGCATCCATTCCCGCGCGGCGTCGAGTTCGTCGAGCGTCATCTGCAGCAGGCGCTGGCCGATGGACGGAGAACTTTTCAGGAGCGTTTCGAAGGGCTTGCGCTCGAACCGGCAGAGCGTCACATCGGTCGCGGCAGTCACGTCGAACGCGGCGCGGGCGCGGCCCGGGCGGCCCAGGAAATCCGACGGCAGCAGAAGGCCGACCATCTGGCGGCGGCCATCCTCCATCGTCTGGCTCATCGATGCGACCCCGGACACCACCGAGGCGACGAAATTGAACTCGGTCCCCGCCCATACGATCGGATCGCCCGGCTTGTAGGTGCGGTAGGACTTCATCGACTCGAGAAGCTGCAGCTCGTCGCCCTGGCAGTGGGCGCAAACGGCGCGATGGCGGATCGGACAGTCCTCGCAGGCGTCGGATGTTGGCACGCGCTGAGAAACTTGCATCTGCTAAAACTACTCCCGTTGATCTGGATCAACGCACTGCAGCCCAATTCCCGCGACGGTAGCACAATGGACAGATTGCAACAACTCGCCGGCACCGGGCTGTTCGACGTCATGGTGCCGCGCTACACGAGCTATCCGACCGCCCCGCATTTCGGGTCGGCGACGGATTCCGAGACCACGGACCGCTGGCTCCGGGGGCTGCCGCAGGAGGCGCGGTTGTCGCTCTATCTGCACATTCCGTTCTGCGAGCGGCTGTGCTGGTTCTGCGCCTGCCGGACCCAGGGCGTGCGCTCGCCCGAGCCGGTCGCGGCCTACCTCGAGGTGCTCAAGGCCGAGATCGACATGGTCGCCGCGCGGGTGCCGGAAAGTGCACGCGTGATCCATGTACATTGGGGCGGCGGCACGCCGACGATCCTGACCCCGGCGCAGATCGAGGAGTTGGCCGCGCACCTGGCGCAGGCCTTCTCGCTGGACGCTGAGCGCGAGTTCGCGGTCGAGATCGACCCGACCGTTACCGGTCCCGACCGGATCGCCGCGTTGGCCCGCGCGGGCATGACCCGGGCGAGCATCGGCATCCAGGATTTCGACCCCGAGATCCAGAAGGCGATCGGCCGCCACCAGAGCTTCGAGCAGACGGCCGAGGCGGTGCGGCATCTCCGCGCACATGGTATCGAGAGCCTGAACACCGACATCGTCTACGGGCTTCCGAATCAGACCTTGCCGGGAATCGCCGACTCGACGGCGAAGGTGCTGGAGCTTGCGCCCGACCGGGTCGCGCTGTTCGGCTATGCCCACGTGCCCTGGGCCGCACGCCGGCAGCGGGTGATCGATGCGAACGCGCTGCCGGATGCGCCGACCCGGCTTGCCCTGATGGAGACCGCCGAGGCGATGTTCCTGGAGGCGGGGTATGACGCGCTGGGCATCGACCACTATGCGAAACCGTCCGATGCGCTGGCGCAAGCGGCGGCCGAGGGCCGGATGCGGCGCAATTTCCAGGGCTACACGGACGACGGCGCGGATGCGCTGATCGGTTTGGGGGCCTCGGCGATCTCGCTCTATCCGGGCGGGTTCGCGCAGAACGCCTCGGCCACGGCGGCCTACACGGGGCGTATCAGGGCGCATGCGCTGGCGACCTCGCGCGGTCATGCGCTGGGCATCGAGGACCGGCTGCGCGGCGCGCTGATCGAGCGTCTGCTGTGCGATCTGTCGGTCGATCTCGCGGCACTGGGCCTCGAGTTCGGCAGTTTCGCGGAACTGCTGGACGGCGAGGTGGAGCATGCGCTGGAGCGGTTCCGGCCCTGGCTGACCCGCGACGGCGACCGGTTGGTGCTGGCGCCCGAAGGCAAGCCCATCGCGCGATTGGTGGCGGGGCATTTCGACGCCTACCTGCGGACCGGGACGGCCCGCCACAGCCGCGCGATCTGACGCGGGCGTGAAAGACGGCGCCGGGGGGTTGGACTCCGGCGTCGATACGGGTCAGATGGCGCGACCGCGAACCACCGGAGCGCCCGATGACCGCCTACCGCATGATCCAGGATCTGACCGCCCGACTGGCCGAGCTTGACGAGGCCGGGCTGACGCGCCGCGAGCGCCCGCTGGCCACGCCGCAGGGCGGCCGCGTGCAGCTTGCCGACGGCAGCAAGCTGATCAACATGTGCGCCAACAACTACCTCGGGCTGGCCGACGCGCCCGAGCTGGTCGAGGCCGCTCGCGACGCGCTCGACCTGCATGGCTACGGCATGGCCTCGGTCCGGTTCATCTGCGGCACACAGGATATCCACCAACAACTCGAGGCGCGGCTTTCGGACTGGCTGGGGACCGAGGACGCGATCCTCTATTCCAGCTGCTTCGATGCCAACACCGGCCTGTTCGAGACGATCCTCGGCGAGGAAGACGCGATCATCTCGGACGCGCTGAACCATGCCTCGATCATCGACGGCATTCGCCTGTGCAAGGCGAAGCGGCTGCGGTATGCGAATAACGACATGGCCGCGCTGGAAGAGCAGCTGAAGGCGGCGCAGGACGCGCGCTACCGGCTGATCGCGACGGATGGCGTGTTCTCGATGGACGGGGTGATCGCGAACCTGCCCGCGATCTGCGACCTGGCCGAGAAGTATGACGCCTGGGTGATGGTCGACGACAGTCACGCCGTCGGGTTCATGGGCCAGGGCGGGCGCGGCACGCCCGAGCATTTCGGCGCGCAGGACCGGGTGCAGATCCTGACCGGCACGCTTGGCAAGGCGCTGGGCGGGGCCTCTGGTGGCTATGTCGCCGGGCCGAAGCCGCTGGTCGAGTGGCTGCGGCAGCGCTCGCGGCCATACCTCTTCTCGAACGCGCTGGCGCCGGTGATCACCGCGACCTCGCTCAGGGCGTTGGACCTGATCGAGAACGGCCACGACCTGCGCGACCGGCTGGCGCGCAACACCGCGCATTTCCGCGAGGCCATGACGAAGCTCGGCTTCGAACTGCTGCCCGGCGAGCATGCGATCATTCCGGTCATGCTGCGCGACCCGAAACTGGCGCAGAGCATGGCCGCCCGCCTGCAGGAACTGGGCGTCTATGTCACCGCCTTTTCGTTCCCCGTCGTCCCGCGCGCGCAGGACCGGATCCGCACGCAGATGTCCGCCGCCCACGAGATCGCGGATCTCGACGCCGCGATCTCGGCCTTCGAACTGGCCGGGCGCGAACTTGGAGTACTGAAATGACCACCAACACGATGCGCGCCCTGGTCAAGGCCAAGCCGGAAAAGGGCCTGTGGATGGAGAACGTCCCGGTGCCCGAGCCCGGCCCCGGCGACGTGCTGATCAAGGTGCACAAGTCCGCCATCTGCGGCACCGATGTGCACATCTGGGAATGGGACGAATGGGCCTCGGCCACGGTGCCGGTGCCGCTGGTCACCGGCCACGAGTTCATGGGCGAGATCGTCGACATGGGCGCGGCAGCGCGGAAATACACCAAGGGCCAGCGCGTCTCGGGTGAGGGGCACATCGTTTGCGGGATCTGCCGTAACTGCCGGGCGGGGCGCGGGCATCTTTGCCGCAACACGCAAGGCGTCGGCGTCACCCGGCCCGGCAGTTTCGCCGAGTACATCTGCCTGCCCGAGTCGAACGTGGTGCCGATCCCGGACGACGTGCCGTCGGAAATCGCGGCGATCTTCGATCCGCTGGGTAACGCTGTGCACACCGCGCTCAGCTTCGACCTCGTGGGCGAGGACGTGCTGGTCACCGGCGCCGGGCCCATCGGCATCATGGGCGCGCTGGTGGCGCAACGGGCGGGCGCGCGGAAGGTGGTGATCACCGATATCAACCCCGGCCGGTTGAAGCTGGCGCGCTCGATGGGGCTGGAGCATGCCATCGACACCTCGAAGCAGGATCTGCGCGAGGTGATGCGCGACATCGGCATGACCGAGGGCTTCGACGTCGGGCTAGAAATGTCCGGCGCCGCGCCGGCGATGCGGCAGATGATCGACACGATGAACAACGGCGGTAAGGTCGCGCTTCTGGGCATCGCGCCGGCGGGCTTCGCGATCGACTGGCACCCGGTGATCTTCAAGATGCTGACGATCAAGGGCATCTACGGCCGCGAGATGTACGAAACCTGGTACAAGATGATCGCGCTGGTGCAAGGCGGCCTCGACCTCGCGCCGCTCATCACCCACCGCCTGCCCATCGACCGCTTCCGCGAAGGCTTCGATGCGATGCGGAACGGGACCGCAGGCAAGGTCGTGATGGACTGGACCTGACAGAGGCGCCCGGACCCGCGCGTCAGCGCGGGCCACGCCCAACCGGGGCAAACGGATCGCCAGATCCGGCGCCCCCGGGCGGGAGCCCCCCTTTGCCAGACCGGGCGCAGCGGCTACGCTGGTGCGAAAGGAGTCGCGCCCATGTCCCATGTCTTTCCCCGTCACTGCCATGCCCATCTGCCCACCGCCGTCGCGGGCGCGGGCTGCTACCTGATCGACCAGGACGGCAAACGGTATTTCGACGGTTCCGGCGGCGCGGCGGTCTCCTGCCTCGGGCATGGCGATCCGGCGATCACCGAGGCGGTCAAGGACCAGCTCGACAAGCTTGCCTTCGCCCATACCGGGTTCTTCACCTCCGAACCTGCCGAGGCCCTCGCCAACCTGCTCGCCGAACACGCGCCCGAGGGGATCGACCGGGTCTACTTCACCTCCGGCGGTTCCGAGGCGACCGAGGCCGCGATCAAGCTCGCCCGCCAGTATTTCGTGGAAAAGGGCGAGTCCCGGCGCCGCCACCTCATCGCCCGGCGGCAGAGCTATCACGGCAACACGCTCGGCGCGCTCGCCGCCGGCGGCAACGAATGGCGCCGGGCCCAGTTTGGCCCGCTGCTCATCGAGGTCAGCCATATCGCCCCTTGCTACGAGTACCGCGAGCGCCGCGAGGACGAGAGCCCCGAGGCTTACGGGCTCCGCGCCGCGCAGGAGCTCGAGGACGAGATCCTGCGCCTTGGCCCGGACAGCGTCATGGCCTTCATGGCAGAACCGGTCGTCGGCGCGACATCCGGTGCGGTGCCTGCCGTTCCCGGCTATTTCAAGCGCATCCGCGAGATCTGCGACCAGTACGGCGTCCTGCTGATCCTCGACGAGGTGATGTGTGGCATGGGCCGCACCGGGCACCTGTTCGCCTGCGAGCATGACGGCATCTCGCCCGACATCCTCTGCATCGCCAAGGGGCTCGGGGCGGGGTATCAGCCGATCGGGGCGATGCTCTGCTCGGGCGAGATCTACGACACGATCGCGGGCGGCACCGGCTTCTTCCAGCACGGGCACACCTATATCGGTCACCCGGTCGCCACGGCAGCGGGGCTGGCGGTGGTCAACGCGATGCTCGACCGCGCTTTGATCCCACGCGTGCAGCGACTCGGCGCGCAGCTCGATGCGGCGCTGCACGGGCGCTTCGCACAGCATCCGAACGTGGGGAACATCCGCGGGCGCGGCCTCTTCCGCGGGATCGAACTGGTCGCCGACCGCGAGACAAAGGCTCCGCTGGACCCGTCGCTGAAAACGGCGGCGAAGCTGAAGAAGGCCGCCTTCGAGGCGGGGCTGATCTGCTACCCGATGTCGGGCACGATCGACGGCCAGCGCGGCGATCATATCCTGCTGGCACCGCCCTTCGTCATGGACGACAGCCAGATCGACGAGATCACCGACCGGCTGGCCACGGCCATGACGGCGGTGCTTGGAGAGCCCGCCGTCATGTCATAGGTCAAGCCGCCGCGCGGGTGCCGGTTTTCGGCCCGCGACGCCGGCGGCGGCGCGGACGGCCCGAACCGGGCTTCTCACCCGGCTTGCCGCCGCGCTGCGGCTTCGCGGGCTCTGCGCCCTTCCAGGGGGTGCCGCCCGCAACGCGCAGCGGCTCGGGCAGGATCTTCTGGATCGCGCGCAGCTCGCTCGCCTCGTCCTCGGCGCAGAATGCCACGGCGCGGCCTTCGGCCCCGGCGCGGGCGGTGCGTCCGATCCGGTGGACATAGTTCTCGGGCACGTTCGGCAGGTCGAAGTTGTAGACATGCGCCACGCCCGGGATGTCGATGCCGCGCGCGGCGACATCGGTCGCCACCAGCACCTTCACCTGAGCGCCCTTGAACCCGGCGATCGCCTTGTCACGCTGACCTTGCGTCTTGTTGCCGTGAATCGAGGCGGCGGCGAACCCGTCGGCCACCAGCTTCTTCATCAGGCGTTCGGCGCCGTGCTTGGTGCGGGCGAAGACGATCGAGCGCTCGCGCTCGTGCTCGCGCAGCATCGAGACCAGCAGCGGCAGCTTGCCGGCCTTGTCGACGAAATGCACTTCCTGCTCGATCCGGTCGGCGACCTGCCCCGGAGGCGCCACCTCGACCCGCACCGGGTCGGTCAGATAGGCGCGCGACAGCTCTTCCATCTGCTTCGGCATCGTGGCCGAGAACAGCATGGTCTGCCGGGCGCGCGGCAGCAGCGGCGCGATCCGGCGCAGCGCGTGGATGAAGCCCATGTCCAGCATCTGGTCGGCCTCGTCCAGCACCAGGCGGCTGGTCAGGTCCAGCCGCACCGCCTTGCGGTCCAGCAGGTCGATCAGGCGGCCCGGCGTGGCCACCAGGATGTCGACGCCCCTGTGCAGGGCCCGTACCTGGTTGTTGATCGAGGCGCCGCCGACGACCAGTTCGATCTTCAGATGGCTGCCGCGCGTCATGGCGCGCAGGTTGTCGACGATCTGCCGCGCCAGCTCCCGCGTCGGGGCAAGGATCAGCCCCGAGCAGGATTTCGGGTCGGGGCGCGCGCCGCCGCCCATCAGGCCATGCACCAGCGGCAGGCCGAAGGCGGCAGTCTTGCCGGTGCCGGTCTGCGCCAGGCCCAGAACGTCGCGGCCCTTCAGCGCGTGGGGGATTGCCTGCGCCTGGATCGGCGTCGGCTCGTTGATGCCCTGATCGGCAAGGCGGGCGGCAAGTCGGGGCGAGAGCCCCAGGGATTCGAAATCCCGGATTTCAGAGTCCATGCGGACCTTTCCAGTCATGCGGACGGCAAGAACCGTCCATCCGTCGCAGGCCACGATCGGCCCGGCACGGGGTCGCGCCAAAACCTCGCGCTCGGGCCGGATTGCCCGCGCGCCGGTCTGGCGCTGCTGCCCATGCGTGATGTGGGAAACGGTTCAGAATCGCCTCGGCACGGGATCCGAAGATCCGGCCGCACGCTGCTCACGCGGCAGAAGGCGGTGTCGTCCATATCGGGCGAGTTCACGCTCAAGTCAAGCGCGGCCCGCCTTCCACTTTCTTCAAATATCCCCGCCGGAGGCATCCGGCGCCCGCAATGGGCGCCGCGCCCGGCCTCAGGAGCGCAGGTCCTTGGCCGAGGCCGTCAGCCGCGCGTACTGCCCGTAGGGCATATATGGGGTCAGGTAGTCTTCCAGTTCGGCCGCCATCGGCGTCGGCTGGATGCCGAGATCCGCGAAACCCATCGCGTCTTCTGCCACGACGTTGTCGCGGCCCAGTTGCAGCACCTGGTCATAGGTGACCGGCGCGGGCAGCAGCCCGCCCGAAATGCCGTGGAAGAACCCGAAGGTCCGCCCCATCAGCCGCGCAATCGGCATCGGCACCGACAGCACCAGCCGGCGACGGCGAATCACATTCAGCATGCGATCCATCAGGCCCGCGAACGTGTCGACCTCGGGGCCGCCCAGTTCGTAGACGCCCGCGTGCACGCCATCGGTCAGCGCCTTCTCGGCTGCCTTGGCGATATCGCCGACATAGACCGGCTGGAACCGCGTCTCGGCGCCGATCACCGGGATCGCGAAGCTCATCCGGGCCATGCCGGCGAAGCGGTTGAAGAACTCGTCTTCGGGGCCGAACACGACCGAGGGGCGCAGGATCACCGCATCGGGCTGGTGCGCGAGCACCGCGGCCTCGCCTTCGGCCTTGGAGCGGGCATAAGCACTGTCGCTCTCGGCGTCGGCGCCGATTGCCGAGATATGCACGAACCGGTCGATCCCGGCTTCTGCGGCCAGGCGCGCGACCCGGTCCGCGCCGTCGACGTGAAGCGAATCGAAGGTCTGTTTGCCCGCCGGGGTCAGCACGCCGACCGAGTAGACCACAGCGTCCGCGCCGCTCAGCGCCGCGGCGACCGAAGCGTCGTCACGCACGTTGGCCTGTACCGGCTCGACCTGTCCGACCACGCCATAGGTCCGCACGAACAGGGCGTCGTTGGGCCGCCGCACGGCGACACGCACGCGCCAGCCGGCCCGCGCCATGCGCAGAGCGATATAGCGTCCGACGAAGCCGGAGCCTCCGAAGATCGTCACGATCGGGCTTTGCGGGATCATGCGTGTACTCTCTTCCTTCAATCTCAACGGCGCGACGAGGCGCCAAGCCGCCGGGCATCGACTCACCATCTGACCCCGCCGGGTCCGGTTGGCACAACCGATTCCCACTGCATATAGGTCACACCCCGAACCTGCGGTAGGCCGACAGACGCGACCCCCGCAGTCAATGTGACTTCGTTGCACCGGTGATCGGGCAGGACGATGTCGAAACGGTGTTCCCCTTGGGCCGCGCAATAAAATTGCCGTCCCGTTTCGCGGCGACAATGCCCCCGGGAACTGTCCCCGTCAAACGCCTCGGGACAAGCCGCGCGTGACCGGCGGAATTTCCCCCATTTCCCGTCAAAAGGGTCGTTGACACCGCCGAACAGCGGGGATACATCCCGGCTTCACAGAGACGGCACCTGCCCAGGTGGCGGAATTGGTAGACGCGCTGGCTTCAGGTGCCAGTGGCCTTACGGTCGTGGAAGTTCGAGTCTTCTCCTGGGCACCATCCTCTCCCCCGCGGGAGACGCGATGACCGGCTACGAACCCCTGCTACAACTCTAGCCTATGGCCCGCCACGTTTGGATCGTCGACGGGCTTCCGCCTGTTTCTACGGCATGCGGGGTATCTGTTTGGGAGACAGGAGATGGCTGAGTAAGGTCGTCCGGACCATGCTCGAATGGAACTCGAGCGCGTAATCCTGTCTCACGGGCGCCGGTATGAGCTGTACGGCGCCGCCGCGCTGCGTCATGTCTTCAGTAGTATTCTGGCCTTTCCGGGCGGCAAAGGCCCGCGCATTGTCGGCATTGCGCGCTGGCGGGGCATGACCCATGTGTGCTAGTGCCGCCGAAAACGCGCGGGCGGAGGGTTTCCGGTGACAAATCATCTCTACAAGAACGACCTGCCCGACGGGCTCGACCTCGGCCCCGTGGTCGCGATCGACACCGAGACGATGGGCTTGATCCCGCACCGTGACCGGTTGTGCGTGGTGCAGCTGTCCTCGGGCGACGGCAACGCCCATGTCGTGCAGATCGACCAGGAGCAGACCGAGGCGCCGAACCTTGTGCGGATGCTGACCGACCCGGACGTGCTGAAGCTGTTTCACTATGGCCGCTTCGACATAGCCGTCTTGCTGCACCGCTTCGGCGTGATGACGGCGCCGGTGTTCTGCACCAAGATCGCCTCGAAACTGGTGCGCACCTACACCGATCGGCACGGGCTGAAGAACCTGGTGCAGGAGATGCTGGACGTCGACCTTTCGAAGCAGCAGCAATCCTCGGACTGGGGTGCCCCCGAGCTGACCGGCGCCCAGATCGACTATGCCGCATCGGATGTGCTGCATCTTCACAAGCTGCGCGATAAGCTGACAGAGCGGCTCGCGCGCGAGGGCCGCAGCGAGATTGCCGAAGCCTGTTTCGCCTTCCTGCCGCACCGTGCGGCGCTGGATCTTGCGGGATGGCCGGACGCGGACATCTTCGCGCACTGATTTGACGATCCGAAAAATGGGAGAGCCCGTGGACAAACCGCTGATCGACTCGGAAGCCTTTATCGACTCTGGACGCCGCGTTCTACGCCTTGAGGCGGAAGCTTTGGCACGTATCGCGGAGACACTGGACGATAGTTTCGCGCGCGCGATTACTATGATGCTTCAAGTCGATGGTCGCATCATCGTCAGCGGCATGGGCAAATCGGGTCACATCGCGCGCAAGATTGCGGCAACCCTTGCTTCCACCGGCACGCCTTCGATGTTCGTGCATCCCGCCGAGGCCAGCCACGGCGACATGGGCATGATCACCCGGCACGATCTTGTCGTGCTTCTGTCGAACTCGGGCGAAACGCCGGAGCTTGCGGACCTGATTGCCTATACGCGCCAGCGCGGCATTCCGCTTATCGGTGTGGCCTCGGCCGCAGGCAGCACGCTGATCCGCAAGTCCGACCTGGGCATCGTACTGCCGCCCGCGGCCGAAGCCTGCCCGAACGGGCTGGCGCCGACCACCTCGACCACGATGACGCTGGCACTGGGCGATGCCCTGGCCGTTGCGCTGATGGAGCAGCGCAGCTTCACGCCGGAAAACTTCCGCGAGTTCCACCCCGGCGGCAAGCTGGGTGCGCTGGTCTCCAGCGTCGCCGATCTGATGCACGGGCGGGACGAGCTTCCGCTGGTCGCCCCGGACGCGCCGATGTCCGAGGCGCTGCTGGTAATCAGCTCACGCGGGTTCGGTGTCGCCGGCGTGGTCGACGACTCCGGCGCGCTGATCGGCGTGATCACCGACGGCGACCTTCGGCGCAACATGGCAGACCTGATGTCGCGCACCGCCGCGCAGGTGATGAACGCGAATCCCAAGACGATAGCTCCCGGCATTCTTGCGACCGAGGCGCTGGCACGGATGAACCGCGACAAGATCACCACGCTGTTCGTCGTCGCGGATGACGAGCGGACGCCGCTGGGGATCCTGCACATCCACGACTGCCTGCGGGCGGGTCTTGGCTAGGACAGCGCCGCCGCGGCAGCGGCCGTCGACGCGCACGCGGATTGTCGGTCTGCTCAAGATCGTGCTGCCTGCGGTCGCCGTGTTGCTGCTCGGGCTGGTGCTGCTGTGGGACGGCGACCGCAACGAGCCGGTGGGCCTGACCTTCAGCGACGCCGATCTCGAGGCGCTGCGGACCGGGCTCAAGATCACCAAGCCGCAGTTCTCGGGCACCAGCCTGACCGGCGACGTCTACGATTTCCGCGCCGAAACCGTGGAGCCGCGCGACCTCGAGATGACCTCGGCGGATATCGAGACGCTGAACGGGCGTGTCGACTATCGCGGCGGCCCGGTGGTCGAGCTGAGGTCCGAGCGGGCGCGCGTCGATATTCCCGAGCAGATCGTCGTGCTGGAGACGGGGATCGAGATCACCAGCTCGGACGGATACGTCGCCCATGCCGAGCGGGTGGAGGTGAATATCGCCACCAGCCGGCTCGACGCGACGGGCCCCGTGACGGCCAGCGGGCCACCCGGAGACATCGAATCCGCAGCCCTCACCATCGTTCCCGCGGAAGAGCCGGGAGCGGCCAATTTCGCTAACGATGTGTTGATGCGCTTTACCGGAGGGGTGAAGGTGACCTACATCCCGAGTACGGGAACCGATCCGGAGCAATAGCGCCCATGACGCCCAGACTTCTGACCTGCATCGCCGCCGCCTGGGTGGCCGGCGCTTTCCCGGCCATTGCGCAGTCCTCGGTTCCCTTCGGCGGCTTCTCGCACGATTCCTCGCAACAGGTCGAGATCACCGCCGAGACGTTGACCGTGAACCAGAGCACTGGCTCGGTAGTATTCGATGGCGATGTGCTGGTCGGCCAGGGCGAGCTGCGCCTGAACGCGGATCAGGTGACGGTGTTCTACAGCGGCGAGGGAGGGCGCGGCGACGTGACCCGGATGGAGGCCGCCGGCAACGTGACCCTCACCAATGGCGCAGAGGCGGCGGAGGCGCAGAACGCGTCCTACGACGTGGCGGGCGGGCAGATCACCATGACCGGCGACGTGCTGTTGACCCAAGGGCCGAACGCGCTGTCGGGGCAGGAACTTGAGATCGACCTCGACACAGGCACCGCGCGGATGAAGGGCCGGGTGCAGACCATCCTTCAGCCGGAGGCCGTGGAATGACCCCGAAACTGGAACTGCGCGAGGGCGGCGAGGGGCTCGAGGTCTTCAACCTCGGGAAAAGCTACAAGAAGCGCCCGGTGCTGCGCGACGTGACGCTGAACGTCCACCGCGGCGAGGTGGTGGCGCTGCTCGGCCCGAACGGCGCAGGCAAGACAACCTGTTTCTACGCCATCGGCGGGCTGATCACCCCGGACCGGGGCACCGTGCTGCTGGATGGCGAGGACGTCACCGCGCTACCTATGTTCCGCCGTGCCCGCAAGGGGATCGGCTATCTGCCGCAGGAGGCCTCGATCTTCCGGGGTCTGACCGTCGAGCAGAACATCCGCAGCGTGCTGGAACTGCACGAGCCGGTGCGCTCGAAGCAGAGCCGACAGCTGGATGAGCTTTTGGGCGAGTTCTCGATCACCCACCTGCGCCATGCCCCTGCCATCGCGCTGTCGGGCGGCGAGCGGCGGCGCGTCGAGATCGCCCGCTGCCTTGCGTCGAAGCCCAGCTTCGTGCTTCTCGACGAGCCTTTCGCCGGAGTGGATCCGATCGCGGTGGGCGAGATCCGCTCGCTTGTCAGCCAGCTGAAGACCCGCGGGCTGGGAGTCCTGATCACGGACCACAATGTCCGCGAGACTCTCGAGATCGTCGACCGAGCCTACATATTGCATGACGGCTCGGTGATGATGAGTGGAACACCACAACAGGTTGTGCAGGACGACAATGTTCGCCGGGTCTACCTGGGCGACGGCTTCCGCATCTGACCTACCTAAAACCATTGCGCGTTGCCTGAGGGGCGCTTACCCTTCCCTTATGGTCGGAATACGCACCATATCTTCTTCAACTTCCGCTCGCATGATGGGCCGGGCCGGGCATCGCATTCCCGCGCCAGGCAGGGCGGTCTGACGGCTCCGCCAGGATCCGCAGCCCGCACCGAACAAGACGCCGACCGGAGGAAACTAGGGAGCCGATATGCAGATACAGGTCCACGGCAAGCAGCTGGATGTAGGGGAGGCCCTGACCACGCACGTCAACGACCGCCTCGAGGAGGTTGTCGGTAAATACGCCGGTCGGCCGGTCGAGGCTGCGGTAACCTTCTCGAAGGTGGCGCACGAGTTCGTCTGCGATGCGTCGGTGCACCTGTCCACCGGCATGACTGCCCAGGCGCGTTCGCGCGCGAACGAGATCTACGACTCGTTCGAAGGGGCTGCCGAACGCCTCGACAAGCAGCTGCGTCGGTACAAGCGCCGGCTGAAGGACCACCACCAGAAGCGGCAGAATCCCATTGAGTTCATGGAAGCTTCGGCCTATATCCTCCAGCCTGGCGCAGAGGAGTACGAGGAAGACGACGAGCCGGAGACTCTGCAGCCCGTGATCGTGGCCGAGATGGAGACGAAGGTTCAGTCCCTCTCGGTCGGTGAGGCCGTCATGCAGATGGAGTTGGCTGGAGCGCCTCTTCTGGTGTTCCGCAACGACTCGCATGGCGGCGTGAACGTCGTGTACCGGCGTGAAGACGGGAACATCGGCTGGGTCGATCCGCGGAATGCGGCATCGGCCTGACGTCTTTGAGAGGAGACAACCGAGGACATGGACATTACCGATATCCTCGATCCGGACGCGGTGATCTCACCGCTTCGGGTGCAAAGCAAGAAGCGGCTTTTTCAGGAGATCGCTCAAGCCGCGGCGGCGCGCCTGTCCCTGGACGAGAACACGGTGCTGACCACCCTACTGGAGCGTGAAAGCCTCGGGCCGACGGGTGTCGGCCGGGGCGTCGCGATTCCGCATGGCCGTGTCGACGGGATCGACCAGGTGATCGGGCTGTTCTTCAAGCTCGAAACCCCGATCCCCTTCGATGCGGTCGACCGCAAACCTGTCGATCTGGTGTTCGTTCTGCTGGCGCCGATCGATTCGGGCGCGGAGCACCTGAAAGCCCTTGCCCGCGTCTCGCGCCTGCTGCGCGACGACCAGACCTGCGCCAAGATGCGGTCTACGCCGGACGCGCAGGCGATCTTTGCGATCATGACGGCGGACGAGGCGTCTCAAGCCGCCTGACCAAGTGTCAGGCGGGTGCGAAAGGGCGCGGGCGCAGGCTCGCGCCTTTTGCTTTGGCTGTGGTGCCTTTGCGTGGCCGTCAGGTCTTGCGGCGCAAGGCGCGCGTCATGCGCTCGTAGCGGGTGACCTCGCCTGCCAGTTCGGCGACACCCACGGGGCAGTCCGGCTGCGCCTGAAGTGCGCCCAGGAAATCCGGGAAATCCTCGGGCAGGCGCGCGCCGGAGAAGACCGGCGTCTGTTGCAACGCCGCAGGCATCGCCTCGGTGAGCCAGCGCGACAGGTCGACACCGCCGCGCAAGACCTCGGCCAGGCTTGCCGAGACAACCGTCGCACGTGCGCCCGGATCCGCGAGACGCGCCGCGACCGCCTCGGCGCGGGTGCGCGCCCCCGGCAGGAGTTGCGACAACTCGCCCGGCGCGTCGCGCCAGGCGTCGCAGAGATCGAGCAGCCAGCCGTCGGAGAGGTGCAGCGTGCTCGCATTCGGATCGGCCAGCAGGATGTCGTCGACCACGGGCGTGCGGCCGAAGGCGTGCAGCATGGTCTGCGTGTGCCGCCGTTCCACCCAGATCAGCTTGGACAGGAAATGTGCGGGCTTGTGGTCGCGGATCTTCACGTTGTCGGTAAGATTGCCGGTGAAGACCGTCGCGCCGCCTGCGAACTCGATGGCGCCGGGAGCGAAGAGATGACCGTGGGCGATCACCCCGGGCAGGGCGTTCAACTCGTCCAGCAGGTGAGGAAAGACCTTCTGCATCCCGTCGATGACGACAAACGGGCGCGCGGTCTCGTAGTGGCTGCCGGCGCGACGGCCGGGATGGCGGCCCTGGCCGATCAGCCCGCGCCGCCCCTGGTGGTGCATCCGCCGCGCGCGGTCGAACCGGCGCAGCAGCTTGTCGCTGTCAGGCCGGTCGGGCAGGCGGTCCGCCAGGTCCGGGCCGAGGAAGGTCTGGTAGAGCTTGTTCGCCCCGCGCCAGATCTTGCGGGCGAAGAAACCATCGGCCTGCAGCAGCAGGTCGAGATGGTCGTCGTAGAAGACGTGCGGTTTGCCCTGCGCGTCGAAACGCACGAAGGTCAGCGGCGCGCTGGTGATCCGGTCCGAATGATGCGCGGCGAGCGACTGGAAGAAGCTCTCGTCGGGGATCCAGCTGGTGCGGAAGAAGCGGCAGTACTCCGGCAGATGCGGATCTTCGAGAATGGCCTTCAGGGTGCGCGTGCTGAGGCACCACCATTGCGAGCCGAACCGCGGCTCCAGCCCGTGCGGTATCGCCCGTTTGATCCTCAGCGCCCGCTGCAGGTCGACGCCCCGGTCGAAGAGCCAGCGGTAGTCGCGCCAAGGCAGCGGGTGGTAGAGCGTGAAGCGCTCCATCGACAGCCCGTCGACGACCCAGTTGTCCTCGGCCACGGGAACGGCCTCGATGAAATCGACGTCCTGGTGTCGGTCGAGATGCGCAACCAGCTGCCCCACCGGCTTGATCGGCAGGCAGGAGCCCGAGAGCTGGCAGACATGGGTGATGTCCGGCCACTCCTTGAACAGCAGGCGGACCGCGTCAAGGCTGGCATCGACAAGGCTGAAGGTCCCCCAGTGGCACTTACGGCGCGGCACGAACACGACGTTCGGGTGCCGGGCCAGCAGGCCGTTCAGGATCTCCATGTCGCCGCGCTTCACGCGGGCGTCGATGTGCAGCGCCACGCGGCAGCCGGCCCGCGCCATGTGGAGGGCGACCTGCGCCGTCCGACGCACCTGTTCGTGCGCCAGAAGGACGACGCCGATCATGCCCAGCACCCCGACGAGATCAGGCCCAGCTCCTCGAGCTGGCGCCATCCCTCGTACCGGGTGGAGCATGGCGTCCACATCGCCAGTTCCTTGTCCATCTTTTGGTCGTAGACCCTGTATTCGCGGCTGGCGGCATAATGTTGTCCGCGCTCAAGTTCTTCCTTCGCCTTGTGGCCGAAGGTTTCAAGGAACTTGGCGTGCAGCAATACG
Source organism: Halovulum sp. GXIMD14794 (assembly GCF_054457455.1). Lineage (NCBI taxonomy): Bacteria > Pseudomonadati > Pseudomonadota > Alphaproteobacteria > Rhodobacterales > Paracoccaceae > Halovulum > Halovulum sp. GXIMD14794. The sequence goes on along the minus strand of NZ_JBTLNF010000007.1, from coordinate 179,100 downwards.
CCGCAGGCACGCTCGCCGCCGCGCTCGGAATAGACCTGGTTCAGGCCGCGCGGCATCAGCGTGTGGGTCGACGAGCGGTACACCATGCCCCGCTGCCAGGCCACCAGTGGCACCTTGTTGAGCGCGGGGCCCATCTCGGGCGCGTCGGCGAAGAACACGCGCTGGCGCGGGCCGCCCTGGATCCACAGGTCGCGGTACTTGCCGTTGCGGTCGAACGAGTAGTTGGCCGCGTCGAACCAGTTCAGCTGCTCGAACGGGTCGTCGCCCTCGGCATAGGCGGTGTCGGCCACCGGTTTGTCCGCGTACATATCGAGCAGCATGGTCCCGAAGCTCTGGTGGCGGCAGCTGTCCAGCCATTCGGTCAGCGCCGGCAGCGGCCGGGTGTCGTGGTGCGGGTAGACGAGGAACTCGTCGACATCGACCACCAGTACCCAGTGCCCGTGGCCGTGCCGGGTCAGCAGCGCGTTGATCCAGTCGACGCCGAACCGGGCCTGCTTGTAGCTGGCCTTGGTGCGCCAGACGCTGGCGTCGTCCTGCGCAGCGAGAAACTCGCGGCTGCCATCGGTGCTGTCGTTGTCGATGAACAGGAAGTGGTCGATGCCCAGCTTGCGGTAATAGTCGAGGAAGAAGGGTAGGCGGACCCGTTCGTTCCGAAGCGTGGCGAACAGCAGGATATCACGGGGGCGGATCTGCCGGGTTTGGTCCGCGACCGGCTGCAACACGCCCTGGCTGCGCATCCCCCGCATCAGAAGCCGGGTCCGCTCAGCGCGAAGCACGGCCCGGTTATATTGCCTTACTAGTCCCATCGTTCAGTCGCCAAGCCCCAGCTTACCGCCGCTTCCGGACAGTCCGTCGAAGACCGACTGGAAATGCGACCCCCATTTCGGCACCGATACTTGTACGCCCTCACTACGCCCGCTGCTTTTAGCCGCCGAGAGTATCGCAGCTTTCCAGCCGGGTCCATCCAGCGGGTCAAGATAGGTCGGAGTGTTGCCCGCAATCTCACGGTAGACCGGCAGGTCGGCGCAGATCGTTGGAACTCCCATCTGCAGCGCCTCGACCAGCGGAAAGCCGAAACCCTCGGCGAACGAGGGGAACAGCAGCGCCCGTGCCTCGCCTAGTCTTCGGGCAAGCTCGGCGTCGGGCAGAAAGCCGTGCTCGAACACGCAGCGGCCCATGAACGGCGCGCGGTCCAGGATCGCGGTGATATTCTGGTTCTCCCACCCGCGTCGGCCGATGACGTGCAGGTGCGGGACCTCGGACTCGGGCAGTTCCTCGGCCAGCTGGCGCCAGAGTGACAGCAGCAGCAGGTGGTTCTTGCGCGGCTCGATGGTGCCGAGGATGACGAACGAAGGATGCGCGTCCGTCCGCCGGTCCGGTACCTGTTCCGGCGACAGCGGGTCCACGCCCAGCAGCGCGGTGACGCTCTCGGGCACCCGGTCGCGGTGCGCGAGTCGCCGCAGGGTGCGCGTCGCGGTGTCGGCCGAGTTGAAGATCAGCAGGTCGGCGTGATCGGCGATGCCTTCGAGCATCGTGGCGAATTTCTCGGGCACGCCGGGACGCGCGAACTCGGGGAAATCGAGCGGGATCACGTCATGGATCATCACCGCGATCCGGGCTGCGCCTCCGGTGCGGATCGACTGAAGGACCGCCGGCTCAAGGTGCGTGTGGCCGGTGTTGATCGCGTGAAAGCCGGGGCGGAGATGCTCGGCCAGCAGTTTCGGCACCCGCCCGCGCCGCGCCCAGCCCAGCGCCAGCTTGCGCACGGCTGTTTCCGCGCGGCGCCGCGCCGGGGTCTGCCGGCGGGCGGCGATGGCCAGCGCATCCGGCGAGGGCAGCGTCTCGGGCGCCTCGGCCATTGCCAGCAGCGCCTCCATCCCGCGGGCGTCGAGCAGCGCCATGCCGCCCAGCACGCGAGTCGCGAAGTAAACGCGGTCGCCCCGGTCCAGCAGATGCCGCACATAGGCCCGTTCCACCCGGTCGACCCCGCTGTCGCCGCCCGCCCCGATCCGCGAGACGGTGCGGCTGATATCCAGCAGAAGGTCGGGGCGGTCCGCGCTCATGATCAGGCGGTGTACTCGGGCATTTGGTGCCAGCCCCAGGCGTCCGAGATCATCGTCCGCAGGTCCGAGCGTTCCGGGGTCCAGCCCAGCACTTCCTTGGCCAGGCTGCTGCCCGAGACAAGGGCGGTGCAATCGCCGGGGCGGCGCGCGCCTTCGACCACGGGCACGGGGGTTTCGCAGACCTCGCCGACGGCGTCGATCACCTCGCGCACCGAGAAACCGCGTCCGGTGCCCAGGTTGAACACGGCGCTGTCGCCGCCGTTCAGCAGGTACTCCAGTCCCTTGATATGCGCGTCGACCAGGTCCAGCACATGGACGTAGTCGCGGATGCAGGTGCCGTCGGGCGTGGCGTAGTCGGTGCCGAAGATCGTCAGGTGATCACGCCGCCCGCGGATTGCGTCCAGCGCCAGCGGGATCAGGTGCGTCTCCGGGCGGTGGCACTCGCCGATCTGCCGGTCGGGGTCGGCGCCGGCGACGTTGAAATAGCGGAAGGCGACGTGCTTCATGCCGCTCTGGCGGCCGTAGTCGTGCAACATGTCCTCGACCGCGCGCTTGGAGCCGCCATAGGCGTTGATCGGCTGCTGCACGCAGGTCTCGTCCAGCATCACGCCGTCCTGCTCTCCATAGGTGGCGCAGGTGGACGAGAAGACGAACGCCTTGATCCCGGCGGCGGTCACGGCATCGAGCAGCACCATCGAGCCGCCGACGTTGTTGCGCCAATAGAGCGCGGGGTCGCGCATCGACTGGCCGACGTCGGACAGCGCCGCGAAGTGCATCACGGCAACCGGCTCGTGCTTGGCCAGGACCTCGTCCAGGCGCGCGCGGTCGTGCAGGTCGCCCTGTTCGAACGGGCCGAATTTCACCGCCTGCGACCAGCCGGTGACGAGGTTGTCGTAGGTGATGGGCACGTAGCCTGCTTCGGCCAGCCGCTTGCATGCGTGGCTGCCGATATAACCGGCGCCGCCGGTCACGAGTACGGTCTGCATCAATAGCCTCGGGTATTTGTCTTGTTATTCGCGTCCACGCGTTGTCACTCGGCGGCGTGCGCTGTGGTCGACAGCCCGTCCAGGAAACTGCGGAAGTCGTCTCGCAATTCGGGGTGCTGGAGGCCGAAGGCCACCGTCGCCTGCAGGAAGCCCGATTTTGAGCCGCAGTCGTAGCGGCGACCGGTGAACCGGAAACCGGTCACGTTGTCCGAATTCTTGATCTCCGAGGCGATGGCGTCGGTCAATTGGATCTCGCCGCCGGCCCCCTTGGTCATCTTGTTCAGGTTGCGCAGCACCTGCGGGGTCAGGATGTAACGCCCGATCACGGCAAGGTTCGACGGCGCCTCGTCCGCGGCAGGCTTCTCGACCATGCCGCCGACCTGCACGACGCTGCCCTTGGCCTTCTTCACGTCGAGCACGCCATAGGACGAGGTCTGCTCCGGCGGAACTTCCATCGCGGCGACCATGTTGCCGCCGATGTCCTCGTAGGCCTCGACCATCTGCGCAAGACACGCGCGGTCCGACTGGATCACGTCATCGGGAAGCAGAACGGCGAAAGGCTCGTTCGCAATCAGGCGACGGGCGCACCAGACCGCGTGGCCAAGACCCAGCGCCTCATGCTGACGGACGTAGGCGATGGCGCCGCTGCCCATGTTGGTCGGTTCGAGCTTCTTCAGCAGGTCGGTCTTGTTGCGCTCCTTGAGCGATTTCTCGAGCTCGGGTGCGCGGTCGAAATAGTCCTCGAGCGCCGATTTGCCGCGCGAGGTGACGAAGATGAACTCGGTGATGCCGGCTTCGCGGGCCTCGTCGATGGCGTACTGGATCAGCGGGCGGTCGACCAGCGTCAGGATCTCTTTCGGGATCGACTTCGTCGCAGGCAAAAACCTTGTTCCGAGCCCCGCCACCGGAAAGACTGCCTTGCGAACCTTGCGCGCCATTCACGCCTCCTGATTATCCCCAATCCGCCGTTTCGGCGGTTCGGCACCTTTTGCGATATTTCGCACCTGCCGTATACCACATTTGCCACATGTCCCGGTACCGGCGACGGTTTATGGCGGCCCCTTGCCAAACCATGGTTTAGGCCGCGCGCAGGCTAAAGTCGCAGTGCGGCGAAAGAGGGGCAAGACTGCCGTTCAACCTTCGGCAGATTGCCACTTGCCGGTCACCCGAATTCCGTGCTGCGCTGCGCCGATACCCGGACCCTTTCGGCTTCGATTCGAGTTGCGGGCTTGGCAATTCGCCTCGGGTCGTGACGCTCCGATTTGCCCAAAAGCCCAAGGCGGTGACGGAATATCCCGTCCGGCCCAAATCGGACCACGAGCGGGCGGTGCGAGGGCTCGACCGCGATCAGTGTCACCTCGTCCCCTGCGGCTGCGGCGGAACGGGCGTCGTCTTCGACGCCGGGACGCGACAGCAGGCCGCAGGTGAAGATCCGCCGCCGTCCCGATGCGGGAGAGGGCGCTGGCTGGAACGTCCCAGCGCCGGGTGCGATGAGGGCGGTCTGCGCCGCCCGCAGCGCGCCCTCCTCGATGCCTTCCTCGAGTTCGCCCATCAGCCGCTTCAGGCCGCGGCTGTCCAACTGGCCGATCATGAAATGTCCAAGCAGGCGGCGGCGCTGTTCCGCGCGGAACGCGTCGAGCCGCGGCGCAATCGTCTCGGTCGGAGCGTGGCGGGCCAGGAAGTGCCGCAGGCTCGCGCCGATCTCGAACAGCGAGGTCGGAACCCGGCGTTCGGTCCTGAGCGGGCCGGCAGCGAAGCCGTGGTGCACTTCGGCCAGCGGCACGATGGCGGCTGACCAGCCCGCCTCGGACAGCCGCAGGTTAACGTCTGCCTCGTCGAGGAAGAACCGGTAGGCCTCATCGAAGCCGCCGATGGCGGCGAGGGCCTCGCGGCGGAACGCGCAGTTTGTCCCAACGGTCTTCAGGAAACGGTCCGGGGCGGGTCGGAAGAGTACCGGCGCCGAGCCTTCGACCGGATGGGCATGGTCAAGACCGGTGCGATCGAAGACCGTGCAGCGCCACTGGAAGCTGACGCCGTTGCGTCCCCTTGTGTAACCGCCCGCCGCGCCGACGGACGGATCCGCGAACGGCGCGGTCAGCGCGTCCAGCCAGCCGAACTCAGGCACCGCATCATCGTCTATGAAGGCGACGATCTCGCCCCGCGACGCCGAAATCCCAAGGTTGCGAGCAGCCGAGAGGTTGCGCTCGGTGAACCGGATCCAGCGCGGCTCCAGCCGGCAGGCGGGGCGCGCCTCGGGCGCGAGGTCCGAAACGACGATCAGCTCGAACCGGTCGTGGCGCTGGTACTCAAGCCCCTTGAGCGTCACGGCCAGCGAGTCGGGCCGGCCGTGGCTGACGACGACGACGCTGACCGCGAGGCGGTCGCTCATGCCAGGCCCTGTTCCCTCAGGATGGCTTCGATGCGCGGTACGTCGGCAGGGTTGTTCAGCTCCCAGAAGGCGCGGCCACGGGCCTCGACCTCGACGCAGGTGACGGGCACGCCGTTCTCCATGAAGCGAAGCTGCTCCAGACCTTCCCATTTCTCGAGTTTGCCCTCGCGCCAGTCGGCGTAGGCGGTCAGCGCCGCGGGCCGGTAGGCATAGACGCCGACATGGTGGAAGACAGGGGTCTCCTCGCCCCTTTCGAAGCGGCGCCCGGTGTAGGGGATTACTTCCTTCGAGAAATAGAGCGCCCGCCCGGCATTGTCGAAGACCGCGGTCGTGCCGCCGACCAGACCGGCGGCGCGGTCATCGAGAAAACCGGCCAGCGCTTCTGGCTCCAGTCGCAGCACGGGGGTCGCGACCTGGTTGGCCGAGACCGCCATCGCCTCGATCAGTGCGGTCACAAACCAGGGCGGGGTAAGCGGGGCATCGCCCTGCAGGTTCACGATCACCTCGGCGGCGCCCGGGGACAGCGCGTCGAGCGCGGCGGCGCAGCGCTCGGTCCCGTTGCGGCAGCTTTCCGGGGTCATCACCACCTCGGCGCCGAAGCCTTCGGCGTGGCGGGCGATCCGGTCGTCATCGGTCGCGACCACGACGCGTGCCACGTCCGGCACCTGAAGCGCCGCGTCCCAGCTGCGCCGCAGCAGGCTGCGTGTCGCGCCGGTTGCCCCGGTCAATTCGACCAGCGGCTTGCCCGGGTAGCGGGTCGAGGCATAGCGGGCGGGGATGACGATGGTAGCGGTCATTCGGAGGCCTTCAGGGTCACGCCCGGCGCGTGGGCGATGAAAAACGGGTTCTCGTAGCCCGGCTTGCCATAGGTCAGCGGGGTATGGTCGTCGAAACGGACAACCCGGCCGCCGGCGCCGTTCAGCACGGCATGACCGGCGGCGGTGTCCCACTCCATCGTGCGGCCCAGCCGCGGGTAGAGGTCGGCCTCGCCCGCCGCCACGAGGCAGAACTTCAGCGAAGATCCGGCGGACGCGGAGTCGGCGACCTGGTAGAGGTTGATGTAGTCGTCGGTCGCCTGGTCGCGGTGCGATTTCGAGGCGACGACGATCAGCGCGCTCTCGTCCGGGGTGCGCACCTTGAGCGGGCGGGTCGGCCCGGGGGTCTGCAGATCGAACGGGCCGGTTTCCTCGACGGTCTCGCCGGTGGGCAGTGTGTAGAACAGGCGTTGCTTGGCGGGGGCATAGACCACGCCGCGCACCGGAACGCCGTTCTCGACATAGGCGATGTTCACGGTGAAATCGCCGCGCCGCTTCACGAATTCCTTGGTGCCGTCGAGCGGATCGACAATCAGGAAGTTCGGCGCGTCCAGCTTGTGACTTTCGGCCTGCTCCTCGGTGATCAGGACGGTGTCGGGGAAGGCGGCGCGCAGGCCGGCGGAGATCAGCGCGTCGGCTGCCTCGTCGGCTGCTGTCACCGGGCTGTCGTCGGATTTCGCGCGAACATCGAAATCGTCGGCGTCGTAGATCTCCATGATCTTCGTGCCCGCCTCCAGCGCCAATGTCCGCAGTACCGGCGTCAGCTTGTCCATGTTCATGAATTCGTTCCCCGTCATATGAGTCGACGGTCTTCTAGCGAGTGCCGGCGTGATTTGCAGCCCCCTTGCGGATCGGATAGCCTGCCGCCCGATCCCAGCCGCAGGTGAGCGCATGAGTTCCGGAGCCGAGAAACGCACCTCCTTGTTCATGGAGGCCTTCTTCTTCATGGAGCTGACGTATTTCACCGTCGTCCGCGAGATCCGCAGCGAAAGCGGCAATGCGGCGCTGGGCATCGTCACAGCCGTCACGCGGGTGCTGATGATGGTGATCATCTTCTACTTCATGTACGAAATGATCGGTCTGCGCGGGTCCATGATCCGGGGCGACACGCTGCTGTTCCTCGTGGCGGGGATCCTGCTGTTCTTCATGCACAACAACGCCGTAAGCCGAACGATCAGCGCCGGCTCGGTCGTCTCGCCGATGATGCAGCACGCGCCGATGACGCCGACCCTGATGATCATCTCGTCGGCGCTTGCGGGGCTTTACCTTCACGTGCTGGCGGCGCTCATCATCTTCCTCGGGCTTTTCCTGATGAATGGTGAACTCAACATCCACGATCCGGCAGGTGTCGCTCTGCCGTTCTTCCTGGCCTGGGCCAGTGGGGTGGTCATGGGACTGCTGTTCCTGCTGATCAAACCCTTTGCACCGCGCGGGATGAAGATCCTCTCGACGGTCTACCAGCGTGCCAACATGATAACGAGCGGCAAGTTCTTCGTGGCCAACATGCTGCCCAACGCAGCGCTTCCCTATTTCGCCTGGAACCCGCTGTTCCATTCGATCGATCAAGCGCGCGGGGCGATGTTCGTGAACTATTTCCCGCACAAGACCACCATCGAGTACCCGATCATGTTCTGCGTCATCGGACTGGTGATCGGGCTGATGGGCGAGTTCTGGCTGCGCAAGACGGTCAGCCGGTCCACCGCCGCGACGCAGTAGTCAGCGCTCCATCTCGGCGGTCAGCATCTGCGCGAACTTGGCCGCCGCGACGGGCAGCGTCCGGCCACGGCGCTGCATCAGCTGCACCCGGACCGGGCCGATGTCGCGGCTGCGGAACCGGCGGAGGTCCAGCCCAAGAACCCTCAGCAGACCTTCGTCCAGATCCGCGTCGAGGCACATTTGCAGCGCCGAACGGGCGCCGGTCAGCGTCGCCATGTCCAGCGTCGCGGTCTCGATCGCGGGGCGCAGCATCAGCCGGCGGCGACGGAAGATTGCCGAGAGGTGCGCACGCAGCCCGGTGCCTGCCGGCGGCAGGATCAGGTCGTGCTCGACCAGCGCGTGCAGGGGCAAGGGGCTTTCGTCTTCCGCCGCTCGCATCACCGCGACGACGGGAAGCTCGGCCACGGCAATCGTCTCAGCCTCGTCCGGCATCGCGGTCTGAACCGCCAGCACCAGGTCGACACGGTCGTTCGCCAGCAGCGGACCGAGCGCGGTATCGTCTGCCGGTTGTACCCCGAAGCTGACCGCGGGGTGCTCGTCGCGATAGCCAGCGATCATTCGCGGGAGGAAGCCGCCCGACAGCTCCGGCGCCACCCCGATGGCGACACGCCCGATCCGCAGCCCGGAGAGGTCGGCAACTCGCGTGCGCGCCCGCTCCATCCCGGCGAGGTGATCGCGGAACTGCTGAAAATAGACCTCGCCCGCCGTCGACAGGCGCACGCCGCCGGGCAGCCGGTCGAAGAGCGGCGAGCCCAGTTCCTCCTCAAGCGCCAGCACCTGACGGTTGAGCGCCGAGGGCGAGATCGCCAGCACTTCAGCCGCTTTGCGGAACGAGCCCATCTGCACGATGGCCTGCACCGCGCCATATATCGCCAGGTGCCGCATCGCACCCCCTGTTGCAGAATCCGGGACACACCAGAGCAAATATAACAGCAGACAGCAACAGACGCGCGCCGGTAACACTTCCGTGACAGGGCGCGCCATCAGAGTCGCGCCCCGGGGGTCAGCAACAACAAAAGGGAATAGACCTGATGAAAGCCACACTGCTTGCGACGACGGGTCTGGCAATCGCACTGGCGGGGTCCGCCGCCGCCGAGATCAAGGTCGGCATTCTGCACAGCCTTTCCGGCACGATGGCGATCTCGGAAACCACCCTGAAGGACACGATGGAACTGCTGATCGAACAGCAGAACGCCAAGGGCGGCCTGCTGGGCGAGGAAATCGTCCCCGTTGTCGTCGATCCCGCCTCGGACTGGCCGCTCTTTGCCGAGAAGGCGCGCGAGCTGCTGACCGTGCAGGAAGTCGACGTGATCTTCGGCGCATGGACCTCGGTGAGCCGCAAGTCGGTGCTGCCGGTGATCGAGGAACTCAACGGCCTGATGTTCTATCCCGTCCAGTACGAGGGCGAGGAAAGCTCGAAGAACGTATTCTACACCGGCGCCGCGCCGAACCAGCAGGCGATCCCGGCCACCGACTACTTCCTGGAGGAGCTGGGCGTCGAGAAGTTCGCGCTGCTCGGCACCGACTACGTCTATCCGCGCACCACGAACCGCATTCTCGAGCAGTACCTGAAGGACGCGGGCATCGCCGAAGAGGACATCTTCGTCAACTACACGCCCTTCGGTCACTCGGACTGGTCCACGATCGTGGCCGACGTCGTGGCGCTGGGCGCCGACGGCAAGAAGGTCGGCGTGATCTCGACCATCAACGGTGACGCGAACGTCGGTTTCTACAAGGAACTGGCCGCCGCCGGTGTGTCCGCTGACGATATCCCGGTCGTCGCCTTCTCGGTCGGCGAGGAAGAACTCTCGGGCCTCGACACCACCAACCTCGTCGGTCACCTCGCAGCCTGGAACTACTTCCAGTCCGCCGAGTCGCCGGAGAACGAGGCCTGGGTCGCCGCCTGGAAAGAGAAGATGGGCGAAGACCGCGTCACCAACGACCCGATGGAAGCCCATGTCATCGGCTTCAACATGTGGGTACAGGCGGTCGAGCAGGCCGGCACCACCGACGTCGACGCGGTGCGCGAGGCGATGTACGGCCAGACCTTCCCGAACCTGACCGGCGGCGTGGCCGAGATGCTGCCGAACCATCACCTGACCAAGCCGGTGCTGATCGGGGAGATCACCGAGGACGGCCAGTTCGACATTCTCAGCCAGACCGACCCGGTGCCGGGCGACGCCTGGACCGACTTCCTGCCGGAATCGGCGATCCTGAAGTCGGATTGGAAGGACCTCGGCTGCGGCATGTACAACACCGAGACCGAGACCTGCGTCCAGCAGAAGTCGAACTACTGAGCCTGCGGGCCCGATATCGGCGGCACGGGGCCTCGCGCTCCGTGCCGTTCATCCGTTCCGGGGGACATTCATGAGATTCATCCGAGCCATTGCGCTCGCGGCCTGCCTGCTGGTGCCGGTCCAGGCGCTGGGGCAGGCTTCGCCTATTCAGGACCTGTTGCAGGAACATGGCGAGGTGATCGCCAAGAGCTCCCGCAAGACGATCCAGCCGGCCATCGACGCGCTGCGCGACAGCGGCCTGCCGCAGGCCCAGACCGTCATGGAGCGCTGGCAGGAAAAGGAACTCTGGCTGCGCGAGGATGACGGCGCCTTCTTCTTCGTCGAAAAGGATGGTGACACCTACACGCTGCTGGACATCGCCTCCGGCGAGCCGGTCGGCACCGCCGAGAAATCCGAACTGAAGCAGCTCAAGCCCAACAGCGGCATCCGCGGCCTGATCGGCGCGGCGCTGGTTCAGTTCCAGTTGCAGGACCCGAACCCGGCCAGCCGCCGCGCGGCGCTCGACGCCATCGCCCGCGACCCCGAGGCGAGTCATCTCGAGGCCCTGCGCGGGGCGATCGACACCGAGCAGGATTCCGAGATCCGCGCTGCGAAAGAGCGGATGGAGCGCCTGCTGACCATCGCGTTCGGCGACACCGAAGAGGCCCGCGTCGAGGCAATCCGCAGTTTCGACGGCGATCTGGGCCTCGACGTGCGGGCGGCGCTGAACCCGCTGCTGGCAACCCGCACAGTGGTCGTCGAGGGCGACGCGCCCGAGGATATGAACGTCGCGCGCGAGCTGCGGCCTGGCGGCGACGCGCTACCCTTCGATGACGCCTACGAGTTGCTGGTGAGCAAGGACCTCGCGCCGGCAGCCGTGGATCGCGCGGCCAAGCGCGCCGCGCTTGAGGCGAATGCCGAGAACGGGTTGGTCGCTGGCATCCCGACCGCCGAGCTCGACACCTGGACCGCGCGTAACCGGGCCTATGACGAGCTGGCCGCACGCGGCGTCGTGCCCCCGGATGTGCCGCTCGAAGCGCAGCAGGAGGCGGTCGAGACGCACAGCTACTACCTCGCCTATGCCGAGCCTTCGGCTGCGATCACGGACGCTGCCCGTCGGACGCTCGGCAGCATCGAGACCGGCGTGATGGTGAACCAGGGCATCGACATTGCGCTGGATGCGCTGAGCCTTGCCTCGATCTACTTCCTCGCCGCTATCGGCCTTGCCATCACCTTCGGCGTGATGCGGGTCATCAACATGGCGCATGGCGAGTTCATCATGATGGGCGCCTACACCGGCTATGTCGTGCAGCAGTTCGTCCCGAACTACACGCTGAGCCTGGTCGTCGCCCTGCCGCTGGCCTTCGCCGTCACCTTCGCCGCCGGCGTCGCGATGGAGCGGCTGGTGATCCGCTGGCTCTACAACCGGCCGCTGGAAACCCTGCTGGCGACCTTCGGCATCTCGATCGCGCTGCAGCAGCTGGCCAAGAACATCTTCGGCACGCAGGCACGGCCGCTGACCGCGCCGGGCTGGCTGGACGGGGCGCTGGTCTTCAACGACGTGGTCTCGATCAGCTACATCCGTATCGCGATCTTCGCGCTGGGCCTGATCTTCCTGGTGCTGCTGCTGTTCACGCTGAACCGGACGCGGCTGGGCCTCGAGGTCCGCGCCGTGACCCAGAACCCGCGCATGGCCGCGTCGATGGGCATCAACCCCGACAAGATCAACATGCTGACCTTCGGCCTTGGCTCAGGCATCGCCGGGATCGCCGGCGTCGCCATCGGCCTGTTCGCCAAGGTCACCTCGGAACTGGGGCAGGACTACATCGTCCAGAGCTTCATGACCGTCGTCGTCGGAGGCGTCGGCAACATCTGGGGAACTCTGGCCGGCGCCGCGCTGATCGGATTCTTCCAGAAGGGGATCGAGTGGTTCAACCCGTCGAACACGCTGGCGGCGCAGACCTACATGATCGTCTTCATAATCATCTTCATCCAGTTCCGCCCGCGCGGGATCATCGCGCTCAAGGGACGGGCGGCAGAGGCATGACCATGATCCGTTCCAGCTTCGCGCCAGAGGCCGCACCGGGCCTCGGCGCGCCGAAAGCCCACCGCAGCTTCGTGATGCGCAACCCCTCGGTGCTTATCTTCCTCGGTATCCTGGCACTGTTCACGCTCGCCGTGACGCTCAGCGCCGAGGCCACCGGCACCGGGGCGCTGTCGACCAGTTTCGTCAAGACGCTGGGCCGGACGCTGTGCCTGTGCCTGGTCGCCATCGCGATGGACCTCGTCTGGGGATATTGCGGGATCCTGTCGCTTGGCCACTTCGCCTTCTTCGGGCTGGGCGGCTACATGATCGGCATGTGGCTGATGTGGGAGCGGACCGAAGGCATCGTCCTGTCCGCCTCGGCTGCGCAGGCCCTGCCGCCAACGCCCGACGAATTGCGAGAAGCGGTCGGCCAGCAGATTTTCGGCGTCGTCGGCGGGTCCGAGATCCCGGCGATCTGGGCCTTCGCGGGCAGCCTTCCGGCACAACTCGCGCTGGTCGTGCTGGTCCCCGGCGTGCTGGCGCTGGTCTTCGGCTGGCTCGCCTTCCGCAGCCGCGTCACAGGCGTCTACCTGTCGATCCTGACGCAGGCGATGACGCTGGCGCTGTCGCTCTACCTTTTCCAGAACGAAAGCGGGCTGCGCGGCAACAACGGCCTGTCGGGGCTTCAGAACATTCCCGGCATGACTCACCTGCCGCAGTCCGAGATCTCGATCCGCTTCTTCTGGGCCTCGGCGGCGGCGCTGGCCATCGGCTACGTGCTGGCGGCCTGGGTCGTGGCGGGCAAGTTCGGCTCGGTGATCCGGGGCATTCGGGACGACGAGGCGCGGGTGCGCTTCCTCGGCTACAACGTCGAGGCCTACAAGCTGGTGATCTTCACCCTGACCGCGATCATCGCGGCCATCGCCGGGGCGCTCTACTACCCGCAGGCGGGGATCATCTCGCCGGCCGAGATCGCGCCCATCGCCTCGATCTATCTTGCGGTCTGGGTCGCCATCGGCGGGCGCGGACGGCTGTACGGCGCGGTGATTGGCGCGGCTTTCGTGAGCCTCGTGTCCAGCTGGTTCACCGGCGGGCAGGCCCCGAACATCGACCTTGGCTTCTACGTCATTCGCTGGACCGACTGGTGGCTGGTTCTGCTGGGCTTCAGCTTCATCCTGGTCACGCTCTTCGCGCCCAAGGGTATCGGCGGCCTGGTGGACGTGATCCGGCACAGGGTCACTCCGGACCGCCACGGCGCGGACCTCGGCCCCGACCAGGGCTCGTTCAGGGAGGCGGAGCAGCAATGAGCCAGCTTCTGGAGGTACAGGGCATCTCGGTCGCCTTCGACGGGTTCAAGGCGATCAACAACCTGAGTTTCTCGATCGGTCCGGCAGAACTGCGGGCGATCATCGGGCCGAACGGCGCGGGCAAGACGACGTTCATGGACATCGTCACCGGCAAGACCCGGCCCGACAGCGGCCAGGTCACCTGGGGCGAGCGCAACGTCTCGCTGCTGCGCATGTCCGAAAGCCGCATCGCGCGCGAGGGCGTGGGCCGAAAGTTCCAGCGCCCGACGGTGTTCGAGGACCAGAGCGTGCTCGACAACCTGGTGATGGCGCTGCGCAACGACCGCGGGCCGTTTTCGGTGCTGCGCTACCGCCGCAGCGACGGTGATCTGGGTCGGGTGCGCGAGCTGGCGACCGAGATCGGTCTGGCCGATCAGCTGAGCACGCAGGCGGGCATCCTGAGCCACGGTCAGAAGCAGTGGCTGGAGATCGGCATGCTGCTGGCGCAGGAGCCGCGCCTGCTGCTGGTCGACGAGCCCGCCGCCGGTATGACCAAGGCCGAGCGCGACCGCACGGTCGAGCTGTTGCGCCGCGCCGCCGAAACCCGCGCCGTCATCGTGGTCGAGCATGACATGGACTTCGTCCGCAAGCTCGACTGCAAGGTGACGGTCCTGCACGAAGGGTCGGTGCTCGCCGAGGGCACGCTGGACCATGTGACGAAAAATCAGGACGTCATCGACGTCTACCTGGGGCGCTGACATGCTGGACCTGAAAGACATCACCCTGCACTACGGCGCCAGCCAGATCCTCTACGGCATCGACCTGGCTGCCGAGACCGGCAAGATCACCTGCGTCATGGGCACCAACGGCGTCGGCAAGACCAGCCTGCTGAAGGTCATCGCGGGCCGCCACGGCGCCTCTGGCGGGCAGTACCGGCTGGACGGCGAGGAAGTCACCAACCGCCCCGCGCATGTGCTGGCGAAAAAGGGCGTCGCCTCGGTCCCGCAGGGGCGCGAGATCTTCCCGCTGATGACCGTGCGCGAGAACCTCGAGACCGGCTTCGCCTGCCTGCCCCGCACCGAACGCATGGTGCCCGAGGAGATCTTCGAGCTGTTCCCCGTCCTGCGCGAGATGGAGGGCCGCCGCGGCGGCGACTTGTCGGGCGGGCAGCAGCAGCAGCTGGCCATCGGCCGGGCGCTGGTCACGAAGCCCAAGCTCCTGCTGCTCGACGAGCCGACCGAGGGCATCCAGCCGAACATCATCCAGCAGATCGGCCGGGTCATCAGCTATCTGAAGGATCAGGGACAGATGGCGATCGTGCTGGTCGAGCAGTATTTCGACTTCGCCTACGACCTTGCCGATCACTTCCACGTGCTGCGGCGCGGGTCGGTGATCCTCGAAGGGGACCGGGCGAAGATCGATCGCAACACACTGTTGCAGAACGTCAGCGTTTGATCGCCGGCGTTCCGCGCTATCCTGTCCGCCGCAACGGGAGGGACAGGACATGCGCAAGATCCAGGTACAGGGCGTGCACCACATCACGCTGGTCGGCGCCGACCGGCAGACCAGCATCGATTTCTGGGAGGGTCTGCTGGGCATGCCCTTCATCTTCGACCAGCCGAACCTCGACAAGGCGTCGGAGAGCCATCTCTACTTCGATCCCGGGGACGGGCGGCTGATCACGGTCTTCTGCGACGAAAGCCGCAAGCCGGACCCCGAGGCCGTGCCGCAGGGCATTGGCGCGGTGCATCACATCGCCTTCAACGTGAGCCAGGCGACCTCGCGTCAGATCCAGGAGCGGCTGGACGAACGCGGGATCTCGCACTCGGGCCATAAAGACCGGGGCTTCATGGACAGCTTCTATTTCCGCGACCCGATGGGCCTGCTGATCGAACTGGCGTCCTACAGGTTCGAACCGCCCGTCGGCTTCTTGCACGGCGACGTACTGCTCGAGGCGCACAAGCGCCGTGTGGCGGCCGGGGATTACAACATCCAGGAAAAGCACCTCGCCGACGCGATCGAGGCGTTGGAACTGGACCGCCGAGGCTCGCTTTCGGAGGACCGCAGCCCGAAAGACCCCTACAAGCGGTGAGGTTTGCCCCCGGCGGGCGCGCGGTGTATCCGGCGGGAAAGGCACCAAGGGGGACCAGATGGCCAATCCGCTTTATGACGCGCTATTCGGGGCACATGCGGGCAGCGACGCGCCCTTCCTGCATCTCGACGGCGGCACGTGGAGCTACGCGGATTTCCTGGCCCGCGCCGCCCGCTACGCCCATGTCCTGAGCGGCGCCGGGCTCAAGCCCGGCGACCGGCTGGCCGCGCAGGTCCCGAAGTCGCCGCAGGCGCTCGCGGTCTACGCCGCCTGCGCCCAGGCCGGCGTGGTGTTTCTGCCGCTCAACACCGGCTATACCCCGCCCGAGATCGACTATTTCGTCGGTGACTCCGGCGCCGCGCTGTTCCTCTGCGATCCGGCCAAGGCCGAAGCCCTGTCCCCGGTGTCCGAGGCCCACGGCGCGACGCTGATGACGCTGGGTGCGGCGGGCGAGGGCACGCTGAGCGACGCCGCCGAAGGCCAACCAAAGACCTTCCCCACCGCCGAGCGGAGCGAGGACGATCTGGCCGCGCTGCTCTACACGTCGGGCACCACGGGAAGGTCCAAGGGGGCGATGCTCAGCCAGGGCAACCTGCTGTCGAACGCACGCGCACTGGCGGACCTCTGGCGGTTCACCGAACGTGACGTCCTGCTGCATGCGCTGCCGATCTTCCACACGCACGGGCTGTTCGTGGCGACGAACACGGTGCTGGTCTCGAGCGGCGCGATGATCCTGCACGCAGGCTTCAACGTGGACGCCGTGATCGACGCGCTGCCCCGCGCCACCGCGATGATGGGCGTTCCGACCTTCTACACCCGCCTGCTCGACGATCCGCGCCTGACCCGCGAACTGACCGGCCACATGCGCGTGTTCACCAGCGGAAGCGCGCCCCTGCTGGCCGAGACCCACGACCGGTTCGCCGAACGCACCGGCCACCGGATCCTCGAACGCTACGGCATGACCGAGACGAACATGAGCACCTCCAACCCCTATGACGGCGACCGGCGCGCGGGCACCGTCGGTTTCCCGCTGCCGGGGGTGGAGCTGAAGATCACCGACCCTGCCACGGGCGAGCCTCTGCCGCAGGGCGAGACAGGCATGATAGAGGTACGCGGCCTGAACGTCTTCAAGGGCTACTGGAATATGCCCGAGAAGACCGCCGAAGAGCTGCGTGCAGACGGGTTCTTCATCACCGGCGATCTCGGCCTGGTGGACGACCGCGACTATGTCCACATCGTCGGTCGGAGCAAGGACCTGGTGATTTCGGGCGGCTACAACGTCTACCCGAAGGAGGTCGAGGAACTGCTCGACGCCCAGCCCGGCGTGCTGGAAAGCGCGGTGATCGGCGTGCCGCACCCGGATTTCGGCGAGGGTGTTCTGGCGGTCCTGGTGCCCGAGAAGGGCGCCGCGCCCGATCTCGTCGCGATCCGCGCCGCGCTGGCCGAGAGCCTGGCGAAGTACAAGCAACCCAAACGGATCGAGATCGTCGACGCGCTGCCCCGCAACACCATGGGCAAGGTGCAGAAGAACCTGCTGCGCGACCGCTACGCCGACGCCTTTGCAACAGGTTGAGGCGGAAGGGCCACCTATCGCCGCAATGCGCGTTGAAAGGCGCCGCATTCCCTGTGTACGGTCGCGCGCAACGAGGGCAGGCAGGCACATTCGATGAAACTGGTCATTACCATTCCCTGCCTGAACGAGGCCGAGCAGTTGGCCGCGACCCTCGCGACCCTGCCGAAAGAGGTTCCCGGTTTCGACATTGTCGAGACGCTGGTACTGGATGATGGCTCGACCGACGACACGGCGAAGGTCGCCCGCGAGGCCGGCGCGGATCACGTTTACCGAAACCCGAACAACCTCGGTCTGGCGAAGAGCTACGTGATCGGACTGGAGCGCGCCCTGATGCTGGGCGCCGACGTGATCGTCAATTTCGACGCCGACAACCAGTATCCGGCGCGCTACATCCCGGATCTTGTCGCGCCGATCCTCGACGGCAGCGCCGATCTGACCGTCGGTGCCCGCCCGATGGAGGAGATCGAGCACTTCTCGCCGGTGAAACGTATCCTGCAGCGGGTTGGCAGCTGGGTCGTGCGGCAGGCGAGCGGCGGCATCGACATCGCCGACGCCACAAGCGGGTTCCGCGCCGTCAGCAAGCGCGCCGCGATCCGGCTCTACACGTTCAGCGCCTACTCCTACACGCTCGAAACGCTGATCCAGGCCGGACGGCTGAACATCCCGGTGAAATCGGTGCCGATCACCGTGAACCCGCCGACCCGCCCCTCGCGGCTGATGCGCTCGATGTCCGGGTATATCGTTCGGTCGACACTAACGATCCTGCGCATCGGCTTTCTCTATTATCCGCTACGATTCTTCTTCTGGTCCGGGCTGATCGTGGCCCTTCCCGGCATCCTCGCGATCCTGCGGTTCCTGGTGTTCTATCTCCAGGGCCACGGCGGCGGAAACCTGCAGTCGCTGATCCTGGGCACCGGTCTCTTCGCCGCCGGAGTGGTGATGCTGATCGGCGGTGTCATTGCGGATCTGGTCGCCGCGAACCGCGTACTTCTTCAGGAGATCCGCTCGCGGATGCTGGAAGAGCGCATAGCCAAGGTGCACACCGCGCCGGAAATACACTCGTATCGCTAGCGTTGATCTGCCGGGGGCAATACTCGGGCAACGCTTAGACTGGGAAAACAACCACAGGATGAATGACCGCGGCGCAGCGCCGCGCATAGGCGTCATAACCGAAACAATGCTGCACAATGGCGCCCTTGCGTGCTACAGGCTTGCGCAGTGGTAACAGGCCTGATGGGGGACGCCATGAAGATCGCGGTTCTTGGGGGGGACGGCTTCGTTGGCTGGCCCACGACACTGCACCTTTCCGACCAGGGGCACGAGGTGCATATCCTCGACAACCTGTCGCGGCGCTGGATCGACACCGAGCTTGGGGTGCAGTCGCTGACCCCGATGGACTCGATCCAGGAACGCACCCGCATCTGGCATCAGGAGACCGGGCGGCGGATTCATTTCCACCTGATCGACATCGCCAAGGACTACGAGATCCTCAAGGGCTGGCTGGCCGAGCACAAGCCCGACGCCGTCATCCACTTCGCTGAGCAGCGCGCCGCGCCCTATTCGATGAAGACCGACCGGCACAAGACCTACACGGTCAACAACAACGTCTCGGCCACGCACAACCTGCTGGCGGCGCTGGTCGAGACCGGTATCGACGCGCATCTCGTGCACCTCGGCACGATGGGCGTCTACGGTTATTCCAGCGTCGGCGCGGCGATCCCCGAGGGCTATCTGCCGGTGGACGTGGAAACCCTCTCGGGCGACAAGGCCGAGCAGGAGATCCTCTATCCGACGCGCCCCGGCTCGGTCTATCACATGACCAAGAGCCTCGATCAGATCCTGTTTCAGTTCTATGCTCAGAACGACGGGCTGCGGATCACCGACCTGCATCAGGGCATCGTCTGGGGCACGCATACCGAACAGACCCGCAAGCACGAGCAGCTGATCAACCGGTTCGACTACGACGGCGATTACGGCACCGTGCTGAACCGCTTCCTGATCCAAGCGGCGATCGGCTATCCGCTGACCGTGCACGGCACCGGCGGCCAGACCCGCGCCTTCATCCACATCCAGGACAGCGTGCGTTGCATCGAACTGGCACTGGGCGACGCGCCCAAGGCCGGGGACCGGGTGAAAATCTTCAACCAGATGACCGAAACGCACCGCGTCCGCGATCTGGCCGAGATGATCGCCCGGTTGGCCGGGGCCGAGGTCGCCTATTTGCCGAACCCGCGGAAGGAAGCGCCCGAGAACGACTTGGTCGTGCGCAACGACCAGTTCCTGGCGCTGGGCCTGAACCCGATCAAGCTCGAGGAAGGGCTGCTGGACGAGATCATCGAGGTCTCGCGCAAGTACGCCCACCGCGTAGACCGCAGCCGCATCCCCGCCGTGTCCGCTTGGACCCGCGAGCTGGGCGCGAAGGTCGAGCGCGACCCCGAGGGCAAGAAGCTCAAGTCCGTCAGCTGATGTCGGACCTTCAGGCGTCGCGCCAGGCGGGCGCGGCGCACGCCTATGTCACCCTCGTGACCAATGCGGACTACGCTGCCGGGGCGCTCGCCCTCGTGCGCTCTCTGCGCCTGACGGGGACGGAAGCCGATATCGTCGTGCTGCACACGGGCGGCGCGCCCTCCGATGCGATTGAACCGCTGGAGGCGCTGGGCGCACGGCCGGTGCTGGCCGAGTTGCTGCCGACCTCGGACGCATTCAACGTGCGCCATGCCCGCAAGGCGCTGCACGGGGCCGCGCCTTTTACCAAGGGGCGCAAGCCCGCGTTTCACACTCCGCTCGACAATTTCGCCAAGCTGCGGCTCTGGCAGATGACCGAGTACCGCTCGTGCGTGTTCATCGATGCCGACGCGTTGGTGCTGCGAAACATCGACAAGCTGTTCGACTACCCCGAGTTTTGCGCCGCGCCGAATGTCTACGAAGGGCTGGGGGATTTCCATCGGATGAACTCCGGCGTGTTCACCGCGCGGCCTTCCGAGGCTACGTTCGACGCGATGCTTGCGCGGCTCGACGCGCCCGAGGCGTTCTGGCGGCGCACCGACCAGACCTTTCTGCAGGCGTTCTTCCCCGACTGGCACGGGCTGCCTGTGTTCTACAACACATTGCAATATGTCTGGTTCACCATGCCCGAGCTATGGGACTGGGCCTCGGTCCGGGTGCTGCATTTCCAGTACGAGAAGCCGTGGGAGACGGACCATCCCAAGACCGACCAGCTGCGCCCGCTGATCGATCTGTGGCAGGCGTTTCACGACGGTGGGCCGATCCCGGATCTGGACAGCCTGCCGAACCCATGCGCGTCGTCGTAACCGGCGGCACCGGCCGCGTCGGCTGGTTCATCGCCCAGCACTACCGGTCGCTGGGCTGGGACGTCACCGCCACCGGGCGCGAGCTGCCGCTTGCGCCGGATACAGATCATGCCCCGCTGCTGGCCGGGGCTGACCTGCTGGTGCACTGCGCCTTCGCTCATTTGCCGGGCCGCTATAGGGGCGGAGAGGGCGACGACCCGGCCGGATTCCGGCGCGCGAATCTGGACGGGACCACGGCGCTCTTCCATGCCGCGCGGACGGCGGGCGTGCGGCGGGTCGTGTTCCTGTCGACGCGCGCTGTCTATGGCCCGCACGCTCCGGGAACCTGGTTGGTCGAGGATATGCCCTGCCATCCGGACACCTTGTACGGCGAGGTAAAGCTGGCCGCCGAGCGTGCGCTGGCGCAACTTTCCGACCCGGGTTTCGCAGGCGTTTCGCTGCGCGTCACCGGCGTCTACGGGCCGACGCCTGAGGGTGTGCCGCACAAGTGGGCAGAGCTCTTCCGCGATTTCCGGGAGGGGCGCCCGGTCGCGCCCCGCGCCGGGACCGAGGTGCACGGGCAGGACGTGGCCCGTGCCGTCGAACTGGTCGCGGGGCTGAAGGCGCCCGCGGCGGTCTACAATGTCTCGGACCTGCTGCTGGATCGGCGGGAGTTGCTGCGGCTCACCGGTCTGACTGGCGAACTGCCCGAGGCCGCCGACGTGGCGCAGGTCAACCAGATGGATACCGGGCGACTTATCGGGTTGGGGTGGCAGCCGGGCGGACTGCCGCTCCTGCGGGAAACCCTCGGCGTTCTGGTAAAGACCTAATCCGGGTCCCGGTCCTCGAGGATCCGCGCCGCGTTCCCCTCAGGGTCGTCGAACTGTCCCGAGCGCAGGGCGAAGACGAAGGCGGCCAGCCCGGCACCCCCCAGCACCAGCGAAATCGGGATCAGGTACAGCAGTACGTTCATGTCTTCCCACTTTCGTTCATCCCGCGACGCACCCGCAAGGCGTTCAGCGAGACGCAGATCGACGAGCCCGACATCGCCAGCGCGGCGGCGAGCGGGGTCGCATAGCCCGCCACCGCCAGCGGGATCGCCACGGCATTATACGCTGCGGCCAGCGCGAAGTTCTCCAGCATCCGCGACCGGGCGCTGCCCGCCAGCCGGATCACGCGCGGCACGACCGACAGGTCCGGCGTCAACAATACGATATCCGCGGCGTTCCGCGCCACGTCCATTCCCGACGCGGGCGAGATCGACACATCCGCCGCCGCCAGCGCCGCCGTGTCGTTCATCCCGTCGCCGACCATCAGCACCTGCGCGCCTTTGGCCTTGAGCGACGACACCCGGTCCGCCTTGTCCTCGGGTGTCAGTCCGGCCTCGGCCTCGTCGATGCCGAAGCGCGCGGCAAGCCGTGCGACCGGCGCCTGTGCATCGCCCGACAGCAACATGATCCGCTTGCCACGCAGGCCCTTGAGCATCTCCGCGAGGCCCGGACGCGGACGGTCGGCGAAGCGGAAGGCGACCGGGGCCTCATCGCCCACGCGCAGCCAGGTGGCGGTGGTTTCCACATCCTCGGCCCCGATCCACGAGGCCCGGCCCAGCCGCACGGTCTGTCCGTCCAGCTTGCCCTCGACGCCCTGACCGGGCACCTCGTGCACCTCGGCGAAATGCGGCAGCTCCAGCCCCGCGGCATCCGCGGCGGCGGCCAGCGCACGGGCCAGCGGGTGCGCGCTGCCTGCGCCGAGCGCCCCGGCGATGGCAAGCGCGGCGGGCGGTACGGCCTCGGGGTCGACCAGCACCGGCGCGCCTTCGGTCAGGGTGCCGGTCTTGTCGAGGATCACCGTATCGACGCCCGCCAGACGCTCCAGCGCGGTGCCGTCCTTGAGCAGCACGCCCTTGCGGAACAGCGCGCCGCTGGCGGCGACCATGACCGAAGGCACGGCAAGGCCCAGCGCACAGGGGCAGGTGATGATCAGGACCGCGACGGCGATGTTGATCGACAGGCGTGCATCGCCCGTCGCCCAGTACCACCCCAGTCCCGAGACCAGTGCCAGCAGGTGCACCACCGGCGCATAGACCCGCGCAGCGCGGTCGGCCAGCGAGACATACCTGTTCCGCGCGCCTTCGGCCTCGCGGACGAGATCGGCGATCCGGCGCAGCGTGGTGTCGGCCCCGGCTGCGGTGACTCGCACTTCCAGGCGACCGGTCAGGTTTACCTCGCCCGCATGTACCGGCTCTCCGGCCGTGGCGGCGACCGGGGCGCTTTCGCCGGTCAGCAGGCTGCGGTCGATCTCGGTCGCGCCGGTCTGGATGATGCCGTCGGCAGGCACCCGCATTCCCGGACGGACCAGCACGATGTCCCCGACCGAAAGCTCGGCGACGGTGATGGTGTGCGCGGTCCCTCCTTCAAGCCGTTCGGCGCGCGGCACCTCCAGCGCGGCCAGTTCGGCAGCCGCCGAGCGCGCGGCGGCGCGGCTGCGGTGATCCAGCACGCGGCCCAGAAGCAGGAAGAAAGTCAGCGACAGCGCGGCGTCGAAATAGGCATGCTCTCCGCCCAGCGAGGTCTCGTAGAGAGACATCCCGAGCGCCAGCAGGATCGCCAGCGAAATCGGCGTGTCCATCACCAGCCGCCCGACGCGCAGCGCATTCCAGGCGTTCACGAAGAACGGCTGCGCGGCGAACAGCGCGGCGGGCAGGGCGATCAGCGCCGAGACCCAGTGCAGGAAGTCGCGGGTCACGCCCTCGGCCCCGGACCAGACGGCGACCGACAGCAGCATGACGTTCATCGCCGCAAATCCGGCGACGCCCAGGCGCAGCAGCAACGCGCGGCCCGTCGGATCGGCGACCCGGCCCAGCGTCGCGGCGTCGAGCACCTGGCCCGGGTGGCCAAGCGACTCCAGCTTTGCCAGCACGGCGTCCTCGATCTCGGCGCCCGGGCGGGCGGTCACGACCAGCCGTTTCTGCGTCAGGTTCACCCGCGCGGCGGCGAGCCCGTCCATGCCCGCGAGCCCGCGCTCGATGGACGAGATACAGCCGGCGCAATGTACGGAAGGCACCGAGAACAGCAGCGTCTCGCCCGATGCAACGGCGGGGGCGCGTTCAGCCGGTTCGACCGTCGCGCAACCGGGGCAGGCGGAGACCGTCATGACCCGACCCGCAGGTCCAGCCGCTGGCGGAACAGGGTACCGTCATCGGCGCGGGCCTCGACCCAGACGCGCCACAGTCCGGTATCGAGCCGGGCCGGCGCCACCAGCCCCTGCGAGCCCGGGGCAAATGCCAGCGCCTGGTCATCGGCGACATGGGTCGCGCGGCCGACCCGGCCGGTGATCTCGGACGGGGTGACGGGATTGCCCTCGGCGTCGGTCAGCGCGAGCGTCACGCGGTCGTCCCGGTAAGAGACCTGAGCGACCCAGCCCAATGCCTCCTGCGCGGCGCGGTCGCGGTCGAAGCTCTGGCTGGCGACATAGCTGTTCTTGACCTCGAGCCCCGGGAAACTGCCCAGCGCGGCATAGACCAGGGCGAGGTTGGCGCCGATTACGATGGCGAACGCGGTGACGGTGATCAGCAGCACCTTGCGCCCGGTCAGCGGACGGCCGTTCTCGATATTGTCCATCACTCGCCCTTTCCGTTGAAGACGGTGTCGGAGGACGCGCGGGTCTCGCTGCCCAGCGCGGTGATCCAGAGCCGAACGTCGGTGGTCCCGGCCTCGGCGGCCTCGCTTCCCGCCGGCGCGGTGATGTAAAGCCGCTGCTGGAAGGTCTCGTCCGCCGGTACCGTGACCGAAGTGTAGGGCGTGCCCTCAAGCGACAGAACGAGGTCCCGCTCGCTTTCCAGCGTGAACAGGAACGTCCGTTCGTCGCCGCCCTGGTTGCGCAGCCGCACCTCGTAGGCGTTGCGGATAGCGCCGTCGGACATGGTGACATAGACCGGGTTGCGCACCGGCGAGACACCCAGCGACACGTCCGAGCGGATGAACAGCGCCACCAGCAGCGCAAGGCCGACCCCGCTCCACAGCGTGGTGTAGAGGATCGTGCGCGGGCGCAGCGCGTGTTTCCATGCGGGGCGCGGAGTCTCGCCTGCCCGTTCGCGCGTCTCGTCCGAAAGCGCGAGATAGTCGATCAGCCCGCGCGGCTTGCCGATCTTGGCCATGACGTCGTCGCAGGCGTCGATGCAGAGCGCGCAGGTGATGCACTCCAGCTGCTGGCCGTCGCGGATGTCGATTCCCATGGGGCAGACGTTGACGCAGGCCATGCAGTCGATGCAGTCGCCGAACTCGGCCTGTTCGTCCGCCTGAAGCGCGGTTGCGAGCGACTTGCGCGGGAACGGTGTCGGCGGGTACTGGCGCCCGGCGGTGGGCCCGGCGGCCTGCGCCGTCGCCTCGGCCTTTGCGGCGGCCTCGGCGTTTCGGCGGCGGACGTTGCCCTTGCCGCGCGGCTCGCCCCGCCAGTCGCGATAACCGACGGTCAGCGTGTCCTCGTCCATCATCGCAGCCTGGATCCGCGGCCATGGGCACATGTAGATACAGACCTGCTCACGCAGGAAGCCGCCGAAGACGAAGGTCGTCGCGGTCAGCAGCAGGATGGAGCCGTAGGCGACGAAGGGCGCCTGGAAGGTCAGAAGGTCTCGCAGCAGCGTCGGCGCATCGGCGAAATAGAATACCCAGGCGCCGCCGGTGGCTATGGCGATCAACAGCCAGACGGTCCACTTGGTGAAGCGCAGCCGGGCCTTGTGCGCGCTCCACGGCGCGTTCCACAGGCGGATGCGGGCGTTGCGGTCGCCCTCGATCCAGCGTTCGACGAGGACGAACAGGTCCGTCCAGACGGTCTGCGGGCAGGAATAGCCGCACCAGACCCGGCCCAGCGCCGACGTGAAGAGAAACAGGCCGAGTCCCGCCATGATCAGCAGGCCGGCGACGAAATAGAACTCGTGCGGCCATATCTCGATCCAGAAGAAGAAGAACCGGCGGTTCGCGAGGTCCACCAGCACCGCCTGGTCGGGCAGGTTGGGGCCGCGGTCCCAGCGGATCCACGGGGTGAAGTAGTAGATGCCAAGGGTGATCGCCATGATCCACCACTTGAGCGTTCGGAAATGGCCTTTGACGCGACGCGGGAAAACGGGCTCCTGCGCCTCGTACAACTTCGGCGGGGAATCAGTGGCGCTCACTTGGCGCCTCCTTTCGGGTCTTGGTTCGTCCTGTTCACGCCAGATTACCTGCCAGCGAGGCCGGGGCACGGCCTTGATGTGGATCAACCCTAACCCGGGCGGTCGGCTTTGACCGGACCCGGGCACCGTGCCACACTGTCGCAACCCGCGCGCGCAGACACAAGGACGCGGGATGAAGGGAGGGCCGATGAGCCAAGCCGAACCGCAGCGCAAGCCGCGCGAGTTCACCGCGGCCGAGATGGGTGCGCTGGCTCACCTCTATCGCGGTGAAGTCTACCGCTCGACCCTGTGGCGGCAGCGGCTGGACACGACGACGAACTGGTCGGTGGTCACGCTGGGCATTGCGCTGTCGATCGCCTTCGCCTCGCCCGAGGCCTCGCCCCTGCCGCTGATCCTCGTTGGGATCCTGATCCTGTTCTTCCTGCTGCTCGAGGCGCGGCGTTATCGCTATTTCAACGTCTGGCGAGCACGCTGCCGCTGGCTCGAGACGCATTTCTACGCGCCGATGCTGGACACCGGCGATCTGCATACCGAGGAGAACTGGCAGAAGGTTCTGGCGGACGACTACCTCTATCCCAGCTACCACGTCGGGCTGATGACCGCGATCGGGCGGCGGATCCGGCGCAATTATTTCTGGATCCTGCTGATCCAGACCGTGGCCTATATCGGCAAGCTGGTGGTGCACCCGACTGCCGTCTCCAGCGTCGCCGAGTTTATCGACAGGGCGGCCATCGGGCCGCTCTCTGGCCTGGTCGTGCTGGGCGCGGGGGTGCTCTACATCCTGGTCTGGGGCAGTATCGGCCTATGGTCCGAGCGGCGCGACCGTGCGAAGTTCCGAGGGCGCCCGAACATGAATTCCATGGGGTGATGGCCGGACTTCACCTACGAAGGCCGGTTCTTCTGGTGGACGGAGGATGCCTCCGGCGGGGATATTTGGAGAACATGGAAGGCGGGGGCGTGTCCTGTTTCGGCCGATGCGTCAGCTGTAGGCGAGTGCCAGCAGGACGAGGCCGAGCAGCACCCGGTAGACGACATAGGGTGTGAAGCTGACGCTGCGCAGCAGGCGCATCATCAGGGCGAGGGCGCCGAGGCCTGCCCCGAAAGCGAGAAGCACAGCAACAATGACGTCTGCTCCGAGAGACATGTTGCCCGAAATTGCGAGGTCCGCGCCAAGCAGAGCGCCTGAGCCGGCAATGGTCGGGATCGACATCAGCATCGCGAGTCGCGCCCCCTCGCCCCGCTCGTAGCCCTGGGCCAGCGCACCGGTGATCGCCGCGCCCGAGCGCGAGGTGCCGGGGATCAGCGCCAGCGCCTGCCAGAGGCCCATGATCCAGGCGTCGCGCAGGGTCCAGTCTGCGGCGGTGCGACCGCGCCCGCCGCGGCGGTCCATCCACCAGAGCAGCAGGCCGAAGAGGATCATCGCCCAGCCGATGACGGCGAGCGAGCGCATCGCCTCGACAAGGCCGGTGACCTTGAGGATGGCGCCCGCCACCACAACGGGGATCGTCGCGACGATGAGGCAAAGGGCCAGCCGCGCCTCGGGGCGCTCGGTCTTGCCGGTGAGCAGAAGAAGCGTGCCCTTGATGGCGCGCCCGACCTCGGCCCGGAAGTAGAGCATGACCGCGAGCAGCGTTCCCACGTGCACCGCGATGTCCAGACTGAGGTCGTCGGGCGTCTGCCCGGCCCAGCGATGGAAAAGCTCGAGATGCGCCGAGGAGGAGACCGGCAGGAACTCGGTGATTCCCTGGATCAGGGCGAGCGCAACGAGGGAGAACAGTGGCATCGCCCGGACCTGTCGTTTGAACCGTGGAGATGTGCTATCAAAGCCCCGTCCCCAAGGCAACGGCGCGAGATAGGTCCGTTTTGTTTACCAATTCCAGCCTTGTGGGGCGGAGAATTTGGCGCCCAGACGCGAAAAACCTCTAGAAGGTCAGCATTACTGACTTTATAAGCGCCGGAGAAAAGAGTATCCAGCGGCTCCGGCCCGATTTGGGGCCGGTCACCGGACTTTCGGGAGGAACGCGGACATGCCGCAGAGCGACATGCTGAAATTCGTGACTGTTGGGCGTTCGATGCCCGAGAAGCGGACCGCCGATGACCGGCGCGAGGACTTCGGCGAGATCTATCGCGAGTTCGCCGCCGAGAAGGCGGCCGAGCAGGCCAGCCGCTGTTCGCAGTGCGGCGTGCCCTACTGCCAGACGCATTGCCCGCTGCACAACAACATCCCCGACTGGCTGCGCCTGACCGCCGAGGGGCGTTTGCAGGAGGCCTACGAGATCAGCCAGGCCACCAACACCTTCCCCGAGATCTGCGGCCGCATCTGCCCCCAGGACCGCCTGTGCGAGGGCAACTGCGTGATCGAGCAGTCGGGCCACGGCACCGTCACCATCGGCGCGGTCGAGAAGTACATTACCGACACCGCCTGGGAGGAAGGCTGGGTCAAGCCGGTCACACCCGTGCAGGAACGCCCCGAGAGCGTCGGCATCATCGGCGCCGGCCCCGGCGGGCTGGCGGCGGCGGACATGCTGCGCCGCGCCGGCTGCAAGGTCACCGTCTACGACCGCTACGACCGCGCGGGCGGCTTGCTGACCTACGGCATCCCCGGCTTCAAGCTGGAGAAGGACGTCGTCATGCGCCGCAATCAGCAGTTGTCGGACGGCGGCATCGAACTGCGGATGAACTGCAATGTCGGCGAGGACATCACCTTCCAGGAGATCCGCGAAGCGCATGACGCCGTGCTGATCGCCACCGGCGTCTACAAGTCCCGCGATCTGGGCGGGCCGGGCGCGGGTCTGAAGGGGATCGTGCGCGCGATCGACTACCTGACCGCCTCGAACCGGGTCGGCTTCGGCGACAGCGTGCCGGAATACGACAGCGGCGAGCTGAACGCCGAGGGCAAGAGCGTCGTCGTGATCGGCGGCGGCGACACCGCGATGGACTGTGTCCGCACGGCGATCCGCCAGGGCGCGCGCAGCGTGAAGTGCCTGTATCGCCGCGACCGGGCGAACATGCCCGGCTCGCAGCGCGAGGTCGAGAACGCCGAGGAAGAGGGCGTCGAATTCGTCTGGCTGGCGGCCCCCAAGGGCTTCACCGGCGACGAGGCCGTCTCGGGCGTGCGCGTGGCCAAGATGCGCCTTGGCGCGCCCGACGCCAGCGGCCGCCAGGTCCCCGAAGAGATCGAGGGCGCGGACTACACCGAGGACGCGGACATCGTCATCAAGGCGTTGGGCTTCGAGCCCGAGGAGCTTCCGACGCTCTGGAACGAGCCAGAGCTGGAAGTGACCCGTTGGGGCACGATCCGTGCCGATTTCCGCACCAAGCAGACCTCGATTCCCGGTGTCTACGCGGTCGGCGATATCGTCCGCGGCGCCTCGCTGGTGGTTTGGGCCATCCGCGACGGACGCGATGCGGCCGAGCAGATCCTGACCCAGTTCGATGCCTCTGCCGCCGTGGCGGCGGAGTAGGCGCAGGGCGCACGAACATGGCCCAGGCCGAGATCCTGCACGAAAGCGAGACGCTTCTGGTCCGGCATATGCCGGGCTCCGAGTCGACGCTGGTGATTGCCGTAGGCGGCATTCACGGCGGCCTTGGCGGTGTTCAGGTCGACGAGTTCGCCGGGACTGCTTCGGGCGGCGGACGGAACCACGTACTGTTCGTGCGCGACAAGCTGCGCAGCTGGTTCTCCCGCGAGGACGTGCTGCCCCCACTTGTAGAGCTGGTGCAGAACTTCATTGCCGCGAACGGGATTACCAAGGTCGTGACAATCGGCAACAGCATGGGCGGGTACGGCGCGCTGCTTCTGCCGAAGCATGTGCCGGTGGACGTTGCGATCGCCTTCGCGCCCCAGGTCTCGATGCATGACGAAGTGATCACCGAGCCGCGTTGGAGGAACACGCGGGAGCACTTTGGGCCGCTTCTGGAGCGCAACCTCGCGGAATGTCTCCAGGATCGTACGCAGTATTATTATTATGTCGTGTTCGGGCGCGCCGACATTCGGGACCGCAAGCACATACGCCTCATGGATCAGCGTGAGAACTTGCGCCTCTACAAAGTGCCGGGGTCTCAGCACAGTGTCGCAAAGGACCTTAAGGATGCAGGTGTCCTGAGAGATCTGGTGGGACACTTCTTTGCCCGCAATACCCGCGGGGCAAACGGCCTTATGCGGAGCTTCTACGACGCAATGCTCACGCAGGGGGCCGGTTCATGAGCCGTCGCGTGACCCCTGTTTGCATCCTTTTCCCGGCTTCGCGCGTTATCGGGGGGCAACAAGACCCCGGTAGACGTGATGAAGACCCAGATTGCCTCGACATTCGCCGCCCTCAGCCTTCTGACTATTGCCACACCGGCGCAGTCCCAGGATTGCTCCGCCGTGACGCCCAACCTGGCGGCGCGGCAGATCACCCCGATCTCGGGGCCGAGCGTATGCCTCGACAGCGAAACCGCGCTGAGCGTCGTGCTGGAGGCAGAGCGGGTTTGTTACGCGACCGGCCTGCCGGACAGCGAGCAGGCCGCCGACTTCCCAGAGCCACGCGAGCGGACGATCCGCGTGCGGCGCGGAATGGATGTGAAAGAGGTCCGGGTGGTGTCGAACGCGCCACTGCGGGACATCACGGACATCCGCGACTCGCTGGATACGGTGCAGGTGCAGATGACCGGCACGCTGTGCGTGGGGGCGGACACGGCCCGCTTCGCCTCGGGCCAATGGCGGATCGCCGGGCGGGACGCGGGCAGCGCATTCTCGGCGACCGGGTATTTCCCCTCGGGTCCGATCTCCGCCGCGATGGAGCCGGGTACCGGAGCCTTGCAGGTGCGGTTCGACCTGCAGGGCGTTCAACTCTACGAGGATCCGAAGCCGCGCCGCATTGCGGGCGCGCTGCCGGTTCCGCTTCCCTGATAGTCCGCGCCGGGGCCGCCCCGGTGCGCCACATCGCCGTAGACAGCCGCGTGCAGACCCCTGCGCGCGGCCTTGTCGTGTGCGCAATCGAAAGGCCAGTCCCATGACCAAGTATGATGACCGCTGGGCCGAAACCCATGCCGAGGAACGGGCGAAGCTCGCCGCGACCGGCATGTACAGCGAGGAGGACGAGAAAGCCGCGTGCGGCGTGGGCCTCGTCGTCTCGATCGACGGTGCGCGGCGCCGGGACGTGGTGACTGCCGGTATCGCTGCGCTGAAGGCCGTTTGGCACCGTGGCGCGGTCGATGCGGACGGCAAGACCGGTGACGGCGCGGGCATCCACGTGCAGATTCCGGTGCCCTTCTTCTACGACCAGGTCCGCAGTACCGGCCACGAACCGGGCGACGAGTTGCTTGCCGTCGGCCAGGTCTTCCTGCCGCGCACCGATTTCGGCGCGCAGGAGCGCTGCCGTACCATCGTCGAGACCGAGGTCCTGCGCATGGGCTACGGCATCTACGGCTGGCGGCACGTGCCGGTGAACACCTCGGTTCTGGGCGAAAAGGCCAACGCCACGCGCCCCGAGATCGAACAGATCCTGATCTCGAACACCAAGGGCGTGGACGAGGAGACCTACGAGCGCGAGCTTTACGTCATCCGCCGCCGGATCGAGAAGGCCGCCGCCGCCGCGCAGGTCGGGCAGCTCTACATCTGCTCGCTCAGCTGCCGGTCGATTATCTACAAGGGCATGATGCTGGCCCAGGACGTGGCCGAGTTCTACCCGGACCTCAAGGACGAGCGGTTCGAGAGCGCCTTCGCGATCTATCACCAGCGCTATTCGACCAACACGTTCCCGCAGTGGTGGCTGGCGCAGCCGTTTCGCATGCTGGCCCACAACGGCGAGATCAACACGCTCAAGGGCAACGTCAACTGGATGCGCAGCCACGAGATCCGCATGGCCTCGGATGCGTTCGGCGAGTACCAGGACGACATCAAGCCGATCATCGCGGGCGGGTCCTCGGACTCGGCGGCGCTGGATTCGGTCTTCGAGGTGATGGTTCGCGCCGGGCGCTCGGCGCCGATGGCCAAGACCATGCTGGTGCCCGAGGCCTGGTCCAAGACCGCGACCAAGATGCCGGACGCCTGGCTCGACATGTACAACTACTCCAACGCCGTGATGGAGCCGTGGGACGGTCCCGCCGCGCTGGCGATGACCGATGGCCGCTGGGTCTGCGCGGGTCTGGATCGGAACGGTCTGCGCCCGATGCGCTATGTTGTGACCGGCGACGGGCTGGTGATCGCCGGTTCCGAGGCGGGCATGGTCCCCGTGGACGAGATGACCGTGCGCGAGAAGGGCGCGCTGGGCCCGGGCCAGATGCTGGCCGTCGACATGGCCGAGGGCAAGCTCTGGCATGACGTCGCGCTGAAGGACAAGCTGGCGAACTCCAAGCCGTTCGGCGAGTGGGTCGGCAAGATCACCGACCTTGACGAGACCTTGGCCGGCTCGCCCGAGGATCCGCTGTTCGAGGGCGAAGAGCTGCGCCGCCGCCAGGTGGCCGCCGGCTACTCGGTCGAGGACCTCGAGACGATCCTCGCCCCGATGGCCGAGGACGCCAAGGAAGCCATCGGCTCGATGGGCGACGACACGCCCTCGGCGGTGCTGTCCGAAAAGTACCGGCCACTCAGCCACTATTTCCGGCAGAACTTCTCCCAGGTCACGAACCCGCCGATCGATAGCCTGCGCGAGCACCGGGTGATGAGCCTGAAGACCCGGTTCGGCAACCTGAAGAACGTGCTGGATGAAGACAGCAACCAGACCGAGATCCTGACGCTGGAAAGCCCGTTCGTCTCGAACGGCCAGTTCGCCGCGATGCGCAAGTATTTCGGCGACGGCGCGGTCGAGATCGACTGCACCTACCCGGTCGACGGCGGCGAGCATGCGCTGAGCGATGCGCTCGACGACATCCGCAACCGCGCCGAGGAAGCGGTTCGCGCGGGCGGCCAGCACATCATCATGAGCGACGAGGCGCAGGGTCCGGACCGCGTGCCGGTGCCGATGATCCTGGCCACCAGCGCCGTGCATTCCTGGCTGACGCGCAAGGGGCTGCGGACGTTCTGCTCGCTCAACGTGCGCAGCGCCGAGTGCATGGACCCGCACTATTTCGCCGTGCTGATCGGCATGGGCGCGACCACGGTCAACGCCTATCTGGCGCAGGACAGCCTGGCCGACCGCATTCGCCGCGGCCTGTTGGACCAGGACCTGAGCACCGCCGTCATGCGTTACCGCGAGGCGGTCAACCAGGGCCTGCTGAAGATCATGTCCAAGATGGGGATCAGCGTGATCTCCTCCTATCGCGGCGGCATGAACTTCGAGGCCGTGGGCCTCAGCCGCGCCATGTGCGCCGAGTATTTCCCCGGCATGATCAGCCGGATCTCGGGGATCGGCATCACCGGCATCAAGAAACAGGTCGAGAAGGTCCACGCCCGCGGCTGGCGCAAGGGTGTCGAGGTGCTGCCCATCGGCGGCCTCTACAAGCTGCGCCGCTCGGGCGAGACCCACGCCTGGGGCGCGCAGGCCATGCACATCCTGCAGTCGGCGTGCGACCGGGCCAGCTTCGATCTTTGGAAGCAGTACTCCAAGCTGATGCAGTCGGCCCCGCCGATCCACCTGCGCGACCTGCTGGACTTCAAGCCGGGCCTGACCCCTGTTCCCATCGACGAGGTCGAAAGCATCACCTCGATCCGCAAGCGGTTCGTGACGCCGGGCATGAGCCTCGGCGCACTGTCGCCCGAGGCGCACAAGACGCTGAACATCGCGATGAACCGGATCGGCGCCAAGTCCGACTCGGGCGAGGGCGGCGAAGATCCGGCGCACTTCCACCCCGAGCCGAACGGCGACAACCCGTCGGCCAAGATCAAGCAGGTGGCGTCGGGCCGCTTCGGCGTCACCGCCGAGTACCTGAACCAGTGTGAAGAGCTTGAGATCAAGGTCGCGCAGGGTGCCAAGCCGGGCGAGGGCGGGCAGCTTCCGGGCCTGAAGGTCACGGAACTGATCGCGCGCTTGCGGCATTCGACGCCGGGCGTGACGCTGATCTCGCCGCCGCCGCACCACGACATCTACTCGATCGAGGACCTCGCGCAGCTGATCTACGATCTCAAGCAGATCAACCCGCGCGCCAAGGTCTGCGTGAAGCTGGTCGCCCAGTCGGGCGTTGGGACGATCGCGGCGGGCGTGGCCAAGGCCAAGGCCGACGTGATCCTGATCTCGGGCCACAACGGCGGCACCGGCGCATCGCCGCAAACCTCGATCAAGTACGCCGGCCTGCCGTGGGAAATGGGCCTGACCGAGGCGCATCAGGTGCTGGCGCTGAACAACCTGCGCGACCGCGTCACGCTGCGCACCGATGGCGGCCTGCGCACGGGCCGCGACATCGTCATCGCGGCGATGATGGGCGCTGAGGAATACGGTATCGGTACCGCCGCGCTGATCGCCATGGGCTGCATCATGGTCCGCCAGTGCCAATCGAACACCTGCCCGGTGGGCGTC
This sequence comes from Halovulum sp. GXIMD14794, assembly GCF_054457455.1. Lineage (NCBI taxonomy): Bacteria > Pseudomonadati > Pseudomonadota > Alphaproteobacteria > Rhodobacterales > Paracoccaceae > Halovulum > Halovulum sp. GXIMD14794. The sequence goes on along the minus strand of NZ_JBTLNF010000007.1, from coordinate 144,980 downwards.
TGCACCCAGCGCGAGGATCTGCGCCAGAAGTTCACCGGGTCCGCCGACAAGGTGGTCAACCTGATCAGCTTCTACGCGCAGGAAGTCCGCGAGGTGCTGGCCTCGATCGGTGCCCGGTCGCTCGACGAGGTGATTGGCCGTGCCGATCTGCTGGCACAGGTCAGCCGTGGCTCGGCGCATCTGGACGATCTGGACCTGAACCCGCTGCTGGTCTCCGTCGATGGCGAGCAAAAGCGCGTCTACGACCGGCTCAAGCCGCGTCAGGCGGTGGACGATACGCTGGACGCCCAGATCGTCGCCGACGCCTCGCCCTTCTTCAAGGACGGCGAGAAGATGCAGCTGTCCTACACGGTGCAGAACACGCACCGGACGGTGGGCACCCGCGTCTCCAGCCACATCGTGCAGCGCTTCGGCATGCGCAACGCGCTGCAGCCGGACCACCTGACCGTGAAGTTGCAGGGCTCCGCCGGGCAGTCGCTGGGTGCCTTTGCCGCGCCGGGCCTGAAGATCGAGGTCTCGGGCGACGCCAACGATTATGTCGGCAAGGGTCTCTCGGGCGGCACCGTCGTTGTGAAGCCGATGCTCGGCAGCCCGCTCGATGCGGCGAACAACACGATCATCGGCAACACGGTGCTCTACGGCGCGACCGACGGCTATCTCTACGCCAACGGCCGGGCGGGTGAGCGCTTCTGCGTCCGCAACTCCGGCGCCAAGGTGGTGGTCGAGGGCTGCGGCTCGAACGGGTGCGAGTACATGACCGGCGGCGTCGCCGTGATCCTCGGATCGATCGGCGACAACTTCGGCGCCGGGATGACCGGCGGCATGGCTTACATCTACGACCCCGAAGGCTCGGTCGAGGAAAGGATGAACGAGGAATCGATCATCACGACTCCGCTCCGCTCCGCGCACTGGGAGGCCGAACTGCGCTCGCTGATCGCCGCCCATGCGGAAGAGACCGGCTCGAAGCTCGCCGCCGAGATCCTGCGCAACTGGGCGGACGAACTGCCCCGTTTCGTGCAGATCTGCCCGAAGGAGATGGTGGGCCGCCTGACCCACCCGCTCTCGGACGAGGACGAGGCGATTCCGGCGCAGTAAATCGCGCTACAGGAATCAGATTGGCCGGCGGTGACGCCGGCCAATCTGCGTTCAGGGGCCTGTCAGCGCGTGACGGGCGGTCCGCAGCGCTTGGGGACGGTGACGCTCCGGCAAGGCCGCTCGACCCCGATCCCCTGGTACATCGCGTGCAGGAACTGGTGCGCGGTCACCGGGTCGGTCGAGAACGGCGAGCGCAGGTCGCCCCGCTGCTGGCCTTCCGCCGCCTCATAGATCACCTCGCCGTCCTTGATGGTCTGCGCGACCTTCAACTGATCCAGCGTCTCGGGATCGACCGCTGTCGGATCGTCGCTGAGGATCACCAGGTCCGCAAGTTTGCCGGGCTCGATGCTGCCCTTTCGGTCCTCCTCGAAATGCTGCCAGGCGGGCCAGATCGTCATCGACTTCAGCGCCGTCATCACGTCCACCCGCTGCGCCGGGCCGATGATATCGCCCGAGCGTGACCGCCGCGTCACCGTCGCATCGAGCACCCGCATGGAATCCGGGAAGGCCACCGGCGCGTCATGGTGAGAGCCGAACATCATGCCCCGCTGCGCCAGCCAGCCCGTGGGCGAGATGTTGTCCGCCCGCACCGGGCCGACCGTATGATCGCGGTGCCAGTCGCCCCAATAGAACGTGTGCATCGGGAACAGCGACGGGAACACGCCCAGACGGTTGAAGCTGTCGACCTGATCCTCGCGAAGGAACTGGCCGTGGATCAGCACGGGGCGGTTGCCGGGGTCGCCGTACTTCTCCTGTGCGGCGCCGATCGCGGCGATCAGCATGTCCGAGGCGCCCTCACCATTGGCATGAGTGATGATCTGGATGCCGTTCTCGTAGCACCAGTCGACCGCCTCCTGCGTCTGCTCCATGGTTATCGCGGAATAGCCGAGATAACCCGGAGGATAGTCCCCGACCGGATCGTAGTAGGGGCGGTCCCTAAGCGCGGTGAACCCCTGCGGCGAGCCGTCGATGGTCAGCTTGCAGCCCCCCACGCGAACGTTGCCGTCATAGTCTTTCGAGGCATTCGCGCCGATGAACTCCCGCGCCTCCAGCACGTCCGGGTAGGCCACCACGTCGATGGGCAGCTTTCCTTCCGCATCGATCGCCCGAAGCGTCTGCACGATCGGACCCGACGAGCGGCCTTCCTGTCCGGTGGTATAGCCGAAGCTTGCCCACAGATCGGCGCCGGCCTCGGCGAACGCGGCGAAGCCCTCGGGGCCGATGTCCCCCAGCAGCGGGACCAGCACGGCGAAGAAGGCGTATTCCTCCAGCACGCCGTTCGGCTCTCCGTCGGCATCGCGCTGGATCACGCCGCCCGGAGGCGCCACGGAACTGGCATCTATGCCCGCGATCTCCAGCGCCTTTGAGTTGGCGACACCCAGATGGCCCGACTGGTGCACGATGACGACCGGCAGCTCCGTGGACACCGCGTCGAGTTCGTCCCGCGTCGGGTGGCGAAGCTCCGCCAGCTGCGCATTGTCATAGCCGAAGCCGAGGATCAGCCCGCCTTTCTCGACGGCGGCAGCGTTCGCCTCGGCCCAATCGGTGAGAACCTGCTGAAGACTGGGGATGTCCCGCACCTCACCGTCCGGTGGGGCGAGCATGTTCGCGGCCAGCGCCTGAAGACCGCCAAGCACGACATGACCGTGGCTGTCCACGAACCCCGGCACCATTGCCCGGCCCGCGAGGTCGACCACTTCGGTATCCGGCCCCCGATGGGCCTCGACCGTGGCGGCATCGCCCACCGCGAGGATCAGGCCGTCGCGGATCGCCACCGCCTCGGCCCTGGGCGCGGCATCGTTCATGGTCAGGATCGCCCCGCCGGAATAGATCCGGTCAGCGGCTTCCTGCGCGGTCGCAGGCGTCATCGCCAGCAGGGCAAGTGCTGCGGCCAGGCTTCGGTGCATCGTCGTCTCTCCCCTTCATTTTCGGGAAAGGTAACCCGCAGGGTGATTCCTTGCGATGACGAGGATGCCGCAGCTTGCTAAGACAGCGGAAAAAGGCGGGACGACGTGGCAGGCAAGAAGAAAGGGAAAAAGCGGAAATTCCGCTGGCGGCGCTGGGCGCGGCGTGGACTCGTCGCGCTCGGCGGGCTGTTCGGCCTTGTCCTCCTGATTGTGCTTTTGTTCCGCTTCGCCGCGCCGCCGACCAACCTCTACCAGTTCTCCGAGGCCCATAGGCTCGGCGGGATCGAGCGCGAGTGGGTCTCGATCGACGATCTGCCCACCTTCATCCCGCTCTCGGCTGCTGCCGCCGAAGATGCGGATTTCTGCGCCCACTGGGGGTTCGACCTCTCGGCGATCCGCGACGCCTGGGCGGGCGGCGCGCGGCGCGGCGGCTCGACCATCTCGCAGCAGACGGCCAAGAACGTGTTTCTCTGGCAGGGCCGGTCCTGGGTCCGAAAGGGGCTCGAGGCCGGGTTCACCGTGCTGATCGAGGCGCTCTGGCCCAAACGCCGCATCGTCGAGGTCTATCTGAACGTCGCCGAGTTCGACACCGGTGTCTTCGGCATCGAGGCCGCCGCCCGTCACCATTTCGGCGTTCCGGCGGCGCAGCTTTCGCGGACCCAGGCGGCGCGGCTCATGGCGGTCCTGCCGGACCCCAAGGGCCGTTCGGCGGTGCGTCCCTCGGCCTTCACCCAGCGCCGAACGCGGGTGATCGTCTCGGGCGCGCAGACCCTTGCCGCGGACGGCCGCGGGGCCTGCATGATCCGCTGATCGGCGGGCGGCAATCCGCCTTGCCGCGTCGCAATCCGTTGCAAGTTCCTTCCAGACAGGGCAGATATCGGCTCATGCGTCGCTTGTATCATCAGCCCCTTTCGCCCTTCTGCCGCAAGATCCGCCTGGTTCTTGCCGAGAAGAAGATCGAGGTCGAACTGGTCGAGGAAAAGACCTGGGAACGGCGCATCGACTTCCTGCGCCTGAACCCCGCCGGCAAGGTCCCCGTGCTGCGCATGGACGACCTGGTGCTGGCCGAAAGCTCGGCCATCTTCGAGTATCTCGAAGAGGTCTACCCGGACCCGCCCCTGCTGCCGCAGACCCCCGCCGAACGGGCCGAGGCCCGGCGGCTGGAAGGCTGGTTCGACGACAAGTTCCACAACGAGGTGACGGCCAACCTGCTCTACGAGCGGGTCAACAAGCGGCTGTCGAAGTCGGGCTACCCGGAAAGCGCCAGGATCAAGGAAGGCGCGAAGAACATCAAATACCACCTGGATTACATCGGGTGGCTGATGGAAGGCCGGCGCTGGCTGGCGGGTGACCAGATGTCGATCGCCGATTTCGCTGCCGCCGCGCAGCTGTCGTGTCTCGACTATATCGGCGATGTCGACTGGAACCGCTCCGAACCGCTGAAGGAGTGGTACGCCAAGGTCAAGTCGCGGCCCGCTTTCCGCTCGCTCCTTGCGGACCTGCTGCCGGGGTTCACCCCGCCCGAGCATTACGCCGACCTGGACTTCTAGCACCATGGACCCTGCCGCCCTCCGCGCCGCGCTGGAAACCCGCGCCCGCGACGAGGGCTTCGCTGCGCTCGGCATCTGCCGACCCGACGCGATCCCGGACGCGCCCGCCCGCCTGCAACGCTTCCTGCGCCACGGCCGCCACGGCCAGATGGCGTGGATGGAGGCCCGTTCGGATCAGCGCGCCGACCCCTCCACCCTCTGGCCCGAGGTCCGCTCCATCATCATGCTGGCCGAGATCTACACGCCGCCCGGCGATCCGCTGGCAGGGCTGGAGCACAAGGACCGGGGCAACATCTCGGTCTATGCGCGGGGCCGGGACTACCACGACCTGGTGAAGAAACGCCTCAAGCGGCTGGGCCGCTGGCTCGCCGAGGAAAGCGGCGAACAGCTCAAGGTCTTCGTCGACACCGCTCCGGTGATGGAGAAACCGCTTGCCGCCGCCGCCGGGCTTGGCTGGCAGGGCAAGCACACAAACCTGCTGGGGCGGGATCTGGGCAACTGGTTCTTCATCGGCGCGATCTACACGACCGCCGAACTGCCCGTGGACCCGCCCGCAGCCGAGCGATGCGGCTCCTGCCGCCGCTGCCTCGACATCTGCCCGACCGATGCCTTCCCGGCCCCGTTCCAGCTCGATGCGCGGCGTTGCATCTCGTACCTGACGATCGAACATCGCGGCCCGGTCTCGGAAGACCTGCGGCCCGGACTGGGTAACCGGATCTACGGCTGCGACGACTGCCTCGCGGTCTGCCCGTGGAACAAGTTCGCGCAGGCGGCCTCCGAACATGGCTACCTGCCGCGCGCCGAGCTTCAGGCCCCGCGCCTCGGCGACCTCGCGGCGCTGGACGATGCCAGCTTCCGGCAGGTGTTCAGCGGCTCGCCGATCAAGCGCATCGGTCGCGACCGGATGGTGCGCAACGCGCTCTATGCTATCGGAAACTCAGGCGATCCGGCGCTGGCGGGCGCGGCCCGCGCCAATCTCGACGACCCGGACGAGGCGGTGGCCGACGCCGCGCGCTGGGCGCTGGCGCGGCTCAGCTAGGCAGCGCCATCCCCTGCTGCGGCCAGTCCCCCGAGGGCGCCGTACACGCGCCGGCAAGGGCCAGAACCGCCAGCCCGGCGAGCACCGCCCGAATGGCGGCCGCCAGGCGGCGGGGTTTCGGGAACACGAGATACTCGGAACGCATGCGGGTCATAAGACCCTCCCCCAATACACGCGGGCAACTCCGCCCGCATCTCAGGGGTAAGCTATTCATCCAGATAAATATGTGCGCTTTGCCGCACGCCCGAAAAGAAAACGGGCGTCCGTAAACACGAGCGCCCGCCTTCCACTTTCTTCAAATATCCCCGCCGGAGGCTCCGGCGTCAGGTCTCGCGGAACGCCCGGTTCAGATAGTCGGTCAGCGGTTTCATCAGGTAGTTCAGCGGCGTCCGCTCGCCGGTCTGGATATAGGCCTCGACCGGCATGCCCGGCACGATCTCGCGGCCCTCGATCTTCTGCAACTCGCCCTCCAACGGCAGAACCTCGGCGGTGTAATAGGCCATGCCGGTGTTCTCGTCGGTAAACGCGTCTGCCGAAACCTTGGTCACCACGCCGTTCAGCACCGGCGTCGTGCGCTGGTCGAAGGCCGGGAAGCGGAGGGTCGCGGCCTGGCCGACATTCACCTGGTCGCGGTGGATCGTCTGGATCCGCGAGGTGATCACCAGCGGCTGCTCCTGCGGGACGATGTACATCAGCACATCGGCGGCCCGCACGACGGCGCCGGTCGTATTCACCTGCCGGTCATAGACCAGACCGGTCGAGGGCGCGCGCACTTCCAGGCGGCTCAGCTGCTCCAGCGTGGAGCGGCGGCTCTCGCGCAGCTCGATCTCGTTGTACTCGAGGTCGCGCAGCCGGGTGATCGCCTCCTCGCGCATGTCCGCCTCGAGGCGCAGGATCTCCAGCTCGGTCTCCGAGATCTGGCCTTTGCTCTGGGCGACGCGGGCTTCCAACTCGCCCAGCTGGCCTTCCAACTCGGCCTCCTCGCGGCGCAGGGCCAGAACCCGGCTCTGCTGCGTCAGGCCGCGGTCGAGCAGCGACTGCTGGTCCTCCAGTTCCTCGGCGATCAGGTCCCGCTGCGTGGCGAGCGCTGTGATCTGCGCCTCGATCCCCTCGATCTGGTTCTCGGTCTGGATCATCCGCTCGCGCAGCTGGCTGGTCTGCTTGTCGATGGTTTCGAGCCGCGCACGGAACAACTGGCGCTGACCGGCCATGAGTTCATCGAGGCTCGGGTTGTCGGCGGCGGCCTCCATCAACTCTTCCGAGAAGGTGATCCGCTCGGCCGCGTCGCGCTCGGCGATCAGGCGCGACTTGCGGGCCAGCAGTTCGAAAAGCTGCCCCTCGACCACCGCCAGCTCCGAGCGCATCAGCTTGTCGTCGAAGCGCAGCACCACGTCGCCGGCCTCGACCCGGTCGCCGTCGCGGACCAGGATCTCGCCGACCAGCCCGCCCTCGGTGTGCTGCACCGGCTGGCGATTGCCCTCGACCTGGACCATGCCCGACGAGATCACGGCGCCCTGGATTCGGGCGAAGGCGGACCAGCCGCCGAGGCCCACGACCAGGACAAGCAGCGCCAGGAAGCCCAGGCGCAGCGGGCGCGCCGGGCTCCAGGCCGATGTGGACGGCTTCGCGGCCATCTGCATCTTTGGCTTCGCCTCGCGCTTGGCGGGCGCGGTTTCCTTGGCCTTCACCGGCGCGGTGGTGCCGCGTTTGGCCGGCACACCCAGATTCATCGGCTTCTTGTCGTCATCGCTCATCGCGAGGTCCCCCCGCCGGGCGCGATCGCGCCGGCGATCTGGTTGTAGTTCTTCACCTGGCTCTTCAGCACTTCGTCACGCGGGCCGAAGGCCTTCCGCATGCCGCCGTCCATCACCAGGATCAGGTCGCATTCCGCGATCCCCGAGGGCCGGTGCGCCATGATGATCACCGACTTCTTCTTCTCCTTCATCGAGCGGATCGCCTTGTTCAGCGCCGCCTGGCCCTCGGCGTCGAGGTTGGCGTTGGGCTCGTCGAGGATCAGGATCGCCGGGTCGCCGTACATGGCGCGCGCCAGGCCGATGCGCTGCTTCTGACCGCCGGACAGGCGGCTGCCGCCCGGGTTGATCCGGGTGTCATATCCGTCGGGCAGGCTGAGGATCAGATCGTGCGCGCCGGCCTTCTTGGCGGCTTCGACGACCTTGGCCGGGTCCGGCTCGCCCAGTCGGGCAATGTTCTCGGCGATGGTCGCGCCGAACAGCGCCACGTCCTGCGGCAGATAGCCGATCGCCTTGCCCAGATCCTCGGGCGAGTAGTGATCCAGCGTCGCACCGTCCAGCCGCACCTTGCCCGAAGCCGGTTGCCAGATGCCGGTCAGCACCCGCGCCAGCGTCGACTTGCCCGCGCCCGAGTTGCCGATCACGCCCAGCGCCTGGCCCTCTTCCAGCCGGAAGCTGAGCATCCGCAGCGTCGCCAGCTGCTCGCCCGGGGGCACGACCGTGACCTGGTGCGCCTCGAGAATGGCGCGCGGCTCGGGCAGCTTGGTCGGCTCGGGGATTACCGGTGTCTTGGCCAGCAATTCCTTCAGCGAGCCCCAGCCCTGGCGGGCGCGTTGGAACAGGGGCCAGCCGCCGATCGCCTGCTCGATCGGGGCCAGCGCGCGGCCCATCAGGATCGAGCCGGCGATCATCGCACCGGCGGTCATCTCGCCCTGCAGCACCAGGTAGGCGCCCAGCGCCAGCATCGCGGACTGCAGGAAGAAGCGGAATGTCTTGGTGATCGACGAGAACGTGCCGGTCTTGTCGGACGAGCTGATCTGCTCGGCCAGCGCGCGGTCGCGGGTCTGCTTCCACCGGCGCAGCACGGCCGGGCGCATGCCGAGGCCCTGAATCAGCTCGGCCTCTTCGCGGACGCCCTCGGCAAAGGCGTCGGCCTGCGCCTGGGCGATCGTCGCCTCGCGCACCGGTTTCGACGTGGTCAGCTGGTTGATCAGCGTCACGCCGACCAGGATCAGCCCGCCGGTGACGGCCAGCCAGCCCAGCATCGGGTGGAAGACGAAGATCGCCAGGATGAAGATCGGCGTCCACGGAATGTCGAAGATCGCGAACAGCACCGGGGCACTCATGAACCGCTGGATCGCCTCGAGATCCTTCAGCCCGGTCGCCGGGCGGGCGCGTTCTGCCGGCACCACGGCCCGGCGCAGCACCGCGTCGAACACGCGCCCGTCGAGGTCGGACTGGAACTGCGCGCCGATACGCGCGGCCACGCGGCCACGGGCGTAGTCGAGGATACCCATCAGCAGGTAGAGCGCTGCGACCAGCAGAAAGAGTGCCACCAGCGTCGCCTCCGAGCGGCTGCCCAGCACGCGGTCGTAGACCTGGAGCATGAACAGGGGGCCGGTCAGCATCAGCAGGTTCACGAAAATGCTGAAGAGGCCGATGGCCAGGAAGAGGCCCCGCCCGCGGCCCATTGCGTTGGCCAACTCGGTCCGGGCCGAATCGGCCGCGGCAAGCTGCGTCTGTGGTCTAGCCATTCTACCTTCCAAGTCGACTGTGCTGGTTACGCGGCACCTGTCCGTTTTCTTGTCAAATCAGGTGCGTGCCGCGAAGGCTCACACTATATGACACACTCGGCGCAAAAGATCACATTCGCGCTGATCCCGGACAAGGGGCTTTAATGGCCGCGCCGGGGACGTATATGGAAACGGGACTTTTGGAAAGGCGCCATGCCAGATTCGCGAAAATCCGCCGGGCGAGTTTTCATCGCCCTGCTCGCCCTCAGTTTGGGCGCCTGTGCCCAGCCGGGTGATACCGCGAACGCGCCGGACCCGTTCGAGGGCGCGAACCGCGCCGTCCACAGTTTCAACAAGGGGCTGGACCGCTCCGTGGTCAAGCCCGCCTCGGAGGCTTACGTCCGCGTCGTTCCGCGCCCGGTGCGCGGCGGGGTGAGCAACGGCGTCAATACGCTCAGCCAGCCGATCTATGCCGCGAACCACGTGCTGCAGGGCGACTTCCTTGGCGCGGTGCATACCGCATTCCGCTTCGGCACCAACGTCTTCGTCGGCTTTGCCGGGATCGCCGATCCGGCGACACAGATGGGCCTCTACGACCGCCCGACCGACTTCGGCGAGACGCTGGCGGTCTGGGGCGTCGACAGCGGCCCCTATGTCGAGCTGCCCTTCTTCGGTCCCAGCACCGTGCGCGACACCACAGGCCTTGTGGTGGACTTCGTGGCCGACCCCTATGCCCTGACCCTGCTGCGGGACTACACCGGCTGGTTCATTGCGCTGGAGGCCGCCGATGCGCTGCAACAGCGGAACGAATACTCGCGCCTGATCGAGGCGCTGCTCTATGAAAGCGCGGACAGCTACAATGCTGCGCGGATCGCCTACCTGCAGAACCGGGCCGCAACCATCGGCGGCAGCGACGGCAGCGACGGGGCAACCCCCGCGCCCGGCGATCTGGAGGACCCCTATGCATTCGATCTGGAGGATCCCTATGCAACCGAGTGACATCACCCGCCGCACCCTGCTGGCCGGCGGCGCCGCCACGGGCGCCCTGCTGGTCGCGGGCGGCGCCCACGCGCTGAGCACTTCTCAGGCCACTGCCTATATCCAGCAGGTGGTCGACCAGACCATGGCCATCGTGAACTCGGGCGCCTCGACCGGACAGGCGATCGCGCAGTTCGAGCAGATCCTGGCCCGCTACGGTGACATGCCCGTGGTGGCCCGTGCCGTGCTCGGCCCGCCGTGGCGGACCGCCAGCGCGGCCCAGCAGCAGCAGTTCGTGCGCGCGTTCCAGGGCTACCTTGCGCGCAAGTACGGCAAGGAGTTCCGCGAGTATCGTGGCGCGACCATGACCGTCACCGGCGCCAGCGACCAGGGCAACGCCGGCGTGCTGGTGCGCAGCCAGGTCAAGCTTCCGGGCCAGCAGCCCTTCATCGTCGACTGGCAGGTCAGCGACCGGGGCGGCAGCACCAAGCTGATCAACCTGATCATCGAGGGCGTCTCGATGCTGACCACCGAGCGTAGCGAGGTCCGGGCGATCTACGAGGCGAACCGCTCGAACATGGACGCGACGATCCAGGATCTCAGCCGCCGCGGCTGAGAGGTACGATTACGGAATTCAGAAGGGGCGCCCGGTTTTCCGGGCGCCCCTTTTGTTTCCGGCGCCGGAGCCTCCGGCGGGGATATTTGGGGGAAAGTGGAAGGCGGGCGCCGTTGACGGGGCGCGCGCCTAGTTGCTGAGGCCGAATATCGAGTCGAGCACCGAGTGCAGGATGCTGTTGGCGACCTGGTCCTGCTGCTGCGGCGCGTCGTTCGAGGCGACGTAGCGCGGCGGCTCGGGGACCAGCATCGGCAGCGGGCTGGGCGGCAGGCCCTCGTGGATGCGGATGTTCACCTCGCGCCAGATATCGGCGGGCAGGCCGCCGCCGGTCACGCCGGTCAGCGGTGTGTTGTCGTCATAGCCCATCCAGACTCCTGTGACGTAGTCGCCCGTGAAACCGATGAACCAGGCGTCGCGCGCGGCCTGCGTTGTCCCGGACTTCCCCGCGGCGGGTCGGTCCGGCAGCTGTGCGCGCCGCCCGGTGCCGTTCGCCACCACCTCGGCCATCATGTAGACCAGCTGGCCTGCGGTCTGCTCCGTCACCACCGGCACCGGCGGCACCCGGTCGGTTCCCATCAGAAGCTGGTTGTCCTGTTTCAGCCGCAGGTCCAGCAGCCCGTAGGGTTCCGAGCGGCGGCCGCCGTTCAGGATCGCGGCATAAGCGCCGGTCAGCTCCAGCAGCGTAACCTCGGAGACGCCGAGCGCCAGCGCCGGGCCTTGTGCAAGGTCCTGGCGGATGCCCAGGTCGCGGGCGATCTGCCGGACCTTGCCGCGACCCGCATATTCCGAGACCCGCACCGCCACCGTATTGATGGACTCGCGGAACGCCTCGACCATCGGGATGTCGCCCCGGTACTCGCGCGTGTAGTTCTTCGGGCTCCACGGTCCCGAGCCGGGCACGTCGATCGTCACCGGCGTGTCGGGGATGATCGTGTAGGGATCGAGCCCCGCTTCCAGCCCGGCGGCGTAGACCATCGGCTTGAAGGCCGAGCCCGGCTGGCGCAGCGCCTGCGTCGCCCGGTTGAACTGGCCCGCCTTGCCGATGCTGCGCCCGCCGACCATCGCCCGCACCGCCCCGTCCGGGGACAGCACCACGATCGCCGCCTGCGCCTTGGAACCCTCGCGCACCTTGGTCTTGAACACATCCTCGAGCGCCGCCACCGCCGCCCGCTGCGTTTGCGGATCGAAGGTCGTGGACATCACCACGTCCTCGGTCGTGGCGCGGGTCAGGAAGTCGGGCCCGGCGCTCATCACCCAGTCGGCGAAGGCGCTGCCGTTGCGCCCGGCGGCGGCCGAGGACAGCTGCGCGGGCAGGGCGCGCGCAAGGTCGGCCTCCACCCGCGTCAGGTAGCCCTGCTCTTCCATCAGGCCGACGATCACCTCGGCGCGGCCCTGCGCCGCCTCGATGTCGCTGGTCGGTGCATAGCGCGAGGGCGCCTTCAGCAGACCGGCCAGCATCGCGGCCTCGGCAGGCGTCACACTGCGCGCGGACTTGTTGAAATAGCGTCTCGCGGCGGCCTCGAACCCCTGCGCACCGGCGCCGAGATAGGCCCGGTTCAGATAGATCGAGAGAATGTCGTCCTTGGAGTATTTCAGCTCCATCGCCAGGACGATCGGCACCTGCTTGATGTGCCGTTCCAGGCTGCGGGTGTTTTCGAAGAACAGCAGCTTGGCGACCTGCTGGGTGATCGTCGAGCCGCCCTGCACGACGCGCCCGGCGCGGGCGTTCGCCACAATCGCGCGCGAGATGCCGCGCGGATCGAGGCCGAAATGGTCGTAGAACCGCTTGTCCTCGGTCGCGAGCACCGCGTTCACAAGGTGCGGGCTGGCGTCGTCCGCGTGCAGAGTCTGGTACTGCGCGCCGCGCCAGGCGAAGACCCGGTCGTTGCGGTCGAGCAGCGTCACCGAGCCCTGATCGCGCCCATCGAGCAGCTCCTCCATCGGGGGGAGGGTCTCGTAATAGTACCAGGTGGTGCCGCCCACGATGACGCCCACGACGACCGCCACGCGGATGCCGATCCACCACACCGTTCGCAGCACGCCGAACAGCACCCAGCGCAACAGCCGCTCGATCAGCCCGAGCTTCTCGGTGCTGCGCGCGCGGGTGCGCCTGGTCGTGCCAGTCGTCTTCCTGCTCCGCGCCGTTTTGGTCTGTGCCGACTTGCGCGGGGTCTTCTTGCCTGTCTTGGCCATGTCGCCTGGCCTTGTTCGTTGCCTCGGGTCCGTTCGCCCGCACTCAAACTACCCGTCTCCAAGTGATTTGTGGAGTGCGGAACCGCATTAATGTGATGCACAAATTTTAGACAGAGATCAATTTCCGTGCATTGAATCGATCCTGATCGGGAAAATCTGCCTCTTTCCTGCCCGCGCGAAAGCGCCTCGCGCTGGAAATGCTTCCCCCTTTGCGCGTCATCTCCGCTCAGCCCACCGGGTTATCCCGCGGTCCCTCCGCCCGCGGTCCTGCAAGCGAAAGCAAGGGGAAGCAATGAAACTGATCATAGCCGTCATCAAACCCTTCAAGCTGGAGGAGGTCCGCGAGGCCCTCACCGGCCTGGGCGTACAGGGTCTGATGGTTTCCGAGGTCAAGGGCTATGGCCGCCAGGCCGGCCATACCGAGATCTACCGCGGCGCCGAATACGTCGTGAACTTCGTGCCCAAGATCAAGCTCGAGCTGGTGGTCGCCGACGACCTGGTCGCGCAGACCGTCGAGACGCTCGCCAACACCGCCAAGACCGGAAAGATCGGTGACGGCAAGGTGTTCGTGCTCGACGTCGAGCAGGCCCTGCGCGTGCGCACCGGCGAAGCCGGCGACGACGCGCTCTGACCCCCAGCACAAACGAACGGAACGAGAGTATCCATGAAGCAACTTCTTAAAATCACGGCTCTTGCGGGGGCGCCTCTGCTGGCGGCCGCCCCGCTGCTGGCCCAGGACGCGGCCCCCGAGGCGGCGGCTGGCGGCGAGGCGGCCGAGCACACCGTCTTCATCCTCAACACCCTGCTGTTCCTGATCGGCGGTTTCTTGGTCATGTGGATGGCCGCCGGCTTCGCCATGCTCGAGGCCGGGCTGGTGCGCTCGAAGAACGTCACCATGCAGCTGACCAAGAACATCTCGTTGTTCTCGATCGCGGCGATCATGTACTACCTGATCGGCTACAACATCATGTATCCGCTTGGAAACTGGTCGATCGGGTCTGACGAGACCGGCGGCTACCTGGGCGCCTTTGGCGTCGCGGTCCTCGAAGCCGTGGGCATCGGCGCGGGCGATGCGGACGATCTGTCCTACGCCTCGACCGGATCGGACTTCTTCTTCCAGCTGATGTTCTGCGCCACCACCGCGTCGATCGTCTCGGGCACCCTGGCCGAGCGCATCAAGCTGTGGCCGTTCCTGATCTTCACCGTCATCCTGACCGGCCTGATCTACCCGATCCAGGCGTCGTGGAAATGGGGCGGCGGCTTCCTGGACAGCCAGTGGGGCTTCCTGGACTTCGCCGGCTCGACGGTCGTGCACTCGGTCGGCGGCTGGGCCGCGCTGGCGGGCGCCATCATCCTCGGCGCGCGCACCGGCAAGTACAAGGACGGCGTGGTGCATCCGATCGTCGGCTCGAACATGCCGCTGGCGACGCTGGGCACGTTCATCCTGTGGCTGGGCTGGTTCGGCTTCAACGGCGGTTCGCAGCTGGCAATGGGCAGCGTCGGTGACGCGGCCGACGTCAGCCGGATCTTTGCCAACACCAACACCGCCGCCGCGGGCGGCGCGGTGGTCGCGCTGATCCTGACCCAGCTGATGTACGGCAAGCCGGACCTCACGATGATCCTGAACGGCGCCCTGGCGGGACTGGTCTCGATCACCGCCGAGCCGCTGACCCCGAGCCTGGGCATGGCGACCATCATCGGCGGCATCGGCGGCGTGATCGTGGTCTTCGGCGTGCCGTTCCTCGACAAGCTGAAGATCGACGACGTGGTCGGCGCGATCCCGGTGCACCTGTTCGCCGGTATCTGGGGCACGCTCGCCGTGCTGCTGACCAACTCGGACGCGACCTTCATGGGTCAGCTCGGCCCGATCGTGATCGTCGGCGTGTTCGTCTTCGTCGTCTCCTTCGTGATCTGGACCCTGCTCAACATGTTCGGCGGCATCCGCGTCGATGCCGAGGCCGAAGAGAACGGCCTGGACATGACCGAGATGGGCATCGAGGCCTACCCCGAGTTCACGAACTGAGGGATCTCCCCAGACCCGGGCCGCACCAGGCCCGGGAACCTGCCGGGCCCGATTGCGGCCCGGCTTTTCTTTTTGCAGCTTCCCCGTCCACGCCGTAGAAGGCGCGCATGACCGAAGAGCACCTCTCCGCCACCCGCGACCGCATCCTGTCCCTCGCAGAGGGCGAGACTGACGAGATCGCGCTCATGGCCACCACCGCCTGCGAGCTGTTCCACTCGGACGAGCGGTTCGACTGGGTCGGCTTCTACCGCGTCGTCGCGCCCGAGATGCTGGCCATCGGTCCCTACCAGGGCGGCCACGGCTGCCTGCGCATCCCGTTCTCGCGCGGCGTCTGCGGTGCCGCCGCCCGCACCCGCGAGACCCAGCTGGTGCCCGACGTCGACGCCTTCCCCGGCCATATCGCCTGCGCCTCGTCCACCCGGTCCGAAATCGTCGTTCCGGTCTTCGACAAGGCGGACCAGGTGATCGCCGTGCTCGACATCGACAGTGACCGCCCCGACGCGTTCACCCCGGCGGATGCCGTCTTTCTCGAAGGCTTGATGGCCGAGCTGTTCGGCCACCTTTAGGGCGCAGCCCCCACCTTCTTCATCCCGCCAAATACTCCCGCCGGAGGCGTCCGGTGGCTGCACCGCGCGCGGCGCCACGGAATGCACGCAACCGCGCTTGCCCCGCCCGAAACCGCGTGGCACCGTCCGCGCATGGTTTCCGTGAACACATGGGCCGAAAGCGCCCCCCGCCTGATCGCCGTCGCCCGTGGTGACGCCCCCGCCGACATGGTGATCCGGGGCGCGTCCTGGGTGAATGTCCACAGCCGCGAGGTCATCCCCGGCAGCGATATCGCCATCGCCGATGGCCGCTTCGCCTATTGCGGACCCGATGCCTCGGCGATGATCGGCCCCGACACGCAGGTGATCGAGGCCGATGGCCGCTATCTTATTCCGGGCCTGTGCGATGCGCACATGCACGTCGAATCCGGCATGCTGACCGTCACCCAGTTCTCGCGCGCGGTCATGCCGCACGGCACCACGTCCATGTTCATCGACCCGCACGAGGTTGCCAACGTCCTCGGCCTCGAAGGCGTGCGCCTGATGCATGACGAGGCGCTGGAACAGCCGATCAACGTCTTCGTGCAGATGCCGTCCTGCGCGCCCTCGGCCCCCGGTCTGGAAACCACCGGGCAGGAGATCACCCCCGAGGACGTGGCCGAGGCGATGGCCTGGCCGAACATCATCGGCCTGGGCGAGATGATGAACTTCCCCGGCGTGATCAACGCCGACCCCAAGATGCTTGCCGAGATCGCGGCGACACAGGCTGCCGGCAAGACCGTGGGCGGGCACTATGCCAGTCCCGACCTCTCCGGGTTCCATGCCTATGCCGCAGGCGGTCCGGCGGACGATCACGAAGGCACCCGCGAGGAAGACGCCATCATGCGCGTCCGTCAGGGGATGCGCGCGATGCTGCGGCTGGGCTCGGCTTGGTACGATGTCGAAAGCCAGATCACGGCGGTGACCGAAAAGGGCCTCGACCCGCGCGGCTTCATCCTGTGCACCGACGACTGCCATTCCGGAACGCTGGTTCACGACGGCCACATGGACCGCGCCGTGCGCCACGCCATCGACTGCGGGCTCGATCCGCTGATCGCGCTTCAGATGGCGACGATCAACACCGCGACCCATTTCGGACTGGAGCGTGAGCTTGGCTCGATCGCCCCCGGCCGCCGCGCCGATGCGATCCTGACCTCGGACCTCAAGACCCTGCCGATCGAGACCGTGATCGCGCGCGGTCAGGTCGTGGCCGAGAACGGTGCGCTTCTCGCCGCCGAACCGGCCTTCGAATGGCCCGCGCATGCGCGGCAGACGGTGAAGATGGGCAAGCAGCTTCAAGCGGCCGATTTCGACATTCCCGCGCCCGAAGGCGCCGCCCGCGTCAACGCCCGCGTGATCGGCGTGGTCGAGAACCAGGCCCCGACCCGCGCGCTCGAGGCGGAACTGCCCGTCGAGAACGGCCTGGTCGCGATGGACCGCCCGAACGATGTGTGCCAGATCGCGCTGGTCGAGCGTCACCGGGGCACCGGCGGTGTCACCAACGGTTTCGTCTCGGGCTTCGGGTACGACGTCGATTGCGCCGTCGCCTCGACCGTCGCGCATGACAGCCATCACATGATTGTCGTCGGCACCTCGAAGGCCGACATGGCGCTGGCTGCGAACCGACTGGCCGAGGTCGGCGGCGGCGTCACCGTCTTCAAGGACGGGAAGGAGCTCGCCCTCGTCGAGCTGCCTATCGCCGGGCTGATGTCCGACGCGCCCGCCCGCGAGGTGGCGGATGCCGCCGCGCGGATGGTGCAGGCGATGGCCGACAGCGGCTGCGCGCTCAACAACGCCTACATGCAGCATTCGCTGCTGGCGCTGGTTGTGATCCCGGCCTTGCGCATCTCGGACCTCGGGCTCATAGACGTGACACGGTTCGAGAAGACCGATCTCTTCGTCGCGTGAAAGGGCCGCCTCGTGGAACTGAATCCCGCCACCTCGGAACTTCCCATCCTCTCGCCCGAGCCGGGCGTGCCGCACAGCTATACCGATGCCGCCGAAGCCGTGGAGGCGCTGATCGCGCTCTATGAGCAGGCGACCCGTTTCCTGCGCGAGCGCTTCTCGGAGGTCATGGCCGGCAAGCCGATCGAGGGCCGCTATCGGGCCTACTATCCCGAGCTGTCGATCACCACGACCAGCTTTGCCAAGGTCGACAGCCGTCTGTCCTTCGGCCATGTCGCCGAGCCGGGTCACTACTCGACCAACATCACCCGGCCCGACCTGTTCCGTGGTTACCTGACCCAGCAGGTCGGTCTGCTGATCGAAAATCACGGTGTGCCGGTGACCGTGGGATCGTCGCGGACGCCGATCCCCCTGCATTTCGCGATGGGCCCCGGCGCCCATGTCGAGGGCAGCATCGAGGACCGCACATCGCACCCGCTTCGCGATCTGTTCGACGTGCCGGACCTGAACACGACCGACGACAGCATCGTGAACGGCGATGGCATGGGCCCCGGTGGCAGCCGGGCGCTGGCACCCTTCACGGCGCAGCGGGTGGACTACTCGCTGGCACGGCTCGCGCATTACACCGCGACCGAACCCGAGCATTTCCAGAACCACGTCCTGTTCACCAACTACCAGTTCTACATCGACGAGTTCGTCGCCTGGGCCCGGGCGCAGATCGCCGATCCCGCCAGCGGCTACACCGCGCTGGTCGAGCCGGGCAACGTGATCACCACCGCAGACGGCACCACCGGGGTTTCACCCGCCAAGCTGCCGCAGATGCCGACCTATCACCTCGTGCGCGAGAACACCTCGGGCATCACCATGGTCAACATCGGCGTCGGCCCGTCGAACGCCAAGACGATCACCGACCACATCGCAGTGCTGCGCCCACATGTCTGGTTGATGCTGGGCCACTGCGCCGGCCTGCGGAATTCGCAGAACCTGGGCGACTACGTGCTGGCGCACGCCTATGTGCGCGAGGATCACGTGCTGGACGACGACCTGCCGACCTGGGTGCCGATCCCGGCGCTGGCCGAGGTGCAGGTCGCGCTGGAGCAGGCAGTGGCCGAGGTGACGGAGTTCGAGGGGTACGAGCTGAAAAAGATCATGCGCACGGGCACCGTCGCGACGATCGACAACCGCAACTGGGAATTGCGGGACCAGTCCGGCCCGGTGCAGCGCCTGTCCCAGTCCCGCGCCATCGCGCTCGACATGGAAAGCGCCACGATCGCGGCCAACGGGTTCCGCTTCCGCGTCCCTTACGGCACCCTGCTCTGCGTGAGCGATAAGCCCTTGCACGGAGAGCTTAAATTGCCCGGCATGGCGACCGCCTTCTACAAGAAGCAGGTCGCCCAGCACCTGCTGATCGGGCTGCGCGCCGTCGAGTCCCTGCGCGAGATGCCGCTCGAGCGTCTGCACTCGCGCAAGCTGCGCAGCTTCGAGGAGACGGCCTTCCTTTGACCGGCAAAGCGTTTGTGACTGCGATGCGCGGAACCAAGCAAAAAAGGGGATTCGTGGCGAATCCCCCATTGTTTTTTGGTCCGGGATTGGCTTATCTCGACCGACACTTCACTTGCGACACCCACAACAAACGGATCGGGGAGCATCAACGATGACTCAGAAGCCCATGACCAAGACGCAGCTGGTCGCTGCACTGGCCGAGAAGACCGACAGCGACAAGGCAAGCGCCAACCGCACGCTCGAAGCGCTGACCGAAATCGTTACCAGCGAAGTCGCCAACGGCGGCGCGGTCACTCTGCCGGGTCTGGGCAAGTTCTCGTGCCGCGAGCGTCCCGCGCGCATGGTCCGCAACCCCGCCACGGGCGAGCAGATGCACAAGGACGCCGACAAGGTGGTCAAGGTGACCATCGCCAAGGCACTGAAGGACGTGATCAACGGCTGATCGCCGGACACGACCGGAAGACACCAGGGCCGCCGTAGGGCGGCCCTTTTCTTTATGCACCTTTCCTTTGAAATCAATGCGATACAGGGTCGTTGCAACCCCGCAGGGCAGCTATGCGTTGTCGTCCTGTCTCGCGCCCGGCCGCAGGCAAATCACCATTTTGTCACCGAAGTGGCGGAATTATGGCTTAAATGCGGCAACCTTTCGCTTACATTAACCGTTGGGGACTACGATGACGGTGGTAGGCGATAAGGAGGACGAACCGATGTTTCGGCAGGTCGCAGCGTTCTATCTGTGGGGGATGGGACTGACGCTTCTGATCACGATGTATCTCGGCGCGCAGGGGGCAACCTTCGCCCAGGTGATGCCACTGGCCATGCTCAGCTGGCCCGCAGCCTTCCTGATCCTACTGGTCAAGAACAAGGCCAAGAAGATCCGTAACGAGGCGCACGCCTGATCCAAGGCGTTCCGGTCAGCCGGAGAGGCTGACCCTCTCGGCAACAATGCACTCATGATCTGACAGCGGAACGCCTTCGGGCGTTTCGGCGGTCAGCAGTCGCCCTTGGCCGCTCAGGCCACGGGTGCAGAACCAGTCCAGTTTCATCTTCCGCGTCCGATGCGGGGTCAGCCGGCTCGACCGTGTCGTGATGCCCTCGGGCGTCATCGACCAGTCATAGCCGCGCTCGCGTGCCATCTCGAACAGGGTTTCCTTGCGCCAGTCCCAGTCCGGGGCCAGCTTGTTGCCGGTATTCAGATCGCCGCCGATCAGCACCGGCATCCCGGGCGCGAAATCCTCGACTGCATCGAGCAGCACCTGGAATTGCGCGTGCCGCATCCCGATACCGGAATTGCTCTCCAGATGCGTCGAGACAAGGCAGAGCGGGCCGAAATCCGCCTCGACCACACAGGCGATGGCCATGCGCCCGCCGATCCGCGGCTGACCCGGATCGCTGTCGCTGCCGCCGATGAACCAATGTCCGTGATCGTCCAGCCGGATCAGCTTCAGCGCCCGGAACGGCGCCGAGCACAGGACCGCGTTGCCATGCCAGCCAAGCCGGTTGAAATCGTCCGTACAGAAGGGCCGCTCGGTCTCGCCGCCAAGGCCCATCTCGAAGAACTCGACGCCGAAGGCATAGTGCATCCCCAGCGCCTCTGCCATCGCGGCGGTGGTGTCGCGCTGCGCCGTGCGGGCCATGCCGTTGTCCATTTCGGACAGCAGCACAACGCTAACGCCCTGCGCCTTCAGCAACGCGGCGCTGGCCTCGGGGTCGATGCAGCGCTCGAGGTTCCAGGCCGCCACGGTGAACCCGGTAGGCAGGGGGGCGTTGCCGCCCGGACCGCCCACCTGCAACATCGACATCGCCGGAACCGCCTCCATCAAGGCCCTGTGCGCCTCGGTGGTGCGCGGGGCGTTCAGGATCTCGGCTTTCTGCGCCTCGGTAACCGGGGGCAGGGCGGATGTCGTTGTCGTCAAATTCGGGTTCCCTCCTGTCCCCCGAACAGATGCACCGCGTGGCGCGGGACTGCAAGCCGCAGGCTTTGCGGCAGGCTGTCGTCCCCCTTCGGGATCGAGACAGTGAAGTCCTGTACCCCGATCCGGCCATGCAGCAACCGGGTCGCGCCCAGCTCTTCCACGATCCCCAGATCGAAGGGTACGCCGTCTGGTCCGGCGGTGACCTCGACATCCTCGGGGCGCACGCCCACGGTGACAGGGCCGCCCGCCGCGGCGCGGGTCTCGACCGGTAGGCCGATGCCGCCCGCCAGTTCAACCGAGCCATTGCCCGAATAGCGCCCTTCGAGCAGGTTCATCGGCGGCGCGCCCATGAAGCTGGCCACGAAGGTAGAAGCAGGACGGTGATAGATCTCGGAGGGCGTGCCGATCTGCTCGACCTTGCCGCCGTTCAGAACGACGATCCGGTCGGCCAACGTCATCGCCTCGACCTGGTCGTGGGTGACATAGATCGCCGCCGTGCCCAGCCGCCGTTGCAGCTTGCGGATCTCAAGCCGCATGTGATTGCGCAGCTTCGCGTCGAGGTTCGACAGCGGCTCGTCGAACAGGAAGATCGCCGGATCGCGCACGATGGCCCGGCCCATCGCCACACGCTGCCGCTGGCCCCCTGAAAGCTGGCTTGGCTTGCGATCCAGGAAATCCGTGATCTGCAACAGTTCGGCCGCGTCCGAGACCTTGCGGTCGATCTCGTCCTTGGCGGCGCCCCGGTTCTTCAGCCCGTAGGCCAGGTTCTTGCGCACGCTCATGTGCGGGTAGAGCGCGTAGTTCTGGAAGACCATCGCGATATTGCGGTCGGCGGGCTCCAGGTCGTTCACGACGCGGCCGGCCAGCTCGATCTCGCCTGCTGTGACGCTTTCGAGGCCCGCCACCATGCGCAGAAGCGTGGACTTGCCGCAGCCCGAGGGCCCGACGAAGACGACCAATTCGCCGGTTCCCACTTCGACCGAGACGCCTTTGACGGCCTCGGCCCCGTTCGGATAGCGCTTGAAGACGTCGCGGATGCTGAGTGTGTTCATTTTTCCTGCTCCACCAGTCCCTTGATGAACATGCGCTGGAAAATGAGGATCACCAGCGCGGGCGGCAGCATGGCGAGGATCGCCATGGCCAGCCCCTCGTTGTAGGCGGGGATGTCTGCCCCGATCATGATCTGCATGACCTGTTTGATGCCGCGGACCAGCGTGAAATAGGTCTCTTCGGTCGTCATCAGCGTCGGCCACAGGTACTGGTTCCAGCCGACCACGAACATGATGATGAAGATCGCGGCCATCATCGTCCGGCTCAGCGGCACCAGAATGTCGAAGAAGAACCGCACCGGCCCGGCGCCGTCGATGCGCGCGGCCTCCAGCAGCTCGTTCGGGATCGACTTGAAGAACTGCCGGAAAAAGAACGTCCCCGTGGCCGAGGCGATCAGCGGCAGGATCAGCCCGGTATAGGTGTTCAGCAGCCCCAGTTGCTGCACCACCTCGTACGAGGGCAGGATCCGCACCTCCAGCGGTAGCAGCAGCGTCAGGAAGATGATCCAGAAGAAGAACGTGCCCAGCGGGAAGCGGAAATAGACGATGGCATAGGCCGCCAGCATCGACACCACGATCTTGCCCACGGCAAAGCCGATCCCCAGGATCAGGCTGTTCGTCGTCATCAGCCAGCCGGTGACATCGCCGGTGAAGCCGCCCTGCCGGGTCAGAACCGTCGAATAGGTGTCGATGAAATTTCCGCCCCAGCCCAGCTGCATCCCCTCGCGGTGGATGGTCACGTTGTCATAGGTCGAGGTGGTGAAGGCCACCACCAGCGGCCCCATCATCACCAGCACACCGATCAGCAGCACGACGTGGTCATAGATCCGCGCCTTGCCCAGCCCACCCGAGGCCACGCGGGCCTTGGGCGATACGGCGGCAGGTGTCGTTTCGGTTATCGCCATGCTCCGCTCCTCAGCTGTAGTGCACGCGGCGTTCGATCAGCCGGAACTGCGCCACGGTCAGCAGCAGAACCAGGATCATCAGGATCACCGACTGCGCGGACGAGCCGCCCAGGTCGTTCCCCCGGAAGCCGTCCCGATAGACCTTGTAGACCAGCGTCACGGGGCTGTTCCCCGGCTGGTCCTTCACGATCAGGTCGATGGTGCCGAAGGTCTCGAACATCGCGTAGGTGATGTTGAGGATCAGCAGGAAGAAGGTCGTCGGCGCCAGCAGCGGGAAGGTGACGGTCCAGAACCGCCGCGTTTCCGAGCGGCAATCGATCGAGGCCGCTTCCTTCACGCTCGACGGGATCGCCTGCAGGCCCGACAGGAAGAAGATGAAACAGTAGGGGATCTGCTTCCAGGTCGACACGACGATCATCGCGAACCCGGTGTCCCAGTAGTCGACGCCGATCTGCAGGTCCCAGCCGAACAGGGCGGCGAAATCCACCAGCGGGCCGATGTGCTGGTCGAACAGCATCACGCCGATCAGACCGGCGACGGGCGGCGCGATGGCATAGACCCACATCAGCAGCGTCTTGTACGCGCCCTGGCCCTTGAGCACCCGGTCGGCCGAGACTGCCAGCCACAGGCCGATCGCCAGCGACAGCAGCGCCACCAGCACGGTGAAGATCGCGGTGAAAATGGCGGTGCGGCGATAGTCGGACCCGCTCAACGCGTCGCGATAGTTGTCCAGCCCCACGAAGGTCGCGTTCCCGAAGAACGGATCCTCGAGGTAGAAGGACGACCGGATCGCCTCGGCCGCGGGCCACAGGAAGAAGATCGCGATGATGACCATCTGCGGCGCCAGCAGCAGGTAGGGCATCCAGGGATTGCCGAATTGGGCCTTGTTCACGGAGAAGCCTCTCGAACGCGGGCGGGGGCGCCACGCAAGCGCCCCCGCCGGTTTCGGTCAGAACTGGATCAGCCGGCGGTCTTGCCGAAGCGCGACAACAGCTTGTTGGCCTCTTCCTCGATCGTGGCGAAGGCCCCGTCCACGGTGGTCTCGCCGGCGAAGATGCGGCCGTACTCGCGGTTCATCACGTCGCGGATCTGCACGTAGAAGCCCATGCGGTAGCCCTTCGACCACTCGCCCTGCGGCAGCGACAGCTGCTGGATGCCAACCTCGGCCTGAGGGGTCTCGGCGTAATAGCCGTCTTCCTGGGCCATCTCGTAGGCGGCCTTGGTGATCGGAACGTACCCGGTTTCCTTGTGCCAGAAGTACTGGATCTCGGGGCTCGACAGGAACTTGAAGAACTCGGCAGCGCCCTTGTTCTCCTCTTCCGGCTGGCCCGACATGGCGAACAGCGCGGCGCCGCCGATGAAGGTCGCGGTCGGCTCGGTGGTGATGGCTTCCCAGTAGGGCAGGTAGGTGGCCGAGAACTCGAAATCGGCCGAGTTCTTCAGACCGCCGAACGAGCCCGACGAGCCCAGCCACATGGCCACTTCGCCGTTCTCGAACGCCGCCTGGTTGTCGTTCCAGCCCGCGCCGTAATAGGCGTAGTACCCTTCATCAAGCCACTCTTTCAGCTTGGTGAAGTGCATCTTGATCTCGTCCGAGTTCACTAGGATCTGCGTTCCGTCCGAGCCTTCAAACCCGTTCGCGTTGGTGGCGAAGGGCAGGTTGTGGCGCGAGAAGAAGTTCTCGGTGAAGATCCACGGCGTGTGCGACTGGGCCATCGGGATGTAGCCCGCTTCGACCAGCTTCGGGGCGAGCGTCTCGAACTCTTCCCAGGTCTTCGGCGGCTCGACACCGGCCTCTTCCAGCGCGGCGGTGTTGTAGTAGAGGATCGGCGTCGACGAGTTGAACGGCATGCCGACCATCTTGCCCGCGGCATCGGCGTAGAAGTAGCGCACGCCGTCGATGTAGTCGTTGGCGTCGAACTCGATACCGGCTTCCTGGATCAGGTCCTCGGCGGGGATCACGGCGCCCGGGGCACCGATGATGGTGGCGGCGCCGGCGTCGAAGACCTGCACGATGTTCGGCTGCTCACCGGCGCGGAAGGCGGCGATGGTCGCGGTCAGCGTGTCCTCGTAGCCGCCCTTGTAGACCGGGGTCAGCACATAGTCGGACTGGGCTTCGTTGAAGCGCTTCGAGATCTCGTTGACGGTCTCGCCCAGCTGGCCGCCCATGGCGTGCCACCAGGTGATTTCGGTCTGGGCGAAGGCGGGGGCGGAAAGGGTGCCAAGCACCAGGGTGCTGGTCAGGACTCCACGGATCATGGTGCCGTACTCCAAGTTGGTTACGCCGTTATGTCGGTGGAGCGGGGTTATCCGTCCTTCATGACAGTCGTTTACAGCTTGTGTGACGTTTCCGTTGCGGGGCTTTGCCGTGCCCATCGCGGGTCAGAAACCGCTTTTCGAAACAAGAACATCCGCAGGCCCGTGCGTCCGAAGGCGCGACCGCCGTCCCGTTCGCGGGATGGCAGGGCAAACGGTGTTTCCCCCTATAACCGCCTGCCGGAACGGTGTTTCGTCGGTCGTCCGGCGGGCCCTGCCGTCCGGTCTTTTCCGCCCCCGTGCCGCATGGCATGCAGCGGGAAATTTCAGGACGTATTGCGATGACCCACCCATTTGCCCGCCACCTGCACCACCTCGGTCCCGCCATGCCGGCGCCCGCGCGAGCCGAGTTCCTGCGCGCGCCGCTCGGCGCCGCGCTGGGCATCGGAGTCTGCGCGCTTCTGGCGCTGGCACTGCCCGTGAAGCTGGTCGCGCCGCTGGGAGCCACCGCCTTCCTGATCTTCGCGGTGCCGAACGCGCCCCTGGCGCAGCCCTGGTCGGCCATCGTCGGCAATACCGTCGCGGCGGGCGCGGCGCTCGCTGTCGTCGCTGTCGCGCCGCCAGCGCTTGCGCCGATGCTGGCGATCGGCGCGGCGATCCTGGTGATGATGCTGGCCCGCGCGCTGCATCCTCCGGGCGGGGCGGTCGCGCTGCTGCTCGCGCTCGACCCTTCGCTCAGTGCTTCGGGACCGGCGGCCGCGCTGCTGGCGGTCAGCCTGCCGACCGCCGCGCTGGTGCTTGCCGGGACGCTGTTCAACCGCGCCACCGGCCGGGTCTATCCCTTCCGGCAGCCGGGCACCGCCCCCGAACAGCCACGCCTCGGGCTTGGCACCGGTGAACTTGCCGCGCTGATCGAGCGCTTCAACCAGGGTGCGAACATCGGTGTCGCGGACCTTGGCCGCCTGCTCGCCGCCGCCGAGGCCGAGGCCGCCCGCCACCGGTTTCGCGGCGTGACCTGCGGCGACGTGATGACGACGGACCTGATCACCGCCACGCCCGACATGCCGCTGGACCGCGTCGCTGCCTTGTTTCGCGCCCACCCGATCAAGAGCCTGCCCGTGGTCTCGGCCAGTGGCCGTTTCCGGGGCCTGATCCTGCAATCCGACCTTGTCGAGGCGCTTCTGCCCCAAGGCGCAAAGCCGCGTCCCCGCCGGCTGACCGCCCGCCATATCATGCAGCCGCCTGCCGACGCGGTGCCACATGACATGCCGGTCGGAGAACTTCTCAACCGCCTCGCCCGGCAGGGCGTCCAGACGGTTCCGGTCACGCGGCAAGGGCGGCTTGCCGGGGTACTGACCCGCTCGGATATCCTGGGTCTGCTGCTGGAGGATGCCTCTGACCGCAGCGGATACGAGGCCGCACCTACAGACCTCGGGCGGACGCCCGAAAAGGTGCCCGAAACGGCGTTTACGAAGTTTTCATGAATAACATGCTTTTAGTATCAAGGGCTTAAGGGGGTTTTCACGATGAAATCCCCGGATTTCATGGTGAAACCCCTGGTCCCGATCCGGCCCGGCGGCACGCGAACGTGCCGCCGGTCGGCGATCAGAAATCCAGGTTCTCGACGCTCAGGGCGTTTTGCTGGATGAACTCGCGGCGCGGTTCGACCACGTCGCCCATCAGGCGGGTGAAGACCTCGTCGGCCTCGGTCACCTCGTTGACGCGGACCTGAAGCAGGGTGCGCGCCTCGGGGTCCAGCGTGGTTTCCCACAACTGGTCGGGGTTCATCTCGCCCAGACCCTTGTAGCGCTGCATCGACAGGCCCCGCTCGCCTTCCTTCATCACCGCGTCCAGCAGGTCCAGCGGGCCGTAGATGCTGATCCGCTTGTCGCGACGCTCCAGCACGGCGGGCTGGCGATAGATTTCCTGCAGCCCCTTGGTGAAGCCGCCCAGCTTCCGCGCCTCGCCCGAGCGGAGCACGTTGCCATCCAGCACCCGAACCTCCTCGACGCCGCGGAGGACGCGGAACAGCCGCAGGCCGTGATCCTGGGTCGGACGCCCCTGCCAGCCGCGCTCGTATTCCACGGCGATCAGGTCGAGCCGCTCCGCCACCGCGTCGGCCACCGACTGGATGTTGTCGTCCAGCGCGCCCGGAACCAGCGCTCCGGCAATCGTCGCCTGTTCGAGGATCGGGCGCGGGTAATGCGTCGGGAAGGCGTTCAGGATGGTACGGACCTGCCGCGCCTCGGTCAGAACGCGTTCCAGATCGGGCCCGGCGATCACCGAGCCGTCGCCCAGCTTCAGCGAGGTATCCACGAGGCCCTGCTGGATCAGGTAGTCCTCCAGCGCGCCCTGGTCCTTCAGGTAGACCTCGGACTTGCCGCGCGACACCTTATAGAGCGGCGGCTGCGCGATATAGAGGTACCCGCCCTCGATCAGCTCGGGCATCTGCCGGAAGAAGAAGGTCAGCAGCAGCGTCCGGATATGCGCGCCGTCCACGTCGGCGTCCGTCATGATGACGATCTTGTGGTAGCGCAGCTTGTTGATGTCGAACTCGTCCCGCCCGATCCCGGTGCCGAGCGCGGTGATCAACGTACCGATCTCCTGGCTGGACAGCATCCGGTCGAAGCGCGCCCGCTCGACGTTCAGGATCTTGCCGCGCAAGGGCAGCACGGCCTGGTTGGCGCGGCTACGGCCCTGCTTGGCGGACCCGCCCGCCGAGTCACCCTCGACCAGGAAGATCTCGGACTTCGCCGGGTCCTTCTCCTGGCAGTCGGCCAGCTTGCCGGGCAGCGAGGCGACGGTCATCGCCGACTTGCGGGTCATCTCGCGCGCCTTGCGGGCCGCCTCGCGGGCCAGCGCGGCCTCGACGATCTTGCCGACGATCTGCCGTGCCTCGTTCGGGTTTTCCTCGAACCACTCGGCCAGCTTCTCGTTCATCAGGCCTTCGACCGCTGGACGCACCTCCGAACTGACCAACTTGTCCTTGGTCTGCGAGCTGAACTTTGGATCAGGCACCTTGACCGACAGCACGCAGGTCAGACCCTCGCGCGCGTCGTCGCCGGACAGCGAGACCTTTTCCTTCCGCGCCAGCCCCGAAGTCGCCACGTAGTTGTTGATCGTCCGGGTCAGCGCGCCGCGGAACCCGGCCAGGTGGGTGCCGCCGTCGCGCTGGGGGATGTTGTTGGTGAAGGGCAGCACCGTTTCGTGGTAGCTGTCGTTCCACCACATCGCGACCTCGATCCCGATGTCGTCACGCTCGCCGGTGATGAAGATCGGCTCTTCGATCAGCGGATGCTTGGAGCGATCGAGATAGCGGACGAATTCCTTCACCCCGCCCTCGTAGATCATCACCTCTTCCAGCGGCTCGGCCGGTCTTTCATCGCGCAAGGTGATCCGCACGCCCGAGTTCAGGAAGGCAAGCTCGCGCAGCCGGTGCTCCAGCGTCTTGAAGCTGAAATCGCGGTTCGAGAACGTCTCGACCGAGGCGAGGAAGCGGACCTCGGTGCCGCGCTTGCCGTCTGCGTCGCCCACGACCTTCAGATGCTCGACGGTGTTGCCGCCCTCGAACCGGGCGACATGCTCCTTGCCGTCGCGCCAGATCCGCAGCTCCAGCCATTCGGACAGCGCGTTCACAACCGAGACGCCCACGCCGTGCAGACCGCCGGAGACCTTATAGGAGTTGCTGTCGAACTTCCCGCCCGCGTGCAGCTGGGTCATGATGACCTCGGCCGCCGAGACGCCTTCCTCCTCGTGGATGTCGACCGGGATGCCGCGTCCGTTGTCGCGCACCGAGACGGAATCATCGGCGTGGATCGTCACGTAGACCGTGTCGGCATGACCCGCCAGCGCCTCGTCGATGCCGTTGTCGACGACCTCGTAGACCATGTGATGCAGGCCCGAACCGTCGTCGGTATCGCCGATGTACATGCCCGGACGTTTGCGCACTGCCTCGAGGCCCTTGAGAACCTTGATGGAGCCTGCGCCATACTCGTCATTGGCTGCCTGATCGTTGTCGTTGTCCGCCATGCCACCTGTCCATTCGGATTTTTCTTGATTCTATAGGTTCGCGCCGGGAATGTCACGCCGCGCAGGCCGATTTTCGCCGGATAAAAATGAGCGATTACAGTTGGTTATGAGATGCGAATCGGGGTGTTGTAGATCACAGCAGCGCGATCGCGAAACCGACAAGGATCAGGGTGACGCCAGCCCCCAGATTGAGCCGGGCGCGCGCCGCCGGAGAGGACAGGATCGCTCGTACCCGGTCGAGGAAAACCGCCAGCAAAAGGTTGCCCGTGAAGGGCACGAGGGCCGAGATCAGGCAGATCACCGCGATGTCCCAGCCGGTGATCGCCGAGAGGTCGAAGAACCCCGGCAGCACGCCCATGTAGAACAGGATCGCCTTCGGATTCCCGAGGATGACCAGCAGTCCGGCGGTGAATCCGGCCCACATGCCCGGCGCGGTCAGGGCGCTGTTTTCTCCGATATTCTTGTGTCGCTTGCGGATTAGCTGGGCACCCATCACGACGAAAACCACGGCGCCTGCGATGCGCAGCAGGCTCAGCGCGTCGCCGTAGACCGAGACGATGAAGCTGACGCCGAACACCGCCAGCAGCGGCCAGAGCACATCGCCCACCACGACGCCGAGAGCCAGCGGCCAGGCGCCGTGAAAGCCCGAGGCCAATGCACGGGCGATCAACGCGACCCACACCGGGCCCGGGGTGAGGAAGAGGATGAACAGCGCGCCGGCGTAAAGGCCGAGCTGCGCAGGTGTCAGCGTCATGTGGCGGGGTCCGTCAACTGGGTCACGTGGGATTGGCCGCCCTCGTCCGTGACCTCGACCCATTGCGCGCGCTCGCCCATCGCGGCGAACAGGTCGGCATCGGTTCCGGTCATCCACGCCTGGGCGCCCAGGGTGCAGATCTCATCGTATAGCGAGCCCCGGCGGTCCGCGTCCAGATGCGCTGCGACTTCGTCCAGCAGTAGGATCGGGGCGGCGCCGATGTCCTGCGCCAGCGCGCGGGCGTTGGCAAGGATTAGCGACACCAGCAGCGCCTTCTGTTCGCCGGTCGAGCAGAGCCGCGCCTCCATCTGCTTGGCGGTATAGATCGCGCGCAGATCGTCCCGGTGAGGCCCGGTCAGCGTGCGTCCGGCGGCAAGATCCCGGCGGCGGCCCTGCGCCAGAGCGGTGCGCAACTCGGTTTCGTCGCGGGGCGTTTCGGCGCCATCCTCGGGCGGGGCGAGGCTCAGATCGGCTTGCGGAAAGGCCGTCTGGGCGCCCTGCTGGGCGTCGTTCAACCGGTCGAGCGCCATCGCGCGGTTCGTCGACAGCGCTGTGCCGTGGCGGGCCATCTGGGCCTCGAGACCAGCATACCAGGCTTCGTCACGGATCTGGTCCTTCAGCAGGCGGTTCCGCTCGCGCATTGCCTTCTCATAGGCCAGCGCCACGTCGGCATGGCCCGGTTCAAGGCTCATCGTCACCCGGTCGAGGAAACGGCGGCGTTCCCCGGCGGCGTCCATCCACAGCCGGTCCATCGAGGGCACCAGCCACAGCACGCGGGCGATCCGGCCCAGCGCGGTCTGCGAGGCCGCCTTGCCGTCGATCGTCACCTGGCGCGAGCCCTGGCCGGGCTCGGCCCAGGTCTCGACCTCGTGCAGGTGGTGTGGGGTATCGAGCGTCGCGCGGACCTTCCAGCCAAGGTTCTCCGGGCTGCGCGACAGGTCCGCCGTTGCCGAGCGGCGCAGGCCGCGGCCGGGCGACAGCAGCGAGAGCGCCTCGAGAATATTGGTCTTGCCCGCGCCGTTGGGACCGAAGATCGCGACGGGGCGTCCGTCGCCCTCGATCCGGGCGGCGCGGTGCGAGCGAAGGTGCGACAGCGCCAGGGCCGTGACGGCCAGGCGGGACATCAGGGGCGGAGAGCCCCCGCCTAGACGCGCATGGGCATCACGACGTAGACGGCCGTCTCGTCATCGCCCTCGCGCATCAGGGTGGGGTCGCCGGAGCCGTTGAACAGGAAGACGGCATTCTCGCGGTCCACCTGGTCGGCGATCTCCTGCAGGTATTTCGCGTTGAAACCGATCTCCAGCGAGTCGTCGCCATAGGCCACGGCCAGCTCTTCCTCGGCGTTGCCGCTGTCGGGTGCGTTGACCGACAGCACCAGCCGATCCTCGTCCAGCGTCAGCTTGACCGCGCGGGAGCGCTCGGAGGACACGGTGGCGACGCGGTCGACGGCCTTGCTGAACTCGGTCGCGTCGACTTCGAGCCGCTTGGTGTTGCCAGTCGGGATCACACGGGAATAGTCGGGGAACGAGCCGTCGATGACCTTCGAGGTCAGCGTAACCTCGGGGGTGGCAAAGCGGATCTTGGTTTCCGAGACCGATACGGCGATCTGTGTTTCATCATCGTCGAGCAGCTTGCGCAGCTCGCCCACGGTCTTGCGGGGGACGATCACGCCGGGCAGGTTGTCGGCGCCCTGCGGCAGAGGCGCGTCGATCCGCGCCAGCCGGTGGCCGTCGGTGGCGACGCAGCGAAGAACGCGGCCGTCCAGCCCGTCGGCGGCGTGCATGTAAACGCCGTTCAGGTAATAGCGGGTTTCCTCGGTCGAGATTGCGAACTTCGCCTTGTCGAACAGGCGCCGCAGGATGGGCGCATCGCAGGCGAAGTTGCAGTCATACTCGGCGTTGGCCATCACCGGGAAGTCTTCGCGGGGCAGGGTGGCCAGCTGGAAGTTCGAGCGTCCGGCGCGGACCGACAGGCGGCCGGCAGCGCTGTCAGCCTCAAGCTCGACCATTGCGCCGTCGGGCAGCTTGCGCACGATCTCGTGCAGGGTGTGGGCGCCGACGGTGGTGGCGCCCGCGCTCAGGACCATCGCCGGGGCGCGGTCCAGAACCTCGATGTCGAGGTCGGTCGCGCGGAAGGCCAGCGTGTCGCCGTCGGCCTCGATGAGCACATTGGCGAGGATCGGAATCGTGTTCCGCCGCTCCACGACCGACTGCGCCCGGCTCATCGCTTTCAGCAGCGCGGATCGCTCGATGCTCACCTTCATAGAAACCGTTCCTCGTCTCGCTCGCATTCGGGAAGCCGACGGTAGCGAAATCGCCGGATTGTTCAAACGGAAAAAGGGGAAAGCGGCGGAAGGTGTGGCAGGAATGAAAAAGGGGCGCGGTCTCCCGCGCCCCTTCGATCGGAAAGTTCAGTCCTCAGTTGACCAGGCGATACCAAGACTGAGTCGTGAAGTTCTTCGTCGGAACCGCGCCGGGGCAGTCCTGGAACTCGGCCTGCGAGCGCAGGTAGATGTTGCCGCCAGCGTGCACCGAGGACCCGTCCATTCCATCCGCCTTGGCGGCATAGTAGACGTCTTCCTCTTCCGACACGATCAGCGAGCTGATCATTGTCATGTCGGAGGCGAAATCGATCGTGCCGCGGGCCATGATCTTGGAGCCGGCGCTGTCTTCGCATGCGCCGCTGCCGATGGTCACGCCATTGCTGCCCTGGATCGAAGCGTTCGGGCCGTTGTGGTCGGTCAGAAGGATCGAACTCGCGATGGTGATGTTCGACGACAGCGAGTAGCGGCACTCGTTCGACACCACAGCGATATTGGTGAGCGTGATCTCCTGATTGAAGTCGACAGTCTTGTCGGCGCCACCGCCCGAGCAGTCGATGTGGTAGATCTTGCCGGCGAAATCCGAACTGGAGATCGTTCCGGCGGCGATGTCGGCCAGTAGATTCTCGAACCTGGTTGCTGTCAGCGGTTCGGTGACACCCGGCGATGTCTCGACCTCGCTCACGATTGGCCAATCTACCGTATAGTTATTCGGGTTATGACCAGCTTCCAATTCGGCAATATCGGCCGCTGTCAACGGAGTGTCCATGAGGTTATCACCGATCGGTACCGACGAAATCTCGGCCGTCTCAATGATATAATCCGGCATGTAATCCTTGATCTTTTGCAGATCGACGTCTTCCGGCGTCTCCAGCATTGCTTGGATGTTCGGGAATTCCGTGACCCCGGTAGGTTGCAGGCTGGCCGGGTTATACCGGTTCTCCAGGTTGCTATCCGCGTCATCCGCGCCCGAGCCCGCGACCTGTGTCTCGAACTCTCCGTTCGAAGACACGTGGACGGTGTCGTCGAAGCTGTTGTTTTGCTGCAGATCGATACCGACAGCAGGGTTCTTGTTACCCTTGTTCTCTTCACCCTGACCGTGGATGCAAAGCTGACCCGAGAAAGTGTTGTTCGAGCTCATGTCCACCTTACCCGTCGCAATCAGACCGTAAGCATATGGGCAGGGAACGAACATCGCCGCAACCGACTGGCCGGCGACATCCCAGAACTCCAGTCCGCCAAACGCGCCCAGCAGCAGCGTGTCGAGCGGGTTCGCATCGTTCGGATCGGCACGACGGCTGGAGCGATATGCAGTAGCGCGCGCCGCGTTGATGCTGTAGGCGGGCGTGCCCGTCCCGTCCCAAGCCGTAAACGTGGTGCCGTTCCAGTTGCCCAGTTCGACATCGGCATCCGTGATGACATTGCCGTTGTTGGCGGTGTTCATCATCTTGGTCGCAAGGTCCTTGGCCACGGTCCGCGCACGGGTGTAGCCCGTCGGAGGCGTGGCACCGCCGTCGACATAGTACTCTTCGTCCTTTTGGTCGTAGAGACCGTAGTACTGAAGTTCGTTGTAATTCATCAACGCCGCAAGCGATGCGGATTCGGCTGTCGCCGTCAGCACCTGCCGGTACTTGTAGGCATTCGCCGTGTCGATCACGAAACCCGACATGATAAGGAAGATCAGCGTCCAGAAGATCGACCAGGCGGTCGATGCACCTTCGACGTCGTTGTGAAAACGCGAAATCGCGCCTGTAGGCATTTTCATCACGCCACCCCACCTGGAACCCACGAATCCGACAAACCTGAGCCGGATTTTGAACATCATTAATTAAATAGCAAACTTTCTACTGGGGCACAATGAAAGCTGGAACTTTTAACTTAATGATTCTAAACGGAAATAGTGCTGGATGTATTCACATAAACTTATGTGTATGAAATGTCACGGGGCGGAGACGCCGCTGCGCCCCGCCCCGCGGTGAATGAAATCGCGAAAGAGCTTACTGCACCAGCCGATAGTAATCGCGGGGCGGGTCAGTAAAGTCGCCGATCGCGTCCGGGCAGAGTTCCGCCTGGGCCTGTGAGCGCAGCCAGATGTTGCCGCCGGCATGGACAGAGGTCCCCTCAAGGCCGTCGGCCTTGGCGGCGTAGTACACGTCCTGCTCGGCCGAGATGATCTGCGAGCGGATCATGTTCATGTCCGACGCGAAGTCGATCGTACCACGCGCCATCACACGCGATCCCGTGCCGGTCTCGCAGTTTCCGTTACCGATGGTGACACCATTGCTGCCATGGATGACAGCATTGCCGTTCTGGTTGACCGCATCCGTGAGCAGGTATGCGTCGCTGATGGTGATATCGGATGAAAGGTTGAATTCGCAGTTCGGCGAGACGACGGCGACCCTGTCCATCAGAACGGCTTGATTAAGCGCGACGGTCTTTCCGTTCCCACCGGTGCAGGTGACCTTGTAGATCTTGCCGGCGAAAGTTTCCTCGACCGTGTCGTTTGCGGTCGCAGTTGCCAGCAGGCTCTCGAGTGCGGCACCGGTGAGCGGATCGCCCGACGGGGTCGTGGTGACAATCGGCCAGTCGTTGGTGTCGTCTCCCAGGGCGTTGATATCTGTCTGCGAGAAATCGTCCTTGTTAAGGGGGGTCGATAGATCCCCATCGCCGACAATGTAGTTCCCGCTGGCATCTTTCACGTTGTCTAGGATGTAGTCAGGCATGTGATCGGACAGGGTCGTGGCTGTGACCTGCGTCGGATCGAAGAACATGTCGCGCAGTTCGTTGAACATGGTAACGCCGAAGATGTCGAGTTGCTCTTGGCGGTAGACGTCATAGACCGGATCGTCGTACCCCGCGCCTGAGCCGTCGACCATGGTATCAAACGAACCCGGAGCCGATACGATCACTTCAGGGTCGAAATAGTTCCCCTGCTGAAGACTGATTCCCACTGGAGGATTCTTGTTGCCATCGTTTTCATGACCTTCGCCGTGGACGCAGATCTCGCCGTAGAACGAGTTGTTCGAACTCATGTCCACCTTGCCCTGAGCGAGCAAGCCATCGGTATAGCAGGCCGGAATGAAGGCTTCGGCAATCGAAACAGAGGCGACGTCCCACCAGGGCATGCCGCCGAATGCGCCGAGCAGCAGCGTATCGAGCGGGTTTGCATCGTCCGGATCCGCGCGGCGGCTGGACCGGTAGGCCGTGGCGCGCGCGGCGTTGATCGTGAAAGTCGGGTTCGACGTTCCGTCCCATACCGTGAAGGTAGAACCGTTCCAGTTGCCCAGTTCGACATCCTGATCTGTGATCACCTCGCCGTTGCCGCTGGTGTTCATCATCTGGCTGGCGATGCTGGTCGCAACATTTCGCGCGCGGGAGTACCCTGTCGGCGGGGCGTTGCCGTCTTCGGTGTAGTATGTCGCGTTCTTCTGGTCGTAGAGCCCGTAGTACTCCACCTCACGGTAATTCATGATAGCCGCCAGCGATGCCGACTCGGCCGTGGCGGTCAGCACCTGCCGATATTTGTAGGCGTTGGCGGTGTCGATGATAAGCCCGGAGAGGAGCAGGAAGCAGATCATCCAGAAGATCGACCAAGCGGTCGATGCACCTTCGGCGTCTTTCTTGAATGCGGCGTACATGCCGATCGACTTGTACATCACAGAACCCCTCTCAGGGTTATGCCCGTACTCGGCAGAGGATGTTCGGCGGTACCCACACCGAACCTTGAGTTATCCAAGGCGCCGCAAACCCCGGCAGCGCCTTCTGCGGTGCCGGCTTAGTTGCTGGCCGAAACGCCCTCACGCTCTTTCACCTGATAGACCGTGGCGTTGATTTCATCAGAGGCAAACGTGCTTGCGACGCTGCCGAAAACGCCGACAACATCGACGTCCTGCACCTTGTGGGTCACGACGACCCGAATGACCCCCGTGCCATCAAGGTTCATTGTCGGCACCACTGCAGGTTCGACACCCCCGAAAGTTGCATTCCTTTTTGCGTCAGCAATGATGTCGGCTTGGCTGCCGCTGCTTACCGCCAAGCGGCGCGCCGTGTCGGAGGCAACGTCGTACATCACAGCCTGCGCCAGGAACATGAAGCAGACGTCAACGACGATGCTGAGAATCAGGATGAAAATGGGAAGCCACAGCACGAACTCGATGGTGTTCGTACCGCCGTCCTCGTCCTGCTTGAGCTCGCTCAAGCGCTGACGAAAAACCTTTCTAGCTTCTGCAAACAGTTCCGAGATCATTGCACACACCCTGGAGACCGTGCTCCACCTATACGCTTTTGCCAAACCCTGCCCCAAGGTTACCCAGACTCGGTAAACCAGCCAACGGGATTTGGCGCATGCTCAGCTAGCATACAACCCAAGTTTAGTGGCGAAATCGCGGCAATTCGGGGCCGCGAATCGTTCACTTTGTGCCGAAAGGTTGCCGAAAAGACTCGGTTTCCAAGGCCGGTCAGGCCTCCAGCATGCGGCGGAGCAGCTCGACCTCGTCGCTGATCTGGCTGTCGACCGACTTGAGTTCCTCGATCTTTTTCACCGCATGAATGACCGTGGTGTGGTCGCGTCCGCCGAATCGGCGGCCGATCTCGGGCAGCGATTTCGTCGTCAGCTGCTTCGACAGGAACATCGCCACCTGGCGCGGCCGAGACACCGCGCGAGCGCGGCGCGGGCCCAGAAGGTCGGCCATACGCACGTTGTAGTGGTCGGCGACTTTTCGGATGATCTCTTCGACAGTGACCTTGCGCTCGGATGCGCGCAGCACGTCTGCGAGGCATTCCTGCGCCATGTCCATGTCGATCGGCCGACCGACCAGCGAGGCGAAGGCGTAGAGCCGGGTCAGCGCGCCTTCCAGCACGCGGACGTTCGAGCTGATGCGGTGGGCCAGGAACTCCAGCACGCGCGGATCGACGGTGATGCCGGGGTGAAGCTCGGACTGGATCTCGGCCTTGGTCTGGAGAATGCCAAGGCGCAGTTCGTAGTCGGTCGGGTGCAGGTCGACGACAAGGCCGCACTGCAGGCGCGACTTGATCCGGTCCTCGAGGCCCGAGATCTCGCCCGGCGCAGTGTCGCCAGAGATCACGATCTGCTTGTTCTGGTCCACCAGCGCGTTGAACGTGTGGAAGAACTCTTCCTGCGTCGATTCCTTGCCAGCGATGAACTGGACGTCGTCCACCATCAGCACGTCGACCGAGCGGAACAGTTCCTTGAAGGAATAGGTGTCCTTGAAGCGCAGCGCCTGCACGAAGCGGTACATGAACTGCTCGGCCGACAGGTAGAGCACGCGCGGGGCGGGGGTCCGGTTCTGCAGCTCCCAAGCGATGGCGTGCATGAGGTGCGTCTTACCGAGGCCAACGCCGCCGTAGAGGAACAGCGGGTTGAAGGTCACGGCTCCGCCCTCGGCGACACGGCGCGCGGCGGCATGGGCCAGCTCGTTCGGTTTGCCGACGACGAAAGTGTCGAACCGATAGCGGGCGTCAAGGGGCGAGCCGGGCAGTTCGGCGCCGTGATCCGCCGGGCGAACGGGTTCTGCTGGGCGGGCAGCAGGCTGCGGGGCGGCATCCGCGCCGTTGGCGTGACCGCTCAACTGGCCGTTCGCGGCTTCGGCGCCGACGGGTTCCGGCGTGCGAGCGGGACGGTTCGCAACCGAGAAGTCGAGGCGAGACACCGACGTGCCTGTATCCGCAATCAGGCGCTGGATCCGCTCGCCGTAGTGCTGCGAGACCCAGTTTCCGATGAAGCTGGTGGGGGCCGTCAGATAGGCGACGCCATTGTTGCAGCCCTGGAATTCCAGCGGCTCGATCCAAGTGGTGAAGGCGGATTCACCGAGTGAGTCGTTAAGCCCGTTGCGAACGCGGCCCCAAATATCCTGTTCCATGCCGTCCCGTCGTTTTCCGTTCGTCCCCGACGGCGCCCCCACGCCGCAAATGACCGCCCCCGGACAGGGGCCGCCGATTCTACGTCCTCAGCTCTGCTGCCAGGCGAGGCCGCGCGCTTTCCAGCCGTTCATGGCGCCGCGATGCCGGGCCGAATCGAGGTCGCCCTCGAATCCCTCGGCCACGTTCACGCAGCGCACCTCGAGGCCCCGCGATGCGCAAAGGCCCGAGACTTCACGCGCCGCCTCGAGGGAGCGCGCGCCGGAGCGGCAGATGAAGAAGATCTGCCGCGGGGTGGATTCGCCGAAGGCGCTCAGCACCTGCTCGGCGAAATCCGGGGACACCTGCATGTCCGGATAGCGGCGCCACTCGGCCAGAACCACCTGGCGGTCGAGCGCGCTCAGATCCGGAACGCCGACGAAGCTCCACTCCGGCCGGGTCCGTACATCGACAAGCTGGGCAGTGCTGTCCGCTTCAAGCGCGGCCCAGACTTCGTCCGGGCTCAGGTTGTCGACGGCGATGGTCGGAGAATCGCTCATGAAGTCTTTTGTCCCCTGCTGATAGTGGCGCGACACTAGACGCGCCCCAGTTCACCTTTCAACACGACAAATCCATTGACGTTGCTTTGGGCGGATCACTACAGATTCGATGCAACACTATGCTCAACAAGTAAAACGCAACACCGCAGCGCCGGAATACTTTCCGGTTCCGCGATCATTACGAACTATCGTTGAAGCTCAGTGTTGGGCCACCGAGTGCAGGGCCAAGTTAGGCAGCGGCTCAGATTCGGGCAACAGGACCAAAACCTGAACATGACGTCGACGTGACAGTTTTCGAAACGTGAATATTTCATGAAAAACGCCCGCGCACCGGAGGTACGCGGGCGTTGAATCAGAATGTCGCTGATATCAGGCGCTGATGGCCTTCACGCGGGCCGACAGGCGGCTGATCTTCCGCGATGCGGTGTTCTTGTGCAGGATGCCCTTGGTCACGGAGCGCATGATTTCGGGCTGTGCGTTCTTCAGCGCGTCACGCGCCTTTTCGCTGTCGCCGGAAGCGATGGCTTCCTCGACACGACGAATGAACGTCCGCATCCGCGAGCGGCGGGACTTGTTGATCATGGTCCGCCGAGCCAGCTGGCGGACGCGCTTTTTTGCTCCAGGCGAGTTAGCCATGAATCGGTTCCAACATTTCACGTTTCGTAGGTCAGGGCGCGGACATATCCACATGCGCCCCGGCTGTCAACGCCCAACCGGGAGTTACTTTCCCCGGAACTGAGGCGTGCGCTTCTCGGCGAAGGCGGCCATGCCTTCCTTCTGGTCCTCGGTGGCGAAGAGCGCGTGGAACAGACGGCGCTCGAACAGGACGCCTTCCGAGAGGGTGGTCTCGTAGGACCGATTCACCGCCTCTTTCACTGCCATCACGGTCAGCGGCGACTTTTCGGCGATCTTTGCGGCGGCTTTCAGAGCCTCGGCCATCAACTCCTTGGCGGGCACGACGCGGCTGACAAGGCCCGAGCGTTCCGCCTCGGCCGCGTCCATCATGCGCCCGGTCAGGTGCATCTCCATCGCCTTGGACTTGCCGACCGAGCGGGTCAGGCGCTGGGTGCCGCCGATTCCCGCGATGATCCCGAGGTTGATCTCGGGCTGGCCGAACTTGGCGTTGTCGGCGCAGATGATGAAGTCGCACATCATCGCCAGCTCACACCCGCCGCCCAGCGCGTAGCCCGCGACGGCGGCGATGATCGGCTTGCGGATTTGTAGGATCCGGGCCGCTTCGGGGGTGAAGAAATCCTCGCCGAACATGTCGACGAAGCTCTTCTCGGCCATTTCCTTGACGTCCGCGCCCGCGGCGAAGGCCTTTTCGGACCCGGTCAGAACGATCGCGCGCACGCTGTCGTTCCCGTCCAGCGACTGCAGCGCCTTGCCGAGTTCCCCGAGCAACTGGCTGTTGAGCGCGTTCATTGCATCGGGTCGATCCAGGCGGATGACGCCGACGTGGTCCTCGACCTCGACCTTGATGGTCTCGTATCCCATTGGTGGCTCCTTCGCCCGGACAACCCCGCCAGAGGTACCACGAAGTCTGTCCGGCGCAACCCTATCTCTGGCAGCTGTTGCAGTAGTAGGTGGACCGGCCCGACTGGACGATCCGGCGAATCGCGCCGGTGCAGCCTTCACGGCGGCAGGGTTGGTCCGCGCGGTCGTAGACAGCGAAGCTGTGCTGGAAGTAGCCCAGTTCCCCGTCCGCTTGCCGATAGTCGCGGAGCGAACTGCCCCCCGCCTCGATCGCGGCGGTCAGCACGGCGCGGATCGCGGGGACCAGCACGTTCAGCCGCGCGAGCGACACCTTGCCCGCCAATCGGCGCGGGTGGATCCCGGCCTGCCAGAGCGCTTCCGAGACATATATATTGCCCAGTCCCGCGACGATCCGCTGGTCCAGAAGGGCGGCCTTCATCGGCGTGCGCCGCCCCTTGAGCCGTTCGGCCAGGTAGTCGGGGGTGAAGGCGTTGCCCAAGGGCTCGGGGCCGAGCGGGGCGATCAGCCAGTGCGCCTCGACCTTATCCGTGGGTGTTAGGTCCATCGCGCCAAAGCGGCGGGCATCGTTGAACGTGAT
Organism: Halovulum sp. GXIMD14794; assembly: GCF_054457455.1. Lineage (NCBI taxonomy): Bacteria > Pseudomonadati > Pseudomonadota > Alphaproteobacteria > Rhodobacterales > Paracoccaceae > Halovulum > Halovulum sp. GXIMD14794. Next base: position 104,384 of record NZ_JBTLNF010000007.1, on the reverse strand, counting down.
CCGGCTGCCGTTCTCCATATCGAGGATGACATGGTCGTGCTTGCCGGGCGTCGCGCGGTCATGGTGGAAGCTGCCGGCCGCCGCCTCCTCGATCAGCATCCGGCCGGACATGCCCAGGTGGACGATCAGCGTCTCGCCCGTGTCGAGATCCGCCAGAATGTACTTGGAGCGCCGCCCCAGCCGCAGCACTCGCGCGCCGGTCAGCCGGTCGGCCATGCGCTCGGGCAGGGGCCAGCGCAGATCCGGGCGGCGGACGTCGGCTTTCAGGATCCGCGCGCCGCTCATGGCCGGCTCCAGCCCGCGGCGGACCGTCTCTACCTCGGGCAGTTCGGGCATTTGGCCTTCCTTTGGCAGGGCTTCGGACGTTGGCTGCGGCGATAGGCCCGCGCGGCGAGGCTGTCAATCTGCCTCCGAGGGCGCGACAGAGTGCCGGAATTGTACTACCTGCCCCTGACGTATTAACTGGCGCGCGAATGGCGCGGGATATGGGCATGGGCGAGAAGACGACGCATTTCGGGTTCCAGGACATCCCCGAGGAAGAGAAGGCCGGCCGCGTGCACGGCGTCTTCACCTCGGTCGCATCGCGCTATGACGTGATGAACGACGTGATGAGCCTGGGCATCCACCGAGTGTGGAAGGACGCCATGCTCGACTGGCTGGCGCCGCGGAAGAACACGCGGCTGCTGGACGTGGCGGGCGGTACCGGCGACATCTCGTTCCGGTATCTCGACCGGACGCACGGCACGGGCCATGCGACGGTGCTCGACATGACCGAGGGCATGCTGGTCGCGGGCCGCCAGCGCGCCGAGGCGGAGCAGCTGTCCGACCATGTGGACTGGGTGGTCGGCGATGCGATGGCTCTGCCGCTGCCGGACAACAGCTTCGATTACTATACGATCAGCTTCGGGATCCGGAACGTGACCCGGATCGAGGACGCGCTGTCAGAGGCGTTCCGCGTGCTGCGCCCCGGCGGGCGACTGATGGTGCTGGAGTTCAGCCAGCTTCCCAATCCGGGGATGCAGTGGCTCTACGACCGCTACTCGTTCAACGTGATCCCGCCGATGGGGCAGATGATCGCCAATGACCGGGACAGCTATCAGTACCTTGTCGAGTCGATCCGCAAGTTCCCCGCGCAGGAGCCGTTCGCCGACATGATCCGTGACGCCGGGTTCGGGCAGGTGCGCTGGCGCAACCTCTCGCTGGGCATCGCGGCGCTGCACTCGGGATGGAAGCTGTAAGGTGCGCGGGCCTCACAATCTCTGGCGCCTGATCCGGACCGGCGCGACCTTTGAGCGGACCGGCGCGATGCGCGAAGCGCTGGAGGCGCTGGATGCGCCGCGCCATCTGCGGATCGCCGCGCGCGTTCTGGGCTGGCCCTTTGCCTGGCTCGGCCACAGGGGCGATGCCTCGCTGCCGCCGATCAGCCGCGCGCTGACGGCGCTGGGTCCGGCCTACATCAAGTTCGGGCAGCTGATGTCGACCCGCCCCGACGTGGTCGGCGATGATCTCGCTGCCGAGTTGAAGCAGTTGCAGGACGATCTGCCGGCCTTTCCGGTCGAGGTCGCCCGCGCCTCGGTCGAGCGCGAGCTGGGCTTCCGGGTGGATGAGCTGTTCGACGATTTCTCCGGCCCGGTCGCTGCCGCCTCGCTGGCGCAGGTGCATCGGGCGCGGCTGCGCAGCAATGGCCGGCAAGTGGCGGTGAAAGTGCTGCGCCCCGGGATCGAGCGCGCCTTCATGCGCGACGTCGACGCCTTCTATCTTGCGGCGAGGATGATCGAGCTGCTGGCGCCCAAGGCCCGCCGCCTCAAGCCCACCGATGTGATCGAGCATTTCCAGTCCGTCGTGTTGGGCGAGTTGGACTTGCGGATGGAAGCCTCGGCCGCCGACGAGTTTCGGGCGAACACCATGAAGGACGAGGGGTTCTCGGTCCCCGAGGTGATCTGGGCGCATTCCGGACGCCGCGTCCTGACCCTGGAGTGGGTGGAGGGCACCAAGTTCGGCGACGTTCCTGCGCTGGCTGCGCGCGGCGCGGACCTGACGGAGCTGTCGCGGCGGGTGATCCAGACCTTCCTCAAGGTCGCGCTGCGCGACGGGTTCTTCCACGGTGACATGCACCAGGGGAACCTCAAGCTGGCGCCCAACGGCGAGATCGTCGCACTTGATTTCGGGATCATGGGCCGGATCGACGCCTACACCCGCCGGGTCTATGCCGAGATTCTCATCGGGTTCCTGCGCCGCGACTATCGCCGCGTGGCCGAGGTGCATTTCGAGGCCGGCTACGTCCCGCGCACGCAGGATGTCGAGGCGTTCGCGCAGGCGCTGCGCTCGGTCGGCGAGCCGATCTTCGGGCAGGACGCCACGCATATCTCGATGGCACGCCTGCTGGCACACCTGTTCGACGTGACAGAGCGTTTCGGGATGGAGACCCGGACCGAGCTGATCCTGCTGCAACGGACGATGGTTGTGGTCGAAGGCGTCGCGCGTTCGCTGGATCCGGCGATGAACATGTGGGAGGCCGCAAAGCCCGTGGTCGAGGACTATATCCGGGACAACCTCGGGCCGCGCGCGGTGCTCAACGATCTGGCGAATACGGTTAAGGTGCTGAGCCGCTTCGGGCCGCTGCTGCCCGGCATGGCCGAGCGTGCGCTGGTCTATGCCAACAACCCGCCCCAGCCGAAGGACGAGCGCGGGTTGCCGTGGTGGGGCTGGCTGATGACGGGCGCTGCGGGTGCGCTGGGCCTCGTGGCGCTGGTCGAGCTGATCTGAGCGCGACCGGCGCTACTCTTCCATCACCAGTTTGACCAGGTCGCCGATCACCGGCACTTGCGCGCCGTCATAGCCGTTCAGCACCCGGAACCGGCTTTCGGCGCCGTCGCGGAGCGGCATTGCGGCGGCGAAGAGGTTCATGCTGTCGCCGCGCCGCACCTCGTGGATTTGCAGCCAATAAGGATTGTAGCGGGTCGATGCGGTCAGCGGCAGCTGGCGGAACGTGTCCACTGCCGCCTCCATCTCAAGGCTCGCGGCGATGTCTTCGGCCGGGGCCACGTTGCGGAACCGGTAGATGCGCTCGTCGGTGCGGATCACGACCAGTTGCGCGACTTTCGGACCGGTTTCGTCGTCATAAGGCTGAAAGGCGCTGGCCGCGTCGAAGCCGCCGATCTCGCGCGCCTGCAGGTCATAAAGGTATCCGGAGGACACGTTGCGCGTCAGGCTCGGCGCCCAGCTGTCGCGAAGATAGCTCTGCAACCGGCTGCCTGCCCGGTCGGTGGTGTCCAGAACCATGACCGCCCCGCCGGGGCCGCGGGCGATGACCTCGGCGGCGGTGATCTCGGCGACATAGCCCTCGGGGAGATCGAAGGCGAAATGCAGGTTCGGGTGGATGAAGCTGCCGTCGCGGATCAGGCCGTGATCCGGGCTGTCCCCGTAGAGCAGCCCCTGCAAGGCAAGCAGGAAATCCCGGCGACCGTCGTCGATCGGGCCCGACCCTGTCTGAACCGCGTCGGCGGCGAGGCGGATGGCGGTCGCGATCTCCTCACGCTCGGGGCCGGTGCTCCCCAGAAGCGCGACGGTTCCCGCGCCGTCGAGATTGTTCGCGAGGCCCGCATGGGTCTGCAACCTGCGAAGCAGTTCGATGGCGGAGTTAGGCGGATACCCGGCCGCCGCAAGCATCTCCACGCCCGGCCGGGCTGCCGCGAGTTCCATCGACAAATCGAAGTCCGGCGCAGCGCCGGTGTTGCGGCCCGAGAAAGGGTTCGGCGCATCGCCTTCCGGCCGTCCGCCGATCAGGCCGTCGAGCAGCGCGCCCTCGGACAATCCGCGATGCGGCGTGGCAGGGGCCGGTGGCTGCAGTGGCACATGGTCCGCAAGTACATGCGCCATCTGGTGCGCCAACACGGCGGCGAGTTCCGCCTCGGAGTTCAGCAGCGCCAGCAGGCCCCGGCTGACATAGACATAGCCACCCGGCTGCGCGAAGGCGGTCAGCGTCGGGGTGTCGAGGATGGTGAAGGTCCAGTTCTCGGCTGGCTCCTCGGTCTGCGCGGCCAGTCGTGCGCCGACCTGATTGACATACTCCGACAGCGCGGGGAAGTAGTACGCCCCGCCATGACGGGTCAGGACCGCCGGATGCGCGTCGGCGCCGGCATCGCGCTCGGCAAAGGTGAAGGGTGCAGCGGGACCGGCAGGAAGAAGCAGCAGAAGCGCTGCGGGAAGAGACGAAATCAGGAACCGTATCATGGCGTACTCGATGAAACCTCCGGGGGCGTCATCCCCCGTACTACTCTTTAACGCGAACAAGTTTGGTGCAATCCTGCACGGAATTCATGGCTTTTTTGAGGTTTCGGCTCGGTGACCCTGTTCAGGCGCGCCCCGATCTGCGGAATTGACGAGGCCGGGCGGGGCCCGTGGGCCGGTCCTGTCGTTGCCGCCGCGGTGATCCTGGACCCGGAGAAGGTGCCCGTCGGCGTCGACGATTCAAAGAAGCTTTCAGCCAAACGCCGCGCGGCGATCTTCGCCGAGTTGAAGGAGTGCGCGGTGATCGGGATCGGCGCCGCCTCGGTGCGCGAGATCGACCGGATCAACATTCTCCAGGCCTCGTACCTCGCGATGCGCCGAGCCGTCGCCGCGCTGCCCGTCGCGCCGGGGCATGCGCTGATCGACGGCAAGGGGATGCCTCGCGATCTGCCCTGCCCCGGAGAGGCGATTGTCGGCGGCGACGGCAGCGAACCGGCGATCTCGGCGGCGTCTATTGTCGCAAAGGTCACAAGGGATCGGATCATGGTTGCGCTTTCGCAACAGTACCCCGGCTACGGCTGGGAGACGAACGCCGGATACGGAGTCAAAATGCATTCCGAGGCACTGCACCGTCTAGGGGTAACCCCACACCATAGGCGTTCGTTCAAACCGGTCCACAACATCTTGTGCCAAGATCATTTTGTAAGTCATTGATTCAATTTGAAAATTGACGTGATTCGCGATTGAGGCCATCTTGGGTGCAACAAGACAGCCGCAAGCCGGATCACCGATATGCCCCAGAAAACCAAAACGGCCCAAGCCGATCTTCCCCTCGATTCCGTCCTGACGGGCGACTGCATCGACCTGATGAACAGCCTTCCCGAAGGCTCGGTCGATCTGGTGTTCGCCGACCCGCCCTATAACCTGCAGCTCAAGGGCGACCTGCACCGGCCCGACAACTCGCGTGTCGATGGCGTGGACAACGATTGGGACCGTTTCGCGTCGTTCGAGACCTATGACCAGTTTACCAAGGCGTGGCTCAAGGCCGCTCGCCGGGTCTTGAAGCCGGACGGCGCGATCTGGGTAATTGGTTCATATCACAACATTTTTCGCGTCGGATCTGCGCTCCAGGACACGGGGTTCTGGATCCTGAATGACGTCGTGTGGCGCAAGACCAACCCGATGCCGAACTTCCGCGGCAAGCGCCTGACCAACGCCCACGAGACTCTCATCTGGGCCGGGAAAAGCGACAGCGCGAAGTACACGTTCAACTACGAAGCCCTGAAACAGCTGAACGACGGCGTTCAGATGCGCTCGGACTGGCTGTTGCCCATCTGCAACGGCGGCGAGCGCCTGAAGAACGAGAAGGGCGAGAAGGCACACCCGACCCAGAAACCCGAGGCGCTGCTGCACCGCGTGCTGGTCTCGACCAGCAAGCCGGGCGACATCGTGCTCGACCCGTTCTTCGGCACCGGCACCACCGGCGCCGTGGCGCGCCGTCTCGGCCGCCGCTGGATCGGGCTCGAGCGGGACGAGGAATACGCCCGTCTTGCCCGCAAACGCATCGCCGCCGTACCGAAGTCCGACGCCGAGTCTTTGACCACCACCGCCAGCCGCCGGGCCGAGCCCCGCGTGCCGTTTGGCCAGTTGGTCGAGCGCGGCATGCTTGCGCCGGGCGACGTGCTGGTCTCGATGAACGGCCGACGCACCGCGAAGGTCCGCGCCGACGGCTCGCTGGTCTCGGCCGAGACCAAGGGCTCGATCCACCAGGTCGCCGCTGCGCTCGAGGGCCTGCCCTCGTGCAATGGCTGGACCTATTGGTCGTTCAAGCGCGACGGCCAGGCCATTCCCATTGACGTGCTGCGCCAGCAGATCCGGGCCGAGATGAACGGCTGACACGTCCGAAACGACCGCCAGTGCCATACGGCACAACTGGGCGCCGGGGTTTCCTCGGCGCCTTTTTTCGTGATCGCAAAGGGCCGTGCGGTGCTGGCATCCCGGTGCCGCCCGCGTTAGGGGTTGGGGCCGAAACCCGGAGGCCCCGATGACCACGATCACCGTCTGCACCACTTGCCGCCAGCCCGCGCTGCGCGAGGACAAGACCCTCACCCCCTGTGGCGAGGCGATGTTGGCCGAGGTGCAGAAGGCTGCCGAGGGCGTCACGGGCGTCAGTGTCCGGGGGACCGCCTGCCTTATGGGGTGCGAGCACGGCTGCAATGTCGCGATCTCGGCCGAGGGCAAGATGACCTATGTGCTGGGCCGTTTCGCACCCGGCGCCGAGGCCGCCGAGGCGCTGGTGGACTATGCCGCCCAACATGCCGAAAGCCCGAGCGGCGTGGTCCCGTTTCGCCAATGGCCGCAGGGCGTGAAGGGCCATTTCACCGCTCGCGTTCCGCCGATCGCGATGCCGCCGGCGCTTTAATCCTTCAGCCAGACCGGCAGGCCGGCGGCGACGAAGGCGACCCGGTCGGCCCGCGCCGCGACCTGCTGGTTCAGGCGCCCCTGCGCGTCCCGGAATGTGCGACCCAGGGGCGTTTCGGGGACCAGCCCAAGCCCGACCTCGTTCGAGACCATGGCGACAGGCGCGGAGCAGCGCGACGCCGCATCCAGCAGCCGTTCGGTCTCGGTCTCGATGTCTCGCTCGTGGTGCATCAGGTTCGACAGCCACAGCGTCAGGCAGTCGAGAAGGACGGCCTCATTACCCGTGGCCTGATCCAGCGCCCCGGTGGGGTCGAGTGGGGTTTCGACCGTCCGCCAGCCCTCGCCGCGTGCAGCCTTGTGAAGCGCGATCCGCTCTACCATCTCGGCGTCGAAGGCCTGCCCGGTTGCGATATAGACACGGGACGGCGCGGCCTCTTCGGTCAACCGCTCGGCGAAGCCTGTTTTGCCGGAGCGCGCCCCGCCCAGAACCAGTGTCAGCACCCGTCGCCTCCTGCCTTCAACGTGTCTTGCGCCCAACCTATGCCAGCGGCTAGGCAGGGGCACCCGATAATTCAGCGAGCGCGAATGACCCAGACCAACGACCTGCCCGCCCGCATCCGCCATGCCATCGATACCAAGACCAAGCCGCCAGGCTCGCTGGGCCGGATCGAGGATCTGGCCGAGCAGATCGCCCTTTTGCAGGGCACGGTGACACCGCGGATGGAGCGGGCGCAGCTGACGATCTTCGCGGGCGACCACGGCATCGCGGCCGAAGGCGTCTCGGCCTTTCCGCAGGCGGTGACGGCGCAAATGGTGCTCAACTTCCTGAGCGGCGGCGCGGCGGCGAACGTGTTCGCGCGGACGACCGGCGTGGCTCTGCGCGTGGTCGACGCCGGTGTCGTCGAGGCAATCGAGCACCCCGATCTGATCTCACGCCGTATCGGGCCGGGGACGGCGAACAGCGCCGTTGCGCCTGCTATGACCGCCGAGCAATGCGCCAAGGCGTGGGCTGAGGGCGCTGTGCTTGGGGCTGACGGGCAGGCCGATGCGGTCTGTTTCGGTGAGATGGGGATCGCGAACACCACCGCCGCGACGCTGATCGCACACAAGATCACCGGCAAATCGGTGGCCGAGTTGACCGGGCGCGGCACCGGGCTGGATGATGCAGGGCTGCGCCACAAGACAGAGGTTCTGGAGCGGGCCGCCGCGCGTACCGGCGCGCTGACCCCCGGCGAGGCGCTGGCGGAATACGGCGGGTTCGAGATTGCGATGATGACTGGCGCGATGGAAGGTGCGGCCCGTGCCGGGCGGCTGGTTATCGTCGACGGCTTCATCGCCTCGGCGGCCGCGCTGGTGGTGTTGACCGAAGCGCCAGAGTTGCGCCGGGCGATGGTCTTTGCCCACGCCTCGGCGGAGGGTGGGCACCGGATGGTGATGGATCACCTGCAGGCGCGTCCGCTGCTGGATCTTGGCCTGCGCCTTGGCGAGGGAACCGGGGCGCTGCTGGCCTGGCCTCTGGTGCAGGCGGCGGCGGCAATGCTCAACGACATGGCCAGTTTCGAGGATGCGGGCGTCAGCAGCGGGACCTGAGGTGGCGCTCGGGCCACGCGGCTGGCGCACGGCCCGCGTGGCCGGGCACTTGGGCGAGTTCCTGCAGGGGCGCGTGGACGGCGAGGTCGTTCTCGTCACATTGCCCGCGCCGATCCTCGGGGTCACCGCGCGCTGGCGCGCTGGGCCAGAGCCGCTGCGGGTGACGGGCGGGCTGCTGACCCGGCCTGCCTTGCGTGCATTGTTCTCTGCTGCCGGCCGCCCCCTGCGTGGTGCGTTGCGCCTGAGCGCTGACATGCCGCCCGGTGGCGGGGCCGGGGTCTCGACCGCCGCGCTGCTGGCGGTAGCTGGTGCGGTGGGATTGTCCTTGGATGAACGGCTGGCGCCGCTCTGCCTTGGGTTGGAGGGGGCGACCGATCCCCTGATGTTGCCCGCGCCGGGGCAGGTCCTTTGGGCGTCGCGCAGGGCTGAAGTCAGGGAGCGGCTGGACCCGGTGCCCTCTTTCGATGTTTTGGGCGGGTTCCACGGAGCGCCGTGCCAGACGCGGGCCGGGGATGAGCGTTTCGCCGGTATTTCCGATCTCGTGACGGACTGGCGGGCGGCGGGCCCGGATCGCGCTCGGCTGGCCGAACTCGCGACCGAGTCCGCCCGCCGCAATCAAGCGCTGCGCGGCGGCAAGGATATTGCCCCCCTGATGGCAATAGCGCGCGATTGCGGCGCGCTGGGACTGGCGGCGGCGCATACGGGCTCGGCTCGCGGCCTGCTGTTCGCGCCGGGGGAGGGTGACCGCAGACGTGCGGCCCGCCTGATGGCGGAAGCCGGAGTGCGCGGCATCGTCACCTTCCGCACACCGGGGCCCCTATGAGCGCGCTTGCGATGCTGCTGGCGCTGGGCGTCGACGGGCTGGTCGGCTGGCCGGACTGGCTGTTCCGCCGTATCGGCCATCCGGTGACGTGGCTCGGGGCGCTGATCCGACGGCTGGATCTTGCGTGGAACGACGACACCGCGACCGAGGCGCGGCGTATAGCGATGGGCGCTCTTGCCGTGGCCGTGGTGCTGGCGGCGGCCGTCCTTCCTGCCGTTCTGGTCGCGCGCCTCTTGCCCGGGGGCTGGCTTGGCATCGTCCTGACCGGTCTGCTGGCCGCACCTCTCGTCGCCGCGCGTAGCCTGCATGACCACGTCGCCGACGTCGCGCGCCCGCTGGAACAAGGCGATTTGCCCGGCGCCCGGCAGGCGGTCGCGAAGATTGTCGGTCGCGATCCCGAGCGGCTGGACGAGGCTGGCGTCGCCCGCGCCGCGCTTGAGAGCCTGGGCGAGAATGCCTCGGACGGGGTGATCGCACCGCTGTTCTGGGGCGCGCTGTTCGGACTGCCGGGGATCGCCGGCTACAAGGCGATTAATACGCTCGACAGCATGATCGGCTACCGCACGCCTCGGCACCAAGCGTTCGGGCGGGTCGCGGCGCGGCTGGACGATGCCGTGAACTGGGTGCCTGCGCGGTTGACGGCGCTGCTGTTCGCGCTGGCCTCGGGGCGTCCCGTGCAGGTACTGCGCGGCGCAAGGCCCGACGCGCCGCTGCACCGCTCGCCCAACGCAGGCTGGCCCGAAGCGGCGCTGGCACATGGCATCGGCTGCCGGCTGTCGGGGCCGCGCGCCTACAGCACAGGGATGGAGGACCAGCCCTGGGTGAACGCCGCTGCGCCTGACCCGGATGCGGCGGCGATCCGGCAGGGGTTGCGGTTGTACACGCGGATGCTTGGCGTCGCGGCGGCCGGTCTTGCGCTGATGGCGCTCATCTGAGGCTCGCGCCCGCTGCGCAACGCTTTATGCTGCGCCCGAAACAGGAGGCCACATGCGCGAACACGGCGGCGATCTGGACGCGGCGATCAGGGAGTACGGCGGCGCGCCGGGTGACTGGATCGACCTATCGACCGGGATCAACCGTGTGCCCTGGCCGATGCCCGAGTTGCCGGACGCTGTGGTGCGGGCCTTGCCGACGTCGGCGCTGGTCGAAGACGCGATGACCGCGGCGCGCGCGGCATATTCGACGGCCGCTCCGGGCCTTGCGCTGGCGGGCGCGCAGGCGGCGATCCAGATGGTGCCCTGGCTCAGGCCGCGCGGCTTGGCCCGTGTGCTGTCGCCAACCTACAACGAGCACGCCGGCGCGTTGCGGGCGGCAGGCTGGACGGTCGAAGAACCGGAGCGGCTCGCTGATCTGGCGGGTGCCGACGTGGCCGTGGTGGTGAACCCCAACAATCCGGATGGTCAACGGCATCGAACCGAGGACTTGCTGGCTCTGGCGGACCGCGTCGACCTTCTGGTTGTGGACGAAAGCTTCGCTGACCCCGAACCGGAGCTGTCGCTATTGCCACACATGCCTGCCGCGGGTGTGCTGGTCATGAGGTCATTCGGGAAGTTCTACGGGCTCGCGGGCCTGAGGCTGGGCTTCGCATTCGGTTCCCGAACGGATATCGCGACGATCCGCACACTGGCTGGCCCTTGGGCGGTCAGCGGCCCGGCATTGCATCTTGGAGCGCTCGCGTTGCGGGATGTTGGCTGGCGCCAGCAGGCTGTCCGGCGCTTGTCCGAAGGAGCCGCGCGGCTCGACGCACTGGCAACCGGCGCGGGCTGGCAGGTGATCGGCGGCACCACCCAGTTCCGGCTCTACGAGACCGGTGGCGGGATCGCGGCGCGGCGCAGGCTCGCCACGCACCGGATCTGGAGCCGGGCGTTTGAGGCACACCCGACATGGCTGCGGCTGGGGCTCCCCGGTGAACCTGGCGAGTGGGACCGGCTTGAGGCCGCATTGCGCTAACGCGCGGCGAGCGCCAGAAGGCTGTCCACGTCCATGTGTTCTTCGAGGTGGGCGGCCAGCTTGTCCAACGTCCGGTCCACCGAAGCGGTATAGGACTGACCCGATGGTTCGGCGCCAAGATCGCTCAGCCAGGCCGCACGGAAGGCGTCTTCGGAGAACAGGCCGTGCAGGTAGGTGCCGGTCACGCGTCCATCACCGGAAATTGCCCCCTCGGGAGCTCCATCCAGAAAGGCGAACGGCCGCGACCGGTCCGGGCCGTCCGTGCGCCCGATGTGGATCTCGTAGCCCGAGACCGCGAGCCCGCTGGCTGCATGGTGCGCCTCGGCGCGGGTCAGCCGCTTGTCGCCGGTCATCACGGTCTCGACATCCAGAAGGCCGAGGCCCTCGGTCTCGCCCGCCGGGCCCTCGATCCCCTCGGGGTCTGCGATCCGGCGGCCGAGCATCTGGTAGCCGCCGCACAGCCCGAGGATCCGCCCGCCGCGCCGGCGGTGTGCGATCAGGTCCACGTCCCACCCCTCGGCCCGAAGCATCGCAAGGTCCCCGCGCGTCGACTTGGTGCCGGGCAGGATGACGACATCCGCATCGCCGGGAATCGGCTCGCCGGGGCGGACCATGACGAGGGTGACGCCGGGCTCCTGCTTCAGCGGGTCGAGGTCGTCGAAATTGGCGATACGCGACAGGAGCGGGCAAGCGACCTTCAGCGCGCCCGAGCCGCCGCCAGAAACGTCCAGCGCATCTTCGGCGGGCAGCAGGTGCGCCTGCGGAAACCACGGAACGACCCCGTAGCCGGGCCAGCCGGTGCGCGAGGCGATGAAGTCATAGCCATCCGTGAACAGCGCTGGATCGCCGCGGAACTTGTTGATCGCGAAGCCGTGGATCATGGCGGCATCCTCGGGGTCGAGAACCGCCTGTGTGCCGACGATCTGAGCGATTACGCCGCCCCGGTCGATATCACCGACAAGGACGACCGGCGTTCCCGTGGCGCGGGCAAAGCCCATGTTGGCGATGTCACCTTTGCGCAGGTTCACCTCGGCCGGACTGCCGGCGCCTTCGATGACCACGAGGTCGGCCCCGGCTTGCAGGCGCGTGAAGCTGTCCGTCACGGCCTGCAAAAGCCGCGGCTTTAGCGCGGCATAGTCCCGCGCCCGAACCGTGGTCAGCCGTTTGCCGTTCACGACAACCTGGGCGCCTGTGTCGGTTTCGGGCTTGAGCAGGACCGGGTTCATGTCGGTATGCAACTCGACCCCGCAGGCCAGAGCCTGAAGCGCCTGCGCTCGCCCGATCTCGCCCCCATCCGAGGTTACGGCGGCATTGTTCGACATGTTCTGCGGCTTGAATGGCCGTACCGAAAGCCCACGGTTGCGTGCCGCGCGGCACAATCCTGCGACCAGCAATGACTTGCCGACATTCGAGCCGGCACCGTGCAACATCAGGGCCTTTGTCACGACTGCCCCACCGGACGCAGCCGCGCTCGGCCGGGCAGGCCCGGCCCCTCTGGCCCGGCGGGGCCAGAGGCGAGGGTGCGCACGCGCACCCTCGGAGCGCCTTGGATTGCCCTGCAACGCAAAGGCATGGTCAGAATTCCACGCCTTTCTGGGCCTTCACGCCCGATCGGAATGGGTGCTTGACCAGTTCCATCTCGGTTACCAGGTCCGCCGCCTCGATCAGCGGTTCCTTGGCGTTGCGGCCGGTCAGCACGACGTGGGTCATTTCCGGCTTTTCGGCCCGCAGGAACGCGACCACCTCGTCGACGTCCAGATAGTCGTACCGCAAGGCGATGTTGATCTCGTCCAGCAGGACCATGCGGATCTCGGGGTCGCGGATCAGCTCCTTCGCCTTCTCCCACGCGGCCGCGGCCATTTCCATGTCGCGGGACTTGTCCTGCGTTTCCCAGGTGAATCCCTCGCCCATCGTGTGGAACTGGCACGCGTCGGAGAAACGCGTCAGGATCAGGTCCCGCTCGCCCGTGCTCATTCCACCCTTGATGAACTGCACTACGGCGCAGGGCATCTGGTGGGCGATGCAGCGGAAGATCATCCCGAACGCGGCCGAGGACTTCCCCTTGCCCTTGCCGGTGTGAACGATGATCAGGCCTTTCTCTTCGGTTTTGGTGGCCATGATCTTGTCGCGGGCGGCCTTTTTCTTGGCCATCTTGGCAGCGTGGCGGTCGGTGTCGTCGGTCATGTTCTGCTCCTCCTCTCGGTCGTGGCGAGCGCGTCTTTCAGGTGCGTGTGTACCGGTGTCACGGTCACCCGGACAGTTCCTTGCAGAGCCGCTCCACCAGGGTTCCTACCGGTGCGCGGCTGTCCAGCTCCATATGCCTGCAGGGCAGCGCCGCACACCAGGCGCGGTGGCCACGAAGGCTTCTGCTTTCGAAGTCCGGGTCGTCGTATCCTTCGGCCCAGGTCATGAATGCCGCGTGTGTTTCGGCCATGTCTCCACCGGCCTCGATCCTTGTCCCATAGGCCCCGGCTTCGCGCTTCCGCAACCTCGCCATGCGGACGTCCGGCGGCAAGGTCAGCAATACGACGAAGTCGAAACGGGGTATCAGCGGGTTGCCCCAGCTTATCAGGCTGCCGGAGAGCACCCAGCCGTCGCGGTCGAGAAACATCTGCTGCATCAACGCGAGTCGCGCTTCGGCGGGCCGTTTCTCGCGGTAGGGGGGCGAGGTCGGCAGCCAGTAGTAGTCGTCGGTATCGTGGTGCGGCACATCCAGCGCTAGCGCGAGATGTGCGCCGAGCGTGGTGGTCCCCGACCCGCTGCCACCGAGGATGTGAACCCGCCGTTTCACAGCAATCCGCCGATCAGGGCGCGGGCGGAGTTCGAGCGGGGGGTCCAGAGGCCGCGATCGATGGCCTCCTGGAAGCGCTCGGCGATCTCGCGCAGGGCGGGGGCGTTGGCCTCGGCCAGGAAGTCCCGCGTCGGTTCGTCTTCCAGGTAGGCGTCATAGACCAGGTCGAAATGGTGGTTCTTCACTGCCCCGGTCGTGGCCGAGAAGGCGAACAGGTAATCCACCGTCGCGGCGATCTCGAACGCGCCCTTGTAGCCGTGGCGCTTGACCCCCTCGATCCACTTGGGATTGGCTGCGCGGGAGCGCACCACCCGCCCGATTTCCTCGTCCAGTGTGCGGATCACCGGGCGTTCGGGGCGGGAGTGGTCGTTGTGATAGACCGTCGGGGCCTGACCGCGCAGGGTCTCGACCGTGGCGGCCAGCCCGCCCTCGAACTGATAATAGTCGTCGCTGTCCAGCAGGTCGTGCTCGCGGTTGTCCTGGTTCTGCACCACCGCCTCTGCCTGCGTCAGGCGGGTTTCCAGCGCGGGCCGCGCGGGCGCGCCGTCGGTGCCCGCGCCATAGGCATAGCTGCCCCAGGTCAGGTAGGCGTCCGCCAGATCGCCCCGGTTCGCCCACAGCCGTTCGTCGATCATCGCCTGAAGCCCCGCGCCATAGGCACCGGGTTTCGAGCCGAAGACGCGGAAGGCTGCCTGATCCGTCGCGCCCTCGGCGCGGAAACGGGCGGCGCCGGGATTCTCTGCCTCGGGCTCGTCCAGTTCCAGCACCGCCTTGGCCGCGCTGGCGACCAGATCCACCTGCGCCGGGAAGGCGTCGCGGAAGAAGCCCGAGACGCGCAGCGTCACGTCCACGCGGGGGCGGCCAAGGACCGAGAGCGGCAGGATCTCGAACCCCGTCACCCGGCGGCTGGCGTCGTACCACTGCGGCTTCACGCCCATCAGCGCCAGCGCTTGCGCGATGTCGTCGCCGCCGCTCCGCATGTTCGACGTGCCCCAGGCAGTCAGGGCCATGGCGCGCGGCCAGTCACCGTGTTCCTGCAGGTGCCGGTCGATCAGCATGCTGGCGGATTTCCAGCCCAGCGCCCAGGCGGCGCGGGTCGGAACCGCGCGGCTATCGACGCTATAGAAGTTGCGCCCTGTTGGCAGCACGTCCAGCCGCCCGCGCGTCGGCGCGCCCGAAGGGCCGGGCGGCAGGAAGCGGCCATCGAGAGCGGTCAGCAGGCCGCCCATCTCGGCGGCACCGGAACCGGTCACGGCGGGGCGGATGGTGGTCTCGATCTGCTCCAGCACGGCTTCTGAGGCAGGGCCGGGGGCCTTGCTGCCCTCGACCAGTGCCGAGGCCAGCAGTTCCAGCCGCTCGACGGTATCGCCGTTGCTGCGCCAGGGCTCGTCCGTCAGCCCCGCCAGCACCTCGGGGCGGGGGCCGGTCCACGGCGCCCCGAGGTCGCAGTCCAGCGGGTCGAACTTGCCCAGGCCCAGGTCCGCCACCAGCGCGCGGGGCAGCGAGGCGTCGCCGCCCTTGCCATCGCCGCGCGGGATGCGGGTCAGCGCCACGATCAGATCGCGGGCCAACCGGCCCTCGGGCGCGCGGCCAAAGATGTGCAGACCGTCGCGGATCTGGCTTTCCTTCAACTCGCACAGATAGGCGTCCAGCTTCTGCAAGCGGCTGTCGGAATCGTCGCCCTCGCGCACCCCGGCGTCTGCGTCCAGACCCGTCGCCGCCATCAGGTCGAGGATCTGGTCGCGCAGGTGACCGATGCGCCGTGGATCGACGCCTGAAGCCTCGTAATATTCGTCCACCAGCGCCTCGAGATCCCGCAGCGGGCCATAGCTTTCGGCGCGGGTCAGCGGTGGCGTCAGGTGGTCCACGATCACCGCCTGCGCGCGACGCTTGGCCTGCGTGCCTTCGCCCGGATCATTGACGATGAACGGATAGATGTGCGGCATCGGGCCCAGCACCGCCTCGGGGAAGCATTCCTCGGACAGGGCCACCGCCTTGCCGGGCAGCCATTCCAGGTTGCCGTGCTTGCCCATGTGCACGATCGCGTGGGCGCCGAACGTCTGCCGCAGCCAGGCATAGAAGGCCAGGTAGTTGTGCGGCGGCGGCAGGTCGGGGGAGTGGTACGTCTCCTCCGGGTCGATATTATAGCCGCGCGCGGGCTGCACGCAGACGACGGCATTGCCGAAGGTCAGGATCGACAGCGCGAAGCTGTGGTTGTCGAGGAACGGATCGGCCTCGGGCGCGCCCCAGCGATCCTCGATCGTCTGGCGCAACTCCCACGGCAGGCGATCGTAGAAGGCGCGGTAGTCGGCCAGTGGCAGTCGCATGCCACCGCCGCGTGCGGCGCGGTCGGTCAGCCAGTTCGTCGGTCCGGCGAGGATCGCCTGCATCAGCGCCTGCGGGTCCGTGGGGGCGCCCTGCACGTCATAGCCCTCCCGCGCCAGCGCCGTCAGGGCCTCGACCGTCGCGGCGGGGGTGTCGAGGCCGACACCGTTCGCCAGCCGCCCGTCCTTGTTCGGGTAGTTCGCCAGCACAAGCGCCACCTTGCGCTGGGCTGGGGCGGTGCGGCCTAGCGCAGCCCAGTTCGCGGCGAGGTCCGCGACAAAGGCTACCCGGTCGCCCCGCGCGCGGTAGCTGGCGATGGCGCATTCGGTGGCCTCGTCGCGGTAGGCTTGCGCCTTAAAGCTGATCGCGCGCGACAGAATCCGGCCGTCGACCTCGGGCAGGGCGACGTTCATCGCGATGTCGCGGGCGTTCAGGCCGCGGACGGAGTCCTCCCACGCTTCCTCGGCGCTGGCCGAGAGCACCGTCTGAATCACCGGGCGGCCCGGCTTGTCCAGCGGCGTTGGCGCGCGCGCGCCGTCGGGGCTGCCGACGGCAAAGCTGGTCGCGTTCAGCACCACGTCGGGCGGGGCCTGTTCGAACAGGTTCTCGAGCGTCGCCGCCGACACCGGGTCCTTGAGCGAGGCGACAAAGACCGGCAGCGGGTTCAGTCCGCGCCGCAGCAGCGCCTGCACCAGCCGGTTGATCGGGTGCAGCCCCGCGCCCTGAAGCAGCGCGCGGTAGAAGGTGATCGCGGCGACCGGCGCGCCGTCGGTCCAGTGTGCGCGGATCGTCTCGAGGCTCGCCATCGTCTCACCCGGCCAGTAGAGCCCGGCGCGCAGCAGCGGCGCGGCCTCGGGCGGGCGCTCAGTGCCGTCCAGCATGTGCCGGGTCAGGCGCAGCAGGTTCGCGGCGTTGGGCGGGCCGCCCTCGACGCAATAGGCCAGCAGCGCCTCCCAATCGGCGCGCGAGACGGTGGAGAGCGAGAAGAGCTCTTCGTCCGGCTTGTCGTCGCCGGGCAGGGCGGCGAACTGCACCCCCGCCTCGGCAAGCCGGATGGCGAACTGCTCGACGCCGTATTGCCAGTAGGCCGCGCCACCCAGGATGCGGGCGACCACCAGCCGCGACTTGGTCGCCGTCTGGTCCAGGTACAGATCTACCGAGAAGGGATGCGCCAGCCAGCCCAGCTGCGTCAGCCGCAGGCTCGGGGCCTCGTCACCCAGCAGGGCGCGAGCCTCGGACAGCGCCGCAAGCTCGGTGTCGGCGGCCGAGATGAACAGCACGTCCGCCGGGGTCTGACCCGGATCGACCGGCTCGGACCCGTCCGAGATCGCGCCGGGCTGGGCGGCGAGCAGATGCATCAGGCCGCCGGTGCGGGCGCGGCGGCAAGCGCCTTGGTGATGGCATCGCGATCAAGACCGGCCTCGCCGATCACCACAAGTCGAGTGACGCGGGGCTCTCCCGTGGCGAAGGGCCGGTCGAAATGCATGTCGATGCGCGGGCCGACCGCCTGGATCACCTGCCGCATGGGCTTGCCCTGCACGGCGGCAAAGCCCTTGAGGCGCAGGATGTCATGGTGCGCGATCACCTTCGAGACCAGGGTCGAAAACGCCGCCGGGTCGGTCAACTCGGGAAGTTCGACCACGAAGCTTTCGAAATCGTCGTGGTCATGATGGTGGTGATGGTCGTGATCGTGTTCGTCATCATCGTCGTGGTGATGGTGGTGATGTACTTCCACGCGGGCCTCCAGATCGTTCTCGGCACCGATGCCGAGGCCCAACAGGATTGCGGGGTCGATCGCGCCGTGAGCCGCGCGCAGGACGCGGACGCCGCCGCGCGCCTCGGCCGCCAGCCTGTCGGCCAACGCCTGCGCGGCGTCCTCGCCCAGCAGGTCGGACTTGTTCACCAGGATCATGTCGGCGCAGGCGATCTGATCCTCGAACAGTTCCGACAGCGGCGTTTCGTGGTCGATGTTGTCATCCGACGCGCGCTGACGGTCCACGGCCTGCGTGTCGGCGGCGAACCGGCCCTCGGCCACGGCGGGGCCGTCGACGACCGTCACCACGCCGTCGACAGTGACGCGGGTGCGGATCTCGGGCCAGCCAAAGGCGCGGACCAGCGGTTGCGGCAGGGCAAGGCCGGAGGTTTCGATCACGATATGCTCGGGCGGCTCGTCGCGGGCCAGAAGGGATTGCAGCGTTGGCACGAAATCCTCGGCTACGGTGCAGCAGATGCAGCCGTTCGACAGTTCTACGACGTCGTCGTCCGAACAGCTTTCGATGCCGCAGCCCTTCAGGATGCCGCCGTCGACGCCCAGATCGCCGAACTCGTTGATGATGAGCGCGATGCGCCGGCCGCCCGCGTTGGACAGCATGTGGCGAATCAGCGTGGTCTTTCCGGCGCCGAGGAAGCCCGTGATGACGGTGGCTGGGATCTTTGCGGGCATGTCAGTTGTCCTGTGTAGGCAGGGGCACGGTGACGGAAAGCGGATTGCCCTCCACCGCGTACTGCCGGTGATCGTTTGCATTGAGCGTGACGGTCACGCTGTCGGCGCCTTCGGGGAGGCGGTCGATGTGAAACCAGTTGCCGTAGACGCGCGCCAGCTTGATGCCGGCGGAATAGACGTGTGCGTGGCCTTCTCCGGGCACCGCTTCCGCCCCGGCGGCCTGTGGCGCATAGGCGAAATTCGTCGTCGTGAGGTGCAGGTTCCAGCCCGATACGGGATCGGGCTCGAGCGTGGCGCTGACCGTCGGTGCGGGCACGCCCTCGGGGCTGTCGTATAGCTCGCTGTGGTCGTGAGCCTCGTCACCGTGGGACGCGTGGTCATGGCCCGCCGGGTCGCCCGCGCCGTGGTCGTGGCCGGAGATCTCGGCCCCGGTGCTGGCGGACAGAACGAAGCCGAGGCCAGTGCCGAAGAACAGGCCGATGACCAGCATGATCAGGGCTTTGGGCATGTGGAGTGCTCCCTCGATGCGCCGGGGACGGGTTGCGCCCGCGGCATCGGCTCAGGCGTGTGCCGTCGCCTCGGCCTCGCCCTCGCGGACCCAGAAATACCCGGCCAGCAGGCCAAGCAGAGCCCAGGAGGCCAAGCCGACGCCCAGCGTGCGCCCGGCAAACAGGCTGGCAAGCTCGGGCGGGGTCGGGCCGGTGAACTCCTGCGGGTGCGGTGCGCCGATGACATGCGGCGCGGCCAGCAAGATGATGCCCGCGACCGAGGCTGCCAGGCCCCGCTCGACCGCCAGCAGCCAGAGGCCGGCACCGGTCGCCACCACGCAGGACAGCCACCATATCTGCCGAGCCTGAAGATCGGCGGCGGCCATGCCCGGCAGTTCGGGAGGCAGGCCGACTGCGGGGGCGAACTGGAACGCGGCGAAGCCCGCCAGACCCCAGAGCGCGCCTGTCGAAGCGTCTATCTGCGCGCCGCGCCCTTCTGCCAGCGCGAAGGCCGCGACCAACAGCAGCCCGTAGGCGCTGAAAATCAGCGCTGTGAACAGCACCGTCAGCAGGTTGCGCGTCCATTCCACCGTCGGCAGCAGCGCCTCGGCCTGCGCGCTGGCCCCGAAATGGGTCAGCTGCCCCGATTCATACAGTTCCGCGTGCAACAGAACCGGCTGCACGAACACGAATTGCAGCGCGCCCGAAATCAGGCCCGCCGCAAACCCAGCGAACAGGCCGCTGGTCAGCAATTTCTGGAACATGGCTTAGTGGCAGGGAAAGCCGTTGGCGTGGCGCATGTCGTGAGCCGCATCGTGCAGCACGGTCGACTGCGCGTGGCCTGCAACGAACAGCAGTCCGAAGCCGAGTGCAATGATGGCCACGATCGGAAGTACCTGGGAAAGCGGGCGCGCGGCGGCGCTGGTCTGGGTCGTCATGTCTTTGCTCCTTCACCGTCCCACCGACGGTCAGTCGTTGCGTCTCCGAGGCAGGTCTCCTGGCTCGCGGGTCTTTGCCGGCATCCGCCTTCCCGGCCCTTGGGCCAGTGGCTTTGGTGGATGCCCGCTCTCCGCTGACAGTCGCGGGGGCGGCTGCGTTCCCGGGCCCCCTGGGTGGGTCGGTCCGGTCGGCATTCCCTTTTGATCCCTAGGTACGCTTGGGCGGACGCGTCGGGAACCTCGGCCAGCAGTTTCCGCCGGGGGCCTGCGGGTGTCAAGCGCTGCCGAGCAGCCGGTCCAGCCAGCGCAGTGCCGCGTGCGGATCGGCCACGGTCGGGGCGCCCGAGGGAGGGGAGGGGCGTCGTATCATCACGACGCTGACGTTCAACGCCCCTGCGGCGTCCAGCTTGGCCCGGCCGCCACCGGAGTTCTTGGTGACGAGGTGCGTGATCCCGTGCTGGCGGAACAGCGCGGCCTCGGTGTCCGCGTCGCGAGCGGGGGGACCGAGGATCAGTTCGACGCCTTCAGGCAGGGTCTCGGGCGGCTCCAGTGCGCGGAGAATCAGCCGCACGTCGCGCCGCTCGGGCAGTTCGGTGGCCGAGAAGCGTCCCGTGGCGAGGAACGCTGTTGCGCCGGTTGGCAGCGCGGCGATGGCACGGGGTAAGTCCGGTGTATCAATCCAGCCGGGCTCCAGCGGCCATTCGGGTCGTTCGAGCCGCAGCAGCGGAACATGGGTCAAGTGCGCCGCGTGGGCCGCGTTGGCGTGCATGGTGGCGGCGAAGGGGTGCGTCGCGTCGATCAGCGCCTGCACGTCGTTGTCCTGCAGGTAGCTTGCCAGACCTTCGGCACCACCGAAACCGCCGGTGCGTAGCGTGCCACCGTAGCGCTCGGGCGTGCGGGTCACCCCCGCCAGCGAGCAGGTCAGCCGCAGGCCGGTGCGCGCGTCCAGAAGATGCGACAGAGTCCGCGCCTCGGCGGTGCCGCCCAGCAGCAGGACATGGCTCACGCAGGGACCTCTGCGACGATCCGGCCGTGCCGGTCGACGATCAGCACGCCGAGGCGGGTGTCGGCGCCGCGCAGTGCTTCCCGCGCCCGGGCTTGAGCGTTGCCAGCGATGGCCTCGGCCAGCGCCGGGCCGGCAATCTCCAGCGCCTGCTGCGCGGTGTTCGCGGCGGCGATCGCCTCGGCATCCGCTCCGATCTGCGAGGCGGTCTGCGCGAGGCGGACGAAATCCACCTGGCTTCGGCCCGAGTGCAGGTCCAGCGCGCCCTGCGCCAGCTTGGTCAGCTTGCCGAAGCCCCCGGCGATGGTGATGCGTGGCAGCGGGTGGCGGGCGAGGTATTTCAGCATCCCACCCGCGAAATCGCCCATGTCGAGCATCGCGTGGTCCGGCAGGCCGAAGTGTGCCTGCGCCACCTTCTCGGATGTGGCCCCGGTCGCGCCGACCGCATGTTCCAGCCCGGCGGCGCGGGCCACGTCGATGCCTCGGTGGATCGAGGCAATCCAGGCGGCGCAGGAGAAGGGTCGCACGATGCCCGTAGTCCCCAGGATCGAAATCCCGCCCTCGATCCCCAGCCTTGGGTTCCAGGTCTTCAGCGCCAGCGACTCACCGCCAGGAACCGAGATTTCGACCTCGAAGGCCAGAGCGGCGCCGTGGGACGCCGCGACCTCGGCCAGCGTCTCCCGCATCATCTGTCGCGGCACCGGGTTGATCGCGGGCTCGCCGGGCGGGATCGGCAGACCGGGGCGTGTCACCATCCCGACGCCCGGGCCGGCGCGGAAGCTGACGCCCGGCGGACCGGGGCGCACCGTCGCGCGGATCAGCGCGCCGTGGGTCACGTCCGGATCGTCGCCCGCGTCCTTGCGCACCGCGGCGCTGGCCCACCCCGCGGCTTGTTCGGCCTCGACCAGTTCGAAGGCCGGGGTCTGGCCGCGGGGCAGGGTGATCTGCACCGGATTGGGAAAGCCGCCGCCCAAAAGCGCAGTCGCCGCGGCCTTGGCGGCGGCGGTGGCGCAGGCCCCGGTGGTGAAACCGGTGCGCAGGTCGGAGGCGGGCGGGCGGTTCATGGCCGCAGACTAGGGCGGGATGTTCGGGGAGGCCATGCGGATTCGCGCCTGCCATGCTAGAACCGAAACGACGGGACGCTTGATTTGGGGGAACACGATGTTCGGATTGTTCGGCACCGGCCAGGAGCCGGAACGCGAGCCCGGTCAGGGGGTGATGGTCGTCGCCCGGCTCAATGCCCGGGTACAGCCGCTGGACCGGGGCGATTTCTACGAGGACCCGCTGGATGTCGAACTGCGCCAGCGCGGCCTGGGGCAGGTGACCGGCGGCGGCACCCAGCTTGCGGACGAGCCCGACGGCATCGCCTTCTGCGACGTCGAGATCCTGGCCGTGGATGACACCCCCTCGACCCTCGAACAGATCGCGCAGATCCTGGACGGTATCGGCGTGCCCAAGGGTTCGCGCCTGATGGCCGAGGGACAGGAGGACGTCAGTTTTGGCCGGCAGGAGGGGTTGGGCCTGTTCGTCAATGGCACCGATCTTCCGGCAGAGGTCTATGCGAGCAGCGACATCAATCATGTCATCGCCGAGTGCGAGCGGTTGATGGGTGGCGTCGGCGCCAAGCGCGGCCACTGGGAGGGCTCGCGCGAGACGGCGATCTATTTCTACGGCGAAAGTTTCGCAGGCATGCGCGACGCGATAGCCGGTTTCGTCGCCGAATACCCGCTGCTTGAGCGCGCCCGCGTCGTACAGATCGCCTGAAGCGGCGCAAAGGGCGCTCGCACATGCGGGCGGGCCGGTCTAGAAGAGGGCATGACCTACGACCTGCCTCCGCTGCCGTCCGATACCGCCTGGCCCGAGTTCGCGCCGGGCCTCGTCTGGATGGTCGGCGCCGGTCCGGGCGATCCCGGGTTGATGACGCTTCATGGGCTGAACGCAATCCGGCAGGCGGACGTCATCATTTACGACGCACTGGTCGAGCCAAGGATTCTGGATTGGCGCCGCCCGGATGCGGTTATCGAGTATGCCGGCAAGCGCGGCGGCAAGCCCTCGCCACAGCAGCGGGCGATCTCGCTTCGGCTGATCGAACTGGCGCGTGAGGGCAAGCGGGTCTTGCGGCTGAAGGGCGGCGATCCGTTCGTCTTCGGGCGTGGCGGCGAAGAGGCACAGACGCTGGCCGAGGCGGGTATCCCGTTCCGGGTGACGCCGGGCATCACCGCCGGGATCGGCGGTCTGGCCTACGCCGGTATTCCGGCGACGCATCGGGACGTGAACCAGTCCGTCACGTTCATCACCGGGCATGACCGGTCCGGGTTGGCGCCCTCGGCGCTGGACTGGGCGGCGCTGGCGAAGGGCGCGCAGGTGATGGTGCTCTACATGGCGATCAAGCATCTCGGCCATATCACGGCCCAGCTGATCGACGGCGGGCGCGCTGCGGAGGAGCCGGTGGCTGTCATTACAAGCGCCACGCTTCCAGACCAGCGCGTGCTTGAGACCACGCTTGGCCATGCCGCCGAGGATGTCGCTGCGGAAGGGCTGGAGCCCCCGGCGGTCGTGGTGATCGGGCGGGTCGCGCTGATGCGGCAATGCCTGGACTGGGCGGCGCAGCTTCAGGGCGTGCCGCCGCGCGATCTGGATCCGCTCGGGGTGCGCGGGCAGGACGCGGACAGCGCCTGATGGCGGTTCGCGGATTGGTGATCGCCGCACCGGGCTCGGGCGCGGGCAAGACCACCGTGACACTTGGGTTGCTGCGCGCGCTGGCGCGGCGCGGGGTGGCCGTTGCGGGGGCCAAGAGCGGACCCGACTACATCGATCCGGCATTTCACAAGGCGGCCTGCGGGCGGGACTCGATGAACCTCGATGCCTGGGCGATGGGCCCGGTGGCCTTGCGCGCCCGCGCGAGGTGCGATGCCGAACTGCTTCTGGTCGAGGGCGCGGTCGGCGCGCTCGATGGCGCCGGGCAGGCGGCGCGCGGATCGGCGGCGGATCTGGCCGCCACGCTGGGCCTGCCGATGGTGCTGGTGCTGGATGCGGGTCGGGCCGGGGCTTCGGTGGCGCTGGTCCCGGCCGGTTTCCGCACCTTGCGGCCCGACGTTCCGCTGGCGGGGGTGATCCTGAACCGTGTCGGCTCGGATCGGCATGCGCGGCTCGCCATCGGGGGGCTGGAGCGGGCAGGGGTGCCTGCCATCGGGCACCTGCGCAGGGATGCGGGGCTGGCGTTGCCAGAGCGGCATCTGGGCCTCGTGCAGGCGGGAGAGCATCCGGAGCTCGAAGCGCTGATCGATGCGGCTGCCGATGCGGTGACAGCGGGGATCGACCTGGACGCTTTGATTGAAGCCGCGCGGCCACTTGCCCCTGCGACGGAACCTGCACCGACATTGCCGCCACCGGGGCAGCGTATCGCCATCGCCCGCGACGTGGCGTTCGCGTTCGCCTATCCCCACCTGCTGGCGGATTGGCAAGCGGCGGGGGCAGAGGTGCTGCCGTTCTCACCCCTCGCCGATGAGGCTCCAGCGATGGGTGCCGATGCCGTCTACCTGCCCGGCGGATACCCTGAGTTGCATGCCGCGGTGCTGGCACGGGCCGAGCGTTTCCGCGCGGGCATGATCGCAGCGGGGGATCGCGGCGCGCGGATCTATGGTGAGTGCGGTGGCTACATGGTGCTCGGAGGCGGGCTGGTGGATGCAGAGGGCAAGCGCCATGAAATGCTTGGTCTTTTGCCGCATGCGACCAGCTTCGGGCGGCGTAAGCTGACATTGGGCTACCGCGTGCTCCGACCTCAGGCGGGTGCGCCGTGGTCAGGCTTTCTGGTGGGGCATGAGTTCCACTACGCGACGATCTTCGAGGAGCCAGAGGCCCCGGCGCGTCTGTTCGAGGCGACCGATGCCGACGGGGCGGCGCTCCCGGCGATGGGCCTTGTGTCCGGCAACGTCAGCGGGTCGTTCGCCCATGTGATCGGACCTGCGCCCGGCGTCTAGCCGACCTGAGACAGGTAATCCGCGCCGCCCTTGTAGTTCGCCATGTCCGCGGGCAGGGCGGCGATGCGTTCGGCCAACGCCGCGCGGGCGTCTGATGGCAGATCTGCCAGCGGTGTAAGGTAGGTCTTCACGCCGAACACGATGGCTCCGGTTTTTGGCAGGCGGCGGAGCGTCTGACGCTCGACGCGCAGGAAGCGCGGTGTGTCGTCCACGCGCCGCTCGTGCGGGGTAGGGCAGTGCAGCCGCGCCTCGGTCGCCAGCGACCAGTTCAGCCGTTGCAGCGCGCGGTCGGCGTGCAGGGCCGCGAAGATCCGGTTCACCCTCGGCGCGAGCGTCTCGGCATAGCCGGGCACCGGGTCGTGCACGCGGGTCAGCGGCTTGCCGATCTTGTCGGGCAGGTTCCAGTGAGCAGGGAAGCAGAGGCAGCCGGCGACCAGCACGGCCTCGTCGTCCGGTGCAGGGGCCTGAAGGAGCAGCCAGTCCTCCTGCGCGAGTCGTCCGAGTACTTCGGGTTTCGGCGCCAGCGGCACCGTTTCGCCGTCGGGGCGGCGCATCGCATCGCCCTCGCGCCGGTATCCGGGGCGCGTCGAGAGATGGGCGATCAGCAGCGCCGCGAACTCGGCCAATGCGTCTCCGGCTTCGGCCAGCGTAAGCGCGACCAGCGAAGGGCACTCGGCGATCAGCCGGTCGCGCCGGGTCATCTGGGCGGCGAAGGCATCGTCCTGCTCGGTCCAGTCGCCCGGCGCAAGCGGGAACAGTCCCGGCGGCCGGGACCTATGGGGATCTGTGAACGGCAGATAGGGCGCCGGGCTGACGTACATGTCGTCGTCGGCGCCCTTCACGAGAGGCTTACTGGCAGCGCTTCTCGGCCTCTTCCAGCGCGGCGGTGAAGCCCAGCAGCGAGAAGCTGTCGATGGTCGTGGTGCCACGCGACGAGACCGCGGTGATCTTGGCGGTGGTGCCGCCGGCCATTGCCGCGATCAGCTCGGCGTCGCGCTCGGGGGAGGGCGGCCAGGCCCATTCGGCGCTGTCGCCCGAACCGGGGGCCATCGCGAACTTCTGGCCACCGATCTCGACTTCGACGGTCGAGCCCTCGCGGAACGGATAACCGCCGGTGAAGCTGATTTCCTTGTTCACGCCGGCCTCGGGGCGGATCGTGACGAACAGCAGGATGTCGCCCCGGCGGACCGAAACGACTTCGCCGCCGCGCCGGGCCTCGGTGGCCGTGGGCGGGGTCACGATGTAGCATTCTCGCGGGTTGGAGGGGTTGAACACGCTCCAGTCGCGGAAAGCGGCGACGCTCTCGTTTTCCTGAGCCGCGACGGGGGCGGCGATGGCTGCCGCGAACAGCGCTGCGGACAGTACGAGC
This sequence comes from Halovulum sp. GXIMD14794, assembly GCF_054457455.1. NCBI lineage: Bacteria > Pseudomonadati > Pseudomonadota > Alphaproteobacteria > Rhodobacterales > Paracoccaceae > Halovulum > Halovulum sp. GXIMD14794. The sequence continues at coordinate 78,033 of NZ_JBTLNF010000007.1, read as the reverse complement.
GTTCGGATCATCTGCCGGTGCCTCCTTGTGCTTCGGCCCGGCAGCTGCCTGCCGGCCGGACATCCTGTTTGCCTGTGACCGGGTATTATCCGCAACTCGCCTCGCGTTTCCAGCCCCTGTAAGCGGATTTGCGGCATTTCGGGGCAATCCGCCGCGCATCTTGGCCGCACCGGGTCGCCCTGTTATCGCTGACGCGGTTTCAATCAGCCGAAGAAGGTCCCGACGTGACACAACCAGCCGTGCTGGCCGAGCTCTGGCGAGGCGAGATCCTGGAAAGCATCCATCTCGGCCATGCCGTCATCGTTGACGAGGCAGGCGAGATCGTCGAGGCCTGGGGCGATCCGGAGCAGGTGATCTATCCCCGTTCCTCCGCGAAACCTTTGCAGGCGCTGCCACTGGTGGAAAGCGGCGCCGCCGACCGCGCGTCGCTGGGCCCCGAGGCATTGGCGCTGGCCTGCGCCTCGCACGCGGGGGCGGCGATGCACGCGGGGCGGGTCGGCAAGTGGCTGGACGATCTCGGTCTGTCGGAGGCTGACTTGCGCTGCGGTCCGCAGACCCCGCGCGACCGGGACGAGCGTCACGGCTTGCGCGCGGCGGGGGAGCGGCCTTGCCAGCTGCACAACAACTGTTCCGGCAAGCATGCGGGATTCCTGACCCTCGGGCGCGAATTGGGCGGTGGCACGGAGTATATTGATCCGGATCACCCGGTGCAGCGCGCCGCGCGTGCGGCGTTCGAGGACATGACCGGCGAGGATAGTCCCGGTTTCGGCATCGACGGCTGCTCGGCCCCGAACTTCGCCTGCACGCTGCATGGCTTCGGCCGGGCGATCGCGCGGCTGGCGGCGCCGCATCGACTGGAGGGGACGCGCCGCGGGGCGGCCGAGCGGCTGGTCGCGGCGATGTCCGCGCACCCCGAGATGTTGGCCGGGCACGGAGAACCGGCGACCGAGATCACGGCAGCCGCGTCCGGCGCCGCCGCGATCAAGAACGGTGCCGAGGGTGTTTATGCGGCTATGTTGCCGCAGCAGCGGTTGGGCATCGTGCTGAAGATCTCAGACGGGGCCGATCGGGCAGCGGCTGCTGCCATAGCCGCCCTGCTGGTCCGCCGGGGCGTGCTGCCGCAGGAGCATCCGGCGATTCAGGCTTCCGCCAACGCGCCGCAGTACAACCGCCGGAAGCTGCTGACCGGCCATCTGAGGGCCGCCGATCACCTCTACTGATCAGCTGTTGGGCGGCTCGTCCTGCGTTGGCTTGGCCGGCTCGCCTTCGTAGGTCGCGGCTGAGCCCGCCTCTGGTTCGGGTTCCGGAAGTTTCGGCGGGTTCGCCGCTTCGGTCTTGATGTGGAGCGGCGGCGCGTTGCCTTGTCGGTCTTCGCCGAAATAGATCGTCTGGTGCGGGAACGGGATCTCGATCCCGCGATCGTCGAAGATGCGCTTGATGATCCCGTTGTAGGCGCGGCCGATCTCCCACTGTTTGCCGGGCAGGGTCTTTATCCGTGCCCGCAGCACGATCGCGCTGTCGCCGAAGGAGTTCAGCCCGAACCACTCCAGATCGCCGAGGATGTTCAGGCGATGATCCTCGTCCGCGCGGAGTTCCTCGAAGGCGTCCAGCATGGCCTGCTTGGCTTCCTCGATGTCCTCTCGATAGGCGATGCCCATGTCCGCAACGAAGTAGGAGAAGTCCTTCATGTAGTTCGACACGGCGTCGACGGACGAGAAAGGAATGATGTGGAACACGCCGTTCACATCACGCAGGCTGACCGAGCGCACGGTCAGCTTCTCGACCGTGCCGATGGTGCCGCCGACGCTGACCACGTCGCCCACGTTCATAGCGTTCTCGAACTGGATGAAGACGCCTGTAATGATGTCCTGAACCATCCGCTGTGCGCCGAAACCGATGGCCAGACCCAGGACACCGGCGGAGGCCAGCAGCGGGGCAATGTTGATGCCGATCTGGCTGAGGGTGATCATCAGCGTTAGGATCAGGAGCGCGATCGCCGAAGCGTTCCGCAGCAGTGTCAGCAGTGTCGTCTCGCGCGCCGAAGGCACGCGGCCGACCAGCGGGTTCAGCCGGTACTCGACCCACGATGCCAGCGCCAGCCACAAGATCGACGCTACGGCAAGGATCAGCACGACCGAGATGATGGTGGACACCAGGGCCACGCCTCGCTGCCCGGTGAGCGAGCCCGAAACATCCAGCACGCCGATCAGTTCCAGCGAGGTCCCGGTGACGATCGCGGCAACTGCGAAGCGTAGCACCAGAAGAACCGTGGGCAGCAGTCCGTTGAGGCGGTTCTCGAGCAGTGGAAGGCGGTGTTTCAACGCCGGAGACAGCCGCACGCCGCGACGGGCCGACTTGGTCATCAGGTCGATCGCCATCATCCCCAGAACGACCGTTCCGAGCACCTTGCCCGACGACATCAGGACAGGCACGAGTACGTTGCCGGGACGGGCGAGCACCAGCACCAGCAGCACCAGCAAGTAAAGCGTCACCGGCCAGTGCCACAATGCAGCAAGGCGCGCGAGCGCGGGCCGATGCGAGGCATCCGCTGGCTCGGCGCCCTCTGCCGTTTCGACCTGCGCACCCTTGTGCAGCCATTCGGCGACCGGGCGCCGCGCACGCCAGACCCTCAGAAGCGTGTAGACAACGGCAATCGTCCCGATCGCCATTTCGAGCGCCGCGCCTGCGAAGAAGCCCGCCGACGTGGAGGCTATGGGAACCGCCAGCAAGATGCCGTAGCCCAGCAGCATGATCACGGAGTTCAGCCAGCGCCAGATCGAGTCCGCCGCCGCGTCAGGCAGCGAGATCAGGCGAAGCGAACTGTAGCGCGGTGACAGCAGCGCCTTGCCGACCACCTTGGCGATGCCGACAGTCAGGAAGGCGTTGAGATAGAGCGACTGCCGGAACTGGATGCTTCCGAACCCCTCGAAAAGTGTGGCAGTCAGCGCATAGCCCGAGGCCCAGGCCAGTATCACCACCCCGGCGCCCAACAGGCTGAAGCCGATCTGGTAGGTGGCGGTCTCGAACCATCCCGCCCCTTGGGCCCGGGTCGCCAGCGCCCGCATCGGACGGCGGGCCAGCAGGCGGAGAAAGATGAAGGCCGCGACGGTGATGGCGATGACCACCGCAAGATCCTGGAGCGCCTGTATCGTCACCGAAGGGTCGATGGCCTCGCTCAGGCTTGTCAGTTTGTCCGGTAGATCGCTCAGTTCCACCGCAAGATCCGATGTCACTTCGGTGGCGCGGGCCAGGCCCCGCTGTGTGATTTCGGCGATCTGGCGGCCGAACGAGGTGGCAAGCGGCTGGACCGGCTCTTCCTCGGCTGGTGCCGCTTCGTCACCTGTGGCTGCGGCGGCGTTCTCGAGCTGCTGGATCAGCGCCTCTCGGGCGGCGTCGTCGCGCAGAAGGTCGATCAGCGCCTGAGTCGATGCCGCAGGGTCTGCCTCGCCGGAGGCGTCCGCGGCTGCCTCGCCCTCTGCACTGCCCGTTCCCGTTGCCTGGGAGAGGCCGGGAACCTGGGCCAGCACCAGCGCGGGGAAAAGGAACGCAAGCGTGGCGAGCAGTGCGAGAAGGCGGATCATGCGATCTCCGGTAACGAGGGGCAGTTGCGGCGGAGAGCTAGCCCCCAAGCAGGGGGAAGTCAAAGACAGGCCCGTGTTGCGGCCTTGCCCCGCCGACGCGCGGGGAGTATGTGGTCGCTGATGCATCGGTATTTCGACATGGATGACCGGGCCCGCCTTCCGTGGCGGTTTCACGGGCTCACCGTCAGGCCGCTTCGCGCGCGCTGACCGCGCCGGCGTTCGCCGGTCCCCGAACCCGTTCCCGTTTCCAGCCGAACCCACTCAGCGAGATAAGCCATGACCGAGCCGAAGACCCTTTACGACAAGATCTGGGACGCCCACCTGGTCCACGAGGAGGCCGACGGCACTGGCCTGCTCTATATCGACCGGCACCTGGTCCACGAAGTGACCAGCCCGCAGGCCTTCGAGGGTCTGCGCATGGCCGGTCGCGGTGTCCGCCACCCGGAAAAGACCATCGCCGTTCCCGACCACAACGTTCCGACCGATCCGACCCGGATCCAGGGCATCCGTGACGAGCAGAGCCGGATTCAGGTCGAGGCGCTGCGCAAGAACGCCAAGGACTTCGGCGTCGAGATGTACGATGTCGACGACGTTCGTCAGGGCATCGTGCACATCGTCGGCCCCGAGCAGGGCTGGACCCAGCCGGGTTTCACCATCGTCTGCGGTGACAGCCACACCGCGACGCACGGCGCTTTCGGTGCGCTGGCGCACGGGATCGGCACCTCCGAGGTCGAGCACGTGCTGGCAACCCAGACACTGATCCAGAAGAAGTCCAAGAACATGAAGGTCGAGGTCCGCGGCAGCCTGCCTCCGGGCGTGACCGCCAAGGACATCACCCTGACCGTCATCGGCAAGACCGGTACCGCCGGCGGCAATGGCCACGTGATCGAGTACATGGGCGACGCGATTCGCGACCTGTCCATGGAAGGCCGCATGACCGTCTGCAACATGGCCATCGAGGGCGGCGCCCGCGCCGGTCTGATCGCCCCGGACGAGAAGACCTTCGAGTATGTGAAGGGCCGGACCCACGCGCCGAAGGGCGGCCAGTGGGAAATGGCCGTCGAGTACTGGAAGACGCTGAAGTCCGATCCCGGCGCGCACTGGGACAAGGAAGTCATCATCGACGCGAACGAGATCGCGCCCGTCGTCACCTGGGGCACCAGCCCCGAGGACGTGCTGCCGATCACCGGCGTCGTGCCGAGCCCCGAGGATTTCCAGGGCGGCAAGGTCCAGGCGGCCAAGCGCTCGCTGGAGTACATGGGGCTCGAGCCGGGTCAACGCCTGCAGGACGTGACCATCGACACCGTCTTCATCGGCTCGTGCACCAACGGCCGGATCGAGGATCTGCGCGAGGTCGCTCGGATCATGGAAGGCCACAGGGTCAAGGACGGCCTGCGCGCGATGATCGTGCCGGGCTCGGGCCTCGTGCGCGCTCAGGCCGAGGAAGAGGGCATCGCCCAGAAGCTGATCGAAGCGGGCTTCGAATGGCGCATGGCTGGCTGCTCGATGTGCCTGGGCATGAACCCGGACCAACTGTCCCCGGGCGAGCGCTGCGCCTCGACCTCGAACCGGAACTTCGAAGGCCGTCAAGGCCGCGGCGGGCGCACCCACCTGCTGAGCCCCGCGATGGCCGCTGCCGCCGCGATCACCGGCCGTCTGACCGACGTGCGCGAGTTCGGCTGATCGGTTGATTTGAAGCCCCGGTCGGGTAACCCCTTCCGGGGCTTCAAATTTCCAGCAAAATTGCTACACTCGGGTGTTTGTCAGAGTACCTGAATGAGTAGCCCATGGGATTCTTCGCGATCCTGCTGCGCAGGGCGGTGACCGTCGGCACCGTGAGACTGATAGGCCCTGATGGCGGGGCCGAGACCTTCGAAGGGGCCAGCCCGGGCCCTTCGATCACCATCCGAATCTCCGACAGATCCTTCGACCGGAAGATGGCCCGCAACCCCGAGCTTGCGGTTGCCGAGGCCTATATGGATGGCAGCCTCCAGCTTGAGGAGGGCACGCTCCCGGACCTTTTCGAAGTCTACCATGCCAACCAGGATGTCTTCGAGAAACGGCCGGGTCCCATCGCTCGGCGCGCCCTGTGGGGTATGCGCAAGATGATGGAGGTCAATGCGCCCTGGCAGGCGAAGCAGAACGCATCGCGCCATTACGATCTGGGCAACGCCTTCTACCGGCGCTGGCTGGACCGGGACATGCAGTACTCTTGCGCCTATTTCGAAAGCGACACCGCCACGCTGGAAGAGGCACAGACCGCCAAGAAGCGCCATATCGCGGCCAAGCTGAACCTGAAACCGGGGCAGCGGGTGCTGGACATCGGCTGCGGCTGGGGCGGAATGGCGCTTTACCTTGCGGCTGTCTGCGATGTCGAGGTCACGGGAATTACCCTGGCAGAGGAGCAACTCGCCATCGCGCAGGCCCGAGCGCAGGCGGCGGGGCTGTCAGATCGCGTGCGCTTCGAGCTTCGGGACTACCGGGATGTGAAGGAGACCTTCGACCGCGTCGTGTCGGTCGGCATGTTGGAGCACGTCGGCCCCGGCTCGCTGGACCGCTACTATCAGGTGGTGCATGACCGGCTGGCGCCGGACGGGGCGGCGCTGATCCATTCGATCTCGGCCCGGTTCGCGCCGCGTACGACCTCGCCGTTTCTGCGGAAGTACATCTTTCCGGGCGGCAGTATCCCGGCGATATCCGACTCGGCGGCGGCGGTCGAGAAGTCGGGCCTGTGGCCGCTGGATACGGAATTGCTGCGGATTCACTACGCCAAGACGCTGGAGGCCTGGGCGCAGAACTTCGACCTTGTCCGCGACGAGGTTGCGCAGGAATACGGCGAACGCTTCGTTCGGATGTGGGATTTCTACCTGACCGCCTGTCAGTATACGTTCTCGCATGGGCGAAACCTCGTCTACCAGATGCAGCTGGGCCGCAGCCGCGACGCTGTACCGATCACCCGCGATTACATCGCCGAGGCCGAGGCCCGCTATCGCGCCCGTGAATCGGAGGTGATCGAACGTCTGCTGACCTCGGCGGAGACGGCGTTCGCCACTGGCGCGCCCCGGGCACTTGGCCGCGCGGCCGAGTAGCCGCCTTGCGCGCGGCGCACGCGGCGTTTAGAACCGCCCGAGTTGGCCCGCGCGCACCTGCCCGGCCCGGTCTCCACGATCCGGCATTCGCAGGTGATGCACCCTGACCCGAGGGCCCCCGATCGAAGGACGGAACGCGAGATGGACAAGTTCACCACCCTCACCGGCGTCGCGGCGCCCCTGCCAATGGTCAACGTCGACACCGACATGATCATTCCCAAGCAGTTCCTGAAGACGATCAAGCGCACCGGCCTTGGCGTGAACCTCTTCGACGAGATGCGCTACGACGACAACGGCGAGGAAAATCCGGACTTCGTGCTGAACAAGCCGGCCTATCGCGACGCGCAGATCCTGGTCACCGGCGACAACTTCGGCTGCGGCTCCAGCCGCGAGCATGCCCCCTGGGCGCTGCTCGACTTCGGCATCCGCTGTGTCATAGCGCCCTCATTCGCCGACATTTTTTACAACAACTGTTTCAAGAACGGCATTCTTCCCATCACTCTGCCACAAGAAGACGTGGACAAGTTGATGGACGATGCGCAACGTGGGGCCAATGCGGTTCTTACTGTGGATCTTGAAAATCAAACCATTTCCGGCCCCGATGGCGGAAAGATCCCGTTCGAGGTGGACGCCTTCAAGAAGGAATGTCTGCTCAACGGTCTCGACGACATCGGGCTGACACTGAAGAACGAGACTGCCATTGGTCGGTTCGAGGACACTTATTCGGCGGAGCGGCCCTGGGCCTGACGCTATCCGCACACCGGCCCTCGCATTTGAAGGGGCGGCAGGATGCTAGGGCGCCTACTTGGCGCCAGCATCCGCGCGGCGCTTCTGGTTCTCATCATTGCGGCGCCCGCGTTCCTTCTGCCGGGCGTCAGCGTGGCAAGCCAGGAAATTTCGTTGATCGTCGCGGGCCTCGCCGCGGCGTTCACCGTATTCGAGTATGCCTCGACGCACCCCGGGCTTGTCGATTTCCGCTTTGCTCCGCCCTATAACCGCATCCGGTATATCACGTTCTCTGCTACGGTCCTCTCGCTGGTCTTCCTCGCCCGCGCGATGGAGGGGCAGGACAGTTTCTCGCCGGCTGTACTGGAACTGGCCGACCGCGCCGTCGTGGCGCTCGATTTCCCCCTGAGTCCGGTCCGCATGGCGCGCAGCACGATTGCCGCGGGCGAAGGGCCGGAATTCGAGTTGATGATAACCCGCGGGGCGGCCGTGAGTTTCCTCGTCACCTTCACGTCGATGCTGTTCTTCGCGGCGCTTCTGTGGCTGTTCCACTGGCCGGTGGGTCGACGCGATTTCAACCTGTGGATCAACCTGCCCACGTTCGAGCCCGGCTACGGCCGGGATGTGGAGCGTCGCCTGCACCGCGACGGCATGATCAACGTCCTCATTGGCCTCGCGTTCCTCTACCTCCTCCCGGTGGCGCTGTCGCGTGCCGGTGGCTGGTTCAACCCGTCGGTGCTGTCGAACTACCAGCCGATGGTCTGGGGTTTGACCTTCTGGGCGTTTGGTGCGGGATCCCTCGTGATCCGCGGCGCCGCTGTTCTCAAGGTTGCCTACCTCGTGCGCCGCACCCGCGCTGCATGAGGCTGCTCGCTGCGATCCTGCTCCTGCTGGCATCTTCGGTTAGCGCCGAGACCTTGCGGGTGGCCACCTACAACGCCTCTCTCAACCGTGCGGGGCCGGGCGTGCTGCTGAAGGACCTCCGCGCTGGAGGTGACCCGCAAATCGCCGCTGTTGTCGAGGTGATACGCACCGTGCGCCCCGACACCCTTCTGCTCAACGAGATCGACTATGACGGCGGCCTGATGGCACTGACCGCCCTGCGCGACCTGCTGCGCGACGGCGGGGCGGGGGTGGACTACCCGCACATCTTCGCCGCGCCGTCGAATACCGGGGAGCCGAGCGGGTTGGACCTCGACGGCGACGGCAAGGCGACCGGTCCGGGCGACGCCTGGGGATATGGGAATTTTCCGGGGCAGTACGGCATGGCCGTTCTTTCGCGCTACCCGATCGATGTCGCGGCGACGCGGACCTTCCGGACCTTCCGGTGGGCGGATCTGGAAGGCGCGCTGCTGCCGGTAGGTGCTGACGGCGAGCCTTTTCCGTCCGAGGCCGCGCACGAAGCGATGCGGCTCTCTTCCAAGTCCCACTGGGATGTGGCGATCGAGGCGCCGGATGGTGCGCTGCACCTGCTCGCCTCGCATCCGACGCCTCCGGTATTCGATGGGCCCGAGGATCACAATGGACGCCGGAACCATGACGAAATCCGGTTCTGGATCGACTACCTGGACGGTTGGGCACCGACGGATGACCAAGACCGCGCGGCTCACATTGCCAATGCACCCTTCGTGCTGCTGGGGGATCTCAACGCCGATCCAGCGGATGGGGACGGCCTGAAAGACGTCGTGGCGCGACTGCTGGCGCACCCGGCGGTACAAGACCCGGTACCGGAAAGCCGCGGGGCCGAGGCTGCAGGTGCCTTGCAGGGGGGCGACAATGCCCTCCACGCAGGCCGCGCCGCCCTCGACACCGCCGACTGGCGGGACGAGGGCGGGCCGGGCAACCTGCGGGTGGACTACGTCTTGCCTGCCGCCTCGCTGACGGTAGAGGGCGCGGGGGTCCACTGGCCCGAACCGGGCGCGCCGGGTCACGAACCGGCGGCGCTGGCCTCGGACCACCGGCTGGTCTGGGTCGATATCAGCCTGCCCTGACTATCCATCCTTTTCGCAACCAGATAGCCCAAGGCGTCCTCGGGCGGCGTCGTACGGAAGCCTGGAACCAGCGCCCGAAAGCGCCTGCCATCGAGGCTGTGCGGCGTATCCCAGAGATAGCTCATTTCCAGTAATCCCCGGAACATCGGCGAGAACGGCGCCAGCGGGACCAGCGCCCACCACGGCATTCGCGTGATCCGCAGGTCCATGCCAGCCAGCCCGCCGATCATCCGCGCAAGCGTGCGGCCCGAGAGCGTGTAGCCCTCGTATGGGATGTCGGCATAGGGAGGCAGATGGTCCCGGAGCTCGGCCAGCGCCACGGCGGCGCGTCCAAGGTCCGGCAGCCAGGCCCATGCGTGCGGGATGTCGCGCTTGCCGGGGTAGGTCATCCGCCCCTTGGCCAGGGGCTTCAGGATCTGTTCGGGCCAGGTGCCCGCCGGGTCAGGGTCGATGAAATCCCCTGCCCGCAGCAGGATAACGCGTATTCGACCGGCCTCGGCGGCGGCGCGATAGGTCTGCTCCATCTCGGCGCGGATCCGGCCCTTGCCGGTGATGGGCCGCTGCGGGGTCGTATGCGACCAGGGCGCAGGGGCCTTGCCGAAATTGTAGACACTGCCGGGCACGATCAGGGTCGCGCCGCTTGCCTCGGCTGCCGCCACCGCCTGTGCGGTGATGCGCGGCACCTCGGTCTTCCAGTCACGGTACCCCGGCGGGTTCCAGCCGTTCACGATCACGTCCGCGCCAAGGGCGGCTTCGGGCAGGCTGTCGGTCTTTCGGTCGAAGCGGCGTACCGTCCAGCCGGCGGTTTCGAAGGCTTTGCCAGCGTTGCGGCCGAACCTGCCGTTCGCGCCTAGGATCAGGGCAGTCCCGGTCATTGTCTTGTCCTTTCCGGTCTGAGGTCTGTTGACTGCACCGACAATCGGATATCTTTCTATGAATGGATATTCGCGAAGATTTCGGATTGGGCATTCAAAAGTGAATACCATGGACCGTCTCGACTGGACCTTGCTGGAAGCCTTCGCTGCGGTGGCCGAGGCGGGCTCGCTGTCGGCGGCAGCCAGGAAAACAGGCATCAGCCAGCCGACGCTCGGGCGCCACATCCGACGGCTCGAGGATCGTCTGGGAACGCCGGCTTTCACCCGGCACCGCTCTGGCCTGGCGTTAACCGACGCCGGGCGCGCACTGCTTCCCGCAGCGCAGGACATGGACCAGGCGGCCGCCCGTGTCGCGCTTGCCGCAGCCGGACAGACCGACCGGCTGGCCGGTACAGTCCGCCTGACCACCAGCGTTGCCTTCGCGCATTTCCATATGCCGCCCATTCTCGCGGGGTTGCGCGTGGATGCGCCGCAAATCCAGATCGAACTGGTGCCCAGCGACAGCAGCGAGAACCTGCTGTTTCGCGAGGCCGATATCGCCCTGCGCATGTACCGCCCAACGCAGCTCGACGTGGTGACGCGGCATCTGGGCGATGTCACGTTGGGGATTTACGCGGCGCGGAATTACCTCGCGCGGATCGGCCTTCCGGACGGGCCCGAAAACTTCGGCCAGGTCGAGATGATCGGCTACGACCGATCCGAACTGCTGTTGCGCGGCATGCGCGAGATGGGCATGGACGTTCGGCGTGACGATTTCCCGCTGCGCTGCGACGACCAGGCGGTCTATGTCCACTTGGTGCGAGTTGGGTCCGGCGCCGGCATCATTCAGGACAGCATCGCCGCGCAGTTCCCCGAACCGGTGCGGATTCTTCCGGACATTCCCCTGCCGCGGTTGCCGGTCTGGCTGACGGTTCCGGCGGCGTTGCGCGACACGCCGCGCGTGCGTTTCGTCTGGTCCCGGTTGGAGCGGGATATCACACCGCTTTGCAAGAAAGGTTGACGTAGGGGCGCTTCCTTGACCACACCTCCGCAAATGGCTAGGCGAAGCTGACCTTACTCAGCTGGAGCCCCTTCATGTCCAAGACCCTTCTCATCCTGCCCGGCGACGGCATCGGCCCCGAGGTGATGACCGAGGTTCGCAAGGTGATCGACTGGTTCAACGCCCAGGGCCAGGATTTCGAAGTGTCCGAGGATCTCGTGGGCGGCTGCGCCTACGACAAGCACGGCACCCCGCTGACCGACGAGACGATGGCCAAGGCGCAGGACGTCGACGCGGTCCTTCTGGGCGCGGTGGGCGGCCCGAAATACGACACTCTCGACTTCAGCGTGAAGCCCGAGCGCGGCCTGCTGCGTCTGCGCAAGGAAATGGACCTTTATGCCAACCTGCGCCCGGCCCAGTGCTTCGACGCGCTGGCCGATTTCTCGTCTCTGAAGAAGGACGTGGTGTCGGGCCTCGACATCATGATCATCCGAGAGCTGACCTCGGGCGTCTATTTTGGCGAGCCGCGCGGCATCATCCAGGAAGGCAACGAGCGTGTGGGCATCAACACCCAGCGCTACACCGAAAGCGAGATCGAGCGCGTCGCGCGCTCCGGCTTCGAAATGGCCCGCAAGCGGAACAACAAGCTCTGCTCGATGGAAAAGGCCAACGTCATGGAATCCGGCGTCCTGTGGCGCGAAGTGGTGCAGAAGATCGGCGATACCGAGTACCCGGATGTCGAGCTGAGCCACATGTACGCCGACGCCGGTGCCATGCAGCTGACGCGCTGGCCGAAGCAGTTCGACGTGATCGTGACCGACAACCTGTTCGGCGACCTGCTGTCCGACCTTGCCGCGATGCTGACCGGCAGCCTGGGCATGTTGCCCTCGGCCAGCCTCGGCGCACCGATGGCGAACGGCCGGCCCAAGGCGCTCTACGAGCCGGTACACGGTTCGGCGCCGGACATCGCCGGTCAGGGCAAGGCGAACCCGATCGCCTGCATCCTGAGCTTCGCGATGGCGCTGCGATATTCCTTCGACATGGGGGCCGAGGCCGACAAGCTGGAATCCGCGATCAACACCGTACTGGCACAAGGCCTGCGGACCGCCGATCTGATCGGCGAGGAAGGCCGCGCCCCGGTCTCGACCTCGGAAATGGGCGACGCGATCATCGCCGCCCTGAATGGCTGATTGACCGGTATGGGCGGCGGCCACTTCGGCGCGGTTTTCGCCCTTGCCGCGTTCGGTGTCTTTGCCACGCACGACGTGCTGGTAAAGACGCTGGGCGCGACCTATTCGCCGATTCAGATCATCTTCTTCTCGGTGCTGTTCGGCTTTCCGGTCGTCACGATGGCGCTGCTGGGGGATCGCACGGACGGCAACCTGCGGCCCCGGCATCCGGGCTGGACCATCCTGCGGACCGTTGCGACGGTTATCACTGGCCTCTGCGCGTTCTATGCATTCTCGGTACTGCCGCTGGCGCAGACCTACGCGATCCTGTTCGCGACCCCGCTCATCATCACGATCCTGGCGGTCCCGATCCTGGGCGAGACAATCCGCCTGCGCCGCATCGTTGCGGTCATTTTTGGGTTCATCGGCGTTATGGTGGTGCTTCAGCCGGGCGCCAATCCCTTGTCCCTGGGCCATCTGGCGGCGCTTGCGGCGGCGACGGGCAGCGCGATAGCATCGATCATCGTACGCAAGCTTGGCAGCGGAGAGCGCGGCATCGTTCTGCTGCTCTACCCGATGGCGGCCAACTTCGTCGTCATGGGGGCCGCGCTGCCGTTCGTCTACAAGCCGATGCCGATCCTTCATCTCGGTATGGTTGCCGCCATCGCCACCATGGGCGCGTGCGCGACCATGCTGATTATACAGGCCTACCGCCGCAGCGAGGCAGGTGTCGTCGCCCCGATGCAGTACAGTCAGATCCTGTGGGCCACCGCCTATGGCGCGATGTTTTTCGACGAACAACCCCAGTTGAACGTGGTCGTGGGCGCGGCGATTATCATCCTCAGCGGGATCTATATCCTGTGGCGGGAACGCCGGGCGCAGGCATCGCCCACGCGGCCGGTTTCGCGGACACTGCACGTCAGGCTGGACACCGGAACCCTGCCGCGGATCGGGGTCATCTTGCGTCGCCGCAGGTCGAACGAGTCTCCTCTTGCAAACCGCCCGCCGGACGTATAATCGACCTGCCACGGTCGGAGTGTAGCTCAGCCTGGTAGAGCACTGTCTTCGGGAGGCAGGGGCCGGAGGTTCGAATCCTCTCACTCCGACCATTACGCAGAAGGCGCCCCGCAGGGCGCCTTTGTCGTTCAGGGATGTGCGGCTGGCTCAGAACAGCCAGAGCGCGCCCAGCAGGACGAAACCGGCAATGAACAGCGTCTCGGCAAAGATCAGGATCACCGACTGGGGCGGGATCTCGACAATGCGTCTCAGTTCCGTCTTCACGCCGACGGCGGCGATGGCGGTAAGCATCGCCCATTTCGACAGCGACCACAGAACGGCCTGAACGGAAGTGGGCACCAGCCCGACCGAGTTCGCAACTGCCAGTACCAGGAAGGCCAGAACGAAGCCCGGCACGATGGGCGGGGCCTTGCCCCCAGCCGCCTCGGCCAGCCCGGCGCGGCGCATGACCAGCGTCAGGATCAGCACGAAGGGCGCCAGCATCGAGACGCGGATCAGCTTTACCGTGGTCGAGGTCTCGCCCACAGTGTCCGAGACCGAGAAGCCTGCGCCGACCACCTGCGCCACGTCGTGGATCGTGCCGCCCAGGAAGACCCCCGCCGCGATATCCGACAAGCCCAGTGCCTGCGCGACGATCGGGTAGGCGACCATTGCCACGGTGGACAGCAGCGTGACACCGAAGACCGTGAAGCTGAGGTTGCGCTCGGAGAACTCGTTGCGCGGCAGCACGGCGGCGATGGCCATGGCCGCCGAGGCGCCGCAGATCGCCACCGAGCCGCTGGTCAGGACCGCCAGCCGCCATCCACGGCCCAGCGAGCGCGCGCCGATGAACCCGACTACCACGGTTGCCATCAGCGCACCGACGACAAGCGCGATGACGCCCCAGCCCAGTTCCGCGAAGACCTCGAAGCTGATCCGGGCGCCCAGCAAGGCGACGCCTAACCTCAGCACCGTTTTCGAGGCGAAGGTGACGCCCGGCGCGCTGCGCTGGCCGTCCTCGACAAGGAAGTGCATCGACAGGCCCAGCAGCAGCGCCATCAGCATCGCCGGGGCGCCGTAGTGATCCGACAGGAATTGCGCGGCCAGGGCGATCAGCCCGCAGACCAGCAGGCCGGGCCACAGCCGCGAGATCGTGCTGGCGGCTGCGGCGGTTTTCGGGGTCGTCATCGGGTCTTTCCTTGGGTCAGAACAGGGCTCCGGTCGGGAGCGGGACGCTGAGGGCGGAGCGGAAGCCGATGGTGAAAAGCGCCACCGTCAGGCCGACGCCTGCGGCCAGCGCCGCCCAGCCGGCGGCGGATATGCGTTCGTGCTGTGCCGCGAGCGTCAGCACGGCGGCCATCAGCAGGCCGCCGGTCATGAAGCCCAGCACCGGGATCAGCGCGACCGCGCCCAGCATGGCCAACGGCACGGCGGCGCGCCGGACCATGCCCTGCATGCCTCCCGGCGGCGTCGCATGTCCGGTTTTCAGCGTCAAACCAATGGCCAGAACGCAGAGAGCCAGCATACCGATCGCGACGGTGCGCGGGAAAACGGCGGCCTCGGGGTTCAGCGCGGCGGACTGGACGATCACCAGCAGCGCTATTCCGGCAAAGATCGCCAGCGAGACCATCTCCAGCCCGATGGCGTGGGCGGAGGCGCGAGGCGCGGCCTCTTTTGCGGGTGCCGAGCCGTTTCGGCGCGCAAGATAAGCCTTCAGCTGCGGCGCGAACGGGTAGAGGAAGCTCAGCAGCGTCAGCGCGATGATCACCATCGACAGCGGCCGCCCGAAGAACTGCGCCCAGACGTTGCCGATGGCCGAGCCGATGGTCCAGCTCTGCACGAAGCCCTGTTCGGCGATGCGACCCAGGATCAGCCCCAGCACGATGGGCGAGACCGAGAAACCCCGGCGCGTCGCCAGCCAGCCGATCACGCCCAGCACGATCATGATGCCCACGTCCGCCAGCGAGTTGCGGATCGCGAAGGCGCCGATCACCGTCATGAAAGCCACGACAGGTACCAGCGCGGCCTTGGGCGCACGCGAGATCGCGCCGTAGGCGAAGCGCCCAATCAGCAGGCCCACTGGCAGCATCAGGATCGTCGCCAGGAACAGGCCGAAGATGAACGTGTAGACGATGTTCGAGCCGTCCGAAAAGAGCGCCGGGCCCGTGCGGACGCCCTGCACCAACAGCGCGCCCAGGATCACCGCGTCGGGCGGCGTGCCTGGAATGCCGAGCACCAGCGTCGGGATGAAGCCGCCGCCGACCGTCGCGTTGTTGGCCGACTCGGTAGCAACGATCCCGCCCGGGTTGCCCTCGCCGTAGGGAGGCTCGTCTCGGCCCGTCCTACGTGCCTCGGAATAGGCGACCAGCCCGGCGATGGAGCCGCCCGCGCCGGGCAGCGCGCCGACCAGCGTGCCGATCACCGAGCTGCGGAGCAGATTGAACTTGTTTCGGACCACCGCGCCGAACGCCTCTGGCAGGCGGAAGCCCTTGGTCTCGGCCGGGGCGTCGAGATGCCGGTCTGGCGTC
Source organism: Halovulum sp. GXIMD14794 (assembly GCF_054457455.1). NCBI lineage: Bacteria > Pseudomonadati > Pseudomonadota > Alphaproteobacteria > Rhodobacterales > Paracoccaceae > Halovulum > Halovulum sp. GXIMD14794. The sequence continues at coordinate 62,099 of NZ_JBTLNF010000007.1, read as the reverse complement.
GCGACAAGGTTGATCAGCACCGGCACGCAGTAAAGGCCGATCAGCGCCGAAACGATCTCGATCCCGCCCAGAAGCGTGTTCGACCCGAAGGTGAAGCGGACCTCGGCGCTTGTTTCCGAGATGCCGATGGTCGCCAGTAGCAGGCCGAAGGCGGCGCCGATCATGCCCTTCAGGAAGTCGCCCGTGGAGAGGGCCGCGATCAATGAAAGGCCGAAGATGGCTAGCCAGAAGTATTCTACCGGCCCGAAAGCCAGCGCGGCCTCGGCGAGGGGCGGGGCCAGCAGCAGCAGCGCGAGTGCGCCGACGAGGCCGCCCGCAACCGAGGACAGGCAGGCGACGGACACGGCCAGGTCTCCGTCGCCCCGCTTGGCCATGGGATAGCCGTCGAAGGTCGTGCCGATGGCCGAGGGCGTTCCCGGCGTATTCAAAAGGATCGCAGCATAGGCGCCGCCGTAGATCGCACCGGTATAGATCGCGCCCAGCAGGATCAGCGCGCTTTCGGGCGCCATGGAAAACGTGATCGGCACCAGAACCGCGACGGCCATCGTTGCCGTCAGGCCGGGGATCGAGCCGATGATGGTACCTGCCGCCACCCCCAGCAGCGCCAGTACGATGTTGAGCGGCGAGAACGCCGAAATCAGATACTCGAGCATCCCGAAATTCCTTGCCTCAATCGGTCAGGCCCGGTGTTGCGTCCGGGCACAAAAAAGGACCGGCGCCGCAAGGCGCCGGCCCCAGGCCCGTGATCAGTTCAGCACGCCGGCAGACTCGGCCGCCGACAGGTATTCCTCGGCCTTCTCGGCCATGAATGCGTCCAGTTCCGGCCCGTAGGGCAGGTTCACAAGGGCGAAACCGCCGTCGAGCATCTTCTTCTGGAACTCGGGATCGGCGTTGATCTCGGCGATGGAGTTCGCGACCTGCTGGCGGAGTTCTTCGGGGGTCGACTTCGGCACGGCAACGCCGCGATAGGCGCCCGAAACCATGTCGTAACCCAGCTCGCGGAAGGTCGGCACGTCGGGGAAGGCGGGGTGACGCTCTTCCATGGCGACGGCCAGCATCCGGACCTTGTCGCCCTGCGCCGCGCCGACGGTGGTATAGCCCCACTGCGCCTTGACCTGGCCGCCCAGGTTCGCGGTGGTCGAGGCGCCCGTGCCCTGGAACGAAACATAGGTCGTCTCGATCCCGGCCATCCCGTCGAAGATCACCTGTGCCAGATGGTTTGCCGTGCCCTTGCCCGAGCCCGACATGGTCACCGCACGCGGGTTCGCCTTGGCGTCCGCGATCAGGTCGTCCAGCGTCTGGTACGGGCTGTCCGCCTTCACCACGATGGCGTCGGGCGTGTAGTGGAACATGTGGACGGTGACGATGTCCTCGGTCTCGAAGCCGACATTGCCCTGCTTCGGCTTGACGATGATGTGCGGCAGGTTCACGCCCATGATCGCGGAGCCGTCACCGGGCATCGCGTTCAGCTGCGACCAGCCGACCGCGCCGCCGCCGCCGGGCTTGTAGGACACGACCAGGTCCTGACCGAACTTGTCCTTGAAGAAGGGCTGCTGGAAGCGCGCGGTGATGTCCGACTCGCCACCCGGGCCGAACGGGATCACATAGTCGACCGCCCCTGAGGGGAAGTCCTGAGCCTGTGCGGCAACGGCTGAAACGGCGATGGCCAGCGCTGCGAATGTCGATCTGAGCATGGTGTCCTCCACTAGAATATTGTTGCCGGCAGGTTCTTGATGTGAACCCGCCCTCGTCCTGCCGAACGGGGCGGGTTTGGGTCTCAGGCGTCGGCGAGAGCGTTAATCTCGTCGACGAGATGCGGTGGCACGATGACGCCGTTCTGGCGGCAGTCCTCGCGCGCGGCCAGCCGGCGGGTGCCGGGGATGCGTGCGCCGTCCTGCGCGGTGATCTCGCCCAGAAGCTGCTCGATCCGGGCGGCGAAGGTTCCGCCGCTGGCCCGTGCGACATCGAAGGCGATGATGAACTGGCCGACGCCCGGCGGATCACCCTCGGCGTCAAAGAAAGAGCTGGCCTCGTACGAGTGGTTCGCGCCGGTTAGCGTCGCCGACAGGATCTCGACCACCAGCGCCAAAGCGGCGCCCTTGGCATCGCCCGCTGGGATCATCGTGCCCTTCAGCGCCGCCTGCGGATCGGTCGTCGGGTTCCCATCCACGTCCAAAGCCCAGCCCTCGGGGATCGGTTTTCCGGCCTTGGTGGCGGCCATGACCTTGCCACGCGCTACCTTGGACAGGGACAGGTCGATCACCAGCGGTGCCTCGCCCGCACCGCGCGGGGCGGCGAAGGCGATGGGGTTGGTGCCGAACAGCGGCGCCGAGCCGCCCCAGGGCGCCATGGCCTTGGGGGCATTGCCGACCATCAGCGCGGCAAGGCCCTTTTCGGCCAGCCGCTCGACATGCGCGCCCAACTGCCCGCAATGGTGCGAGCGCCGGATCGTGGCTCCGGCGATGCCGGTCTCGGGCGTCAGGCGCACCAGTTCCTCGATCGCCGCATCAATGGCGGGGAAGGCGAAACCGTTGCAGGCGTCCACCGTCAACAGGGCTGCCGCGGCGCGCTCGACGACCGGAGTCGCGCGGCCGTCCACCTTGCCAGCACGGGCCTGCGCAGAATAGGAGGCCACCCGGCTGAAGCCGTGGCCGCCCTGGCCGTCGACTTCGGCCGCAACCAGCGCGCGGGCCACGGTCTCGGCATTGGCGTCGGAGACATTGTTCGCAAGCAGCGCGCGGGCGACAAGCACTTCCGCGTCGGCGATGGGCAGGCGTGACGCCTCAGGCATCTGCAAGCTCCCGTTTGACGTTCTCGACCGTGACCGACGAAACGCGCACGTTCCCCTCGTTCGTCACGCCCGCGATGTGCGGCGTCAGGATCAGGTTCGGCGCGCCCTCGAAAAGCTTGCCCGCCTCGGCGGTCAGCGGCTCTGTGGCGAAGACATCCAACGCCGCACCGCCAAGCTGTCCCGATTTGAGCGCCGAGACCAGCGCGGATTCGTCCACGATCCCGCCGCGCGCTGTGTTGACCAGAATTGCGCCGGGCCGCATCTGCGCGATGGCACCCGCGTCGATCATGTTCCGGGTCTCGTCGGTCAGCGGCACGTGCAGCGACAGCACGTCGGCACGGGCCAACAGTTCGGCTGCACTCTCGCACCGCTCGATCCCCTGCCACGCCGGATCGTCGGCGGGCAGGTAGGGGTCCATCGCCGCGATGCTCATGCCCATTGCGCGGGCGCGCTCGGCCACGGCACGGGCAATCCCGCCGTAACCCCATAGGCCCATGCACTTGCTCGACGCCTCACCACCGATCAGCGCATTGCGCGGCCACTCGCCCGCGATCATCGCCGCGTTCGAGGCGTAGGCCCCGCGTAGCAGGGAAAGAGTGACGGAAATGACGTATTCGGCCACCGACAGCGTGTTCGCTCCGGTTGCCGGACAAACCGCGATGCCGCGCCCCTTGCAGGCGTCGAGGTCGATATTGTCGAGGCCTACGCCCAGACGACCGACGACGCGCAGGCCGGGGGCGGCCTCCAGCAATTCCTTGTTCACCTGGGTCCGGTTGCGCACGATCAGCGCATCCGCGTCGGCGATCGCGTCCAGAAGGGCGGGGCGATCATCGACAAGACCGGGTGCGTACTGCACCCGGTCCCCGGCGCCGAAAGCTTCCAGCGCCGTTTCGTCCATGAATTCAGAGATGACGATCTTCATCGATCAGGCAGAGCGATACAGCTTCGTCATCGAGAACTCGCGATGGCCCAGCGCCTCAGCGCAGGTGTAGCGACCGTTGGCGGTGCGGACGATCGACTCGATCAGGGCGTCGCCGGCCTGGTCGATGGTCATCTCGCGGGTCAGAACGCCGGTCACGTCCACGTCGATGTGCTCGGACATGGTGCGCAGGGTGCGCGGGTTGCCCGAGATCTTGATGACCGGAACGATCGGGTTGCCGACCACGTTGCCCTGCCCGGTGGGGAAGGTGTGGATGACATAGCCTGCCGCCGCCATCAGCGTGACGCACTCGGCAGCCGCCGACGAAGTGTCCATGAAGTACAGGCCCGGGCCCTTCTCGGGCGCCTCGGCCGGACCCATCGCGTCGATGTAGGTCGAGGTCTTGCCGATCTTCTCGAGGTTGCCCAGCGCCTTTTCCTCGATCGTGGTCAGACCGCCAAGGATGTTGCCCTTGGTGGGCTGGCTGTCGGACAGATCGTTGGTCTTGTGCGCCTCGATCACGTCATCGGTGTAGGCCTGCCAGATCTTCTTGAACTTGGCGGCAGCCTCGGGGGTGGCGGCGCGCTTCTCGCAGATGTGCTCGGCCCCGGTGATCTCCGAGGTCTCGCCGAAGCAGCCGTAGATGCCGTGGGGCAGCAGCTTGTCGTACATGTTGCCGACGGTCGGGCACGAGCTGAGACCGGTGGTCGTGTCGCTCTCGCCGCACTTGGTCGAGACCCACAGGTCCGACACCGGGCACTCTTCCTTCTGCAGCTCGGTCGCCCAGTGGACGAATTCCTTCGCCTTCCAGCTGGCCTGGCGGATCGTCTCGAAATCGCCCTTCTGCTCGATCGAGAAACCCTCGACCGGCTTGCCGGTCTTGGCGATGCCGTCGACGATGATCTGGGTCCACTCCGGCTCGATGCCGATCACGACCACGGCGGCGACGTTCGGGTTCGCGCCGGTGCCGATGATGGTGCGGAAGTGCAGATCCAGGTCCTCGCCGAACTGGAGGCGGCCATAGGCGTGAGGGATCGCCATGGTGCCCTTTACGTTGTTCGACACCGCCTCGCAGGCGGCGTTCGAGATGTCGTCCACAGGCAGGATCAGGACGTGGTTGCGGACGCCGACGCGGCCGTTCTCGCGGCGCCAGGCGTTGACAGTCGCAGTGCTGAAATCAAGAGCCATCGTTCTTACCACCGCTTCGTTTTGCAATTGTGAGTGTGCACGTGTCCGCCCTTCTCGGCGGAACCGATCATGCGACCGATGTCCTCGCCGTACTTGATGACGGTATCGCCCTCGGCCAGGTCCTTCAGCGCGACCTTGTGGCCGATCGGGATGTCGGCTTTCGCGGTCAGTTTGAAGTCCGAGTTGTCGTGGGTGACGACGCACAGCATCTCGGTGCCGGCTTTCAGATCTTCGACGACGACAACGCCCACGTTGTCCTCGTGGTCATGGACCAGAAGTTGTGGAATGCCCAAGGCGGTCTCCTCCGTTTCGTGCGATGGTTGGCGACTGGCTATCATGCAACCCAAGTCTTATACAAGTGGTTTTATATAAGACTTGTCGGGCAGGCTTTCCGCGTGCTAAAGGCTTGAAAAACAGAGGGAGCGCCGATGGAACGGCCACTCTACCGCGTCGTGATCGACACGATCGTCGACCGAATCGCCACCGGAGAACTGCCGCCGGGCGCGATGCTGCCCAGCGAAACGCAGCTCGGCGCCGAACTTGGCGTCAGCCAGGGCACCGCGCGCAAAGCGTTGATCGAGTTGGAAAATCGCCAGCTTGTTCAGCGCATCCAAGGCCGCGGCACCTTCGTGACCGTGCGCACGCCCGAGACCTCGCTGTTCAACTTCTTTCGGCTGCGAAACCCCGACGGTACCCAGGTCCGTCCCGAACTGGTCGAGGAACACGTCGCCCGCCGTTCCGCCACCCCCGAAGAGACCGCCGCTCTGTTCGGAGAGCCCGACGAGGTGGTGGAGGTCGAGCGCGTTCGCAGCCTGAACGGCCAGCGCGTCGCGCACGAGATCTCGGTGGTCCCGGCCCGGATGTTCCCCGGCCTCTACGAGCGCGCGCCGCTTCCAAACACGCTCTACGTGCTCTACCAGCAGGCCTATCACATCATCATCACCCGCGCCGAAGAGTCGCTCCGCGCCACGCTGGCGAATGCCCCGGTCGCCAAGGCACTGGAGATCGCCGCCGGCGCCCCGGTCCTCCGCGTCGAGCGCCAGGCTATCGACGTTCTGGACCGCTGCGTGGAACTACGTCGCTCGCACTGCGTAACGGAGGATCAGGTCTACGCGGTATCGTTGTCTTAGAATGCTATGTGGTGGGGGAAAAGTATTGCGTTTGGCCTTTTTGAGCCCTTTCTGACCTTGAACTTACACGGCGATATGGATCGCTGAGAAATCTACATTTGAATGGCGTCTTGGTGGTCGCATCTTAAGAGACTGTAAATGAACAATATGAAGACCGGACAGTGCCTGTGCGGTGCTGTGAAGTTCCGCATATCGGGAAAATTCGAGTGCTTCTTCCTTTGTCATTGCGGGCGCTGCCGCAAGGATAGTGGCTCAGCCCATTCGGCCAACCTGTTTTCCTCGACGGCGAAGCTTACCTGGTTGTCAGGCGAGGATAATATCAAGGAATTTCGGCTTTCCGGTACACGACACGTGAAGTGTTTTTGCACCAACTGCGGGTCCGCGCTGCCATTTTTGCAAGCGAAAGATGGTGTGCTTGTCGTGCCAGCAGGTTCACTCGATAGTCCGACCCGCATACTGCCCCAAGCGCATATTTGCTTCTCGAGTCGCGCGCATTGGGACAATGATCTCGCCTCCCTCGAAAGGATTGATGGACTGCCCGGTTGAGCGGTCAATTCGGGGAGGCACCTCATAGATCACCCAAACCTTAACGAAGTGGCGGTCTGCTTCGTCCCGCAAGGTGGAGTTCATAATCTAAACGAAATGGGCCGCGCCCCAAAGGCGCGGCCCAGTCCATACTTTGGTGTTCGGTTCACATACCGGCGACGGCCAGGTACTTGACCTCGACATACTCGTCGATGCCGTACTTGGAGCCTTCCCGGCCCAGGCCGGACTGCTTCACTCCGCCGAAGGGCGCGACCTCCGAGGCGATCAGGCCGGTGTTGATGCCGACCATGCCCGACTCCAGCGCCTCGGCCACGCGGAAGGTGCGGGCCAGGTCCTTCGTGTAGAAATACGCCGCCAGGCCGAACTCGGTGTCGTTGGCCATGGCGATCGCGTCGGCTTCCTCGCGGAACGGGATCACCGGGGCGAGCGGGGCGAAGGTCTCCTCGTGTGCGACCTTCATCTCCTGCGTCACGCCCGACAGGACCGTCGGCTTGAACCAGGTGCCGCCCAGTTCCGACCGCTCTCCGCCAGTCAGCAGCTTGGCGCCCTTGTCGAGCGCGTCCTTCAGGTGCTCTTCCATCTTCTCGACCGCGGCGTCGTCGATCAGCGGGCCCTGCTGGGTGCCCTCTTCCTCGCCCCGGCCCAGCTTCAGCTGCCCTGCCTTCTCGGCCAGCTTGGCGGTGAACGCCTCGACCACATCCTCGTGCACGTAGATGCGGTTGGCGCAGACGCAGGTCTGGCCCGAGTTGCGGAACTTGGCCATCACCGCGCCCTCGACCGCCGCATCAAGGTCGGCATCCTCGAACACGATGAACGGCGCGTTGCCGCCCAGTTCCAGCGACAGTTTCTTGATCTGGTCGGCGCTGTCGCGCAGCAGCTTGCGGCCCACCTCGGTCGAGCCGGTGAAGGTGATCTTTGCGATGTCCGGGTTCGAGGTGAACTCGCCGCCGATCTCGGACGCCTTGCCGGTGACCACCTGGAAGATGTCGCCCGGAATGCCCGCACGCTCGGCCAGCACCGCGAGAGACAGCGCCGACAGCGGCGTCTGCGAGGCGGGTTTGACGATGATCGGACAGCCCGCAGCCAATGCCGGACCTGCCTTGCGGGTGATCATGCCGTTCGGGAAGTTCCAGGGCGTGATCGCGGCGCAGACGCCGACCGGCTGCTTGAGCGTGATAATCCGGCGGTCGGTCAGGGGCGTCGGGATGACGTCGCCATAGAGCCGCTTGGCCTCTTCGGCGAACCACTCCAGGTATGCGGCGTTCGAAACGATCTCGCCCTTGGCCTCGGCCAGCGGCTTGCCCTGCTCGGCGGTGAGGATCTTCGCCAGGTCGTCGGCGTTCTCGACGATCAACTCGTACCACTTGCGCAGCAGCGCCGCGCGCTCCTTGGCGGGGCGGGCGGCCCAGGCGGGCATGGCGGCCTTGGCCGCGGCGATGCCCTTCTTCAGCTGGTCGACCGAGACTTTCGGCACCCGCGCGATCACCGAGCGGTCGGCGGGGTTGGTCACGTCGATCCCGTCCTCGCCCGCGCGGACCCACTCGCCCGCGATCATGTTGGCGTCGGTCAGAAGGCTCGGGTCCTTCAGGTTCAGGTCAGGCATCGAGGTGCTTGCGTCGGGCATGGGAAAACTCCTCCTGGTTTTATCCAAAGCGCCGCCGGGTAATGGCGACGCGGTATGTGTCCACCTTCAACGAAAGGTGTGCGCGCGGATCCTTCAACGGTCCGCGCGAAAATCGTGAGATCAGGCCGCTTTCGCGGTCGACAGGGGGACCACATAGGGCCCCTCGGGAATAACGGCCACGTCCGGATCGCCATGCGCGGCGATGCTCTCGGCGATAGCGGCGGCCAGGTCGGTGATCGGCTCCACTCCGGTGACCGCCAGGTCGTCGGCGTCCAACCCCTCGGAGAACAGCTGGATCTTGCCCACGCGCATAGGTTTCAGCTGCATCTCGGTCTGCCACTCGTCCACGTCGGCCAGTGACTTCTTCAGCAGGCTTTCCCGGAACGCGTCCGGCCCCATCGCGACCAGCCGTTTCTGCGCCTCGCGGAAATGGCTCGAGCCGATCCCTTCGCCGCAGTGCGAGGCGATGATCAGCGTGCCACCCGGCTTCAGGATGTCCAGCGGCGTCACCATGCCCTTCACGGTCTGGTAATAGGTCTGGTCCAGCGGATACCCGGCCGAGGAGGTCACCACCGTGCTGAACTTCCGGCCCACGGGGATCTCGGTGAACTCGCGGACGAAGTCGACGGCGGCCAGGTGGCTCTCGATGATCTCGCCGAAGCTGGCGAAGACCAGGTTGCGCTTGTCGTCGATGACCGTGTTCAGCGCGTAGAGCTCGCCCACCTTGCGGACGATCTCGAGCTGCTCTTCGTGGAGCGGGTTGGCGTCCAGATTGCACTCGCGGGCGTTGGGGTCTTCCATGAAGCGGGCCGAATGGAAGGTGCGGATCGTCTCGTGATGCGCGACGCCCGGCGCGACGACCTTCCGGCCGCCGGAGTAACCGGCCATGAAATGCGGCTCGACGAGGCCGGTGGCGATACGCAGATCGGCCTCGACCAGCCGCTTGTCGATCTTGACCGGCACGCCGCGCCCGGAGGTCAACCCAAGGTCCACGTGATCCGCATCGTTCATCGCGAAATGGTTGGCGACGGTGACGGTCTCCAGCACCCAGGGATCGCCCACCAGCTCGGCCAGTTCCTGGCCCTCGTTGGGGCGGTGCAGGCCGGTGGCGATGAGGACGGTGATCTTCTCGGCCGGGATGCCCTCGGCGATCATGGTCTCGATCATCGGGCGCAGGAACAGGTGATTCGGCACCGGTCGGGTGATGTCGCAAATCAGAATGCAGGCCGAGCTTCGGCCCTGCGCCAGCGCCTTAAGCGGCTGCGCGCCAATCGGATTTCCAAGCGCCCGTTCAATCTGTTCGGCAGCCGGGGCGGCGGTGGGGAAGGGCGGTTTCTCGATCACGTGCGGCACCGCGCCCTCCGGCAGGCTCAGGGGCAGATGGCCCCGTCCGAACAACATCTCGATGGTCATGCGTCCCCCCTTTGCTCCTTATCGCGCGGCGCGCTGCTGCACCGCTTATAGGCCCGGCGCACGGCGGGGGGAACAGCAACGCACACGGTTACGTTATCGCTTCGGAACCTTGTTGACTTTTTGAAAGGTTCATTAAATGAAGCATCTCGACCTGCGAGGTATCCCGTGTCCAGCCATTTCAATGCCGCCATTCTCGAACTCGACCCCGAGGTTCAGGTCTTCATGGGCGTGACCCTGCTCTACCGGAACCTGGCGGAGCGGATGGAGCTGATCGACCTCGGCGTCGAGCTGAGCAAGTCCGAGAAGCATATCGTGATCCGTCTTGGCCGTGCCCGCCGCATGGGCGATCTGGCGCGTGACCTTATGGCGCTGCCGTCGACCGTGACCGCCGTCGCCGACGGGCTGGAGGTCAAGGGGCTCGCCGTGCGCGAACGCGATCCGGACGATCGCCGCGCCTGGCTGCTGAAGCTGACCGACGAGGGCACGGCGCTGCGGGCACGGATGCTGCGGGAGGCCGGAAACGCCCTGCGCGCGGCCACCGGGCTTCCCGACGAAGACATCGAAACACTGGCCGCGCTGATGAGGAAAGCCTCGGAGCGGCTGCTTGAGAACGGTTTCCCCGAGGACCTGAAGCTATGCAAAGACTGATCCTGCCCATCCTGTCGCTCTTCCTGGGCACTGCGACCCTGGCTCAGGACGCGCCGCAACCCGAGCCGGCGCATCCGCGCCCGGTAAAGCTGATGACCGTGACCGAGGAATCCTCGGCCGTGAGCCGCGTGTTCTTCGGGCGCGTCAAGGCGCGCGAGACGGTGGACCTGGCTTTCCAGGTGGGCGGCCAGATCGTAGAGCTGCCGGTGATCGAGGGTCAGCGCGTGCCCGAGGGCGGGTTGATCGCGAGGCTCGACACCGAGCCGTTCGAGCTCGCCGTTGACCAAGCCGAATTGCAGCTCGATCAGGCGGACCGGGATCTGGAGCGTCTGACGAAGCTCAGCGGCGCCGCCGTCAGCGAGGTTGCCGTCGACGATGCGCGCACCGCCGCCAGTTCGGCGCGGATCAGCTTGCGCACCGCCGAGCGCGACCTCGAGAACGCGACCCTCACCGCGCCGTTCGACGCGCTGGTCGCCTCGCGCAACGTTGCGAACTTCTCGACCATCCAGGCCGGAACGCCCGTCGTTCGCCTGCACGACATGTCGGACCTTAGGGTCGAGATCGACGTGCCCGAAATCCTGTTCCAGCGCGCCGGACGGGAGCCGGACGTGAGTTTCACCGTCAACTTCCCGGCGGCGGACAAGAGCTACGCGATGCAGATCCGCGAGTTCAACGCCGAAGCCTCCGAGATCGGCCAGACCTACACGCTGACGTTGGGCATCGCGCCGCCGGACGATCTGGCGGTTCTGCCGGGCTCGTCCGCCACCGTGACCGCCGCGCTCAACGAGGGTAACAGCCAGATCACCGTGCCGCCCTCGGCCATCGTGCCCAATGCGGACGGCAGCGCCCATGTCATGGTGTTCACCCCGACCGGTGCGGACGAGGGCACGGTCGAGCAGCGCCAGGTCGAGATCGCCCCGGCGCAGGGCGAGGTCGTCGCGATCCTCTCCGGCCTCGAACCGGGCGAGGAGATCGTGCTCGCCGGCGGTGCCATGCTGGACGAGGGCCAGCCCGTGCGCCGCTTCGACGGCTTCCCCAACTGATCTGACCGACGGAGCGAGAACATGAACATCGCGCGCGCCTCGATCGAGAAGCCGCTGCTGACGTGGCTTGTCATCCTCGGCAGCCTGTTCGGCGGCATCTGGGGATTCAACACGCTGGGCCGACTGGAAGACCCGGCCTTCACCATCAAGAACGCGGTGATCTCGACCAGCTACCCCGGCGCCTCGGCGGCGCAGGTGGCGCGCGAGGTCTCGGAACCGCTGGAATCGGCGATCCAGCAGATGGGCGAGGTGGACACGATCACCTCGGTCAACCGCCCCGGCGAGTCGCTGATCGAAGTCGAGATCAAGTCGACCTATGACGGCACCGAGCTGCCGGACCTCTGGACCAAGCTGCGTGCCAAGATGCGCGACGCGGCGCGGTCCTTGCCGGAAGGCGTCAGCCAGCCCTTCGTGAACGACGGGTTCGGCGACGTGTTCGGCCTCTACTACGCAGTCACGGCCGAGGGCTTCACCGACGCCGAGAAGCACCGGCTTTCCAACTGGCTGCGGCGCGAGCTGCTGACCGTCGATGGCGTCGCCGACGTGGAGACAGCGGGTCTGCCCGACGAGGCGATCTTCGTCGAGCCCTACATGGACCTGATGGCAAACCAGAACGTGCCGCCGACAGCGTTCAGCAACTCGTTGGCCACCGCGAACTCGGTCGTGGACGCGGGTTCCATCACCGGGGATCGCAACCGGACCCTGATCCAGGGCGCCGAGGGGTCGGATACGGTCTCGGCGATCTCGGGGCTGACCATCGGGGTATCGGGCGAGGTGCTGAACCTCGCCGATGTCGCCACGGTGCGCCGGGGCAGGGTCGAGGATCCAAGCATCATCGTGCGCTACAATGGCCACGAGGCGTTCACTTTGGGCGTCGCGGGCCTTGCCAGCGAGAACATCGTCGACGTCGGCAACCGTGTGGACGCCAAGCTGGCCGAACTGATGCCCTCGATCCCCTATGGCGTGAACCTGCAACCGATCTACCAGCAGCATGTCGTGGTCGACGAGGCGTCGAACGCCTTTCTCGTGAACCTCGCCATGTCCGTCGGTATCGTCGTCGCGGTGCTGGCGCTGTTCATGGGATGGCGCGCGGCGGTGGTCGTTGGCGCGACCTTGCTGCTGACCGTGGTCGGCACGCTCTTCTTCATGGCGATCTTCTCGATCGAGATGGAGCGCATCTCGCTGGGCGCGCTGATCATCGCGATGGGGATGCTGGTCGACAACGCCATCGTCGTCGCCGAGGGCATGCAGATCTCGATGCGCGGCGGCAAGTCTTCCCGCGAAGCGGCGGACGAGGCGGCGGGCAAGACGCAGATCCCGCTGCTGGGCGCGACCGTGATCGGCATCATGGCCTTCGCGGGCATCGGGCTCAGCCCCGACGCGACGGGCGAGTTCATGTTTTCGCTCTTTGCGGTCATCGGCATCTCGCTGCTGCTGTCCTGGGTGCTGGCGCTGACCGTCACGCCGCTGCTGGGTCATTACTTCTTCAAACAGGGTGACGGCAGCGAGGGCGACGCCTATGGCGGTCCGCTGTTCCGGGCGTATGGCGCGCTGCTGCGCGGCGCGCTGCGGGTGCGCTGGCTGGTCGTCGTCGGGTTGGTGGCGATCACCGCCGTCTGCTACGCCGGGTTCGGTCAGGTTCGGCAGCAGTTCTTCCCGGACTCGAACACGCCGTTGTTCTTCGTGCACTACAAGCTGCCGCAAGGCACGGACATCGCCACCACCTCCGAAGATCTGAAGGTGGTCGAGTCCTGGCTGGACGAGCGCGAGGACGTGGTGTCCTACACCACTTTTGTCGGGCAGGGTGCGACCCGGTTCATGCTGACCTATTCGGCCGAAAAGCCGAACCCCAGCTACGGCCACCTCATCATCCGCACCAACTCGATCGAGGAAATCCCGCCGCTTCAGGCCGACTTGGAGGCGTTCGCGCATCAGAACCTGCCCGGCTCCGAGTTCCGCACCAAGCGGCTGGTTTTCGGTCCCGGCGGCGGCAACCCGATCGAGGTGCGTTTCTCGGGCAGCGACCCTGCCGTGCTGCGCGAACTTGGCGATCAGGCCATCGCGCTGCTCGAAGAGACCACGGACGAGCTGCTCGACCTGCGCACCAACTGGCGCGAGCCCGAGCTTGTCCTGCGTCCGATCTACGCCACCGACCGCGCGCAGAGCGCAGGGGTCGAGCGGGACGCGATAGCTGAAACGCTTCGGATGGCGACCGACGGTGTCTCGGCGGGTGTCTACCGCGAGGACGAGCGGCTGATCCCGATCTATGTGAAGGAGCCCGATGACAGCGGCCTGACCCTGCACGACCAGCTGGTCTACAGCACCAACGGCAACCAGTTGCTGCCTATCGACCAGGTGATCGACGGCTTCACCTTCGAGGTGCAGGACACGCTCTTCCATCGCCGTGACCGGGTGCCGACGTTGACCGTGGGGGCGGACATTCCGACCTATCGCACGGCCGCCGAGGTGCAGGCCCAGATCACGGACGTGATGGAGGCGATGCCGATCCCCGAGGGCTATAAAATGGAATGGGGCGGCGAGCTGGAAAGTTCCTCCGAGGCGCAGGAGAGCCTTGGCCAGCAGCTGCCCATCAGCCTTCTGGTGATGGTGCTGATCTCGATCCTGCTGTTCAACGCACTGCGACAGCCGATCATCATCTGGCTTCTGGTGCCGATGTCGGTAAACGGCGTCGCGCTGGGCCTGCTCGGCAGCGGGCTGCCGTTCACCTTCACCGCGCTGCTGGGCCTCCTCAGCCTCTCGGGGATGCTGATCAAGAACGGTATCGTGCTGGTCGAAGAGATCGACCTGGTAAGGGCCGAGGGCGTGCCGCTGCGCGAGGCCATCGTCACCGCGTCGACCTCGCGTCTGCGCCCGGTGGTGCTGGCCGCCGCGACGACGATCCTGGGCATGGCGCCGCTGCTGACCGACGCGTTCTTCGTGTCGATGGCGGTGACGATCATGGGCGGTCTGGCCTTCGCGTCGGTGCTGACCTTGATCGCCGCGCCGGTCCTGTACCTGATCTTCTTCGCCGGGGACGAACGGCGCGAACAGGCATCACTTCAGCCGGCGTGATCCGGCCTCAGGCTGGCCCCTCGTGCAGGGGCCAGCGCCGGGGTTGCAGCCCCGATTGGAACCAGCCGACGAAGCCCGGCATGGCATAGACCGGCACCCCCGTCGCCGCCCGGATCGCGGCGGCATAGGGGGTCATGTTGGTGCACTCCAGCACGATGGCGCCGACCTCGGGGTGACGGGCCAGCAGGTCGCGCGCGGCGGCAACGTTGTCCGCTTCGGCTGCTTGCGGGTCCAGCTCCGGCTCGTCGTTTAGGAAGACGCGGGTGAACTCGCTCCCGCCTTCGGTGCTGGCGATAGGCGTGTCCTCGGACGCGCCCGCGCCGCGCAGGTGGTCCGCCGTCAGCGCGCTGGCCGACACTGTAAGCACCCCGCAGCGCTGCCCGCGTGGCAGCATCTGGTCGATCTGCGCGACCTGCATCAGCGACGAGGCCAGCACCGGCACGTCCAGCGCCTCCCGCAGTTCTTGCTGGAACAGTGACAGGAACCCGCAACTGGTGGTGATCCCGTCCACCCCGTCCGCCTGCAACTGCCGCCCGGCCTCGATGAAGGCGGGCAGCAGCCCTTCGGCCCGCTCGCGTACCACGCGGCCGGGCGAGGCGTCGCGGACCACGCGGTAGAGCACCGGGAACGGCCAGGTCGCCGCATTGCCCATGTCGCCCGGAATACGCGGAAACCGCGACTCCAGCATCAGGATTCCCACCGAGGCGCCCTGTATCGGGCGGCCACCTGTCACGCGCATCGTCTTGGTCCTTCGAAAACCGGTCGGGGCGCACGTTGACACGAACCGCGGCCAGCGCCAAGAATGCCCGGCCCGTCAACCGCTTGGCACAAGGATGCGCCGCCCGTGCCGTCACCTCTTTCATCGGAAACTTCCCGCGAGGTCTGCGTCATCGGCGCGGGCATCGTCGGCGTCTCGACCGCGATCTGGCTGCAGCGCGATGGTCACAAGGTCACGCTGATCGACCGCGAGGGGCCCGCCGCCGGGGCGAGCTACGGCAATGGCGGGGTGCTGGCCTCCTGCTCGATCGTGCCGGTCACGGTGCCCGGGCTGGTGCGCAAGGCGCCGCGGATGCTGTTCGACCCGAACCAGCCGTTGTTCCTGCGCTGGGGCTACCTGCCGCGGTTGCTGCCCTGGCTGCGCCGCTACCTAGGCAACGCCAACGAGGATGGCGCGACCCGCGCCGCTGCCGCGCTGGTCGACATCATCGGCGACAGCCTGAACGATCACCTCGCGTTAGCCGAGGGCACCGGCGCCGAGCGTTGGATCGTCCCCTCGGATTACCTTTACGTCTACCGCGACCGGCACCACTTCCACGGCGACACGTTCGGCTGGGACCTGCGCCGCCGCTTCGGTTTCGACTGGGACGAGATGGAGGGCGACGAGTTCCACGGTTACGACCCGGCCTTCTCGCGCGACCTGAACTACGCCGTCCGGATGGAGGGTCACGGTCGCATCTCGGACCCCGGCGCCTATGTCCAGGCACTTGCCGCGCATTTCGAGCGGCAAGGCGGGCGGATGGTCAAGGCCGAGGTCACCGATATCGTCCGCGAGAACGGGCAGGTCACCGGCGTGCGCACTTCCACGGAAACACTGCCCTGCGAGGCTGCCGTGCTGGCGCTGGGCGCCTGGTCCGGTCCGCTGGCCCGCAGCCTTGGGGTCGAGGTGCCGCTGGAATCCGAACGCGGTTATCACCTCGAACTATGGGACCCGTCGGTCATGCCCCGCTCGCCGGTCATGGTCGCCTCGGGCAAGTTCGTCGCCACGCCGATGGAGGGCCGACTGCGCCTTGCGGGCGTGGTCGAGTTCGGCGGCCTGGATGCGCCACCCTCGCGCGCGCCGTTCGACCTGCTGCGCCGCCAGGTACGCGCCGCGCTGCCCGGCATCAGCTGGGCCGAGGAAAGGGAATGGATGGGCCACCGACCCGCGCCTGCCGACTCGATCCCGGTGATCGGCGCGGTTCCGGCGGTAGGCGGCGCATACATGGGGTTCGGCCACCATCATGTCGGCCTGACCGGCGGGCCGCGCACCGGTCGGCTGCTGGCGCAACTTGTTTCGGGACGGCAGCCGAATATTGACCTTGCCCCGTATTCTCCTTCACGGTTCCACCGCAAGGGCGGATGACACGCCCCGCTTCAGCAACAGGGAAAAACAAGATGACCAAGACAACGCATCTGCTCGCCGCGACCGCGCTGACCGCCGCGCTGGCCGCGCCTTCCTTCGCCGAGACCTGGGACATGCCGCTGGCCTACCCGGCGACGAACTTCCACTCGGAAACCGCCGCCAGCTTCGCGACCTGCGTGGGCGAGGCAACCGGCGGCGAGATCGAGATCGTCGCCCACCCGAACGGGTCGCTGTTCTCGGGCGGCGACATCAAGCGGGCCGTGCAGACCGGCCAAGCCCTGATCGGGGAGCGCCTGCTGTCCGCCCACGCCAACGAGAATGCGCTTTTCGGTTATGACTCGGTGCCGTTCCTGGCGACCTCGTTCGACGCGTCGGTGAAACTGGCCGAGGCGGCAAAGCCTGCCCTGTCCGAGCTGCTGGAAAGCCAGAACCTGGTGCACCTCTACTCGGTGCCATGGCCGCCGCAGGGCCTCTATGCACCCAAGGAGATCGCGACCGTCGAGGACCTCAAGGGCCTGAAGTTCCGCGCCTACAACGCCGCGACCGCGCGCCTTGCGGAACTCGCCGGCATGCAGCCGGTGCAGATCGAGGCCGCCGAGCTGAGCCAGGCGCTTGCAACCGGTGTGGCCGAAGCCTTCGTCTCCTCGGGCTCGACCGGCTACGACGAAAAGGTGTGGGAGCACCTGTCCCATTTCTACGAGGCCGACGCCTGGCTGCCGCGCAACACGGTCTTCGCCAACAAGGACGCCTGGGACGGGCTCAGCGCCGAACAGCAGACCGCCATGCAGGACTGTGCCGCCGCCGCCGCCGAGGAAGGGCTCGCCAAGTCGCGCGAGCTGACCACTTTCTACCTCAACGGCCTGAAAGAAGGCGGCATGAGTGTGACCCCGCCCAGCGACGAGTTGCGCGCCGGGCTGGCCGAGATCGGTGAGACGATGACCGCCGAATGGCTCGAATCCGCGGGCGAGCAGGGCAAGTCGATCGTCGACGCCTTCCTGGCCGGCAACTGATCATCGCGGGCGGGGCGCCCTCGGCGTCCCGCCCGGCGGATTGCCGATGCTGAGATTCATCCGACGCACGCTCGACGCGATCTACTATGGCTGCGGCGTCATCGCCGCAGGGTTCCTGATCGCAATGCTCGTCATCATCGTGGCGCAGATGGTCGCCCGCTGGACCGGCCTGCTTTTCCCCGGCGCGGCCAGCTACGCGGGCTACTGCATGGCCGGGGCCAGTTTCTTCGCCTTCGCCCATGCGTTGAACCGGGGCGCGCACATCCGCGTCGGCATCCTGCTGAACGCCGCTGGTCGCCACCGCCGCTGGTTGGAGCTCTGGTGCTTCGCCATCGGTACCGTCGCCGCCTGGTTCCTGGCGCGCTACGCGATCAACATGGTGCTGTGGTCCCGCAAGCTTGGCGATGTCAGCCAGGGGCAGGACGCGACGCCGCTGTGGATCCCGCAGATGCCGATGGCCATTGGCTCGGTCGTCTTCGCCGTGGCGCTGACCGACCACCTGATCCAGATCATTTTCGCGGGCGATCACGGCATCAAGTCCGACACGTCGCAGCAAAGCCGGGCGGAATGACATGGGCGAAATAGGCGCGATCGCGATCTTCCTTTTCGTTCTGTTCCTGCTGCTGGGCACCGGCGTGTGGGTCGGGCTCGCCCTGCTGGGCGTCGCCTGGGTGGGGATGGAGCTTTTCACCCCTCGTCCCGTCGGTGATGCTATGGCGACCATCGTCTGGACGGCCTCGTCCTCGTGGACGCTCACGGCGTTGCCGCTGTTCATCTGGATGGGCGAAATCCTCTACCGCACCCGATTGTCCGAGGACATGTTCCGGGGCCTTTCCCCCTGGATGGCACGTCTGCCGGGCGGGCTGATTCATACCAACATCGTCGGCTGCACGGTATTCGCGGCGGTGTCTGGCTCTTCCGCCGCGACGCTGACCACCGTGGGCAAGATGTCGGTGCCGGAACTCCGCGCCCGCGAGTACCCGGAACGTATGATCATTGGCACACTGGCAGGTGCCGCCACGCTGGGCCTCATGATCCCGCCCTCGCTGACGCTGATCGTCTACGGCGTGACGGTGCGCGAGAGCATTTCCAAGCTGTTCATGGCGGGCATCCTGCCGGGGCTCGTGCTGGCGGGCATGTTCATGGCCTATGTCGCCGTCACCTCGCAGCTGTCGAAGAACTTCAATCCCAAGCCAGAGCCGGTGATGAGCTTCGCCCAGAAGCTGAAGAACTCCCGCTTTCTGGTGCCTGTGATCCTGCTGATCCTGCTGGTGATCGGCTCGATGTACCTCGGCTTCGCCACCGCGACCGAGGCGGCGGCCTTCGGCGTGCTCGGCTCGCTGGCACTGGCGGCCGGGCAGGGCTCGCTGACGTGGAGCAGTTTCGGCGAGAGCCTGATGGGCGCGGTGCGCACCAGCGCCATGATCGCGCTGATCCTGGCGGGCGCGGCCTTCCTGTCGCTGTCGATGGGCTTCACCGGCATCCCACGTGGGCTGGCTAACCTGATCGCCTCGCTCGAACTCAGCCGGTTCGAACTGCTGATGGCGCTGCTGGTGTTCTACATCATTCTGGGCTGTTTCCTCGACGGGATTTCGTCCGTGGTGCTGACCATGGCCGTGGTCGAGCCGATGATCCGCCAGGCAGGCATCGATCTGGTGTGGTTCGGCATCTTCATCGTCGTCGTCGTGGAGATGGCGCAGATCACCCCGCCCATCGGTTTCAACCTGTTCGTGCTGCAGGGCATGACCAACCACGAAATGAGCTTCATCGCCCGCGCTGCGCTGCCGATGTTCGCGATCATGGTGGTGATGGTCTTCGTCCTGATCGCCTTTCCGGAACTTGCCACCTGGCTGCCCGACAATATTCGCCAGGCGCCGGGCAGCTAGACGGTGGTTGCCCTGCTGCATCTTGCCGCCCGCAACGGGCGGTTCTGCCTTGTCGCGGGGCTTCTGGCAGGGCTGCTGCTGCCCTCGGTCGCGCGGTTCCTGCGCGACTGGCTGCCGCTGCTGGTAGCGCTGCTGCTGTTTCTCAACGCCTTCCGCATCGGCCCGCGCCGGGCTGTGGGGGGCTTGCGGGATCTGGGTCGTTCTGCCGGGCTGGTCCTGCTGTTGCATTGCGCGTTGCCTGTGGCGCTGGTGCTGGTCCTGCTGCCGCTCGGCCAGGCGCAGACGCCGCTGGCCGTGGCGCTGGTCCTGATGCTCTCCGCGCCGTCGATCACCGGAAGCCCGAATTTCACCGTCATGCTGGGTCGCGACCCGGCCCCGGCGATGCGCCTGCTGATCCTCGGCACGGCGCTGGTGCCGCTGACCGTGATGCCGGTTCTGCTGCTTTCCCCCGCATTGGGCGAGCCGCAGGCGGTGGTTGTCGCCGCCCTGCGTCTTTTCGCGGTGATCGCGGTCTCGGTCCTCGCGGCATTTGCCTTGCGCGCGACCGTGGCGAAAGAGCTGTCCGACCGGAACCGCGAGGCGCTCGATGGGTTATCGGCGATCCTGCTGGGAGTGCTGGTCGTTGGCCTGATGTCCGCCCTCGGCCCCGCGCTGCGGACCGAGCCGCTGACCGTCGCCGCGTGGCTGGCCGTGGCCGTCGCCGCCAATTTCGGCCTGCAACTTGCGACCCATGCCTTCATGCGCGGGCGCGAAGCGGCGGTGCCAGTCTCGATCGTTGCGGGCAACCGGAACATCGCGCTGTTCCTGGTCGCCTTGCCGCCCGAGATCACAGATCCGCTGCTGATCTTCATCGGCTGCTATCAGGTGCCCATGTACCTGACGCCGATCCTGCTGACCCGGTTCTACGGGCAACGCGCCGCAGCCTAGGGTCTTGCCCCGCCCCCACGCGGTCGCTTAGCTGCAGGGCGAAGGAGCCGCCTCGATGATCCACCGCCTGATCCTTGCCGCCCTGCTTGCGTTGGCCACCCCCGCCGGGGCCGGAACGGTGACCGTGTTCGCCGCCGCCAGCACCCGCGACGCGCTGGACGAGGCCGCCGCGCTTTGGGAGGCAGAGACCGGACACGAGGTGGTCACTTCCTACGCAGGCAGTTCGGCGCTCGCGCGGCAGATCCAGCAGGGGGCCCCTGCGGACCTGTTCCTCTCGGCCAACGAAGACTGGATGGATGTGCTCCAGGCAGATGGTCTGATCGACGAGGCCAGCCGGGTGGACCTGCTTGGCAACACGCTGGTGCTGATCGCCGCTCCCGGCGTCTCGCTGCCCGACCCACTTGCACCCGGGGCGCTGTCGCAAGCGCTGGGGGACGAGCGGCTGGCGATGGCGTTGATCGAGGCCGTGCCGGCCGGAATCTACGGCAAGGCGGCCCTTCAGGCGCTGGGCCTGTGGGAGGATCTCGCCCCAAAGGCCGCGCAGGCCGACAACGTGCGCGCCGCGCTGGTGCTGGTCGCCAGCGGCGAGGCCCCCTTCGGCGTCGTCTACGCCACCGACGCCGCCGCCGAGCCCGAGGTGACCGTCGCCGCGCAGTTTCCGCCGGGCAGTCACCCGCCGATCCGCTACCCGGTGGCCGCCATCACGGCCGCCACCCCCGAGGCCCGCGAGCTGCTTTCATGGCTCTCCGGCCCAGAAGCGGCCGAGGTGTTCCGCCGCCACGGCTTCATGGTTCCCGACTGACCGTGGCGGACTGGCTCTCACCCGAGGAATGGCAAGCCGTTGCGCTGTCTCTGCGCGTCGCGTTCTGGGCCACGCTGGTCAGCCTGCCGCCCGGCATCTTCGTCGCACATGCGCTGGCGCGCTGGCGCTTTCCGGGGCGGCAGCTGCTCAACGGCCTTGTTCACCTGCCATTGATCCTGCCCCCCGTCGTGACCGGCTACCTGCTGCTGACGACTTTCGGCCGCCGCGCGCCTGCCGGCCAGTTTCTCGAAGAGACCTTCGGCATTGTCTTCGCCTTCCGCTGGACCGGTGCGGCGCTCGCGGCCGGGATCATGGCCTTCCCGCTGATGGTTCGCGCGATCCGGCTGGCGATCGAGGCCGTGGACCCGCGGCTGGAACAGGCGGCTTCTACACTGGGGGCTTCGCGGATCTGGGTATTCCTGACCGTCACCCTGCCGCTCATCCTGCCCGGCGTGATCGTCGGCGCGATCCTCGCCTTTGCCAAGGCGATGGGCGAGTTCGGCGCGACGATCACCTTCGTGTCGAACATCCCCGGCCAGACCCAGACCCTGCCTTCGGCGATTTACGCCTTCCTTCAGGTTCCGGGCGGAGAATCCTCGGCGCTGAGGCTGGTGCTGGTCTCGGTCGCCGTGGCGATGGGCGCGCTGCTGCTGTCGGAACTGGTCGCCACCCGCGTCGCCAAGTGGATTGCAGGCCGATGAGCCTGTCGGTGCGCCTTGCCCACGACTTTCCCGGCTTCGCGCTGGACGTCGCTTTCGACGCGCCGCCGGGCGTGACGGTTCTGTTCGGGCGCTCGGGCTCGGGCAAGACATCGGTCGTGAACGCGGTCGCCGGACTGCTGAGGCCGGACGCGGGGCGGGTTTCGGTCAACGGCACGGTGCTGATGGACACGGACGCCGGGCGGTTCCTGCCGCCGCATCGCCGCCGCGTCGGCTATGTCTTCCAGCAGGACCGGCTGTTTCCGCACCTCTCGGTCGCGCGAAACCTGAAATACGGCCGCCTGTTCGCCCGCGACCCGTCCGAGGACTTCGACCATGTCGTCGACCTGCTGGGCATCCGCGCGCTTCTGGACCGCCGCATCGGTGCGCTTTCGGGCGGCGAGCGTCAGCGCGTCGCCATCGGCCGCGCGCTGCTGTCCGCCCCGCAACTGCTGCTTATGGACGAGCCGCTGGCCGCCCTCGACGACCCGCGCAAGGCCGAGATCCTGCCCTATCTCGAACGCCTGCGTGACGAAACTCAGGTGCCGGTGATCTACGTCAGCCACTCGGTCCCCGAGGTCGCCCGGCTTGCCACCACGGTCGTCATGCTGGACCAGGGGCGCGTGCAGCGCATCGGCCCCGCCGCCGAGGTGCTGTCGGACGTCGCCGCGATCCCGGCGCTGGGCGTGGCGGACGCGGGCGCCGTGCTCACGGGCCGCGTCGCGCAGCACCACGAGGACGGCCTGACCGAGATCTCCGTTTCGGGCGGAACGTTGGTACTACCGGCCATAGACGCAGCGCCGGGCGCGCAGATCCGTATCCGGATCGAGGCGCGCGACGTGATCCTGTCCCGCAATCGCCCCGATGGTCTCTCCGCCCTCAACATCCTGCCAGCCACGGTCGCCGCCGTCCGCGAGGGCGAAGGGCCGGGCGTCATGGTGCAGCTGAAAGCGGGCGAAGATCTGCTGCTGGCGCGCATCACCCGTCGCTCGGCTCGTGCACTTGGGATCGTGCCCGGCGTATCCTGCTATGGCGTCATCAAGTCCGTGGCCGTGACCCGCCAGAACGTCGGCGTGGTCGGGGACTAGCCCAGCAGCCGCGCATCCGCCTCGGCGATCAGCGCGGCGAGGTTGCCGCCCATGAAGCCCGCGATCATCGCCTCGTCAAACAGGCCGGGGCGCGCCGCCAGTCGCGGATCGCCATGCGCCGCGCCGTCGGAAAGCCGCGCGAAGAGGGTCCGGAAACCGCCGAAGTTCCAGGCGATCCCGCCGTAAGGCGCGTCGCTCGCCACTGCCAGCCGCGCAGCACCTGCGTCGGCATAGGCGATCAGGTCGCTTTCCATGTGCGCGTCCCGCTTGGCGCTGAGCACATAGAACACGTTCGGCTGCGCCAGCCCCAGCTTGCGGGCACTCTGGTAGGTCTCTTCGCTTTCAACGAAATGCCCGCCGCCACCGCCCATGTGGACGCCGATCACCGGATGCTCCGGGTGCCGCGCGGCGACCGTCGCCAGCCCCTCGGTCGGAGTGAACCCGGTGTCCGCGCCGAAATGGAACGCGGGCACCGCGCCCAGCGAGACGATCTCGTCCACCACCTCCATCACCATCGGATCGTCGATCGGATAGGCGTTCTGTGCCGGGTTCATCTTGACCACCGGCATTGCGAACTCCTCGACGCAGGTGCGGGCCAGCGCGACCGCCGCCTCGGTGCCCAGCGCCTTGGGATCGGTCCAGCCCGCCGGGATCACCCGCGTCGGATGCCGCTCTGCCAGCGCCGAGATCCGGGCGTTCGCCTCGCGCAAGCGCCGGGCGTTGTCGGCCTTGTCCCCCGAATAGGGCAGCGTCGCGGGGTTCTGCCAGCAGAGCGCCATGTCCACGCCCGCCTGGTCCAGTTGCGGCACCAGCCGCTCGGAGAGCAGCGCGCGGCCGTGGAAATAGTCCGGATCCCGCGCCATGCGCTCGGCCATCTCCGGCGGCAGGGCGTCGGCATCGGTCGGATGCACATCGCCGTCGATTACCAGCCGGGAGCCGTGTTCCATCAGGTAGTCCCGCCGCGCCTGAATCCGCGCGCGAGCCGTGTCCGTCAGTGCCATCGCTTCCCCCTAGCGCGTGATCGTGACCGGGTCCTCCAGCCAGTGTTCTTCCAGGTTGTTTCCCTCACCGATCCGGTCGACCACGGCGAACAGCCCCGGCTCGGAAAGCGGTGTCAGCACCCCGTGCCAGGTGCCCCGGTGATAGTTCACCCCCTGGCCCGGTGCGGTCAGGAAGGCGCGCGGCGTGCCCGGCTTGCCGCCCGCATCTGGGGCGACGATCACCAGGAACGGCTCCTGCGTCATCGGCAGGAAGGCCTGTGCGCCCAGCGGATGCCGCTCCAGCATGTCTAGCGTGTACGGCAGGGCACGTGGCCGGGCGTTGAACAGGCTGATGCCAGCGCGCCCGCCGTCCATGTCCAGCGCGGCCAGATCGTGCCAGCGCCCGCAATTGCCCTGGTTGATGATCTTGTCGGGATCGCCCGACACCTCCAGCACGTCGCCGAACGGGGCGAAAGCCTCGGCGGTCAGCGGCTCGATGCGGATCATCCGCCGACCTTAAGCTTCGGGTGCCGGTTCACGTCCTTGTAGAGCAGGTAGCGGAACGGCCCCGGCCCAGCGGCGACGCAGGCCTGCGGACAGAACGCCCGAAGCCACATGAAGTCCCCGGCCTCGACTTCGACCCAGTCGCCATTCAGCCGGTAGACCGCCTTGCCTTCCAGCACATAGAGCCCGTGTTCCATCACGTGGGTCTCGGCGAAAGGGATGTTGCCGCCCGGCAGGAAGGTTACGACGTTCACGTGCATGTCATGGCGCAGGTCCGAGGGTTTGACGAAGCGCGTCGTCGCCCAGGCGTCGGTGCCCGGCATCGGGATCGGGGCCATCTGCGTCTCGTCGGCAAAGAACGCCTCGGGCTTGTCGATGCCGGGGGCGTGTTCCCACTGTTTGCGGACCCAGTGGAATGTCGCCGGATCGGTGCCGTCATTCGCCACCGACCACGCCGCGCCGCTTGGGATGTAGGCATAGCCGCCGGGGGCCAGCGTTTCGGTCTCGCCCTCGACGGTCACGGTCAGCGCGCCGCCGACGACGAACAGCACGCCTTGTGCTTCGGGGTCCGGCTCGGGCGCGTTGCTGCCGCCGCCGGGGGCGACCTCCATGATGTACTGCGCGAACGTCTCGGCGAATCCGGTCAACGGGCGCGCGATGATCCAGGCGCGGGTGCCCGTCCAGCCGGGCAGGTAGCTGGTGACGATGTCCCGCATCACGCGGCGCGGGATCACCGCGTAGGCGTCGGTGAAGATCGCCCGGTCGGTCATCACCTCGGTCTGGCCGGGCAGGCCGGTCTCGGGCAGGGCGTAGGTGCTCATGGCAGCAGGTCCTTCAGGCGCAGGGCGGCGATGCGCTCGACCTGTTTGCAGGCGGTGGCGAACTCGGCTTCTCGGTCGTTCTCCAGCCGCGTCTCGAAGGCGCGCAGGATGCCCGCCTTGTCGTGGTCCTTCACCGCGATGATGAAGGGAAAGCCGAATTTCGCCGTGTAACGCGCGTTCAGATCGGTGAACTGTGCGCGCTCGGCGTCGGTCAGCATGTCCAGCCCGGCGCTCGCCTGCTCGGCACTGCTTTCGGGCGTCAGGCGCTTGGCGGCGGCCAGCTTGCCCGCAAGGTCGGGGTGCGCGCGCAGCACGCCCAGCCGTTCGTCCTCCGAAGCGCTGCGGAACGCCCGCGCCAGCGCCGAATGCAGGCCGACGGCGGTGTCATGCGCGGGGCCAAGCTCCAGTTCATAGGCGCGTTCGGCGATCCACGGCGAATGCTCGAAGATCCCGCCCCACTTGGCGACGAAGGCCTCGCGGTCCATGCGCGAGGGCCGCTCCCACGCGACGGGCGGATGCGTCTTGGCCCAATGTTCGGCGATGTCGATGCGCCGGGCGATCCAGACGCCCTCGTGCCGTTTCACGTGCTCCAGGAACTTCTTCAGACCCGCCAGCCGCCCCGGCCGCCCGGCCAGCCGGCAGTGCAGGCCGACCGACAGGATCCGCGCCGGGCCGTGGTGGCCTTCCTCGTAGAGTGTATCGAACGCATCA
This sequence comes from Halovulum sp. GXIMD14794, assembly GCF_054457455.1. Taxonomy (NCBI): domain Bacteria; kingdom Pseudomonadati; phylum Pseudomonadota; class Alphaproteobacteria; order Rhodobacterales; family Paracoccaceae; genus Halovulum; species Halovulum sp. GXIMD14794. Next base: position 36,176 of record NZ_JBTLNF010000007.1, on the reverse strand, counting down.
TGCAGGTAGGTGTAGAAATCCTGCCCGTGGCTGAAGCCGGGTGCGCCGACGAAACGCGCGTCGTTGGCGTCGAGCGAATAGGGGATCACCAGCTGGTCGCGGCCCTCGTGGTGGTGCCAGTAGGGCAACTCGTCCGAATAGCTGTCGGCGCACCAGGCAAAGCCGCCCTCCTCGGCGATCAGGTCCAGCGTCCGCTCGGTGCAGCGACCGGTGTACCAGCCGCGTGGCCGCTCGCCGGTGACCTCGGTGTGCAGGCGGATCGCCTCTTGCAGATGGGCGCGTTCCTCGTCCGCCGAGAAATCCTTGTACTCGATCCAGCGCAGCCCGTGGCTGGCGATCTCCCACCCGGCGTCCTGCATGGCGGCGACCTGCGCCGGGCCGCGGGCCAGCGCCGCGGTCACGCCATAGACCGTGATCGGCACGTTCATCTGGGTGAACAGCCGGTGCAGCCGCCAGAATCCGACGCGGCTGCCGTATTCGTACATCGTTTCGATGTTCCAATGGCGCTTGCCGGGCCAGGGTTGGGCGCCCACGACTTCTGTCAGGAACGCTTCCGAGGCCTCGTCCCCGTGCAGGATCGAATTCTCGCCGCCCTCTTCGTAGTTCATGACGATCTGGACAACGACCTTCGCGTTGCCGGGCCATTTCGGGTCGGGGGGCGTCTGGCCGTAGCCGTGCAAGTCGCGGGAATAGCGGTCGGGCATGGAACCTCGGGTCTTGTATCGGGCTGCGTTGCGACGCAACATCGCGCCGACAATAGACGCCCCACGCGGGCGAGGACAATCCGGAGAGATGCGATGAACGAACCGGCGGGCGGTTTCCTGACCACGCATGTGCTGGACACGGCCCTCGGCCTGCCCGCCGAGGGGATCGAGGTCTCGCTCTACCGGATCGACGGGAACCAGCGGATTCACCTGACCACCCGCGTCACTAACAGCGACGGGCGCACCGATGCGCCGATCCTGCCGGTCGAGACCTTCGCCACCGGCACCTACGAGTTGGAGTTCCACGTCGGCGCCTATCACCTGCGCACTGGCCAGGACCTGCCCGAACCGGCGTTCCTCGATATCGTGCCGATCCGCTTCGGCATCGCGGATGCGGCATCGCACTACCATGTGCCGCTGCTGGTCTCACCCTACGGCTTTTCCACCTACCGGGGCAGCTGAGCCATGTACGACGCCGCCGTCATCGAAGCCTGGATCGAGTTTGCGGTCCGCTGGGCGCATGTCATCACCGGGATCGCCTGGATCGGATCGTCCTTCTACTTCATTGCGCTGGACCTGGGCCTGCACCGCGACCGCAACCTGGCCAGCGGCGCGGACGGCGAGGAATGGCAGGTCCACGGCGGCGGCTTCTACCACGTGCAGAAATACCTGGTCGCGCCCGCGAACCTGCCCGAGCACCTCGTCTGGTTCAAATGGGAGGCCTACTCTACCTGGCTAACCGGCTTCGCCATGCTGGTGCTGGTCTACTACCTTGGCGCGGACCTCTACCTCGTTGACCCGTCGGTCATGGACCTGCCGATCTGGGGCGCGGTCCTGATCTCGCTGGCCTCGATCGGGTTCGGCTGGATCGCGTACGACTTCATCTGCAAAAGCAGGTTCGGCGACGACAACACGCGCCTGATGCTGGGCCTTTACGTGATCCTCGTGGCGATGGCCTGGGGTTATACGCAGGTATTCTCGGGCCGCGCGGCACTGCTGCACCTGGGCGCGTTCACCGCGACGATCATGTCCGCGAACGTGTTCTTCATCATCATCCCGAACCAGAAGATCGTGGTCGAGGATCTGAAGGCGGGCCGCACGCCGGATGCCAAGTACGGCAAGATCGCCAAGCAGCGCAGCACCCACAACAACTACCTGACGCTGCCGGTGCTGTTCCTGATGCTGTCGAACCACTACCCGCTGGCCTTCGCCAGCCAGTGGAACTGGGCGATCGCCAGCCTCGTGTTCCTGATGGGCGTCACCATCCGGCACTATTTCAACACCATCCACGCGCGGAAGGGGAACCCGACCTGGACCTGGGCGGCGACGGCGGTGATCTTCATCCTGATCATGTGGCTGTCCGCGCAACCGCTCCGCCAGCCCGAGGAGCAGGTGATGACCCCCGCCGCACAGCGTTTCGCCGCGGCTGAGGGGTTCGATCAGGTGACCGATGTGGTGATGGGCCGCTGCTCCATGTGCCACGCGGCCGAGCCGGGCTGGGACGGCATCCTCTGGCCGCCCAAGGGTGTGCGCCTCGACAGCCCCGAGGAGATCGCCCGCCACGCCCGGCAGATCTACCTGCAATCCGGCGTCACCCACGCCATGCCGCCCGCGAACCTGTCGTGGATGGAGGACTCGGAACGCGACCTCATCGTCCATTGGTACCGCGCCGCGACCGGCGGCGCGCTCTAGACAAATCAGCGGGCCATCGGCACGGTCTGCCGACGGGTTGACGGATTGCCTCACCTGGTCACGACAGTGACGGAAGAAGGCCTGAACGCACGCGATGGAGGTATTGGCGATGCGTGTAGGCGTGATTGGTCTCGGAGACATGGGCTCCGGGCTGGCGAAGAACGTGATCAAGGCCGGTTTCGACTGCGCCGGTTTCGATCTCTCCCCCGACAGGATGAAAGCCTTCGAGGCGCTCGGCGGCAGTCCGGCGGGCTCGGCGGCCGAGGCGGCGACCGGCGCGGACGCGGTTTTCGTCATGGTGATGAATGGCGCGCAGGCCCATTCGGTCTACGAGCAGATCATCCCCGTTTTGCAGCCCGGCGCGGTCATCATCCTGACCGCGACGATCATCCGGGACGAGACCGAGTCCCTTGGCAAGATGCTCGAGGGCACGGGGATCGAGATGATCGACAGCCCGGTCTCCGGCGGCTTCCCCGGCGCGCAGAACGGCACGCTGGTGATGATGGCCGCAGGTTCCGAGGCGGCGATGGCCAAGGCCCGCCCGGTGATGGAGGCGGTGTCCGGCACCATCCACCACGTCGGGACCGAGCCCGGCATGGGCCAGACGGTGAAAGCCTGCCTGCAATCGCTCAACGGCGCGATCTTCGCCGGCGTGTTCGAAAGCGCCGCGCTGGCCGCCGCCGCCGGGGTGAAAGGGCAGGTGATCCACGACGTGTTCGTGAACTCCTCGGCCGGCTGCCCAGCCGTCCGCGCGTCGCTGGAGAACATCATCGACCGCAAATTCGAGGGCACCGGCAGCCATATCGCGACCATGTACAAGGACCTGACCATCGTCATGGACATGGCCCGGTCGCTGGGCGTGCCGCAGTTCACGGCCTCGACGGCCATGCAGCTGTTCCAGGCGGGCAAGACCAAGTACCCGAACGGCGACAACTGGTCCGTCACCCGCATCACCGAAGAGATCACCGGCAAGGAGCTGCACCGGTGAGGCTGGGCGTCATAACCGACGGCATCAGCCGCGACCTCGATCACGCCCTGCGCGTCGCGGTCGACGCGGGGTTGGCCGAGGCCGAGCTTCAGTTCATCGGCGACACCGAGGTCGGCGATCTCAGCGCCGAGCAGATCGCGGCGGTGGGCGACGTGACCCGCCGCCACGGCACCCCGGTCTCGTGCATCTCGCGGCACCTGTTTGCGGGAATGCGCATGTCCGACGCGCGCCCCGGCGACGCCGAGCACACCCGCCACATGGAGGCGCTCAAGCGCTGCATCGGCATGGCGCAGGCGCTGGACTGCAAGCTGGTGCGGATCATGACCGGCAAGAAAGAGATGATCCTCTGGGGCAGCCACGGCGCCGAGGTCTGGAACGTCGCCAAGGGCGCATGGGAGGCGCAGCTTCCCCTGATCGCCCCGGCGGTGGAACTGGCCCGCTCCGAAGGCGTCACGCTGGTGGTCGAGACCGGCAACGGCACGATGGTCCACTCGGCCTGGACGGCGCGCAAGCTGATCGACGACCTCGGGGCCAAGGACACGCTGAAGGTGCTCTGGGATCCGGCCAACGCCTGCTACTGCCACGAGGACCCCGAGGAAGCCTACGAAACCCTGAAGGACGGCTACATCGGCCATATCCACATCAAGGACGTTCAGGTCGACACGCCAAAGGCGACGCTCGAGGTGCGGCCGATGGGGCAGGGGCAGCTTGCGGGCGCCTACCCGCGCATCGCCGAGGCGCTGAACCGCGACGGCTACGCGGGGTCGGTGTCCTTCGAAAGCGTCTACCACCCCGGCAATGGCGACTTCGAGGCCGGGTTCCGCCAGAACGTCGGCCTCTTCAAGTCGCTGTTCGGCTAGGTCAGAAGAACACCGCCTCGGCGGTGCCGCGCATCAGCTGGTCGCGCTCTGCCTCGGACAGGCCCAGCCCGTCCCGCACGAGCGCCACGGCGGCGCCCAGATCGTTGGGCGCCTCCTCTTCCAGCACCGGCAGGTCCGAGCCCCACATCAGCCGTTCGGTCCCGAAAGCGTCGATCAACTGGTGAACCTGCGGCACGATCGCCTCGTAGGGCGGGGTGTCGAACTTGTTGAACCCCGAGACCTTCACATAGACCGCGTCATGCTCGGCCAGCGCCAGCAGCTCGGCCAGCCGCTCCGGCTCGTCCGGGCGGACGGTGCCCATGTGGTCGATCACCACCTGCGCATCCGGGTGCTTTGCGCTGAGCGCCGCGATATGGCGCAGCGCGCCGTCATCCATGTTGGCGTTGTTGCGGATCAGCGGGCAGATCGCCAGACCCTCGCGCGCGGCGGTGTCGAACATCGCGTTCATCTGGGTTGAGTCCACCCAGGAAGCGGTATCGAAGCCCCGCACCCGGAAGCCCCGGATGCCCTTGGCCTTGCGGTCGATCATCATCTCGGGCGCATCGTCGCGATCCTCGCCCACAGCACCGACCGCGCCGAACCGGCCCGGATGTGCCTCCATCATGTCGGTGAAATAGCTGCTGTCGAAGCCGTGGTACCAGATGTGCTGGATCAGCACGACGCGGTCGATCCCATGGGTTCCCAAGCGATCGAGCAGCGGCTGCGCGGCAAATTCCTTCGGGTTCAGGTCTGCCGCTGTGCGCCCCTCGGCCAATGGATAGGCGTCGAGATCCGCACTCCAGGCGTGGCAATGCGCGTCGATCAGGCCGCCGCCCTGGCTCATAGCTACCGACGGCACCATGGCCGCCGCAGTCGTTGTCGCCATGAAACCCCTCCGCGACATGATGATTCCGGTCATTTCATCCCCCATTCTTGGTAGAGCGCTTATCTGAGCGCTCAGATTGAGGTCTACAGTGCCGGCGATGCGCCGCCAACAGTTTTTCTTGGATACATTGGACGAGGATGCCGCTCAGGGTTGCGGCACGCCTTCCAGCAGCGCCGCCCGGGTCTGCGACTTGAACTCGCGCCGCCACAGGATCGACGCTGTCAGCAGCACGGCGCCGATCATCACATAGGGGCCGAGGAACCAGCCAAGCGCCGCGATCGCGAAGTAGAGACCGCGCAGCCCACGGGTGAAGGCGCGGTCGGCCAGAATATTCACTCGTGCCGCACGGGCCGCCATGGCCTGCGCGGCCTGTGGGTCCTGGTCGCTGGGTGTCGCGGCCATGATGACGGCGCAATAGCCGAACAGGCGCATCGACCACACGAACTTCAGGAAGGCGTAGGTCAGGAAGGCGATCACGAAGAGGATCTTCACCTCCCACACGACGACGGGGGCGGAGAGCGACTCGTTGAGGTCGCTGGCGACGGAGTCGAGCCGTTCGGTCTGGCCCAGCGCTGCCGCGCCGCCGCCGATGGCGATGAGCGTGGTCGAGGCGAAGAAGGACGTGCCCTGCCGCAGTGTCGCCAGAAGCTGCGCGTCGAAGATTCGCACGTCGCGCCGGGCCATCTCTTCCAGCCACGTGCGGCGGTAGTGGTGCATCAGCACATGGGTCGAGGGGCGTCGCGCAGGCGGGTGCTCGATCAGCCGCGTCGACAGGAACAGCATGGCAAGCGTCAGAGCCGCCGCGATCCAGTCGGCGGGGGCGAAAGCGCTTAGAAGCGGGCCGGGGTTCATCACGTCGAGCATCGCCGAGTTGTGGCCCGTGCCGATGCCGTTTGCAATCCTTCGCTCGGCGGGCAAAAATCGGGAAAAGAACCGGGAGGTCCCCATGCAGATGCCCAAGCCCTCCGAGGCCATTATCGACCGCAAGGACCAGATCATCGCGAAGCTGCGGCAGATCCTGCCGGCCGATGCCGTGATCTCGGACCCCGCCGAGACGCGTGCCTACGAATGCGATGCGCTCACCGCCTATCGCTGCCCGCCGCTGGCCGCGGTGCTGCCCGCCTCGACTGAGGAAGTCGCCGCCGTGCTGAAGCTGTGTCATGCCGAGGGGGTTCCGGTGGTCCCGCGCGGTTCCGGTACCTCGCTGGCCGGGGGCGCACTGCCAACCGCTGACAGCATCATCTTGGGCGTCGCCAAGATGAACCGTGTGCTGGAAACCGACTATGACAACCGGATCATCCGCGTGCAGTCGGGCCGCACCAACCTCAGCGTGACTGGCGCTGTCGAGGCGGACGATTTCTTCTACGCCCCCGATCCCTCCAGCCAGCTCGCCTGTGCCATCGCGGGCAATATCGCGATGAACTCGGGCGGGGCCCATTGCCTGAAATACGGGGTGACGACGAACAACCTGCTGGGCGTCACCTTGGTCACGATGGAAGGCGAGATCGTCGAACTGGGCGGCGCCCATCTGGACGCGGCGGGCTATGACCTGCTGGGCGTGCTCTGCGGATCCGAGGGGCAGCTGGGCGTGGTCACCGAGGCGACGCTGCGCATCCTGCGCAAGCCCGAGGGCGCGCGCCCGGTGCTGATGGGCTTCGACACGAACGAAGTCGCGGGCGCCTGCGTCAGCGACATCATCAAGGCAGGCGTGCTGCCGGTCGCTATCGAGTTCATGGACCGCCCCTGCATCCGCGCATGCGAGGCCTTCGCCCACGCCGGATACCCGGACGTCGAGGCGCTGCTGATCGTCGAGGTCGAGGGCTCCGAGGCCGAGATCGCCGAGCAGCTGGCCAAGATCAAGCAGATCGCCGAGCGTCACAACCCGAGCGAATGGCGTGAAAGCCGCAGCGCCGAGGAATCCGCCGCGATCTGGCTGGGCCGCAAGTCCGCCTTCGGCGCGATGGGGCAGATCAACGATTACATGTGTCTCGACGGGACGATCCCGGTCAGCCAACTCCCGCATGTGCTGGGTCGGATCGGAGAGTTGTCCAAGGAATACGGGCTGGAGGTCGCGAACGTCTTTCACGCGGGCGACGGCAACATGCACCCGCTGATCCTGTTCGACGCCAATGCCCCCGGCCAGCTGGAAACCTGCGAAGCGCTGGGCGCCGAAATCCTGAAGCTGTGCGTCGAGGTCGGCGGCTGCCTGACCGGCGAGCATGGCGTCGGTATAGAGAAGCGCGACCTGATGCTCACCCAGTACACGGCGCAGGACATCGAGGCGCAGTTGCGGGTCAAGGATGTGTTCGACCCGAAATGGCTGCTGAACCCGGCGAAGGTCTTCCCGCTCGAGACCACCGACAGGCGGCGCGCGGCGTAGGGGGCGCTGCCCCTTCTGGCCCTGCGGGCCAATTCACCCCCGGAGTATTTGGAGAATAGAGAAGACATGGGCTTGAGACCGGCAGACGAGGCGGAACTGGCCGAAGCGGTCGCTGCCGCCGCCGCCGAGGGCAGGGGGCTTGCGATCCGCGGCGGCGGTACGCGCGTGGGACTGGGCCATGCAGTCACTGGCGATCCGCTGGAGACCGGCGGCCTGTCCGGCATCCGCCTTTACGAGCCGGGCGCGCTGACGCTGGTGGCGGGCGCGGGCACCCCGCTGGAGGAGATCGAGGCCGCGCTGGCAGCCGAGAACCAGCGCCTGCCGTTCGAACCGATGGACCACCGGGCGCTTTACGGCACCAACGGGGCGCCGACGATCGGCGGCGTGGTCGCGGCGAATATTTCGGGCCCGCGCCGGATCCAGGCCGGCGCCTGCCGCGACAGCCTGATCGGCGTGCGCTTCGTGGACGGACGCGGCACGGTGCTCAAGAACGGCGGGCGGGTGATGAAGAACGTCACCGGCTATGACCTGGTAAAGCTGATGGCGGGCAGCCACGGCACGCTGGGCGTGCTGACCGAGGTTGCCTTCAAGCTGCTGCCCGCGCCCGAGCGCAGCGCGACGCTTTGTCTTTACGGGCTGACCGACACCGCGGCGGTCGCGGCGATGTCGGCGGCGCTGGGCTCGCCCTTCGATGTAACCGGGGCGGCGCACATGCCGGGGACCGAGGATGGACCGCTGACCCTGATCCGTATCGAGGGGTTCGAGGCTTCGGTCGCCTATCGCGCCGGCCAGTTGCGCGAGCTGTTGGCCCGCTTTTCCGACGAGATTGCCGACAGCGACGATCCCGCGCTCTGGTCGCAGGTCCGCGATGCCCGCCCCTTGGGCGAGGGCGCGGGCGATGTCTGGCGCGTGTCGGTCAAACCATCGGACGGGCCCGAGGTGCGCCGCCGGGTAGGGCTCGATCATCCGGCGTTCTACGACTGGGGCGGAGGACTGGTCTGGCTGCGCGTGCCGACCGGCGAGAATATTCGCGCAGTGCTCGACGGCATCTCGGGTCACGCGACACTTGTCCGTGCCGACGATGACACCAAGGCCCGGCTGGGCGTGTTTCACCCCGAACCCACGCCGCTAGCGAAGATCAGCGCGGGTCTTCGCGCCGAGTTCGACCCCAAGGGCGTGCTGAACCCGGGCCGGATGGGGGCCGCAGGATAGAGAATGCAGACGAATTTCACTCCGGAACAGCTCACCGACCCGCAGATCGCCCGCTCCAACCAGGTGCTGCGCGCCTGCGTGCATTGCGGCTTCTGCACCGCGACTTGCCCGACCTATCAGGTGCTGGGCGACGAGCTCGACAGCCCGCGCGGGCGGATCTACCTGATCAAGGACATGCTCGAAAGCGGGCGCCCGGCGGACGAAAAGACCGTCAAGCACATCGACCGCTGCCTGTCGTGCCTTGCCTGCATGACCACCTGCCCCTCGGGCGTGCACTACATGCACCTTGTCGATCACGCCCGCGAGCACATCGAGAAGACCTACAAGCGCCCACCCACCGACCGCGCCCTGCGCTGGCTGCTGGCGCGGATCCTGCCCTATCCGGGGCGCTTCCGGCTGGCGCTGGTGGCGGCGAAGCTGGGCAAGCCGTTGCGCGGCCTGATACCCGACGCGCGGCTGAAGGCGATGCTGGACATGGCGCCCGACTGGATCCCCTCGGTCAGCGCGAACGATAGCCCGCAGGTCTTCCCGGCCAAGGGCGAGCGGCGCAAGCGCGTCGCGCTGATGACCGGCTGCGCGCAGAAGGCCCTGGACACCGACATCAACGACGCGACGATCCGCCTGCTGACCCGCCATGGCTGCGAGGTCGTCGTGGCGAAGGGCGCTGGCTGCTGCGGGGCGCTGACCCATCACATGGGCAAGACCGCCGAAAGCCATGCCAGCGCCGCCGCCAACATTCGCGCCTGGACGGCCGAGATCGAGGGCGAGGGGCTCGATGCCATCGTCATCAACACCAGCGGTTGCGGCACGACGGTGAAGGACTACGGCCACATGTTCCGCACCGAAGCGCTTGCCGAGGATGCCGCCCGCGTCTCGGCCCTGGCTCGCGACGTGACCGAGGTGATGGCCGACCTGGGCGTGACCCCGGTCGAGGGTGCGCCGACCCTGCGGGTCGCCTATCACGCGGCCTGCTCGCTCCAACACGGGCAGAAGATTACCACGCATCCGAAGAAACTGTTGAGAGATGCAGGTTTCGAGGTGGTCGAGCCTGCAGACCCGCACCTGTGCTGCGGCAGCGCGGGGACCTACAACCTGATGCAGCCCGAGATTTCGGGGCAGCTGAAATCGCGTAAGGTTGCAACGCTCGAGGCAACGCGGCCACAGGTGATCGCGGCGGGCAACATCGGCTGCATGATGCAGATCGGTTCGGGCACCGGCGTTCCCGTCGTTCACACCGCGGAACTGCTGGACTGGGCGACCGGAGGGCCACAGCCCGCCAAAATGCGGAAAAATTGACCATGTCTCGTCGATATTCTTGCCACATTTGCCGGTAAAGGTGATGCTCGAAACAAGAACACCGGACGAGGGCTCAAGATGATCGGAAGGCTGGCGCTGGCTTTGGTCGCGTGGACGCTGGGTGCGGGCGCGATGGCGGAGGAGCCGTCGGGTCTCAGGACGCTCAGCGACGCGGACGAGGCGCGCGCCTGGCAGGCTGTCGGGCGGCTCGATCTGGACAAGTCCGGCTTCTGCACCGGCGCGCTGATCTCGGAGCTTCACGTGCTGACCGCCGCGCACTGCGTGTTCTCGCGCCGCTCGGGCGAGATGTACGACCCGGGCCGCATCGTCTTCCGCGCCGGCCTGCGCAACGGCCGCGCCACCGCCAGCCGCCGCGCGCGGCGGTTCATCGTGCACGAGAATTACAACTACGACGATGACGACAAGATGAAGCGCGTCGCATCGGATGTCGCGATCATCGAGCTTGAGCGTCCGATCCGCGACGCCACCGTCATCCCGTTCGAACGCTATGTCAGCCCGCCGACGGATGCGAACTACATGGTCGTCTCCTATGCCGCCGGGCGCGAGGATGCGCCCTCGCTGCAGGATGCCTGCGAGGTTCTGGACGAGCGCGGCGACGTGCTGGTGATGTCCTGCGCCGTGACCTTCGGCGCCTCGGGCTCGCCGGTTTTCGTGCAATCCTCGACCGGGCCAAAGATCGCCTCGGTTATGTCGGCAATGGCCAACTGGCGCGAACAGGACGTCTCGCTCGCCGCCTCGCTGGGCGCGCCGCTGGATTCGCTGCTGCAACAGCTTGCGGTGACAGACCCGGTGTTCCGCTCGCTGCAGGTCAAGCCCGAGGGCGAGCGTGCCTCGATCGCCAGCCAGCTGGGCCGTTCCGGCACCGGTCAGCCGGGCCGCCTGCCACAGATCACACGCTAGGCGTCAGGGGGTCTTGACCCCCGAAATCCCCCTCCCCACATAAGCGATAGCCGGACGCCGCTGACGGGTTCGGCTGCAGAAACAAGGGTCTGTCCAGATCGGAAGGCCCGCTGTTACTTGTATCGCTTCTGAAGGAGGATGCACTTATGCGCACCTACGATTTCACCCCGCTTTACCGGTCGACCGTCGGTTTCGACCGCTTGGCCAACGTCCTCGACAGCGTTCTGACGAACGACGTCGGCGGCCAGACCTACCCGCCCTACAACATCGAGAAGACCGGCGATAACGCCTATCGCATCACCCTCGCGGTGGCCGGCTTCACCGATGCGGATCTGAACATCGAGGCCCGTGACGGCCAGCTCGTGATCTCGGGCAAGAAGGAAGCCGAGGACGGCGAGCGTAACTTCCTGCACCGCGGCATCGCGACCCGCGCCTTCGAGCGCCGGTTCCAGCTTGCCGATCACGTCCGCGCCACCGGCGCCGTGACCGAGAACGGCTTGCTGCATGTCGACCTCGTCCGCGAAGTGCCCGAGGCGCTCAAGCCCCGGAAGATCGAGATCGGTCAGGCTCCGGCGATCGAGAACGCTGCGAACTGATCGCGTCCCGAAGATGATGGCCCGAAGATGATGGAAGGCCCGCCGGTTTCGGCGGGCCTTTTTGCTTACGGCCCCCGTTTCGGGCGACCGCCGGGGGCCAGCCCGATGTCCCGTTGCAGGTAAGGCGGCAGTGTCTCGGCCCGCAGCTTGGGCGCAGAGGGCTTGGCCAGCAACGCCCGCAGCGCGGCGACGAGCACCTGGCCCGCGCCGTTTTGCGCGATGGCGGCATCGATCAGGTCGGAACCGGCCAGCGGCCGGGAAATGGAGTTGTTCATCGCAATCATCCGCCGCGGCTCAGGCGTGCGGTCCTCGAAAAAGCGGAATGTCGGGAATTCGGTGCCGGGCGCTTGGCCTGGCACACCGGCAATTCAGCAGGTGTGCCGGTGTCGGCCCGTGAGATCCGACCCAAGGGGGCGGAAAAGCATGGTTGTCATGTGCCCCCTCCTTCTTCGGGTGTTGCGATGCGGTCCGCTTACAGGCGAATCCGCGAATCGGGAAATGATTCTTTGCCGGAAGTGTGAGAAGTGACCTGCCCGCCACAGTTCGGGCGGGCAGGTCGGGTGGCTTACTTCAGCGCATCCGCTATGCGGATCAGGCTCAGCAATTCTGAACGATAGCCATAAGCATCCTCGCCCCGGTTCTCCGCCGCCAGTTCCCGCGCGTCGTCCCAGGTCCAGCCGGGCAGTGTCTCGCCCCGCAACATCTGCCCGAAACCCGCGACGGCGGCGGCAAAGCGGGTCTCTTCGGGCGCGATATCCTGCCGGTCCGGCAGCACCGGCGTCTCGATCAACGCCGAGGTATCCTCGCCCGGCAGCTTGTACCGGAGCTTCAGGAAGGCATACTCCGCACTTTCGTCCACCACCGGCTGCGGCTCGGACTGGTAGCGCAGCCCGCCGATCCGCTCGGCCGAGGACCCGACCGGCGTGATCTCGTAGAGCGCCGTGACCGTGTGGCCCGCGCCGATCTCGCCCGCGTCGACGGTGTCGTCGTTGAAGTCCTCGCGCTTCAGCGCGCGGGTTTCATAGCCGATCAGGCGGTATTCGCTGATCTGGGCGGGATTGAACTCGATCTGAATCTTCACGTCGTCGGCGATGGGGAACAGGCTGCCGGTCACGTCCTCGACCAGGACCTTCTGCGCCTCGGCCAGCGTGTCGATATAGGCCGCCGTGCCGTTCCCGTTCTGCGCCAGCGCCTGCATGATCGCGTCGTCATAGTTGCCGCGCCCGAAGCCCAGCACCGACAGGTAGGTGCCGTCGTCGCGCCTTTCGGCCACGAAGTCCTTCAGCGCCTCGGGGTCCGACAGGCCGACGTTGAAATCGCCGTCCGTCGCCAGGATCACCCGGCTGACCTCGCCATCCTGCGTCATCCGCTCGGCCACCTGATAGGCCTGCTGCAACCCGGCCTGCCCGGCGGTCGAGCCGCCCGCGGCGAGCTTGTCCAGGCTGTTCAGGATCGTCACCTTGTCCGACGCGGCGGTCGGCTCCAGCACCAGCCCGGCGGACCCGGCATAGGTCACGATGGCGACCGTGTCCCGCTCGTCCAGCGTGTCCAGCAGCAGCCCGAAGGACTTCACCAGCAGCGGCAGCTTGCGCGGATCTTCCATCGACCCCGATGTGTCGATCAAAAACACCAGGTTCAGCGGCGGCCGCTCGGCAGGTGCGATGTCATAGCCCTGAATGCCGATGTGCAGCAGCTGCGTGCCGTCGTTCCACGGCGTCGGCGCGACCGAGACCGAGGTCTGAAACGGCACCTCGCGGCTTTCCGGCGCGGGGTAGGCATAGTCGAAATAGTTGATCATCTCCTCGACCCGCACGGCATCGCGCGGCGGCATCTGCCCCGCGTTCAGCGAGGACCGCACGACCGCGTAGCTGGCCGTGTCCACGTCGATCGAGAAGGTCGAGACCGGCTCGTCCGCCACCAGCTTCAGCGGGTTCGGGCTGGCTTCGGGGTAACGCTCGGTGTCGCGCTCCATCACCGGGGCGGGTTCGTCCATCGGCACGAAGCTGAAGACTGGGCCGGACTGCATCTTGCCAAGCTGGCGCTCTGCGGTGGCAGGAGGCGCGGCGGGGGCGGGCATCTGCAGAGGTGCAACAGCCATATCGCGCGAGCGGCTCTCGGCCAGACCGGCGACGGCCCCGGCAACGGCCGCATCATCGGCGAAATCGGCCTCGGCCTCGGCCAAAGGCGCCAACTGCTCCTCGACGGCTTCTTCACGGGCGACTTGGGCAGGCTGCTCCGTTGCGCGGCGCGCACCATCCGCATCGGCCCGCTCGGTGGCGACCGGGCGCGGGGCAGCCTCGCTTACCTCGTCGGTCAGGTCCGCGGGCGAGATCGACGATCCGCCCAGCGGCAGGTTCTGAGTAATCGCCACGGCAATGGCGACGGTGGCAAGGGCGCTGGTGCCCATCAGGATGCGCGGCTGCGTCAGGTTGGCAAACATGGTTCGAACTCCCGTCCAGAATCCGGCCCGCCTTTCGGGTCGGTCCTGAGTGGGACGCACCACGCCCGCCGTTCCTTGGACGGCGGATGCATTTTTTTCTGCAAAGGCCTCGGCGGCCGCGCGCAGGGCGGCGGCGCGGGCCTCCTCGCGCGGGGCCGGCTGCTGTGCTTTCAGCGCCTTCTTCAGATCGTCCAGCGGATCGGTCATGCCCGTTCCTCCTCGGCCAGCTTGCGCAGGCGTTTGCGAACCTCGCTCATGCGCCAGCTGACGGTTCCTTCCGAGACGCCCAGAACGTCGGCGGTCTCGGCATGTGTCATATCCTCGCCCAGCACCAGCGTGACGGTCTCGCGCAGTTCGGGGGGCAGGGCGGTCATCGCCTCGATCAGCCACTCTTGCTGATCGGCGGCCTGCCGGGCTTCGTCCCGGCGCAGCGCCTCGACATCGCCCCATCCCTCGGCGGCGCGGGAGTGCGAGGCGTGTCGACGCAGCCGGTCCCGCGCGGCGTTCACGACGACCCGGTGCAGCCATGTGGTGAACCGCGCCTCGGCCCGAAAACCTTCCAGCTTGCCGGGCAGCGCCGCGCAGACGTCCTGCGCAAGGTCCTCGGCATCCGCCTGGGTGCCCAGCACCCGCCAAGCGACGCGGTAGATGCGGTCATAGTGCCGGGCGACGAGCACACCGAAGGCCCCGGCGTCCCCGGCCAGCGCCTCTCTCACCAATGCCGCGTCGCTCGGCTCCATCCTCATGTTCCTTCGACGCGGCCCGGCCGCTCGATCCTTGGCGGGCGTGCGAAAAAAGTTTCGCATGACCCCGCCGGTGCCACCAACGGGCTTGCCCGGGGGCCGCCGCATCCGGTTAATATCGGGCCCAGGCAATGGGGGAGCTTGCGGCCGCATGGCCAATCTGGACCGAGTCCTGGGCATACTGCAATGGGCGCTGTACCTGGCGGCGCTCAGCTGGCCTGCGCTGTTGCTCTACCACATGTGGGTCGCGGGGATCGGTCCCCTCGCGCCCGCACGCGATGCCTATCACGACACCTACTACGTCGTCGTTCACTTCGGAAACGGCCCGGTCCTGTCCATCGCCGCGGCGCTCTGCGCGCTGGGGCTGGGGATCTGGCGCTATCGCCGCGCAGCACGGAGCTGAGACATGGACCAAATCGCCAACTGGCTGTTCCGCGAGGACGAGACCCTCAGCCCGCGCACAATAGTGACGGCGGGTCTGCTGGCCTACCTGATCCTGTTCCTGCGCTTCTGGCTGGGTTGGGCCTATTTCCTGCTGGCCCCCGTCATGGTTCTGGCGCTTGCGCTACTGACTTACGCTCTGCTGCGCGCGTTGCTTCCGCGAATGGATCGGAGCACGGGCAACGACCCGGTGGTGATCTGGGGCGCGCTGGCGCTGTTCCTGGCGGTGGGGCTGAACGCGTTCGGCCTGTGGTTCCTGCCGGCGATCTTCATCGGCGGTGCGCTGATCGTATGGCGCGCGCCCGAGCTTCTGGAAGCCGTCCCTCTGCTGACCCGCAACCTCGATTGAACATCTGCCAGCCTTCCCAAAAGCTTGACAGCCCCGCGGCCCGGCGGGTTTCGTGCGGCATGAGAACAAGGGCGAGGGCAGGCATGGCACGGTTTCGGACGATCTGGCGCGCGGCGGCTCTGTGGCTTGGCCTGCTCGGCCCCGTGCACGCGGCGGATCTTGCGCTGATCCTTTCCGACAGCGCCGCCGGGGCACCCGCCCGCCATACCGCCGTGGTCGAGGCCTTCCGCGCCGCCGGATACGACGTGACCGAGGCGCTGGACCCTGACCGCGCCGAATTGGCCGACCTGCTGACTCGCTTCGAGCCGACCGCCGCCGAGGCTGACCGTCTGGTGCTGCACCTGACCGGACGCGTCGCGGCTGCGGCGGGGCTGACGGTGCTGCTGCCCGCTGGAGCCGCAGGGGACAGCGCGGCAGAACTGCTTACCCAAGGCGTGCCGATGCCGCTTTTCACCGCGCTCGCGGGGCAGCGGCCCGGGCGCAGCCTGCTGGCGCTGGGCCTGCCCGACGGGCCCGACGGCAGCGGGATCGACATTCCGCAAGGTGTCTTGCTGATGAGCGGTGCGCCGGCGGATGTGGACCGGGTGCTGACCGGCCCGATGCTGGGCGGCAATCTCGCTGCGGTCGAGATCGGTGGAAACGAGGGCGTCGCCTTCGCCGGCCTCGTTACCGACCTGCTGCGGCTTGGCGGCAGCGCGCCGCAGGCCACCCCCGCCGCATCTGCCGATGAAGAGCGCGTCGCCTGGGATGCCGCCCGCGAGGTCGACACGCTCGAGGCCTACCGCACCTTTCTGCGCCGTTGGGGGGATGGCCGCTTCGCGTCGCGCGCCCGCGACCGAGTGGAAACGCTGGAGACCGCCGCCGAAACTGCCGAGCGCGTCGCCCGTTACCGCGAGATCGAGGTCGGGCTGGAACTGACCACCGCCAGCGTGGCCGAACTCCAGAAGCGCCTCATGGCGATGGGCTTCTCGCCGGGCGCGACCGACGGGGTGATCAGCCGGCAGACCCGGCAGTCCGTTGCTGCCTTCCAGGCCCGCTCGGGGCTGACACCGACCGGCTATTTCAACACCGCCACCGTGCAGCGCCTGATCATCGCCGGCGGCGGATGATCCGGATTCGGCCCCGATGTGCTATGCTCCCGCCCGCATGGTAACGATCGGAGGGGTTCGCGATGACCAAGGTGCTGAAGTGCGGTGACCTGATGCCCGGGTGCAGCTTCCAGGCAAAGGCCGAAACCGAGGACGAGATCCTGCAGGCGGCCGCTGCCCACGCCAAGGAGGCGCACGGGCTCGAGGCGACGCCGGAGCTCGTTGAGAAGGTGAAGGCCGCGATCCGCGAGGAATGACCTCGTGCGCCGGATCGGCGCTATCGTGACCATTGACCACAGTCTCACGGGAAAGAACTTGATTAGACTGACGCCCCGACCCTATGCGCCGGGGCGTACTTGCGAAGGTGAACGATCTCCATGCATCGACTGGCTAGACTTTGGCTTGCGGCCGCCTCCCTTCCTCTGAGCATCGCCCAGACTGCGACGGCCGAGCCGGTGCCCAGCATTTCGGGCTTCGCCGGGATCCAGATCTACAACAACTACAATGAAGTGCTCATCGAGCCGTGGACGACCGATTTCGGTGACGCCGCGCTGGCGGGCGTCGCGGGTGCGCTCGACTGGCAACTCTGGCGCAAGGTCTCTTACGGGATCGAGGGTCAGATCGTCGGCCATTTCGGCAGCAACAACCATTTTGCGGTGAACTTCATTCCGCTGAACCTACGCTACACGCCGGATGGCGAATATGGCCCGATTCGCAGTTTCGCGGGCGGTCTGGGGGTGTCGATTGCCAGCGACGATCCCAGCTTCGAGATCGAGCGCCAGGGCGAGACACAGACGGTTCTGGCCTACTGGTACCTCGAAACCGCTTTCGATGGGATGGGGCCGAAGCGGGACCTGTTCCTCCGGCTGCACCACCGCTCCAACGCCTATGGCACGTTCGAGGCGGATGGCAGTTCCAACGCCGTGGTGCTCGGAGTGCGCCAGCGGTTCTAAGGCGATTCGCCGCGCCTTCAGAACGTGTTGCCTGCCTGCGCGGCCGGTCCTACGCTGGCGATCCACGTTCCGCAGGAAAGCGATCCGCGACACCATGCACAGACCGACGTTTCCGCTTCTCCTGGCACTGCTGCTTGCGGTGCCGGTGCAGGGCCTTGCGGACATGTGGATCGACGACAGCCGCCATGCCAGCGTGACCTTCGACCGCGACGAAGGGCTGATCGTGCTCAGCCAGTACGACGAGTACTACTCGTTCGACGAAGTCTACGAGAGTCTCGAAAGCGGCAAGGACATCAACCTCCGGCTCGAACTTCCCGGCGCCAAAGGCCCGGCGCAGAGCCTGTTCGGCGATCTCGCGATCCCATTTCTGCTGCCCTCCGAGTCGCCCCGCTCCATCGCCTTCCGCGTCCCGCTCGACGCCATTCCACCGCTCGGCATTCTCGAGGATCTGCTCGTCGGCGGTCAGGAGATGCGCCTGACCGTCGATGACGGCAAGGTTTTCGCAGGCTACAGGCTGCATCGCTCCAACGAGCTGTCCGAGGACATCCGGGACCGCTACGCCCGCTAGCGCAAACGAAAAAGGCCGCCCGAAGGCGGCCTTTCCGAATCTCGTCCCTTGCGGGGTTCAGCCCTGGCGGGCTTTGAACCGGCGCTGGGTCTTGTTGATCACGTATACGCGGCCCTTGCGGCGCACCACGCGGCAATCGCGATGGCGCTGCTTGAGGGAGCGAAGCGAGTTTCTGACCTTCATGGCCTCTCTCCTGTCATGCGGCGCGCGGACTTGCCTGCGCCTTGGTTACGTTCAGCGCCGCGGGACCGGCGTCTTGGATAATGGTGGGCGTAACTGGGATTGAACCAGTGACCCCTTCGATGTCAACGAAGTGCTCTCCCGCTGAGCTATACGCCCGAAACTTCTGACCCGGCCACGTTCGCGACCCGGTGTGAGCCGTTCGTATAATAACATGCGCCGGGGGGTTCAAGCCCTTTTGCCATCCGGATGTTTGCACTACTCTCCTCAGCCAACACACAGAGCGGAGAGCAGCCGTTGTCGAGAGCCTTCATCCTGCGCGAGCCCGTCGAATGGACGTCTCCGGCGGTGTTCAGCTCTCCCCATTCCGGCGACCGGTATCCGGCTGAATTTCTGGCGACAACCGATCTCGATCCAATGAGCATCCGCTCGTCCGAGGATGCGTTTGTCGACCGCCTGTTCGCCACCGCGCCGGATCACGGCGCGCCCTTGCTGGCTGCGACACTGCCGCGTGCCTACGTGGACCTGAACCGCGGCGCGGACGAGCTGGACCCCGCGCTGATCGTCGGCGCGCAGCGGCGCGGCACCAATCCGCGGGTGGCAGCGGGCCTTGGGGTGATTCCCCGCGTGGTGGCCGAGGGGCGGCCGATCCGCTCTGGCAAGATCCCCCTGCGCGAGGCGTTCCGGCGGCTCCGACACGGATATCACCCCTACCACAGCCAACTGGATTCGCTCCTGCGCCAGCAGCGCGAGACTTTCGGCTACGCGATCCTGATCGACTGCCACTCCATGCCGCATGACGCGCTGAACGCCGCGCCGCTGGTGCGCGGCCAGCGGCCCGAGGTGATTCTGGGCGACCGCTTCGGCGCCGCCTGCGGCCGCTGGCTGATCGACTCGGCAGCGGCGCTGTTCCAGGAGCAGGGCTTCGTCGTCGCCCGCAACGCCCCGTTCGCGGGCGGGTACATCACCCAGCAGTACGGCCGCCCCGCCCGCGGTGTGCATGCGCTCCAGGTTGAGATCGACCGCGCGATCTACATGGACGAGCGCCGCATGACGCTGCTGCCCGGGCACGCCGATGTCGCGGCCCGGATCGACGCGGTGGTCGCGGGTCTCGCCCGGCTTCAGGACGCCGCGCCGCCGCTGGCCGCGGAATAACCGCCACCCGCGCCCTCGCGCCGGATCAGCCTGCTTCGGGCGAATACCAGATCGGCGACGTGTACGCTCGGTCCTGCTGCACCATCACTGCATTGTCCGGCAGATCGAGCGGGCCGTAGAACGCCTCGTCGTAGGCCAGCCACGACGGTGTCGGGATCTCCAGCACGCGCACGTAGTAATAGGCCCGCTGCGCCGGATCGAACTCCGGGTCGACCCAATGCCCGCCAAGAACGGCGGCCCCGGTCGTGTTGGTGAAGTCCGCGCCGGACACGGTGCTCGCTACGGGCGGCAGGTTTCCGTCCGCGTCGGGCTCCCGGTCGCCGGACCATGCGACGTCGAACACCTTGGTCCGAGGCTCTCCGTCGGCATCGACCCAGCCTTTCACGATCTGGATCCGGTCGAGGTTCGCCCCGTCCGGGTCGCGCAGGGCGCGCACCATGAACGAGGGCGCGGCGCCCTCGGGACCGGCGAACAGGTCGGCGCCCATCGGCACGCCCCGGTCATAGCCGGTTTCGGCGAAGTCCGGGCGGTGTACTTCCTCCGGTTCGAAATCCCAGCCGGCGAACACCCGCACCGTGATCCGCGAGCCGGTGGTCGCGTAGACTTCCTTCCGCTTGAACGCGTCCCAGATCGACTCGCGCGTGTTCTCCCGCGCCCAGGCCGCGGCAAGCCCCGCTGCCAGCGTCTCGTAATGACGGATCGCGACTTCTTCCCCGAGGAAGTCCGGTTGGATGATGAATTCCTCGTAGCGCTCCGCACCGGTCCCGGGCTCTGCCGGAGAGGCCTTGCCGAAATAATTGTTCTCCCGCGTGGTGGCGAGCGACGTGTGGCTGTCGGTCGATCCGATCATGCCGAACTTGAAGGGATTGGCACCGATCTCGGCCTCGAATTTCAATCCCCGGGCCAGGGCTTGCCGCGCATACTCCCGCGGTAGCATGTCAGGCGTCTTCAGGCCCATTCCGAAGTTTCCGCGGTCCCAATTGTAGTAGTCCGCGAACTCGTCGTTCGGGCTGAGCATCGGATGGGTCTCGCCATCGCCCTTGATCTGGGTGACTTCGTAGAGCGGCTCCCACCGCATCCGGCGTTCGGCATAGTCGACATCTATGGGTTCGCCGTTAAGGCGCTGGTCGTCGAACATCAGGCCGTTCGAGAGGTTCCCGTTATGCGGAAACGCCATAACCCGTCCGCCGGTATTCTCCTCATAGGCTTCCATCCAGTCCCAGAGATCCTCCGGATCGCTGCTGTCGTAGTTGGAAAATGGAACAAGGCCTTCGACCCTGTCGGCATCGTCCCGGAACATGACGATCCGGTGCAGGTTGTTCGCCTCGTAGCTGGAGGTCCACTCGAAGCCGTGCAGCGCCGTGAACACGCCCGCCTCGTTGAACTGCTCTGCGCTGTTCACGATCCGGTTCCAGATCGTGCGCGTCAGGTCGTCGTCGTCGATCGGATCCTGAAGGGCCATCATCGCCGTGCCCCACTCGACATAGGCCGCAAGCGGATTGCCCGACTTCACCAGGTCATGAACGTTGCGTCCCCACGCGCTGGCAAGCAGCGCGGGATTGGATTCGGCGATCATCGGTGCAAGGCCGAGGTTCTCCGCATGATCGGCGACGACGAGGAAATCCAGAGGGCGGACCAACTGGGCGTACTGCCCGATCGAGGCGCGTACCTTCTCGCCGCGTGCGAACTTGAACGCCTCGTCCGGGCCGAGCGTGTTTCCGACCATGCCCGCATCGGTCGAATAGGAGGTATGGAGATGCGTGTCGCCCCAGAACACCCGGCTCGGGTAGGACTGGTCGAGGAAAGGCGAGTACTGGGCCTCTCCGAGCGCGACATCTTCGTCCTGTATCGCAAGGTCACCGACATACCCCTGCGAAAGCGCGGTCGTCGCCCACAAAAGCCCACCACAAAGTCCCGGCAACAACACTCTCATCTTGGCCTCCCCCAAAACAGCCCCCACGCCGCAACCGGCTGGCCCGGCAGGGTTAATCGTACCACTCCGCGGGTGAAGGGCATTTGAGCGAGGTCAAGGATCCGACCGGGTGGGCGGGAAAGAAAAAAGGGCCGTGCAGAAGCACGGCCCAAGTCTAGGGAGGAAACGCCCGGGAATGGGCGCGTGATGCAGCGCATCAACGACTTCAGATTTATGTCGCAGCGCAGCAAAGTCAACGGGCGTCGCCTGATAATCGTGCAACCCGGTGCGAATCCGCCACGGCTGCGCGAAAAACAGTCATGATGCCCAGCGGGTGAACAATTCACGTCTGAGAGTCAGCTCAGCGCCCGCCCTTTCACGATGGAATCCTCGCCGAATCTGGCCCGAATCCGGTCCGTCGCCCGCTCGGCTTCGGTGCGGCTGCGGGCGCTTGGGTCGAGCAGGTCCGATTCGCGGTCGGCGAGGTCCCCCGACGTCAGGTCCGAGAGGCCGACGCCGAGCAGGCGGAACGGGCCTTCGGGCAGGGATTTTCGCAGCAGGGGCGCGGCGGTGGCGTGGATCACGCCGGCCAGCTGGGTGGGCTGGTCGAGGGCGTGGCGGCGGGTCAGCAGGCGGTGGTCGTGGCGCTTGAGTTTCAGCGTGACGACGCGTCCGGCGAGGTCCTTGGCCTTCAGGCGCGAGGAAACTTTGTCCGCAAGCCGCCAGAGGTGGCCGTCCAGCAGGTCTGGATCGGTGGTGTCCTCGTGAAAGGTGGTCTCGTTCGACAGTCCCTTCACGGTGTTGCGCGATGAAACCCTGCGGCTGTCCTGGCCCCGTGCAAGGCGCCAGAGGCGGTCACCCATCTGGCCGTAGCGGGCTGCAAGGGCCTTGCGGTCGCGGGTCAGCAGGTCGGCGATGGTGCGGATCCCGTCGCCGGCCAGCTTCTCGCGGGTGACGGCGCCGACGCCCCAGATCACGCCGACGGGCTGGGTGGCGAGGAAAGCCTCGGTCTCGGCCTTGCCGATCACGGTGAAACCGCGGGGCTTGTCGCGGTCCGAGGCGATCTTGGCGAGGAACTTGTTGTGGCTGAGCCCGACCGAGGCGGTGATGCCCAGCTCGGTCTCGACCCGCTTGGCCAGCCTTGCCATCAGGACGGCGGGCGGGGCGCCGTGCAGGCGGGCGGTGCCGGAGAGGTCCAGGAACGCCTCATCCAGCGAGAGCGGCTCGATCACCGGGGTCAGGGCCTCCATCATCTGGCGGATCTGGCCGGAGACCTCGACGTAGACCGCACCGCGGGGTTTCACGACGACAGCCTCGGGGCAGAGTTGCAGGGCCTTGAACATGGGCATGGCCGAGCGGACGCCGCGGATCCGGGCGATGTAGCAGCAGGTCGAAACGACGCCGCGCTTGCCGCCGCCGACGATGACCGGCTTGTCGCGCAGGCTGGGGTCGTCGCGCTTTTCCACGGTGGCGTAGAAGGCGTCGCAGTCCATGTGCGCGATGGAAAGCTGCGTCAGCTCGGGGTGCGAGGTCAGCCGGGGAGAGCGGCACGAGGGGCAGCGCCTGCTGCCGGGAGCAGGCGTGACCAGGGTGCAGCAATCGCGGCAGAGCGTTTCCATGGCGGCATTCTATGCTCGTCGCGGGGCGGACGCGAGAGGGGCTGAAATCCGGTGAAAATCGGGGATTTCATCGTGAAAACCCCCTTAAGCGCATGATATTTAACGTGAAAAGAGGGTGAAAACTTCGTAAACGGCGATTTTCGGGGGTCTGGACGCACCGTGAGCGCGCCCGCATCGCCTAGAAATGACCGATCCCCAGACCGATCGCGAAGACGGTCAGGGCCACGGCCATGAACCTGACCAGATAGGCGGTGTCCGGCTCGGACGGGTTCAGCTTGTCCCACACGGTCGCGGTGGCAGCGGTGATACGAGTCATCGGTCGATCCCTTCCCTGAAATTTATCATGATAAATAGATGGGGAGGGTTTACGCGTACGGAAGCCCCGTGACCGCGTGACGTTACGTCAGGGACAGGTGCGGCCTGTGTCGTGAAGGGCGCCGCCGGGACCGCGCGGCCTGTCAGCGTGCGCAGGCGGGGCGGTCGAGGCGGAAACGGGTCAGATCTGCCCGATAAGAAGCCCGGCACCAAAGGCCGCCAGGGCGAAGGCCAGGAACCCGGCCAGGTAGAGCGTCGAAGGTTCGGAAGGGTTGAGAAAGTCCCAAAGGGTCGTAATGGCGCTTTGCAGGCGCGTCATGCCATCCTCGGTTGTTGTTGCGAGTCCCTTCATCTTATTGCAGACATACGAAATGGGAAAGGGTGAAGCAAAAAAAGTGGGGCAAAGCCCCACAATGAAACAATTACATGCTTTTTCAGTCTTGTGTAATATTCTCCGCGTCCGGTAAGGATATTTTGTTTCCTGACTTTTCTTCGTAATGATGTATCGCGTTTTTCAGCGCATTGCTTAATAGTAGCGCCATTTGGTGATTCATCTGCACACCCACAAGCTGAGTAACTTCTTCGCCTTCCTCTTCTATGCCAAATATTATCTTTAGGCCGCTATCTGAAATTCCAACATTTAGAGCATCGGATGGGATGTATTTGAAATCATGGGATCGAGAGTAGCTCTTTCGTTTCTCTTGAGGTGCTTCGGAGCTCGAACTGGACTTTTTCGTCATCATCAGCCTCTCTGTGAACTTCATAGTGAGTGTAGGGATTCGCCTGCTTCTCTGCGATCTTTGTGCGACGAGGACTGCGAACGGTTAACCACTCAGGCCCTTGTCTATTGCTCTTTGGTTTCGATAGATCGTCACTCTGAGAAACCCTTATGAATTCTCCGCTCAAAGCGAAAATAAGTTCACTAAGAGTATCCAGCGTCATGTTGCCTGGGCCGCCAAGCCAGCGAGTAATCTGCTCGGGTTTCTTATTCAGCATCGCTGCGAGCTCTCTCTTGGTAAGCCCGCTTTCCTGAAATAGGGACAAAACGTGGCTGTGAGCCTTGTTCTTATTTCGGGTTTTTACATATGAGAGGGTGGTGAGAGGGATTGCTTGTCCCTTCACTGGCTTAGACGGCGATAGCTTTTTCCGAAATGAAGTCATTGAGGTCTGCTCCCGCATGTGGGTTGTGTCCGGGGAAGAGGGCGGACCAGATAGCGATGGCGTTCTCGCGTGCCCTCGCCCAGCGGATATCCTTCCTTCCGCCTAATGATGCCCTGTCTCTTATCGCGAGGGCGATGAAGGTATCTGTATCGCAGAAGGCGCCCAGCACTCTAATGCTGGGTTTTGGAGCCACACTCCGAATTGCCCATATCCCGTACTCCGGCGGATCTATTCTCGCGAGGAATGCATTGTCCTCCTTTTCATAGGGTGTCATGCCAACTGGTATCATGTCGCCGATTACAAATCGGTCGAAGTCAGCCGCCAGTTGCGCGAGTCGATGGCCGTAACTCTGGTCTTCCCATGTATCCGGGCACATCTCTGCGTCTACCTCCGCCGTTATCAGAAGCGTTCGCTCATGGGGGTCTCCCTCCAAGGTGGGTTCCCACAAGATAAGCTCACCCTCAGTGACCCGTTGATCCAAAATGGTGTGCATTGATTTTTAAGTCAACCCATTAAACAAAACGTGAATGCAACTTGACGCCCTAGGAGTATGGGGCTGCGCATGTGCAATCTCAAGTTGGATCGGCAGTTTGCCGAGTCGGTGGGTGGATGGTTTCACTACTCGTGCTCTGCGTGTGCTTTTGCGGGCTTAGGAGAGCAGTCGACTCACCCCGTCCCGAACAGCCCCTCGATGTGGTCCATCGCCAGTTCGACGAGGTGCGCGTCCGCTCCGCGCCCGGTGAACTTCAGGATGAAGCCGTCCGCGCAGCGCTCTCGCCGCAGCACGAGGTTGTGTTTCAGGTGCACCACGCGGCGCGGGCGGCCGGGGCGGGTTTCGGGGACGTCGGGGCGCTCGCGCAGCATCGCCTCGGCCTCTTCGACGTAGGGGCGCATCACCTCCCATTCGCGGCCGGCGTTGCGGTGCGCCAGAGTCTCGAGCGCGGCGTCGATCACCTCGGCGAAGCCCTGGCGGATCGCGGTGGAGAGGCGCAGGCACTGGGTCAGCGTCAGCTCGCGGCCGTGCAGCATGTGCTCGCCCAGGTGTTCGATCACCTGCGCCACCGCGCGGATCCGGCTGCGCTTGGTGGGGTTGGCGACCTTGTAGAGCGCGTCCACCGCCTCGTCGATGGAGCCGAAGAGCCCCCGGTCCACCGCCTGTACGGCGATCATCGCGCGTTCCCAGGGCGTGAGCTGGGCGCGGATCTCGTTCTCCTCGACCATCTCGCGGTAGAATTGCGCGACCTCGCGGGGTTTGCGGATGAAGGCGGGGATCGCGTCGACCTCGGTCCAGCCCTCGGCCAGCAATTCGCGGAAGGCGGTGATCCGGCGGTAGCCCGAGAGCAGCCCGTAGCGGCCCGGTTCGGTCAGTTCGAACACCTCGATCGGCTGGCGCAGGCTGCCGGTGAAGATGGAGTGCTTGAGCTCGCGCATCTCTTCCTCGTCGAGGGCGAGGCGGTCGCGGACCAGGATGTGGTCGTCGATATGGGCGAGCGGGAGGAGGGTGATCTCGTGCGTCATGGGTCCGGTCCTTGGTGGCGGGACCGGCAGCATGGGCAGAGTTTGGTTAACGGCGCGTGGTGTTGCGTCAACCGCGTTTGGGCAGGTCGGTGAGGATCGCTTCGGCTGCCGCGCGGGGATCGGGCGCGGCGTGGATCGGGCGGCCGACGACGATGTGGTCGGCGCCTGCGTTGATCGCGTCGGCGGGCGTGGCGATGCGTTTCTGGTCACCCTGCGCGCTGCCTGTGGGCCGCACGCCGGGGGTGACGATCAGCTTGCCCTTCGCCTGAGGCAGGGCGCGGATCGCCGCCGCCTCGGCCGGGGAGGCGATCACGCCGTCGGCCCCGGCGTCGAGCGCGCGGGCGGCGCGTTCGGTGGTCAGCTCGGCGATGTCTCCGGCCTGGATCAGCATGTCGTCGAGGTCTTCGCGGTCGGCGGAGGTCAGGAAGGTGACCGCCATGATCCGGGTCGGGCGGCTGCCGCGCCCCTCGGCGGCGGCGGCGACGACGGACGGGTCTCCGTGGACGGTCAGCAGGTCGAGGTCATATTGCGCCACGCCCCGGACCGCCGCGGCGATGGTCGCCGGGATGTCGAAGAGCTTGAGGTCCAGGAAGATCCGCTTGCCACCCTGTTTGAGTTCGTCAGCAAGGGCCAGCCCGCCTCCGGTCAGCAGGCCGAGGCCGATCTTGTAGAAGCCGACCGAGCCGCCGAGCTGCTGCACAAGATCGAGGTTCGACAGGGCGTCGGGGCGGTCGAGGGCCACGATCAGGCGATCATCGGCGTTGGGCATGCGGCTTCTCCTGCGGTTTGGGCGGGTTTTCGCGCAAGGGAGGCGGCTGCGCAAGGGTGCGGGAACAGGCTGTGCCGGGGCGGCGTTTTTCGGGCATGTGAGAGGAGGACGACATGGTCGACCAACGCGAAATCGTGCGTCAGCACACCAATCCGCGCCCGGGGTACGAAACCACCGACGGGCGTCCCGCCGCGCCCTATGGCGCCAAGTCCAGCAAGTCCGGCGTGATGATCGCCGCGATCGCCGCCGTGGTGGTGATCCTCGCGCTGCTTCTGGTATTTGCCGGAGGCGATGACGAGATGGTTGCCCCGGTGAACGAGCCGGCGCTGGACGGCGCGCCGGTCGTGCAGCCGGACGCAGCGCCGCTCGAGGGCGATGCCGTCGCGCCGACCGAGGTGCCGTCGAACCCGGCGGAGGCTCCCGAAGCGGGCGCCCCGGCGACCGAGGGCGTGCCGGAAGAGACCGCTCCGGCGGCGACCCAGTGACATGGATCGGGGCGGCTTCGGGCCGCCCCTTTTCTCAGCGGTTGCCGTAGATCCAGTCCATGTCGGGCTGTTCGGTGCAGTACATGTGCACCCAGATGTAGGCGTGCTGGAACAGCGCCACGACGAGCGCGTTCCACGAGCCGAAGAGCAGCGCGATCCCCCAGAACCCGAGGAAGCCTAGGCCGTACATGGCGTTGCCGGTGACGCGGAAGGCTCCGCGGTCGACCAGTGGCATCTCGGCGTAGCGTTGGCGGAAGTGGTCTCCGCCCAGGGCGCGGGGGAAGGTGAAGTAGGCGGCGACGCTGTACATCACCCAGAGCGAGACCGCGACGAGGATAAGTCCGAGCGTCAGTTCGACCGGGCGCGGCAGGCCGATGGGAACCGTGTCGGCCCAGCCGGTCATGATGACGGTCAGCGGCCGGGCGATCAGCAGCGGGAAGAACATCAGGCCCCAGATCTTCATGTCCCGCGCGCCGAAGAGGCGCGTCATTACGTTGCGGTGCAATTGCAGCCGAAACACCGCGGCGACCATGATCTGGTGCAGCAGGGCCAGCAGGATGGAAAGCTGCGCCCAGCCGGTCGTGTCGAGGCCGAGGCGTTTGGGCTCTTCGGGCATCCAGACCAGCAGCGACCAGGCCCCGTAGCCCATCAGAAGCGCCATCAATAGGTGCTGCGGCTGACCTTCGAGCATGTCGCCCCAGGTACTGCGATTATGGATTTCCACAAGCCTCGTCATGATGTTCCCCCGGTCTCGGTCCGGTCAGGATAGGGCTGGACGGAAATCCTTGAAAGCGGGGAAATCCGGCGCTCAGCGACTTGTTCACGGGTTTGTCACTGCCCATATCTTCAGCAGAACCAACCCGAGGTCCCGGCAGCGCGTGCTTCATTGAAGGCGCAGGAACCGGGGCGCTGAAACGGAGAGTGACATGAACTTTGAGAAGTTCACCGAGCGGTCGCGTGGTTTCGTGCAGGCCGCCCAGACCATTGCGATGCGCGAAAGCCACCAGCGCTTCGTTCCCGAACATCTTCTGAAGGCCCTGATGGATGACGATCAGGGTTTGGCCGCGAACCTCATCAAGCGCGCGGGCGGCGATCCGGCGCGGGTGAAGGGCGCCGTCGACGAGGCTGTTGAAAAGCAGCCCAAGGTCGAAGGCGGGCAGATCTACATGGACCAGCAGACCGGCAAGGTGCTGGCCGAGGCCGAGAAACTGGCCGAGAAGGCGGGCGACAGCTATGTCACCGTCGAGCGTCTGCTGACCTCGCTGGCGGTCGTGAAGGGGGGCGCGAAGGATGCGCTGACCGAGGGCGGCGTTTCTGCCCAGTCCCTGAACGAGGCGATCAACGATCTGCGCAAGGGCCGCACGGCAGACAGCGCCAGTGCCGAGGATACGTTCGAGGCGCTGAAGAAATACGCGCGCGACCTGACCGAGGCCGCGGCGAACGGCAAGATCGACCCGATCATCGGCCGCGACGAGGAAATCCGCCGCGCGATGCAGATCCTGTCGCGCCGGACCAAGAACAACCCGGTGCTGATCGGTGAGCCGGGCGTCGGCAAGACCGCGATCGCCGAGGGGCTGGCCCTGCGGATCGTGAACCGCGACGTGCCGGAGAGCCTTGAGAACAAGAAGCTGATGGCGCTCGACATGGGGGCGCTGATCGCCGGTGCGAAGTACCGGGGCGAGTTCGAGGAGCGTCTGAAGGCGGTTCTGAACGAGGTCACCAACGCCGCTGGGGAGATCATCCTGTTCATCGACGAGATGCACACGCTGGTCGGTGCCGGCAAGGCGGACGGGGCGATGGATGCCTCGAACCTGCTCAAGCCCGCGCTGGCGCGGGGTGAGTTGCACTGTATCGGTGCGACGACGCTGGACGAGTACCGCAAGCATGTCGAGAAGGACGCGGCGCTGGCGCGGCGGTTCCAGCCGTTGCTGGTCTCGGAGCCGACGGTCGAGGACACGATCTCGATCCTGCGCGGTATCAAGGAGAAGTACGAGCTGCACCACGGCATCCGGATCAGTGACCGGGCGCTGGTGTCTGCCGCGACGCTGTCAAATCGCTATATCACCGACCGCTTCCTGCCGGACAAGGCCATCGACCTGATGGACGAGGCCGCCAGCCGCCTGCGGATGGAGGTGGACAGCAAACCCGAGGAGCTGGACGCGCTCGACCGCGACATCATGCAGAAGCAGATCGAGGCCGAGGCGCTGAAGAAGGAAACCGACGAGGCGTCGAAGGACCGTCTGGCCACGCTGGAGAAGGAACTGGCGACGCTGCAGGAGCAGTCCGCCGAGATGACCGCGCAGTGGCAGGCCGAGCGTGACAAGCTGGCCGGTGCGCGCGACATCAAGGAGCAACTGGACCGCAGCCGCGCCGAGCTGGACCAGGCCAAGCGCGAAGGCAACCTCGCCAAGGCCGGTGAGCTGCAGTTCGGCATCATCCCGGGCTTGGAAAAGCGCCTGGCCGAGGCCGAGGCGGCGGAGGAGTCGGATGTCATGGTCGAAGAGGCCGTGCTGCCGGAGCATGTCGCCGCCGTGGTCGAGCGCTGGACCGGGATCCCGGTCGACAAGATGCTGGAAGGCGAGCGCGACAAGTTGCTGCGCATGGAGGACGAGATCGGCAAGCGGGTGATCGGCCAGAAGGAAGCCGTGACCGCCGTGTCGAACGCCGTCCGCCGGGCGCGCGCCGGGCTGAACGATCCGAACCGGCCGATGGGCAGTTTCCTGTTCCTGGGCCCGACCGGCGTCGGCAAGACCGAGCTGACCAAGGCCCTGGCCGAGTTCCTGTTCGACGACGACACCGCGATGACCCGTGTCGACATGTCGGAGTTCATGGAGAAGCACGCGGTCGCCCGCCTGATCGGCGCGCCTCCGGGCTATGTCGGCTATGACGAGGGCGGCGTGCTGACCGAGGCCGTGCGGCGGCGTCCGTATCAGGTGATCCTGTTCGACGAGGTCGAGAAGGCGCACTCGGACGTGTTCAACGTGTTGCTGCAGGTTCTGGACGACGGTCGGCTGACCGACGGGCAGGGCCATGTGGTGGACTTCAAGAACACGCTGATCATCATGACCTCGAACCTCGGCAGCCAGGCGTTGAGCGAATTGCCCGAAGGGGCGGCCAGCGTCTCGGCGCGGGAGCAGGTGATGAACGCGGTGCGGGCGCATTTCCGCCCCGAGTTCCTGAACCGCCTGGACGAGATCGTGCTGTTCGACCGGCTCAGCCGGGGCGACATGGACGGGATCGTGGATATCCAGCTGGGTATCCTGGAGAAGCGTCTGGCGGGGCGGAAGATCAGCCTCGAGGTGGACGAGGCCGCGCAGACCTGGCTGGCCGACAAGGGCTACGATCCGGTCTATGGCGCGCGTCCGTTGAAGCGGGTGATCCAGAAGGCCGTGCAGGATCCGCTGGCCGAGATGCTGCTGGGCGGCGAGGTGCTGGACGGCGATACGGTGCCGGTGACGGCGGTGGCTGGCGAGCTTGTGGTCGGGGATCACTCGGCCTCGAGCGAGGCGCCGCGCGAAGCGACGGTGCACTGATCGCGAACAGCGCCCACATATAAGTAGTGAAGGCCGGTCCGGGTTCGGGCCGGCCTTTCTCGTGGGATTACGGCAGCAGCACCTGGTCGACGGCGTGGATCAGGCCGTTAGACGCCTCGATATTGGTCGAGGGGGCCAGCGCGCCGTTCACGCGCAAAAGGACGCCGTTCCAGTCGAGCGACAGCGGGCTGCCCTGGAGCGTGACGATGCGTGACCGGCCTTGCGGCAGGTCCGCCGTCCCGATCCGCCCGGCGATCACGTGATAGGCCAGCAGCGTGCCCAGCTGCGCGCGGTTCTGCTGCTGCATGAGCCTGTCGACGGCATTGGGCGGGGCCTGCGCGAAGGCGGTGTCGGTAGGGGCGAACAGGGTGAAGGGGCCGGGTGCGGTCAGTGTCGCGGTCAGGCCGGCAGTGTCCATCACGGACAGCAGGGTGGCGAAACGGCCATCTGCGCGGGCCACGTCGACGATGGTGCCGGGCCCCTGTCTGTTCCGGCGGCGGTTGGCGCAGCCTGCGAGGGTCAGAGCCGCCGCTGCGGCGGCTCCGCGCAAGACGGTTCTGCGGTGCATGGCGAACTCCCCCTACTCACGTCCGGCCAACTGGGCCGCGGAGCGATCCTAGCGCAAGCAGGGTTTGCTGCCAAACGGTGCCGAGCGGGCCGCCTCCGGGGGAGGTGGCGGCGGCCCGCCCGAACGCCGTACGCCGATCAGGCGCTGGCGAACAGGAAGTCGCCGGCGTCGAGGTCGGCGCTGTCGACACCGACGAGGATCACGCGGTCGCCGCTGTCGAAGTCGATCCGCGTGTTGGCGCCGGGCTGGCTGATCATCAGGTCGTCGAAATCGGTGACGCCGTGGCCCGAGACGTCGATCATGTCGCGGGTGTCCTGGTAGTCCATCACCATGTCGGTGCCGTCACCGGCAGCGAAGACGAACATGTCGGCACCGCGGCCGCCCATCAGCATGTCGTTGCCCGTGCCGCCGATCAGCGTGTCGCGCCCGCCGAAGCCGTCGAGCGTGTCGTTGCCGCCCTGGCCGAGCACCAGGTCGGCGTTGCGGCCGGCGTGGATCGTGTCGGCCCCGCGGCCGCCGAGCGCCACGTCGTCGCCACGGCCCAGGCGCAGCAGGTCGTTGCCGCCGGCGCCGTCGACATAGTCGTTGTCGAGACGCAGGCCGACCGTGTCGTCATCGTCGCCGAGCAGCAGGAAGTCGACATCGTTCGAGCCGTCCGAGGCCAGGATGTCGACCGGCAGCAGCACGCCGTCGATCACGTGGCCCACGCCGTTCGAGGCCTGGAAGTCCACAGCGATGATGTTCGCGTCGGGCAGGTCCGGATCGGCGTCGACCAGCGCCGCGCCGTTCACGCCCAGCGGCGGAACGCCCGGGGTCGAAGAGGAGAGCAGCGTCTCGATCTCGTCGGAGGCGAGGACCTGGCTCGACTGCAGCGACTCGGGCGTGACGTGATGCAGCAGCACGTTGGTCAGGATGCCGCCGAGGTCTCCGCCGCCCAGCAGGGTCAGCGCCTTGGCGAGGAAGCCGAAGGTCTCGGCCTCGGTGCCGCCCTCGAAGCCGAGCGCGGCAGCGGTCGCGGCGAAGGCGTTGTCATCGGGCGCGAAGGCCGTCAGGTCCGCCGCCGGATCGTCCAGTGCATCGGTCAGGCCGGTCGCGTCGAGCGCCGCGAGCAGGGTGTCGAAGTTCTCGCCGTCATCGTCGAACCCGTCGCCGCTGGCCTCGGTCAGCAGGCCCGCAAGCGTCGGTGCGTCGTTGCCCGGCAGGTCGAGCGGCAGCAGCACACGGTCGATGATGTGCACGACGCCGTTGTCGGCGATCACGTCGGCGGTCGCCACCGACGGGTCGAGCAGGTCGGGTTCCTTGTCGACGAGCGTCGGCGCGTTGACGATGATGTCGGCGCCGTTGAGCGTGTCGATCGCACCGGCTGCGACCACATCCTCGAGCGTCTTGGCACCGGCCGAAACGTGATAGGTGACGACCGAGGCCAGCGTGGTGGCGTCGTAGGTCGCGACCAGGAAGCCGGTCACGGCTGCTTCGTCGGACGTGTCGCCCTCGAAGCCCGAATCCACCGCAAGCTGGGCGAAGGCGGCGTCGGTCGGGGCGAAGACCGTCAGGTCGGCGTCCGGGTCGTCGAGCGCGGCGGCGAGGCCGGCGTCCAGTTCAGTGTCGAGATAGGTGACTGCCGAGACGAGGATCTCGAGATCCGGGCTGGCCAGGGCGGCGTCAAGGATGCTGGGCATTTGTTCTTTCTCCCTAAAACAGAAAGGGCGAGGCCCCGAAGGCCTCGCCCAAAAAGCGCCGTTACGGCAGAAGCACCGTGTCGATGACGTGGATTACCCCGTTGGAGGCGGCGACGTCGGGGGTGATGACGTTGGCGTTGTTCACCTTCACCCCGTTGCGGGTGTCGATGTGAATGTACTCGCCCTGCACCGTGGCCACGCGCGAACGGGTGTTGGCGGGCAGGTCCGCGGCGTCGATCTGGCCGGCGACCACGTGATAGGTCAGCACCGAAACCAGCTGGTTCTTGTTCTCGGGCTTGAGCAGGTTGTCCACCGTGCCAGCGGGCAGCGCGGCGAAGGCCGCGTCAGTCGGCGCGAAGACGGTGAACGGGCCGGGGCCCGAAAGCGTGTCGGCCAGGTCGGCAGCGCCGACGGCGGCGACCAGCGTGTTGAACGTGCCGGCG
This sequence comes from Halovulum sp. GXIMD14794, assembly GCF_054457455.1. Lineage (NCBI taxonomy): Bacteria > Pseudomonadati > Pseudomonadota > Alphaproteobacteria > Rhodobacterales > Paracoccaceae > Halovulum > Halovulum sp. GXIMD14794. The sequence continues at coordinate 2,722 of NZ_JBTLNF010000007.1, read as the reverse complement.
CCCTGGGCGACCTCGACGATCGTGCCGGGCCCCTCGGTCCGGCCGGAGCCGCATGCGGCCAGGGTGAAGGCGGCGGCGCCGAAGATCGCGGTCTTGATCATGGTTCTGCGGTGCATGGATCGTGTTCCTTATGTTATGAAACGGGGCGGTTGTGCCGCCCCGCCTTGTCGCAAGGTGCGGTACGCCCGATCACTCGGGCAGGATCACCGCGTCGATGACGTGGATCACGCCGTTGGTAGTCTCGATGTCGGCCTGGACGACGTTCGCGCCGTCGACCTTGACGCCGTCGGTGGCGTCGATGCTCACGGTCGAGCCCTGCACGGTCTCGGCCTCGGTGGTCTGGCCGGCGATGTCGCCCGACATCACCTTGCCGGGCACCACGTGGTAGGTGAGCACGGCAACCAGCTGGTCCTTGTTCTCGGGCTTCAGCAGATCGTCCACGGTGCCCTCGGGCAGCGCGGCGAACGCGTCATCGGTGGGCGCGAACACGGTGAACGGGCCTTCGCCCTTCAGCGTGTCGACCAGGCCGGCGGCCTGAACGGCGGCGACGAGGGTCTCGAAGCTCCCGGCCTCGACGGCGGTGTCGACGATATCGGCCATGTGGCCGTCGGCGTGGGCCGGTGCCAGGCTCATCGCGGCAAAACCCAGGGCTGCGCCGGTGGAAAGGATCATGCGACGGATCATCAAAGTCTCCCTTACGTTGTCCGTTCGGTATCAAGCGCTCGATGCGCGCTGATAACGGGGAGACCTACGTCGCGTCGGATTGTCCGGATCATGTAATTTGCGGGAAAAGTTGCCCTTGACCGGCGGGTGCATCGCGCTAATGGGTCGGGAATATTGGCCGGTTGCTCACAAACAGTTTACCCGCCAAGCACTCGGGATATTGTGTGGTGCGTACAGGGAGTTGCGCCTGCCCGGTAACGCCCCGCGCACGGGACGATGGAGCAAACGTGAGCCACATGACGTTTCATCTCCGTATTCTAGGGTGAAGGATTGCCGGACCCCCAACAACGAGCGGACGAAACATGCTGATCAGACACGCCCCCAAGATCCGGTCCTCGGAGATCACGCCGAAGGACGTCTACCTGAACCGCCGTCAGCTGATGGCCGGCGCGGGTGCACTGGCCCTTGCCGGGATCGCACCACAGGCGCGGGCGCTGGACTACACCAAGTTCCAGGGCGAGGCGCCCGGAGAGCTGACGCCGAAGGAGCTGGTGACCAGCTACAACAATTTCTACGAGTTCGGCCTCGATAAGACCGACCCCAAGAAATATGCGCACGTGCTGAAGACGGCGCCCTGGTCGGTGACCATCGACGGGCTGGTGGCGAACCCCGGGCAGCACGCGCTCGAGGATATCGTGCCCGCCACGCAGGAAGAACGCATCTACCGACTGCGCTGCGTCGAGGCCTGGTCGATGGTGATCCCCTGGGTCGGGTTCCCGCTGGGCGATCTGCTGAAGAAGGCCGAGCCGCTGGGGTCCGCGAAATACGTCGCTTTCGAAACTGTCGTGCGCCCCGACGAGATGCGCGGCCAGCGCGGGTTCTTCCAGCTTCTGGACTGGCCCTATGTCGAGGGGCTGCGTCTGGACGAGGCGATGCATCCGCTGACGATTCTGGCGACCGGGCTTTATGGCGAGGAGCTTCCGAACCAGAACGGTGCGCCGCTGCGGCTGGTCGTGCCGTGGAAGTACGGTTTCAAGTCGATCAAGTCGATCGTGCGGATCACGCTGACCGAGGACGAGCCTCCGACCAGCTGGAACGTGCAGGCGCCGAACGAGTACGGTTTCTATGCCAACGTGAACCCTCAGGTGGACCACCCGCGCTGGAGCCAGGCCGAAGAGCGGATCGTCGGCGGCGGGCTTCTGGCGAAGCGGCGCGATACGGACATGCTGAACGGTTACGCCGACGAGGTCGGACACCTTTATGACGGCATGGACCTGCGGCGGTTCTTCTGATGACGACGGCGATGCGGATCAACCAGTGGCTCCGCAAGGTTCCGGTGTGGCCCGGCTACGTGTTGGGATTCATCCCGGCCGCCTGGTGGCTGTACCTGGGTCTGACCGGCGGGCTGGGCGCCGAGCCGGTTCGCGCGCTGGAGCACGAGCTGGGCAAGTTCGCCCTGCAGCTGTTCCTGGCGAGCCTGCTGATCACCCCGCTGCTGCACCAGACCCGCGTCAGCCTGATCCGGTTTCGCCGAATGATCGGGCTGATGGCGTTCTGGTACATGCTGCTGCACGTGACGGTCTGGGTGACGCTGGATCTGCAGTTCGCCTGGGGCAAGATCGGCGCCGAGCTGGTGAAGCGCCCCTATATGGTGGTGGGCGCGCTGGCGGTTCTGCTGCTGATTCCAGTGGCCGTGACCTCTAACAATGCGATGGTTCGACGTCTCAAGGCACAGAGCTGGCACCGTATCCACATGCTGGTCTACCCGGCGGCCATCCTGGCGGGGGTGCATTACCTTTGGGCGGTAAAATCCTGGCCCGCGGAACCGGTACTTTACCTCTCCGCAGCGGTCTTGCTCGTCCTTTATCGACCTTTTCGAAGGCTCCGGAAGGCCCGAAACCCCAATAAAACAAGGCTCCGGACGGCAAGCTAAGCTGGCTTGCCAAAAAAAATGACGGAAATGCGAATTTTGGTCTTGCGAGTCGGAGTGGGTATCCGTAGATAACCCCTCACCGGCGGCGACGAGGTGCTCGGAAGGGCGCTGAGGCGGGTCGGGAAC
>NZ_JBTLNF010000006.1:0-505602 GCF_054457455.1 Halovulum sp. GXIMD14794 | reverse complement strand
GCGCCGCCCGCTAGGTCGGGCGGCGCGCAAGCGGCATTTGTATTCGCCCGCCTTACGGGGAATCTTTGGTCCAGCAGAGTATGCCGTAACGCATACGTAAGGCCTGCCTCCCAAGAAGAGGTGGCCGCACGACGGAGGAAAGACGGGACAATGAGCGGGACATTTGGCGTCGGGATCATGGGCTGCGGCCACATCTCGGAAATCTACATGGCGAATATCCCGGCTTTCGGGGCACTGCACCTGGTCGCCTGCGCCGATATCCGCCCCGAGGCGGCAAAGGCGAAAGCGGCCGCGCACGGTATCGTCGCCCTGACGCCCGAGGCGCTTCTGGCGGACGACGGCATCGACATCGTGCTCAACCTGACCACGCCCGCGCATCACAAGGCCATTGCCTGCGCGGCGCTTTCGGCGGGCAAGCATGTCTATGGCGAAAAGCCACTGGCGCTGGACGTTATCGAAGGGCGCGAGATCCTTGCGCTTGCCGAGCAGAAGGCGCTGACCGTCGGGTCCGCGCCGGACACGTTCCTCGGTGGGGCGCACCAGACCGCCCGCGCTGCCATCGATGCCGGGCGGATCGGGCGGCCCCTGTCCGGCATGGCGGTCATGATGGTGCCCGGCCACGAGCGCTGGCACCACAACCCGGAGTTCTACTACCAACCCGGCGGCGGCCCGCTTTACGACATGGGGCCTTACTACCTGACGGCGCTGGTGAACATGCTGGGCCCGGTGGCCCGCGTCGTCGGCATCGGCGGCAAGGGCTTCGCCTCGCGCACGATCGGGACCGGGCCGAAGGCCGGAACCTCGTTCCCGGTCGAGATCGACAGCCATGTCGCGGCGGTGCTCGAGTTCGCCCAAGGCGCCATCGTCTCGATGGTCATGAGCTTCGATGTGAAGGCCCACAGCAACGGTCATATCGAGATCTACGGGACCGAGGGCAGCCTGTCCGTCAGCGATCCGAACCGGTTCGACGGTCCGATCCGCCTTGCAAGCGTGGACAGGGAGTGGAGTGACCTGGACCAGACCCACTGTTATGGCGACGGCAATTACCGGGGGCTGGGCCTCGCCGATATGGCGAACGCGCTGGCCGGGGGACGGCAGCCGCGCGCCAGCGGGGCGCTTGCCTTCCACGTCCTCGAGATCATGGAGGCCATCTCTACCGCCTGCCGCACCGGCGCCGCCGTTGACCTGCATTCGCGTCCGGAGCGTCCGCAGCCGATGGCCTCCGCAACCCTCGAACAGGAATGACCATGACCGAACGCAAAGCCCTCATCGTCCACGGCGGCTGGGAGGGGCACACCCCAGCCGAAAGCGCTCAGGTGGTCGCCCGCATCCTGCGCGGGCACGGGTTCGAGGTCACCGTCGAGGCCTCGACCAGCGCCTTCGCCGATCCGGAGCTGGGGCGCTATGACCTGATCATCCCGGCGATCACCATGTCCACGATCGAGAAGGACGAACTGTCGAACCTGATAGCGACGATCCGGGCGGGCACCGGCCTTGCCGGCTTCCACGGGCTGATGTGCGACACGTTCCGCAACGAGCCTGCCTACCAGTTCATGACCGGCGGCCAGTGGGTGGCGCATCCCGGCGACATCATCGACTACACGGTGAACATCACCGATGATACGCATCCGATCACCGCGGGCCTGCGCGACTTCCCCTATAGGTCCGAGCAGTACTACATGCACGTAGACCCGTCGTTGACCGTGCTGGCGACAACCACGTTCGACGGATCGCGATTCCCCGAGATCGACGGCGTCGTAATGCCCGTGGTCTGGACCCGGATGTTCGGGGCAGGGCGCGTGTTCCACAGCACACTGGGCCATGTGGCGGCCGAGTTCGACGTGCCCGAGATGGCGACCATCTTCGAACGCGGCGCGCTCTGGGCGACGAGAGGATAGCTTGCGGTATTTTCGCGTTTACCTGTGGGCCTGTTTAGATATCGTTACATATACTCATTATAATTATTATTAAGTTTAGAAAATTATAGTTTTCTATGCAGCGCGCTTGCCAATTTATTGGGTGGAGTGTTTTTAATTGCTTTACTTGGCGGCCATGTGTGCTCCGATCATCGCTAGGGCGACGCGACAGTAGCTATCCGGTGGCAGAGCAGCGGTGCCGACGGTCGCCACCGGTGATGATCTCTATCTTGGCCACAAGTACGTGCTCGGGCATATGCCTAAGCTTCCATGGCTATGCCTGAGTATCCGGTCTAAACGGCTGCCAGTTTAGGGAGGATCTTGGGAAACCGACAAAGCGGCCCTTCCTAACCGAATATTCTGGTTGCTCCTCTATCGGGCCAGTCAATCGGGAAAGCTTCCGTTCGCTGTGTGTGGCCGGCGAAGCGGCTCCGGATGGCGGATCTGGCCATTGCGCGACCTCGGGAGTTGGCGGCCGATAGCCCAGGGATGACTGCGGGCGCTTCGTGTTGTCTTGCTTGCGCCAGTCCTCGATGACGGTCCGTGCCTCGGCCAGGCTGTAAGAGATCTCGCCGTTAGGCAGCTCATACCTGCGCTTCGCATTGAAGCTCTGGCGGTAGCCGTTCTGCCAAGGCCTGTCCGGCTCGATACAGGCCGTCTTGGCGCCGACCGCGGCGACCCGTTCTCTCAAGGCCGTGACCACGAACTTCGGGCCGTTGTCGGACCTGATGCGGTCTGGGGTACCCCGCGGGATGAACTGATCCGACAGCACGTCGATCACGTCCGTGGATTTCAACCGCCGATCAATGCGGATCGCCAGGCACTCCCGGGTGAACTCGTCGATCAGGTTGATCGGGCGGCCCCTCCTTCCGTCATGGGTCCGGCTCTCGACGAAGTCTTAGGACCATACATGGTCAGGTCGCTCCGGTCGCAGACGGACGAACGATCCGTCGTTTCACCAGAGGCGGCCCCTCTTCGGTTGCTTCTGCGGAACCTTCAGCCCCTCCCGCCGCCGGATCCTCTCGACCCGCTTCGCGTTTGCGATCCAGCCTGCATCACGCAGCAGGGCCATGATATGCCGAGTGCCGTAGCGGCCATACTGCGAAGCGAGCGCGATGATGTCCGCGGTGATGTTTGCGGTGAGCGCGCCCTCGTCGGGACGTCCACGCGGCACCTCCCGCGGGTCGCGCGATGTTGGCCGAGCCCCCCGACAGGCAAGCCATTCGGAGGCCCCAAACTTCTGCCTGACATGATCGACGCGCCGAGGGCGGCGGGCGGGGCTCAGCCGTTCCCCAACGCGGCGCCCTTCAGGATCAGCGTCTCGAGCGTGGGGTCCGATACGGCTTTCCGAAGCCGCTAGTTCTCTTTCTCAAGCGCCTTCAGACGCTTCACCTGGTTGGTCTTCAGGCCACCATACAGCTTGCGCCACCGATAGTAGGTGAACTGCGTCACGCCGACCGCGCGCATCGTCTCCGCCACAGACCGGCCTTGCGACACCAACACATCAACCTGCCGCAGCTTCGCGACAATCTCCTCGGGCTTATGCTTCTTCCGGGCCGTTCCTTGATCCTCAATCCGGCTCGAAAGCCGACCTTGGGGAGGAGCACTTTTCAGTGGGCAGGCCGATGAGATACGGCAAGTCCGCCGACTACCTTGTGATTAAAGCCCGGAGGGTTTCATTGCAGCAACTCAGATGGGTGCCGTCGAGTTTCACGTATGGCCAGCCCATGTCGACAAGCTGGATCGCCCTGACCGGCTGGTATTCGACCTGGATCCCAATGAGACACTGGCGTTTGCAGATGTTCGGGAAGCTGCGCGGGATCTTGGTGCATTTCTCGATGAGATCGGGATCGAAACTCGACCAATGGTTACCGGTGGAAAGGGCGTTCATCTGGTCACACCGCTGCGCCGAACGGTCGAATGGGACGCGTTGAAAGGTTTCGCGAAGGCGGTTGCGCATGCGATGGCCGCGCGCGAGCCGGAGCGGTTCGTCGCCTCCATGTCGAAAGAGCGCCGGATGGGCCGGATCTTCATCGACTACCTGCGGAACGAGCGCGGGGCTACGGCAGTTGCGCCTTGTTCGGTCCGTGCACGTCCGGGCGCACCTGTAGCAGTGCCGGTCGCTTGGGGCGATCTGGCAACTCTAGACAGCGCAAATTCATTCGACATGCGGGTAGCCGCAGGAGAAGAGCTTGCGACCAGTCCTCATGTGGATCTTAATTTGCGAAGTCTGAGAAAACGAGCGTTCTCGGCGCTTGACGAGCTCCTAGGACCGTTTGGGGAAGAATAGCCTCAAGGACAAGTTAGCCTATGGGCGGGATCGGGTTCGGTTCGGTGACCTGACTTGTCCCGTTCACCAGCACAAAAAGCCCCGCCGGAAACCGGCGGGGCAGTCGGCACAGCCGTCAGGGAGACTTACTGCCTGAGGCGCGGCAGTTCGAGCGTGCGATCCGATGCGACGCGCTGTTCATTCGACACGTCGAACTCGGGCATATTTTCGAGTTCTTGATCCGTAATGTCCTGCAGGATCACGTCCTCGCCCGTGAACGCAACCCGCTCGGCCTCAAGTGCGACTTCGCTGTCGCCAAGTCCCAGAAAGCCCCCGTGTTCGACCACGATGTAGGTGATCCCGTCGAGCGCAACGACACGGTCGACATCGCCCATTTCTTCGCCGTTGGCCGTAATGACATCAGCCCCTTCCAGCTCGTTGACGACCACCGACATTGTCTCTTGCGTATTGGCGACGGTATCGACCGGCTCGCTCATGTCCTGCTCGCTTTCAGCTAGCTGGGTCTCGGCGGGTTCCTCCCGCGCGGTGTCGGCCTGTGCCTGCTCGCCCTCAGCGGGCTGGTTCGCGACATTCGCAGTTTCGGTTTCGGCCCGATCCTCTACCGGCTGAAGCGACGCCGCGCCGGCGGCCTGCTGATCCTGCGCGACAGGCTGTTTACCCTGGGCTACGTCCTGCTGCGGTTCGGGCTGCTCATTCTCGGCGACCTCCTGCGAGCCGCGCGCTTCGGTTTGCGCGCCGTCCGCCAGTTGCTTTTCGCCGTTCGCTTCCCCAGTGGCCGTCTGGCCGGCATCGGCGCGGTCGTTCTGAGCGCCCTCGTCCTCGGATCCGCGAATGGTTACCTTCGGCTCGCCCACCTGGGTGATCTCGACGGTTGGTTCGCCGTACATGGCGAACTGGATGTTCGGCTCGCTCGGCTCGTAGCGGATGCTTGGCTCAGCGCGGTTGAACGTGTACTCGGGCTCGCCGGCGGGGCGCTCGATGGTCACCTGGGGCTCGGACTTGTTGAGCGCAACCTCGGGCTCGGCGGTCTCGACTGTCTCGCCAGCGGAGTTCGTGCGTTCGGTGCGGGTCGCAACCTCGCCCTCGGCTTCGCCCGGATCGACGAGGCGCGCTTCGACCTGTACGTCCATGTTCGGATCACCCTGCGTGACCGAGACCTTCGGATCGGCCTGGACGACCTCGACCTTGGGTTCCGATTTGGCGACACTCACGCCGGGTTCGGGCATCGTGATGATGATCTCGGGGGCGGGCTGTTCGATCGTGATCGTCGGTTGCGGCATGTTCACCGAAATGTTCGCCTGCGGTTGGCGAACGAGGATTTCAGCGGACTGCTGCTCGATGTCCACGCGGGCCTGGCTCTCGCGGATGTTGACCTCGGCGCCGGGCTGGTCGACCTGGACCTCGGGGTTTGGGACCTGGACCACGACCTCGCCATCCACGACGGCCTGCTTTTGGATCTCGACGGTTTCGGTAACCTCCTCGCTTTCACGGAAGGTTTCGGTCTCGCGGACCATCTCGGTGTCGGTATCCGAGGTGCGGTCCGACTCGCTGGCTTGCTCGTTTTCCTGCTGGTTGGACTGAATTTCAGCCGTGGTGATGCCACCGGCCTGCATGATTTCTTCGATGTAGACGACGCACTGTTCGGTCTCGCCGGCCTCGGCTACTTCGTTTGCGTCGCGAAACGGTTCCGCAAGTTCAGCGCCTTCAGCGGCCTGGACCATTTCGCGCAGGTCGTCGCAATTCGCTTCGGTTTCCTGTGCATGGACGGCCCCTGCGAGCGGCAGCCAAAGAGCGGTGGCGCTCAGCATAAGGGCTTTTGTTGTACGATGGGTCATGTCGTGCGATCTCCCCCAGAGATTGAATGTTTCGTGATTGCACGTGCACTCTTCGAACGAGGGGGAGCGCAGAATGTTCCTGCAAAATCGGACCTGGTTCTCGCAACCGCGATCACCAGTATGCCATCAGGTGCCGGGCGCATCCCCGGAATCCCGGTCGGTGGGCACTTCCGTTGGGGTCTGCGCGCATATCTCGCGCAGCGCCGCTTTCAGGCCTTCTTCCAGAGTTGGATGATAGAAGGGAAGACCGAGAACATCGCTTGCGGTATCGCCCCGCTGGATCGCGTAGGCTAGCAGGTGGGCCATGTGGTCGGCGCCCGGGCAGAACAGCTCCGCACCTATCAGGCGACCGTCCCGCTGCGCGTGGATGCGGACCAGCCCGCTGGCCATTGCCTCCACCTTCGCACGCCCCTGGTCCTCGTAGGATGCACAGCCTGACACTATGCTTTCATCCGGCGCTGCACCGAGCACCGCAAGCGGCGGGTCGGTAAAGGTCAGTGTGAAGGATGGCGTTCGCGTCGCTGCGTCCGTCGCCGGGTAGGCGACAGCGTTTCGGCCGGCGACGCTACCCTCGTTGGAGGCCTCGTGCAGGACCGGCCGGTCCGCGTTCGCGTCGCCCGCAAGAAATATGGGCGCGTCGCCGCACTGCATTGTGTCCGTGTCGAACGTGGGTAGTCGATTTTCGTCCAGCTGCAGGCCCGCGTTCTCGAGAGCCAGTCCCCCTATCCGGGGAATACGCCCGGTCGCCAACAGGATGCGATCGAAGCGCCGGCTTCCCGCTGAATCGCCGGACCACGACACCCGGACCTGTTCCTGGTCCGGTTCGGCCGAGACCTTGACTCCAAGATGAATCGGGAATTCCTTTTCCAGAACCCGGCGAAGCGATTGCCGGACATCCGGGCTATGTGCGTTTCCGATTTCGCGGTCGTGGTCGAAAAGCTCTGTTTCCACGCCCAAGCGCGCCATGGCCTGAGCCAATTCAAGTCCGATCGCCCCCCCGCCTATGACGGCAAGCGAGCGCGGCAGATCCTTCAATTCGAAGACGGTTTCGTTGGTCAGCGCCAGATCGCCAAGACCGGCGAAGGGTGCCGGTATCACCGTCTCGGAGCCGGTCGCGATCACGACTGCTCCGGCGCTGATCGTGTCGCCATTGTCGAGTGCAAGCCGGGTCTGCGCGGTGAACCGGGCCTTTGCCTTGATGCAAGTGCCATCGGGTAGATCGTCAAAGCCTTCGCGCGTCGACGCGACGAACTTGTCCCGTTCCTATCTAAGGCGGTTCATGACGGCGGGGCCGTCGACGGTGACGTCGCCGGTTCTGATCCCGAAGACACCGGCGATCCTTGTCCTATATGCGGCGCTGGCCGCGGCAATGAGAAGCTTAGATGGCATGCAGCCGGTAGCGGCGCAGAGCGTTCCCCGGAATGCTTCGTCTATCAGCAACGTGCGTGCACCGGCACGCCGGGCGCTGCGTTCGGCAGCGAGGCCGGCTGTGCCGGCCCCAATGATCGCCACATCGGTATCGTGGTGGGTCACAACTCCGTCCTCCTTGTGTCAGCCAAGATAGACGGGCTTGGTGGCGACGAACTCCTTCATGCCGAAGCCACCGTGTTCGCGGCCATAGCCGGAGTCCTTGACGCCTCCGAACGGCATATTGAGGGTCGCGATATTATGGCCGCTCACCGACACCATGCTGGTGTCGAAGTGAAGGATCGCGAGTTCACGGGCCTTTTTCTCATCCTTCGTGAGCGCGGAATGCCAATCCTCAATTGCTGCCATGGCCTCCTGCTCGCTCACCGAGGTGTTGGTCTCGAGGGAGCTCTCGTCGACGGGGTTCACCGTACGAATTGCCTCAGCCATGGGAATGCCTCCTTAAGTGCTTCTTCTGTGATCGTGGAAACGCGGGAGGCGCGCGACGTTTCCAGCAGCCCCGGTCACGATCCGGCGAGGATCAGTCTTTACGCTGGTGTCCTCAGAAACCGGGAGGTGTTCACTGCCGCAACCACGACGAACAGGCCGCCGCCTGCGACCCACATGAGAGCCCCAGACAGCACCTGGTCCTGCGCCGCGTCCAGTCCCCATGTCGGGGCTGTCGCCAGGTGCCAGGCGTGCCAGATTCGGGCGGAGAATGTCAGCGCCACAGCAAGAGCCGTCATTTGCGCGGCGGTTAGCGCAAGCGCCAGCATTCCAGCGAATGGGCGGAACTTTGTGGCGTGCCCAAGGGCCGACCAGAGCACAGTCGCAGCTCCAAGCACGCTCAGGTGCATTGCCCAGTATGCTCCATCAGATTGCAGGGTCGCGGCATAAGGGGCAGGCAGGTGCCAAAACCAGAACAGCGCGGAAAAGCAGACGGCCGTGGCCACCGGGGGTAAGCGCCAGGGCCGCAGCGCAGCGGCCAGAACCGGAGCCGCGATCAGGGTCAGCACGAGATGCTGGGCGATCCGCGCCGAGAACAAGGCCATCGATGCGGCGCACAGCGGGGAGGTGAAAGCCAGCGCTACCAGCACCCAGGCGACACCGAAGCGTTTTCGGTCGGATGCCATCCATAATCCCAGCCCCAGTGCAAGGGCCAGGCCGCCCAGCAGCAACGGATCGAGGGTCCAGCGGGACCAGATTTCCGCAGGCACCGGGGGAGGGCCACAGAAGGGGACGTAGTCCATCTCAGCCTCCGCAACTGTCGAACAGGTAAAGGAAGGCGGCATCGAACAAGATTGCAGCCGAAAAGATCAGCCCGGCCCAGAATGCCGCCGCCCGTAGTTCGGGTGCACCGCGCGGCGGACGGACTGTGGGCCAGATCGTTATGCCCAAGGCCACACCTGTCAGTACACCGGCCCATAGGTGGACCTGCGCGATATCCAGTAGCCCGCGCGGGGCGCAGGCGGCGGACACGAGGGCATAGATGGCGATGAAATGCAGTGCCCACAGCGTGGCAGGGCGCGCGATTGCGCGGATCTGGTGGTGAAGGGTCATGACAATCCCCGTCCGAGCATCAGCAGAGCAATGGCAGCGATGAGGGTCATCGCCCCGCTCCCCTTGGCGAATGTCGCGAGGGTGAAATCTGGCATGGCATGCCCGGCGCGAACCTTTCCCGCGGCCTTGCGCACGGCGTTGAACAGCGCCCATAGCGCGACGATGCCGAGGTTGAGCGCCACAAAACCGGCGAGTGTCCATTCCACGGCACCCAGCGCGGACGCCCAAGGATCGACCGGCCGCAGCGCGGCACCCAGTGATGCGATGGCCAGTGTGGAAAGAACAAGCGTGGCCAAGTTCCAGGCCGCGCCGGTTGCAATCCGGTCGGCCAGCATCGCCCGCCGCCCGAGCGCGCCGGAGGCCGCGCACAGCAGGCCGGCGGCGGCGGCGATCGCCATCCAACCGGATAGCGGGGCCAGTGTCGCCTCGGCCATGTCGGGATGCACGTTCCACAGATACAGGATAGCGAACAGTACCGAGGCGAAGAGCGAGAAGATAACCAGCAGAGTGCCTACCGCCGCAACATGACTGTGCCCACGACGGTCAACAAGGTTCACCGGCAGGTCGATCCCCTCGGCCGAGGTATGTGTCAGGTGGCTCTCGGATGGTTCCCACGCCCAAAGCGCGAAACAGACCAGCGTCAGCACCGCGCCGACAGCGCACAGCCAGTAGGTTGAGGCGAGAGTTGCCGCGAACATCAGTGCAAGCGACAGCGCGGCCAGCATCGGGACCCATGTGGGGTGCGGAAGGCGGACGATATAAAGCGGATCGCCGGTTACTGGATCAACGCCGATCGTCTCGCGCCGGCCATGGGGTGCGCCGCGCAGGTGGCCTTCGACCTCATGTGCGGCCTGATCCATCAAATCGGGCTGATCCCAGAGGGGCTCCCGGCTCTCGACACGCGGGATGGCGTGGAAATTGAACCCCGGCGCCACGGGCGGATAGAGCCATTCAAGCGTCGCGGCGCCCCACGGATTGCGTTCGGCTTTGCGCCCGGTGCGCCGGTGCGCAATCAAGTCCCAGACGAACAGCAGGATGCCCGCAGCCAGCACATAGGAGCCTAGCGAGCTGAGCAGGTTCAGCCGGTCCCAGCCGATGCCCTCGGGATAGGTGGCAATGCGGCGCGGCATGCCGCGGAGGCCGGTCACGTGCATCAGCAGGAAGGTCATGTTGAAGCCGATGAACATCAGCCAGAAGACCCATTTGCCGATGCGTTCCGACATTATCCGCCCCGTGAGGTGCGGCGCCCAATAGTAGAATGCCCCGAAAAGCGGAAAGACCATGCCGCCGATCAGCACGTAGTGAAGGTGCGCCACCACGAAATAGCTGTCGTGGGCCTGCCAGTTGAACGGGACTGAGGCCAGCATCACGCCGGTTAGCCCGCCGAGGACGAAGATGAACAGGAAGCCGAGGATGAACAGCATCGGCACGGTGAGGCGGGTTCTGCCTTGCGCAAGGGTGGCGATGAAGCAGAAGATCTGCACCCCGGTCGGCACCGCGACCATGGTGGAGGCCGCCGAGAACAGGCTTAACGTCATTGCCGGCAGCCCGGTCGCGAACATGTGGTGCGCCCATAGCCCGAAGCTGATGAAGCCCATCGACACAACCGCCGCCACCGCGAAGCCGTAGCCGAACAGCGGTTTGCCCACGAAGGTGGGCAGCATCGTGGCCACCATCCCCGCGGCGGGCAGGAAGATGATGTAGACTTCTGGATGGCCGAACAGCCAGAACAGGTGCTGCCAGAGCAGCGGGTCGCCCCCCAGCGCCGGGTCGAAGAACGGAAGGCCGGCTAGCCGGTTCACCTCGAGTAGGATCGACCCGATGATCAGCGGCGGAAAACCGATGGCGATCATGAAGGCCGTAATCAGGATGTACCAGCCGAAGATCGGCATCTTCGTCAGGCTCATCCCCGGCGCGCGCGTGCACAGGATGGTGACGATCAGTTCGACCGCCGCCGTGACCGAGGCGATCTCGGCGAAGGTTATTCCGATCAGCCAGAAATCCGCGGAAAGGCCCGGAGTGTATTCGTTCGTGGTGAGCGGGACGTACATGAACCAGCCGCCATCGGGCGCCGCGTCGAACAGGAACGATGCAAGGACGATGATGCCGCCGAACAGGTAGCAGTAGTAGCCGAACTGCCCGAGCCTCGGAAAAACCAGGTCCCGCGCCCCCAGCATCAGCGGGATCAGGTAGACTGCGAACCCTTCGAGGATGGGAATTGCGAACAGGAACATCATCACCGTGCCGTGCATGGTGAAAACCTGGTTGTAGGTCTGCGCATCTAGGAAAGTGTTGCCCGGTACGATCAACTGGGTGCGGACCAGCAGCGCCAGGAAGCCCGCGATCAGGAAGAAGACGAAACCGGTGTAGATGAACCGGCGACCGACTACACGGTGGCTGACCGAGGACAGCACGCGGATGCCTGTCGGGGTGGCCCAGACTTCTTCGAAGCTTGGCGCATGGGCGCCCTCTTTGCGCGGCTCAACGGTGAGCGGGTCGGCATGGGTCATTCGAGGCTCTCCAGCCAGGCGGCGACGGCGCGCAGGTCCGGTCCGGAAAGATGGTTGTAGGCGGGCATTTCCGCGCCGGGTTTCATGGCTTGCGGATCGGCTATCCAGCCGGCTAGCGTGCCTCGGTTCAGGTGCCACATGCCCGCGCCCAATGCCTCGCGCGCGCCCACGCGGCTGAGGTCCGGGCCAAGGCGCCCCCCTTCGGCAACGCCCCGGACTTCGTGGCAGGCGGGGCACCCAGTGTTCAGAAACACGTCGCGCCCCTGCCGTTCCTGCGGGGTGACGGCATCGCGGGCCTCGTCCTCGAGTTTGTCCAGGAAGCCAGCGAACTCTGCCTGGGGCAGCACGACCGCTTCGAAGGCCATCAACGGATGCGAGAGGCCACAGAACTCGGCGCATTGGCCGCGGAACCGGCCAGTCTCGAGGGCTGTGAGTGTGGTCTCGTTGGTGCGGCCGGGGATCATGTCCATCTTGCCGGCGATCGAGGGCAGCCAGAAGCTGTGGATGACGTCGGCGGAATTCAGAAGCACGCGGACCGGGCGATCCTTGGGCAGGTGCAATTCGTTGGCATCGCGCAGTGCGCGGCCGCCGGGGTCGTAGACGATTTCCCACCAGTACTGGTGACCGATGATCTCTACCGTCAGCGCATCCTCGGGCGGCGGCGCGGCGATGGCGCGGAGCGTCAGGGTCGAGGCGACGAACAGCCCGGTCAGAGTAGACAACGGCAGGACGATCCCGCCGGCGATCACCCACCAGTGCCGAGCGCCGCCGCGGGCCCGCCACGCCAGCGCAACGAGGGCCATGACCAGCGCCAGCAGCGCGATACCTGCGACGCTCATCGCAACGGTGAGGGTGTAGGTGCGGTCGGCCTCGAGCCCGGCCTGCGCGAGGGTCGTCTGTGAGCCGAAGATGTCGAGCGTGGAGTTCATTCGGTGCCGTCGAGCGTGTAGAGCCAGGCCGCTATGTCGCGGGCCTCTTCCTCGGTCAGCCCAAGATCGGGCATGGCGGTTTCAGGGGCATGACGTGGCGGGTTCATCAGCCAGGACACCAGATCGCCCGGGCGGTTGGGTAGAACGCCCGCAAGGTAGGCGCGGTCGCGCAGGCCGGTCAGCGGCGGGCCGATGGTTCCGCGGGCACCGGGAAGACCGGGAATTGCATGGCAACTGCCGCATCCCGTTTGCCGGACCAGATCGCGCCCACGGGCGGGATCGGCCCCGGGGATGTTCAATGCAGCGTCCGCGAAATCGGCTGCATCCCCCGTGCGCCAGCCGTCCAGAGTGTCGCCGACCGCCTGTGTCGCCGCCCGCGCCGCATCCCCCAGTGGATCCTTGTCGCCGGGGACGACGAGCGACCACCAGCCCACGGCGCCGGAGGCCGCCAGCCCCAACGCGGCCAGCGTGATGCGCATCACCGCCACCGGGAGTTACTCCTGATCCGTCAGAAGCTCCGGCGCGGCGACGGTATCGTTGCGCACCTCGATATCCTCGCCCTGCTTGGGCTGCACGCGGGCGTAGTATTCGGCCACGGCGCGCATGTCGTCTTCGTTCATCTTCACGGCAATGGCTTCCATGACGTTCATCGCGTCATTGTCCCGCTCGCCGTCACGCCAGAGCATCAGCTGATGTTCCATGTAGCGGGCGTACTGCCCGGCGAGATAGGGAACGGACGGTGCAAGGCCGGTGCCGCTGGCGCCGTGGCAGTTCACGCAGGCAGGAATTCCCTTCTCGGCCGAACCAACCGCGGCCAGTTGCCCGCCCCATTGCAGCATGGTGCCATCCACCTCGCCGCTGACGTCGAGCGCCTCGACCTCCATCGCGCCGTAGTAGGCGGCGACCGCTTCCATCTCGGCCTCGGTCAGGCGCTTGGCGATGTCGGCCATGATCTGGTTCGGGCGCGACCCCTGCGCATAGTCCATCAACTGCTTGTAGAGGTACCAGCCCGGCTGTCCGTCGAGCCGCGGGAACGCCCCCGAGCCGTCGCCTTCGCCCTCGACCCCGTGGCAGGTAATACAGGCCATGTCGGCACCGCCGTTCTGCGCACCGCCCATGGCGACCAGCCGGCCAAGCTCCAGCAGGTCGTCGTCTACGACCTCGCCGACGGTGGCGTTGAAGCGTACGACGTCGTCTTCGAGCCTGGCCTCCAGTGCGGCGGTTCCCTCGGCTTCGGTCATGTCCTGGGCCTGTGCAAGCCAACCGGCGCCGAAGACGGTAGGCACCGCAAGGACGAAAATCAGGTTCAAACGATCCATAACGGCCTCCAATCAAGCGTCCATCAGCGGGCGGGGGTTGCTCAGGTACTCCCGCTTCATGTGGTCGAGCGTCCAATAGGCCAGCCCCATCAGCGGACCGGTCGGGTTATAGCCAAGGTTCTGCGGGAACAGACAGGCGCCGAAGACGAACACGTTGTGATGGTCCCACATCTGGCCGTACCGGTTGACGACCGATGTCGCCGGATCGTTCCCGATCACCGCGCCGCCTGTGTTGTGCGTCGTCTGGTAGGGTACGGTGGAGTAATCGTTTCCCTCTTCGGCGTTGTTGGAGGTCGAGATCGACTTCACATGCGCCATGTTCCGGGCGATCTCCTCGGTTTTACCGAGGACGTACTTCGCCATTCTCCGGTCGTTCTCGGGGAAGTTGAAGGTCATCCTCAACAGCGGCTGGCCATAGGCGTCGGTGTAGGTGGGATCGAGGTCAAGGTAGTTCCCCGGCATCGCAATTGAACTGCCGTGCACACCGATACCCACGTGGTGCAGGTAGTTCTCGCGCACCGCCTTCTTCCATTCTCTGCCCCATTTGGGTGTGCCTTCGGGCACCGGCTGGTAGTTGATCGGGCGACCGTTAGTCTGGTTCGCCGAGATGTACCCGCCGCCGACAAAGCCCAGACCGGTATGATCGAAATTGTCGCCGTTGAAGTCGTCCATGCTCATGCCGAGCGCACCGGCCCCCATGAACGGGTTCGACCAGACCTCGTCATCGAAGAAGACGGAAACGCCGGCCATCGTCTGGTAGGCGTAGTTTCGACCGACGACGCCCTCTCCGGTCGCCGGGTCATAGGGCTGGCCCAATCCGCTGACCAGCATCAGGTGGACGTTCCACAGCGCGTAGGCGTTCATGCACACAACATCGGAGGGCTGGAACACTTCCTGCCCATTCTCGTCTAGGTAGGTGACGCCGGTGGCCGTCTTGCCGTCGCCGGATTTCTCGACCCGGAGCACGTGCGTGTTAAGCCGCAGCGTGAAATTTTCGTGGTTCTTCACCCGGTCGTAGATGCAGATGATCGGGTCCGCCTTGGCGTAGTAGCCGCAGCCGAACCTTTCACAGAAGCCGCAATAGGTGCAGCCGTGGAGCTTTGCGCCATAGGGGTTCTCATACTCGGCGGTCATGTTGGCCGAGGGCATCTGGAACGGGTGATAGCCCATGTCTGCCACTGCATCGCGGAACAGTTGAAGCGGCGGCGAAGGCTTCATCGGCGGGTTCGGGTACGGATTGGAGCGTGGCCCTTCGAACGGGTTTCCGCCCTCCTGAATCTCGCCGTTCAGGTTTCCCGTTGCGCCGCCGATCCCGGCGACTTTCTCCCAAAAGTCCAGATGCGGTTCAAGTTCCTCGTAGGTCATACCCCAGTCCTGGACGTTCATACCGTCGAGGATCTCTTCGCCGTAGCGCTCGGTGTAGTGAGAGCGCATCTGAAGGTCCGAGGGCAGCGGGCGCCAGCTTTGTCCGTTCCAGTGGATGCCGGCGCCGCCCAGCCCCTTGCCCGGAAGGAACGAGCCCAGCCGGCGCATGGGCAGCGCAGTCTGATCGGTGTTGTTCCGGAAGCTGAGCGTCTTGGTGTGCGTGTCGATCATATGCCCCTTGCGGCGGGCATAGCGCAGTTCGTCGTGCTCTTCGGGTCCGGCGAAACTGGATGCATCGTGCCGGTATCCGCCACGTTCCAGCACCACGCAGCGTTGGCCTTCGTTGCATAGCTCGATGGCTGCGGCCAGCCCGGTCCAGCCGCCGCCGACGATCACCACATCGGTTTTGGGAAGCGTGCGCACCATGGCTCAGCCCTCCTGTTTCGCGGGGCGCGGCCGGGCGGTGTAGACGCTGCCCGACCGGCCAGTGCCGGGGATATGTGCCACGCCCTTGGGCGGCGCCGGGTAGGGCACGTTCTTGTCAATGAAATCGGTGTAGTAGGCATGGGCGCCGGGGAAGCCGACCATCCGCCAGCCTGCGTAGTCCTTGTTCCCTCCATAGACCGGGTCCGCGAAATAGCCCTCGTTGGTCAGGGCGTGCAGTTCTCCGAACACGGTCTTTGCGTCCAGTTCGCCCAGGTCGATGTCGCCTTCGGATAGCCGGGTCACGAGGTCTTCGCGCCCCGCCTCGTCCATGTCCACCAGCGGGGTCTCTTGTGCGTCGAGAGCCGCAATCGCTTGCCGGATCAGCTGCGCAGGCGTCAGGGGAGACTGGTAGCCCTGCTGCGGCGTGCCTCTTTCGAAAGGCCCTCGCATGTAGAGTCCGTCACCTTGCCCGAATGACCCCGCGAGTTGCAGGTCGATGAAATCCACGACTCCGGTCTGGCTAGCCGACGGGTGTTCGTCTTCGGGGATTAGCACGTCGGAGAAGGCGGCCAGGAAGCGCGCTTCAGACGTGGTCAGGAAAAACCAGGATCGGCTGTCGAGTTCGACGTAGCGGTTCTGTGAAAGCGCCGCACCCGGTATGGTGGCAGCCAGGCCTGCTGCGCCGATCTGCAGCAATACGGCGCGTCGGGAAAATTGTTCGGTCATCCAAAACCCCCGCTCAATATCCTTGAAGGGCGAACGGATCAGCGGCGGAAGGGGTTCCCGAATTTCTTGCTGTTGCTCGTCAAGCTACTGATATTCTAATATTATTTTAGGTTTTCCGCGCTTGATATCGCGTTCACCCAGGTCGCCGCCGTGCTTTCGCGCACCGATCGCAGCGGGTGGCGGACGTCCAGCGGGGCCGGCAAGATAGCTCCTCCGCCAGCGTATCCCCAGCGCGCCAACTCGGCGTTTTGGGCCGGATCAAGGCGCGCGGACAGATCGTACTCTCGATTGCCGTCTCGGACGGGTTCGGGTGCGAGGTCTGGGCATTCCACACCGAGATATTTCGCTACCGTATCGCGTGCGCGGTGCGGGTCGGCGACCACGTCCTCGTATCGCAAAACCAGCGCGGCGTGGAGGTAGGTAAGATCGACCGCGACACGGGCATGTGCTTGGATCCAATGGTCGATCAAGGCGGGCGTCGGGGTGTTCAGCCATTTCGCCACTGCTGCCGCAACTGCCTGCGGGTGCCGCAGAACTACGACAAACTGCGCCAGTGGGAACAGCTGCTGGTAGAGACGCATCCGGGTCAGGTTCACGGGGGATTTCTCGACCCGCCAACGTGCAGCCGGATCGAACCACTTGGCCCAGTCGGCTTCGATCCGCTGGCGGGTTTCAAACCTATCGTAGGCGCAGCCTTCGACAAGGTGCTGAGTGGGGTCGGTAGCGAACGACATGGGCGCGCCATGCCGCGCTGTATGAGGGATTGCACCTTGCAGGTAGGCACCCTCGTTCTCGGGCACCGGCGCGCCGGTGATCGAGGCAACACCCGGCAGGCTGCCGATCAGCCGCGCGACAAGCGAGGTGCCGGAGCGATGCAGACCACCCACGAAAACATAGCGATGGCCGGTCACGGAGGCTTTCCTTTTTCTTGGCCGCCCGTCCTTGGGGAACCAAAGAGGGGGGAGGGGGGTTTAGGTGCAGACTGTGGGGTTCTTCCTCTGAAAATCCAGAAATTGAAGGGGGTGTCATGCGCGTCATGCACATCGCTCTGGGCGGCTGCCTGAAGTCGCCGCCGGTCTGCTATGGCCTGACGGAAGATACCGGTGGGCACATCGCCTATGTACTCGGCGCGGCCATGGCGCAGGCCCGGCGGGGCGATGTGAGCCGTGTGGATATCGTGACACGGGCATTTGACGATGCAAGTCTCGGGGCGTGCCACGCCGCCAGCGAAGAACTTGTCGCGACCAAGTGCGTGATCCGCCGGTTGCGCACCACGAGGCGCGACTACCTGAGCAAAGAAGCGCTCGAGGCCGAGCTTCCCGCCCTGCAACGCGCATTCCTCGAGATGCTGACAGTACCTGGTGCGCGACCCGACGTGATCCACGCTCATTTCGCAGATGCGGCGGAACTGGCCCGTGCGGCTTACGAGGCGTTCGGGATTCCGTGGGTCTATTCCAGCCATTCCCTGGCTTTGGACAAATTAAGCGCCGGCGGGGAAATGAACCCAGCATTGAGGCGGCGGATAGACCGGGAGCGTGCCGCCATACGCGGCGCGGTGGCGATCATCGCCTCGTCCCGCGACGAGGCAGAGCGGCAGATCGTCGCCTATGATGCGACGGCCGAAGGCCGGACGCATCGGGTCAGCCCGGGGGTGACAGTGCCCCGCACGGTCGGTGTCGCACCCGCACGACGCTTGATCGCGCCCTTCCTGCGTGAAGCCGACAAGCCCGTGATCCTGGCCGTGGCGCGCCCGATCCGGAAAAAGAACCTTGTTTCGCTTGTCGAGGCGTATGCCCTTGATCCGGTGTTGCAGCAACGGGCCAACCTTGTGGTTCTCGCGGGTTTGCGGAACGGGTTGCAGGGGCAAGGCGACGAGCCGGACGCCGTTTTGGCCGACCTGTTCGACGCAGTGGATCGGCATGACCTGTGGGGCCGCGTCGCGTTGCCCCGCCGACATTCGTCTAATGACGTTGCCGCGCTCTACGCCCTAGCTGCGGAGGGAGGGGTGTTCGTCAACCCCGCGCATCACGAGCCCTTTGGCCTGACCCTGATCGAGGCGGCTCAGGCGAACGTACCGCTGGTGGCCACAAACAAGGGCGGGCCGGTAGATATCATTAAGGCTCTGGGAAGCGGCGCGCTCGTCGATCCGTCAGATCCGGCGGATATTGCTCTGGGCATCCGCAGGGTACTGCTGGATCCAAATCGGGCACGGCTTGCGCAACGCGCCGGGAAACGTGCGCGACGGATCTACGACTGGGACCGCTGGGCCGATCGGGTGCAGGAAGTCTGCCGGGGGCTGGTGAGTGCCGCGCCCGCTATCTCGAAAGCACGGGCGCTCCTGGTAAGCGATATCGACGGTACGCTGACCGGCGATACCGGTGCGGCCCATCGTTTTCGCGACTGGCGTGAGGCGCACGGAGACACCGGCTTTGCCGTCGCCACAGGCCGGTCGGTGGTCGAGGCGCGGCGCGTGCTGGCGGACTGGAAGCTGCCGATGCCTGAGGTCTTCATTACTTCTGTTGGGACTGAGATCTGGCGGTGGACCGGGGCCGGGGGCCTCGAACTCTGCCCCAAGTACGCCGCAGAGGTCGATGCTGATTGGTGCCGGTCGGCGATCGAGGCCGAGTTGGCGGCTCTGGCCTTGCCACCGCAGCCTGCGCATGACCAGCGCCGTTGGAAGTTGAGCTTCTTCGGTGACGTTGCGGATGCGCGCAGAGTCGATATGGCCCTTAGGGGGCTACCCGCGCGGGTCGTGCATTCGCATGGCAAGCTGATCGACGTGCTTCCCCTGGCCGCTGGCAAGGCGGCGGCGATCCGGTTCGAGGCGCACCGGCGAGGGCTCACCAACGGTGACTGCGTTGTGGCGGGGGACAGTGGCAACGACCTGGACATGCTGGAGAGTTTCGCGCGCGCCATCGTTCCGGCCAATGCCTCGGACGAGGTAGCGGCGGCGGCTGGAGTTTTCCTCAGTCGCTTTTCTTACGCGGATGGTGTGCTTGAAGGTCTTGCCAGGTTCGGGCTGGCGGCACCACTGCCTCACGCACTGGCTGCGGAGTAGAGCGATGCGGGATCATGCAGATTTTCTCCCGCGGCCCTTCGGCTATTTCGTGCACCATCAGGGGCGGGGTCACGCCGAGCGTTGTGCAGCGCTGGTCAATGCCCTGCCCAAGGACCGGCCAGTGCGGATCTTCAGCGCGCGCGACGACATATTTCCGACGCTGCGGCCCGGGGTCGAGATCACGCGGATCCCTTCGCTCTTTGAAAGAACCGAGGATGCGGCGCGGGGAATGGACTGGGTAAAGACGCCCGATACGCTGCACTGTGCGCCGTTGGGCTGGCCCGGCATCCGCGCCGCTATGGCCACCATTACAGGCTGGTTCGCGCAGGCGGACCCGGCGTTGATGATCTGCGACGTCAGCGCGGAACTGGCCCAGCTTTGCCGGATCTGCTCGGTGCCGCACGTAAAGGTCGTGCAGCACGGCGATCGTAACGATCCCGGACACCGGGCGGCCTACGATGGCGCTGCCGGGCTGCTGGCTCCGTTCCACGAAGCGTTGGCCCAGCCGGAGTGGGGGTCGGACATGCGCGCCCGGATGCACTTCGCGCCGGGTCTTGGTATCGACACCGCGCAGCCGGACCGTGAAAGCGCCCGGATTGCACTGGGGCTGAAGCCTGACCAGCGGATGGCGCTGGTGATTTCGGGCGGCGGCGGCAACGGCTGGAGTGAAGCTCCGCTGGGAGTGGCAGCGCGCAGCTTTCCGGAGATGCGATGGATCGTGATCGGCAAGGCACAACGGGACTGGCACGCGACGCCACCTGCAAACCTGGAGTTCCGGGGCTGGGTGGACAATGCGGCCGAACTGATCTCGGCGGCCGATCTGGTGGTGTCCTCGACCGGGAACACGACCTGCCATCAGGTTCTGTCAGCGGGCCGTCCCTGGCTGGTGGTGCCCGAATGGCGCTATTTCGACGAGCAGGTCGAGAAGGCCTGTGCGCTTGAGCGCGCCGGTGTTGCCGTGCACCTGTCGATGCTGCCTGCCTCGGCCCATCGGTGGCGTGAAGCGGTTGTCCGAATATTGGACACCCACGATGCGAACCGTCAGCGCAATTTGGTGACTTCAGGCGCCGCCAAGGTCGCTGCGGACTGGCTCGAAATGCTTTCCACGCGCCTTTGGCGTGCTGGTTTTACCAAAATCACACCGGGGCAGGACCCCGCCGACATGGAAAGGAAGGAAAAATGCCCGACGTCTCCGCTTTGACCATCGCCGCCGGTCGTGCCGAGCATTTGCGCAACGTGATCCGCGGTTTCCAGGCGCAGCAGCAGAAGCCCGTCGAACTGATCGTGGGCGTGATGCAGGACGCTGCCTATGACGATCTGCCCGAAACCGACTTTCCGGTACGGCAGATCCTCGTCCCCAAGGTAGAGGGCGAATTGCCGCTGGCCGCCGCGCGCAATCGCGTCGCTAAGGCCGCTGCCGGCGAGGTTCTGGTCTTCGTCGACGTGGACTGTATCCCGAACCCGTCGCTGGTATCCGACTATGCCGCCGCGGCGACGCCCGGATGCGGGTTGGTGATGGGCGAAGTGCTGTATCTGTTCGAGGGCGCAACGGCCGGCGGCCTCGACTTCGACGCCTTCGACCAGATTGGCGTGCGTCATTCGGATCGCCAAGGGCCACCCGAAAGCGGCCTGCGCCGGTGCGAGGATTACCGCTGTTTCTGGTCGCTGAATTTCGCGATGCACCGGGACGACTGGGAGCGGTCCGGCGGCTTCGACGAGGGGTACTATGGCTATGGGGGTGAAGACACCGATTTCGGCCGGGTCCTCGACGACCGCGATATCGCGATCTGGTGGACAAGGGGGGCGCGCGTTTACCACCAGTACCATTCGCACTGCATGCCGCCGATTCACCAGGTTGCCTCGGTGATCCGCAACTCCGAACATTTCGCCAGCCGGTGGGGGCATCGTACCATGGAGCATTGGCTCTACGGCTTCCAGCTGATGGGGCTGGTCGAGAAGACGCCGCAAGGTCTGCGCATCTTGCGCGAACCAGATGCTGCGGATTTCGAGTTGTGTCGGCAGGAGCCGCACATGCCCTATGCGAACACCCGGCGGGTGCTCGACAAGCTGCAAGGTGTCGATGCTGGTCGTGCCGCTAGCCGCGACCGCGAGACCGAGGTGGCTGAAGCGCAATCGAGCCTCCTGAATATCGCGGCGGAGTAGGCACTATGGCGCTTCGCATCGCGCTGATCGCCCATGTCCGGCACCCCATCTCGGTGCCGTTCATGGGCGGAATGGAAGCGCATTCCTGGCACCTGGCACGGGGACTCGCGGCGCGAGGGCACGAGGTGACCTTGTTTGCCTCGGGCGACAGCGCCGCCGGGGTGCCCGTTCACCCGATCCTGCCCGAGCATTACGACAAGACACATCCTTGGCACGACTATCGCGGCACCCCCACGCTGAACCGTGTTCAGGATGAAGGCTTCGCGGGGATACTTCACGCGCTCTCGGGTGGTGATTTTGATATTGTTCACAACAACTCGCTTCATCGCTATCCGCCTCGCATGGCGCGGCGGGATCGGATGCCGATGTTGACATCGCTACACGTGCCGCCATTCGATGCGTTGCAACGTGCAGTGCATGCCTCGGTTGCGCCGTGGTCGCGCTTTACCGTCTGTTCCCGCCGCCAGCGTCAGGCATGGTGGCCCGGGGGTGCGCCGCCCGAGGCGCATGTCGTGTCCAATGGAATCAACCTAGCGGACTGGCCCTTCTCACCCCGTGGTCGTGGCGGAGCGGTCTGGGCCGGACGGATCACACCTACCAAAGGAACGCATATCGCGGCGCACGCCGCCCGGATCGCCGGAGTGCCCCTGACAATTTTCGGAGCCATCGAGCGCAGAGATTATTTCGAAGAGGCGGTCCGTCCGCATCTTGGCGGGGATGTGCGCTACGGCGGCCACCTGTCCGGGCCGGATCTCGCCTACGAGATGGGCGCGGCCTCGGCGGCGCTTTTCACACCGCACTGGGACGAGCCGTTCGGTCTTGCCGCGATCGAGGCGATGGCTTGCGGTTTGCCGGTGGCCGCAACCGATATGGGCGCGGTCCGAGAGGTTGTGGGCAACTGCGGCGGTTATGCTCCTCCAAACGATGCGGCAGCACTGGCGCGCGTGCTGGAGAAGGTGCTGGAGATCCCACGCAACGCACCCCGCGCGCGGGTTGAGCGACTGTTCAGCTTGGAAGTGATGCTGGATCGTTACCAGTCACTCTACCACGCTGCTATGGATGTCTGTGACACTCCGGCAGAATCCGTGGCGTTCCCGGAGATTGAACTCCCTGCTGGATCCCGCGTCGCGGCCGAAAGGGTGATAAGCCCGTTAGATAGAGGGTCGAGAGCGATTGCTTCGTATGGTCGCAGTTTGTGGTGAGTTGTCACGTTAACCGAGGGAGTGGGTTTCGGGGCTGTTGATGCAAGGCTCGGGCGACGCTCGCAGGGGCCTTCAACGCACGGAGAGCTTCCATCCGATGGTAGCGAATGGTCGGGGCGGCACTTCGGCGAGCTGGAACGGAGAAACAATTGCCCGTGGCAGAATGGATGGACACGCAGGGCTGCAGGCCGCCGGGTGAACGATGACACTGCATCATGCGCTCTCGATTTTATAACGGCTTGTCTTGATGGCGCCTGAACGCGAGGCCCGGCCATATCGCGTGCGGATGCCGGTACGGCCCTACGTAGGGATGGGCTGAACCTGATGTTGCTGGCGCATGTTTGAGATCGTGGAGTTCGTGAAGTGCCAGCCGATCCTGACTCCTGGCCAAGTGGGGAGGAACTGGGCGTGGCCTGGGCGATCGCGCTGTCGTTGATCGGAACGCTGGAAGGGTAGGGGAGCCTGGTGAATTTCACCGGCCGCCGCTCGGCCTTTTCTGGGCAACACCGACCTTGGCCGCCCTCAACAGGGCGGCACTATTCGCTTTGCGGTGTGCACTGGAATGGTTGGCGCGCCGGAGGCAACCGCGCCGAGCCAGTGGCATTCAGACACATCGCGACGAGGTCCGCGCGGTCCGTTTCGGTCAGCGGCTCGCCGTGAACCCGCCGCCATTTCAGCGCGTTCCGGATCGCGCCTCCGACAAAGGCAGCCATGGTGCGGGGACTGATCGTTCTCAGTTGTCCCGCTGCGTGCGCCTCGCTGAAAATGGCACGGTTGTAGTCGCGGACCGGCTGAAACACATCGGCTATATCGGCCGGCGGAATTAAAGGCACGTTGGAAAGGTACTCGAACAGCATAGCGCGTTCAGGATCGCTCCAGAAGAAGTCGATGTAGCGATGGAGATATGCCTCCACTCGGTCCTCCTCGTCACCGCTCTCCTCAGCTTCGGGAACCAGCGCTGTTCGAAGCTGGTCCGCAAGCCTTGCATAGACGCCGATCACGATGTCGGTCTTGGACGGGAAATGGCTGTAGATCGTGCCGATAGCGACGCCCGAATGGCTGGCGATGCGCGACATTGGCGTTTCCAGACCACCGGTCACGATCAGCTCGGCGGTGGCCTGAAGGATGCGTTCGCGCTTGTCTGCTTCGGGGGAAATCTGGTCCATGAACTATCCAATGTTTTGGAAAATACCGTCAGGCCGGGGCGGAGATGACCGCCCTCGCCCGGAACGCCGCCAGCGCCTCTGCGCTGCCGACCGCTTCCTCGGCGAAAGCCTCGGCCCCGCCGTGATGACGGGCGAGCGCCGTGAACGCAGCCTGCAGGTAAGCCTGCTCTACCCCTAGCAGCGGCCTGCGGTGCGGCAGCACTTCGGCCACATCCGCCGGCGGGGTCCAATCCGTGTTCGAGCGCAGGTAGTCGCCGACGATCACGTCCATATCGGCCCCCAGCACTGCCAGAAGCAGCGCGGCGGCAAAGCCGGTGCGATCCTTGCCCGCCGTGCAGTGGAAAACCACCGGCCCCTCGGCCTCGGCCACGAGCCGCAGGAAGGTGGCGAACCGGTGGGCATTGTCCTCGACATAGCCCTCATAGACCCGCGCCATCACTGCTCGCGAGGTTTCGACAGAAGCCCACCCCTCGGCCTCGGCGGCGGTGAGCAGACCGCTGGCCGTCGGTTCGACCGGCAAGGCCAGTTGCCGCGCAGCGAGCACGGGCGTCAGCCGGTTGGGCGCGGCGGCGGTCTCGTGAACTCCGCGAAAATCGGCGATGGTCGCGACCCCTGCGTGCTCCAGCACCGCGAGGTCCTCGGGGTCCACGTCGGTCAGCCGCTGGGTGCGCAAGAACAGGCCGGGGCGGACCGCGCCTCCGGCAACCAGTAGGCCGCCGAGGTCACGGAAGTTCGGAACGCTGGCAAGCGCGATGCGGTCGCCGCTGCCGGTTTCAGGCAGCATAGGCGTCCTTCACGGTCTGGTAGCCGGGCGCATCCATGCTTTCGGGATAGAGGATCTCGGTGCTTACGCCATCCGGTGTGAAGCGGTAGTGAACCAGCCCGCAGGCCTTGTGGCCCACCTTGTGCTGCACATCGTCCGGTAGCCAGAAGGCGGTCGCCGGGGCCCAGACATGCTGCCGAGTGCCGACGGCATGGCTGCGCCCCTGATGCACGTGGCCGCTGGCGAAGAGCCGCACGTCCGCCTGCTCCATCAGTTCGGCCAGCGCCGGGCGCACGGTCAGCGGCACGTAGCGCATCTCGACCTCGGGGGTTTCCTCGAGCGCGTCACGCATCAGCGGTTTGTGGCAGAAGATCCCGACCGGGCCGGGCGCGGCATCAAGCGTTTCCGCCAGCCAGTCCGCCTGCGCCGCCTCTTCATCGAGGCCCGAGCGGAACAGCTGCGCGTTCAGCCCGATCAGCGTCCAGCCAGCCTGCGAGACCGCCCAGCGATCCGGGCCGAACCGTTCGCGATAGCGCGCGATACCGTCGACCGAGACCGGACGGCGCGGCACGTAACCGTCGTCCGGATTGTCACCGACATCGTGGTTGCCGGGGATCGCGTGCCACGGGGCTGAAAGCGACTGCATCGCCTCGCGCCCGAAATCCAGGTCGTCCGGCCGCTCGGGCGCTTCGACGGCGATGTCGCCGGTGTGCACGACAAGGTCCGGTGAAAGCCGGGCGATCTCGGCAGCGGCGGCCTCGAAGTTTGCGACGAACTGAGGGCGGGCGCGGGACAAGTGGGTATCGCTGATCTGGATCAGGCTGAAGCTGGACAAGGGAAACCTCGCTGGATTGACCCTGCCCACATGCCAGCCAAGCATGACAGTCCCGTGACCGAATGAACGTTCGTTCGAATTTCACGGAACCGTCACGGGAATCGCCAGCAAACGTCATGGAAGCCGGTGCATCTGAGGGCCACCCGCAGCCCAAACGGAGTGTTCCCGATGACCCTGACCTTCACCCGCCGCGCCGTTGCAGGCATGGCGCTGGGGCT
This sequence comes from Halovulum sp. GXIMD14794, assembly GCF_054457455.1. Lineage (NCBI taxonomy): Bacteria > Pseudomonadati > Pseudomonadota > Alphaproteobacteria > Rhodobacterales > Paracoccaceae > Halovulum > Halovulum sp. GXIMD14794. The sequence continues at coordinate 479,914 of NZ_JBTLNF010000006.1, read as the reverse complement.
TGCCAGCCTCGCCACCCTGTCGAGCGCCCAGACCGAGACCGAGATCACCTTCTATCACTACCAGACCGGCAATTTCGACGCCTTCCGGGCGATCCTCGACGAGTTCGAGGCGCAGAACCCCGGCATCACCGTGAAGGACATCTTCTCGCAGTCGCAGCAGATCACCTCGGAAGTTCAGGCCGCATTGGCCGCGGGCCGTCCTGTCGACATCGCTACGGTGATCGGCAAGAACGTGCGGTTCTTCCTGAACAACACCGATGCGGTGGACCTGGTCGCGGCATCGAAGGGCGATACCGAATGGCTGGACGGCTACCTGCCGAACTTCCTGGACCTCGCCCGGGATGGCGACGCGGTCTATGCCATCCCGCACGCCTACGGAACGCCGATGCTCTACGTAAACGGTTCGATCTTCGAGCAGGCCGGGCTGGACCCGAACACCCCGCCGACGACCTGGGCAGAGTTCCTTGAGGCCGGGAAGACCATCACCGAGACCACCGGCCTGCCGGGCGGCGCGCATCTGCATGCCTCGATGGGCGACTACGGCACCATGGTCATGGTGACGAATGCCGGCGCCACCTACCTCAGCGCCGACGGCACCGAGGCCGGGTTCGACAGCCCCGAGGGGATCGCCGCGCTGCAGAACTGGCAGGACATGGCGACCAGCGGCATGATGCCGGTGGCCAGCGACAAGGACTGGACCGCCGCCTTCCTGGCCGGGCAGATGGGCATGTACATCACCTCGTCGGCACTGCTGCGCTCGGCGGTGGCCTCGTCCGAGGGTAACTTCGACCTGCGCGTCGCGAACTACCCGCTGATGGGCGACGCACCGCGCCGGGTGAACAACTCGGGTGCTGCGCTGATGCTCTACTCCCACGACGAGGAGCGGCAGGAAGCGGCGATGAAGCTGCTGCGCTTCATCTCGCAGAAGGAAATCGCCAACCGCTGGTCGCGCGAGTCCGGCTACATGCCGGTCGTCGCCGATCCGCTGACCGATCCGGCGATGGCCGAGTATGTCGAGAGCTTCCCCTATGTCGCCCCGGTGATCGCGCAGATGGCCGAGACCGTGCCGACCGCCGTCTGGCCCGCCAAGGGCACGCTGGAAGCCCAGACCGAGATCCGCGCCATGCTCGACGAGCTGTGGGCCGGGGATCGTCCCGCCGCCGAGATCGTCCCCGAGACGGTCGCGAAGGTGAACGCGGCGCTGGCCGTCAACGAGCAGGCGGGGCATTGAGCGACCTCGCCGCCCCCGCCGGCGCGGCCCCTACCGGGGCCGTGTCCCTGCGCCGTCCTTCGCGGGCGGCGCTGACGCCCTGGCTCTATCTGGGTCCGACGCTGGTGCTGCTGGGCATCTTCACCTACTGGCCGCTGCTCCATACCGCGTACCTGAGTCTGGTTGAATGGAACCTGAACCCAGGCCAGACCAAGGAGTTCGTGGGCCTCGACAACTACGGACGGGTCGCAAGCTCCAGCCTGTTCGCCAGCGCGATGACCAACACGCTGATCTATATCGGCGCGTCGATCCCGCTGAAGGTTCTGCTGCCGATCCCGATCGCGGTCTTCCTCTGGAGCCTCGGCAACCGTGCCCACGCCTATCGCGCGATCCTGTTCCTGCCGACGCTGATCAGCTTCGTGGTGGTCGGCGTTGCCTTTCTGTGGATCCTCAACCCGATCTTCGGCTACGCGAAACAGTCCTTCGCGGCGCTCGGTCTGCGGTTTCCGAACCTGCTGGCGGATGCGGACGCGGCGATCTGGGTGATCATCGGCATCTCGACCTGGAAGGTGCTGGGCTTCAACGTGCTGATCTACCTGGCCGGCCTTGCCAGCATCAACCGCGAGTACATCGAGGCGATGCGGATGGACGGCGCCGGAGATGTCACCATCTTCCGCCGGCTGATCTGGCCGCTGCTGACGCCGACGCTGACTTTCGTCGCGATCTCGACGGTGATCTTCACCATACAGCAGGTCTTCACGCCCATCGACCTGATGACCGAGGGCGGGCCGTCGAATTCGACCACCAACCTGTTCTACATGATCTACCAGTACAGCTTCGTCACCTTTGACGTCGGCGGCGGCGCGGCGGGCACGATGATGCTGTTCGTGCTGCTGATGGCGGCGGCGTGGCTTCAGTTCCGCGTGCTCGACCGGCGCGCGCATTACCGGCAATAGGGACAGACGGATGGAACTCTCCCGCCCCATGCGCACGCTGGGCCATGTCGCCCTGCTGATCCTGTGCCTGTCGATCCTGATGCCGATGGCGATCGTGCTCGGCACCGCGTTCAAACCCGCGAACGAGGTCTACCAGGCCACTCTGTTGCCTGGCGCACCGACGCTGGACAACTTCCGCACGCTCTTCGCCAAAACCGACTTCGCGCGCTATGTCTGGAACTCCTCGGGGACCACGGCGCTCAGGGTCGCCGGGCAACTGGCCCTAGGGGTTCTGGCCGCTTATGCCTTCGCGCGGTTCACCTTCCGAGGCCGCGAGCTGATGTTCGCCGCCGTGCTGGGCGCGATGATGATCCCTCAGGTTCTGACCATGCTGCCCGTCTATATCATGATGGCGCAGCTTGGCTGGTTCGACACCTGGGCGGCGCTGATCGTGCCCAACCTCGCGACACCCATTGCCGTGTTCCTGCTGCGCCAGCACATGCTGAGCTTTCCGTCAGAGCTGCTGGACGCCGCGCAGATGGATGGCGCCGGGCACTGGACGACGCTCTGGCGGGTGATCGTACCCAACCTCGGCCCGGCGCTGGCAGCGCTGACCATCATCATCTTCATCGACAGCTGGAACGAGTATTTCTGGCCCCTGCTGGTGACCGAAAGCAGCGCCTCGCGGACGATCCAGATCGGCCTGCGCGAGTTCCTGCAGGAGGACATGAACGACTACGGCGCACTGATGGCGGGGATCACCGTCGCCAGCATTCCCGCCGTCGCGGTGTTCCTCTTTTTCCAGCGGCGGGTCATGGACACGTTCGTTTCCTCGGGACTGAAAGGCTAGGCACATGGCAACCGTTTCCTTCCGCGACATTGGCAAGCGCTTCGGCCCCTCGGTCGCGGTCGAAGGGTTCGACCTCGACATCGCCGACGGCGAGTTCGTCGTGCTGGTCGGCCCCTCGGGCTGCGGCAAGACCACCTCGCTGCGAATGCTGGCGGGCCTGGAGCAACCAACCTCGGGCCGGATCCTGCTGGACGGATCCGACGTGACCGGCCTGCCCTCCAAGGAGCGCGGACTGGCGATGGTCTTCCAGTCCTACGCCCTCTACCCGCACATGACGGTGGCCGAGAACATCGGCTTCTCGCTGACGCTGGACCGGCTGCCCCGCACGCAGATCGCCGAGCGTGTCCGGCAGGCCGCCGAAACGCTACAGATCGGCCACCTGCTCGACCGCAAGCCCCGCCACCTGTCCGGCGGACAGCGCCAGCGCGTGGCCGTGGCCCGCGCCATCATCCGGCAGCCGCACGCCTTCCTGTTCGACGAACCTCTATCCAATCTCGATGCCCGGCTCCGACACGACGCACGCGTCGAGATCCGGCGGCTGCAACAGCAACTCGGCACCACGACGGTCTATGTCACGCATGATCAGGTCGAAGCCATGACGATGGCCGACCGTATCGTGGTCATGGAGGGTGGCCGGATCCGACAGGTCGGCACGCCGCTGGAACTCTATCACCGGCCCGCCAGCACCTTTGTTGCCTCGTTTCTTGGCGCACCACCGACGAATTGTCTGCCCGGAGTCGCATCCTATCGTGACGCGACAGGGCAGAACTTCGAGGTCTCGGGAACCAGCATCGCCCTGAATGGCTCCATTGCTCCCGGTCCGGCGACGTTGGGCATCCGGCCCGAATGCCTACGGCCCGGCGCAACCGACGGCGCCGCCTTTCGGGTCTCCGGCCCGGTCCGCTTCGTCGAGTGTCTTGGAGCGGAAACGCTAGTCGAAGTCGAACTGGCATGCGCCGGGGCTGCGGGCAAACCGCGGCCGCTTATCGCACGCCTAACAGGCACGCGCGACATTCATGTGGGCGAAATGCTGACGCTATCGGCTCATGCAGACGACCTGCTATTCTTCTCAGCAAGTGGCGCGCGCAACGCAGAGGCAAGGGCGCTTTAGGTCTTGTGAGTTCGCGGGGCGGCTGTTTGATCAGCTCGCCTAATCGCCTAATCGCCTGATCGGGTGAGTCCGTGACGAGCGGCCCATGCGCCGCATGTCATGGACAATGGGTTTACTGGCGTGGCCCGGCGAGTCGCCCTACACGAGCTATGACCGGCAGATCGCTGCCCAAACCGCCAAATGGCTGAATTACGAGGCTCCGTAGCACACTGACAAGGCCTGGGTCCTGTTCGTGTCCTTCGTAACGCCCCGTATTCCGCTGACCGCGCCGCCCGAACAGTATAGCCGCTACCACGGCGCCCGACCTTCCGATGCCCAAGCTCTACGGCAGGGACGAGCGTCTGAGCATCCCGATACCCGCGAGTATGGCCAGTCCTTCAATTGCGACGACCATTTCGAGGATGCCGACAATGTGCGCCGGGCAATCGCCGCGTGCGAGGCGCGGCTGGGCGATATGCTTGACCCGGAAGAGGTCGACCGCCGGGCTAGTACCCGCCAGCGCGACCTTGGGTTCCTGCCGCTTCCAGGTCACCAACCCGACCTAGGTTGACGTACAACCTCGCAATGCAGGGAGGGACGCCGCGCAGGTGCGGCGTCCTTGTCCTCGTTTCGCTGCGCTCCGCCCATTCGCATTTCCGTCGTCAAATCGTTGAGGACCGTTCATGCTGACGTCACGTCGCTGTCATGGTGCCTCCCTATCGAAACGGTCCATCGACAATCTCCCCGGAGCATGACTGTGAAGCTGATAGCCTCGATCGCCGCGGCGACCCTTGGTGTATTCGCGATGTTCGGCACTGCCGCCATCGCGGATGAAAGACCCGATATCGTCGTGGCGGTCCCCGATCTGCCCCCGACGCTGGAGCCTGCCAAGGAACTCTCCAACATCGGCACCCGCATCACCTATGACATCTTCGACACACTCATCCGGCGGGACTTCCTGTCGTCCGAGGATGGGTCGGGCGCCGCACTGGTCCCCTCGCTGGCGGAAAGCTGGGAATGGCTGGACGACCGCACGCTGGAGCTGACGCTGCGCGACGGCGTCAAGTTCCACAACGGCGAGGTGATGACGGCCGAGGATATCGCCTTCACGTTCTCAGCCGAGCGTCTGTCCGGGCCCGAGGCGATCATGGCAAATGGCCGCGGCTACTTCGGGAACATCGAGACGGTCGAGGCGATCGATCCGCTGACTGTCCGCTTCACCCTGAAAGTGGCCGACGCCATTTTCGAACAGCGCCTTGCCTCGTGGACGGCGTGGGTGGTGAACAAGAAGGACTGGCTGGCCAACCAGGGCGACAGCTTTCCGCAGTTCCCGGTCGGCACCGGCCCGTTCATGTTGGACGAGTACAACCCGGACCAGTCGATCCGCCTTGTGGCCTTCGACGACTATTTCGGCGGCAAGCCCGAAGCCGGCTCGGTGACGTTCGTGAAAGTGCCCGAAGAAGCGGCGCGCATCGCGGGTCTGGTCGCTGGCGATTTCGACATCGTCACCACGATCGGCCCCGACCAGATCGCTCAGATCGAGTCCTATGACACCCTGGACGCGCGTTCAGTGGTGCTCTCGAACTCGCATGTGCTGGTCTACAACACGCAGAACCCGGTCATCGCGGACAAGCGTGTGCGTCAGGCCATGAACCTTGCCATCGACCGTGATCTGCTGGTCAAGGCGCTGTGGGCCGACAAGACGGTCGTGCCGTTGTCGCATCAGTACCCCGAGTATGGAGAGCTGTTCGACCCGACCCGCGAAGGCCTGGTCTATGACCCCGAGCGCGCCAAGGAACTGCTGGCCGAAGCGGGCTACAACGGCGAGACGATCCACTATCGCACGCGCCCCAGCTACTACATCAACTCGGTACCCGCCGCGCAAGCGATCATCGAGATGTGGAAGGCCGTAGGCATAAATGCCGAACTGCACCTGGTCGAGGACACGCTGGCCGGCCCGGAAGACGAGCTGATGGTCCGCACCTGGTCCAACACCACGCGCTTCCCCGATCCCGCCGGTGGGCTGTGGAACCTCTGGGGGCCGCATCAGGGCGTGCAGCGCAACGGGAACTGGCTGCCCGAGGACTTCAACGCGCTGGGGGCCAAGCTGGACCTGACCTCGGATCTGGCCGAGCGCAGGGTCGTGTTCCAGCAGATGCTCGACATCTGGGAAGACGACGCGCCGGGCACCATCCTGTACCAGCCGCTGGAAACCTATGGCGTTCGCAAGTCGCTGAAGTGGCAGCCCTATTCCCACTTCTACCTCGATCTGCGCAACTACAACTTCGAAGACGAAGCGCTCACCCAGTGACTGTTGCACAAGTCAGTTCGTCCGCCGGCATTGCCCGGCGGACGACCCCAGTTTCCCCCGGCTCGGATCTCGATGAACCACTGCTGCGGATCGACGACCTAAGCGTCGGCACGGATCGCGCCGACCTGGTCATGGACGTCAGCCTGGACCTCGCCCCGGGCGAGACGCTGTGCCTTGTCGGCGAAAGCGGCTGCGGCAAGTCGCTGACCTGCCTCGCCGCCATGGGCCTGCTGACCACGCCCGTCAGCCGCAAGAAGGGCCGTGTTCTGTTTGAGGGTCGCGATCTTGCCGCAATGTCCGAAGCCGCGTTGCTATCCCTGCGCGGGCGCGACATCGCGATGATCTTTCAGGATGCGACCGCCGCGCTGAACCCGGTGCGCCGGGTCGGCGAGCAGATCGCCGAGGTGTTGCAGATCCACGAGGGTGTGAAGCCCTCTGCCGCCCGCGCCCGCGCGGCCGAGCTGTTCGACATGGTCGGCATCCCCGATCCCGTGCGACGCCTGCGCGCCTATCCGCATGAGCTTTCCGGAGGCATGAACCAGCGCGTCATGATCGCGATGGCCCTGGCCTGCCGCCCCCGCCTGATCGTCGCCGACGAGGCGACGACGGCGCTTGACGTGACGACGCAGGCGCAGATCCTCGACCTGCTGCGCACCCTTCAGGCCGAGACCGGCGCGGCGATGATCTTCGTCACCCATGACCTGGGCGTGGTGGCCGAGATCGCCGACCGCGTGGCGGTCATGTACTCGGGCCGGATCGTCGAGATCGCCTCGGCCGACGCGCTGTTCGAGATGCCCCAGCACCCCTATACCCGCGGCCTGATGGCCTGCCGGTTGCATGTCTCGGCGTGCAATTCCGGGCGGTTGGCCGCGATCGAGGGCGTGGTGCCCAACCCCGCGGCCCGTCCCGAAGGCTGCGCCTTTGCCCCGCGCTGCCCGCGTGCCGCGGGCCCGTGCGCGGCACGGCCCGCGCTTGTCCCGCGGGGCGCGGGCCAGCTTGCAGCCTGCCATTTCCCCGGAGACCGGGCATGAGCGGCAGCGAGATCGCCCTGACGGGCATCAGCCGGCTGTACGGCGGCGGACTCCGGGGACGGCGCAATCCGGTACGCGCGGTCGATGACGTCACCCTGCGGATCGCCCCGGGCGAGGTTCTGGGCATCGTCGGCGAAAGCGGCTCGGGCAAGTCGACCCTTGGCCGGATCGCGGCCCGGATCGAGGCGCCAAGTTCCGGCGAGGTGCTGATCGACGGCCGGCCCGGCCCGCGCATTGGTTCGGTGGACTGGCGGCGCGAGCGGGCGCAGATCCAGATGATCTGGCAGAACCCCTCGCGCGCGTTGGACCCGCGCATGACCATCGCCCACCAGATCGAAGAGGTCATGGCCGCCCACGGCATCGCCGACCGGGCGGGGCGGCGTAGGCGGACCGAGGAGTATCTTCACCTGACCGGCCTCGACGGGTTGGGCAATCGCTTCGTTCACCAGCTGTCCGGTGGTCAGCAGCAGCGGGCGGTCATTGCCCGCGCCCTGTCGCTGCACCCCAAGGTCGTGATCTGCGACGAGGCGGTCAGCGCGCTGGACGTATCGGTGCAGGCGCAGATCATGAACCTGCTGGCCGATCTGCGGGACCGCTTCGGGATGAGCTATCTGTTCATCTCGCATGATCTTGGCGTGGTGCGGCACATCTCGGACCGGATCGCCGTGATGCGCAAGGGCCGCGTCGTCGAGATGGGCGATGCGGCCCGCATCTTCTCGGCCCCCGAACACGCCTATACCCGCGCGCTGCTTGCCGCGGTGCCTGCCGAAACGCCCGCCGCCCGCCGCGCCCGCGATGCGGCGCGCGCGGTCTCAGACGGACCCAGACCATGACCGACATGCCGCTTCTGATCGCCCACCGGGGCGCATCGACCCATTTCCGCGAGAACTCTCCGTCCGCCTGGGCCGGGGCCATCGCCGCCGGGGCCGACGTGATCGAGGCCGACACAAGGATCACCGCCGACCACCGGATCGTCATCAGCCATGACGCCGACCTGTCGCGCGTGGCGGGGCACAAGGTCGTCGTTTCCGAAAGCACGTTCGCCGATCTACAGGGGATCACGGCCGATGGCGCGCTGGCCGCACCGCCGCTGTCGATGCTGTTCTCTGAGGTGCCCGCGACCCAGCCGATCCTGTTCGACGTCAAGGACGAAAGCCCAGAGGCCTTGGCGCTGCTGGTCGAGGCGGCGCTTGCGACCGGGCGGAACAACCTGACCTTCGGCCTGCACCGTATCGAGAGCCTCGACCGCGTGCGCGCCCTTGGCTGGTCGGGCGCGGTCCTTGGCCTGCTGGTGGATATGGCCGAACAGGAGGCGTTTGCCGCCCACGGCGGCACCATCCTGCGGATGTGGGAAAGCTATGCGCTGGCGCATCGCGAACGGCTTGCCGCGCATGTCGCCACTGGCACGCCCGTCTGGATCACCGTCGGCGACAAGGCCGCCGGACGGGCGGTCGGAGAGCACGCGGGCGAAACGCTGCTGCGTCTGGCGATGCTCGGCGCCTCGGGCTTTCTGGTCAACGATCCGGCGTCCTGCCGGGATGCCCTGCGGGCGGGGCTGAGCGAATGAGCCCGGTTTTCGTGCTGACCAAGTTTCTGCGCGGGCTGCTGACCCTGTTTCTTGCCGTGACCTTTGTGTTTCTGATCCTGCGCACCGCGGGCGATCCGCTGCGGATGCTGCTGCCCGACGACACGCCGCCGGACGTGATCGAGCACTATCGCCAGCTTTACGGCCTCGACCGCTCGCTGGCCGAGCAATACGTGCTTTACATCAAGGGCCTGCTGCAGGGCGATTTCGGGTATTCGTTCCGCGACCGCCAGCCGGCGCTTGACGCGGTGCTCGACCGGATCCCCGCGACGCTGCTGCTTGGGCTGACCAGTTTCGTGCTGTCCACGCTGATCGGGGTGGCGTTCGGCATCGCCGCGGCGCTGAGGCGCGGCACGGCGCTGGATCATGCGGTCATGGGCCTGTCGATCTTCGGCCATGCCATGCCCAGCTTCTTTCTGGGGATCCTGATGATCCTGACCTTCGCGATGAGCCTGCGCTGGCTGCCGAGCGCGGGCATGGGCTCGGCGGCCCACCTGGTCATGCCGGCCATCACGCTGGGGATCGGCGGCGCGGGCGCCATCGCCCGGTTCACCCGGTCCTCGATGCTCGAGGTCCTGGGCCAACCCTACATGCGGACCGCCCGCGCGAAAGGCGTGGGGCTGCGCGCCCGCGTGTGGCGCGACGCGGTGCCGAACGCGGCCATCCCGGTGGTCACCGTGCTGGGCCTGCGCATGGGGGGCCTGATCTCGGGCACCGTGGTGGTCGAGACGGTCTTTGCCTGGCCCGGCATCGGCCAGCTTCTGGTCACCGCCGTCGGCCAGCGCGACCTTGCCGTGGTGCAGACCATCGTCCTACTGGTGGCGCTGACGATGGTGGTGGCCAATTTCCTCGTCGATATCGCCTACCGCTGGCTGGATCCGCGGATTGCCGCGGCCGGAAAGGAAGCCGCATGACCGCCCAGGATATCTCTCCGCTGCCCGCGCGCCGCCGCCTGCTGCGCCGCCGCCGTGACCGGACCGCCGGCCCGGTCGTGCTGCTGTCGCTTGGATGGCTGGCGATCGTGGTCCTTGTGGCGATCTTCGCCGACCTGCTGGCGCCCTATTCCTATACCGAGCAGAACCTGCTGGCCCGGCTGGTGCCGCCCGCCTTCGCCGGTGGCGATCCCGCGCATCTTCTGGGCACCGACAACCTTGGCCGCGACGTGTTCAGCCGGTTGCTCTATGGCACCCGGATGAGCGTCATCATCGCGCTGGCCGGGTCGATCATCGGCGCCAGCGTCGGGACGCTGATCGGCATCCTTGCGGCGCATTTCCGCGGCTGGGTCGAAGAGGCGATCATGGTCATGGTCGACCTTCAGGCCTCGATGCCGTTCCTGATCATCGTGCTGGCGATCCTGGCGTTCTTTGGCAACTCGATCGAGCTGTTCATCCTGATCGTCGGGTTGCACGGGTGGGAGACCTATGCCCGCATCACCCGCGGGCTGGTCCTGCAGGCCAACAGCCAGAGCTATGCCTTCGCCATCCGGACGCTGGGCATTCCGCCGGTGCAGATCTACCTGCGGCACATCCTGCCGAACATCCTGTCGATCCTGATCGTGCAGGTCACGCTCAGCTTCCCCGACCTGATCCTGCTCGAAACCTCGCTGAGCTTTCTTGGGCTCGGCATCCAGCCGCCGCAGACCAGCCTTGGCCTGGCCTTGGGTGAAGGGCGGACCTATCTGGCGACAGCCTGGTGGATTGGCGTTCCGGCAGGGCTGGTGATCTTCCTGACGACCCTGTCGATCAGCCTGGCCGGAGACTGGCTGCGCGACCGGCTCGATCCCACGCTCAGGAACGCAGCGTGACGAGGACGACGAGGCTATCGGCGTTCCGGGACAGCGAGAGGGTGGTGCAAATCTATGAGGTGAAATCACCAGTTGTCGCGTAGCTCTAGGTTGGCTTTGGCCTCAATCTGTGTGTCGCAACTATCCTGATACCCGAAGGATCCGGTGGCATAGGCGCGCTGGGGTTAATGTCGATGGCGCGCGGGCCGGTGCTCCTTTCCGGGCCCGAGAGTTTCGCCGCCACGGCGCGGGGCGCCGGTCTGCATGGTGCTGAGGGGCTATTGGCTGTAGTGGTTCGTGATGGCCGAACTGATGACGCTGCGCTACGCCCGTGTAGGGCTGTGCCGTTCAACCTGGGTTGGTGGGGGGACACGTTCCGGCCGGCGGCATCCCGCGATGCACCGGCCGGGCACAGGTCACGCCTCGATGTGGTCGTAGGCGCCGGTCTGCCTGCGCTCCTCCAGCGGCCTGCGGTCCACGCCCAGCAGCAGCACGATGTTCTTCGCGACGTAGATCGACGAATAGGTGCCGACGACGACGCCGAAGGTGATCGCGATGGCGAAGCCACGGATCACGTCGCCGCCGAAGACCAGAAGCGCGATCAGCGCGGCGAGCGTCGTCGCCGATGTCAGCAACGTGCGGCTGAGCGTCTCGCAGGCCGAGAGGTTCAGCACATCGCGCAGCGGCGTTCGGGTGTAGCGCCGCAGGTTCTCGCGCACGCGGTCGAACACGACGACCGTGTCGTTGATCGAGTAGCCGAGGATGGTCAGCAACGCCGCCACGATCGCCAGATCGACCTTCAGGCCGAGCAGCGAGAACAGGCCCAGCGTGACGATGATGTCATGCGCCAGTGCCAGCACGGCTCCCAGCGCGAACTGCCATTCGAACCGCAGCCAGACGTAGAACAGGATCGACAGTACGCCGCCGCCGATCGCCAGCAGCGCGGCTCGGACGAGTTCCGGGGACACCTTGCCGCCGATCGTCTCGGTCGCGGTGAAGGCCAGGTCGGGGTCCACGGACAGCAGCGCGGCGCGCACCTCGCCCATCTGCGCCGCGTCCAGGGTCGCCGCTCCGTCCGCCCCATGCGACGCGGCGATCCGGATCGCCGCCACATGGGCATCGCCCGGCGTGCCGACGCTGAAGACTTCGGACAGGGACACGTCCTGCAGTCCAACCCCGCCAAGCGCCGAGCGGTAGGCGTCCAGTTGCAGCACGTTCGGCGTCTCGATCCGCAGGCTGGTGCCGCCGGTGAAGTCGATCCCGAGGTTCAGACCAAGCGTCGCGATCAGCAGGGCCGAGGCCAGGACCGCGACCGCCGAGGCGCCGAGCGTCGCCCCCTGCCAGCGGAAGAAGTCGATCTCGGGGCGCTTGTTCAGGAACCGCAGCAGGCCGTTCAGCGGCAGGCGCGCAGGTTTCCGCCATTCCAGCCAGGTCTGCAGCATCAGCTTTGTGACGGTCAGCGCAGTGAACATGGAGGTCAGGATGCCCAGGCCCAGCGTGATCGCGAAGCCGCGCACCGGCCCGGCCCCCAGCCAGAACATCAGCGCCGCGGTCAGCAGCCCGGTGATGTTGGCATCGAGGATCGATGAGAACGCATTGTCGAAGCCGCGCCCGACTGCGCGCCAGAGATTGCGCTCGTGGCGCAGTTCCTCGCGGATCCGCTCGAAGATCAACACGTTGGCATCGACGGCCATCCCCAGCGTCAGCACGATCCCGGCGATGCCGGGCAGGGTCAGCGTGGCCCCCACGAGGGTCAGCACGGCCATCAGGATCACCATGTTGATCGCCAGCGCCGCCACGGCAATCAGGCCGAGCCCGCCGTAGCTGCCGACCATCAGGACGCAGACCGCGACCATCCCGATCAGCGCGGCGTTCAAACCTGCGGCGATGCTGTCGCTGCCAAGCTCTGGGCCGACGGTCTTTTCCTCAAGGAACTCGAGGTCGGCAGGCAGCGAACCGGCGCGCAGCAGGGTCGCAAGGTGCGCGCTGTCGTCCAGGGTGAACTGGCCGGTGATGATGCCGCTGCCGCCCGGGATATGGCTCTGGATCACCGGGGCGGACAGGACTTCGCCGTCCAGTACGATGGCGAAGGGGCTGCCAATGTTCTTGGCAGTATAATCGCCGAAAGCGCGCGCGCCCGAAGCGTCGAAGCGGAACGAGACCGCCGGTTGCCCGTTCTGGTCGAAACTGGCCTGTGCGTCGGTAAGCTGTTCCCCCGAGACCACCGGGCGCGGGTCGATCCGATAGGTCCGGCCCGGCTCGTCCACCGAAAGCAGTTCGAGCGCGTCCGCCGAGGTGGCAGGCAGCACCGGGTGGAAAGACAGCTGCGCGGTAGTGCCTATCAGCTGCTTCAGCGCCTCGGCGTTCGAGAAGCCGGGAACCTCGATCAGGATCCGGTCGGTGCCTTGCCGCATTATCGTCGGCTCGCGGGTTCCGGCCTCGTCGATACGACGGCGGACGACCTCGAGGCTTTGCGACACCAGCTGGTCGGTCAGGGTGCGCGCGCCGATCTCGGAATAGGTGACGGACAGGCCGTCGTCGGTCTCCGTGATCGAAAGGTTCGATCCCGCCGCGCCTGTCGGCGAGGTGATCGGGGTCGCGAACTCCGCCGCGATGCTCGCGGCCCTGTCCTGCAGTGCGGGCGGGGACACGGCGACGCGCAGCTCGCCCTCGGGCGCGTCGAGCCGGCGGATCCGGGCCTCGGCGCCGCCGTCCTCGCGCAGTGCGTCGCGCAGGTCTGGCCAGAGCGCGTCCAGCCGCTGGGCGATGGCCTGTCGGGTGTCGACCTCGGCCAGAAGATGGGCGCCGCCGCGCAGGTCCAGACCGAGGTTGACCAGGCCCGACGGCATCCAGGATGGCCATTCGGTCGAGGTAATCGCCGAGGTTTCGGCAGTCTGATTGAAGCTATCCACACGGGAATAGAACGCATTGGGCAGTGCCAGCCACAGGCACAGCAGGCAGATGCCCCAAACGCAGAGGCGCTTGAGCAGGGTAGGTCTTGGCATGATCACTCCACGACAGCGGGCACGCGCGAAGACGGCCCCTGTCAGATTCGGGAAGATGGTTCAGGATCTGAGCTTGCCACGCGCCGCGCGACCGGCGCGGGAGACGTGGCGTGTCGGATCATGCCAGAGGCGGCGCCCGGGGAAGGTGGGCGCGCGCCCCGTCCTGGGCGCGGAGGACTCGCTTGGATGCAGTCTGGGTGGTGTCCGTAGCACGGCTCGAACGCCATCGTGCATCGCCGGACGCGTAGGGGTCCGGGCCATCGTCCGGATCGTCCAGCAGCCCGGCCAGATCGGCAAGACGCAGCGTCAGCCGCGGCTCGGCGCTGCCCGCGTGCACAAGGCGGGGTGCGGTCTGTTCCGCGACGGTGGTGAATTGTGCCTTGGGTGCGCCGAACGTGCTGCTGATGCTGAACGGCAGCAAGAGCAGAAGGGCCAGGAAAGCCCTTTGGATCGTTCGGAACATTCCGGTCCGCGCTTTCATCGATCCGCTCTGGCAGGTCGCCCTGTCGCTGTCAATCCTGCCCGGCACCGAGCTCGCACGGACTGCAATGGCAAGTCGATGAGATCGACCTTCGCGTGGGCGGACGCTGGCGCTGCCTTGGGAGGGCTGAGGGTCAGTTTGGCCAACCGATCGATTTCCGCCTGACGGCGCGGCGTGATGCCAAGGCAGCAACGGCATTTCTGCGCAAAGCGCGAAACACCGTTCGGAGCAATCGGCCGCTTGTAATCGTCACCGACAAGTCGCACAGCCATGCAGAGGTGATAGGCGAAATCAAGCGCCGCCTCGGGCCCAAAAAAGCAATCCGCCACGCTGACCGCATGTATCTGAACGATCCGATCGAGAGTGATCATGCCGCACTTAAGCAGCGATTACGCTCCATGCTCGGGCTCCAGACATTAGCCGGAGCGAAGGCCACGCCCGCTGGCATTTAAACCTTCCGCACCATTCGACTAGGCCAATCTGAGTACTGTGAGATCGGGGTGATCAACGAGATCGCCTTCATCGCCAAACTGTTCCAAGAGGCTGGGTGATAGCCGGGCAAAGCTGGCGACAGACACATACCTCCGCCTTTTATGCAAAGGCCCCTTCGGCACCCGCAAAGGCCTCGGCCGGCGCACCGCCACAAGCTTGGCCGTGACCTGATGTCGCTTTGAACGCGACGTCCCTAGTGGATCGCCCGCGCGGCCCACTGACCCGGAGGAATGCCGAACCGGCGGCGGAAGGCAGAGGTGAAATTGCTGACGTTCGAATAGCCCAGCCTGTGCGCCACCGCCTTGATCGGCTCGCCCGCTTCCAGGCCGTCGCAGGCGGATTCGAACCGAAGATGCTGCAACAGGCCGTGGGGGCTGGTGTCGTATATCTCCCGGATCGCGGCGTCGAGGCGCCGGACCGACAGGCCGCAGGCCTTGGCAAGCTCGGCCATCAGTGGCGGCGCCTCGACCCGGTCCGCAAGCATCGCGCGCGCCTCGCGGGCGGCGGCGGCTTCGCGGGCGGTCACGCCGCGTTCGATCCCGTCATGCAAAGGGGCAATGTGGTGACTCAGAACCTGAAGCGCCACCGCTTCCTGGGTCAGTGCCGAAAGCGGGCCTTCGTCGCTGAGCGCCTGCTGGATGCTGGTCCGAAGATGGGGCGGCAGCGGGGCGTTCAGGCGGGCGCTCTGGTCGATGCGGTCGCCGACGAGCGCACGGATGCCCGGAGACAGGCGGTCGCCGAACCACCGGCCCAGTGTCTCAAGCGAGACCAGCGTACCGAACAGCGTGTTCCGCTTGCGGTAGAAACGGAACGTGGCGCCCGGCGATTTCGGGCGGATCAGCGCGGACGAACTGGCGCAGTAGCGCAGCCCGTCCGCCAGTTCGACCTCGAAGCCGCCGGTCAGCGGGACCTGGGTAAAAAGGAAGTCCGTCTCGCGGGAGCCGAGGACCTCGATTGCATCGGTGCCGCGCGACTCGAAGCGCGAGACGCTCCATTCAATGCCGCTGCCGGTAGGACCGCGGCGCGGACGCACCTCGGCGCTGACGTCCGGGGTTTCCAGCCGGGTGTCGCCATGCCTGCTCAGCGCCATGGTCACCGCAGCGCGTCTGCCGCCCCGTTCTTCGTCCAGCAAATCCGTCACCTCGTCCGCGCATCGGGAAAATCAACAAGAATGAACCGATTACCAACAAACGGCGGAGCCCCGCCATGCGTGCCGGGGTGATACCTGTGGAGAAACCTTGCCCGCGTTGCACCCATCCCACGGGATCGGGGCGATTTTTTGGCATGGAGAAACGGAACGGCAGGGCGAGGCAGGAGCGGGCGATGAGCGGGACAATTCTGGCAGCAGTAGAGACCTGGGCGAACCGGCTGGGCGGCGCGCTGATCGGCGTTGCCTTCGCCGCCGCGCTGGCCCCGACGCCGGTTGCGGCGCTTGATTCATTTGGTGAACTTTACTGGGGCGCATTGTACCCGAGTTCTTCGTGCAGGGTAAATATAGATACTCGCTCATCTAGGTCTGTTGTCAGATTGCATATTGGTGGTACTTATAGGTATGCCGGCTCATACTATTATGAGCCTAACGGATACGATAAGTATTATGGGCCTCCAATGTCCGTTTCACTTCTTGAATCGGGGTGCGGGCTTCGCAACGTTGCCAACCTGGAACAAAGTGGTGCGGACCATGCAAACTCTTTTGAAGAAGATGCCATGTACTTCCGCTTCGGAGCCGAGGTGGTCGGCGACGGCTGGTACGAAATAGATCAAGGCCTGTACGGCGTCACAGGCACCGAGCGCAGGAATAGGGCAGCCAAGGTCGCTAGCTCGCCAACCGTAACCCTGTCCGGCATGTCCGGCACAGTCTGGGGAGCGCAGACGCTCACGGCAGAGGTTTCGACGCCAGCCCAGACCCTTGAGCCGGGCGATCTGATCGTTTCGAACGCGACCGTGACATCGATCAACGCCAGCGGGGCGCGGACCTATGCAATCGATCTGGTTCCCGACGCACCGGGGCCGGTTTCCGTCCAGGTCAAGGCGGGCGCGTTGGAGGAAACGGCCGGGTACTCGCTGCTGAGTACCGCCTCGAACACGCTGACCGCCACCGCCGAAGCGCCGACGGTCACGGCGGACTTCGCTCTCACTCCGAGCGAGGGGGTTTCCATCCCGCACACAGTGTTCGCGACGGATCGAACGGCTGTCGTGGGGGGCGGCGGAGCGGCGGTCACGTCGTGGCAATGGGATTTTGGGGACGGCGGCACCTCGACCGCGCAGCACCCGGTCCACAGCTATACCGCGAGCGGGGGGTACGCTGTCACGCTGACGGCCTGCAGCAGCGGCGTCTGCGATACACATACGGATACGGTCAAGGTGCACGCCGTGCCCGGCACGCTGACTACCACGCTGACCGGGCTGCCCTCGGATTTCGGGGCGGGCGAGCAGGTGGTGACCGTGGCTTTCAACTCGGGTCTTCAGACCTCGGACCCGCTGCGGCTTTCAGATTTTGATGCCGACGGGCTGGATCTCGTCAGCCTGTCGGGGCCGGATGTCACGCCCGCCTATGCCGATCCGCAAAATTACCGGCTTACGGTTCGGGCGAACCGTTCGGGCACCGTGTCGCTGTCGCTGCCTGCCGGCGCCGTCAGCAACTGGGGCGGGGCGGGCAACGCGGCCGGCAGCGTAAGCGGCAACGCGCATCTCGACGCGCCCCGGATCGTCAGCGGCGGAGCCACCTCGGCGGGCGGCGATGGCATGGCGCTGGTCTCGATCGAGATGCAGAGCTCCAGCCCGGCGACCGCTTCGAGCTTTCCGCGTTCGACCGGCGGCGAGGTGAAGGATTGCGCATTTCACGCCCGAGGCTCTGCCCCGCTGGCGCATGACTACGAGATGCTCTGCAAGTTCTATTTCCAGGCGGATGGCAGCTATACGATCAGCCTGCCCGCCGGTGCGGTCGCGGATGGTTTCGGGAACAGCACTGCCGCCTACAGCCTGACGATCGGGCCGTTCGACGTGAACGAGCCGGTGCCGGAGATCCGTCGCGCTCCGGCGGTAACGGCGGGGCCGTTCGAAATCGATATCGCCTTCAGCCGCACGGTCGAGACGTTCGAGGCCTCTGACGTGCAGGTCAGCGGTGGCACGATAACCGGGTTCAGCGGCAGCGGCGACAGCTATGCGCTTCGGATTGCGCCGGACGGCACGCCGGACATCAGCATCGGCGTGCCAGCCGGTGCCGCGCTGCATCGGCCTTCGGACCCGTTGTCGCCGGGCCTGCCGAGCGCAGCGGCCGTGCCGGTGAGCGTAGCCTATGACGGCCCGCCGGTGGCCAATGCAGGGGCAGACCAGACTGCCGCCTCTGGCGCCGAGGTCACGCTGGACGGCAGCATCTCGTCCGATCCGGACAGCACCTCGCTGCGCTATCGGTGGACGGCGCCCGCCGGGATCACCTTGTCCGACCCCGGCAGCGCGACGCCCGTGTTCACCGCGCCCACGCTGGCGCCGGGCGATCCCGACCGGGTGCTGACCTTCGAGCTTGAGGTCGACGACGGCACCACGGTCCTGCGCGACAGCGTGTCGGTCACGGTCATGGCGAACGTAGCCGTGGTCCTGTCGGGCCTGCCTGAGACTCTGATCGGCCCGACAACGATCACCGCCCGGTTCAGCGAGGATGTCAGCGGCTTCGACGCCGGTGACGTGCTGCTGGAGAACCTGGCCCTGTCGGAGTTCCGGCGCACGGATCGGCAAAGCTACAGTTTCGTGCTCGCCCCCGTGGCGCGGGGGGCGGCGACGGTCAGGATCGGCCGGAACGCGGCACAGGACGTCGACGGGAACCCGAACGCGGCCTCCAACCAGCTGGCGACAGAAGCCTTCGTCAATGGCGCGCCGGTGGCGGATGCCGGGCAGGGCAGGGTGGTCGGCAGCGGGCGCAAGGTGACGCTGGACGGCTCGGCCTCGGCGGACCCGGACGGCGATGCCCTGCAGTTTGCCTGGAGCGCACCGGGCGGCGTGACGCTGAGCGATGCCAGCGCCGCGCAACCGGTGTTCACCGCGCCCGAGCTTGAACCGGGCGATCCCGACGAGGTGCTGACCTTCACGTTGACCGTCAGCGACGGCACCGCCTCGGCCAGCGCGACGGCGGAAATCACCGTGCGGGCTGCGGTGACGGTCACGATCAGCGGCCTGCCGGAGCAGATCGAGGGGCCGGGCGAGCACACGGTTTCGGTCGTCTTCTCGCGTCCCGTCACCGGGTTCGAGGCCGAGGACATCTCTGTCGAGGGCGGCGCGGTCACGACGCTGACCGGCGAGGGCGCGCGCTATTCCGCGACGATCCGGGCCAGCGGGCAGGGCGATCTCGTGGTCTCGGTTCCGCGCAATGCGGCCCGCGACGAAGACCGGATCGGCAACGTGGCATCCAACGTGCTGCGGTCGCTGAACATGGTCGTCGAGCGCACGTCAGAACTGATTGCCGCCTTCATGCAGACCCGCGGCAACAACCTGGTGTCCAACCAGCCCGATCTTGCCGGGCTTCTGACCGGAAACGGGGGTGGCGGGTTCAGTGGCGTGATCACCCGCGGGCAGACCACGATAGATTTTGTCACTGATCCGGGCAGCCCGGTCTGGGGTGTCCTGCGCGGCGCGCTGACCGAAGAGGGCGACACCGACAGCCGCTATGTGTTGGGTGTTGTCGGCACCCACGCCGAGGTCCGCCCCGATGTGCTCGTCGGTGCGATGCTGCAGTTCGACTATGCGCTGTCGCGCGAAGACGAGGCGCGGATCGAGGGCTATGGTTGGATGGCGGGCCCCTATTTCGTGGCGCGGCATCCTAGCCAACCGGTGATCTTCGACGGTCGGCTGCTCTACGGTCAGACATACAACGAGGCCGAGCCGCTCGGCACCTATTCGGACGAGTTCACCACCGACCGCTGGTTGGCGCAGCTGGCCGTCACAGGCGAGATCGAGGCCGGGCGCTGGATGGTCTATCCGCTGTTCGACGTCAGCTACACCACGGATGCGCAGCGGGCCTATACCGACAGCCTGGGGAACCGGATTCCGGCACAGGACTACCGGCTGGCCAGTGCCGAGCTGGGTGCGGACCTTCGCTATCAGCTGTCCGAGGTTCCCGGTCGCAGTGCCCTTATCGGCGGCGCCTCGGGGATCCTGGCGCACAGTTCCGGCTCGGGCGCGGCGGGGGTGCTGGAGCCGTCACATGACGGTTTCCGGATGCGTCTCGAGCTGGGCTACGAAAGGGCCTGGGCCAATGGCGGTCGGTTCGCGATCAGCTCGTTCACCGACGGGATCGGCGCGGACGGGTACCAGAGCTACGGCATGGATGCGCGGCTGGAGCTGCGCTTCTGAATGGGGGCGGCGCGGAGCGGTAGACGGTGGGGGACCGTCGCACCGCGCCGGGCTGGTGTGAGGCCGGGCAGGCGTTGGGGGACGCCGCCCGGTCTCGCACCTGCCATGGGCCTTGCAGGCAAGGGTGTTTGCAAGACGTCCGTTGCATCGATCATCGGAATGGCAGACGCATTGTCGCACCAAGCTGAGGAGTGACCGAATTCTCGGCGCAATTCGTCCAAACGGCACCGGTTTCCGCGCGATGTTATGTAGCTTGTGGTGGCGTGCTCCCATTATGGGGATCTGATTAATTCAGCCTAGGGCGACGGCCAGATGCTGATCCCCGCACTCTAAGGCCTCTGCTCCGGCATGCCGGGATGCGCGTTCTCCCAGATGGACGGTATATCGCGGTCCAACATGGCCTTCTCGACGCGCGAGAGATGCGCCAACGCCGCCGAGGCATCTCCTCCGTGCCGTGCCAATGATCGATGCCAGAGGCGCAACGCTGAGCGCGGGGACCATGGCAGGGCCGCACGTGCGAGCCACTGGCGAAGGTCAGGAGGCAACCGGTCGAAGGCGTCCATGGGATCTCCGGTCCGGGCGCGGCGCTTCAGGGCGGTTCGCGTGTTCGCGTAGCGGCGCGGCATCAGTCGTCTTCCCGGGGCGGGTCTATGGCCAACAGCAACCGTATTTCGCCCGTTCCCTCGATCGGCGGGGAACGATGCAGTAGCCCGCATGGGACATCGCCGGGCCAGAGACGGCCGCGGAACAGGCCGACATCTCCCGCGCGCATCTGGTCCACCGTCGATGGATTGCCATCCTCCCCGGCGGGGCCAAACTGGGTGCCGGATCCGCGGTAGGTGCACAGCATGCGCAGCGGCACATAGTCCGTATGGAACCTGTGGCAGGCATTTCCCCGCACCACGTCGAGGCGAAGGTGCATGAGCTCCTGGCCGGTGATCTCCGAAAAATGTCGCGCGAGGGCAGATACATCCTGGGCCAGCAGGTCGAGTCCGACCGAAGAGTCACCATCCTTGGCGCAGACGCTGCGGACCTTGGTCGCGACCTCACCCAGGTCCACAATCTCCCGCAGGGCGGGAAGGCGGCCCTGTGGTAGCGCAGCTAGCCACGCCGAGAATACCGGCGGCAGGTTGCGCTGCCAGACGGCGGCAGCGCAGCCAGATCGGTGGATCTCGTGCAGGATGCTCGCGCTGCGCCCCTTGGCGATATTGCGGGCGACGGCAGTTTCCTTCGACAAATCCAGCATCAGGCGGCCTGCTCGGCGCGGCGCCAGCTGGGAAAGGGATCGGGCAGGTCCGCCCAGTTCTCCGGTTCGAACCGAGCCTCGTCGCCGACCAAGGCCGCATCCAGCGCGGTGGTGATCGCGGCCTTGTCCATGCCCGCCCCGATGAACACCAGCTCTTGCCGCCGGTCGCCGAACGGCTCCTGCCAGTGCTGCTCCAGGTAGGCCAGGGCCTGCGGATGATCGGGCCAGCGGCTTTTGGGCACCGTCGCCCACCACATCCCCATCGGCTTGACGCTGCTCAGCGCCCCGGCAAGCGAGAACTCGACCAGCCAGTCGGGCCGGGTGGCGATCCAGAAATGCCCCTTGGCGCGGATCACGCCGGGCATGGCGCCGTTCAGCGCATCGTGGATCTTCTGCGGGTGGAACGGACGCCGGGCGCGGTAGACGAAGGACGAGACGCCGTATTCGTCGGTCTCGGGCACGTGGTCCTCGAACCCGTAAAGCTCCTTGGCCCACATCGGGTGCATGTGCGCCTTGTCGGAGTCGAACAGGCCGGTGTCGAAGATTCGGTCCTGCGGCACCTGCCCGTAGTCGGTCTCGATGATCTGCGCGTCGGGGTTCAGCGAGGTGACGATCTTGCGTGCGGCATCGAGCCGCCCCGGCCCGGCGTCCGTGACCTTGTTCAGCACGACGACATCCGCAAACTCGATCTGGTCCACCAGAAGGTCGACCAGCGTCCGCTCGTCCTCGTCGCCGAGACTTTCGCCGCGGTCGCGGAGGAAATCATGGCTGGAGTAGTCCTTGAGCAGGTTGACCGTATCGACCACCGTCACCATCGTGTCGAGCCGCGAGACATCGGACAGGCTGTTGCCCTCCTCGTCGCGGAAGTCGAAGGTCGCGGCCACGGGAAGTGGCTCGGCTATGCCGGTGGATTCGATCAGCAGGTAGTCGAAGCGCCCTTCGGCAGCGAGGCGGCGGACCTCTTCCAGCAGGTCGTCGCGCAGCGTGCAGCAGATGCAGCCGTTCGACATCTCGACCAGCTTTTCCTCGGTGTGGCTGAGATCCGCGCCACCGTCGCGCACCAGGTCGACGTCGATGTTCACCTCAGACATGTCGTTGACGATGACCGCGACCCGGCGGCCTTCGCGGTTGTTCAGCACATCGTTCAGTAGGGTCGTCTTTCCGGCTCCGAGAAAGCCCGAGAGGACGGTGACGGGAAGGCGGGTATCATTGGCTGGCATATGGGCGTCCGTCATGATTAAATATGTTATAACATAACAATATCGATCTGCGGCGTGCAATGTCCTATTTGTGTCGCTACCCCTGATCAGCCCTCGCTACGGCAGTTACTCGCGGGTCTCGAGCAGTACCGCCCATCCCAATGGCCGCAGCACGCATGATGAGAATGCCGCCATCTCTCGCCACCCCGCAGTATGCCAATCCCGTGGCTCAGCGTAGAGTACTTCGATTTAGGCAGTCTCGGACGAGCCAGAGTCGGGATCTATGTCAATCACGTTCATCCAGACGTCCCATTCTCCAAAGGAGCGGTCGTCGAAACGCGCATAGCAAGCGTGATCGATACGGAGAAGAAAATGGGGATCAGCTCGGCTAACAGGCGGCCAGGGGTATCCGCCAGTTCTTTGCCACGCTTGGTCACGCTGCAGGGAGTCGTTCGGCGCTCATTCCATAGAGACCACCGGCAAGGTCAGGGGGCCATCCAGCCCCGGATCCGTGTCAGCGACGCCCACGGGTATCCGCGCTGAACAACCGTGTGGCCAGCAGCTCCCCACAATCGTGCCGATCGAAGGCGGCGTTCAGCGCAGCCTCATAATCAGCGGTTGCCCGATTGAAGGCGGCGCGCCCCGCGTCAGTGAGCACCGCATAGATGCCTCTCTTGTCATCGGGGCATCGATCGCGCGCCACGAGTTGCCGGCGTTCGAGCCGCTCCACCATGCGGGAGACCGAGCTCTGGTTCAGGCTAAGCTGGGCGGCAAGGTCCTGAAGGCGCAGCTCGGAGGTCGGCGATATGGAAAGCGCGCGCAGGCCGCGGTATTCCGAGAGGCCAAGGCCATGGCCGGCCTGCAGGGCAGCAGCCAGTTCGGCCTCGATCTCTCCGGTCAGATGGATCAGCCGCTCCAAAAGCTCGCTCTTGCCAGACATCGTGATGGACCACTCCTCTCGTCGGTCTCGGTGGATGTATGACCACGCAACATTCTAATCAACCCTGTCCCCGCGGTCGTCGCAGGGCGTGGAACTCCTCGAACGGTGCGCTTGCTCCCGGGACCTCCAGCCTGCCGACAAAGGGCCTCTGCCAGGTCTGAGGGTCCTCGGCGAAGAGCGCGTAGGTGTCCCGGTAATCGAAGCCCATTTCGGCGGCCTCGTCGCGATCCACGGCATAGTGGACCTCGGCGATGCCGGCATGAAGAGCGTTCATGTAGCACATTGCGCAGGGCTCTCCGGAGGCCAGTAGGATGGCGCCCGGCAGTTGGGGGCTCCGCTTCGTGCGACAGGCGTCGCGGATGGCCTCCACTTCCGCATGCGCCGTGGGATCGTTCATCGCCCTGACGGTATTGGTGCCACGCCCGAGAACGGTGCCGTCCCGGTCCATAACCAGAGCGGTGAACGGAATGCCGCCGGCTTTCACGTGGTGCGTCGAATGGGCGACGGTCTCTTTCATGAGGCGCACGAGGCGCGTCTTCATATCTTCGGTCATGCTGTGTTACCCGGTATGTTGTTGGGCGCGCCGTGATCGGTGGCCGGCGCGCCCGGATCGGCGTCAGCCGGCGTAACCCACTGCACGACGTATCCTTGGACTGTCGGCGAGCTTCAGCCAGATCACACCGAGGATTATGACAGCCAGCCACGCGGCCTGGGCGAGGGTCAGCGACTGGTCGAGCAGCACGCTGGCAAGAAGAGCCGCCCCGACAGAGCCGATCCCGGCCCAGACGGCGTAGCCGATCCCGACGTCGATCTTCTTAAGCGCTACGCTGAGGAAGAACAGCGTCAGCAGAAAGAACACGATCGCGGCGAGAGACCAGCCAAGGACCGTGAAAGCCTCGCTGCCGCCGACGCTCAGCGCGTAGCCGACCTCGAAGAGGCTTGCGAGGAGCAGGGCGATCCATGCCCGTCCGGTTTCTTCGGGTTTGTTCGAGATGTCCGTCATGTGAATGATCCTTTCGAAGAGGATGCGTTAGGCAGCGCCGCTTAGACGCAGACCGATCACACCGCCGATGACGATGGCGATTCCGGCGATCTTTGCGATGTCGAGCCGCTGGCCGAAGAAGAGCGCGCCGAGAACGACGATCCCGACACCCGAGACCGAGGTCCAGATCGCGTAGCCAACCCCTACATCGAAGCTCAGGAGGGCAAGGCTCAGGAAGAACGTCGCGATTGCGCCGCTGATGAGGGTGATCGCCGTCCAGGCACGGTCGGTGAACCCTTTTGCCTTGCCGGCGGAAATCGCCACGGAAATTTCGAAGATCACGGCAACGCCGAGGTAGAGCCAGGACATGTTCATTCTCCTGCGATGGATTGGGAAAGGGGGACCTCCGCCAGGAGGCGGAAGGGACATACGTAATCTGAATAGACAGTGATGGAGGTCACTGAGGGTCTCCTCTATATAGTTGCGTGCGCATGCATATAGATTGGCCGGCCTACGCCCGCAATACTGCATCCGCATGCAAGTATGTAACGACTCAGTGAGGGCGATCGGCATTGGCGCCTGTCTCTTGTTGAGCCTCGTGAACAGGTGTCGCGTAGCACCCAGTTGGGTCTGCCTCAAACTGTGTCGCAACTATCCTGAAACTGGAACATTCAGCCGGGATAGTCGTAAGTTCGAAGAGACACTGGTCGCCCGAGCGTGACGTTTCGGTTCAAGGCGTTGAGCGTCGTAATAACGGCGGGTGGCTTGTTTCGGGCACTTTGGCGCCCTAAGGCATGTGCGCCGATTGCGGTACGCAATCGCGACGAGGTCTCGAATGGCGGCATCGTTGGCTGCAGGAATTTCCCGCGATTGGTGAAACGGTTGCAGTCGTGCTCCAGGTTTGCCGGTGGCAGTGTACGGAATCCGCTTGTCCACGCCGGTCGATTTCAGCCCCTCCGCCGCACAGAGTGAGGCAGAACCGCGTTAAGAGCTACGTGAGACCCGAAATCAACTCCGCCTCCGGAAGTGTGAGAGGAGCCGCGCTTGAGCCGGAGCAGGGGGCATCAAGCGTCGCGCCATGACGAAAGCCAGCGCTGTCAATTGGTTCGCGACGGGTCCCGGAGATCGTCCGGCGAGCGGTGATGCTCTATGCTCGGTTCCCACCGTCGCTTCGGGAAGTCGGGGATCTGCTGCATGAAGGCGGCGTTTAGACCTCTCTACGATCGCCTTGCGCTCACGGGTAGGCCGACATGCTCCGTAGTCCCACCCGGAGAGGCGGTCACGCCGCCGCGCGCGATAACGTCTCGGTGATCGGTAGCGTTGGAGGCGTGCCTGGCAGGAACTCAATCCCGTCGGAGGTGTTGGCCTGCAACGCTTGAAGGAGAGATCATGCCGACGATCACCACGAAGAACCCTGCGACCGGTGCGACGATAGAAACCTACACGCTCATGACCGAGGACGACGCCTTTCAAAAACTGGAAGCCGCGCATGCGGCATTTCTCGACTGGCGGACCAAGTCGCATGCCGAACGGGCGCCCTACCTGATGCGCATTGCCGAGGAATTGCGCGCGCAGTCCGATGACCTCGCCGCGCTGATGAGCCGCGAGACCGGCAAGCTGTTCAAGGACGGCAAAACCGAGGTCGAGATCTGTGCCGAGATCTTCGAATATACCGCGCAGCACGGACCGGACATTCTGGCCGACGAAAACCGCACGCATGGTCAGAGCGGCGCGCGCGGCCTTGTCAGCTACCAGCCGGTCGGTGTGATCTACTCGATCCAACCGTGGAACTTCCCGCTGTATCAGCCAATCCGTGTGCTGGCGGCAAACCTCATGGCGGGCAATGCCTGCATCCTGAAACACGCCAGCATCTGCACAGGCTCCGGGCTGCGCCTGCGCAGCTTGTGTATCGAGGCCGGCCTGCCCGAAGACCTATTCCAGGTGGTCCTGATCGACCATAGCACCAGCGATGCCATCATCGAACACCCCCTGGTACGCGGTGTCACCATGACCGGCAGCGACGGAGCCGGACGGCATATCGGCGGAGTGGCGGCCAAGGCGCTGAAAAAAACCGTGCTGGAGCTGGGGTCGAACGACGCCTACCTGGTGATGGAGGACGCCGACATCGAAACCGCCGTCAAATACTCCGTTATGGGGCGCTTGTACAATAACGGCGAGACCTGCGTCTCGGCCAAGCGGTTCGTGGTGATCGAAAAGAACTACGACGCCTTCGTGTCGGCCTTCGTTACGCAGATGCAGGCGATCACGATGGGCGATCCAATGGACGAGGATACCGAGCTCGGGCCGCTCTCCAGCGACGAACAACTCGACACGGTGAAAGACCAGGTTGCGAAGAGCGTCGCGAAAGGGGCCAAGGTGCTTTGCGGTGGCACAGTGCCCGAGCGTACCGGCGCCTATTATCCTGCCACTGTCCTGGCAGATGTCACGCCCGGCATGCCCGCCTATGACGACGAGATTTTCGGCCCGGTTGCCGCGGTGATCCGCGCCAAGGACGATGAGGACGCCATGCGGATCGCGAACGACAGCCGCTACGGCCTCGGCGGTGGGATCTTTTGCAAGGACGAGGAGCGCGCGCTGAAACTTGCCCGCGATCACTTCGATACCGGCATGGTGCGGATCAACTCCTTCGGCGCTGCTGATCCGAACATGCCGTTCGGTGGCGTGAAGGACTCGGGCTATGGTCGGGAACATGGCGGCTTTGGCATGAAGGAGTTCACCAACGCCAAGGCGATCTTCCTGCCATGATCACGTTGCACGCTCTGAAATACTCCCGCGCCAATCGCGTACTGTGGTTGCTGGCCGACCTTGGTCAGCACTGCAACCGGATCGACTACGACCGAACCGACAGCTTTCGCGCCCCCGAGGAGTTGAAACAGGTTCATCCCTTGGGGAAGTCTCCGGTGATCGAGGACGAGGGCGAGGTGATCGCCGAGTCCGCGACGATCCTGCGCTATCTCGCAGCAAAGTACGCCGATGACAGCCACACTCCGATCCACGGCTCGCGTGCCTACTGGCAACACGAAGCGTTGCTGGACTACGTGGAGGCTTCTTTGGCCGAGGTGGCCTTGCAGGCAATCCTACCCGCCTTTCGTGGCAAGCCGGTTCCCCAGGACGCGCGCGACGCGTTGAACCGCCATCTCGACTACATCACCCGGGCCATTGGCGACGGCCCCATGCTGTTCGGCGAGCGCGCGATGCTGGCGGACATACAACTGTCCTACATCGTGGCTCTCCTGGCGCGGCTCGATCTGCTGACCGACCATCCCGCCATCACGGCCTACTGGCACGCCTTGCAACAACAGCCCGGCTACATCGCCGCAACAGAGGCAGCGGGCCCCATGGCCCCGCCTGTCTGACACGAAGAGGAAACAACATGACCAAGACCATTCTCATCGCGGGTGCGACAGGCAAGACCGGACGCATCCTGACCCAAGTACTCGCGGATCAAGGCCACAACGTAATGGCCCTGGTGCGCGACGGCTCGGACACCAGCGTCTTGCCCGAGGCCACGAGCCTGCGCCAAGCTGACTTGACCGATCTACAACCGGACGTGTGTGAAGGCGCGGACGTGGTGATCTTCGCCGCAGGATCCGGCGGATCGACCGGCCCGGAAATGACCGAAAAGGTCGATCGCCAGGGGGCGATGCGCCTGGTTGATCTGGCCAAGCAGGCGGGGGCAGAGCGTTTTGTCATGCTCAGTTCGATCGGGGCCGACCAATCCGATCCATCCGGCGATATGGCGCACTACCTGAAGGCAAAGCATGACGCGGATGAGCATCTGAAAGCGTCCGGGCTGACCTACGCCATTCTGCGGCCCGTGGCCCTGACGGATGGCGGGCGCAGCGACGATGTGATCCTCGGCTCCGACGTGGATATCTCTGCCGAGGCCAGTCGCGCGGACGTGGCCAATGTTCTGGCCACAGCCGCCACCACCGGGAAGTTCGACGACAAGGCGCTCAACATGCAGTCTGCTTGATGGCATGGACGGGCCGGTGCTTCCTGCGCCGGCCCTCGCCTAACCGAATGGACGAATGGCGCCGTGGCGGTTTTGCCCCAGATATCTGGAGGAGTTCTGTACCAGGAAGACCGCTACGATCCGAGTCTGCCAGTTCCGTCAGCTGATTGACCTTCGACTAACCGCGCGGCGAAACTGGATCGAAAGCGATCACGCCGCGTTGAAGCAGCGGCTGCGGCCGATGCGGTCTTTTCGAACGTCGGCCGGCACCAAAGCAACCCTCGCCGGGATCGAGATTTTCCGAACAATCAGGAATGGCCAGCTCGAGAACAGCAAAGTCGGCGTAGGTAATGAGATCGTGTTCGTCGCCAATTTCTTCCCCGACGCTGCCTGATCGAAGCGATTACTGCTTGTAATGCACCGAAGCGTGGGTAGCGCAACGGATCGAATATAACGGCTTACTCGAATTCGTGAAGCGCGTTCAGCGCACCGGAATGCCGGACCTGGTCAAGAAAAGCGGTCTGCAGCCGTTTGGGGGGCTCATCCGCTCGGTAGAGCGCGCACACGGGGACTTGCTGATCCGGATAGAGTGGGCGGTACTCCAGTTTGTAGCGCTGACCGGCGGCGGTGAGGGAATCCACTATGGTCGGGCCTATCCCGGCTTCGGCAAGCAGACAGGCGAGCGAGGTGTATCGGACCTCGGCGACGGCATTGGCGCGAAGGTTCTCGGTCAGATAGTTCTCCTGGAGGATCAGGTTCAGTTTGCTGTCTGGCTCGAACAGGACGAGCGGATAGTCGTTGAGATCGTTAGCCGTGATCGCCGACTTTTCCATCAGCGGGTGCCCCGGTGGGAAAGCGCAGACCATCTTCGCAAGTGCCAGTGGTTGGCGCACCAGGTTGGGGCGTTCCGGTGGATTGAGCGCGAAACCGATGTCCGCGCTGCGTGTTTCGAGCGCCTCGAAGAGGCCGTCGATCCGCCGGGAGTCGAGATTGATGCGCACCTTCGGGCGGCCCGCCACGAAGTCGCTGATTGCCGGCGGCATCAGCGCATTGGCCACCGGTGGCGTGCAGACGATCCGCAGCGCGCCAATCGTATTGCTCTTCCGGCTTTCCAGACGTTGCGTGAACACGCTGTAAAGCTCGAAGATCGCTTCGCTGTCGCGAAAGATCTCCTCGGCATCCGGTGTCGGGACCAGGCGTTTCCCTACGCGTTCGAACAGATCGAAACCGATATGCGCTTCCATCTGCCGGATGGCGTTGGAGACGGCGGGCTGTGAAATCCGCAGGGTCTCTGCCGCCGCCTGGGTGGTTCGACTTCGCATGACCTCCCGGAAGGTCTCAAGTTGTCTAAAAGTTAGCAAGCCGGCACCCCTCCTGCCGAATTGTTCGGCAATATCACCTGAAGTTATCAAGTGGGCGCAATTATTAATCAATGGTGATATTGGCAGACGGCAACGCGCGTGCTGACCTGAGCGCACCGGTCCTCGATAGGCCGACGCATCCTCAGGGGCCTCCAAGAAGACAGCTTTCCCGCGGCCCGCTGGCGCGCGTGGCCAGGGCACATGTCGCAAGGAGTCTGATCATGAGTTCGCTACCGAAACTTACCGCTTTTGCCGTCGCGGGGATGATGGCGAGTACCGCCTCGGCCGATGTCCTGCGCTGGTCATCGCAGGGCGATATCGTGACGCTCGATCCCTATGCGCATACCGAGAGCTTCACCTCGAGCGTGCTGCACCACATCTACGAACCTTTGGTGCGACGGTCCCGTACGCTCGAGATCGAACCGGCGCTGGCAACAGGGTGGGAGATCGTCGAGCCGACCCGTTGGCGCTTCACGCTTCGGGAGGGGGTGTCCTTCCACAACGGCAGCCCCTTCACCGCCGACGACGTCGTCGCGTCCGTTGAGCGGCTGCTGCATCCGGACTCGAGGGCGCGTGGCAACCTCTCCACCGTCACCGGTGTCGAGAAGGTCGACGACTACACCGTCGACTTCACGATGGACGGTGCGTACCCGCTGCTGCTGAATGACCTGTCCGGCATCTTCATCATGGACCAGGAGTGGATGGCGGAGCACGATGCGCTCGAGCCGGGGAATATCGCGACCGGCAAGACGTCATTCGCCTCGACGAATGCGAACGGTACGGGGCCATTCGTGCTGGAGTCCTACGCGCCCGACGTCGGTACGGTGATGTCGGTCCACGAAGGTTGGTGGGACGAGCCTGAGCACAACCTCACCGGCATTGAATTTCGGCCGATTACCTCGGACGCGACCCGCGTCGCGGCGCTGATGTCGGGAGAGCTCGACATGATCGCTCCGGTTCCGCTCCAGGATATTGACAGACTGGATGCCGCGCCCGGGTTCAGCGTGGTCCAGGAGCCGGCGTTGCGGCTGATCTTCCTCGGGCTGAACTACCGCGACGAGTTGCTGGCCATGCCCGGCGAGGCTAACCCACTGCTGGACGTAAACGTACGCAAGGCGCTCTGGCACGGGATCAACCATGATGCCCTGCGCGAGAAGGTGATGCGCGGCAACTCCCGCACGGTCGGCAGCATGGTCGCACCGCCGGTGCCGGGCTATGACGAAGCCAGCGATACCCCCCTGCCATTCGACCCCGAAGCAGCGAAATCCATGCTGACCGAGGCAGGTTATGCGGACGGCTTTTCGGTCAAGCTCGATTGCCCGAACGACCGCTACATCAACGACGAGGCGATCTGCGTTGCCGTGAAGGCGATGTGGGAGCAGATCGGCCTGTCCGTCGATCTCAATACCGAGAGCCGGGCAACCTATTTCCCGAAGGCCACCAACGGCGAGACGGACATCTACATGCTGGGTTGGGCGACCCTTCCGGCGATGGATGGTTGGAGCGTCATCCGCGCATTGCTCGCGACCCAGGACGGCGCCCTGGGCGGTAACAACTACAACGGGCTTTCCGATCCCCGGCTGGACGAGATCGCGGCCAAGGTTGCGGTCGAACTGGATGAAGACGCCCGGCGTGCGATGATGTCCGAGGCGTTCCAGATCGTTCATGACGAGGCCTACTACATCCCGCTGCACCAGCAACCCGTCGCCATGGCCCTGCGCGATGGCGTGGAAGTGCCGCAGTTCGCGGACGAGTACATCCGGCTCTGGTTCTCGACGATCGAGAACTGACCCGAATGCTGAAGCTGCTTCTCTCTCGGCTGTCGCAGGCGGTGCTGGTCATGCTTGCCGTGACCGCGCTGTCCTTCGCGATGTTCCGCTTCGTCGGAGATCCGGTGCAATTGATGTCGAGAGAGGACGCTTCCGTCGAAGAGCGCGAGGCGTTGCGCGATCGTCTCGGGCTGAACGACGCTATCATAGTACAATACGGCCGGTTCATCGGCCGTGTTGCCAGCGGCGATCTCGGCGTCAGTTTTCGCAATCAGAGAGATGTGGCGGAATTGATCGCCGAGCGCGCCCCGGCGACCCTGGAACTGGTGTTCGTGGCCACGATCCTTTCGCTGCTGATCGGGATACCGGCGGGTGTGCTTTGCGCACTAAGGCCGAACGGGGTGCTCTCGCGGCTTGTCCAGTCCGGCTCGCTTGTGGGCATATCGGTACCCACGTTTGTCACCGGGACGATGCTCATTCTCATCTTCTCGGTCACGCTTCGCTGGCTACCCTCGTTCGGACGCGGCGAGACAGTCGATCTGGGGTGGTGGTCGACCGGGTTTCTCACGGCCTCCGGCCGAGCGGCGCTGGTCCTGCCGGCGGTGACGCTCGGCCTCTATTCGATGACGCTGATCATGCGTCTGATCCGGTCCGAGATGATCGATATTCTGTCGACCGACTACATCCGGTTCGCGCGCGCGCGCGGCCTGCCAGCGCGGCGCATCCATTTCCGGTTGGCGCTGAAAAACGCGCTGATGCCGGTCATCACGGTGACCGGTCTTCAGATCGGATCGCTGATCGCCTTCGCGATCGTGACCGAAACTATCTTTCAGTGGCCGGGCCTGGGCCTGCTGTTCATGCAGGCGGTAATCTTCGTCGACATTCCCGTGATGACCGCCTACCTGCTGCTGGTCGCCGCGGTCTTCGTGATCATCAACATGCTCGTCGATGTGACCTATGCGGTCGTCGACCCGCGCCTACGGACACGCGGGGTCTGACATGAGTGCGACGGCCAAACGACTGACCAACGCGATGCCACCCTATGTCATCGTTGCCGCAGGCATCGGTGTGCTGATCATTCTTGCTGCGGTCTTCGCGCCCTGGCTGGCGCCGCAGGACCCCACCTCCACGTCCAGTTTCAACCTGATGGACAGCGAACTGCCGCCGTCCTGGATCGAAGGCGGAGATCCACGTTACTTTCTCGGGACGGACAATCAGGGGCGCGACCTGCTGTCCGCAATCCTCTACGGTACCCGGATCTCGGTGATGATCGGCGCCGGCGCGGTGCTTCTGGCCGCCACGCTCGGCGTCTCACTCGGCCTTGTCGCCGGCTATTTCGGCGGCTGGATCGAAACGGTGGTGATGCGGATCGCCGACGTGTTCCTGTCGCTTCCGACAATCCTCCTGGCCCTGTTGGTGGCAGGGATCGCCCGCGCGCTGATCCCGGATGCGGACAGCGTGTTCTGGGCACCGATAATCCTGATCGCCGCCATCGGCATAAACGAGTGGGTGCAGTACGCGCGAACCACACGGGCGTCTACGATGGTCGAGGCGTCCCGAGACTACGTGCGCGCGGTCCGGATCATGGGGCTTCCGAACCGGCGGATCCTATTCCGGCACATCCTGCCCAACATCGTCGGTCCGGTTCTGGTCATCTCGACCATCAACCTGGCTGCGGCGGTGCTGACCGAGGCAACGCTCTCGTTCCTCGGGGTTGGGATGCCGCCGGACTATCCGTCGCTCGGCACCCTGATCCGTATCGGCAACGAGTTCGCGTTCTCCGGCATCTGGTGGATCACGCTCTTCCCGGCAGCGACGCTGGTCGTTCTTGTGCTGTCGGTGAACATCACCGGTGACTGGTTGCGCGACCGCTTCAATCCCAAACTCGAGGGCAAGTCATGACAGCGGCCCTCAAGATCAGCAACCTCCGTGTGGAGTATCCGGCAAGTGACGGCCAGCCCTTCGCGGCGGTCGATGATCTGTCACTTACGATTGCACCCGGCGAGATCCATGCGCTGGTTGGCGAATCCGGGGCTGGCAAGTCGACCGTGGGCAATTGCATCATGGGCTTGCTGGACCCGCCGGGCCGGATCGCCGGAGGTCAGATCAGTGTTGCGGGCCGTGCACTGGATACGGCCACCGGGCGGATCGAGGGGCTGCGGCCCGGCCGGGACATCGGCGCGATCTTTCAGGACCCCATGACCGCGCTGAACCCCCTGTTCACGATCGGGCAGCAGCTGTGCGAGACGATGGCGTTCCATCTGGGATTGGGGCGCGCGGAGGCACGGGAAAGAGCGCTCGATCTGATGCGGGCGGTCGAGATCCCCGAGCCCGAGAAGCGCTTCGAGCAGTATCCGCACCAACTGTCTGGCGGTCAGCGTCAGAGGGTCGTGATCGCTTCGGCGCTCTCATGCGATCCGGACCTGCTGGTGGCGGATGAGCCGACGACCGCGCTCGATGTCAGCGTGCAGGCGACGATCCTCGATCTGCTGCGCGGGCTCGCAAGCCGTCGGAACCTCGGCATCCTGCTGATTACGCACAACATGGGAGTGGTGGCGCAGGTCGCGGACCGGGTGACCATCATGCGCCACGGACGGACCGTTGAAACCGGTCCCGCGCGGCAGGTTCTGGGACAACCAACCGCAGACTATGCCAAATCGCTGATCGGCGCCGTGCCGCGGCTGGACCGCAAGCTCCACCGCTTCCCGGTGATCGAAGACCAACTGCCGGGTGAGGTCGCGGCGCAAGAGAAGGTGGCGGGCCGGGCTCGGCACAGGACCGGCTCTTCCGATGACCTGCTGTCGGTGGATGGAGTCGGTATCACCTATGGTGGCGGTTTCCTCGGTGGGCCGGGGTTCAAAGCGGTCGAGGATGCCCGGTTCTCGGTCAAGCGGGGCGAGATCTTCGGGATCGTGGGCGAATCCGGAAGCGGCAAGTCGACGCTTGCAAGTGCGATCGCCGGGCTCATGCCGATCTCGGACGGTGAGATCCGGTTCGACGGCCAGCCGTTGGGAATGCGTCGCAAGACGGCGGTCCGGCGCGCCATCCAGATGATATTCCAGGACCCTTATTCTTCTTTGAACCCACGGATGAGAACAGGCGCCGCGCTCCAGGAGCCGCTGGCCTTCTTCGGCGCGGGCGGCGAGGTCGATCCGAGCACGCTGGTCGAAGCGGTCGGGCTGCCGGCAGAGTCAGTGGGCCGCTATCCGCATGCGTTCTCGGGCGGTCAGCGGCAGCGGATATCCATCGCCCGAGCGCTTGCGGGTCAGCCGGACCTGCTGATCTGCGACGAGCCCACAAGCGCGCTCGACGTCAGCGTTCAGGCGCGGGTCCTCAACCTGCTCAAGGACCTACGGGACAGAACCGGTCTGACCATGCTCTTCATCAGTCACGATCTGAGCGTGGTGCGTCAGATGTGCGACCGCGTGGCGGTGATGAAATCCGGCCGGATCGTCGAACTCGCCGAGGCCGAGATCCTGTTTAACCATCCGCGCGATCCATACACGCGCGATCTGTTGTCTTTGATCCCGACGCTGGACGAACTCGCACCGGCGCCGCAATTCACTGGAGGATGAATTGGCTGACCTGATCATCACGAACACCATCGTCGTCACCGTGGCCCCGGAAAGGCGCGTGCTGTTCGACGCGGCTGTTGTGATCGCGGGCGACCGGATTGCCGATATCGGCCCAAGCGCGGAGCTCGAGGCGAAATACGCCGGTGCCGAGATACTCGATGGCACAGGAAAGGTCGTTCTTCCGGGGCTCGTCGACGTACATGCTCACGCGGGACACGGTTTGATCAAGACGTTGGCGTCGGGCGACAGCGCCAAATGGTTCGACGCCTGCAAGGTAGCCTACACCACCGCATCCACCCCGGACTTCTGGTATGCCGAGGCCCAGCTGGCGGCGCTCGAGCGTGTGCGGTTCGGGGTCACGACCGGTGTGTCCCTGCTCGGCGGGG
The DNA here is from genome assembly GCF_054457455.1 of Halovulum sp. GXIMD14794. Classification (NCBI taxonomy): domain Bacteria; kingdom Pseudomonadati; phylum Pseudomonadota; class Alphaproteobacteria; order Rhodobacterales; family Paracoccaceae; genus Halovulum; species Halovulum sp. GXIMD14794. The sequence continues at coordinate 444,361 of NZ_JBTLNF010000006.1, read as the reverse complement.
GCGACTCGATCATGCGGACGGACGATCCGGACTATGGCGACGCGCATTGCGACGGCGTGGTCGCGGTTGGTACGCGGTCGGTCGTCGCCGTGGGCACCACGCGCCCGCCGCACCCGTTGACCTACGCCCGCTGGGACGGCGATAGCGCGACGGAGTTTGCCGTCGGCTTTGACCGGCAGCTGGCCACGTCCGAGGACCTGATCCGCCGACGGCATGGCAGCGAGGGGAGGCGCATTAATTTCGCCCTGCTGACACCGACGCTGCGGGCCGAGCATGTTGAGTCTCTGGGCGAGGCCAACCTGGACGAGGCTCGTCGGCAGGCGCGCATCGTCTCCGGCAAGGCACGGGAGTACGGGCTCGTGTTCACGCAGGACGGTCACCGGAACGGCTCGGTTGCCTATGCACATGAACTCGGAATCCTGGGCCCCGAGGCGCTACTGTCGCATTCCACGGACCTGACCGAGGAAGAGATCGCGATCTGCGCCGAGACCGATACCAAGATCGCACACAATCCGTCGGCGATCGCGTCCGTCTTCGGCCGGTGTCCCGCGCCGGAGCTCATGGCCGCTGGCGTTACCGTCGGCCTCGGATCCGACGCCACTGCGCCTGACCGCTCGGGCGACATGTTCCGCCACATGCAGCAGCTGATGCACTACCATCGCCGGCACTTCCGGGATCCGTCGTGGATTCCCCCCGGCAAGGCGCTCGAAATGTGCACGATCGACGGCGCAAGGGCCCTGGGGATGGAGGACGACATCGGCTCGCTTGAGGTGGGCAAGAAGGCGGACATGATCTTGGTCGACATGCGCCGGCCCCACCTCTACCCGGCGAACATGCATGTCAGCCACATCGTCAATTTCGCCAACGGAAACGACGTGGACACGGTGATCTGCGATGGACGCGTCCTGATGCAGGGCCGAAAGGTTGCGACCGTCGACGAAGATGCCGTGCTGGACGCGGCTCAGCGCGAGACTGACCTGATGCTCAAGCGCGGCGGGCTCGAGCCACTGTTGGAAACACCCAATGACTTCTGGGGTAAGTTACAGATGAACGCCGGGTCGGCTTGAGTACAACGCCTGAAAGGACGACGGGCGTGTGCGAGTCTCGGTAGCTGGGCGTAGCCGGGCCCTCGATACTGCCGATGTACAAACGGTTTGCGGATATTCGTGGCAGCGGAGCGTGTATTTGGCACTCTGCTGCCGGGACGTTTTGTGCGCGCGGGTTTATGCCGTGGTCGGCGCTGCAACTGTGCGAGCGAATTGAAGTCTGTGCCAACCGAACTTGCGCTCTGCAGGCCTTGAGAGTGCTGGCCGATATGGACTCCGTTCAAAATTGTTGACGCAGTCCAAATAGTACGTACTAATCGCGTAATGTTGAAGTTTTCGATCGATATCGGGGGCACGTTCACGGATGTTGTCGCCGAAACGCCCGAGGGGCTGACTTCGGTCAAGGTCCTGACCACGCCCGAAGCGCCGCAGACCGGCGCGCTGGAAGGGGTCGACTGGTTGCTGAAGCAGCTGGGCCGGACCTATGCCGAGATCTCGGCGGTCATCCACGGAACGACGCTGGCGACCAATGCGCTGATCGAACGGCGCGGTGCGAAGACCGCGTTTGTCACCACCGCCGGGTTCCGCGACGTGCTGGAGATGCGCTATGAGAAGCGCTTCGAGCAATACGATCTGAACATCGAGATGCCGACGCCGCTGGTGCCGCGCCCGCTGCGCCTCGGACTGCGCGAGCGGATCCTGTCGGACGGCAGCGTGCTGGAGGCGCCGCGCGAAGACGAGATCGACGAGCTGGCCGACCGGATCGCCGCCGAAGGAGTCGAGGCGGTCGCCGTCGGCTTCCTGCATTCCTATCGCAACCCCGCGCACGAGGCGCTGGTGGCCGACCGGATGCGCGCCCGGCTGGGCGAGACCGTCACCATCTGCCAAAGCGCAGAGGTCGCAGGCGAGATCCGCGAGTACGAGCGGTTCTCGACCGTCTGCGCCAACGCCTACGTGCGTCCGCTGATGGCGCGCTATCTTGACCGGCTGCGGGCCGAGCTGGTGACGCGCGGCTTCGACGGCTCGCTGCTGATGATGCTGTCGGGCGGCGGGCTGACCACGCTGGATCAGGCGATGCGCTTTCCGATCCGGTTGGTCGAAAGCGGTCCCGCCGGGGGCGTCGCACTGGCGGCGCATGTCGCGCGGGAGGTCGGCTCTACCCGGACGTTGTCGCTGGATATCGGCGGGACGACCGCGAAGATCTGTTTCATCGAGGATGGTGTTCCCCAGACCACCCGCCGGTTCGAGGTCGCCCGCGCCTGGCGCGACGTGAAGGGCAGCGGCCTGCCGGTGCGGGTGCCCACGGTGGAACTGGTCGAGATCGGCGCGGGCGGTGGTTCGATCGCCGAGGTGGACGGGCTGGGGCGGCTGAAGGTCGGCCCGCGGAGCGCCGGGTCCAGCCCCGGACCGGCGGCCTATGGGCGCGGCGGGCAGGATGCGACGATCACCGATGCACACCTGGTCGTGGGCAATATCGGGGCCGAGGGTTTTGCCGGTGGCATGATCGAGCTGACCCCGGCGAACGCGCCGCGCGCCATTGCTGCGCAGGTGCAGGCGCCGCTGGGAATGGACGACGTGGCGGTGGCCGCCGCCGGGATCATCGAACTGGCGGACGAGACGATGGCGAATGCCGCGCGGGTCCACGGGATCGAGCTGGGGCATGACATTGCCGGGTTCGACCTGCTGGTGACGGGCGGCGGCGGTGCGCTGCACGCCGCGAGGATCGCGGAAAAGCTGGGCATCCGGCGGATCATCGTGCCGCGTAACGCGGGCGTCGGCTCGGCCGTTGGGTTTCTGCGCTCGCCCGTCGCGTTCGAGACGGCGATTTCGGTGATGGAGCCGCTGCAGGAGGTCGATGCCGACGCGCTGACCCGCGCCATCGCGGCGCAGTTGGATCACGTGCGCGGGATCGTCGCCAAGGCCGTCCCGCCCGAGCGGGTCGCGACGCTGGTCAAGGTCGAGATGCGCTACAAGGGGCAGGGCATGGAGCTGTCGGTGGAGCAGGGCGGCGACGACGGGTTCACGCTGGACCCGGCGGCGCTGGAGGCGGCTTTCGTGGAGCGGTATCGCGCGATGGTCGGGTTCACGCTGCGCGACATCGCCGTGGAACTGGTGTCTGTCAGCGTCACCGCGCGCGAGCAGCGGGAGGTCGCGGTTCCGGCCGCCGAACCGGCGCAGGCCGAGGCGGGCCATGAGACGCGCGAGGTGTTCGACCTGAACGCCCGCGCGCACCTGGGGTATCGCGTCATAGACCGCGCGGCGGTGTCCTGCGATGCCGTCGCCGGCCCTGCCGTGATCGCCGAGGCGCAGACGACGACGCTGGTCCGCCCCGGCTGGTCGGTCCGCGCGTCCGAGCCCGGACACCTGGTTCTGGAACGGAGCGTGGCATGAGCGGATCGCTGGATATCGTCGCGCAGAACGTGCTGTGGAACCGGCTCGTCTCGGTCTGCGAGGAGCAGGCGAACGCGCTGATGCGCGCGGCTTTCGGTGCCATCGTGCGCGAGGCGGGCGACCTGTCGGCGGGCGTGTTCGATGCGCGCGGCGACATGCTGGCGCAGGCTGTCACGGGCACGCCGGGGCATGTGAACACGATGGCGGCCTCGGTCCGGGCGATGCTGGAGTTCATTCCTGCCGACCGGCTGAAGCCCGGCGACGTGCTGGTCACGAACGACCCGTGGCTGGGCGCGGGGCACGTGTTCGATTTCGTCGTGGTCACGCCCGCGTTCAAGGATGGCGTGCTTGTCGGCTTTCTGGCCTCGACCAGTCATATCGTCGATATCGGCGGGCGCGGCTGGTCCGCCGAGGCCGGATCAGTTTTCGAGGAGGGCGTCACCTTTCCGGTGACCTACCTGCGGCGCGGCGCGGAGCTGAACGAGGATCTGCTGGGCATCGTCACCGCGAACTCGCGCGTGCCGCACGAGGCGCGCGGCGATATCCTGTCGCTGCTGTCGTGCAACGACACCGGCGTCGCGCGGCTGCTGGACCTGATGGGCGAATACGGGCTGGGCTCGCTGGACAGTGTGGCCGGGTTCATCTTCGAACGCTCCGCCGAGGGCACGCGGGCGGCGCTTTCGCGTGCGCCGCAGGGCAGCTATGAGAGCGAGCTGAAGCTGGATGGCTATGACGCGCCGATCGTGCTGCGCGCGAAGATGGTCATCGGTGACGGGCGGATCGACGTGGATCTTGCCGGATCCAGCGCGGCGGTGGCGCGCGGGATCAACTGCCCGCTGAACTACAGCGCCGCCTATGCCGCCTTCGGCATCCGCGCGTTGCTGGCGCCCGAGATCCCGAACAACCGCGCCTCGCTGGAGGCGATCAGTGTCACCGCGCCCCCCGGCCTTGTCGTCAGCGCCGAGCGACCCAGCCCCGTGTCGGCGCGCCATGTCATCGGGCAGGCGCTGCCGGACCTGATGCTGGGCTGTCTCGAACAGGCCTTGCCCGGCGAGGTGCTGGCGGAAAGCTCGGGCGCGCTGTGGACGCTGTCGCTGTCGGGCGCGGGCCGGACGTCTTTCGCCTCGCTGAACGTGGCGCTTGGCGGCATGGGCGCGCGGCCCGGCGCGGACGGGTTGTCGACAACGGCGTTTCCGTCGGGCGTCGGCTCGGTCCCGGTGGAGGCGGCCGAGGTCGCGGCGCCGGTGATCTACCACGCCAAGGAATACGTGACCGACAGCGGCGGGGCCGGGCGCTATCGCGGCGGCCTTGGCCAGCGGATCGAGATCGGCTCGCGGCTGGGCGAGGACATGCTGCTGTCCGCCGCCGCCTTCGAACGGCTGACCACCGGCCCGGCGGGCCGGCAGGGCGGCAGGCCCGGTGCGGCGGGGCGCGTCGAAATCAGCGACGGCACCCGCGTCACCGACAAGGGCATGTACAGTATACCGGCGGGTGAACGCCTTGTGCTTCAGACGCCGGGCGGGGGCGGGTTCGGAGAGCCCGCCGAACGCGACAGGGGTGCGCTTGCGCAGGATCTGTCCCATGGTCTGGTGTCCGAAACGGCTGCCGAGACCCTCTATAACAGCGACAAAACCAACGGGAGTACACGCGAATGACCTGTTCCAAGACCATCCTCGCGGCCATCGCCGGACTGAGCCTGACCGGCGGTGCCGCGCTGGCCGACACCAAGTGGGACATGAGCACCGCCTGGGGCGCGAACAACTTCCACGCCGAAAGCGCCATCGCCTTTGCCGACGCCGTACGCGAGGCGACCGATGGGTCGGTCGACATCACCGTGCACCTGTCGGGCGAGATAGGCGTGAAGATCTCGGAGAAGCTGACCGCGGTCGAGACCGGCATCGTGCAGATGGCCGATATGCTGCTGTTCCTGCAGGCGGGTGACGAGCCCTTCCTGGGCGTCGACACGCTGCCCTACCTGATCCAGGGCCAGGACGAGATGCGGACCTGGCTGGAGGTCGCGGGCCCCACCTATGACGAGATCTTTGCCCGGCATAACCAGAAGGTGCTGTACTACGTGCCGTGGCCCTCGCCGGGTGTCTACACCAAGCAGCCGATCGTCAGTGCCGACGACATGAACGGCCAGCGCATCCGCGCGTTCAACGCCACCTCGTTCACCTTCCTCGAAAAGATGGGCGCGGCTCCGGTCGAACTGCCCTTCGGCGAGCTGGCCGCTGCCGTCGCCGCCGGTACGGTGGACGGGGCCGCCACCTCGACCTCGACCGGCGTGAACTCGAAGCTCTACCAGTTCACCGATCACTTCAATCCGCTGAACTGGTCCATGTCGCCCGACGCCGTCACCGTTAACCTGGACGCCTGGAACGCGCTGACTGACGCGGAACGCGCCGCGATCGAGGGGCTGGCCGACGAGATGGAGGCCGATTTCTGGGCCGCCTCGGCCGGCGAGGACGAGGCGATGACCGCCGTGCTGGTCGAGAACGGCATGACCGTGTCCACCGCCGACGAGAGCCTGACCGCGAAGATGGCCGAAGCCGGCAAGGCGATGTGGGCGGATTTCTTCGCCGATGTCCCCGAGGCGCAGGCCGTCGTCGAGGCCTATGCCGAGAAGACCGGAAAGTGAGCGAGTGCGCCGGGGGCGACCCCGGCGCGCCGCTGTGCCCATGACCCGGTTCCTGTCCCTCATCGACCGACTGTCGCGGCTGGCCGAGACGCTCGCCGTCGTGCTGATCTTCGGCTATTGCGCGCTGATGCTGGCCGAGGTGGTCGCGCGCGCGCAGGCCCGCAGTTTTTCCTTCACGTGGGAGTTCAGCCAGTACGCGATGGCGGCGGTCTTTGCGCTGGCCGCGGGGCCCGCGGTGCGGACCGGGGTGCATGTGCGGATCTCGCTAGTCTCGGACAAGCTTCCGCCGCGCGCGGCGCGGGGGATGGATGGGGCCGCCAACCTTGTGGCGCTGGCCATCGTCGCGCTGCTGGTCGGCGCGATGTGGACCAAGACCGCCACCTCGTGGGAGCGGGGGACGCTGGCGACCAGCGTGACCAAGACGCCACTGTGGATCCCGCAGGTCTTCGTGCTGTGGGGGTTCGCGCAACTCTGGCTGGACCTGCTGGCGCGGCTGATCCGGCTGGGAACGGGCCGGGTGCATGAATGGCGCGGGGCCGACGGGATAGAGACCGATGCTTGAGATCGCCGCCGTCACGCTGCTGCTGTTCGTCGTGCTGCTGGCCGGGTCGGTCTGGATCGGCCTGTCGCTGTTCGCAACCGGCTATATCCTGCTGTCGGTGTTCAAGCCCAACATCCCGATGGACATCTTCAGCAGCGGGGTGATCTGGGGGGCGATCACGCCGACGCCGCTGCTGTCGCTGCCACTGTTCATCCTGATGAGCGAGGTGCTGGTCGCCGCCGGGTTGGGCCGGTCGCTGTTCTCGGGGCTGGCGCCCTGGGTGGGGCGGCTGCCGGGCGGGCTGCTACATGTGAACGTCGTCGGCTCGACCCTGTTCGCCGCCGTCTCCGGGTCGTCCGCCGCTACGACCGCTATCGTCGGCAAGGTCAGCCTGCCGGAGCTAGAGGCGCGCGGCTATGACCGGCAACTGGCGATGGGATCGCTGGCCGGGGCGGGGACGCTGGGCTTCCTGATCCCGCCGTCGATCATCATGATCATCTATGGCGTGGTGGCCGAGCAGTCGATCCTGGAGCTGTTCGTCGCGGGCGTGGTGCCGGGGCTGGCGCTGGCGGCGCTCTACATGGCGTATATCGCCGCGCACCAGGTGGTGACACGCTCGCAGCCGCCGGTCGAGCGGCCCACGGCCCGCGCGCTGCTGCGGGGCCTGCGCGACATCGGCCCGGTCGCGGCGCTGATCTTCGGGATCATGGCGTCGCTGTACCTGGGCATCGCCAGCGTCAGCGAGCTGGCCGCGCTTGGCGTGCTGGGCGCGGTGGCGATCTCGGTCGGGATGGGGCGCTTTTCGGTCGCGTCGATGATCGCGGCGGGGCGGCGGGCGGTACGGACCTCGGCCATGATCGGGCTGATCATCGTCGGTGCCGCGCTGCTGAACTCGGCCTTCGGGTTCCTTGGCATTCCCAAGGCGGTGGCCGGGCAGATTGCCGGGCTGGGCCTGTCGCCCTTTGCATTGATCGTGGTGCTGCTTGTCTTCTATGCCGTGTTGGGAATGTTCCTGGACGGGACCTCGATCATCGTCATGACGCTGCCGATCACCCTGCCGCTGGTCACGGATGCCGGGTTCGATCCGATCTGGTTCGGGATTTTCGTCGTGGTCGCGGTCGAGATCAGCCAGATTACCCCGCCCATCGGCTTCAACCTGTTCGTGATACAGTCCTACACCGGCGAGAGCGTCGGGCGGATCGCCCGCGCCGCGCTGCCGTTCTTCTGCATCCTTCTGGGCTTTGCCCTGCTGCTGGCGCTGGTGCCGGACCTTGCGCTGTGGCTGCCGAGGACGTTGCAATGAGTGCGCTCTACAAGCAGGTCTGCGACGACATCCTGGCCCGGATCGACGCGGGCAGCTTGAAGGTCGGCGACAAGCTGCCCCCCGAAGCGGACTATGCCGCCGAACTGGGCGTCAGCCGCTCGACCCTGCGGCTGGCCTTTGGCGAGTTGGAGCGGGTCGGTGTCCTGCGCCGCAAGAAGCGCGTGGGGACCGAGATCATCGCCGACAAGCCGCGCCCGCAGTTCAACATGAACACCGCCGGTCTGACCGAGTTGCTGAGCCTTGGCCGCGATACGGAAATGGTGATCACCGGCACCGGGATGGTGCCCAGTTCGGTCAGCCCCTATCTCGACGACGAGCGTAGCGAGACCGGGCACTGGCTGGAGATTCGCGGCACCCGGTCGCTGCCCGGTGAGGCGAGACCGTTCAACAGCACCTGCATCTACGTGCCCGCGCGCTATGCCGGGATCGAGCCGGTGCTGCGTCCGGCGGAACTGTCGATCTTCGAGGCGATCGAGCGCACCTTCGGCGTTGCCATCGGCCGGGTCAGCCAGTCGGCCACGGCAATCGCTTGTCCGCCCGAGGTGTCGGCCACCATCGGCCTTGCCCCCGGCGCTCCGGCGCTTCGCATCGTGGCCGAGCTGTTCGGGCAGGACGGCAGCCTGATGGAAATTTCCGTCGCGACCTTCGATCCCGCGCGCTTCCAGCTGCGCACCGATGTCGAGGTCGACTGAGATGGCGCTGCGGACCATCGTTTCGGGGGGCAGCGGGGCCCTTGGCTCTGCCATTCTTGCCGCTGTCGAGGCGCGGGGCGACCGTGCGGTGAACCTCGATCGCGCGCCGGGCGGCGGTGGCGACTGGCTGCCGGTCGATCTGGCCAGCGGCGCGTCGGTGAACGCGGCCGTGACCGAGGCGGTCGAGCGGCTTGGCGGTCTGGACGTGCTAATCAACTGCGCCGGGATCTTCAAGGCCAGCGAGTTCCTCGACGTGGACGAGGCCGAGTTCTCGCGGATCGTGGACGTCAATCTGCTCGGCAGTTTCCGCGCCGCGCAGGCGGCGGTGCGGCACATGCGCCCGAGCAGAGGCGGGCGGGTGCTATTCGTCTCGTCGATCCATGCGCAGCGCGGTGTGCGGGGCCGGCTGGCCTATGCCGCCTCGAAGGCGGGGATCGAGGCGATGACCCGCGTGATGGCGACCGAGCTTTCGGCGCATGGCATCCGCGTCAATGCGCTGGCGCCCGGCGCGGTTTCGGCGGGGATGCAGGGCAGCGGCGGGCTGGTGTCGGACTGGGCGCGGGTGACCCCGGCCGGCCGCAAGGTGACCGCGCAGGAGGTCGCCGAGATGGCCGCGCTGCTGACCTCGGACACGGCGAGCTTCGTTTCCGGGCAGGTCGTCAGCCAGGACGGCGGCGCAAGCGTCTGCCAGATGTTCTGAACTGAGGTTTCGGGGCACGGTTGGCGGCTTGCCCCCTTCGGAAGGTCCGGCTACCAGACCACCGGATGCGTCTGGCCGGTCTGGACCTGTACCAGCCCTTGTGGCGCGTGTCTCGATGGCGCGACCAGGTTCCAGCGCCAGGGCGAGCAGGTGAGCGTTGCGAAGGCGAGACGCTCGGGGAAGCCCGGGGCCCAGCGGGGGTGGAAGCTGGGCTCGTACATCCAGTCGACTTTCTCACCGGCGGCGTAGAGCGCCTGCATATCCGCGTTCAGCGCCTCGGCAGGCCGGGCGGTCATCAGGCCTGCGATCTCGTAGGCGACCGTCGCGACCACCTTGCCGCCATGGACCAGCACCCAGCCGCCGCCCATGTCGGCGCAGGTATTCACAGCCAGCGCCATCGCCGCATCGGATGAGCCGGCGCACCAGATGTTGTGCTTGTCGTGCGCCATCGAGCAGCAAAGCGCCGTGTCGTTGTCGCGTGGACCGCATCCCAGCCAGAACATCTTCGACACCGCCGCCGTACCGCTGAAGCGGTCGACGATGGCGAACTTGGTGATGTTGCGCGTGGCGTCCCGCTGCACCGCGCCCTTAGCGACGGGCAGATCGAACGTCAGGAAGTCGTCGGTCCAGTGGAACGGGCGCAGGACGGCGGCTTGCATGGTCTCGCGCCCCGGCTCGGCGGGGATAGCGAAGTCCTCGGCGATCAGCGTGCGCCCGATGTTGACGGTCTGCCGCGCCCAGTCGGGCCAGTCGATCTGCGGTACCTCAGCCAGGTAGTCCGCCCCGCGCGAAACCTGGCGACCGTCCGCCCAGACCTCGGCGATGGAGAGTGTGCCCACGTCGTCGAGCAACACCATGTCCGCGAACCGCCCCGGCGCGACCGAGCCGACCCATGGGGTCAGCCGCATGTGGCGGGCGGGGTTGATCGTAACCAGCTGGATCGCGGTCTCGGGCGACAGGCCGGCGTCGATCGCCATGCGCACGTTGCGATCCGTCGCACCGGTCTGAAGCACCTCGCCCGCCGGGCGGTCGTCGGTCGCCAGCGCGACCTGCGACCAGTCCTTCAGGCCGCGCTCCAGCAGGCCCGAGATGATCTCGGGGCCGGTGTGGATCCGGATCTCGACGAAAAGCCCCGCCTGAAGCTTGTCGAACGCTTCTTCGGCCGTCCACGCCTCGTGGTCCGAGGCAATGCCCGAAGCGGCGAAGGCATTGATGTTCGGCAGGTCTCGGATCCCGGCAGCGTGGCCCTCGACCACGGCACGGGCGTCCCAGGTGGCGGCGATCATTGACCACAGCCGGTCGTGCGCCGGGTTGTCCCGGTCGCGGACGGCGGGCCAGTCCATCACCTCGTCCAGCCCGGCGCAGGCAATGCTTTCGCGAAGGAACCGGGTCTGGTCGTCGCCGTCCAGATGCGCGCCATGCTCCCACGCGGTCGGCGGCACGGCCGAGCCGGGTAGGGGGAAGATCTTCAGCGGCGAGCCCGCCTTGCGTGCCGCCAGCCAGAAATCCAGCGTCCGCCCCGGCACCACGTTGGAAAACTCGTGGCTCGCCTCGCAGGTCCAGGTGTTGCCGCGCGGGACGACTAGCGCCGCCTCGTATTCCGGGGTCACGTGGCTGCTTTCGATGTGCTTGTGCACCTCGCCAAAACCGGGAACGGCGGCCAGATCGGGGCGCAGGACAGTTTCCGACGCCTGCCCCGGATAGCTGCCGGACTGGCCGACAAAGGCAATGCGGCCGAAGGCCATCGCGATCTCGATATCCTCGCGCCAGAGGCCGGTGTGGGTGTCGAGCAGTCGCCCGACGCGCAGCAGCACCTCGGCCGGTTTGCGGCCGAGCGCCACGTCGATCAGGTCGCGGCGGATGTCGGTTTCGCTGGCGGCATCGATCATGGCTGGACCCATCCTTCCCCGGAGCGTTGCAGGATCGGCGTTCGGAAAGCCGCCTCGACCGGGCGGTCGCCGACCTGCGCCGCCCAGACCTCTCCTTGCAGCATCGCCGCGCCGATGGCCACCGGGGTGACGCCGCGAAGCGCCAGCAGCCGCAGCACCGAGGCGATGGAACTGCCGGTGGACAGCACGTCATCGATCACCGCCACCCGCGCGTCCAGCAGCGGCAGCATCCGCGGATCCAAGTACAACCGCTTGCCCGCGCCCGGCGAGGTGATCGAGGACATATCGACCGACAGCGCGTCGTCGTACCAGAACTTGCGCGAGTTGCTGAGCGGCACCAGCCGCCTGTGCCCCAGCCGCCGTGCGACAGCCTCGGCCAGCGGCAGGCCGAGGGTCGGTACGGCGACGATGACATCGGGCGCGTGGCGCGTGAGCTTTTCGGCCAGCGCGTCGGCGATGGCGTCCAGTACCGCGAAGCTGACCTGGTTCAGGATCAGCGAGGCGACGCCCCGCTGACCGTCCGAAAGCGCCCGGATCGGCAGCAGGATGGTGCGGTCGCCGAAGGGCACGGCATAGGTCTCCTGATCCGGCTGCACCCCGGGCGACAGGTCGTCGTGCAGCACCTGCCAGACGTCGGTTCTCATGCCGTTTCTCCTTGTTTGCCGGGCGATCCTGCGTAGGGTCGGGCGCAACTGAAAGGACCTGCCCCGATGCCCCGACTGATGGATGACGCCACCCTTGCCGAGCTGACCGCGCTGCGCCGCGACCTGCACGCCCACCCGGAGCTGGGCTTCGAGGAGCATCGCACCGCCGCCATCGTCGCCGAGCGGCTGCGCGCGGCGGGGCTGGAAGTCGCCACCGGGATCGGCGGGACCGGTGTCGTGGGCACGCTACGCAAGGGCACGGGCAATCGCGCCATCGCCTTGCGCGCGGATATGGATGCGCTCGCCATGCCCGAGCACACCGGACTGGACTATGCCTCGACCGTGCCGGGGAAGATGCACGCCTGCGGCCACGACGGGCATACGACCATGCTGCTGGGCGCCGCCGAGGCGCTGGCTGCGCGCGATTTCTCGGGGACGGTGCATTTCGTCTTCCAGCCCGCCGAAGAGGGGCGCGGCGGGGCGAAGGCGATGCTGGACGACCGGTTTCTCGACCGGTTCCCCGTCGATGCAGCCTACGGGCTGCACAACATGCCGGGGCTTGATCTGGGCGTCGTCGCGGCGGTCGAGGGGCCGCAGTTGGCAAGTTCCGACAGCTGGACCGTCACTTTTCGCGGCATCGGCAGCCATGGCGCCAAGCCGCATCAGGGGCGCGACGCGGTCACGGCGGCAGGCGTGTTCCTGGCGCAGGTGCACGGCATCGTCGCGCGCGAGGTCGATCCGTTGCAGCCCGCCGTGGTGTCCGCCTGCGCGCTTTCTGCGGGCGATTTCGCGGCGCTCAACGTGATCCCCGCGGAAGTCCGCATCGGCGGCACCGCCCGCGCCTATACGCCCGAGGTTCGCGATCAGCTGGAAGCCGCCATCGGGCGCCATGCGCAGGGCGTTGCGGCGGGCTACGGGATCGAGGTCGATTACGAGTTCATCCGTCGCATCCCGCCGGTGGTGAACGCCGCAGGCCCGGTCGCGCTGGCGCAGGACGCCGTGCGCGCGGCGCTTGGCGACGACCACTTGCGCACGCAGTTCCCGCCCTCGACCGCCGGAGATGATTTTGCCGAGTTCGGCGGCCGCGTTCCCGGGGCCTATGTCTGGCTGGGCATGGGTGCCGAGCGCGAGAACGGGCAGCATCACAACACCAATTACGACTTCAACGACGCCTGCATTCCCCACGGCGTCGCCTGGTGGTGTGCCGTGGTCGAACAGGAACTGGCTCAGCGCGCCAACCCCTGAAGCAGCGCGGCGCGCAAGGGGTCCGCATCCAGACCCATCGCGACGCTCAGCTTGTGCGGACCGGGCACCAGCGCACCGGTGTCCAGCTCGACGTCGAGGCTGCGCTCCTCGATCCGGAACAGGTCCGGGTGCTGCGCCAGAAGCGGCACGCAGGGATCGTGGAGCGGGCGGCTTTCGGCGCCGTTGGTGGCGGCGAAATAGGCCTCGATCAGCGCAGCCGAGGCGATGGCGGGCGCAAAGCCGGTCTCGCGCAGGGCGGCGATATAGGCGGCGTCGGCCCTAAGCTGGCGCGTGGCATCCAGCGGGATCAGCGTCAGCGGTAGGCCGGCGGCCAGCACCGTTGCCGCCGCGTGCGGATCGTGGGCGATGTTGAATTCGGCCTTTGGGCCGACATTGCCCGGCTCGTCCACCGCGCCGCCCATGGCGATCACCCGGCGGATCCGGCGTGCGGCCTCGGGCGCGCGTTGCAGCAGCAGCGCAAGGTTGGTCAGCGGGCCGAGACAGTGCAGGTCGACCGTCTGCGGCGGATGCGCCTCGAGCAGGGCGATCATCGCGGCGACGGCATCCTCGCTGGCCGGGGCTGCCTCGGGCTCGGGGAACTCGACGCCGCCAAGCCCGTCGTTGCCGTGAATGCCGGTTTCGGGGCGCGGCTCCTTGCCCAACGGCGCGGCCGCGCCCGCGTGAACTGGGGTCGGGACATTCGCCAGCGCGCAGATCCGCCCGGCATTGCGGGTGGTCACCGACAGGCCGATGTTGCCCGCCACCGTGGTCAGTGCGACCACGTCGAGGTCCGGATGCCGAAGCGCGTAGAGAATGGCGATCGCGTCGTCGATCCCCGGATCGGTGTCGATGATGACGGTCATTGCGCCAGCCCCTCGATGATCCGCACCCACGAGCGCATGCCGCCGCGGAAGCTGGACAGATCGTATTTCTCGTTCGGGCTGTGGATGCGGTTGTCGAAGCGGGCGAAGCCGACCAGCAGCGCATCGACGCCCAGTTTCTCGCGCAGGGCACCGATGATCGGGATCGTGCCGCCGGTGCCGCAGGTGGTCGAGCGGCCCCATTCCTGCGCCAGCGCCTCAAGCGTCGGGGCAAGGAACGGGTTTGCGGTGTCCATTGCCCAGGCAGGCGACAGGCCGTGGTCGGAGAAGCTGACGCTGCAATCGGCGGGCAACTGCGCGCGGACATGCGCCTGGAAGGCGTCGCGGATCCGCTCGGGGTCTTGCCCCGCGACCAGTCGGAACGACAGTTTCGCGTGCGCCTGGCACGGGATTACGGTCTTGAAGCCCGGATCGGTGTAGCCGCCCCAGACGCCGTGGATCTCGCACGAGGGGCGCGCCCAGACCTGATGCAGCACCGGGCGGCCCTGCTCGCCCGCCGGGACGCTCAGGCCGACGTTTTCGAGGAACCCGGCCTCGTCGAAGGGCAGGGCGGCCCAGTCGGCGGCGGTCGCCTCGGGCAATTCGGTCACGCCGTCGTAGAAGCCGTCGATGGCGACGCCGCCCTGCGCGTCGCGCAGCGAGGCGAGCACTGTCGACATGACCCCCAGCGCATTCGCGGCGGCGTTGCCGAACATGCCGGAATGCAGGTCGCGGTCCCCGGCGGTGATCGTCATCTCCTGCCCGACCAGCCCGCGCAGCATGGTGGTGACGGCGGGCGTCTCGCGGTCCCACATGTCGGTATCGCAGACCAGCACCACGTCGCAGGCCAGCTCGTCCGCCGCGCTTTCGAGGAAACCGGGCAGCGAGGCCGAGCCGCTTTCCTCTTCGCCTTCGAACAGGAAGCTGACGCGGATCGGCAGGCCGCCTTTCGTCTCGATCAGCGCGCGGCAAGCCTCGACAAAGGTCATCAGCGCGCCCTTGTCGTCCGAAGCGCCGCGCCCGACAATATGGGTGTCGCCGTCGACGGGAACCAGCACCGGCTCGAACGGCTCGGTGTTCCACAACTCCAGCGGATCGGGCGGCTGCACGTCGTAGTGGCCATAGAACAGCACGTGCGGCGCGTCCGCCGGGCCGTCGAGATGGCCGACCACCATCGGATGGCCGGTGGTGGGGTGGACCTTTGCCTCGGCCCCCATGTCGCGCAAAGTCTGCGCCAGCCATTTGGCGGCGCGGGCAACTTCTGGCGCGTAGGCAGGATCGGTGGACACCGAGGGGATGCGGATGAAGTCGAACAGCCGCGCCAGGCGGTCGTCCATCGTGGCGTCGATATGCGAGAGCGTGTCGGTCATCGGGTCTGTGCGGTCCTGTCAATTTCGGCGATGCGGGCCTTGAACTGGTTCGCCACCTGCAACGCGTCGGCCAGAGCCTTGTCCGCGTCGAGGGTCGAGACCTGCCGGTCCTGCATCAGCCATTGCCCCGCCACCATCGTGCCGCGCACGTCGGTGGGCATCGTGGCGAAGGTCAGCATGGAATAGATGTCATAGATCGGGTGCAGGCGCGGGTCCTCGAGCGAGATACGGATCAGGTCCGCCTGCTTGCCCGGCTCGAGCGAGCCGATGCGGTCGGCCATGCCAAGCGTCGCCGCGCCCTCGATGGTGGCCATGCGGATCACGTCTGTGCAGGGCAGGATCCCGCGCGAGCGGCCGGCGATCTTCTGGAACATGGCTGCCGGGCCGAACTGGCTGAACAGGTCCAGCGTGTTCCCCGACATCGGCCCATCCGTGGCGATGCCGACTTGGATGCCCCGTTCGCGCAGCGCGGTGATCGGCGCGATGCCCCGCCCCGCCTTGCCGTTGGAGCGGGCGTTATAGGCGACATGGACGCCGCGGTCGGCCATCAGGTCCATGTCGGCCTCGGTCGGGTACATGCAGTGCGCCGCGACCAGCGCCGGGGTCAGTAGGCCGGCGCGGTCGGCCACTTCAACCGTGGTGCAGCCGTAGTTCTTCTGCGCCCATTCCAGCTCGGGTTCGGTCTCGGCCAGGTGCATCTGCACCGGCAGGCCGGGGTGATCGGCGGACCATTGCGCGACGCGGGTCATGACGTCGAGCCCCGTCGAATAGGGCGCGTGCGGCGCGGCCGAGGCAGTGATGCGCGGGTGATCCCGGTACAGGTCCGCCAGCGTGTCGAGCCGGGCGAAGCCCTCGTCCATCGTCGCGTGATCGGGGGCGGCGAAATCGGCCAGCGTCTGACCGACGACACCGCGCAGGCCCGACCTGTCCAGAACCGCGCCGATCCGGTCTTCGAAATAGTACATGTCCGCGACCGTTGTGACGCCACCGCGGATCAGTTCCAGCGCGGCCAGTTCCGCGCCGGTCTCGACCACATCGGCGGTGACCAGCGCCCGCTCCAGTGGCAGGATGTAGCGGAACAGGCGGTCGTCCACGTCCTCGCCCAGACCCCGGAACAGGGTCATCGGCATGTGGCAGTGCGGGTTGACCATGCCCGGCATGACCAGATCGCCGCCCATGTCCTGCACCGCGCCCAGACCTTCGGGCGGGTCCCCCGCGCCGAGCGCTGAAATCCGGTCGCCGTCGAGCGCGATCCAGCCGCGCTCGATCTCGGTCAGCTGCCCGTCCATCGTCAGGATCCGGGCGTTGGCGAGAACCGTCATTCTGCCGGCAGCAGGCAGCACTGCTCGGGTTGCGGGACGAGGGTGACATTGGCGCCGCTCTCCAGCGGGGCCGTCAGCGGGCCGTTGGCCGCGACGCTGCCGCCCGGCGTCTCGCAGGTGTATTGGTAGGCGCGGCCGATATAGGTGCGCAGGCCCAGCGTCGCCGGGATGCCCTCGGCCTCGGGCGTGGGAGAGACCAGCAGCCCGTCGGGGCGGGCGGCGAAGATGAACTTCTTGCTGGGCACGGCGAACTGGCTTTTCGGCAGCACGATCTGGGCACCGCCGTCCATCTCCGCCGTGACGCTTTCGCCGATGTCCGAAATCACGCGCATGTCGAGCATGTTGTCGAAGCCGACGAAATCCGCAACGAAAGCGTTGGCGGGCTTTGAGTACAGCACCTCGGGCGTGTCGAGCTGCATGATCCGCCCGCCCTTCATGATCGCCACCCGGTCCGAGATCGAGAACGCCTCTTCCTGGTCGTGCGTGACATAGAGCGCGGTGGTGCCGTTCGCCTGCTGAAGCCGCCGGATCTCGACCCGCATGTCGACACGCAATTTGGCGTCGAGGTTCGACAGCGGCTCGTCGAACATCAGCAGCGGCGGGTCGATGACCAGCGCGCGGGCAAGCGCCACGCGCTGCCGCTGGCCGCCCGACAGGTTCGCCGGATGCCGGTCGGCCAGCGCGCCGAGGCCGACACGCTCGATCATCTCGTCGACGCGGCGGGTGCGCTCGGCCCCGCTGATCTTGCGCTGCTTCAGGCCGAAGCCGACGTTGTCGCGCACCGTCAGATGCGGGAACAGCGCGTAGGTCTGAAAGACGAGGCCGATGTCGCGGGCATGGGCGGGCAGCCGGGTCAGGTCACGGTCGCCCAGGCGGATCGCGCCCGAGGTCGGCTCGAGGAAGCCGGCGACAAGGCGCAGCGTGGTGGTCTTGCCGCAGCCCGAGGAGCCCAGCAGTGACACCAGCTCGCCCTCGGCGATGTACAGCGACAGATCCTCAAGCACCTTGGTGGTGCCGTAGTGGGCGGTGATGTTCTCAAGCGTCAGGGATTGGGTCATTTTGTCAGGAATGTCAGTCCAAGGGTCCGCTCGACCACCGCCATGACGGCCACGGTCACGCCCATCAGCAGCACCGAGACCGACGCAATGGTCGGGTCGAAGAACTGCTCCATATGGGCCAGAAGCTGGATCGGAAGGGTCGAGACGCCGGGTCCGGTCAGGAAGATCGAAATCGACACGTCGTTGAGCGAAGTGATGAAGGCCAGGATGAAGCCGGCGATGATGCCCGCGCGGATGTTCGGCAGCACGACGATGAAGAACGCCTTGAGCCGGGGACAGCCCAGCGACACGGCTGCCTCTTCGATCGAGAAGTCGAAGCTGTTGAGCGACGCCCCGACCACACGCACCGTGTAGGGCAGCACCAGCAGCGCATGGCCGATCAGCAGCGCCGCCATGATCGGCAGGCCCATGCCCGCGGCCAGCGACTTCATCAGTGAAAAGCCCAGCACGATCTCGGGGATCAGGATCGGCAGCACGAACACGTTGCCCAGGAAGGCGGGTAGCTCGACCCGGTAGCGGGCCAGCGCATAGGCCGCCGGGATGCCGATCAGCATCGACAGCGTGGTGCCGCCGACCGCCAACATGAACGAGGTGCCCATCGTGCGGGTGAATGCGGAGATCTCGAAGATGTTGGAGAACCAGCGCAGGGTCAGTCCCTGCGGAGGGAAGGTCAGGAAGGTCGTGTCCGACAGCGCCGCGCCGATGATGACGACCAACGGGCCCAGCAGGAACAGGAAGGTGACGACCGTGGCGGCAATCAGAAGCGGGTGGATGCGATGTTTCATGTCGTCAGCCCGCCACCGGGTTCAGCTTGCGGGCGATCTTGGACATCACCAGCACCGTGGTCAGCGTCACCACCACCATCACCGCAGCGATGGTCGAGGCCCCGACCCAGTCGAAGGTGACCATCGCCCGCTGGTAAAGGAACGTACCCATCATCATCTGCCGCTCGCCGCCCAGCAGCTGCGGCGTGGCGTATGAGGTGAACGAGCCAGTGAACACCAGAACCGAGCCGACGATCAGCCCCGGCACCGCCATCGGCAGCACGACCTGCCGGAAGGCCGCCGCCGGTGTCGCACCCAGCGAAGCGGCTGCATCGGTCATGTCCTGCGGAATACCCTCGAGCACACCCACCAGCGTCAGGATCATCAGCGGCACGAACAGGTAGACCATCGCGACGATCACCGAGCCTTGCGTGTAGAGCATCGACAGCGGCTCGGCGATGACGCCGATCTTCAACAGGAACCCGTTGAGGATGCCGTTCTTGCCGAGGATCACCAGCCAGGCGAAGGAGCGCACGACCACACCGGTCAGCAGCGGAAAGACGGCGGCGATAATCAGCAGGCTTTTCAGGCGCGATGGTGCACGGGCAACGACCCAGGCGGTGACGAAGCCGATCGCGACCGAGATGATCGTGGTGATCAGCGCGACCTCCATCGTGCGCCAGAGCACGGTCATGCGGAACTTGGAATTGAAGAAGGCGGCGTAGGTCGAGAACGGGCCCTTCGGATCGCCGAAGGTCGTCAGGAACGTCGCTAGCACCGGCAGTCCGAGGAACACGAAGACCAGCAGAGTAGCCGGTGCCGCGAAGAGCCAGGCGCGCAGGCGGGTAGACATAGGGCTTCCTTGAATGGGAATGGCAGGGCGCTGCGAGCGCCCTGCCTGTCAGGCAATCGCCAGGATCAGAGGCCGAAGACCTCGTTCCAGCGATCGATCCAGTCGGTCTTGGCCGCGTTCATTTTCTCGTAGTCCATGCGGTTCAGCTTGCTGATGGCCTCAGGGCCGTAGGTCCAGCCGGCGGCCTCTTCCGGGGTCAGCTCGACCTCGGCGTTCACGGGCGCATCGACGCCTTGCGAGCCGTTGGCGTGCTGGACTTCGGTGGACAGCACGAAGTTGATGAACTCGTAGGCCAGGTCCACGTTTTCGGCCCCGGTGGGGATATTGATCGTGTTCAGCGTGGCGATGTCGCCATCTTCGAGCGTCGCCCAGGTCATCGCCGGAAGCGCCTCTTTCAGCGATGCCAGGGTGAAGTCCTGTGCGATCGCGACCGAGGCTTCACCGGTCGAGATCAGGTTCACCATCTCGGACCCAGTGTTGTAGTTCTTGACCGAATTCGGCTTCAGCGCGGCGACTGCCTCGAAAGCGGCATCGGTGTCTTCGTAAGCATCGACACCGGCATATTTGCCGGCCTGGACGACGACCATCGGGCCGGCGGTGGTGGTGATGCCCGGAAGCGTAACGGCCCCTGCCAGATCTTCGCGCCAGAGATCGTTCCACGAGGTGATTGGCTCGACCGTGTCGGCATTGTAGACAATGCCAGCGCGCCCAACAGCGTAGGCCGGTCCATAGCCGCCCTGCGGGTCCTGCGCGATGTCATAGAGCTTTTCGATATTCGGGATCCGCGAGCGATCGATTTCCTGGAAGGTGCCTGCCTCGATGCCGATCTGAGAGTAGCTGTCGGTCAGGTAGATCACGTCCACGCCGCGCCCGCCGCGCGCCTGCAGCTTGCCCAGACGGTCGGCATTGTTGCCGGTCTCGAAGACGACTTCGCAGCCGCAGATCTCCTGGAACGGCTCGACGATGTTGGCCTGAAGCTTTTCGCCGTTGTAGCCCCACCAGGAGATGGTGAACGTTTCGGCGTGGCTGACACCGGCGCTCATCGCGGCGATGCCCGCAGCTGTCGCAAGCACATGTTTCATCGCAGAATCCTTCTCTTCTCGGGGGACTACTCGAGGCCAATTGCCATACCGGAATCCCCCCCTGTTGCAAGCAAGCAGGGGCAGAATAACGCGCTCCGCTGGTCGGTTCCTCCGTAAAATGCTCACCGGTGCCTATCGAACGGGCGATTGATCAATAGGTGACCTTCGGCCTTGTCGGAGAAAGGACCCTGGCGCGCCGACCATGGTTCGCAGAAGGCACGCGAACAAGCGATGGAAGGTCACGCCAGCGAGGATATTCCCGGGCCATGCCGGGCGCGAATGCTACAAAGCCTCTTGAGAACGCCGTATCCGCAACGCCGCGTCCGGGCGGTCGGTGGTGAAGACCGGCAGGCGCTGGCGGAAGGCCCATTCGATGGCCTCGTCCTCGAGCACCGCGAAGGCGCTGGCCTCGAGCCCGGCGTCGCGCAGCGTTTCAAGGCTGCCGTCGCGCATCAGGCGCTGGTTCGGGGCGACCTGCGTGATCCCGGCGTCACGTGCCAGCAGCGCCACGCCCCCGGGGCCGCACAGCCGGAAGACCTGATCCGAGACCAGCCACAGCAGCCCGGCGAGCGGCAAGGCGTGGCCCGCGACCTCGCGCAGGGTCGGCAGGTGGAAGCTGGTAATGACGGTGCGTTCCAGCAGGCCGCGATCCGCCATCGTGCGGAGTGTCTTGTCGATGATGCCGGGGTAGGGGACCATGTCGACGCCCGGTTTGAGCTCGCATCGAAGGATGATGTCCGAGAGGGCGAGGATATCCAGCCCCTCGTCCAGCGTCAGGATCCGCCCGCCGCCGTTGGAGATTTCGAGCGCCTTCAACTCGTCCAGCGTCTTCGCGCCCATCGGGCCGGTGCCGTTCGTCACCCGGTCAAGCGTGCTGTCGTGGAAGATCATCGGCTCGCCGTCTGCCGAAAGCTGCACGTCGAACTCGATCTGCTCGACCCCCAGTTTCAGCGTCTCGCGGAAGGCGGTTTCGGAGTTCTCGGGCCAAAGCGCGGCGCCGCCGCGGTGCGAGGCGATCTGTGTCATCGGAAACTTCCCATGGTGATGCCCCGGATCAGGTGCCGTTCGGTCACCACATAGGCGATCAGCAGGGGGGCGAGGGTGATCATCGTGCCGGCCATGACCAGTGGCCAGTCGGGGGTCGCGCCGACCTCTTCGTTGCGCAGCAGGTAGCGCAGGCCGATCTGGACGGTGCGCATGTCCTCGGAGGTGGTGGCCAGCAGCGGCCAGATGAACTCGTTCCAGTTGTTCATGAACGAAAACAGCGCCACGACCGAGATCGCCGGCCAGCTGAGCGGGACCACGATCGTCCAGAGGATCTTCCACGGGCCGGCGCCGTCGATGCGAGCTGCCTCGTCCAGGGATCGGGGGATGCCCATCATGTACTGGCGCAGGAAAAAGACCGAGAAGCCCGAGGCCAGGAACGGCAGGATCAGCGCGGCGAAACTGTCCAGCATCTCGAACCGGGCAAAGGTCAGGTAGTTCGGGATCAGCGTGATGTGGCCGGGGATCATTAGCGTGCCGATGACGACCAGGAACAGCAGGTCGCGGCCCGGAAACTCGGCCCGTGCAAAGGCATAGGCGGCGAGGATCGCAGTGAACGTGCTGCCTAGCGTTACCGCCAGCGCTACGGCCAGCGAGTTCAGGAAGTAACGCGGGAAGGGTATACCGGTCCACGCCTCGACATAGGCCGAGACATCGGGCGGCCAAGTGGCGGCCTGCATCGAGCCGAGCCCCGCCTCGGGCATCAGCGAGACCTTCACGATCTGCCACAGCGGGTAAAGCACAACGAAGGCCAGCAGTCCCAGGAAGGCGGCGCGCAGCGGCAGGCGCAGGCGCGGGCGGTGCAGGGGCGTGGCGGCCAGCGGCCGGGCCTCAGTCATAGCCATAGTGCACCTTCCGTCCGATGGTGAGCATTTTCAGAAGCGTGATCGCCAGCAGCACACCGAACAGGAACAGTGCCACCGCCGAGCCGAGCCCGACATCCGCCGCATCGAAGCCGACGCGGATCAGGTAGTAGAGGATCACCTCGGTCGCGCGCGCCGGGCCGCCCTGGGTCATGACCTCGATGAACGTGTAGACTTGGAAGCCGTTGATGACCGAGAGGATCAGCAGGAAAAAGGTCGTCGGCATGATCAGCGGGAAGGTGATGTCGCGGAACTTGCGCCAGGTGCTGGCACCGTCGATACGGGCTGCCTCGTAGATCGTGTCGGGGATCGCCTGCAGGGCCGCCGCATAGATCACGACCGCATAGCCGAACTGTTTCCAGACCTCGACCATCGCGATGGAATAAAGCGCCAGTTGCGGGTCGGTCAGCCAGCGCACGCCGCTGAAGCCGAGGGCGCGCAGCGCGGTGTTGAACGTGCCGATCTCGGTGTTCATCATCCAGTCGAAGACCACGCCTATGGCGACCGCCGACATGATCGTCGGCATGAAGAACACCGAGCGCAGCACCCGGTTCGGCCGCGAGGGCGGCGCGATCAGCGCTGCCACCGCCAGCGCCAGCCCCAGCGTCGGGCCGACCGAGACCAGCGTGAACAGCGCAGTGTTCCACAGCGCCTTCTGGAACTGGCTGCTGTCCAGCATGACGCGGTAATTTTCCAGCCCCACGAACTCGGGCTGAGGCATCAGCCAGTCCCATTGGTGGACGGACAGCCAGACCGAGTAGACGATCGGCCAGTAGATGAACACGCCCAG
Organism: Halovulum sp. GXIMD14794; assembly: GCF_054457455.1. Lineage (NCBI taxonomy): Bacteria > Pseudomonadati > Pseudomonadota > Alphaproteobacteria > Rhodobacterales > Paracoccaceae > Halovulum > Halovulum sp. GXIMD14794. The sequence goes on along the minus strand of NZ_JBTLNF010000006.1, from coordinate 421,245 downwards.
CACGATTAGCGCCGGGGCGGTGTAGAGATAGGGGGCAAGTCTTTTCATCAGGCCGCAGACACCACGGTTCTGTGACACCGATGTTTCACCCAACTGACAAAAACATGTCACTGACCGTGGCGCATGTAGGGGCCCACATGCTTGCACCTGTAACGAGGGGACCCCCAATGCGCATGATGACCAGTGCCGCCGCGCTTCTGCTGGCGACCGCCACCACCGTTTCCGCCCAGACCGAGATCGAGTTCTGGCACGCCTTTTCGGGCAACAACGGTGAAGCTGTGGACGAGCTCGCCGAGATGTTCAACGAGGCGCAGACCGACTATGTGCTTAAGCCGGTCTACACCGGCAACTATACCGAGGGCACGCAGAAGCTGACCGCCGCCATCGCCGGCAACACCGCACCGGGCCTGGCCATGCTCGAGGTCACCCGCTACGGCCTGTTCGCCGCCCGCAACGTGCTGGAGCCGCTGCAGCCCTATATCGACGAGGCCGGCGAGGAGTGGGTCGGCCAGATCCGTCCCTTCGCGCTGGAGGCGTCGAAATACCTGGGCGAGAGCTATGTGATCCCGTTCAACGTCTCGACCCCGGTCATGTACTACAACAAGGACATGTTCCGCGCCGCCGGGCTGGACCCCGAGACGCCGCCCGCGACCTGGGACGAGTTGCTCGAGGCCGCTCAGGCGCTGACCGTGAAGGACGGCGATACCGTGACCCAGTGGGGCGTGAACACCCCGCCGCAGTGGGTGCGTTGGGCGATGACCAACCAGGCTGGCGGCGGCTGGGTCGATCCTGCGGACAATGCCGTGCAGATCGACATGGACGCTTCGGCCTTCGCCTACCAGACCGCGGCGGACTGGGTGAACGTGCACCACGTTGCCTCGCTGGATGCCGCACTGGACGAGGACGTGGCCGACCAGTATTTCAGCGCCGGCAAGGCGGCGATCGAGTTCAACTCGACCGGTGGCCTGACGCGCAAGCTGACCGAGCTGGAGTTCGACCTGGGCGTGGCGCCGCTGCCTTGCCAGGAGGTCTGCGCGGCCCCGATCGGCGGTGCGACTCTGGGCATCATCGCCAGCGCCGATGACGCGGTGAAGCAGGGCGCGTGGGAGTTCATCCGCTTCGTGACCACGCCCGAAAACAACGCCCATATCTTCACCCGCACCGGCTATCTGCCGATCATCAAGGGTGCGCTGGACACCGACACCGCCCGCGAGCGGATCGAGGCGCATCCCGAGTACCTTGTCGCCAACGAGCAGTTGGAAGTGGCCTTCGGCCGCGCCCGCCCACCCGCGATGCCGGCGATCCGCTCGGAAGAGCCCGCCGTGTGGCAGTCGATTGTTCTGCAGGAGCAGACCGCCAAGCAGGCGCTGGCCGAGTTCGGCGACTGGATGCGCGGCAAGATCGCGACCAACTGATGTGACTGGCGGCGGCCGGGTTTGCCCGGCCGCCTCTGCCGCTCCGGAGGCATCGGGGCAGACGGCGTGCCCGGAGTATAACGCAAATATTCAGGCGTATTCTGTCGCGCAAAGCCAACCTAGGATGCCCCCGATGCCGGTCAACGCGGTGCCTCTCGATCACGCCCGGCGTCGATTGTCAGATCGCTCCAATCTGATCTTCAATGACCTGAGCGAGTTCGAGCAGCGGCAGTTCCGCGCCGGGTCTCGCAGCAAGGTGCACGCTTATGCTCAGGTGCTGGTGGGGGTAGCCATACTTGCAGACAGGCAGACCGATCGCGGGCAAGCCAAGCAACGTGAACAAGCGCTGCGGTTCTCTCAGTCCGGTCCCGCTGCCGATGCCGGGCGGGAGGTCGATCACCGAGGGCATAAGGAGAATCGCGTCCTCGGGCGTGGCCTTGAGCATCTTCATGCGCATGTAGTCGCGGTCTTCAACAGCGTTTAACCGGGCTCGAGCCTTTGTGTAGGCAAATCGACAAAGGCAGTGTACCCGCCGCCGCACTGGAGAAAGTTCTTTAGGCGCGCTTAAGGGCAGGCAAGGAAGAATAGTTGATCTCGCGGTGATACTCGCGACGATGGGTCAGCCTAGATACGATTGAGACAGCGCCGCGTTTGAAAGGGCGTGGAGGCCCTTGCGGAGTTCGCCAAGGTCCAGGGGACCTCCAAGGCAAACTCGCACATTCTCGGCCGGCGTCCCGGAAACGGTGAAAGCGTCGGATGCCACCACACCGAGGCGCTGGCCGGCCATCCGGCCGATGATCTCCGCTCGGGTGGATCCTTTGGGTAGTCTTGCCCACAGACTGAACGCATGTTCTGCCATCGTGTATTCAAGGCCTTCGAGGATCTCCTGTGCCATAGCTTGGCGCAGTGCGGTTTCCCTGCGGATTGTCCTTCGGATCCGATCCGCGGTGCCGTCCTCGATCCATCGGGTTGCAAGGGCCACGGAGAGTGGGGATGGCATGACGTTAAGATCGTGAGTGACCTGGCCCAACTGGAAAGCAGCCTTGCTGCCGGGTGCCACGACAAAGGCAAGCCGGAGCCCCGCCCCAAGGCATTTGGCAAGTCCCCCAACGTAATAGGAAATCTCCGGTATGCTCACAGCGAGCGGAGCTGGCGGCTCGGGGGGAATGAAACCGTAAGCGTCATCCTCGATCAACTTGAGTCCATGGCTTTGCAGGACGTCGGCAATCTCGAGGCGCCGTTCGATGGGCATCGTCAGCGTCGTCGGATTGTGGATCGTAGGGTTCAGATAGAGGGCGCACGGTCTGTGCTCTCGGATCGCGTTTGCGAGCGCATCGGGAAGAATGCCGTGTTCGTCCATATCGATGCCTCGCAGGTCGAGCCTCAGGCGCCGCGCTATCGAGCGGATCCCCGGGTATGTCACCCTTTCGCACAGGATCCGGTCACCGGGCTCCGTCAGCATCGTAAGGATCGCCGTCATCGCGGCGTGCGCGCCAGGGGTGATCGCGATGCGCTCGAGCCCAGGGACAAGACCGTGCATGCCTAGCCAAGTCGAGGCGGCCCGCTTGTCCTTGTCCGACCCGGTCGGAGATTGGTACCGCAGCAGTGGACGAAGGTTGGCAGCGACATAAGAAAGTCCGTCCTGCATTCTGGCCATCAGTTCCGCGTCGTCAGGTTCCGGCGGCATGTTCTTGGATTGATCGGTCGCGCCTTGCCGCTCGGGGTCGATCGTCGCGATCAGGGCTGGCGCGGCCCGGGTTTGTGCGCGGACGAAGCTTCCGCGTCCTACTTGTCGGTCGATCAGGCCGCGGGATCCGGCCTCGGCATAGGCGCGCGCGATGGTGGTAAAGTCGACGCCGAGCCACTCGGCCAACTGACGCTGGGCCGGCAAACGCTCACCCGGCGCAAGGATGCCGCGATTGATCTCTTCCTCCATCTTGTCAGCGATGGCTTTGTAGAGCGCTTTACTCCGATCAATCTCGAGATTTTCCCAGTCAATCATGACCACCTCCACCCCCTCAATTCATATCGTTCCTCCTGGAAGAAGGGAAGGTGTTTCATCGAATCACCTATCCCGACGATGGATGCTGGCAATCGCTCCAAACGCTATCCGAAGCGTTTTCCTGATCAGAGCGGTGAGGAGTGAACTTAGCTGGACGCAGTGTTTTCAACTGCTTCCGCCTCCATATTGTATGCATACAATAAGGTATTTCGTCCAATCATTATTATGGCGTAGAAGGGGTGCATTGATGCCTTTGGGGAGGCCCTCATGCCAAGTACTGTCCGCACTCGAGTCCAATGTCCTGGTCCGAACAGCAAATATGTGGCGACGCGCAGCGTGCGACCACCGGATCCTGCGGCCCTCTCGAGCAGTCTACAATGCCACCCCGCGATTTCATCGAAGCTCGCCGCCGCCAAGGTGGTCGAGGCGCTCGGCCTCGCGCCGGGTGCGGCGGGATATCCGGGGGACGATGCAGCGATCCTGCCGCGATGGGAGGGGGCCGACCTGCTCTCGTGCCAGGGAATTGCCCCTGCTCTGACGGCGCATGATCCCTGGCTTGCGGGGTGGTGCGGGGTTGTGGCCAATCTGTCCAGCATCGCCGCGATGGGTGGTCGGACCGCCGCCCTCGTCAACCAGGTCTCAACACCGAGCATTGCGGCTGCTGCGCCCATGATCGATGGCATGGCCGCGGCGGCGCGGGCCTACGATGTGCCGCTGGTCGGCGGCCATACGGATTGCTCTGGGCGTGACTTGAGCTTCTCGGTCTCGGCTCTTGGTTACGTTGACACGCCGGTGAAGTGCTCTGCTGCCCGACCCGGACATGTCCTGATGGCCGTTGCGGATCATCGGGGTGATCTGAGGGACTTCGATCGCTTTTGCTCGGGGCTCGGTGCTCCGGCAAAGCGTATGCGCGAAGATCTCGAGCTTTTGCCGCGCCTCGCGGAAGATGGCATGCTGAAAGCCTGCAGGGGTATCGGACAGGCCGGTCTCGGGGGAGCTGCCATCGCTATGGCCGATTGCTCGGACGTTGGCGCAGTGCTTGATCTTGAGCACATCGCTCCGCCGGAAGGAATCCCGCTCCAACAGTGGCTCCGCACTTGGCCGAGCTACGGGTTTCTTCTGTCCACAGCGCCCGAACTGACCGAGGCCGTCCGGAATGAGTTTGTTGCGCGGAACATTCGGTGCGATGCCATTGGCGAGGTGATCGAGGGACCCGCGGTGCTTTTCCGCTCCGGGGGCGACTGCGTTCCGTTCTGGAATCATGCCGAGCGCCCTTACATCGGGCTCTCGAGGAAACGACCCGGGGTGCCGGCGGCGTTCGACGGCGCGGTATCTCCGTGACTGGGCGTGTTCGGGTCGAGGCGGGCTGCGTCGATCTCGCCTTTATGAACATCCACAAACTGAGCGACGCTTTGGCAAGCCATTCCGCGAGCGCGCCGTACGAGGCGAGCAGTTGCTCATGCGTCGAGCCCGCTTTCTCCATGCGTCGAAGCCGTCAATTTGGAGGCTCCCGTTGCGCAGCAGCGAGGTCGCGCAGGCCGGCGCTTCGGGTTCGCCTGATGGCACGGCACTGCGTTCGTAAACCAGTATGTTAACCCTGCAGGCTCAGAGGCCGCCTGGTGGGAGAGATTTCTGGAGCCGCACATCACAGAGCTTTGAGGAAATAAGGATTGAAATGAATTACTGATCGGTTCATTTATTGCCCATTAAAGTGAACAGATCGGTAATGATATAGGATCGTGCACATGGGCGACATCGTCAGACCCCCGCTCCCCCCGTTCGACGAGGCGTCGGCCATCGCCAAGGTGCGTGCTGCGGAAGATGCGTGGAACAGCCGCGATCCGGTGCGCGTCGCATCTGCCTATACGCTCGACAGCCATTGGCGGAACCGGGCTGAGTTTCCTCACGGCCGTGCCGAAGTCGAAGCCTTCCTGGCGCGCAAGTGGAAGGGTGAGGATGAGTACCGGCTGATCAAGGAACTCTGGGCCTTCACCGGAAACCGCATCGCCGTTCGCTTTGCCTATGAATGGCGCCGTGCCGGCGGCCAGTGGTTCCGCAGCTATGGGAACGAGAACTGGGAGTTTGCTGCGGACGGGCTGATGGCGGTACGGCGGGCCTCAATCAACGATCTGCCCATCCAAGAAAGCCAGCGCCTGTTCTTCTGGCCTTTGGGGCCCAGGCCCAAATGCCATCCCGGGCTGACGAGCCTGGGTCTCTGACATGGCCCGCGCGTTCGCCCGTATCGCCTTCACCCCCGAGGTTCTGGCGGAGCAGAGATCCGATGGATCCGCTGCGGCCTATGCGCGTCTGCTCGCCCCGGATGTGCCTGCGGCCGACGTGCTGAGCCCCGTCGAGGCCGCCTTCATCTCGGCGCGCGACGGGTTCTACCAAGCCAGCGTTTCGAGTTCGGGCTGGCCTTATGTACAGTTTCGCGGCGGGTATCCCGGGTTCCTCAAGGTGCTCGATGCGCGCACGCTGGCCTATGCGGATCTCCGGGGGAATCGTCAGCATCTGAGCGCCGGGAACCTCTCGAAAGACGGGCGGATTGCCCTGTTTTTCATGGACTATGCCGAACGCCGCCGACTGAAGGTCTGGGGCGAGGCCACTTTGCTGCGTTCCGATCAGGATCCGGGCCTTGCCGCGCAGCTGACAGCGGACGTGCCGCGTACCAAGGTCCAGCGTCTGGTGCGGATCCGCGTACGCGCCTTCGATTGGAACTGCCCGCAACACATTCCCCAACGTTTCACCCTCGAAGAGGTCGAGGCCGGTGTCGCGCACCTCCAGGCCCGGCTTGCGGAGCTCGAGGAGCAGAACGACTGCCTGCGCTCGGCGCTCGAAGCTTGCGACGGGGACCATACATCACGCCCGCCCACACGGAAATCGCAGAAGGACGCATGACATGCCCTCGATGCCTCTTGCCGCCACGGCCGCGCTTGCCTTGGCCATCACCGCTCCGGTTTCCCTGACGATACCCGCCTGGGCAGACGGAACGCAGGACGACACACCGCTTCGCGGGGAAACTCATCACATGATCTTGCTGGATGGCCAACAGGTCGCCTGGCGCGAGGCCGGGGATCAGAGCAAGCCGACGATCGTGTTGGTGCGGTGCAACCGGGACCTTGCCGATCTGCGGATGCTGATGCGGTCGCTTGTCGATCGCTATCATGTGGTCGTTCCCGATCCGGGTCAGGTGAATGGGACGGCCGTCGGGAACGTGGGACTGGTCGCTTCGCTGATCTACGGACAAGCGGGCGATGACTGCACGCTCATGGGCGGCGTGACGCGCGGCCCACACTAACCGCCTTCGACACCCTACGAACTGAGCATGGGCGGCATCAATCGATGCCGTCGCTAAAGCCGTGTACGATTTAAGTATTTGGTAAGTAACGATAATATCTCGTTCTTGTGTATTGCTTGTGCGCCAAGGTGGAGGCATCAAGAACCAGCAAGTGAACAGATCAGTTAGTTTTCTGACGGTCCGCTTGCCGAACCGACCGGAACCGCCGGGCTGCGTGCCCGCCTCGTGAAGGAGCTACCTGATGACCCGCTGCTGCGATCACCATCATCACGACCACTATCACCGGAAAGACGAAACCAACGTCAGCCGCCGCGCCGTGCTGACCGCCGGCGCCGCGACCGGCGCCATTGCCGCCACGGGCATGGCTGCCTCTCGCGCCATGGCCTCGGACAATCCGGCCTATGCCGAACCGGCAGAGGGCGCGCTGCCGCCGTCGAACATGACGTTGGAAAAGGGCCGCGCAGCCCTGCTGGTCGTCGACCCGCAGATCGATTTCCTCAGCCCCAATGGCGTCTCCTGGGGCGTGGTCGGCGAAAGCGTCACCGAACATGACGTCGTGAACAACCTGACCAAGTTGTTTCGCGCAGCCAAGGCTGCCGATATGCCGGTGGTGATCTCGCCGCATTACTACTACCCTCACGATCACGAATGGAGCTTCGAGGGCGCGCTCGAGAAGGTCATGCACGGCATCGGCATGTTCGATCGCCCCGGCCCGCTCGACATGACGGATTTCGAGGGTTCGGGCGCCGACTTCATGCCCGAGTACAAAGACTACATCTTCGACGGCAAGACGATCATCGCCTCGCCGCACAAGGTCTATGGCCCCGAGCAGAACGACGCCTCGCTGCAATTGCGCAAGCTGCGCGTCGACCAGATCGTGCTGGCGGGGATGTCGGCGAACCTCTGCGTGGAAAGCCACATGCGCGAGTTCCTCGAGCAGGGTTTCGAGGTCGCCGTGGTCCGCGACGCCACTGCCGGAGCGAAGGTTCCCGAAGGTGACGGCTACCTCGCCGCGCTCATCAACTTCCGCATGATCGCCAACGCCGTCTGGTCCACCGACGAAGCCGTCGAGCGCATCACCGCGGTCGCTGGCTGATCCCCCTCCCTAGAAAGGAAGTTCGACATGAATCGCATCTCCACCGCTATTGCCCTGCTGGTCGTCACCACGGTTGCGCCCGCCTTCGCCGCCGACGAGTACAACCTGTCGACCGGAACGACCGTAGAGGGCCAGCGCGTCGCCGTACGGGGCACCGACACCGTTGCTCTGGCGCTCGGTCTCGGCGTGACCGAAGGCCAGGCCCGCTTTACCCATGTCCATGACGGCGGGGCCTACTATTTCGCCAGCGAGGCGGCGATGAATGCCTTCGCCGCAGACCCCGAGGCCTACCTTCCGCAGTACGGCGGCTTCTGCGCCCTGGGCGTCGCGCTCGGCAAGAAGCTGGATGCCAACCCACGCTACGCGGACGTGGTGGACGGCAAGCTCTACCTGTTCCTGAACGCGGCCGTTTTCGAGAAGTACCTCGAGGACAAGGAGAGCGTGCTTGAAGGGGCGGCCAAGAACTGGCCCGAGATCCACCATCTCGCCGTGGCTGACGCCAACAGCTGATCCTCAACGCAGAGAGGCACCCCGGCGACTTCAGGAGCGCCGGGGTGCTCGAACCACACTTCAACCCTATCCGAACCGGAGAAAATCATGGCTCGTATTACCTACCCGGACAGTATCGAGGCTGCACCCGAAGCCTCGCGCCCGCTTCTTGAAGAGGTGAACAAGATGCTCGGCAGCACGCCGAACCTGTTCCGCCTCACGTCCGTCAGCCCGGCGGCGCTCGAGGGCTATCTCGGCATCTTCGGCGCGCTTGGCAAAGGCAAGCTGCCCGCGCCCACGCGCGAGCGGGTCGCCCTTGCGATCGCCGAGTACAACAAGTGCGGATACTGCCTCTCGGCGCACACCTATCTGGCGGCGAACCTCGCCAAGCTCTCGCCCGAGGAAATCGCCGCCAACCGCCAGGGACGATCGACCGACGCGAAAGCCGATGCGGCCGTCGCCTTCGCACTGAACGTCGCCGAGAACCGCGGTCACGTGGCCGATGACGACCTCGCCGCCGTCCGGGCCGCTGGATATGATGACGCGCAGGTCGTCGAGATCGTTCAGCATGTCGCGCTGAATGTCTGGACCAACTACCTGAACTCGGTCGCCAGGACCGAGATCGACTTCCCGGTCGCCGACAACATCGCGGCTTGATTCATAACCGCTGGCGGCGAGCATTGCGTCGCCGCCAGCCCCCTCGTTTTCCACGCGTCTGCCCGAGGCCGTCATGAAAGCCGAGATCATTACAGCCATTCTTGCAGCCATGTTCGTTGGCGCCCTCAGCCTGCCGGTCACCCTGCCGCGCGACATAGGATCGGGTGCCGAAGGCGAGCCCATGCCGGGAGGTCCGGTCCGGGTCCTTTTAGTGAACGAACGCAAGCCTATCGAGATCACGGCGCTCTGTGGGTCGAACGTGACATTCCCCTGCCCGGAAGAGTGAGCCAGAGGCTGCTCGACATACGCATCAGATTGACCGGAGGATAAGGTTCATGGGACGGACCATCATCGCTCAGATCGTCAACGGCTTCGTCACCGACGGCCAGGGTGGAAATCCCGCAGGGGTCGTTCTGGATGCTGACAACCTCAGTGAAGGGCAGATGCAGCAAATCGCGCGCAAGATTGGCGTGTCCGAGACCGCTTTCGTATCCGCTTCGGACGAAGCCGGCTTCCGCTTCGACTTCTTCACGCCAAACCGCCGGATCGCGCACTGCGGGCATGCGACCATCGCTGCGTTTTCTCACCTCGCCCAGATCGGCAGGGTGGCCGAGGGCGAAACTTCGAAAATGACTGTCGACGGTCCGCGAAGGATCATTATCCGCGGGACGCAGTCCTTCATGGAACAATTGGCACCCAGTTATTCCGGCCCGGCCGAATGGACAAAATGCGGGGTCACGTCAAACGATGTCCTGGTGTCCCTCGGACTGGTGGAAAGCGATCTGGTCGAGGGTCTCTCGCCGCAGCTCGTAAACACCGGCAACTCATTCATCGTCGTGCCGATCCGGGATGCTGGGACATTGGCCCGTATCGTGCCGGATCAAGCCGCAATCGAAGCGATCAGCGACAAGCTGGATCTGATCGGCCTTTACCCTTTCGCGCCGGTCCGCGATCCGTCCGGGGTTGATGCGACGACCCGAATGTTCGCGCCGCGGTATGCGATCCCCGAAGAAGCTGCGACCGGCATGGCAGCGGGCCCGCTGGCCTGCTACCTCAGAGACGTGTCGGGGGTGTTGCAGACCCACTTCGAGATCGCGCAAGGGCACTTCATGACCCCGCCGTCGCCCAGTCGGATCAGTGTCGATCTCGATTGCGACGCGAACGGGGCCATCCTCGGCCTGATCGCCGGTGGACACAGCAAGTCGATCCGCGAGATCCCGATCACCCTCGACTGAGAGGGGCGTCTCAGGTTGACGCAAACAGGCAATGGAGCCGGATGAAGTCGATCACCTCGTCCGGGCACCATACCCTGTCGCTAACCTCGAGGTAGGCGAGAACCCCGCCAAGGTGCGTATCGACTGTATTCACGTCACGTTCGGAACGCGCCATGTTCACAAGAGCCACGTCGTAGCACAGGTCGAGAAGCTGGCTGATCAGGGGCAGGGTGCCGGGATGACTGCACGTGTCTACCACCACCACCTTGGCGATCCTTCGCGCGCACAGGTGGCGGTTCAGGTCCGGAGCGAACGAGCAAGTGACCTCCTCGCTCGGCCGCCAAGGTTTGAGGTCTGCTTCAGGTAGCCGGAATACCGGGATCTGGGCAGATCTTGCAGTCGCGATCAGCTGCTCGGCCTTGCCCATGGCAGACCGATTTTCCAGGTCGCAATCTGTGCCCCGTTCCGGACCGCGGTGACAAACGGCAGTAGCCGGAGTTGTCCCCGCAATAACGAATGCGGTGCGGCTCAGATCCCCGGTGTTGCAGCTGAAGCGAAGTCGATCTGGATGCATCGGTGACTGGATCATTCGCGGTCCTCCGGGTGATGCGAGCGTGCCGCCACAGCGGCGCGCCGGGCGACATGGTCGACTTCCAACGCGGTCAGGAGTCGGCGATCCGCATTGTCACGAGACGCCTCCCCGACAGCCGGAGCGGAAGCGGACTCGATAATCGGGCTGGGCATGGTTACGGGCAGCGCGAGGATGCTCGCAGCGACCGCCGCGCCTCCCGCGAGGATGAGCGTGAACGTCATGTCGCTCATCTCGCCATGGGCAGCGCGCGGCGTGCGTGTATTGAGTGTGAAACGGCGGGACTGTCCCATCTCGGGCCTCCAGGTTTAGGAGAGCCCGACGAGGTCTACTGCGAATGACGATGGCCGCGCAGTTCCCGGGGGCTTTCCAAGGGTCGGTTGACCATAGCTACCCGGAGGAAGGCTCTTCGGTCTTGGCTGCGCCTGCCAAGGCTTTGGCAGAACCTGCCATCGCGCGGCAGGGGGACGTCAACTGCGGGCTGTCTGAGCCCTGAACTGCGCAGGTGTATTGCCGACCCGACGCTTGAACGCCCGGCTGAACGAGCTTTGCTCCGAGAACCCGGTCAGAAACGCGACTTCGGCGATCGAATTGCTGCCGTTCCCGAGGAGTTCTTGCGCGAGGCGGATCTGCGCGTCCTGCACAACCTCCCGGTAGGTCAGCCCCTCGTCCGAAAGCCTTCGGAACAGCGTGCGCTCGCTCATTCCGAGGGACCGTGCCGCATCGGATGCGGCTGGCGGTCCACTGCTCAGGCCTGGGGTCAGATGGCGTAAGAGAGCGGCCCTTATAGGGGGCTCTGCCGAAACACTCTCCTGCTTCTCCATCTTGTCCATTTCGGCGTCCAGATGCCGCGTAAGGAAGTTGGACACGGCAGGATCGCCGAGGAGGTTAGGCATGTCCAACGTGCGCGCCGCGAAACAGATGGCGTCCCGGTCTGCGTCGAAGTGAACCGGGCAACCGAACCCAGCTACGTACCGGTCAGGGTCAGCTTGGCAGGAATGCCGGAAGGAAACGCCGCTCAACTCGAGGCCTTCGCCGACGAAGCGGCGCATGTTGCGTGCGAAGCCCGCAAGCGCGCATTCATTCCGCACGGGCAAGGCGGGGTGATGTCCGTTTCGGCCTTCGATCACGAAGTAGGCGCTCTCCCGATCCTCTTCCAACCGATACTCCGCGGTATCCGTAACGAGTTGGAAGTAGCGCTCTACGCGCCGGAGTGAGCCGCGCAGCGTCGGGGCTGTCTTGATCGCTAGGCCAAGCACGCCGAGATGATCGACCTGGATCTTGTCCGCATAGGCGAACACGAGAGCTACCATGTCGGGGTGGTTTGCTCGTATCCATTCAATGAGATCGTAAAGGTCTGAGGCAGGGACCTGTCCTTCGTCCGATTGATCCAAGCGATAGACTATGTCTTCTCCGGACCGGACGATGCCGTCCTCGCCGATCGTCAAACCTGCAGCGGACGCCATGGTATATGCGAACGCACTCGTAACACGCGACACCTTGGGCAGCCCCTGTTCCCCCAAACTTCATTACCCAATACACCGGAAATGCCGGTGCGGACAGGCGCAGAAGCTCGCTCGCCACTGCCCAAGGATTGCTAGCGGTCAACGGCAGCTTCTCGAACGAAAGCGCTATACCGTCGCGGTCGGCGGCCAGGGAACCACCAGTCACTGCCTAGCCGTTGAGATCGCACGGGTTTGGGTTCCAAAGCGTCTGCGAGGCAGCTCTTTCAACGCGCCAACCTCTTGAACAAGTCTTGCGTCAAAGCAGGCGCAGAACTACGGGCCGCTGTCTCCGTTCACACACATGGCCACGCTACTTGGCAACTATTCTGCATCAAACCAGCTATTTTTGGGCTTGGGGTGTCAATACTCAATAATAATTCAGTGCAGATTGGTGCATGCTGTGCGGTTCGTCGCAGAAGGCGAATTTGATCACGGCGGATATTGAACCGGAATAGAGGCTCGACAGGGGGGGCACAAACGTCGCCAAAGGTATGGCACCGAACCGCGACCTGGGAACGATAGCCTGGCACGCCGTGGAAAATCCTGAACCAGCGGCTGGCTGTACGGTGCAACAACAATGAACGTGTCGGAACGATTGGACCGTCACGGTTGGGGCGAGCAGCTAGCTGGCCGAGGACCAGACTTTGCGGCCGTTGTCGTCTTCGGATCGGCTGAGGCTCATTTCGAGCTGGTACATGTCCGGGCGATAAAGCACCTCGATGAACTGGATTGGCTGGCCTTTCGCGTCGCGAACGAGGCGGCTGATCTTCAACAGGGGCGACCCCACCGGCAGCTTCAGGGCCTGCGCGACGATCGGGTCTGCGGGCACGGCCGAGATCGTCTGCCTGGCCGAGCTGATCTCGTGCCCGGATTGCTCGATCAGCTGCAGGATCGGGCGGGCGGACAGCTCGCCCTCGCCGAAAGTGCGGCCAATGGCTTCGGGCAGATAGCTGGTGATGTAGGAGAACGGCTCGTCATCGCGGGAACGGCGTCGCTCGGCGCGCTGGACCAGCGCGCCCTCCGGCAGTTCCAGAAGCTCTGCTACCGGGGCGGGGGCGGCGGTGTAGGTCAGCGAAAGCACATCGACTGTAGTTGTCGCGGCGATGTTGACGAGATTTTCCAGTAGTCCCGAGAATCCGTCACCGCCCGCGCGCTCCGGCGCGACATAGGACACGGTCGTGCCCCGGCCGCGGTTGCGCGTGACCAGTCCTTCCTCGGCCAGTTCGTTCATCGCGCGCTTGGCGGTGATCCGCGAGACCGAGAAAGCCGTCGCGATGTCCTCTTCGCTGGGAAGGCGCTCGCCGTTGTTCAGCACGCCTGACAGGATCCGGTGCCGGTAGTGCAGGTAGATCTGGTGGTAGAGCGGCGTCGGGTTGTTCGGGTCCAGCTCGGGCAGGGTGGCGTCGGTCATTGCGCGGCCCTTTCCGGCGGGGCGTAATGCAGCGGCAGTCCGGCGTCGGCCAGAAAGCCGTAGACCGGCGCGTCGGGACGGGCCGCGGTCAACGCCTCGGCCAGGTCCTTGCGGGCCGCGATCAGGGCGGGCAGGTCGATCCCGGTGCTGTGTCCCATCGCCTCGAGCATGTAAACAAGATCCTCGGTCACGATATTGCCGCTGGCGCCGGGTGCAAAGGGGCAGCCGCCCAGCCCGCCGAGAGAGGCGTCGAGCGTGGTGATCCCGCACTCCAGCGCCGCCAGCGCGTTGGCAAGGCCCAGGCCCCGGGTGTTGTGCAGGTGGACGCCGGTGATGTGCCGCGCGCCGATGGCGCTCTGCACCGCGCGCACCCGATCGCGGATCATCTTCGGGTCGGCGTAGCCGGTGGTGTCCGACAAGCCGACCTCGTCGGCCCCGGCCTCCATTAGGCGCTCGGCCAGATCGGTGACTGTGGATTGCGGCACATGGCCTTCTATGGTGCAGCCGAAGGCGGTGGCGATGCCGACCTCGATCGAGGGGCGGACCTCCGTGGGCAGATCGTCGACCAGCGCGCGGATCGCCGCGACCTCGTCGATCATCTGGGCGTGGCTGCGGTTTACGTTGCGTAGCGAGTGGGTTTCGCTGGCGGAAAGCGGGATCGAGAGCTTGTGCGCGCGGGCCTCCACAGCGGCTTGTGCTCCGCGCAGGTTCGGCACCAGAACCGCGACCGCGAGGCCTGGCAGCGTGAGGGCGTGTTTCACCAGCGCGGCTGTGTCCTGCATCTGCGGCAGGCGCTTATAGTTGACGAAGGACCCGACCTCGATCTCGGGGACGCCGGCCGCCGCCTCGGCAGTGATCCAGCGCTTTTTCACCTCGATATCGACAATGAAATCAAGGCTCTGAATGCCGTCACGGGGGCCGACTTCGCTGATCGTGATCACGGGTCTTCCATTTCTCTTTGATCTATTGGTATGTTATTATATCATTTAACCGCGAATGGCAATCGGAGCAGGCATCGCATGGCATATCTGGAGGGCGTCCGCGTCCTGGAATTTTCGCACATGGTGATGGGGCCGACAGTCGGCATGATCCTGGCGGACCTGGGCGCCGAGGTCATCAAGGTCGAGCCGGTGGGTGGTGACAAGACCCGGACCCTGCCGGGGTCCGGCGCGGGCTATTTCGCGATGTACAACCGGAACAAGCGCAGCGTCGTGCTGGACCTGAAATCGCCCGATGGGATGGAAGTCGTGCGGGCGCTGCTGAAGCGCTCCGACGTGATGGTCGAGAACTTTCGGGGCGGGGCGCTGGACAAGCTGGGCCTTGGCTACGAGGACGTGAAGGCGATCAATCCGGGCATCGTCTACCAGTCCTGCAAGGGGTTCCTGTCGGGTCCCTACGAGAACCGCACCGCGCTGGACGAAGTCGCGCAGATGATGGGCGGGCTGGCCTACATGACCGGGCCCAGCGGGCGGCCGTTGCGCGCCGGGGCGAGCGTGATCGATGTCACCGGCGCAATGTTCGGAGTGATCGGCATCCTGTCGGCGCTGCTGGCACGCAAGGACACGGGGCAGGGGGCCGAAGTACGGGCGTCGCTGTTCGAGACGACGGCTTTCCTGGTCGGGCAGCACATCGCGCAGGGGGCCGTCACCGGCACGCCCGCGCCGCCGATGCCCGAGAGGATCTCGGCCTGGGCGGTCTATGACGTGTTCAACACCGCCGACGGGCAGATGTTCGTGGGCGTGGTCAGTGACGGCCAGTGGAAGGCGCTGTGCGGCGCCTTCGGACTGGGTGACTGGGCGCGCGATCGGGAGATGGCCGACAACCGAGGTCGCGTTGCCCGGCGGGACGAGATCATGCCGCGGTTGCGCGGCATTTTCGGCGCGCTGAGCACCGAGGCGCTGAGCGCAAGGCTGGAAGAGATCGGCCTGCCCTTCGCGCCGATCCGCAAGCCCGATGATCTGCTTGAGGACCCGCAGCTTGCTGCCGGGGGCCTGCACGAGATGGAACTGCCCGACGGCAAGCGAGTGCGCCTGCCCGCGCTGCCGTTGGAATTCGACGGCGCCCGCCCCGCACTACGCGCGTCCCCGCCGAAGGTCGGGGCCGACACCGCGGCGATCCTGGCGGAGCTGGGGTTGGGCTGAGATGGGCGAAACGCTCTACCAGAAGATCCGGGCCGCGCACGAGGTGCGGCGGTTCGAGGACGGCTCGTCGCTGATCTACATCGACCGGATCATGCTGCACGAGCGGACGGGATCCATCGCGTTGTCGAACATGATCGACGAGGGGCGCGGGATCATGTCGCCCGAAATGGTGTTCGCGACCATTGACCATATCGTGGACACCCGACCGGGCCGGCCCGGAGGCACGCGGATGCCCGGGGGACAGGTCTTCATTGATGAGATGCGGCGCACCACCGGGCAGCTTGGCCTGCGGTTGTTCGGCACCGATGATGCGCGGCAAGGCATCGTGCATGTCATCGCGCCCGAGCAGGGGATCGCGCTGCCGGGCATCACCATGGTCTGCCCGGACAGTCACACCTGCACGCTGGGCGGGCTGGGCGCGCTGGCCTGGGGGATCGGATCGACCGATTGCGAACATGCGTTAGCGACGCGGACTCTGCGGATCGCGGGGCATCGGCAGATGCGGATCCGGCTCGAAGGCAGGCGCCCCGGCTGGCTGACCGCGAAGGACATCATCATCCACCTGATCGGCCGTTACGGCGCGGGGTTCGGCGCGGGCCATGCGATCGAGTTCGCCGGGCCGGTGATCGAGGCGATGGAGGTCGAGGAGCGGCTGACGCTCTGCAACATGGGGGTTGAGTTCGCGGCGTTCACGGCGCTGGTGGCGCCGGATCGCAAGACGCTGGACTATGCGCGCGGGCGGGCTTTCGCGCCGCGCGCCGAGGATTTGCCCGCGGCAGAGGCACAGTGGTTGGCGCTTGCCAGCGACGCGGATGCGGTGTTCGACCGGGACATCGCGGTGAACGTCTCGCGGATCGCACCCACGGTCAGCTGGGGTACCAGCCCAGAACATGCCACCCCTGTGGACGGGCTGCTACCCGGCGCGCCGGGGCTGGAGGCCGCCTATCGCTACGTCGGGCTGGAACCGGGGACGCCGATCCTTGGTCAGCCGATCGACGGCGCCTTCATCGGATCGTGCACCAACAGCCGATTGAGCGACCTGCGCCGGGCCGCGCATATCTTGCGCGGGCGAAAGGTGCCCGAAGGCGTTCGCGCGGTCTGCGCGCCCGGCTCGACAGAGGTTAAGCGCGCCGCCGAGGCTGAGGGGCTGGACGCCGTGTTCCGCGACGCCGGGTTCGAGTGGCACGAGGCGGGCTGCGCCTTCTGCTTCTATGCGGGCGGCGAAACCTTTCCACCCGGCGCGCGGGTCGTATCGTCGACCAACCGAAATTTCGAAGGGCGGCAGGGGCCGGGTGTGCGCACCCATATCGCCAGCCCCGAAACCGTCGCCTGGAGCGCGGTCAACGGACGGATCAGCGACGTGCGCGAGGTGCTGTCATGAAAGGGTTCACGGCGCATACCGGTGTCGCGCTGCCGCTGATGACGGACAACATGAACACCGATGTCATCATCCCCTCGCGCGAAATGAAGCGCGTCTCGAAGGCGGGGCTGGCGGACGGGCTGTTCGGAAACATCCGCTATGCGGACGGCAAGCGGCAGCCGGATCCGGAGTTCCTTCTGAACCGGGCGGAGTATGCCGATGCCTCGGTGTTGATGCTGGGGCGGAACGCAGGCTGCGGCTCGTCGCGGGAACATGCGGTCTGGGCGTTGGTTGACTACGGCTTCCGTGTGGTGCTGGCCGAGAGTTTCGCGACGATCTTCCACGACAATTGCGTGGCAAACGGCATCCTGCCGGTGGTGTTGCCGCGCGCGGCGCTGGACGGGATCGCGGGTTGGGTCGCGGGTGATCCGCAAGCACGGCGCGTGACCGCGGACCTGAACGCCGGGCGGGTGGAAGCAAACGGGGCGCATGAGTTCGAAATCGCCCCGCTGGCGCGGCGGATGCTGATCGAGGGGCTGTCGCCGATCGACCTGACGCTTGAGGACCGCCCGCTGATCGAGGCCTTCGCCGCAGAGGACCGTGCACGGCGCGGTTGGCTCTACCGCGCGGGGCAGAGCTGAGAGTTCAGCCCGCCGCCGCCGGGAACAACGCCTTGAAGCGCGGCATCCATTCGGCCCCGTCCACCCAGTTCATCAGCGTTCCCTCATTAAGCGGGCGGCCCCGCTGCGGCTCGACGCAGGCCCAGGCGAGGGCGAGGTTGCACGAGATCGGCACCGGGCCGTCGCCGCGTTCCCCGGCGACCAGCGGCAGCAGCGTGGGCATTCCGGTACCCAGCATCGCGATGGCGTCGCAATCGAGCTGTTGCAGCTCCTTCAGTGAGGCAAGCGTTGCCGCACCGGTCATCGCGTAGATCGGGTGGAACTTCTCGGTCACCAGCTTGGGGCCGGTGCAGGCGACGACCTCGTAGCCGAAGCTTTCCCAATAGGGCACGCACTTGGCGTTCAGGGTGTCCGGGTAGGGCGAGAGCAGGGCGATCTTCTTCGCGCCGATCGCGTCGAGCGCCTTCACAGTCGCGGCGGCAGCGGTCCAGCAGGGCATGTCGTGGGCCTGGGAGATCTCTGCCATCAGACGCTGTTCGGTCTCGCGACCGATCAGATAGGACGCGCCGGTGCAGCCGATGCCGATCACGTCGATCGGGGCATTGGCGAACTGCTGGGCGGTGTCGACGAATCGGGTGGTGTAGTCGACGAGCCGCTCCTCAATGGTGCCCTTGTCGCTGGTCAGTCGCGCGTTGATCATCGACCAGTCGTAGGGCAGCAGTGACCAGAATTCCGGCTCGACGGTGGTGTTGGCCTGCGGGGTCAGCATCCCGATGATGCCGCCCTCGCCATAATCCGACTGGCTCATGCGGTTTCCTTCAGCAGTTCGAGCGCCTCGGCGCAGGTGAGGCAGGTGGCGACGGTCGAGAGGTCCGCGATGGCGGTCTGGTGCACGGTCTCCGAGAACGCGCCGCAGCCGTCGCTGAGCACATAGGTGCTAAAGTCGCGCAGGTGCGCGTCTCGCACGGTCGAGGCGACGCCACCGTTGGTGACGATGCCGCAGATGAAAAGCGTGTCGATCCCCGCCTTGCGCAGCACCCATTCGAGGCGGGTCATATAGAAGGCCGAATAGGCGACCTTCTCAATGGTGAAATCCGCCGGTTGCAGCATGTCGACCAACTGGTGCCCCCATTCGCCGGGGGTGAAATCGCCCTTCCCGAGGAACGGGCGCAACGCCTTCAGATGCGGCGAAATCAGCGGCTCACCGCCCTTTCCGGGTACCAGTGTGAACTGGGTGGAGAGGATGGTGCCGCCTGCATCGCGCATTGCCCGCACCACCGGGGCGACCCGTTCGGGCAGCGCGGCGATCTGCGGCGCGCTTTGGCCTGCGCGCCCGTAAGCGCCTGCAGAGTCTAGGAAATCGTTCTGAAGATCGACGATCAGAACGGCGCTTGTCCGGGGGTCTGGAGAGGTGTTGTGCATGGCTCCGATCAAGTGGCTTGACAGCTTCTCAAAAGATATAAGAGTATATCCTTATGTCAATTGCCATTCCCCCAGCCCGGCAAGGAGGCCCCGCATGAGCAAATCCGTCATCATCGTCGGCGCCGGACCCGTTGGGCTGACGCTGGCCTGGCGGCTGCACGGGCAGGGCGTTCCCGTCACCGTGTTCGAAGCCGAACCGGCGGTGCCCGACCAGCTGCGCGCCTCGACCTTCCATCCGCCGACGCTGGACATGCTGGACGACAGCGGCATCACCGCCGAGCTGATCGATGCCGGCAGGATCACTCCGCGTTGGCAGATACGCCAGCACGAAAACCGCGACATGGCGGAATTCGATCTGAGCGTCCTGAAGGACGACACCGCGCATCCCTATCGCCTGCAATGTCGCCAGGCGCGGCTGTGCGAGGCGCTGCTGCGGCGGCTGCCCAGCGACATGGTCCGATTTTCGACCGAGGTCGAGGCTGTGGGGCAAAGCGATAACGGCGCTTGGGTCGAGGCTGGCGGCGCGCGGCATGACGCGGCCTATGTCGTGGGTTGTGACGGCGCGCGCAGCATCGTGCGCGGCGCCATGGGTGTGCATCTGGAAGGGCAGACCTACCCCGAAAGCACCGTGCTGGCGACGACTCACCTGCCGTTCGAGGAATTCATCCCCGGCCTGTCGGGCGTGAACTACATCTGGTTTGCCCGCGGCACCTATTCGCTGCTGCGGCTGCCGGACGTCTGGCGGATTTCGCTGCATCCGACCGAGGGCGAGACGCCCGAGGATGCGCTGACCGACGCCTCGATCCAGGAGAAGACGCGGGCGATCGCACCGCACGCGCCAAAGATCGAAGTGGTCGAGAAGCGGATTTACCGGGTGCACCGGCGGATCGCCGAGAGTTATCGCCGGGGTAGGCTCCTGCTTGCGGGTGACGCTGCGCATCTGAACAGCCCCAAGGGCGGCATGGGCATGAACGGCGGCATCCACGACGCCTTCAACCTGGCCGAGAAGCTGGTCCATGTGCTGGACGGCGGCAACGACGGTCTGTTGGATCTGTATGAGCGGCAGCGCCGCCCGATCGCCGCCGAGGAAATCTTGGCGCAGGCCGACGCCAACCGGGCGCGGATGAACACCGTCGACCCCGAGAAGCGCCGCGCCCACCTGGCCGAACTGCAGGCCATCGCCGCCGATCCCGACCGGACGCGGACCTTCCTGCTGCGCTCGTCGATGATCGCCGGGCTGCGCCGCGCGGCCGAGATCGCATGACCGGGCGCATGCTTGTCCTCGGCGGCGCGGGTGGCATTGGGCGCTGCCTGGTGCGGATGGCCTGTGAGCGGGACTGGCAGGTTTCTGTGGTCGACCTCGATACTTCTCTGGCGCGGCATCCGGTGCCCGACGGCGTCACCGCCTGCGGGTTTGCGCTGGCCGAGAGCGGCGCGCTGGACACGGCATTGGAGGCAGCGGGCGATACGTTCGACGCTTTTGTGAACCTTGCGGGTTATGCCGCGCCCTCGGCGCCGCTGGCCGAGGTGGACGACACCGGCTGGCACGAGGTGATCTCGGGCAATCTTGGCACCGCTTTCCGGGCCGCGCGTGCCGTCGCGCCGCGGCTGCGGAAGGGCGGGGCGATCGTCAACACCGGTTCGGGACTGGGCAGCCATGCGCGCCCCGGCTATGGCGCCTATGCGGTGGCCAAGGCGGGGATCGCGGCGCTGACCCGGCAGTTGGCCGTCGAGATGTCCCCCCACATCCGCGTCAACTGCGTGGCCCCGGCCGCCGTGGACACCGCCTTCCTGACGGGCGGCACCGGCCACGGCGACGAAACCGCCCCGCCCAGACTTGACCGCGAGGCCTATGCCGCCGCCAACCCGATGCGCCGCCTGGCCTTGCCCGAGGATGTTGCTGGCCCGATCCTGTTCCTGACTTCGCCCGATTCCGCGTACATCACCGGCCAGACGTTGCACGTCAACGGTGGCGCCTACATGACCTGAGGACGACCAGACGTGACCTATCAGCACCCCATCACCGCCCCGGAACGCATCGGCGGCCTTGTCGCGGGCTCAGCTTCTACCGGCGGCGGCGCGGACATCCCCGTGTGGTATCCGGCGACCGGTGCGCAGGTCTCGACCCTGACCGAGGACGGCCCCGAGGCGGTGGACCGCGCTGTTGTCGCCGCGCGCCGGGCCTTCGATGCAGGCAGCTGGCCGAAGCTGGGCGCCGAGGCGCGGATGCAGGTGCTGCGCCGCTGTCAGTCGATCATCCTGGAGCATGCCGACGAGTTGGCCCGGCTTGAGTGCCTGAATACAGGCCTGCTGCTGCGCGAGCTTAAGGCGCGGCACATGGTGCGCGCGGCTTACAATTTCGGGTTTTTCGCGGACTACATCGGGCAAGCGACCGGGCAGCGCTATGACCAGGCGGCGGACTACGTGACCACCGTGACCCGCGACCCGGTGGGCGTCGCGGCGCTGATCGCGCCCTGGAACGCGCCGGTCGCCTTGGCCTCGATGAAGATCGCCGCCGCCCTGGCCTTCGGGAACACCTGCGTCGTGAAACCCTCCGAGCAGACCCCGCTGGCGGTCGCCCGGCTGGTGGAGCTGTTGCAGGAGGCGCTGCCCGAAGGGGTGCTGAACCTCGTCAACGGGCGCGGCACCATCACCGGCGCGGCGCTGGTGGCGCACAAGGGCGTGGATCTGGTCAGCTTCACCGGCGGGACCGAGACCGGCCGCGCGATCATGTCTGCCGCCGGTCAGAACCTGGTGCCCTGCACAATGGAACTGGGTGGCAAGTCGGCCAATATCGTCACCGAAAGTGCGGATCTGGACCGGGCACTGGACGGTGCGCTGCTGGGGATCTTCTCGAACAACGGGCAGCAGTGCCTGGCGGGCTCGCGGATCCTGGTGCACCGCTCGATCATGGATGAATTCGTGGCCCGCTTCGTGGAACGGGCCGAGCGCATCCGGGTCGGCGACCCTACCTCCGACGAGACCGAGCTGGGGCCGCTGGCCTCGGCGCCGCACCGGGACCGGGTGCTGGGCTTTGCCGACATCGCCCTGGCCGACGGCGGGTCCGTCCTGACCGGCGCGGCGCGGCGCGAGGATCTGGGCGAGGGATATTTCGTGACACCAACGGCGGTACGGGCCTGCTCGAACGCCGACCGGGTGGCGCAGGACGAGATCTTCGGCCCGTTCGCGACCTTCCTGCCCTTCGACAGCAATGACGAGGCCGTCGCGATGGCCAATGACACCGCCTTTGGGCTGGTGGCCTATGTCTGGTCCGACGACCTGCCTACGGTCATGCAGATGACCGACGGGCTGCGCGCAGGCGTTCTGTGGGTCAACACCCCGATGATGCGCGAGCTGCGCGCGCCCTTCGGCGGCTATGGCGCGTCGGGCGTGGGGCGCGAGGGCGGCGCGGCATGCGAGAATTTCTATACCGAACAGAAGACCATAACGATCCCTCGGCGTCCGGTTCCGCTGCGCGCCCTGGGGCAGAAAAGCTGACGGCGGAACCCCAACAGGAGGCTAGACCAATGAAGATGATACGGACCCTGGCGGCAGCGACTGCCCTTCTTGCCGGAAGCGTCGCGGGCGCGGCAGCGCAGGAGCTGGTGAAGGTCGCGACCTTCGTGCCCGAACAGTCCACCGGCGTCGCGGGCGTCATCAAGCCCTGGATGGAGGCCGTTCAGGCCGACGCGGGCGATGCCGTACGCATGCAGGGCTTCTGGGGCGGCACGCTGGGCAAGAGCCCGGTCAAGCAGTTCGAGCTGGTGCAGAACGGCGTCGCCGACGTGACCTGGGTGCTGCCGTCCTACACCGCCGGGCAATTCCCCGAGATGAGCCTGTTCGAGTTGCCGTTCCTGTTCCAGACCGCCGAGGAAGCCTCGATCGTGGGCTGGAAACTCCACGAGGCGGGGCTGCTGACCGGCTTTGACGGCGTGCACGTGATCGGCATCTTCGCGACCGAGCCGAACGCGCTGTTCATGGAAGAGCCGATCGAGGGTCTCGAGGAGCTGTCGGGCAAGAAGATCCGTTCGGCCGGTGCGATCCAGGCGAAATGGCTGGAAGAGTTCGGCGCGTCGCCGCAGGCGCTCAGTTCGGCCGAGTACAACGAGGCGCTGAACCGGGGCACCATCGATGGGGTGATCCAGGGCTGGACCGGCATGAACACGTTCAAGTCCTTCCCGCTTGTGAACCAGGCGGTCGAGGTGCCCGCAGGCACCATCCCTTTCCTGCTGCTGATGAACGAGGCCAAGTGGAACGGCCTGCCCGCCGAGGTGCAGGAGGCAATGATGACGCATGGCGGTCTGAAGATGGCCGAGACCGGTGCCGGTGCCTACACCGCCGCCGGGCAGAAGGTCGTCGAGGAGCAGAAGACCGAAGGCCGGCTGCAGATCCTGACCCCGGATGCCGACAAGATGGCCGCGCACGAGGAAACCACGCAGGCCGTGCACCAGTGGTGGATCGAGCGGACCGAGAACGGCCAGGCGATCTATGACCAGACGCTGGCCATCCTAGCCGAGCTGCGGGGCGAGAGCTGATGGACCGGAGCGCCTCGCTGCCGGGGGCGGACATGGCGCGTCGGATCGACCGCCTGACCCAGACCGTCGCGCTGACCGGCTTTGCCGGGCTGGTGGTGGTGGCGCTCCTGACCTTCTATGACGGCTCGGCACGCTATATCGGCGTGCCGCGCATCTCGGGCTTCCACGATTATGGCGAGCTGGTCTATCCGATCGTCATCGCCAGCTGCTTCCCGGCGGGCCTGCTGCGCCAGAGCAACGTGACCGTGCGCGTGCTGGGCAAGCTGGTCGGGCCGCGCGGCTCGATGGCGCTGGAGGCCTTTGCCGGCCTGCTGACGCTGGCCTTCTTCGCGGTGCTGGCCTGGCAGTTCGTTGTGCTGACCGCAAACTATGCCGAGGCCGGGCGCACCACCCGCACCGTCGAGATCCTGCTGGCCCCGTGGTGGTGGATCGCGACCGCGATCATGTCGCTGTGCGTTCCGGTTCAGGCCTATGTCACCTGGGCTTGGGCGCGTGCCGCGCTGACCGGCCGACCGCCTGCGCTGGCGGCCCTGAAATCCGGCGACGCCGCCGAAGCTGCTTAAGGTAAAGACGTGACCGATCCATTCCTCGTGGGCTCGCTGGGCCTGCTGGCCATGTTCGCGCTGATCATCCTGCAGGTGCCCGTGGGCGTCGCCATGGGCATCGTCGGCGTCGTCGGCACCGGCCTGATCATCGGCTTCGGCCCGGCGCTGTCGCTTCTGGGGACCGAACCCTCGGCGGCGATGGCCTCCGAAGGTCTGGCTGTGGTCGCGATGTTCCTGCTGATGGGCAACCTTGCCAATGTCGGCGGCCTGTCGTCCGAGCTTTACCGTCTGGCGCATGTCTACCTGGGCCACCGCAAGGGCGGGCTGATCTTCGCGACCATCGGCGCCTGCGCGGGCTTCGGCGCGGTCTGCGGCAGCTCGGTCGCCACGGCGGCCACGATGGTTAAGATCGCCATGCCCGAGATGATCCAGCGCGGCTATTCGCGGTCGCTAGCCGCCGGCTCCATCGCCTCGGGCGGAACGCTGGGCATGATCATCCCGCCGAGCGTGGTGATGATCCTTTACGCGATCCTGACCGAGAACTCGATCATCACCCTGTTCCTGGCCGCGATCATCCCCGGCATCCTGGCGGTGGTGTTCTATTTCATCGCCGTCGCGATCACGGTGCGCCTCTACCCCGAAACCGCCCCCGTCGGCCCGCGCAGCACCTGGGCCGAACGGCGGAAGGTCACCAGGCAGAACTGGGCCGTGCTGCTGCTAGCCGTCGCCGTTTCGGGCGGGATCTACAGCGGCATCTTCACCGTGACCGAGGCCGCATCGGTCGGCGCGACCATCGCGCTGGGGCTCGCCCTGCTGCGCCGCCGCCTGACGGTGGGCAGCTTCCTGTCCTGCCTTGGCGATACCGCCGCGAACACGGGGCTGATCTTCGTCATCATCATCGGGGCGTCGGTGTTCTCGTATTTCGCCACGCTCTCAGGCCTGCCGATGGCCGCTGTAGCCTGGATCGAGGGGCTGGGACTGCCGGACCTGCTGGTAATCTTCTGCCTGCTGGGCTTCTACCTGGTGCTGGGGTCGATCTTCGACACGATCGCCGCGATGGTGCTGACGCTGCCCTTCGTCTATCCGCTGGTCGTCGGCATGGGCTACGATCCTGTCTGGTGGGGCGTGGTCAACGTGGTGGTGATCGAGCTGGGCATGATCACCCCGCCCATCGGCATCAACGTCTTCGTACTGCACGCGATGGCGGACGACCTGCCACTGGGCAAGATCTTTCGCGGCGTAATCCCCTTCATCTTCGCAGACCTCGCGCGACTGATCCTGCTGGTCTTCGTGCCGGGATTGAGCCTCTGGCTGCCCGGCGCACTGGGTTGGCTGTGAGGGTCGCAGTGCCTGTATAGAATGCGCGTGCTCATTGGCCGAGGCTTGGTTAGCCAGAATAGACTTTCTGCCTGCTCATTTCAGGCCGCATCGCACATCTGCTCATGAGGGCCTTCCGGTAGGGCGCACTCCTCATCCGTGAAATTGTGTCTCCACATGAGAGTCGAAGGGCTCTGTCGCGAATTTCGGCCATAGTCGAGAATGCTGTCATATGAGGCCGAACCTAAGCCGCTAGTTAGGCAAATTACGCGAATGGACAGACTCCCGGTGTAGGCTGATCCTTGTGGATCATGTTCGCGACCTCGACCCCATCTAGCGTGGCGCAGGCCGTCGCAGATGACTTGAACACAAGCATTGGTCGAATGCGCGTCGTGATGCTCCGATGTTCTGGCTTGATCAATTTGGTCAGACACTTGGCCCGGACGATCTCGATCCGGACCGGTTCACCGAACCGCTTCAGCACCGTGTTGATGTCCCTCGTTGCCGCCGGTTCCGTAAACGACGGTATCGCCGGTGCTACGCAGGGAAGAGTTGCGAGAAAGCCCTTATGCGCGGCGTTTCGCCCGGGAGAGTACCCCCGGGCAGATATTCTTCCGGAAGCGACGCTCAGTTCAGCCGGCGCAGTAGGTCGAGCGAGGGCTCTCCGGTCGTGGGCAGGCCCTGGCTGGCCTGAAAAGCGGCGATTGCCTCGCGCGTGTTGGGGCCGATGACCCCGTCTGCGCCGCCTGTGTCGAAGCCGCGCGCCGTCAGACCGCGTTGCAGTGCGATCCGGTCGGCCTTGGTCATGCCGTTCTTATCGGGCGGGAAGCTGCCGCGCAGGGGCGGGCCACCGGCGATCCTGTCGGCCAGAAGGCCGACGCCGAGCGCGTAGGAATCCGAGTTGTTGTAGCGCTTGATGACGCGGAAGTTCGACGTAGTGGCAAAACGCGGCCCGCCTGCCTGGGGCTGAATCACCCCACCCTGGGCCGGGCCGTAGCCGAGCTCGTTGCCCCACGAAAGACCCGTCCGCCAGCCGTTGCGCGCGAGGTACTGGGCGGTCGAGGCCAGCGCGTCGCTCGGGTCGTTGGACCAGACGTCGCGGCGGCCGTCGCCGGTGAAGTCTACCGCGAAGGCAAGGTAGGATGTCGGGATGAACTGCGTGTGCCCCATCGCGCCCGCCCAGCTGCCGGTCATGGCCTGGGGCGCGACCTCGCCCGCCCGCAAGATCTTCAGCGCGGCGATCAACTGGTCTTCGAAGAACTTGCCGCGCCTGCCGTCATAGGCCAGCGTCGAGGTCGCAGACACGACCGGGACATTGCCACGGCGTTCGCCGTAGAAACTTTCGACGCCCCAGATCGCGGTGACGACGGAGGCATCGACGCCGTAGGCGCGCTCGATGGCCTCGAGGGTCGAGCGGTGCCGGGCGTAAGCTGCGCGGCCCTTGGCGACGCGCTCGTCCGAGACGGTGATCGACAGGTAGTCTTCCAGCGTCCGGCTGAACTCGGCCTGGTTGCGGTCGCGCGAGACGACGCCTGGAAGGTAGCCGGTGCCGCGGAAAGCCGATGCCAGTAGCTCGTCCGAGAAGCCCTGGCTGCTGGCGCGGGACCGGAAGGCCGCGACCCAGCCTTCGTAGCCCGAATTGGGCACCGGGCGCAGGTCGTCCGGAAGATCCGTCGAACGCCGGGAGCCGCCGCTGCCGGAGGGGCTCGATCCGGCGCATCCGGCCAAACCGAAGGCCGCCAGGCCGGCGGAGAAATGTCGCCTGTTCAGGAGCAAGGTGAAACCTTCAAGCAAGCCACGCGATGAAATCGAAACCGGAGAGAGCCGCCGGTTGCGGGCATGATGGCAGTCTGCCCGAGAAAACCCAAGGGGAAGGGCGTTTCTCGGGGGCAATCGGCGCCAGACCAGTCGAAAAGCACTATGTGCGAAGACCCGCATCGGCCTCGGGTCGCCTGACATCGGCCGGGGCTTGATGTACTCCGAAGCCGTACCTCTCGTATAACGGACCGGAGGGCGGCTGGAGAGCAGCATGGCGGAGATCGAGCGGGGTATCCCGCGCATACTGAAGGCGGAGATCGCCGCGGCGCGGATCGAAGGCATCCTGCTGGCTGATCCGGCGCTGGCTCGTCACTGGCGTACCGGGCAGATCTTCGTCGAGGCGGCGGCCTCGGTCGGGATGGAGGACATCCGCCTGTCCGAGGCCGCGATCATGATGCGCCTGACCTCGAACCGGACCCAGGACATCGATGCGCGCGGGGCGGAGCAGGGGCGGCGGTTGATCTCGGTCATGGCGCGGCCGCCATTGCTGGCCACCGATCCCGAGGCGGGCATGCGTCGTATCGAGGCAGCGGCGTCCCCGGTCGGGCAGCGCACACCTTTCGAGGACCGGTTGGAAAGCGACGAATATGCCGGACTGGTCGCGCGGGCGCTGGCGCTGGAGGAAACCCCGGTCATCGCCGGTCTGAGAGCCGCGGCGGAATATGCGCTGCGCTCGCGCCGGACCGCGCCGGCGGCCGAACGGCTGCTGTTCATGGCGGTCGAGAGCGAGGCCCGCGCCCGGTCGCGCGGGGTCAAGGCTGCGGCGGCGCGCTGGGACGGGCCGGACCTGCTGACCCCGGCCGAGGCGCACTGGATCGCCGCGCCCTCGGCCGCTCTGACCTACGGGCGCTACCAGATCTGGTCGCCGATCAGCGGCGTGGCCACGCTGGTCGAGGCGGTGGCGGCGCAGCTGACCCGCGAGTTGGGACAGCTGGGCACGCTGCGGCACGAGCTGTCCAAGCTGGATGCGGCGGCGGCGGCGGCGCGGGGCCGCTCGCGCATGGCCGATTTCGTGGAGTTCGTGAAACGGCAGCCGATCCTGACTTCGGCACAGGTGATGGCGGATCTCGGTGTCACTCGGGCGACCGCCTTGGGACTAATCGCCGCGCTGGAGGGGCAGGGGAGCCTGGTGAATTTCACCGCCCGCCGCTCGGCCCGCTTCTGGGCCACGCCAACGCTGGCCGCGCGGCTCCGGCACGGGCCGGGCCGTCCGGCGAAGCGCGCTACAGCGGAAAAGCTGGACGATCCGCGCAGCCGGGAGGACGAGGAGGCGCGGCTCGCTGAGGTCTTCGATGAGCTCGAGGCGGCGATGCGGGGAGTAGATGACGCGCTGCGACGGTCTCCGGAGTAGGCGTCAGTCGCCGGTCATCGTGGTCAGCGTCTCGGCGATGGTGGTAGTCGGAAC
Source organism: Halovulum sp. GXIMD14794 (assembly GCF_054457455.1). Lineage (NCBI taxonomy): Bacteria > Pseudomonadati > Pseudomonadota > Alphaproteobacteria > Rhodobacterales > Paracoccaceae > Halovulum > Halovulum sp. GXIMD14794. The sequence continues at coordinate 392,406 of NZ_JBTLNF010000006.1, read as the reverse complement.
AGCGATGCTGCGGAGACCAGAGGCGTTCGGGGCGACCGCCGAGAGCAGCCCCGCGAGGTGGAGCGTGTCATCCTTCCGGACGAAAAGCGGCCCGCCGCTATCGCCCATCATAGCGGCGCAACCTGTCACGATCACGCCTGCCGTCTGGCCGGGAGCCGCCCCGCAATCCTCGGCGATGGACAGGACGTGCGGGCGCAGCCCGGCGTAACCGGCAAGCGACATTGGGCCGGGCGCGGGGTCCAGCACCGCGACGCCGGTTTCGCGCCCGATCGGATTTTCGAGGACGAGCAGGGCCCAATCCTGCGCTGGCTCGTTCCGCCAATCGCGGCTCTGCGCATCGAGGCCGGGGGCAAGCACGTAGCGCGCGACCGGGGAGACGGCGACGCTCGCGCCGCGTTGATAACCGGCCGCGAAGCGCAGCGCCCGCGGCGCGATCCAGTGTGCGCGCGCCTCGTTGTAGAGGCAATGGGCCGCGGTCAGCACAACCCGCTCGGCGACCATAGTGCCGGTGCAATGGCTGCGCATCTCGACCCCGGCGAAGTTGACGCGGCCGATCATCCGCCAGGGAGCTGCCGAGGCGTCGACGATGCGGCGGTCCCGGATTGCCGCGCAGCCTTGCCCGGCGGCCTCTCCGGCGGCGCAGAGGTTGTTGCGCGCAGGCGTATAGATGTCCGTCCGCGGAGCCTGTGCCGCGAGGGGCGCGGACAGGGTCAGTGCCGCTAAAAGGGTGGCGAGCAGTCGTTGCATTCGGATCCCAGCCGATCGGGTGGCGCCGCTGGCTGGCTATGCCGCGACCGGCAGGGGTTCAACAGGTCACGCCGCGTGTGCGGTTTCATGCCGAACGAAGCCGGCGAGATCGCCGATGGTGAATATCTGTTCCATCGCGTCGTCCGGAAACTCGATCCCGAACGTATCTTCGATTCCCATCATCACCTCGATCGCGTCGAGGCTGTCGATGCCGAGGTCGAAGGTAAAATGCGTGCCGAGACCAAGGGTTTCGGGGGCGCAATGCAGCGCGCGCGATACGGTTTCGAGAACGCGTGTGGTGAAGTCGGACATCTGGTCTCCCCTCCAGCTGCTACCGAGCGAAACCAGCCTAGCGTGAGGAGAGACATTGTGGAAATGGAATGTTTGGTTCGGTGCCACGGCCTTGCCGCGGGTGCGAAGGAATCACCGGGCCAGGCTATTGCTGGGTGCGGATCCGGTGGCCGGGCGCGAAGCTCATGTCGACCTGGGTGATCGGCTTGTCGCCCAGCCAGGTGCGGCGGCGATGGACGATCAGCGCATCGCCGGGGCGGGCGTTCAGTGCCTCACCCCGTGCGCCGGACGCCGGGACGGCCGAGAATTCGGACTCGGCGCGGGTGAAAGGCAGGTGGCGGACCAGCCATTCGTTGGCGCTGAGCGCCTCGAAGCTTTCGTCGCGCGCCTCGGGGACGGTGCCGAGGTCGATCCAGCGATCTTCGAGCGCGTAAGGCGCGCCACCCGCCTCGTGCAGCGAGACGACGTGCAGGAAGGGCTCGCCCTCGGCCGCGCCCAGCGAGGCGGCGACGGTTTCGGGGGCGGCGCGCTGCTGCCGTTCGAGCAGGCGGTAGCCGTAGTCTGCGCCGCGCTCGGCGATTTCGGTTCGGATCAGGGGGATTTCGATGGTGGCCCTGCCGACCGGCTGGCGGGCGATGCGGGTGCCGCCCTTTCGGCGGCGGTCGAGCAGGCCGTCGTCGGAAAGCGAGCGCAGCGCGCGGTTCACCGTCGCCCTCGCGCAGCCGAGTTCTGCGGCAAGATCGACCTCGTTCGGGATCGGGTCGCCGGGCAGCCAGATCTTCTCGGCGATGCGGCGCAGCACCTCTTCGCGAACCGACTGCCAGCCGTGCGCGGGGCGGTCGCTCACAACGTATCCCTCAGGCCCTTCACCGCCGCGCGGTAGCGGTCTGTGATCGCGTCGTGCGCGACGTGTCGGCCGCCCTTGACCATGTGCCGGCCCGCGGCCCAGACATCGGCGACGGCATCGCCCGAGGCGAAGGTGAAGCTGTCGAGCAGCAGGTCGCCGCTGAGGCCTTCGAGGTCGGGGGCCGACGTGTCGAGGGCCAGCAGGTCGGCCCAATGGCCCGGCGCGATGGCGCCGCTGTGCCGCCCGGCCGAGGCCGCACCGCCTTCGGTCACCGCCTCGAACAGCCGCCGCCCGGTGGAGCGGTCCGCCGTGGCCAGCGCGGCGCGGGAGTTGTCGCGCAAGCGCTGCGACAGGTCGAGCGTGCGCAGTTCTTCGGACAGCGAGATACGGATGTTGCTGTCCGAGCCGACCGCAATCCGCCCGCCGTGCGCAAGGTAGCGCACGCCGTCGAAGATACCGTCGCCCAGTGAGGATTCGGTGATCGGGCACAGACCGGCCACCGCGCCCGTCGCCGCGAGCGCCGCGGTCTCGTCCGGGGTCATCTGCGTCACGTGGATCACGCACCAGCGCTCGTCCAGCAGTCCGTTATCCAGCATGAACTCCACCGGGCGCCTGCCGTAGGCGGCGAGGATTTCGTCCACCTCTCCAGGCTGTTCGGCAAGGTGCATATGAACCGGACCTTCGGGAATGAGTTTCGCTGTCTCGGCCAAGGTCTCGGGGGCTACCGCGCGCAGGCTGTGCGGCGCGACACCGAGCCCGGCGTCAGCGGGCAGGCTGGCCAGCGCGGCGCGGCTGCCCTCGACCAGCCGGGCGAAGCGCTCGGGGTCGTTGCCGAACCGGGCCTGGCCTTGCGTCAGCGGGCGCCCGTCGCAGCCGCCGAACTGGTAGTGCACCGGCAGCAGCGTCAGGCCGATGCCCGTGGTGGCCGAGGCGGCGGCGATCCGCTCGGCCATCTCGGCGAGGTTGGCATAGGGCACGCCCTCGGGCGCGTGGTGCAGGTAGTGGAACTCGACATTGGTGCCGTAGCCCGCCTCGAGCATCTCCATCTGCACGAAAGCGGCGATAGCCTCGACCTGGTCCGGATCGAGCCGGTCGAGGAAGCGGAACATCAGCCGCCTCCAGGTCCAGAAGCTGTCGCGGGGATCGGGGCCACGCCGCTCGGTCAGGCCCGCCATCGCACGCTGGAAGGCGTGGCTGTGGCAGTTCACCGGCGCAGGAAGCAGGCAATCGACGCGCTGCCCCTGCGCCGGCTGGCCGGCGGCGACATCGCGGATTTTTCCATCCTCCCCAAGGGTTACAAGGACGCTGTCCTTCCATCCCTCCGGTGTCAGTGCGGTTTTTGCCCAGAGCGTCGTCATCGAACCACCTTGACTTATTATGTATGCACATATTACCAAAACGGTGTGCCGAGACAAGAGGGACCCGCCATGATTCTGTGGAACACGACGGTCGCGACGGTGACGCCCGAGGGCGGTTATGGCCTGATCGAGGGCGCCGCGATCGCGCTGGACGGCGACCGGATCGCCTGGGTCGGTGCCCTTGAGGAACTCCCTGCCGAATTTGCCGACACGCCCCGGACCGATCTGGGCGGGCGGCTGACGACCCCGGCGCTGATCGACTGTCACACCCATATTGTGCATGGCGGCAACCGCGCCCGGGAGTTCGAGATGCGGCTTCAGGGCGCCAGCTATGAAGAGGTCGCGCGGGCGGGCGGGGGCATTGTCTCGACCGTCACGGCGACGCGCGAGGCCGGCGTCGAAGCGCTGGTCGAAGGCGCGCTGCCCCGTGTCGATGCGCTGATCGCCGAGGGCGTGAGCCATATCGAGATCAAGTCGGGCTATGGGCTGGACCGGGACACCGAGCTTGCGATGCTGCGCGCCGCACGGCAGGTGGCCGAGCGTCGTCCGGTGCGCGTCAGCACGACCTTCCTTGGTGCGCATGCGGTACCCGCCAACTACAAGGACCGCGCCGACGTTTATATCGACGAGGTCTGTATCCCCGCGCTGCGCGCCGCCCATGCCGAGGGACTGGTCGATGCCGTCGACGGGTTCTGCGAGGGGATCGCCTTCACGCCGACGCAGATCGAGCGCGTCTTCAAGGTCGCAGCCGAGCTTGGCCTGCCGGTTAAATTGCATGCCGAGCAGCTGTCCTGGCTGGGCGGCACTCTGCTTGCGGCGCGCTATGGCGCGCTGTCTGTCGATCATATCGAATATGCAAATGAGGCGGATGCCCGCGCGATGGCCGAGGCGGGTTCCGTCGCCGTGCTGCTTCCGGGGGCGTTCTATACCCTGCACGAAACGCAGAAGCCGCCGGTTGCCGCGCTGCGGGCCGAGGGCGTGCCGATCGCGCTGGCAACCGACTGCAATCCCGGCTCGTCTCCGTTGGCCTCGCTATTGCTGACCATGAACATGGGCTGCACCCTGTTCGCGCTGACGCCCGAGGAGGCCTTGGCCGGGGTGACGCGCCACGCCGCGCGGGCGCTGGGGCTGGACGATGCCGGGTTCATCGCGCCGGGCGCGCGGGCCGACCTTGCGGTCTGGGACGTGGAGCATCCGTCCGAGCTGGCCTATCGCATCGGCTTCAACCCGCTGAACCGCCGCATCTTCGGGGGCCATGCATGACCGTCACCCTGCAACCGGGCGAGACCGGCCTTGCCGCGCTCGAGGCGATCTGGCGCGAGGCCCTGCCGGTGCGCCTTGCCCCCGAGGCGCGGGCGGCGGTGGACCGCGCGGCGGCGCTGGTGCGCGATGCCGCGCAGGGCGAGACCGCCGTCTACGGCGTGAACACGGGCTTCGGCAAGCTGGCCTCGGTCAAGATCCCCCCGGCTAGGACCGAGACCCTGCAACGCAACCTGATCCTGTCGCATTGCTGCGGCGTGGGCGAGGCGCTGGATGCGCCGACCACCCGGCTGATGATGGCGCTGAAGCTGCTGTCGTTGGGGCGCGGCGCCTCGGGCGTGCGGTGGGAGATCTGCGCGCAGATCGAGGCGATGCTGGCGGCGGGCGTGGTCCCGGTGATCCCGGCGCAGGGTTCGGTCGGCGCGTCGGGCGATCTGGCGCCGCTGGCGCATCTGGCCGCCGCGATGATCGGCGAGGGCAGGGCGGTTTTCGACGGCGAGGACCTGCCGGGCGGCGAGGCGCTGGCCCGCGCCGGGCTGACGCCGGTGGTGCTGGGCCCCAAAGAGGGGCTGGCGCTTATCAACGGCACGCAGTTTTCCACGGCCTGCGCGCTGGCGGGTCTGTTTGACGCTTGGCGCAACATGACGGCGGCGGTCGTCACCTCGGCCCTGTCGACGGACGCAATCATGGGTTCGACCGCGCCGCTGCACCCGGCGATCCACAGTTTGCGCGGCCATCCCGGGCAGATCGGCATTGCCGCCGCCATGCACGACCTTATGGCGGGCAGCCAGATCCGCGACAGCCACCGCGACGGCGACAGCCGTGTGCAGGACCCGTATTGCATCCGCTGCCAGCCACAGGTGACCGGCGCCGCGCTGGATCTGCTGCGCTTCGCCGCCCGCACGCTGGAGATCGAGGCCAACGCCGTCACCGACAACCCGCTGGTCATCACGGACGATGGCAGCATTGTCTCGGGCGGCAATTTCCATGCCGAGCCGGTGGCCTTCGCCGCCGACCAGATCGCGCTGGCCCTGTCCGAGATCGGCGCCATCGCGCAGCGCCGCGTTGCGTTGATGGTCGACCCGACGCTGTCCTTCGACCTGCCGCCGTTCCTGACGCCGGAGCCGGGTTTGAACTCGGGGCTGATGATCGCCGAGGTGACAACCGCCGCGCTGATGAGCGAGAACAAGCACCTGGCGAACCCGTGTTCGACCGACAGCACGCCGACCTCGGCCAACCAGGAGGATCACGTCAGCATGGCCGCCCATGCCGCGCGCCGGCTGGAGCGGATGAACCGGAACCTGAACGTGATCCTCGGGGTCGAGCTGCTGTGCGCCGCACAGGGGGTAGAGTTCCGTGCGCCGCTGAAGACCTCGGGCAAGTTGCAGACGGCTGTTGCCAAGCTTCGCGCCACGGTCCCGGCGCTGGCCGAGGATCGCTACATGGCGGGGGATATCGACGCCGCCGCCGGGCTGGTGCGCTCGGGCGCGCTGGCCGCCGCCGCCGAGTTGCTGGAGATCGGTCGATGACCCCCGTCGAGATCGTCCGGGGCGACAGCCCCGTCATCCTTGGCCTGCCGCACACCGGTACTTTCGTGCCCGAGGACATGCGCACCCGCCTGAACGACCGGGGGCGGGAACTGGCCGATACCGACTGGCATATCGACCGGCTGTATGACGGGCTGCTGGAGGGCGCGACCACGGTGCGCGCAACCTTCCACCGATACGTGATCGACGCGAACCGCGATCCGTCGGGCGAGAGCCTTTACCCCGGGCAGAACACCACCGGGCTGGTGCCTCTGATCGACTTCGACGGGCAGGACATCTGGGACGTACCGCCCGAGGCGGACGAGGTCGCCGAGCGTGCGAAGGCGTACCACGCGCCCTATCACGCCGCCCTGCGCGCCGAGATCGAGCGGGTGCGGGCGAAACATGGCGTCGCGATCCTCTACGACTGCCACTCGATCCGCTCGCTGATCCCGTTCCTGTTCGACGGCAAGCTGCCCGACTTCAACATCGGCACCAACAACGGCGCGACCTGCGCATCCGCGATCGAGCAGGCCGTGGCTGCGATCTGCGGCGGGGCCGAGGGATACACCTCGGTCAGCAACGGGCGGTTCCGGGGCGGCTGGACGACACGGCACTATGGGCAGCCCGAAACTGGCGTTCACGCGATCCAGATGGAGTTGGCGCAGTCCACCTATCTGGCCGCCGAGGCCGCGCCCTGGACCTATGACCCCGAGGCGGCGGCGCGCCTGCGCACGCATCTTGCCGCCATTCTGACCAAGCTGGCTGATCTGGCCCCGACCCTGAGAGGCACATCATGAACACCCGCCACAATACCCGCGACGTCTATCCCGCAACCGGCACCGAGATCACCGCCAAAAGCTGGCTGACCGAAGCGCCGATGCGGATGCTGATGAACAACCTGCATCCCGACGTGGCCGAGAACCCGCACGAGCTGGTGGTCTATGGCGGCATCGGCCGCGCCGCCCGCACCTGGGAGGATTTCGACCGGATCGTGGAGTCGCTGAAGACGCTCGAGGACGACGAGACGCTGCTGGTGCAATCGGGCAAGCCGGTCGGCGTGTTCCGGACCCATGCGAACGCGCCGCGCGTACTGATCGCGAACTCGAACCTTGTGCCGCATTGGGCGACCTGGGAGCATTTCAACGAGCTCGACCGCAAAGGGCTGGCGATGTACGGCCAGATGACCGCCGGCTCGTGGATCTACATCGGCAGCCAGGGCATCGTTCAGGGCACCTATGAAACCTTCATGGAGGCGGGCCGCCAGCACTATGGCGGCGACCTGAAGGGCAAGTGGATCCTGACCGCCGGTCTGGGCGGCATGGGCGGCGCGCAGCCGCTGGCCGCGGTGATGGCTGGGGCCTGCTGCCTGGCCGTCGAGTGCGACGAGACCCGCGCCGACTTCCGCCTGCGCACCCGCTATGTCGACGAGAAGACCCACTCGCTGGACGAGGCGCTGGAGATGATCCGCCGCTGGACCGAGGCGGGCGAGGCCAAGTCGGTCGCGCTGATCGGCAATGCGGCGGATGTCTATCCGGAACTGGTCAAGCGCGGCGTGCGGCCCGACATCGTGACCGACCAGACCAGCGCGCACGACCCGGTGCACGGCTATCTGCCGCAAGGCTGGACCGTTGCCGAATGGCGGGCAAAGCAGGAAAGCGCGCCGGCCGAGGTCGAGAAGGCCGCCCGCGCCTCGATGAAAGTGCATGTCGCGGCGATGGTGGATTTCCACAACGCGGGCATCCCGACCGTCGACTATGGCAACAATATCCGGCAGGTCGCGCTGGATGAGGGGCTCGAGGACGCCTTCGCCTTCCCCGGTTTCGTGCCTGCCTATATCCGCCCGCTGTTCTGCCGGGGTATCGGCCCGTTCCGATGGGCGGCGCTGTCGGGCGATCCCGAGGATATCTACAAGACCGACGCCAAGGTGAAGGAGCTGGTGAACGATCCGCACCTGCACAACTGGCTGGACATGGCGCGAGAGCGGATCTCGTTCCAGGGCCTGCCCGCGCGGATCTGCTGGGTGGGCCTTGGCCTGCGGCACAAGCTGGGCCTGGCGTTCAACGAGATGGTCCGCACGGGCGAATTGTCCGCGCCGGTGGTGATCGGCCGCGATCACCTCGACAGCGGCTCGGTCGCCAGCCCGAACCGCGAGACCGAGGCCATGCGCGATGGCTCGGACGCGGTGTCCGACTGGCCGCTGCTGAACGCGCTTCTGAACACCGCCAGCGGCGCGACCTGGGTCAGCCTGCACCACGGCGGCGGTGTCGGTATGGGCTACAGCCAGCATTCGGGCATGGTGATCTGTTGCGACGGTACCGCAGAGGCCGACGAACGGCTGTCGCGGGTGCTTTGGAACGACCCTGCCACTGGTGTCATGCGCCATGCCGATGCAGGCTATGACATTGCCATCGACTGTGCCCGGGAGCACGGACTTAACCTCCCGGCAATACTCGGATAATCAGACCACCAACATGGAGAACCGATCATGAAGAGACGCGACTTTATCGCCGCAGGCGCCGTGGGCGCCGCCTCGACCGCGCTGGCCGCGCCGGCCATCGCGCAGGACGTGATGAAGTGGAAGATGGTCACCGCCTGGCCGAAGAACCTGCCCGGACCGGGTGTCGCCGCGCAGATGCTGGCGGACCGGATCACCACGCTGTCGGGTGGCCGGATCGAGGTGCAGCTGTTCGCCGCCGGTGAACTGGTGCCGGGGCCGGGCGTGTTCGACGCGGTCTCCGAAGGTACGGCGGAACTGTACCACGCCGTTCCCGCCTACTGGGGTTCGAAGTCCAAAGGCATCCTGCTGTTCGGCTCGCAGCCGTTCGGCCTGCGCGCGGACGAGCAGTTCGGCTGGCTGGCGCACGGCGGCGGGCAGGAGCTTTACGACGAGATGTACGCCCGTTTCGGCCTGAAGCCGTTCCTCTGCGGCAACTCGGGTCCGCAGATGGCCGGCTGGTTCCGGGACGAGATCACCTCGGCCGAGGATCTCAAGGGCATGAAGTTCCGCACCACCGGTCTTGCGTCGGAAATGGCGTCCAAGATGGGCATGGCGGCACAGGCCATGGGCGGCGGTGACATGTTCCAGGCGCTGCAGACCGGCGCGCTGGACGCGGGCGAGTTCATCGGCCCTTGGACCGACTCGGCGCTCGGCTTCTACCAGGTGGCCAAGAACTACTACTGGCCCGGCGTGGGAGAGCCGTCCTCGGCTGAGGAATGCGCGGTCAACGCCGAGGTCTACAACAACCTGCCCGACGATCTGAAGCAGGCCGTCGCGATGGCCTGCCAGAGCCTCTACAACCCGGTCTGGACCGAGTACACGACGAAGCACGCGCAGTCGCTGAAGGTGCTGGTCGAGGAGCACGGCGTGCAGGTCAAGAAGCTGCCCGACGACGTGATCGCCGCCATGGGCACCGCCGCCGAAGAGGTGATCGACGAGCTGCGCCAGGACGAGGACGAGCTGGTCCAGCGCATCGTCGAGAGCTTCCTCGGCTACCGCGACTCGGTGGGTCGGTACATGACCTATGCCGACAACGGCCAGATGAATGCCCGGGCGGCGGTCCTGGGCTACTGATCAAATGCCCGGCGCGGCTAGGCCGCGCCGGGCTTGTTCCCCGAGGTGCGCATGGAACGACTGGCCGATGCCCTAGACGGCATCAACCGCGGCATCGCCCGCGGCGTCCGCTGGCTCGTGGTGGCGATGGTGCTGATCCAGTTCGCCATCGTGATCGGGCGCTATGTCTTCGGGGTGAACTCGATCGCGGTGCAGGAGAGCGTGCTCTACCTGCATGCCGCCTTCTTCATGCTTGCGGGTGGGTACACACTGCTGGTGGACAAGCATGTGCGTGTCGACGTGTTCTACGCGCACCTGTCACCGCAAGCGAAGCGGCGTATCGACATCTTCGGGCACCTGTTTCTGCTGCTGCCGTCAATGTTGGCGCTACTCTACTGGTCGTGGCCGTCGGTACGGAACTCGTGGAAAATCCTCGAAGGGCCGATGTCGGTCGGCGGGATCGAGGCGGTCTACCTGATGAAATCGCTGATCCCGGCGTTCTGCGTGCTGGTGATGCTGCAATCTGTCGCCATCCTGATCCGCCTTCTTCGCAGCCGCGGGACGTCATGACCGAATACCTCGACATCATCATGTTCGCCGCGCTGATGGCGGGCATCCTGCTGGGCTTCCCGGTGGCGTTCACCATCGCGGGCGTCGCGGTGATCTTCGGGTATCTCGGCTGGGCGCTGGGGGCGATGGACATTTCGCTGATGGGCGCACTGGGGCAGCGGGCCTTCGGCCTCCTGAGCAACCAGGTGCTGATCGCGATCCCCCTGTTCGTGGTCATGGGCGCGGTGCTGGAGAAAAGCCGTATCGCCGAGGACCTGCTGGACACGATGGGCCGGTTGTTCGGGCAGCTGCGCGGTGGCCTTGGCATTTCGGTGGTGCTGGTCGGCGCTTTGCTGGCGGCCTCGACCGGCATCGTCGGGGCGACGGTGGTGGCGATGGGGATGATCGCGCTGCCGTCGATGTTGCGCGCCGGCTATGACGCGCGCGTGGCGTCGGGCATCGTCTGTACGGCGGGCACGCTGGGCCAGATCATCCCGCCCTCGACACTGCTGATCATCCTGTCGGACGTCATGTCCAATGCCTACCAGCAGGCGCAATACGAGCAGGGCAAATTCTCGGTCGAGACGATCTCGGTCGGGCAGGTCTTTGCCGCCGCCATCGTTCCGGGGCTGCTGCTGGTGGTGCTTTATATCCTCTACATTCTGCTGCGCGGTCTGATCCGCCCGGCAGACATGCCGCCCGTGGCTGAGGGTGGCGCGCGGGTGCCGCTGTCCGAGGTGGCCTCGGCGATCCTGCCGCCGGTGATCCTGATCTTCGCGGTGCTGGGCGCGATCCTGGGCGGCGTCGCCACGCCGACCGAGGCCGCCGCCGTGGGCGCCATCGGCGCGCTGCTGATGGCTGCGCTGCGGCTTGGCGCGAACCGGCGGTTCATCCTGGCCGGGGCGGTTGCTTTCGGTGTGCTGGCCGTGGCGGCGGGCGTCTTCCCGGTGCGCCTGCAGCGCAGCGATCTTGACATGGTGCAGATGGTCGCGGGCGGGCTCTACGTGGTGCTGGCCGCCGTGGGCGGCATCGCGGTGCTGCTGGCGCTTCGCAACGTGATCGTGCGAAAGGTGATCCAGGACGCGCTCGAGTCGACAATGACGATGACGGCGATGATCTTCGCCACCATCCTTGCCGCCAGTTTCTTCTCGCTGGTGTTCATCGGCCTCGGCGGAGAGGAGCGCGTGGCGCATATCCTCGAGTCGATGCCGGGCGGACCGACCGGCGCGCTGGTCTTCAGCATGCTGCTGATCTTCGGCCTAGGGTTCTTCCTTGATTTTGTCGAGATCGCGGTGATCGTGCTGCCGCTGGTCACGCCCGCGCTGATCCTGATGGGGCATGATCCGATCTGGTTGGGCGTGCTGATCGCGATCAACCTGCAGACCAGCTTCCTGACGCCGCCGTTCGGCTTCTCGCTGTTCTACCTGCGGGGGGCCGCGCCGCCCGAGGTGCGGACCGGCCAGATCTATGCCGGAGTGGTTCCGTTCATCGCGATCCAGATCCTCGCCGTTCTGCTGGTCTGGAACCTGCCGTGGCTGGCGACCTGGCTGCCGGACGTCGCCTTCTGAACTCGATCAGGCGCCGACCCGGCGCAGGAAACGTTTCAGGCGTTCGTCCTTCGGCGCGCCGAGCACCTGTTCAGGCGGGCCGCTTTCGACGATCTTGCCGCCGTCCATGAAGATAATCCGGTCGGCGATCTCGCGGGCGAACTGCATCTCGTGGGTGACGATCAGCATGGTCTGGCGCTGCGCGGCGACACGGCGCATCAGGTCCAGCACCTCGCCGACCCATTCCGGGTCGAGCGCCGAGGTCGGCTCGTCGAAGAGCATGAGTTCGGCCCCGAGCGCCATCGCGCGGCCGATGCCGACGCGCTGCTGCTGACCGCCCGACAGCGCCGACGGATAGCTGCCCGCCTTGTCCGAAAGCCCGACCTCGGCCAGCGTGTCGAGCGCGATGCGCTCGGCCTCGGCGCGGGGGTGTTTCTGGACCGTGACCAGCGCCTCCATGATGTTCTCCTTCGCGGTCTTGTTGGCGAAGAGCGCGTAGTTCTGGAACACGAAGGCAGTGCGGCGGCGCAGAGCCAGGACCTCGGCCCGGCTGGCCTTGGCCACGTCGACCGACAGATCGCCGATGGCGATTCGCCCGGCCTGCGGGCGGTCGAGGAAGTTGAGGCTGCGCAGGAACGTCGACTTGCCGGTGCCCGAGGGGCCGATCACGACGACGCGTTCGCCCTCGGCAATGCTGAGGTCGATGCCGTCCAGCACCGGCGCGCGGTCGAAGCGCTTGGTCAGTCCGCTGATCTCGATCATCGTTCGTATGCCTTGTTCAGCCGGGTTTCGAGCCGCTTCTGCCCCTGGTTCAGCGCTTCGACGATGAACCAGTAGATCACCGCGACGACCAGGAACGCCTCGAAATAGAGAAAGCTTCCGGCGGCCTCTTTCTGTGCGGCGCCCATCATCTCGGTCACGCCGAGGGTGAAGGCCAGCGAAGTGCCCTTGATCATGTCGATGAAGTAGTTGACCAGCGTCGGCGCGGCGATCCGCGTGGCCTGCGGCAGCACGACCCGGCGCATCATCTGCGACTGGGTCATTCCGACGGACCGGGCGGCCTCCCACTGGCTGCGGTCTACGCCCTCGATCGCGGCGCGGATGCTCTCGGCCATGTAGGCCGCGAAGTGCAGCGTGAGCCCCATGATCGCGGCGGTGACACCGTCGATCTTGCTGAGGAACGACAGGACCTGCGGCAGCCCGTAGTAGAACAGGAACAGCTGCACCAGTAGCGGTGTGCCGCGGAAGAAGCTGATGAAGCCGACCACCAGCCAGTCGAGCACCGGCACCCGGAACACCCGCTCCACCGCCAGCAGCGAGGCGAGGATCAGCGCGAGCACCATCGCCGCCACCGCCATGAACAGCGTCAGCGGCACGTAGCCCAGGATCACGGGCACCAGCCCCAGCATGTAGTCGAGGTCGAGCGCCCGCATGGCCTACCTCATTCCGCCGAGGTGATGTCGCTGTCGAACCACTTCTGCGAGATGTCGGCCAGCGTGCCGTTCTCGCGCAGGGTGGTCAGGGCGGCGTCCACGCGGTCGCGCATCGCGGTGCCCGCGTCGTCGCTGCGGAAGGGCAGGGCGTTGCGGATTTCCGAGAACGGCGCGCCGGCCAGTTCCAGCGGCAGCGGGCTTTCCTTGATCAGCTGCGCCGAGGACACCCGGTCCATCACGAAGGCGTCGACGCGGCCGAGCGCGGTGTCCTGCGCGATGTTGGATTCGTAGGTCTTGATGGTGATCTCGTCCGCGTTAGGCAGCTCGCGCAGCAGCTGCTCGAAGTTAGATCCGAGGTTCACGGCGACGGTGCGCCCGCTCAGATCCTCGACGCCCGAGATCTCGTCATTGCCCTCGCGGGTCACGACCTGCGCGCCGTCGATGACATAGGGCTGGGTGAAGACGAACTTCGCCTCGCGCTCGGGGGTGACGGTGATCTGGTTGGCGATCGTGTCGATCCGCCCGGCGTCGAGCGCGCCGACCAGCCCCGAGAAGGACATGGTCACGAACTCGACCTCGAGCCCGGCTTCCTCGCCGACGGCGTTCATCACGTCGACCTCGAAGCCCTGCAGCCTGTCCTGCTGGACGAAGGTGAAGGGGAAATAGCCGCCGGACATGCCGACGCGCAGCGTGTCGGTCTCCTGGGCGGTGGAGGCGCCGGCCAGCGACAGTGCAAGCGCGGCGGCGGTGGCGATAGTCCTGAGCATCGGGTCACTCCTCTTGGGTCAGGGTCAGGACCTGTTGCGCTGCAGCGCGGGTTTCAACACATGCGCCAAATCAGGAACGCCTGCCGCCTCACGGGCCGCGAAGGCGAACGATCGGCTCCATCCGTCAGGGAAGGCGAACGCCTGTTCTGCTGCAGGGTTCCATGGCGGGACAGGCGTTTGCGCGGGGTGCATGCAGAGTTCTCAACCCCGCCATGCGCGCGCGGAATAGGGAGCTGTCAGGCCGGCGGGCGGCCCGGGGTGAGCCCTGTCACACGCGCAACGATGCCAGCCGCGTCGATGCCGTGGTGCCGGTAGAGATCGCCGATGGTGCCGGTCTGGCCGAAATGCTCGACGCCCAGTGCGAGGGTGCGATGACCGGCGACCGCGCCCAGCCAGGACAGGGTTGCCGGGCGGCGGTGCGTGACCTGGAGGAGTTCGAGCGGTTCCTTACCGGCCGCCTGACGAGGATCGTTTGCGTGGCCTCGCTGGAATCCTCGATCCCGATCCGGCGGGTGAAGAACATGCCGGGGCGGCTGCGGTAGAGAAGGGCCCGGGCAATCTGCGGCGCGTCCTCCCTGATCGTGCGGGCTTCGCCGGTGCCGCTTCAGATTGGGACGGCAGGTCCTGAACGACTCGCTGAACCGCAACTCCAGAATCACTTATTGTCTTACAAATTTTGAGATGATGTAATATACTTATGACTCTGGAGGTTACCCGTCGTGGCGCGAGAGCAAGCTCACATCTCTTTCCAGCCGGGCCTGCGCCTGGAAGAGCAGATCTATTACGACCTGCTCGGGCGGATTCAGTCGGGAGCTTATCCACAGGGCAGCAGACTGCCAACAGAAAAGGACTTTTCTGAAGAGTTCGGAGTATCCCGCCCGGTGGTCCGCTCGGCGCTCGCGCGGCTGCGGGAGGCGGGGCTGGTGGTTTCACGGCGCGGCGCCGGCAGTTTCGTCGAGGGGACAGGGATAGACCACTCACACGGGTTCAAGAGCCTGACCAGCATCGAAGATATAATGCAGTATTACAAATTCAGGCATCTGCTCGAGGTCGAGACCGCCGCCGAGGCCGCGCGCAAGTGTACCGCCCCGCAGGCCAGAGAGCTTGACGAGTTGCAGGCCCGTATGGACAGGGATATCGACGCGGGGCAAGCGACGATCGAGAGCGACATCCTGTTTCACGCCGCGATCGCGCGAATATCCGGAAACCGGTTCATCACCGAAAGCCTCGAACTCCTGCAGCCGCACATGCGCTTCGTTGCGCGGTTTCTGCGCAGCCTGACACCGGATGGCTACGCCGCTGCCAAACAGCATCTGCAGGCCGAGCACCAGGCGGTGATCGACGCACTGCGTGCCAATGACCCGGACGCGGCGCGCCGGGCGATGCGGGACCATATCCATTCCTCAGAAGTGCGGATTTTCAAGGGGGCCGACAATGACGTCTGAAAGCAGAGCTCAGGAGCGTTCCCTGTCGGGGAACTTGGAGAATGCGGCATGAAGATCGTCGGACTGCGCAGCTTCATGACCCGGGATCGGGACCGGCCCCGGGTGCTGGTCGCCATCGACACCGACGAGGGCATCACCGGATGGGGCGAGTGCTACAACCACGGACCGGACAAGGCGCTGCCGCCGTTGCTCGACTACCTCTACCTGCAGATCGAGGGCGAGGACCCGACCCGGATCGAGCGGCTGATCCTCAAGCTGCTCCAGCAATCGCGCTTTCCTCCGGGGGCGCTGGGGCTGGCGGCGATCTCGGCGATCGATCATGCGCTCTGGGACATTTCGGCCAAGGCCTTGGGGGTGCCGGTCTACCGGCTGCTGGGCGGCCATGTCCGCGACCGGGTGCGGGTCTACCTCGGCGTCTACACCGCGCCGGAGCCCGAAGATGTGCGCGACCATTGCGCCGCCATGCAGGAGCAGTACGGGCTGACCGCGTTCAAGCTGTCGCCCTATCGCATCGACATACACGCCAATCCCTGGGGCAAGGTGCTGGGCGCGACCTCGGACTGGGTCGAGAAGATCGTGGAGCTTTGCCCGGACCACGAGTTCGCTTTCGACGCCCATGCCAAGCTGTTCGAGCCTTGGCAGGCGGCGCAGCTGGGCAACGCGCTGGCGCCGTTCCATCCGCTCTTCTACGAAGAGCCGATGCGCCCCGAGAACATCGAGGCATGGGGGCCGCTCAAGGCGCAATTGAACGTGCCGCTGGCGACGGGTGAGAGCCTGTATTCGCGGTTCGAGTTCACCCGGCTGCTCGACTGCGGTGGTGCGGACATCATCCAGCCGGACATCTGCGCAATCGGTGGTCTGCTGGAGATGCGCAAGATCGCCGCCATCGCCGAGGCGCGCTATGTCACCGTGGCCCCGCACAACCCGATGGGCCCGCTGGCGACGGCGGTGAACCTGCATTTTTGCGCCGCGCAGCCGAACTTCAAGATCTTGGAGTACCGTCTGCCGATGGGGGCCGCCTATCACGGCGACGGCATGAGCCAGGATGGCGACCGGACCGAGTACGTTCGGGATCCCTATCTGCCGGTGGATGGCCACCTCGAATTGCGCCCGGACCGCCCGGGCTGGGGGGTCGAGATCGACGAGGATTACCTCAAGACCGACCGTTACATCCATTGGGAGCGCAAACTACCCGTGCGCCCCGACGGGTCCACCGCTTATGTTTAAGCGCTGAATGACGGCGTGGACTGCTATACTGCCTTGCGGAGCACGCGGCGGGGCTCACCGCGGGGCTGAGTGGAACCTCGTACCGGGTCGTGCGTTGTCTCGGGCGCCGGCGTACGGCGGGCGGGTCCGTGTGCAGGTTGTGGGGCATCCCTGGATTGGCAGCACTACTCGAAATCGTGACGGTCGCTTTCGGCGACGAACTCGCCTTCCTGCGGTTGCAGGCGCGATCCCTTGACCGCTTTTTCGACACGCATGGCCTGGGGCGCATCATTGTCGTCGTGAACGACCGCCGTGAACGGGAGACGCTTGAGGCGTTCAGGGCGATGCGCGCGGAATATGGACGCCTCGCCGATCGGGTGGACATCGTCACACCGGAGAGCCTGCTGAACGCGCCGCGCTCGCTGCGCTACCGGATTGAGCGCCATTGGGTCTCCGAGGTTCGCGGCCGCTGGAAGGCCCATGCAGGGTGGGCCGGAAACCACGGCTGGCGGATGCAGCAGGCGTTCAAGCTGCTGGCGGCGAACCGGGCCACGGCTGACAATATCCTGATCCTCGACGCGAAGAACCACTTTGTCCGGAAGACCGGGGCGCCCGATTTCCTGACCGAGGACGGCGTGCCCCGGACCGCCCTCGTGGCACCGTCAGGCAAGTTCGCGACCTGGGCCGAGCATTCGTTTCGGCTGTTGCAGCCCGGCCATCGCGGCGCGTTGGACCGGATCCCTCGCTCGGTCACACCGTTCGTTGTGCGGCGCAGCCTGCTGCTTGACTTGGTGGCGCATCTCGAAGGGCGGTTCGGGCCCGTCGACTGCTTCTTCGCGCGGCGCAATCGGCGTACGACCGAGTTCATGCTGATCTTCGCCTTCGCCGAGCTTTTCCGCGGTGGCTGGCTGGCCGTCGCGCGCGAGGGCCTGCCGCAGGCGCGGACGATCTTCCGGTCCACGCCCGAGCAGGCGGCAGTCGCGTTCGCTCGGGAAGCCGCGGAAACCGGCGCCGGTGGAGCTACAGAGGACTCGCCGATCTTCTCGATACACCGGAGCCGGCTCAGCGGCGCTTCCGCAGCCCTGCGCACGGCGGTTGTGGAACTCTGGCTGCACTGCGAGCTGATCGCTTCGCCCGCCGAGGGGCATGCCCTGTTCGAACCGATAGGCGAAGGCCGCGCCCCGACCGGCAGCTAGCCGGTCAGCACGGCAGCAAGCGGGTGGTCGGCAGCGCAGATCGCCAAAGTCGGGCCGGGCTTGTCGAGCATCTCGGCCAGCGGCGGCGTCGTGACCGAACCGCCCGCGCCGCGCACCAGCGCGATCCCGGCGGCGGCGTCCCAGATGTTGAGATAGTGCTCGTAGTAGGCCTCTGACCAGCCGGCGGCGACGCCCAGCAGGCCGATGGTCGCGGCACCGACGCGGCGGTATTCCGAGCCCGCGCCGACGACACTGGTCAGCATGTCGGTGTGCCAGTCGAAGGGCGCGCGGCGCGACCAGCCGACCTGCACCATCGACTGTGCCAGGTCGGTGCGGGTCGAGACCTTCATCGGCTGGCCGTTCAGCGTTGCGGTCTCGCCGTCGGACACCGCCATCGCGTCGAGGTCGGGGGCGAAGATCACGCCCATCCGCACCTCGGTCTCGTCGGCCCAGCCGATCGACACCGCCCATTCGGGCATGCCGCGCATGAAATTCGTGGTGCCGTCGATCGGGTCGATGATCCAGAGCCGCTCGCGCGGGCCGTCGAAGCCGCCTTCCTCGCCCAGAATGCCGTCCTCGGGAAAGGCCTCGGCGATGCGCTTGCGCACAAGGTCCTCGACCGCGCGGTCGGCGGCGGTGACAAAATCCTGGTGCCCCTTCATGTCGACGGTCAGGCCCGGATCGCGGCGCATCTGCCGGGCGAGCGACCCGGCCTCGCGGGCAATGTCGGTGGCAAGGGTCAGGCGGGCTGAAATCGTCATGTGTCTGGTCCGTTCCGGGTGGTGCCGCGGGGCACGGCGGTCAATGTCTGATTGCGCAGCGTGAAGGGCGCGTCGGGATGGTCGAGCCGGGCCCGCATGGCCGAGACCGCCAGCGCAACCTGTTCCGGCACGTCCTGGCGGATGGTCGAAAGATCATAGGCGCCCCACCCGGCCTGCTCGATGTCGTCGAAACCGACGACCTGCATGGTTTCGGGCACCGGGACGCGCTTGTCCAGCCGCAACCCGTCCAGCGCTCCGCAGGCGATCAGGTCGGTGGCGGCGAAAAGCCCGTCGCAGCGGGACAGCCGGTCCCAGTCGCGGGTGATCGCGGCACGCCCGTCGGCATAGCCTTGCCGGGGGATGGCGATTATCTCGAACGGCAGGCCGGCAGCGAGGGCGGCATCGCGGAAGGCCAGTACCCTGCCCGCGACGGTGTAGGTGCGGTCGTCCGACAAGAGCGCGGCCATCCGGCGTGCGTACAATGGCGTCGCGGGCCCCGGGGCACGAGATCGGCGCACGCAACAAGACGCCGAACACGCTCGAACTGGGCGGGAAAAGCCCGACGCTGGTCATGGCGGACGCGGATCTGATCAAGACGGTGCCTCTGGCGGCCCGCTTGATCTTCATGTTCGCGGGGCAGGCCTGCATCGGCACCAGCCGGTTCTATGTCGAGCGGCCGATCCACGATGAATTCGTGAACCGCTTCGCCATGATCGCCTAGAACGTCGGCATGGGGGATCTGCGCGATCCGAACACGGTCATCGCACCCATCATACCAGAGCAGCCTCGGGCCCGTGTTCGTGAGCACATCGCCGTCGCCGAGGGCGCGACCGTCGTCACCGGCGGCGCATGGCAGGGCAACCACCGCCAGCCCACGCTGCTGACCGGCGTCACCGAGGAGATGACCGTCTGCCGGACCGAGACCTTCGGCCCGGTCACCGCGATCTACCCGATCGGCACCTACGAAGAAGGACTCGAGAAAGCCAATGACACCGACTACGGCCTGTCCTCGGCGATCTTCACCAAGGACATCGACCGCGCCTTCCACTTAGCGCGCTGCCTCCGGCGCTGAGTGTTCGAGCGGAAGCGGTAGAGTTCGAGCAGCCCGAGCGGAATGAAGTGCACGAGCGCCGGCGCCAGGCCGCCCCAGTCGTGCAGCGCCGCCCAGTGCAGAAGCGTCAGCACCGCAGCGCCGTAGACGAAGCGTTGCAGCGTCTTCCAGCGCGTGCCCAGTTTGCGCACCCAGCCGTCGGTCGACGTCACCGCGAGCGGCACGAAAATCAGGAAGGCCAACCAGCCAGTCCAGATGTAGAGCTGCGAAAGCTCGGCGCTAGTGAACGCCAGCGCGCCCTCGTCGATCAGGTAGAGAACCGTGTGCAGCGCCGCATAGCCGAAAGCCGCGACGCCAAGGTAGCGGCGGCGCCTCATCAGCCAGCGCGGGCCGCGCCAGCCTTTCAGCATCAACATTAGTGGCGTGATCATCATGGCAATGATCATGAACCGCGTGGCGAACTCGCCGGTCGGGTGCAGCAGTTCGTGGATGGTTTCCGGGTCGCCGGAGGCAAGCCCGGCGACCATCGGGATCGCGGGAAGGCTGAGCAGCGCCCAGAATGTGTAGGGGTGGTTAAGGAACGATCTTGCCAGGGACATGGTCGATGCTCCGGATCTTTCTTGCGGTGCGCAGGATCTGCCCGCGGGTGGGCGCACCTCTAGGTATCGCCGCGAGGGGTGATCCGGTATTCGGCAATCTCGGAAGAAATAGTTCCGCGAAACGGAACAATGACCGTGGCATCACGCAGCGCGTGCGGTTCCCATGCGCCGCGACAAGCCCGCTTCGAGCCGGACCAGCGCGTCATGAATCAGCACGGCGAACAGGCCCACGATCAGCCCGCCCTGAAGCACGAAGGCAGTGTTGTTCGTGAGCAGCCCGGCAATGATTACCTCGCCCAGCGTGCGCGCCGCTACGGTCGAGCCGATCGTCGCCGTGCCGAGTGCGATCACCACCGACAGCCGGATGCCCGTCAGGATCACCGGAAGCGCCAGTGGCAGTTCCACCTGGAGCAGGCGCTGCCGGCGGGACAGGCCGATGCCGCGCGCCGCCTCCATCGTCGTGGGGGGCAGGGTGGAGAGCGCGGTGACGGCGTTCTCGAAGATCGGCAGCATGCCATAGAGGAAAAGCGCGACCAGCGTCGGGCCGGTGCCGAATCCCAGCACCGGGACTGCCAGCGCCAGCACGGCGACGGGTGGAAAGGTCTGCCCCATGTTGGTCATGGTGCGCGAGAGCGGCCGGAACGCCGCGCCCTCGGGCCGCGTCACGAGGATCGCCAGCGTCACCGCCACCAGCGTGGCTGCGCCCGAGGCCAGTGCAACGATGCCGAGGTGGCTCAGCGAAAGCGACAGCAGCGAGGCACGCTCGTATATCACCGGCCCGCCCTGCGGCGCGAACGGCGCAAATATGGGCACGAACCACGACGGGCGCAGCACCAGCGCCAGCAGCAGCGTGATCAGCGCCCCGCGTAGCAGCGCTCCCCGGCTCATCCGTGGCACCGTGCCCGGCCTCGGATCGCATCCAGCGTCACGCGGCCGACCCGCACGCCGTTCTCCTCGACCGGCAGCGCGTCGCGCCCGGTCCAGAGGCAGGCGGACAGCGCGTCGCGCAGGCTGGTCTGCGAGGTCACGGCCGCGCCCTCGGCCGGGCCGTCCTGGATCACGTCGGAGACGGGGAACAGCGAAAGCAGGCGCAGCGGGCGCTCGACGCCGCCGACCATCTCGGCCACGAAGCCGGTCGCCGGATTGCTTATGATCTCAGCCGGGGTGCCATGCTGCACCAACTGCCCGGAATCCATCACGGCGACCCGGTCGCCAAGCTGAATAGCCTCTTCCATATCGTGGGTGACGATCAGGATCGTCGAGCCGAGTGCGTGCTGGATCCGGCGCAGATCCTCCTGAGCGCGGGCTCGGATGATCGGGTCGAGCGCACCGAACGGCTCGTCCATCAGCAGCAGGTCCGGCCGCGAGGCCAGCGCCCGTGCCACGCCGACGCGCTGCTGCTGGCCGCCGGATAGCTCGGCGGGGTAGCGGTCCCGGAATTCCGACGGGGGCATCGAGAACAGCTCCAGAAGCTCGTCCACCCGCGCGCGGATCCTCTCCTCCGGCCAGCCCAGAAGGCGTGGCACAGCGGCGATGTTGCGCGCGACACTGTGGTGCGGGAACAGGCCGTGGCCCTGGATCGCATAACCGATGCGTCGCCGCAGGACATGTTTCTGTAGCCCCGTCGTGGGCTCGCCGTTGATCCGCACTTCGCCTGAACTCGGCTCGACCAGCCGGTTGATCATCCGCAAGAGGGTCGTCTTGCCGGAACCCGAAGTTCCGACGATTGCGGTGATCGTTCCGGTGCCGACGGTCATCGACACTGCGTCAACTACCGCGCGTCCGTCGTAGAGCTTGGTGATCCGGTCGATCTCGATCATGTGGGCCTCCGGCGGGTCGGCCTGGCCAGCTCGACAAGCATGTCCATGACCAGCGCGGCTATCAGCGCCAGCGCCACGGTTGGCAGTGCGCCCAGCAGGATCAGGTCGGTAGCCGTCTGGTTGAGCCCCTGGAAAACGAAGGTGCCGAAGCCGCCGCCGCCGATCAGCGCCGCGATCACTGCGAGCCCGATGTTCTGTACGAGCACGATGCGCAGCCCCGCGAGGATTACCGGCAGCCCGAGGGGCAGTTCTACCCGCAGCAGGCGCTGCGAGGCGGTCATGCCCATGCCGCGCGCCGCCTCGAGCGTAGTGGGCGGCGTGGTCTCGAGGCCTGCCACGGTATTCGAGACCACCGGCAACAGTGAGTACAGCACCAGTGCCAGGAACGCGGGGGCGAAGCCGATGCCGGCAATGCCGATGGCCTGCGCGCCGGGAAGCGTGTCGCCGACCCAGCCGAGGATCGGGATCATGATGCCAAACATGGCCAGCGAGGGGATCGTCTGCAGGAAGCTGAGCACCGGCAGCAGGGTCTCGCGCAGACGCGGGCGGCGGTGGCACATCACGCCCAGCGGAAAGCCGATCGCCGCCGCCACGCCGAGGGAGCCGAAGGCAAGGCCAAGGTGACGCCAGAGCGCGTCACGAAACGCATCCTTGCGGCTAGAGTATTCCTGCAGAATCGACAGGTCAGACAGCGCGTCCCATTGCAGCACCAGCGCTGCGCCTGCCAGCACTAACGCCAGCAGTCCGGCGCGGGCCAGCGGTCCGGGTGCCAGGTTCGAGAGCGCGTCGGCCATCAGCAGGGCGAACACCACCAGCAAGCACCAGAACCCGGTCCCGGGCGAGACGCGCGCGAACTCGCCCGCATCCTCCAGCAACGCGGCGGCGCCCATTCCCAGCAGCCAGACCAGTCCGGCCAGTCCGAGCGCCGCGCCCACCAGCTGAAGCCGGGGACGGTTGGCGGGCAGGCCCATCAGCAACCCGGTGCACAGCGCGGCGAGGCCCGGCAGGACCGCACCCGGAGCGCCCATGCCCCAGGCCGGGACCCCCTCGCCCGCGACGATGCGGTTCGCGGCGAGGGTCATGAACGGTGCCGCAAGCGCCGCCAGCCCCAGCACCGCAAACAGCACCCCCGGCGCCGAGAGGGTGGGGGCGTTTTGCTGAGGTATCGCCCCGGCGGGGGCGTTCGGGCTGGTCATTCCGCTGACGATCAGTCGAGGATGCCGATCTCGGTGAGATAGGCGCGGGCCACCGCCTCAGCCGGCTCGCCGCCGACCTGGATGCGGCCGTTGAGCTTCTGTAGCGTCGCCATGTCAAGTCCGTCGAAGATCGGGTTCAGCACCTCCGCGATGGCGGGATATTCCTCAAGAACCTCCGCGCGCACCACGGGCGCGGGTTCGTAGACCGGCTGCACACCCTTGTCGTCCACCATCACCACCAGCCCGGTGGCGCCAACGCCGCCGTCAGTACCGTAGGCCATCGCCGCGTTCACCCCCGAGGTGCCGCGGGCGGCAGCCTGGATCGTCGCCGCGGTGTCGCCGCCCGCCAGGACCACGGTCTGGTCGGCGGAAAGGACGAAGCCGTAGGCCTCCTGCATGGCGGGCAGGACCGCCGGAGAGGACACGAACTCGGACGAGGCGGCCAGTTTCACCGCGCCGCCCCCCGCGACCCAGTCGCCGAAATCGGACATGGTGGCAAGATCGTTCTCGGCAGCCAGTGGGCCGGTCACGGCAATGGCCCAGGTGTTGTTCGCCGGGGCCGAGTTCAGCCACATCAGATCGTTCTCGGCAGCGTCGAGCTCGGCCGCGCGGGCGTGTGCCGCCTCGGCGTCTTTCCAGATCTCGCTGTCGGCCTCGTTGAAGAAATAGGCGGCGTTGCCGGTGTACTCTGGATAAAGATCGATCTGCCCGGCGAGCAGCGCCTCGCGCACGACCTGCGTGGCGCCCAGTTGCAGGCGGCGTTCCACCGGCAGGCCGGCGTCCTCTAGCGCCAGCGCGATGACGTTGCCCAGAAGGCCGCCTTCGGTGTCGATCTTCGAGGAAATCACGATGTCCGCCTGCGCGGCAGCGCTCAGCGCGCCGGTAAGGCCGACGACGGCGACGAGGAAATCAAATTTCATGGTGAGGGCACTCCTTGAGCCTGTCTGCTCGGTCGTATCGCGGTGCGATTCGGTTTGGAGTCTAGTGCCTCCTGCTGCTGCGCCAAGGGCATGGGATCACGTTCGCGTATCCTGCTGACAAAACTCACCGCCCGCATCGGCAGGCGCCGGTTTCAGGTGTTCGGCCAGACGCGCCTGCAGATAGCGGTCCGGCAATTGGATGATCCCGATGCCGCGCAGCGCCGCGTCCTCCAGCGCCCAGCCGCTTTTGTAACGCGGGCTGCCGTTGACCCGCACCGAAACCCGGGCGCCAACCGGACGTCACGCGTCGCGTAGCGCGTCGAAGTAGGCATCCCAGCCTTGGTGCGATCGAGCGGCGGCGGCCTCGTAGTCGCTGGCGTTGTCCAGCGCACCGTCCCGGATGCTCTGGTAGATGCCGGCGATGATCGGGCCGAAGAATTCGCCCAGTTCGGCAATGCGGTCGGCCCTGTAGTCCTCGATCGACATCGGGCGATAGACCAGTGCCGTGTCGAAGGCGCGGCTCATGTAGGCGGCAAGCTCGGTCTGGGTGATCGGCGTGCCGTTCAGATTGTAGGTCTTGCCGTTGTGCTCGGCGCCCGTCAGCAGGCAGGCATAGGCGTAACCCAGTTCCGAGCGGGTAGTGTAGCCGCATTTGCCGTCGCCCGCGCAGTTGGCGATCTCGCCCGCCTTCCGGTAGCTGTCGATGTATTCGACGTCCGGCTCGATGTAGACACCGTTGCGACCGATCACCCAGTCGAGCCCGCTGGCGCGGACGTCCGCCTCGGTCCTGCGGTTGCTCTGGATCACAGGAGAGAAGCTGGTGCCTTCCTCGGCTCCCTGGACGCTGGTGTAGACGATCTTTTGCACGCCCGCAGTCTTGGCGGCTTCGATCACGGTGCGGTGCTCGGCAATGCGGTCCTCGGGCGCGCGGTTGCCCGAGACCAGCAGAAGCGCATCCACCCCAGCCAGCGAAGCCTCCAGTTGCGCCCGGTCGGAATAGTCTCCGGGCCGCACCTCGATGCCCAGGTCCGCGACATGGGACCGGGTGCGGGCAAGGCCGATGACGGGCCGACCGGTGCCGGTGGCGACTACGGCCCGCGCGATCGCGGCTCCGAGTTGGCCGGAAACGGCGGTAATGGCGATGGTCATGCGGTCTCTCCTTCAATGGACGGGCCTGCCCCCGCGGGGACAGGCCAGAGCGTTTGCATCAGTAGAGGGGTAACGGGGCGTCGGCGCCCGGTGTCAGCCGTGATATGCTTTGCTGACGGCGTAGCTGTCCTCGAACCAGTTCCACAGCGTGACCTTACCGTCGCGGACCTTGGCGCGGAGCGCGAAGGTGAACGGGCCGGTCACCTTGCCGGATTTCGTGGTGATCGCGTTCATGTTTCCGAAGACGGCGACCGTATCGCCCGAGGCGAAGGCGTCGGTATTCTCCCACGCGGTGGTCTGGAAGTTCTCACCGAAGATGCCCATGAACTCGAAGACCTTCTCCTTGCCTTCCCAGGTCCCGATCCAAGGCAGCGAGCCGTCGCCCTCGTTCTGCCAGACCATGTCGTCGGCCATCAACTCCGCGACCTTGGCGCTGTCTCCGGCGCCCATTGCGCCCATGAAGGCCATGACGGTGTCAAAGCTCGCCTGCGTTTCGCTGTCCATTTCCTGTGCTCCTGCTTGGGTTCCAAGGATCGCCACGAGCGTGGCGCCGATCGAGGTGGTGAGTAGGGTTCTGCGGTCCATATGGTCCTCCGATTTCAGAACTTGCCGGATTCGTTGTGGGGGGCGTCCGGGCCGGGCATCGGCGAGATGACGTCCCAGTGCTCGACGATCAGCCCGTCTTCGAGGCGGAACAGGTCGTAGAACGCCATGTGCTGGTCGCCTAAGGAGCCGTCCGAGAGGGTCAGCACGAAGTTGCCTTCGCCGATGACCATGTGCACCTCGTTGTAGGCCATCGGCGCGCCCTTCTCGGCGCTGTCCTGCAGGAAGGCGCCGAAAGCGGCGAGCCCGTCGCCGACCATCGAGTTGTGCTGGATGTAGGTCTCGGGGCTGACGTATTGGGTGAAGTCGATCTTTTCGCCGTTGATCAAGCCGCGGGTCAGCAGTTCGGTCACAACGGCCTTGTTCGCTTCGGTCTTGTCGAGATCGGTGATCTCGGTCGCGCCGTCGATCTGGCTATGGCCCGAGGGATTGGGCGCGGCCTCCGGTGTCAGGTTGTCCCAGTGCTCGACGATCTTCCCGTCTTCCAGCCGGAAGACGTCGAAGGCGATCATCGGCGTCTCGCCGAAACCCTCGTAGCGACCATGGAATGCGACCAGGTCGCCCTCGGCGATGACGCGGGCGAAGTCGGCCTTGAATTCGCCGCTCTGGCCGAGCATCCCGATGAGGGCCTTGAGCGCGTCCGTCCCGTCGGCAACCTCGGGATTGTGCTGAATGTAGCCCGGCGCAAAGTACTGATCGACTGCGTCGGGGTTGCTTTCGGCAAGCGTCGCGGTCAGCGCCTCGATGGCGAGTGCCTTGTTGGCAGCGGTGTCTGCGGGTGCGGCAAGCGGCTGGGCTGCCAGCAACAGAGCAGAGGTGAGAAGGCCTTTGGTCGTCATGTCTCTTCGCAGTCCTTTGCGTCTCGAGCGATGATGGTTCGAACGACACGAGGGGGCGGAGGATCCCGGCCGGCTTCGTGCTCGCAGTGAACCTATTGACGCATGGTCACTTTCAGTATCCGGTCATTCCGGAAGGGATAGTTCGGCCAGGCGGAACAATGATCGACCATCTGAGAAACATGGCCGTCTTCGCGCGGGTGGTGGACGAGGGCTCGTTCCGGGCGGCCGCGAAGTCCATCGGGCTGGCCCCGTCGCGCGTCAGCCAGACCGTTTCCGACCTCGAGCATCACCTAGGCGTCACGCTGCTCTACCGGACCACGCGCAAGATCGCCCTGACCAACGAGGGCCGGATCCTGCATGCCCGCGTGACCGAGATGCTGCGCAGCGCCGAGACCGGGATCAACGAGTTGAACGCCCTGTCGGATGAGCCGACTGGCACGCTCAGGGTCTCGATGCCGGCATTCCTGTCGGCCTCGCGTTTTTCCACGGCGATCGCCGAGTTCACCCGGCGGCATGCGCATGTCTCGCTATCGGTGTCCTGCACCGATCACCGCCGCGACCTTCTGGAGGATGGGTTCGACGTCAACATCCGGGCCGGCTGGCTCGACGACAGCTCGATGATGTCCCGAAAGCTGGACGTCATCGAGCGCAGCCTCGTCGTTGGCGCCGACTATGCGCGGGCGCGCCCTGCCGTCAGCCATCCCTCGGATCTGGAGGACTGGGACTGGATCCGTTACCAGCAACGCTCCGACGCTGCCGAACTGACCACGGCCTCGGGCGAGAAGGCGCGGGTTCTGGGTCAGTCGCGGCTGTCGGTGGACAGTGTCGGCGCGCTCTATCATTTCACCTGCCGCAATCACGGCGTGACGATCCTGCCCGCGTTCCTGGCGGAACAAGGCGAGGCTTCGGGCGACCTGGTCCGCCTGCTGCCCGATTGGAGCCTGCGCCCGCTGGGCATCTATGCGGTGTGGCCGGACAACTCGCGCAGGAACAACCTGACGCTCGCCTTCGTACGGTTCCTGGCCAGCGCGCAACAGCAGCCGGACGCTTGACGCTTTCGGCCCTTGGGGGCGTGTCAGTCAGTACTCGGTCCAGCGGTTATCGCGCCCGCTTGAGGCGAAGGCAGGAAGGCGACGGTGCAGGCAATCTGATCGAACGCCGGCAACCGGCCGATGAACCGGCACTTGGTGCCCGGCCTCGGGTTGCCGGAGTCACCCACATTCTACTTCCTGACACCGGCGGTTCCTGCCTGGTCCAGACTGCTCAAGCTGGCGCTTTTCGGAAAGGTGCGAACCGGTTTGGTGATGGCCGCGAGAATGTGGCGGAGCATCGAGCGGGCCGCCTCGGCTTGCAGTTCGCGCACGTTCTGCCGCCGGGTCTCGGTAATGTCGGTGTAGTGGGTCAGGGTGTGGGCTTCCTGGCGGTTCATGTCGTTTCCTCCGATCCATCGTGGGTTGCAGTGCATGAACAGAAGGTGCCACCGATGGCGTGCCGGCGCTTTCAGGAGGCATCCTGAAAGCGTCCAGATTGTCTTCATTCGCCTTGAGAAACGGCCCTTCGCGTGCTCATCTCGATAGATGGGCGATGGGACACTCATTTCGTTCGAAGATGTGCAGATCGATACCGCGCGTGGCGAGCTGAGCCGGGACGGAGTGCCCGTCGCGCTCGAGCCACAGGTCCTGGATCTGATCGTCTATCTTGCCTCGAACCCCGGAACGGTCCTGACGAGGGACGATCTGATCGCGCACGTCTGGGCCGGGCGTATCGTGTCCGACAGTGCGATCTCTAGCCGTATCAACGCGGCGCGAACCGCGCTTGGCGACGACGGCCAGGCGCAGCGGCTGATACGGACGATCCCGCGCCGGGGCTATCGGTTCGAGGGCACTGTGGTGGATGGTCCGGCCTCGATCGAGGCTATCGCAACCGGCAAGCCCTCGGTCGCGGTGCTGCCGTTCCGCAATCTGTCGGGGGAGCCCGAGGAGGCGTATTTCTGTGACGGGATAACGAACGACATCATCATCGGGCTGGCGCGATGCCGGGAATTGTTCGTGATCGCGCGGCAGTCGTCCTTCGCCTATCGCGATGGCGAGCTTCCTCTGCCTCAGATTGCCCGCGAGTTGGGGGTGCAATACATATTGGAAGGCGGAGTCCGACGGGCGGGGGACCGGATCCGCGTCACCGCGCAATTGATCGACCCCGAGAGCGGCGCCCATCTGTGGGCCGATCGGTTCGACCGGAACATCGTGGATATCTTCGAGGTTCAGGACGATATCACCTCAACCATCGTCAACACGTTGACCGGCGAGATCACTCGGGACAGGTATCGGCGGTCGCTGGCCAAGTCCTCCGACAAGGTGGATGCCTACGATCACTTCCTTCGAGCGTCCGAATTCAACTACGTGGGCGGCAGGGACGATGTAATTGCGGCGCGCGACGAGGCGCTGAAAGCCATTGCGATTGACCCGCTGTTGGCGCGGGCGCATGCCCTTATCGCCTGGACCTATATCGCGGATTTCCTGAACGCCTGGGGAGAGGGACCGGACCATGCCATCGCCAAGGCGCGCGACTATGCCCTGGCCGCGGTCAAGGCTGATGGGCAGGAGCCGCTCGGTTATGCCGTGCTCGGCTGGGTCTACATGTGTCTGAAGGATTTCGACCGTGGCCTGGCTGAACAGCGCCGCGCCATCGGGGACAATCCCGGCAATGCGCATTACCGCAGTCTCTATGCTTTTACGCTCGCCTATGCCGGGCGGTCGGAGGAGGCGATCGAAGAACTGGAGAAAGCGATGGTTCTCAACCCACGCTATCCCGATCTTTATGACGCCCACTATGGCCGCGCGCTCTTCAATCTGCGGCGATACGAGGAAGCGATCCGTCCGCTGCAGAAAATCCGGACATCTCAGCCCGGGAACGGCAACGCGATCGCGGTGGCGGCCGCCTGCTATGCAGCCTTGGGCAGGCTTGACGAGGCACATGCGGCAGTTGACGAGGTCCGCGCTGCAAATCCGAAGTATACGCTTGAATATGCGCGGCGATACATTCCGTTCGCAAAGAAGGAAGACCTGGAACATTTCCTGACAAACCTTGAGCGTGCGGGGCTCTAGCGGGCTGGTCAGTTCCGCCGATCATTCGCTGCGTCCAAGGGAAAAATATAAGGCTGGCTTATAGATCAATCTGAATAAAAATAAGTATTGACCCATTTTGGCAGTGAAACCTGCGACCGAGCTTATAATGTTGCAGCGCAGAACAAAGCCAACAGGGATCTGAAATCATGCTTGCACGGAAAACGACGGCCGCAATGGCCGCGGTGCTTGCGCTTGCCACCGCGGCTCAGGCGCAGGACACGACCTACAAGGTTGCGCTCGACGGAACCTTCGCGCCCCACGCCATGCCGAAGTTGGGTGGTGGCATAGAGGGGTTCAACGTGGATCTCGCGAACATCATCGGCGAGCGCCTCGGGGCCGAGATGGACATCGTCGCGACCCAGTTCTCGGGGATCCTGCCGGGCCTGCAGGCCGGAACATACGATTTCGTCGTCGCGCCCACGACCATAACCGAGGAACGGGCGGCGAACCTTCTGTTCTCTGAGGGCTACCTGAACACCGACTTCCAGTTCGTCGTGGCCAACGATGCGCCGGAGATTACCGACATGGACGGGTTCGCCGGCAAGGTCATCGCCGTCAACAAGGGCTCGGTCTATGATAGCTGGGCGCGGGAGCTCGAAGGCGAGATCGGCTGGACGGTGGAAAGCTATGGCACCAACACCGATGCGGTGCAGGCGGTTGTCTCGGGGCGGGCGTTCGCCAACGTGGCGGGCAACACCGTCTCGGCCTGGGCGGCGAAGCAGAACCCGAACGTGAAGCTCAGCTACCTGTTCTCGACCGGCAAGGTCTGGGGCATGCCGTTCCGCAAGGGCGACGAGGAACTGCGCGCCACGGTCGAAAGCGTGATCGAGTGCATGAAGATCGACGGCACAATCGCCGAACTGCACGAGAAATGGTTCGGAACGGCCCCGGCCGAGGGCTCGGCCGCTGTTACACCCGTCGCCGGTTTTGGTGAACCTGGTTTCGAAGGCTATGTCGATGACGGTCACGAGCCGTCCTGCTGAGGCCATGTGGCCAGGCCCCCGGCGCCTGTTGCGCGCCGGGGGCCTGGCCCGAACCGGAAGGAGCCAGGGCATGACCGAGCCCCGTGCCGCCGTCTCGGCTGCCTCCGCGCAGGGGCGGCGCCAACCGGCGCTGGAGATCGCGGCGCTGTACAAGTCCTATGGCGACACACAGGTGCTGAGCGGCATCAACCTCAAGGTCGCGCCAAGCGAACTGGTCTTCGTGCTCGGTCCCTCGGGCAGCGGCAAGTCGACCATGCTACGCTGCTGCAACCGGCTGGAAGAACCGGATTCCGGCGAGATCCTTCTTAAGGGCTCGCGGGTCACCGGGCCCGGCGTCAACCTCAACCAGATCCGCCAGCGGATCGGAATGGTGTTCCAAGCGTTCAACCTCTACCCGCATCTGACCGCGCTGAAGAACGTCACACTGGCGCTGCGCAAGGTCCGGGGCATGTCCCGCGCCGAGGCCGAGGCCCGCGCCATCGAGGCGCTGACCCAGGTCGGGCTTGCGGACAAGGCGGGCAACCATCCCTCGGCCCTGTCCGGCGGGCAGCAGCAGCGCGTCGCCATCGCCCGCGCCTTGGCGCTGGAGCCCGAGGTGATGCTGTTCGACGAGCCGACCTCGGCACTGGACCCGGAACTCGTGGGCGATGTGCTGGCGGTGATGCGGGACATGAAATCGGCGGGCATGACCATGCTTGTCGTCAGCCACGAGATGAAGTTTGCGCAAGAAGCGGCCGACCGGGTGATTTTCATGGATGGTGGCAACATCATTGAGCAGGGCCCGCCCGAGCAGATCTTTGGTGCTCCGCAGCACCAGCGCACACAGGCGTTCCTGTCGCGCGTGACCGGGGCGTGAAATGACCCAGCTGGAGCGGTTTCTCGACACGTTTTTCAACGCCGAGGTGCTGGCGAAATACGCGCCCGCGATCCTGCAGGGCGTCTGGGTGACGATCGAGCTGTCTGTCCTGATAGTGCTGTCGGGCATCGCGCTAGGCGGGTTCCTGGCCTGTCTGCGGGCCTACCGCGTGCGGCTTCTGTCCTTCGGCATCGTCATCTTCGCGGACATCTTCCGTGCGCTGCCGCCGCTGGTGCTGATCCTGATCGTCTATTTCGGCCTACCGAACGCGGGGATCTTCCTGTCCAGTTTTGTCGTGCTCTACGCGATCCTGACGCTGATCCTCGCCGCCTTCGCCGAGGAGATCATCTGGGCCGGCATCACCTCGGTGCCGAAAGGCCAGTGGGAGGCCGCGCGCTCGACCGGGCTGGGGTTCACACAGGCGCTGGTCTGGGTGGTGCTGCCGCAAGCGGTGCGGCTGGCGATCCCACCGCTGACCAACCGCGCCATCGCGATCACCAAGATGACCGCGCTCGGCACGGTGATCGGCGTGCCAGACATCCTGAACCAGGCGACGACGGCGCAAAGTTTCTCAGGCAATGCATCGCCGCTGATACTGGCTGCGGTCGCCTATGTCCTGCTGTTCATGCCCTTCGTGGTGCTGTCACGCTGGCTGGAAAGCCGCTTTGCCTGGCGGAAGGTGTAGGCAATGGAAAAGTTTGCCGAGCAGTTCCTGAACCTGGAGATCATGGCCGCTGCCTGGCCGACGGTCGTTCAGGGCCTGTGGGTCACGCTGCTGATCTGCGCCGTGGTAATCCCCATGGGCATGGCCGGAGGGCTGCTTACGGCCCTCGGCTCGCTCTCGCCGCTGCGCGCGGTGCGCTGGCCGGTCATCGCCTTCGTCGACCTCTTCCGCGCGATCCCGCCCTTGGTGCTGCTGATCTTCGTCTATGCCGGGCTGCCCTTCGCCGGGCTGGACATCAGCCCGTTCACGGCGGTGGCGGTCGCGTTCTTCCTGAACAACTCTGCCTATTACGGCGAGATCTTCCGGGCGGGGCTGCTGTCGGTCGGTACCGGCCAGACCGAGGCCGCGCGCTCGACCGGGCTCAGCGCGGGGCAGGCGCTGGCGCACGTGGTGCTGCCGCAAGCGGTGCGCAACGTGCTGCCCGACCTGATCTCGAACACGGTCGAGGTGGTCAAGCTGACCTCGCTCGCCTCGGTGGTTTCGCTGGGCGAGATGCTGCACCAGGCGGACCTGGCGCGCTCGGTCACCTACAACGCCTCGCCCATCGTGCTGGCGGCGGGGATCTACCTTGCACTTCTTTGGCCCTGCGTCCGGCTGATCAGCCGGTTCGAGCGGCGCATCGCAACATAAGTCATCGGAGGAACAACATGCGGGAAATCGTGATCGGAGGCGCGCAGATGGGCCCGATCCAGCGGGCCGACAGCCGCGATGCTGTGGTCGCGCGGATGATCGCGCTACTGGAGCAGGCGGCCGGAAAGGGCTGCGATCTGGTAGTCTATCCCGAGCTTTGCCTGACGACCTTCTTCCCGCGTTGGATGATGGAAGACCAGGCCGAGGTCGACGCGTGGTTCGAGCGCGAGATGCCGAACGCGGCGACCCAGCCGCTGTTCGACCGGGCGCGCGAACTGGGGATAGCGATGAGCTTCGGATATGCCGAACTGACCCCCGAGGGCCGGCATTTCAACACCTCGATCCTCACAGACCGGCAGGGCAACATCGTCGGCAAGTACCGCAAGGTGCATCTGCCGGGGCATTCGGAATACGACACCGAGCGTGCGTTCCAGCACCTCGAGAAGCGCTATTTCGAGCCGGGCGACCTGGGCTTCCCGGTCTGGCGCAACATGGACGCGTGGATGGGCATGTGCATCTGCAACGACCGCCGCTGGCCCGAGACCTATCGCGTCATGGGCCTACAGGGCGTGGAGTTGATCACGCTGGGCTACAACACGCCCTCGGTGAACAGCCAGATGTCTGACGAGGGGCCGGAGCATCGGCTCTATCATTCCGAGCTGTCGATGAAGGCTGGGGCCTATCAGAACTCCGCCTGGGTCGTCGGCGTCGCCAAGGCCGGGGTCGAGGACGGTCACCCGCTGATCGGCGGCAGCGTCATCGTCGATCCCAACGGCTTCGTCGTGGCGCGCGCCGAGACCGAAGAGGATGAGTTGATCGTCCACGCCTGCGACATGGACGCCTGCACTTTCGGCAAGGAAACCATCTTCGACTTCAAGCGTCACCGGCGGATCGAGCACTACTCGCGGATCTGCAACCAGACGGGCGTCGTCCACCCGGGGGAATGAGATGCACCTGGATCTCGACGCGCTCGCGCCCCGGGACCGCTACAAGCTGCTCACGGCAGTGGTGATCCCGCGCCCGGTGGCCTGGGTCACGACCCAGAGCCCTGAGGGCGTGGTAAACGCGGCGCCGTTTTCATTCTTCAACGTCTTCGGAGAGGACCCGGCCACCATCGTTCTGGGCCTTCAGCATCGCGAAGGCGGTGAGCGCAAGGACACCACCCGCAATATCGACGCGACCGGCGAGTTCGTGGTCAATATCGCGACGCCCGACCTGACCGGGGCAATGGTCGCGACCGCCGCCGCCTATGGCGCGGACGAGGGCGAACCGGAGGCGCTGGGGCTGGAGGTCGCGCCGTCGGTCAAGGTGCGCCCGCCCCGGCTGGCCGCCGCGCCAGTCTCGATCGAATGCCGCAAGATCGTCTCGCTGGCCTTCGGGCCGGGGCGCGAGATCCTGATCGGCGAGGCTATCGGCCTGGCGGCCCGGGACGGGCTGATCGACCCAGACCGTTTGCATGTCGATTGGGGCGATGATTGGCCCGTCGCGCGTCTGTTTGCCGACCGCTACGCTCGGCTGGAAGAGATTGACCGGCACGCGATCCCACCCGCGCCGGCGAAATGAACATCACGGGAGTGAACATGAGCAACCTGATCCACCGGGAGTCCGCGGGCGTCTTCGTCATCGCCGCGACCCCGTTCGCCGGGAACGGCGCGCTGGACCTCGAAAGCACCGATCGCATGGTCGATTTCTACCTCGAGACGGGCGTCACCGGCATGACCATCCTCGGCATCATGGGCGAGGCGCCCAAGTTGGCCGGGGACGAATCTCAGGCTTTTGCCCGCCGGGTACTGGACCGTGTTGCAGGCCGGGTGCCGGTGATTGTCGGCGTCTCGGGCGCGGGGCTCGACAACATGGCGCGGCTGACGGGTTCGGTAATGGATGCCGGCGCTGCAGGCGTGATGGTCGCGCCTCCTCAGGGCCTCGCGCCGGAGGACAGGCAGCGGGGCTATTTCGCGCAGGTCTGCAGGACGCTGGGCGAGGATGTTCCGGTCTGCCTGCAGGACTATCCGTTGACCCTGAACAGCTGGTTCTCGGTCGAGACGATCCTGCAGTTGACGGTCGACCATCCGCAGATCGTCATGCTGAAGCACGAGGACTGGCCGGGTCTGACCAAGCTTTCCCGCGTCCGCGCAGAAAGTGGAACCGGCGACGTGCCGCGCCTGTCGATCCTGACCGGCAATGCGGGCCTGTTCCTGCCGATGGAGATGGCGCGCGGCGCGGATGGCGCAATGACCGGCTTCGCGTACCCCGAGATGATGGTGCAGGTCGTGGCGCGTCATAAGGCGGGCGACGTGGACGGGGCCGAGGATCTGTTCGACGCCTATCTGCCGCTGGTCCGCTACGAACAGCAGCTGGGCCTCGGGCTGGCGATCCGCAAGGAAATCCTGCACCGTCGGGGCGTGCTGGCCGCGCCGGCTGTCCGCGCGCCGGGACCGAAGCTGACCGATCTCGACATGGCCGAGTTGACCCGGCTGATGACACGTCTCGACAAGCGACTGAAGGAGCTGGGCTGATGGATCTGGGACTGAAGGGCAAACGTGCGCTGGTGATGTCGTCAAGCCGGGGCCTGGGCCTTGGCATCGCGCAGGCGCTGGCCGCCGAGGGCGCAGAGGTGCTGATGACCGGCCGTTCCGAGGACAAGCTGAAGGCGGCAGCCGATGCGATCAACGCGAAAGGCCAGGGCTCGGCGCGCTGGGTCGCCTGCGATCTGAACGATCCCACCTCGGTCGACGTGCTGGCGCAGGCGGCCGCCGATATGGGCGGGGCGGATATCCTTGTCGCCAACACCGGCGGACCGCCTCCGGGGCGGATGGCGGATGCGGATCAGCAGGTGCTCGAGACGCAGATGCAGGCCATGGTGTTTCGCGTGACCGCGCTGGCGGCAAAGCTGGTGCCGCACATGCAGGCGCAGGGCTGGGGGCGGATCATCGCGGTCGGCAGCTCGGGCGTTATCCAGCCGATCCCGAACCTGGGCCTGTCGAACCTGATCCGCTCGGCGCTGGTCGGCTGGGCCAAGTCGATGTCGAACGACCTCGCCGCCGACGGGATCACCGTGAACATGCTGCTGCCGGGCCGGATCCACACCGAACGGGTGGACGAGCTGGATGGCGCCGTAGCCAAGCGCACCGGCAAGGACCTGGACGAGGTCCGCGCCGCCAGCCGCGCGACGATCCCAGCAGGCCGCTATGGCACCGTGCAGGAGTTCGCGGACGTTGCGACCTTCCTAGCCAGTGAACGCGCGTCCTATGTCACCGGCAGCCTCGTGCGCTGCGACGGTGGCCAGATACGCTCGGTCTGAAGGGGGGAGACATGGAATTCGACCTGGTCATTCGCGGCGGCACCGTCGCCACCGCCTCGGACACGTTCCGCGCCGATATCGGTATCCGCGACGGCCGCATCGCCGCGCTGGCCGAGGGGTTGGAGGCTCCGGACATGATCGATGCCACCGGCAAGCTGGTGCTGCCCGGCGGGATCGAGGCGCATTGCCACATCGCACAGGAAAGCGCGACCGGGGGCATGACGGCGGACGATTACCGATCCGGCTCGATCAGCGCGGCCTTTGGCGGCAACTCAAGCTTCGTGCCGTTCGCCGCGCAGCATCGCGGTATGGGCGTGATAGAAACGCTGGACCTTTACGACAGCCGCGCGAAGGGCGCCTCGGTGATCGACTACGGCTATCATCTGATCGTCGCCGACCCGACCGAGAAGGTGCTGACCCAGGAGCTGCCGCAGGCTTTCGCCCGGGGCGTGACCTCGTTCAAGGTCTTCATGACCTACGATCTGATGCGGATCGACGACAGCCAGTTCCTGGACATCCTGACCGTCGCCCGCGAGAACGGCGCACTGACCATGGTCCATGCCGAGAACAACGGCATGATCAAGTGGATGTCGGACCGGCTGCTGGCGGGCGGAAACGCGGCGCCGCGCTATCACGCCATCAGCCATCCCGCGCTGGCCGAGGCCGAGGCGATCAACCGCGCGATCATGCTGGCGCGACTGGCCGATGCACCGCTGCTGATCGTGCATGTCTCAACGCCCGAGGGGGCGGGGCTGGTGCATGACGCGCGACTCGCCGGGGCCAAGATCTTCGGCGAGACCTGCCCGCAGTACTTCTTCCTGACCCGCGAGGATCTGGACCATCCAGGGATGGAGGGCGCGAAGTTCATGTGCTCGCCGCCGGTGCGCGATACCGCCACGCAGGAGGTCCTGTGGCGGCACTTGCAGGCCGGAACGTTCAGCCTGTTTTCGTCCGATCACGCGCCCTATCGCTTCGACGACAGCGGCAAGCTGTCGAAAGGGCCGGACGCCACGTTCAAGCAGATCGCCAATGGTATGCCGGGGCTGGCCGTGCGGCTGCCGCTGCTGTTCAGCGAAGGCGTCGCCGCCGGGCGGATCACTTTGCAGCAGTTCGTGGCGCTGTCCTCGACGAATGCCGCGAAGATCTACGGGATGCACCCGCGCAAGGGGACGATCGCGGTCGGCTCGGACGCCGATATCGCGATCTGGGACCCGAACCTGACCCGAACCGTCCGACTGGCGGATCAGCACGACAACATGGATTACACCCCCTATGAGGGGCGGGAGCTGACCGGCTGGCCCGTCACCGTGCTGTCGCGGGGCGAGCGTGTCGTCTATGGTGGTGAGCTGGTCGCCGAACCCGGACGCGGACAGTTCATCAAGCGCGACCGGATCGACCTGACCGGGATGCCCGGCCACCTCGCCCCCGAGGTGATCCCAGCGCAAAACTTCGGCGCGCACATCCTGCCGGAGGGTCCGGCATGAGCGGGCCGATCCTTGTCATCAACCCGAACTCGAACGAGGCCGTCACCGAGGGCCTGCGGGGTGCCGTCGCCGCCTTCGCCTTGTCGGGGGGTCCGCAGATCGAATGCGTGACGCTGACCGAGGGTCCGTTCGGCATCGAGAGCCAGCTCGACAGCGACAGCGTCACGGTGCCACTTGCCCGACTGGTCGAGGCGCGTTCCGACGCGGCGGCATTCGTCATCGCCTGCTACTCCGACCCCGGGATCGACACCTGCCGCAGCGTGACCGCCGCGCCGGTCTTCGGCATGCAGGAGGCCGGGGTGATGACCGCGCTGGCCCGTGGCGACCGCTTCGGGGTGATCGCCATCGCCGACGCTTCGATCCGGCGGCATCTGCGCTACCTCCGACGCCTCGGCGTGACGGACCGGCTGGCGGGTGAGCGGCCGCTGGGCATCAGCGTCGACGAAAGCGCGCGCGGCACGGGCACGTTCGACCGGCTGGTCGAGGTTGGCACCGCACTCAAGGGAGACGGGGCCGACGTGATCCTGCTGGGCTGCGCGGGACTTTCGGTGCACCGCGCCCGGCTGGAGGCAGAGCTATCCGTTCCGGTCATCGACCCCACTCAGGCCGCCGTCGCGATGGCCCTCGGCACGCTGCTGGCGGCTGGCTGATGCGGATCGACCGGCGCAATGACCTGTCGCTCAGGCTGCTGGAAATCTTCGGCTCGATGATGCTGCGCCAGACGACGGTAGACACGGCGGCGGACCTCGGGATTTCGCAACCCGCCGTGTCGCTGGCGATCAAGCAGTTGGAAGGCCAGCTGGGCTTTCCACTGTTCGAGCGCCGCAATCGCCGCCTTCTTCCGACCGAAGAGGCGCGTAGCCTGTTCGCCGAGATCGAGCCGATCTTCCTGCAGCTCCGGGCTGTCGAGGGCCATGTGCGCGACCTGCGCAAGGGCACCGCCGGCAAGTTGCGGGTCATCGCCACGCCGCCGCTGGGGCATTCGGTGATCCCGGTGGCGCTACGGAACTTCCTCGCGGACCGGCCCGGCGTTTCGGTGCACTACGATGTGCGCCGGCTGGAGAACGTGATCGAAGAGGTCGAGGCGGGGGCCTCGGAGCTTGGCGTGGTGTTGGGGCTCTACAGCCATCCCGCGGTGGAGGTCCGGGTGCTGCGACGGGACGATATGGTCGCGCTTGTCCGCCACGACCATCCGCTTGCCAGCGCGGACGATATCACCCCGAAGGATTGCGAGGAGTACGGACATATCGGGCTGGATATCGCCTCTCGCCTCGGCCAGGCCACGCAGGCCTCTTTCGACGAGGCGGGCGTGCCGTACCTGCCGCGCGTCGAGGTGCGCTATTGCCATACGGCAGCGGTGATGGCGAACGCGGGTCTGGGGATCGCGGTGGTCGACCGCTACACCGCCGGGTTCCTTTCGAATCTCGAGCTTTCGGTTCATCCGTTCACGCCGGCGGTCTCGGTCGGGGCCTGCCTCATCACGCGACGGAACGTGCCCCTGTCAAGGATGGCGCAGGGGTTCATCGACGAGATCGAGGCGGCGCTGAACCGGTCCTGAGCCCGGCGCCCCGCGCCGCTGGCGGCGCGAAGCAGTTGCATCAGGGCCTGGATCACTCCGCGGCGGTCACGTCCGTAGTCTCTCCGGAAACGGGCGCGGCGGGCAGAGCATCGGCGACGGTCTTGCCCAGCTTCTCGGTAGAGAACTCGTTCTCAATGATTGCAGCGAGCCCGGTGTCCATGTTCACCCCGACCGATTTCCCGATGGCGGTAAGTGCGGGCAGTTCGAACGCGTTGCGGCGGATCTCGTCGAAGGCCTGGTTGATCAGCCCCTCGCTGCCGCTGGTGCGCGCACCGTCGAGTGTCCCGCCGTCGCGCCCGCCGTTCAGGCCGTCGACCTTGTGAATGGTGATGCCCTGGATCTTCTCGGCCGGCTTGACCATCTCGGCGACGATGCCGGGCAGGGCGTCCAGCCGCGCCTTGGCGAGGCGGAAGTCGATTATCTCGCCCGACAGCGAGTTTTCGGCGTCGATCTGGGCACGTGTGCCCTCGGCGTCGGCCAGTTTCTCTTCCTTCATGGCCGCGGCCTTGATGGTGATCTGGTCGGCCTCGGCCTGGGCGAGTTCGCGCATCGCAGCGGCGCGGTCCTCGGCAGCCTGGCGCTCGGCAGCGGCCGAGACGCGGATCGAAGTGGCGTTGCGCTCGGCTTCCTCCTCGGCGGCGAGGATGGTCAGGCGCTTCTGGCGCTCACCCTCGGCCAGTCTGCGCTCGGTCTCGATCGACTCGGTCGCCTTGATCGCCTCGGCCTTGGCACGGTCGGCGGCGGCGCGGGCCTCCGACTCGGCCTGGCTCTTCTCGGCGATGGCGATCTGCCGGTTCTGCTCGGCGATTTCGATCGCCTGCTGGCGCGCGATCCGGGCCTCCTCGGCGGCCTTCTCGGCTTCCTCGCGACGATACGCCTTCTCGGCGGCCTCGCGGGCGGCGAGCGCCTCCATCTTCACCCGCTGCTCGACGCGGGCTTCTTCCTGCTCGCGCTCGACCGCATATTTCTGCACCTCGGCGTCCTGCCGGTGACGGGCGACGGCGACCTCGGCGTCAGCTTCGATCTCGGCGCGGCGCTTGCGACTTTCGGCTATGCGCTCGGCCTGGTGCTTCAGGCCCTCGGCGTTGAAGACGTTGTTCTCGTCGAGACCCTCCAGCGGTGTCTGGTCGAGCGCGGTCAGCGAGACCGACTCCAGCGCAAGGCCATTTTTGCGCAGATCCTCGACCACCGTCTGCTGCACCTGCTGCACGAAGTTCGAGCGGTTCTCGTGCAGGTCATCGAGGTCCATTTTGGCGGCCACGGCGCGCAGGCCGTCGACCAGCTTGCCCTCGATCATCTCGCGCAGCGCGTTCTCGTCGAAGGTGCGGTCACCCAGCGTCTGCGCGGCCTTGGCTATGCCTTCCTCGGTGGTCTCGCCAGTCACGTAAAATTCGACACCGACGTCGACACGCATCCGGTCCTTGGTAATCAGCGCGGACTCGCCCGAGCGTTTTACCTCGAGTCGGGTGGTCCGCATGTTGATCCGGGTCACCTCGTGCAGGACCGGGATAACCATGGTCCCGCCGTCGATGATGACCTTGCGCCCGCCTGTGCCGGTCTTAACGAGGCTCACCTCGCGGGTGGAGCGCTTGTACATGCGCGCGAAGGTCAGGCCGATCACGAGAAGCGCGCCGAACAGGATGGCCGCCGGAAGGGTTATGCCCATGAATACTGTTTGCATGTCGATTTCTTTCTGGCTTGGAGAGTTTGGTTGGAATGGATGGCGACCCGGTCCGGCCCGCCGCTTGGAATGGGGTTGAGGTCAGCCGATCTCGACAAGGCGTAGACCGCGGCGGGGCAGGCACAGCACTAGCACCTCGGAACCCTCCGCGATCACATCCGCGTCCGCGAGCGGTTCGACCATGATGTAATGGGTGTTGCCGTAGCGGTCGCTGACCCGGACCTGCGCCGGGTGGCCCTTGCGCGCGGTGCCAACAGTCACGATGCCCTTGCGGCGGCCGAGGCTACGTTCCGACACGGCGGCAGTCTCGTCGCGGGGGATCAGCCGGGCGACGAAGCCCGAGAGCCTGCGGGTCAGGGCCGCCGCGCCGATGAAGGCGACCGGTGCCATTATCCAGACCGGCAGCATGATGCCGAACGCGCCGTAGAGCAGGATCTGCGGCGACAGCCCGAGGCTGGCGAAGCAGGCGGCGAAGAGCGCCAGCGACGCCGAGAGTGGCAGCGCACGCAGCCCAAGCAGGTCGAGTGCGGTTCCGAGGGTCGAGGTCGCTTCCGCGCCGCTTGCAGCAGGGGTTCCAACGTCTATGGCCCCGACCTGCGCGGCGATTTCCGCCTCAA
Source organism: Halovulum sp. GXIMD14794 (assembly GCF_054457455.1). Lineage (NCBI taxonomy): Bacteria > Pseudomonadati > Pseudomonadota > Alphaproteobacteria > Rhodobacterales > Paracoccaceae > Halovulum > Halovulum sp. GXIMD14794. The sequence continues at coordinate 350,763 of NZ_JBTLNF010000006.1, read as the reverse complement.
TACTGGCGGCGATACCGGGGTCGATGTCCATCTCGGTGGCGATGTCGGCAGCGCCCATGCCGATGAAGTCGCCCGTATCGGGGGCGTTCAGTTCCGGGGCGTCGGCCTTAACGCTGCCGGACAGGCCGACCGCGAGCAACAGGATCTCCAACCCGAGAAAAGCGAAGACCAGGACCGCTGAAACGAGGAACGGTCGAAGTCCGTCTTGTGAAAGTATCTCGATCATCCAAATGCACCCGTCGTGAATGTTCTTGGGCAGGACGCACTGCCTGCGGAGTAATTGATAAAAGTGGCGTCTTCATGACTATAGGTGGTGGTTGATGGCCCTTTATACAATGATAGATTGCAAAGGTCCGGGTCTTGCCAGACCTGCACGGTGCATTCTGCCACGGTTCCCAAGCGGAGATGCGACCTCTGAGCCTGTAATACAGGTTGACACCTTGGCGATCCTGCGTCACTGCTGAGCAAATCGCGCGGAGGGGCCGGTGCTTCGTCAGATTCGCCTTTCGGACCAGGTGGTGCAGCATATCCAGGCTCTTATCGTCGAGCAGGAGCTGCACTCCGGCGACCGGCTTCCCAGCGAGTCGGAACTGGCCCGGACCCTCGGTGTCGGGCGGCCCACAGTCCGCGAGGCGATGAACCTGCTGGCTGGCGCCGGGCTGGTGCGGGTCTCGACGGGCAAGCCGCCTGTAGTCGGGGCCATCACCGGCGATGCGATCAGCCTGATCGTCACCCATGCGATGGCCGTAAAGCAGATCGCGCCGCCCGAGGTGCTGGAGTTTCGGCGGCTCCTCGAAACCAGCGCAATCACGCTTGTCTGCGAGCGGCGGACAATGGCGGACGTGGACGGGCTTTTTGCAATCGTAGAGGACATGCAGCACCGGGTCGGCCAGTTCGAGGAGTTTTCACGGGCCGACACCGCGTTCCACACGCTGCTGTCAGAGGCGACGGGAAACCCCGTTTCGGAGATCGTCGGCGCCGGGATTTCGCAGGTGGTGCTGTCCTCCAGCCGGAACGGGCTGCGGGCGGTGCGGTCCGCCGAAGAATGGGACATGGTCCCCCGGCTGCACCGGGACATCGCCGAGGCCGTGCGCGACCGGAACGTCGAGGCTGCGCGCGCGGCGATGACGGCTCACTTCGACGTTGCCGCGTCCCGGCTGAGACGTTTGACTGAAGAAGCCGAAGGGACAACCGAATGATGAACCAATCTTTCTGGGACGCAGTCTGACCATGCCGCAAGTCAGAATGGCAGCCCTTCTGCGGCTTCACGCAACCGACAACGTCCTGGTGGCGACCGGCCCCGTCGCGCCTGGCCCGGCCCCCGTCATGGAGGGCGGCAGCCTCGAGGTGCTGACGCAGGTCACGCTGGGTCACAAGCTCGCCGCGCGCGACATACGGGCGGGCGAGAAGATCGTGAAATACGGTGTGCCCATCGGCTCGGCGACGCGGGATATCGCGGCCGGGGCACATGTCCACGTCCACAACATGCAAAGCGACTACACGCCGACGCATGTGCTCGACGCCACCGCGGGAGGGGCAGGCTGATGCAGGGCTATCTTCGGCAGGACGGGCGGAAGGGCATCCGCAACTACGTGGCCGTCGCCTATCTGGTGGAATGTGCGCACCATGTCGCGCGCGAGATCGTGCAGCCGCACCGCGAGGACGGCGCGCAGGTCATCGGCTTTCCCGGATGCTTTCCGAACGAATATGCGCTGACCATGATGGAGCGGCTGTGCACGCATCCGAACGTGGGCGCCGTGCTGCTGGTCTCGCTGGGCTGCGAGAGCTTCAACCGCTTTCAGCTGGCCGAGACCATCGCCGCAAGTGGCCGCCCGGTCGAGACCATCGTGATCCAGCGCAGCGGCGGCACCCGCAGCTCGATCGAGGCCGGGCGCCACTGGGTCGCCGGGCAGATCGCCGCGCTGGCCGCGCAGGAAACCGTGCCAATGGCAGTGGACGAACTGATCGTCGGCACCGTCTGCGGTGGCTCGGACGGCACCTCAGGGATCACCGGCAACCCAGCCGTGGGCCTGGCCTATGACCGGTTGGTCGCCGATGGCGCGGCCTGCATATTCGAGGAAACGGGCGAGCTGATCGGCTGCGAGGCGATCATGGCCGCCCGCGCCCGCACGCCCGAACTCGCCACCGAGCTGACGCAGGCGGTCGAGAAGGCGGCGCGATACTATGCAACGCTCGGCTATGGCAGCTTCGCGGCCGGCAATGCCGAGGGGGGGCTGTCCACCATCGAGGAGAAGTCGATGGGCGCCTACGCCAAGTCCGGCTCGTCGGCGATCGACGGGCTGATCAAACCGGGGGACATCCCGCCGCGCGGAGGGCTCTACCTGATGGACGTCATCCCGGACGGCGAGGTACGCTTCGGCTTCCCGAACATCGCTGACAATGCCGAGATCGTCGAGATGATCGCCTCGGGCGCCCACCTGACGCTGTTCGTCACCGCCCGCGGATCGGTCGTGGGCTCGGCACTGGCGCCGGTAATCAAGATCTGCGCCAACCCCGAGACCTATGCGCGGCTCTCGGAGGATATGGACGTGAACGCGGGCCGGATCCTGTCCGGCACGCCACTGCGCGAGGTCGGGGACGAGATCTACGACCTGACGCTCGCGGTCGCGGGCGGCGCGAAAACCAAGTCCGAAGAGCTTGGCCACGCCGAGTTCATCCTGACCTACAAGTCGTTCGAGCCGATCGGCCCGGCCTGCCTGCCGGCCTGACCCGCCTGTCAGCGTACGGTGCACAGGAGCGCGGCGGCTTTCCCGAGGTCTTCGCGGAACCGGTCTTCTTCGATCTCGCGGGCTGCGGAGTCGGGCAGGCGCAGCAGGTAGGACGGATGGATGGTCAGCAGGACCGGCGTGCCGTCCGGAGTTGTTTCGATCTGTCCACGGCGGGCGGTGATGTTCTTGCTGTTGCCGGTCAACGCGCCTGCTGCCGTCGCACCCGTGGCGATGATCAGTTCGGGCTTCACCACCTGTTGTTCGAGGTTCAGCCACCAGCGGCAGCTCTGCACCTCGCCCGGGTCCGGGCGCTGGTGGATCCGGCGCTTGCCGCGTGGCTGGTATTTGAAGTGCTTCACCGCGTTCGTGACATAGCTGGCGGATCGGTCGAGCCCCGCTTCCGCGGCGATCCGGTCGAAAAGCTGGCCTGCCGGACCCACGAAGGGCCTGCCGGCAAGATCCTCCCGGTCGCCGGGCTGCTCGCCCACGATCATCAGCCGCGCGGTCGCAGGCCCTTCGCCGGGGACCGCCTGCGTGGCGGGGCCGTGCAGGGGACATCGGCGGCAATGATCAAGCGCCCGGGCCAGGTCGGGGAGCGTGCCGGGCACATCCTCAGCCGGGGCCTCGGGCCGTTCCGTTCGCGACAGGATCCGTTCCGCGCGGACCGGCGGCAGGCTGGGTGCCGCGGCGCGCATTTCGGCGGCGCGGGCCTCGGCGGTCGCGATCAACTCGGGGATGGCGGCGGCCTCGGGCATGTTCTTCCAGTACTTCTTCGGCATCTCGGCGGTCATCGCCTTCACCTTCAGCCGCGCCGGGTTGAAGATGTTCCGGAAATAGGTGGTCCACAGCTCCTCGGCGCCGTCTTCGGGCAGCGGGGGCTTATCCTGACCCGACTCGAAGCTCACCCCGCCATTCTGGAAGCGCGCCGTCACCGTCGGAGTCACGATCAGCCAGTCCATGTCGCCGAACCGGCGGGCGAAGAATTCGGCGTTCGGCTCGGTGATCCGGTGCTGCGGCTCGAACCAAGCGGCGAAGCTCCGTCGGGGGGCTGACGGATCGCCCACCTCGCGGAAGCGCAGGAAGGCACGCATCTTGTGCTTGTCGCGGCGGACGGATTTCTCCATCGCCCAGAGCTTCGTCAGCGCCGGATCGGCGCGGTCGGCCATCAGTCCGGGCCTGGCCCGCAGCCGCCAGAGGAGCGCGTAAAGCCGGGCAAAGCGCTCTGGGTCGGCGTGCCAACAGACGGTCTCGGCCAGCGACAGGAAACTTTTGGGGACCGTCAACTCGCCTGTCACCTTGGCGACATGGGCAGGCGCGGCGAATAGATCGGCAGGAGCCTCGCCCAGCGACCATGTGACCTCGTGCGGCGGAGTGCCGGCCAGCACCAGCGCCCGGGCATGATCGCGCCACGCCTGGGCGGTGCCGGTCTCGGGAAGGGCGACATGGGGCATCAGAATAGTGAAAGTTGCTCGGCCTTGGGCGCGAAGCGGGCGCGCAGGTCGGCCGAGTCGATCAGCGTGCCGGGGCTCCAGCCACGGGCGGTGATAAAGGGTTTCGCCTGTTTCATCCGCGCGCCCATCCGGGTCAGGTCCTCGTAGCCCAGCGTCCGGTGCCGCCGCGTTGCGAGAAGCCGGTTCACGGTCTTGGTGCCGAAGCCGGGCACGCGCAGCAGCGTCTCCCGGTCGGCACGGTTCACGTCGACCGGAAACAAGTGCCGGTTCGCCAGCGCCCAGGCCAGCTTGGGGTCGACAGCAAGATCGAGGTTCCCGTCGCGCGTGACCCCGGTGATCTCGTCCAGTTCGAACCCGTAGAACCGCAGCAGCCAGTCGGCCTGATAGAGCCGATGCTCCCGCTCCAACGGCGGACGGATCAGGGGCAGGGCGGCGGAGCTGTCGGGGATCGGCGAGAAAGCCGAGTAGTAGACCCGCTTCAGCCCGTAGCTACCGTAGAGATTGGTGGCCCGCCCCAGGATGGTGCGATCGTTCGCCCCATCGGCACCGACAATCATCTGCGTGGACTGACCTGCGGGCGCGAACTTTGCGCCGCGCCGGCCCTTCCAGGATTTTTCCTTGCGCTCGTCCTGCCCCAGCCGGACCTGCGCCATCGCCTTGCGGATCGTGCCGGGGTTCTTTTCGGGCGCGTAGGTCTGCACTGCGGCGTCGGTCGGCAGTTCGATATTGATCGAGATCCGATCGGCCAGCAGCGCCGCCTCGTCGATCAGCTCCTGCGCCGCGTCGGGGATGGTCTTTAGATGGATGTAACCGCGGAACCCGTGCTCGTGGCGCAGCTTGCGGGCGATCCGGACCATGTCGGACATGGTCTCGTCGGGTGAGCGGATGATGCCCGAGGACAGGAAAAGCCCCTCGATGTAGTTGCGGCGATAGAACTCCAGCGTCAGCGTCACCACCTCGTCGACCGAGAACCTTGCGCGGGGCACGTTCGAAGATACCCGGTTCACGCAATAGGCGCAGTCGTAGATGCAGAAGTTGGTCATCAGGATTTTGAGCAGGCTGATGCAGCGCCCGTCGGGCGCGTAGGCGTGGCAGATCCCCGAGCCCTCGGTCGATCCCAATCCCGAGCCGTCGCGCGAGTTGCGTTTCGCCGTCCCGCTGGACGCGCAGGAGGCGTCGTATTTCGCAGCGTCCGACAGAATCGCCAGTTTTTCCTTGAGAGTGCGCTGTGCCATATGTTCATGATATGTTCACAAGCGCTTCACTGCAATAATCCATGATATGCCTGCATGGATCATGCGCGATGTTTTGCGCTGCCCGGGTGCGGGTCTATTCGCGCGGCGGATACTTGGCGCTCGGCAGGACCCGCCCGGAGCATTCGCCGAAGCCCACGCGGAATGCGGCGTTTGACGCGGCGCCGCGCAGGGTGACGATGTCGCCGTCCTCGAGGAAGGTCCGGGTTTCGCCGGTGTCCAGTTCGACCGGTTCCGTCCCGCCCCAGGTGAGTTCCAGAAGGCACCCGCGCGAGGATTTCCCGGGGCCCGAGATCGTGCCCGAGCCCAGCAGGTCGCCCACACGCATCGGACAACCCGAGGTCGTGTGGTGCGCCAGCTGTTGCGCGGCGGAATAGTACATGTGCCGGTAATTGGTGCGGGCGACGATGGTCTCCTGGCCCGAAACGGGGGTGATGCAGACCTCTAGATCGATGTCGAAGAGCATCGGCGCGTCCTCGTGCAGATAGTCGAGCAGGGGGAGCTCGCGGTCCGGCGTCGGCGTGCGGAACGGCTCCAGCGCGGCGGAGGTCACGATCCATGGGCCGATCGTGGTCGCGGTCGCCTTGGACTGGAACGGGCCCAGCGGGGCATATTCCCACGCTTGGATGTCCCGGGCAGACCAGTCGTTCAGAAGGACGTAGCCGAAGATATTGTCATAGGCGGTGGCGGTGTCGATCATGCCGCTCGACGGCTGACCGACCACCGCGCCAAGCTCGAGTTCATAGTCGAAGCGTTCGCAGGGGCCGAACCTCGGGCGCTCGTCCGTCGGGGCTTTCAGCTGGCCCAGCGGCCGCCGCACGTCGGCCCCTGAGACCACGACTGAGGATGCCCGGCCGTTGTAGCCGATGGGGATGTGCAGCCAGTTCGGCGGCAGCGCGTTATTGGCGCCCCGGACGATGGTGCCGACGTTCGTCGCATGATGCCGCGAGGCGTAGAAATCCGTGTACTCGGACAGCTTGAACGGCATCAGCAGCCGGACGCCCTCCATCGGGAGCAGGTGGGGCGATAGCGCGTCCTGATCCGGGGCGTCTTTCGCCAGGGCGCTCTGCAGCCACGCCCGCAGGCGGGTCCAGTCCGCGCGGCCCCGCGCCATGAACGCGGACCAGTCGCCCTGCAGAAGCGCACCGCCGAAGTCGATCGTGCCCGCTTCCTCGAGCCCGTGCAGGTCGAGGATCCGGTCGCCGATCGCGGTGCAGCAGCGGCCGGACGCGCCCTCTTGCGCGAAGACCCCGCAGGGCAGGTTGTTCAGCGGGAAATCCGAGGTCGCAGCGTTTGCGCTTTCGATCCAGGACGGCAGCAGTCCGGTCATGTCTTGGTCTCCTGAGGGGCGTCGGGTTGCACTTCGGGCCGGGCGGCGTCGAAAGCGGGCAGGGCAAGGCAAAGCGACTCGATCCCGGTCAACCGCTCGAAGCGCGACAGGTCGAGCGCCCAGCGGCGCGCGTTGTAGAGCTGCGGCACCAGGCAGAGGTCCGCAAGGGTGGGGCTGTCGCCGAAGCAGAACCCGCCGATTTCGGGGAGTTGCGCCTGGAACGAGGTCAGGCCGCGGTCCATCCAGTGATGCATCCAGTCCCGCCGGGCAATCTCGTCATGTCCCATCTCGTGAAGCCGTCCGAGCACCGCCAGGTTGTTGAGCGGATGCACGTCGCAGGCGATGGTCTGCGCGGCCGCCCGGACATGCGCGGCGCTCAGCGGGTCCGGCGGCAGCAGCGGCGGTTCGGGGTGCCGCGCCTCCAGCCATTCGATGATCGCCAGCGATTGCGTCAGGGGGCCGTGCTCGGTCAGCAGGGTGGGCACCAAGCCCGAGGGGTTCAGTGCCGCATACGCCGCCCCGGTCTGTTCGCCGGTGCGAAGGTCGACGCTGCGCGTGTCATGAGCCAGCCCTTTGAGGTTCAGCGCGATGCGCACCCGGTAGGCGGCAGAGGACCGCCAGTAGCCGTACAGTGTCAGCAAGGCCCGCCACCCCCATCCTCGCCGCCATCCTCGCCCCCGTCCTCGGCTGCGGTCCGGGCGTAGATCGCGCGGGCGGCATAGAGATGCGCGCTCATGACCGCGTCGGCCCAGTCGGGGTCCCCGGTCCTGAACGCGTCGATCAGTTCCCGGTGATGGTTCTGGCTGCGCTCCAGCTCGTGGCGGGTCCAGCGGGCGAAGGTCGGGCTGGTGATCCGGTGCCGCGCGACCTGCTTGACGGCGGTGGCCACCGCGCTGTTTGCCGACTGGGTGAGGATGCGCCAGTGGAAGTGTTCATTCTGCTGGCGATAGAGCCTGCGATCCGGTTCCGAGGCCCGCGCGGCCCGGTCCATCTCGCGCGTGAAGCCGGCCAGATCGTCGAGAAACTCCGCCGTGACGTTCTGCGCCGCCAGCCGCGCCGCGAGGGGTTCGAGCCGCGCCCGGACGGCGAAGATCTCGACCACGGTCATCGGGTTGACGGCGGCCAGATAGACCCGCCGGTTCGTCCGGCGCTCGACCACACCTTCCGCGATCAGCTGCTGCAGCGCATCCCTGACCGGGGTACGGCTGATGTTCAACCGCTCGGCCAGCGTCTCCTCTGGCATCGGATCGCCGGCGACGAAATCACCCGAAAGAATCAGGCTGCGGATCCCGTCATAGGCGTCCTGCTTGGCAAGGCTCATTCGGTTTCCGTTCTTTGACATTGCGCGGGTAGGGCGCCGGCAAGGCGAGAATGCCCCACGGCGCGACCGCTGCCCCAGCCCTAGTCGTGCAAATTTGTATACAAATTTCCTTGAGTCAACAGGCAAGCCTCTCGTGACCCGCATTCATAGCCTGTAACTCAAAGGTTTTCTGGCTGTACCGTAACTAAGATGGCGAGCAGGACAGGCTTTATGTACATGAATAGCACAATACTCCAGCCCGCCAGGAACGCCTTTCAGGCGTCCTGCAGCTCGCTGAGTTGCGTCAGGATGCTGGCGTAGTTCGCCTCGCCCTGCGCCCCGGTGACGAGGTGCCGGCGTTCGAAGACCATGGCGGGGACACCGCGGATCCCCTGTTGTAGCCAGAACTGCTGCTTCTCGCGCACGCCCTCGGACCGCTCGCCGCTTTGCAGCACGGCAAGCGCTGCGGCGGGGTCCAGACCGATGGCGCCCGCTACATCCGCCAGAACCGCAGGGTCCGAGACGTTCTCGCGCCGGGTGAAATAGGCTGAGAGCACCGCCATCTTGGCCTGATGGCCCTTGCCCTGGTCATCGGCCCAGTCGATCAACTGGTGCGCGCGGAACGTGTTCCACATCCGCATGTCATCCGCGAAAGCGAAGGTGAACCCGAGGTCGGCCCCCATCGTGGTCAGCCGCTCGCGCGCCTTGATCGACTCCTCCGGGGTCGTGCCATACTTCGCGGCAAGGTGCTCGCGCAGGTTCTCGCCCTCTTCGGCCATGTCCGGGTTCAACTCGAAAGGGTGCCAGTGCACGTCCAAGGCGATGCCGGTCTCGCGCGCGGCCTTGGCCAGCTGGTGATAGCCGATTGCGCACCAGGGACACACCACGTCCGAGACGATATCCACGCGGGTCGGCAATTGCTGGGCGGTCATGTTCTCTATCCTTGTGACTTGCCGCGTTCGCGGCAGCGGCGTCGTCGGTCTCTCTCGGGCCGTGGGCATGGCTCGGGCGATTTTGGCGCGGACCGGGTCGTTGGCGGCGTATCCAACCGTTCGAACCAACCTTGGAGGTTGCTAAGCCCAGATAGGTCGCCGCTTACCCGATGCCAAGGCCGCGCCGCGGGCTTGGTAGCGGATCCGCGGCTGCGATATCCGCATCGGGTCAGGCCCTCACGTCCGAGGCGAAGCGGGCCGCATTCTCTGTCAGGAACTCGGTCTCGTCCGCCTGTCCCCAGAATGCCGGCTGCGCCTTGGGAATGGTCAATGCCCTCTGCACCGCGGGGCGGGCGTCGATCAGATCGAACCAGGCCTGCAGGTTGGGCAGACCGTCGACCGAGACCTTTGCCCAGGCAAAAGCACGCGCCCAGGGGTAGGTCGCCATGTCGGCGATGGTGTAGTCATCGGCAGCAATCCACTCGCGGCCTTCGAGCCGGGTGTCGAGCACCTCGAGCAGGCGGCGCGACTCGTCGACGTAGCGCTTGATCGAGAAGGGCTCTTCGTGGCCGTTGGGTACAGCGATGCGCTGGAAGTACATTGCCTGGCCCATCATCGGGCCGATGTGACCTACCTGAAAGAACAGCCACTGCAGGACTTCCGACTGCGCTACCGGGTCTTCGGGCAGGAACTTGCTGTACTTCCGGGCGAGGTGCCAGAGGATCGCACCGGATTCGAAGATCGCGCGGTCCTCGGCCCGGTCCACGATCGTCGGGATCTTGCCGTTCGGATTGAGCTTCAGATACTCCGGGGCCTTCTGCTCCTGCTTCGAGAAGTCGATGAATGTCAGGTCGTAGGGCACGCCCGCTTCCTCGAGGAAGATGACCGGCTTGTAGCCGTTCATCGTCGCGGCGGTATAGAGATGGATATCAGGCTGCGACATCATCCGCCTCCGCGAAAACCGTTTCCAGATGCATATCGAAAAGGGCCAGATCGGCCTCGACCTCGGGGTTCTTCATGACGTCGAAGGCGCCGAAGCTGGGCAGCGGCTTCATCCCGAAGAACTTGGCGTTGAGGTGCATCGGCCGCAACAGGTCGTCCATGGACATGCCTTCGAAGAAGGGCTCGGCGGCGTTGTCGAATGCCTCGCGCGGAGCGTTGAACGTGGCCGAGAGCATGTAGCTGGTGCCGGCCAGTGAACCACCCATGCCGTAGTTCGCCTTGGGCGCCTCGGCGGTGCGGCCGTCGCCTGTGCAGAGGCGGCCATCCATCCCGGCGGTGTAGACCTCGTCCATGTACTTCTTGAACGACCAGGGCACGCCCATCCAGTTGACCGGGAACTGCATGATCACCGTGTCGGCCCATTGGTGGCTGGCGATCTCGGCCTCGACATCGTAGCCCTCGGCGACAGTGGTCACGCGAACCTCGTTGCCCCGTGCTTCGAGCCAGGCGCGGGCGCGCTTGGTCAGCGTCGCGTTCAGCGTGCCCTTGGCGAAAGGATAGGGCTGTGCGCCGTTGAGTATCAGGATCTTGCTCATGTGATGGTCCTCGTAGGTCCTTGGGTAGGGCACTTGACTTGCGTGCCGTCGAGGAGGAAATTGCGCGCCAGAACACAAAAAACAACCAGTATACTTTTGGTAACCTGCGATTGAAGGGGGCCGGAAGAGGAGGAACGTGGGATGAAAGCGCGCGTCGAGGAAGACCGAAAAGGCCGGCGGCAAGTATATGACGCCTGCATGGAGCCCTGTGCGATCGAGCGCGGGATGCGGATCATCGGCGGCAAGTGGACCGGGTCGATCCTTTGGCATCTGAAGGACGGGCCGGTGAGGTTCAACGACCTCGCGCGAATGGTCGGCGGGGCGAGCAAGAAGATGATCACCGAGCGGTTGCGCCAACTCGAAGCGCAGGGGCTCGTGCGGCGCGAAGTACTGGATACACAACCGGTCTCGGTTCACTACGAGATCACCGATTTCGGGCGCACCGCCCTTGGCTTCCTGGACGAGCTGCGCCAGTGGAGCGAGGGACTGCCGGAGGAGTTTTCTACAGCGACCTGAGGGTCTTGCGAGGAGGGCCGCCGTCCCTATTTGTTACGGCCCGCGAGGCTCTGCCAGCGGCTGTGGGGGACGAACGGGTCGGCCTCAGCGCGGTCCATCCGGTCCATGACGCGGCGTGCGAGGAGGATGGCGACTCCGGCGAAGGCCACGCCGCCCAGGGCCTGTCCGACCAGCGCTCCGGGCGCCCCGTACCAGGCGGCGCCCAGCACCACCAGTGGCCAGGTGCCCAGTGTGTGCCGGCCCCAATTCACCGCAGTCGAATAGAGCGGCCGTCCGAGGTTGTTGAAGCTCGCGTTGGCCACGAAGATCACTCCGTTGAAGAAGGACATCAGCGCCAGCGGTCCGCAGAAGAGCAGGATCAGTGAGAGGGTCTCTCCCTCGGCGTTGAACAGCGCCGCGATGGGTTGCCGCAGGATGAACAGGACCGCCGAGGCGATCAGCACGTAGATGCCGGTGAACAGGACTGCGTCGCGGAAGGCCGCGCGCACCCGGTCGGCCCGGCCCGCCCCGGCGTTCTGGCCGATGATCGGCCCGATGGCGCCCGAAAGCGCGAAGATCACCGCGAAGGCGAGAGGCATCAGGCGGCCGATGACCGCCATGCCGGCGACAGCCTCGGTGCCGAACCGGGCGACCTCGCGGGTGACGATGGCGTTGCCAATGGGGGTTGCGATATTCGCCGCGATGGCGGGCAGGCCGATGGCCAGTGCTGCGCGAGCGTGACCGAGCACCCGCGCGAGGTCCGGCATGGCGAAGGCGTCGTGCTTGCGGATCGCAGGACCGACGGCCGCCGCCAGCATCGCGAAACGTCCGAACACCGTGGCGATGGCCGCGCCGTCGAGCCCCAGCCCCAGCGCGAAGATGAAAATCGGGTCGAGGATCGCGTTCACCGTACCTCCGGCGAGCGTCGCCATCATCGACCAGCGCGCATCGCCATGGGCGCGCAATACCGCCATGCCGGTCATGGCGAGCGCGACCACCGGCATCGTCGGCAGGATGATCGTGAGGTAGCGCTGCGCCAGCCGCAGGACCTCTCCGTCGGCGCCCAGAAGCCCGAGGATCTGGGGCAGGGCGGGCAGCATCAGCAGAGGCAGTACGATGCCCGTCACGAGGCCCAGCATGGCGACGGTCGTGGCCGCGTCCCGTGCTTCGTCCCCAGCCCCCCGGCCGATGGCGCGTGCGGTCAGGGACCCGGCTGCGATCGACAGGCCGATATTGATCGAGTTGGTGAAGAACAGGACCGAGCCGGCATAGCCAATGGCCGCGGCCAGCGCCTCGTTGCCGATCATCGAAATGAAAACCATGTCCACGAAGTCGACAGCGAACATCGCCATCAGGCCGATGCTGGCCGTGAAGCTCATGACCGAGACATGGCGCATCAGGCTGCCGTCGAGGAAGACGGCTCTGGTATCGGTCATTGTCTGTCCTGGCTTTGCGCGGCGGCTTCCTGGTCCTGCGGACTGGGTGGATGCCATCCGCGTTCGGAGCGCTGGTGGAACGCCGACTTGCCGCGGCTGCGCATCTGTTCGGCCTGTTCCTGCTGGATTTCCTTGAGCCGTTCCCGGTATGGCGCGTTCTCGTGAACGGGGATGTCCGGATCGTAGAGATTGGCCACCTCGCGCAGCGTGCGGCGGTCTTCGGCAATGAAGGCCCGGGCGGCGCGCTCGGCGTCGAACGGATGGAAACCGAGCGCTTCGTAGGCGGATCGGCCGGCCCGTACCGCGCTGTCGAACGTGTCGCGGATGACATCCCGGCAGCCAGCGGCCCAAAGCTCGTAGACGTGGCCGCGATCCAGCGCGCGGGCGGTGATGTGGACATGGGGGTAGTGCGTCGCGACATGCCGCACCAGTTCCAGCGCCTGCTGGCGATCATCAATGGCCACCACCAGCAGCGAAGCGTGTTCGATCCCGGCGGCATGCAGCAGGTCGGGCCGTGTCGCATCGCCGTAGAAGGCGCGCACGCCAAACGCTCGCAGGACGTCGAGATGCTTGGAGGAATGGTCGAGCACCGTCGTCTCGTAGCCGGCGCTGAGCAGCATCCGGTTGATGACCCCGCCAAAGCGGCCATGCCCGGCGATGATGATTTTACTGGGTGCGGTGATCTCGTCCGCCACCAGCGGCTCGGCGGATTGGTAGCGCGGCAGCACCAGCCGGTCGTAGAGGATAAACAGCAGCGGCGTCAGCATCATCGACAGGGTCACGATCAGCGTCAGCCGAGGCGCAATATCGGGCGGCAGCACCGCGTTGGCGGTCGCGAACGAGATCAGCACGAAGCCGAACTCCCCGGCCTGCGCGAGGCCCATGCCGAAAAGCCAGCCCTGCTCGTCCCGGACGTTGAAGATCCGGGCGAGCGCCAGCAGGACGCCGGCCTTCACAGCGATGACGCCAAGCGTCAGTCCAACGATCAATAGGGTCTCGTTCGCCAGCAGGCCGAAATCGATACTGGCGCCCACGGTCATGAAAAACAGGCCCAGCAGCAGGCCCCGAAACGGGTCGATGTCGCTTTCCAGCTCGTGTCGGTACTCGCTGTTGGCCAACACCACCCCGGCCAGGAAGGTGCCGAGGGCAGGGGACAGGCCGACCAGCGTCATCAGAAGCGCGATGCCAATGACGAAGCCAAGCGCGGCGGCGATGAAGATCTCGCGCAGGTTGGCATGGGCGATGAAGCGGAAGGTGGGTCGGGTGAGGTACATGCCGCCCGCGATCACCACGCCGATGGCGGCGAGTGTGACAAGCGCGGTCTGCCACCCCGCGAGCCCTTCGACCAGCGACAGCGAGATGCCGTGTTCCTCGCCGCCATGCGCCGCCTCCGCGCCGTGACTTGCGATGCCCGGAAGGGCGAGCAGCGGCATGAAGGCCAGCATCGGGATGACCGCGATGTCCTGGAACAATAGCACCGAGAAGCTCGCTTGCCCGCCATCACTTTTCATCAGGCCCTTCTCGTTCAGGGTCTGAAGCACGATGGCCGTCGAAGACAGCGCGAAGATCAGGCCAATCGCCAGCGCCGTCTGCCAGACCTGCCCGAAGGCGAGAGCGACCGCCGCGATCAGGGCTGCGGTGAGGCTGACCTGCAGCCCGCCGAGGCCCAGCAATCGCGCCCGCATCTGCCAGAGCAGCTTCGGCTCCAATTCAAGCCCGACGAGGAACAGCATCATCACCACGCCGAATTCGGCGAAGTGTTGGATCGAAATCACGTCGACATGGAGCAGGCCGAGGATTGGGCTCAGCACGATTCCCGCGATCAGGTAGCCGAGCACTGAACCGAGCCCGAGCCGCGAGGCGATTGGCACCGACACGACGCCCGCGACGATGAACAGGAAAGCAAGCAGCAGGAAATCCGTCATCGGTCAGACCTCGGTCAGCGGGAGCGTGTCATGGGTCAGGGTCTCGGCCTCGGCCATGCGGTCCAGGTCGATCCGGTCGTCCCGCAGAGCCTCGAGCAGGCGCACGAACCCGTCGGCGTGGGGTCCCGGATCGGCGCGCAGGGCGCCGTGCTGGACGTAAGGCGCAAGGAACCGCATCTGGCAAAGCCGCGCGGTCTGCTCGAACGGCGTCAGGAAGGTCCTGAGCGGAAAATGCTGATATCCCTCGGGGCGATAGGCCTCCTGCGGGCCGCCTGCCGAGATTGCCAGCATCATCGACTTGCCGCGCAGCCTGTCGCCTCCTTCGCCATAGGCGAAACCGTGTTCGAGGACGAGGTCGATCCATTCCTTGACCAGGGCAGGCGAGGAGTACCAGAACAGCGGAAATTGAAGCAGCAGCACGTCATGGTCCAGCAGACGAGCCTGCTCGGCCTCGATGTCGATGTCGTAGCGCGGGGACGCCGCGTAGAGATCGACGCTGGTGATCCCTTCCACACGCTGTGCGGCCCGCCACTGGGCCATATTGATCCGTGACGACTTCTGGCCCGGATGGGCGAAGATATGCAGCACCTGGGCCATGGGGTCTCCTGCGGGGTAGGGCAGGAAAGTGATGCCTCGAGCGCGTTCTGGCAACCTTTGGGCCTGCCAGCACACGATTTCGCGATCCAGCGGTCGGGGCGCGGCTGGGTGCCGCGCCCCACAGCTTCATTCTGCGGGAACCGGCTCTCCGCCGCGATCAAGGCGCCCTGATAGGCGGGTGAGCCCGATACCTCCGGCGACGATGACCGCTCCGACGAAGGGCGTCGCGGCGAGGCCCGCGCTCTCGACGACGAGGCCTCCCGCCCAGGCGCCGAGCGCGATGCCGAGGTTGAACGCGCCGATGTTCAGGCCCGAGGCGACGTCCACCGCGCCGGGGCTGACCTCGCGCGCGACTTGCACCACGTAGGATTGAAGCGGCGGCACGTTGGCGAAGGCGAAGCCGCCCCAGAGCGCAACGACGGCAACCGCCGCAACCGGATGGCTAAGCGCCAGGCCAAGCGCCGCCAGCAGGAACGCGAGACCCCCAAAGATCATCGTCAGGGCGGGAACTGGTCCAACGCGGTCGGCTAAGCGACCGCCGAGGATGTTGCCCGCCGCGACAGACACGCCGTAGAGCAGGATCACGAAACTCACCGCGCCACTCGACAAGCCGGTGACGTCGGTCAGCATCGGCGCGAGAAAGGTGAAGGCGACGAAGTTGCCGCCATACCCTACTGCCGTGATCAGGTAGATCAGCAGCAACCGTGGCGAGGTCAACACTTGCGCCTGCGCCCGCAGGCTGGGCGGCGTCGATTGCGCGAGGTTCGACGGGACCAGTACAGCGCTTGCAAAAAGGCCGATCAAACCAAGGCCCACGACCCCGAGAAAGGTCGACTGCCAGCCGAAGGTCTGGCCGATCCAGGTCCCCAGCGGCACGCCCGTGACCAGCGCGACGGTCAGGCCCATGAAAACCATTGCGATGGCAGAGCTTTCCTTGTCCCGGCTCACCAGCCCGGTCGCGATGGTCGAGGCGATGGCGAAAAAGACGCCATGCGCGAGGCCAGTGATGAAGCGCGCGACGATCAGGCTGCCGTAGCCCGGTGCGAACGCGGCGAAGGCGTTGCCGGCAATGAACAGGGTGAGCAGCGCCAGCAGCAGAGCCTTGCGCGGCATCCGTCCGGTCAACGCGGTCAGGACCGGCGCACCGATGGTGACGCCAAGGGCATAGAGGCTGACCAGCAGCCCCGCCGAGGGCAGCGAGACGCCGAGGCTCTCGGCAATGGTGGGGATCAGGCCGACGATGACGAACTCGGTCGTTCCGACGGCAAAGGCGCTGATCGTCAGCGCCCAAAGGGCAAGTGGCATTTCGATACTCCGCGATGAATTTGGCTCGACCGCGGATGTGGCGGGGTTTAGCCTTTGCGTGAATGGTCAGTCTTGGAAAGGGCCTTTGCGTTTGGCGCACGAATTGCCACAGGCCGCGGATCTTGCGGTGTTCACTGCGGTGGTCGAGGACGGCGGCTTTGCCGAAGCGGCGCGGCGTCTGGGCACTGCCCCGTCGACGCTGAGCCGGACCGTCACCCGCCTGGAGGGGCAGCTCGGCGTGACGCTTCTGCGCCGCTCGACCCGCGCGATCGAGGTTACGCCGGAAGGGCAGGCAGTGCTGCGAGCGGCGCGCGATATCCTCGACCGGACCGAGGCGCTGCGCGACATCGCCGCGGCAGGGCGTGCGCCTCGCGGGCCGCTGCGGGTGAACGCGCCGGTGTCTTATGTGCTGCACGCCATCGCGCCTCGGCTGGAGGCGTTCCACCGCCGCTACCCCGAGATCGAGATCACGCTCGACATGACGGACCAGGTGGTCGACCTGATCGATGTCCACGCCGATGTCGCGATCCGCTTCGGGCGTCTGCCGGACAGCGACCTTCTGCACCGCAGGCTCGGACAGGCGGATTGGCGGCTGGTCGCGTCTCCGGCCTATCTGGATCGGGTCGGCAGGCCCGCGGCGCCCGAGGACCTGGCCGGACTTGAACAGGTTCGCTTCACGTCGCCGGATCACATCAACCGGCTGCGGATCCACGGCATGGAGGCCGAGGTGTCGCCGCGCGTCTCGGCCTGGGCGAGCAATGGCGAGGCTGTCCGGCAACTGGTGCTGAACGGTATGGGCATCGCGCGGTTCTCGGATTTCATGATCGACCGGGACATCGCCGAAGGGCGCGTGGTCGAGCTGTTTCCGGGGCGGTTGGCCGCGCCGCCGCTCGACGTCACCGCGCTCTACCTGACACGCGCATCCGGCCTGCGGCGGCTGGCGGTGTTCCTCGAGTGGCTGGAGCAGGACCACTCCGAGGCGAGCGCCGAGACGGGACGCTTTTCTACTTGAACCCGAGAGAGTAGGGTGGCTCGGCCCGCGGGGGGCGGTTTTTCAGCAAGGATTCCAATCGGTTTGATCGTTCCTTTTCACATCACCGAGATGCTCGACCGGGTGCGCCGGAAATTCGAGAACCCCGAACGCGCGCCCACGCTCAGCGCGCGCGACGCCCCTGCCACGTCCCTGCGGCCAAGCAGGCGCGCCACGGCGGCCAGCATCGCCGGCTACATGCGGCGGCTGGGTCTTGGCGAAGCGGCGCGCGGGGCGCTGGCGGATCCCGCGACGTTGGAAACTGCTCGGCTCTACTCGGCCAATATCGAGAACATGGTCGGGACAGTGAAACTGCCGGTCGGCGTGATCGGGCCGCTCAGGGTCAACGGTGTGAATGCCGACGGCGACTACCCGGTACCGCTTGCCACGACCGAGGCGGCACTGGTCGCGTCCTACGGGCGGGGCGCGGCGGCAACGAACCGGGCAGGAGGGATCAGCACGGCGGTGCTCTACGAGGGCGTGATCCGCACCCCGGCCTTCGTGGTCGGAAACCTGCTGGATGCCGGACGGCTGGTCGACTGGGTGGTGCGCGAGCAGGACGCCCTGCGCCGCGCGGCCGAGGCGACGACGCGGCACGGCAAGCTGGTCTCCCTCGAGCCGGTCATCGAGACCGATATCGTCTTCCTGCGGTGCCGCTACACGACGGGCGACGCGGCGGGGCAGAACATGGTGACTTTTGCAACGGATGCGCTTTGTCGGCACCTGGTCGCAACCTGCCCGGTGCCGATCCGGCGCTGGTATGTCGAGGGGAACTTCTCGGGCGACAAGAAGGCCTCGGGCCTCGGCGCGCTGACAGGACGCGGGCGCAAGGTCAGCGCCTCGGTCGTGCTTCCACCCGAGGTAGTCGCCGAAGTGCTGCGCAGCGGCGTGGAAGACATGCTGGCCTATGGCCGTGTGGCGAACCTGGGCGCGCTGCTGACGGGGCAGCTCGGCGCGCAGGCGCATTATGCCAACGCACTGGCAGCGCTTTACATCGCGACGGGGCAGGACGCGGCCTGCGTCGCGGAAAGCGCTGTCGGCGTCACCCGGATGGAGCGGCACGTGGACGGTCTGTTTGCCTCGGTCACGTTGCCGAACCTGCTGGTCGGCACGGTCGGCGGCGGCACCGGCTTGCCGTCGCAATCCGCCTGCCTTGAGCTAATGGGCCTGCGCGGTTCCGGCCATGCCGATGCGCTGGCCGAGGTCGCCGCTGCCTTGTGCCTCTGCGGAGAGCTGTCCATCGTCGCGGCAATGGCGGCGGGTCATTTCGCAGGGGCGCACGAACGGCTGGCGAGACACAGATGAACCCGGCGCAGCGCTTGTGGGTTTATCAGGCGGAGCGGTTTCCGCTGCCCCGTACCGTGCCGCTTCTGGCTGTGTTCTCGGCGGCGAGCATCAACGTCTCGGCTCTGCTGGCAGGGCGCGAGACACCGGGTCTCGGGGCCTACATGGCAGGGCTTGCGCTGGCGCTGATCCTGTTTTTCCAAATGCGCGCGGCCGACGAGTGGAAAGACCGAGAGATCGACGCCCGCTATCGCCCGAAACGGCCGGTGCCGCGTGGGCTGGTGAGCTTGCGACTGGTGCTCGGCATCGCCGTCGCGCTGATCCCCGTGGGTGCCCTGATAGCCTGGGCCGTCACGCCGGGCCTGCTTTGGCTGCTGGCGGTTGCCTGGCTCTGGCTGGCGCTGATGACCGCAGAGTTCGGCGCGGCCGACTGGCTGCGGGCGCGCATGGTGCTCTATCTCGTCAGCCACATGGCGATCATGCCGCTGATCGACCTGCTTCTGACCGGAATCGAGTGGGTCGTGGGCGGCGGCCCCGTTCCGGCGCTCTGGCTGTTCCTGGCCCTGTCCTTCGTCAACGGCTGCGTGCTCGAGATCGGCCGCAAGACCTGGGCACCCGAGGACGAACGTGAGGGCGTCGAAAGCTATTCGAGCCTCTGGGGTCCGCGGCAGGCGGTGGCGGTCTGGATGGGCTGCGTCGCGGTGGCGGCGGGTCTGCTGGCGCTGCTCGGCATGGCTCTGGGTGTTGGGCTGCTGGCGCTGGTGGCGGTCGTCGGATTCGGGTTGTGCGTCATCCTCGGCCTTCGGTTCCGCGCGATGCCCACGGGCCGGGCGAGGCTGCTCGATGCCGCCTCGGGTCTCTGGGTGCTGGGGTGCTACGCTGCCGCAGGTTTCCTGCCACTGCTCTCGGGCGGGGGCGCATGACTGCATTCCTGTTTCCCGAGCAGGCTCTGGACCCGGCTGAGGTCGGCGGCAAGGCGGCGGCGCTGGCGCGGCTGACCGCCGAAGGCTTCGACGTGCCGCCTTTCCTGGTCCTGAGTGATGCCGCGTTCGCGGCGGATGGCCTGACAGTGGATCTGCCGCTGGCGCGTCTCGGCCCCGGCCCCTATGCCGTGCGATCTTCGGCGCGGGGCGAGGACGGGGCCGAGGACAGCCACGCAGGGCAGTTCGACACGCTGCTGAACGTCGACGCACAAGGCATCGCCAAGGCGGCGCTGGCCGTGCGCGCCTCGGGCGATGCGGACCGGATCGCGGAATACCGGCGCCTACGCGGATTGTCTGGCGAAGGCCTTCCCGCTGTCATCGTGCAATGCATGGTCCCGGCGCGCACGGCGGGCGTCGCGTTCTCGGCGGACCCGGTGTCTGGCGTGCGCGGCCGGGCGGTGATCTCAGCGACTCGCGGCCTGGGCGATGCGCTGGTTTCGGGAGAGGTCGACGGCGAGGGCTGGACGCTCGATGCAGAAGGGACGCTGCTTGACGGCCCCGCCATCCCCGCCGTGCTGACTTTGGCCGAAGCTCAGCAAGTCGCCGCCCTTGCCCGCAGTGCCGAAACGCTGTTCGGCATCCCGCAGGACATCGAATGGGCGTTCGAGGGCGACCGACTCCTTATCCTGCAAGCCCGCCCGATCACCACGCCCCTGCGTCCGGAACCGGCACCGGACACCGCCCTCGTCGTGCTAGACAATTCCAACATCATCGAAAGCTATCCAGGCCATGTCAGTCCGCTGACCTACTCTTTCGCAGCCTATTGCTACGACCGGGTCTACCGCTCGTTCGTGCGCCTTCTAGGCATGCCGCAGGCCGAGGTTGCACGGAACGCCGCCGTCTTCGCCAATCTGCTGGCGCGGGTAGATGGCCGGGTCTACTACAACCTCGGCAACTGGTATCGCGCGCTGGCCCTGCTACCCGGTTTTCGCGTGAACCGGGGATTCATGGAAACCATGATGGGGGTGGACGAGCCGTTACCGACCGAATTGACGGACGCCATCGCGCCGCAACCCTCGACCGGCCTTGCGCGGCTTGCGGATATGGCGCGGCTGACGCGGGTGGGCCTTGGCCTCATCGCTCAGGCCTTGCTCCTGCCGCGCACGAAACGGCGGTTCATGGCGCGGCTCGACGGGGCAATCAAGAGCGCGGCTGACACGGAAACGGCCAACCTGACCCGGCTGGCCCGAGACTACCGTACCATCGAGGCGGAACTGCTGGACCGTTGGGATGCGCCGCTGGTCAACGATTTCCTGTGCATGATCGGCTTCGGGCTCTCGCGGAAGATGCTCGAGAAATGGGCCGGGCCGCGCGGACTGGAGTTCCACAACGACGTGATGATCGGGCAGGGCGATATCGTCTCGGCTGAGCCTGTGCAGCGGATCGCACGGATGGCTTCGCTGGCGCGCGAAGCGGGGGCGGTGGACGCGCTGGCCAAGGGGCGCGAGGCGATCGCGGACTTCCCGGCGCTGGCGACAGAGGTCGACGCCTATCTCGCCGCCTTCGGGGACCGCTGCACCGAGGAGCTGAAGTTGGAAAGCACGCCGCTTTCCGACGATCCCACCCCTCTGCTGGCGGCGATCCGCGCGGGAGCGTCGCGGGACATGGCACCGCGCGCCACACGCGAGCCCCCCGACTGGACGGCGCTGATCCCGGACCGTCCCGTGCGTCGTGCCGTGGCTCGAGCCGTTACCGGCTGGGCCCGCGCCCGCGTCCGGGATCGCGAGAACCTGCGTTTCGAGCGCACAAGGATATTCGGGCAGGCTCGCCGCGTGTTTCGCGCGATGGGGCGGGAACTTCACGCACTCGGCGTTCTGGACGATCCCCGCGACATCTTCGAACTAACTGTGCAGGAGGTTCTGGGCGCGATCGAGGGCGCGGCGGTCACCTCCGATCTTCGGGCGCTGGCAGCGCTGCGCAAAGCGGAGACCGAAGTTCAGCGAGCCTTGCCCGATCCCCCACGGCGCATTCTGCTGCGGGGTGCGGCGCGCGTTGGACGCAGGGCTGCTGCGGCGACCTCTGTAACACAGGGTGGCGATACCCGCACTGGCACAGGCTGCTCGGCCGGAGTGATCCGCGCCCGTGCCCGTGTGATCCGCGACCCACTGACCGAACGGCTCGAGGCGGGCGAGATCCTCGTCGCCGCCAACACGGACCCGGGCTGGATTGCGGTCTTTGCAAATGCCTCGGGCATCGTGGTCGAGCGGGGTTCGCTGCTGTCGCACTCGGCCATCGTCGCACGCGAACTGGGAATACCCTGCGTCGTGGGTATCTCGGATGCCACTTGCTGGATAGAAGGCGGCGAGGTGATCGAGGTGGACGGCGGCTCGGGCTTGGTGAGGAAAGTCGATGACTGACTCACCGGTCGCTGCCCGTGCGCGCTTCGACAAGGTGCGCTATGCCCAGGCGTGGGAGGATGCCGACGTACTGACGGCTGCGCTTGGCCATGTGGCGGGGCAACGGTTGGTGTCGGTCTGTGCCTCGGGCGACAACGCGCTGGCGCTACTGTTGCTGGATCCGGCCGAGGTACACGCCGCCGACTTGTCGTCTGCGCAACTTGAATGCCTGAACCTGCGCATGGCGGCGCTCGAAACGCTCGAACACCCTGAATTTCTGGAACTGATGGGCGCACGGCCCTCGGATCGACGCGGCGCGCTTTTGGACCAGACCTTGGAGGCCGCCGCCCCTGAAACCCGCGCCTTCTGGACCGCGCTGAAGCCACAGGTCGTGGCACATGGCGCGGGCGGTGCCGGCAAATTCGAAAGCTATTTCCGCCTCTTTGCCCGCTACCTTCTGCCGCTGGTCCATTCCCGCGCTACCCGCAGGGCGGTGTTCGAGCCGCGAGAGCCGCAGGACCGCGCCCAGTTCTTTGAAACCCGCTTCGACACCTGGCGCTGGCGGTTGCTGGTGCGGCTCTTCTTCTCGCGCTTCACCATGGCGCGGCTGGGCCGCGATGCGGCGTTCTTCGAGCATGTCGAGGGGTCGGCAGCCGATCATGTCTTCCGCCGTCTGAGGCACGCGGGGGTGGATACGGACCCGTCGCAGAATCCCTATCTGCACTGGATCTTCACCGGCACCCACGGGCAAGCCCTGCCACTGACCTGGCGGCCCGAGCCCTGGGAGGTGCTGCGCGCCCGCCGCGACCGGATCGTGCCGCATCTCTCGGGGATCGAGGCGTTGGATTTGCGCGATGTCGCCGGCTTCTACCTGTCGGATGTCTTCGAGTACATGTCCCCCGAGGAGGCGACATGCGCCTACGCGAACCTGCTGGATATGGCCCGGCCCGGTGCGCGGCTGGTGTACTGGAATATGATGGCCCCGCGCCGCCGTCCGGAGTCTCTTGCGTATCGGGTCAAGACGCTCACCGCTCTCGAAGATGAGCTGAAGTCGCGGGACATGGCCTTCTTCTACTCCGATCTCGTGATCGAGGCGGTGCGATGAGCGTGGTCTATGGGGTCCTGCCCGTCCTCGGTTTGATCGCGTTCATGTTGGCGGCGCTGCTCGGCCTGAACCGCATCGCCAGGGCGGGGGACTGGGCGCTGGAACTGCGCCGCAAGATCGTCCATGTGGCGACCGGAGCGCTGGCCATCTCGCTGCCCTGGGTGCTGGCGCAAAGCTGGCAGGTCTGGCTGATGCTGGGGTTTACAACCGTTGCTTTGGTACTGATGCGGACGGGTGCGCTTGGCGGGCTGGGGCAAGCTGTGCACGGTGTCGAACGGCAGTCCTGGGGTGATTACCTTCTGGTGCTTGGCGTTGCGCTGACCTTCGCGCTGCACGACGGCCGGGCGGTGCTCTACGTGCTGCCCCTAGCGGTGCTGACCGTTGCTGATGCGGCTGCGGCGCTTGCGGGACTGCGCTATGGGCGAACGTTCTACAGCGCCGGGTTGAGCCGCAAGAGCCTCGAGGGAAGTACGATCTTCTTCCTGTTGACGCTGATCCTGTCGATGGTCTGTCTTCTGCTGCTCACCGATGTGCCCAGGGCGAACGTGATCGCGATCTCGGGCGCGATCGCCGGCTTCGCCAC
This sequence comes from Halovulum sp. GXIMD14794, assembly GCF_054457455.1. Taxonomy (NCBI): domain Bacteria; kingdom Pseudomonadati; phylum Pseudomonadota; class Alphaproteobacteria; order Rhodobacterales; family Paracoccaceae; genus Halovulum; species Halovulum sp. GXIMD14794. The sequence goes on along the minus strand of NZ_JBTLNF010000006.1, from coordinate 327,151 downwards.
CCTGGTCGAGGCCGATAGCTGGCAGGGATTCGACAACCTTTTCGTGCCAATGGGCGTGCTGATCTTCCTCACGGCGACGCTGGATGCGACGGTTGCAGGCGCGGTGGTGCGGGTCGGGATCGTTTCGCTGGCGTCCGGACTGGCGTTTCTCCTGGTTCGGGGTGCGGGCCTGTCGGCACAGGTCGCGCGGGTCTATGCGCTGGCGGCTTTCATGTTGCTGTCGGTGGCCGAACTGCACGACGTGCTGATCCCGGCAATCTATCTGAGCGTTCAGATCGCGATCGACCGGGATGCGCCGGGCCGGGACGACCGGGTTCTGCGCGCGGTCGCCGCGCTGGCGTTGGTGAGCTTCGGTTTCCTGGCCGCCGGCCCGTTGATCGGTGCGGGCGTGGTCGATTTCTACCTGCTTGGCGTCTCGTGCATGATCGCGGCGACAGTCGCGGTCTCAGCCGCAGGGTTGCGATCTGTCGGTAGGGTCGCCGCGGCTTCGGCCGGGTTCGCGGCGATGCTTCTGCTCTGGCAGTTTGTCGTGGGTTTCGACGCCGGTCCCCGCCTGTGGCATGGCCCGCTGACGGTTCCGGGTGCAATTGCGCTTGCATTGGCCGCAGGCATCCCGCTTGCCGCGCCCCGCCCGTTTCGAAAGCATACAGTGGCAACTGTCGCGGGGCTTGGCGCGGGTCTGGCCCTGGCGCTGTTGCTCTGGACCTGGGGAGGTACCTGATGTCCGACACCCGGAAGATCGACGGCGGGCAAGCGACTATCTATTACGAAGCTCCGGCGTGGGAGGGGCAGCGCACGGCTGCTGTCGGTCGGTTCCGCTGCGAGACGGCAAAGGCAGGGGCGACCCTGTTGCGGCAGATCGCTGACGAGCTGCGCGGCGAAGGCTATGCCCGGCTGCTCGGCCCGATGGACGGAAACACCTGGTACGCGTACCGGCTGGTTTCGGAAAGCGATGGCTCGCCGGCGTTTCTCATGGAGCCTACCTCGGGACCCAACGACCGCGAAGCGTTCGCAGCAGCGGGGTTCGAGGTCGCGGGCCGCTATTTCTCGGCCCGCGTACCCGTCAAGGCGGCTTTGGCAGACGCACGCACACCAGACCCAGCTATCAGGATCGAGCCTTGGGACGGGGCCGACCCCAAGAAGTATTTTGCCGAGGTCCATGCACTGTCGCTCAACGCCTTCCGCGAGAACGCATTCTACACGCCCATCGACCGCGAAACCTTTCTGGGCATGTATATGCCCTTCGTTCCTATGCTCCGCACGGAACTTATCTTCCTGGCGCGTGATCCCGGAGGGAGCCTTGTCGGCTTTCTTTTCGGCCTCCCGAACTACGCCGAAGGACCGAAGCCGCGGACCGCCATCCTCAAGACCTATGCAAGCATGCGATCCGGGGCAGGGCGGCTACTGGCACACGCGTTCCACAGCTCGGCGCGGGATCTTGGTTTCGAGACTGCTATCCACGCGCTGATCCGGGACGACAACGCCTCGGCCACACGCAGCCGGATGCTCGGAGCCGAGATCTTCCGGCGCTACGAATTGATGGGGGCCAGGCTTGACTGCTGACCTCGCATTTCTGTTCTCCGAGGTTGCCGAGCGCGAGGGCGACCGAACCGCGCTGATTGCACCCGAGGGCCGGATCGGCTTTGAGGAACTCGACCGCCGCGCTGCCGCATTTGCGGCCACCTGCGCCCGCAGGGGGCTGGGCAGAGGCGACCGGGTGCTTTTGGCGATGCCCCTCGGGATAGACCTGTTCGTGGCCCTCGCCGGGGCCTGGCGGTGCGGTGTGACGGTGGTCTTTCCCGAGCCCGCGATGGGTCTACGCGGTGTTCTCCACGCGGTCCGCGCGACCCGGCCCAGGGCGTTGATCGCCAGCGGGGCCTACCGCTGGCTGAAAATGCTGGTGCCGCGCCTTTGGTTCCGGCCCTTGCTGTCGCCGTCAAAGCGCGACATCGGTACCGCACCGCCGGTCAGGGTGGACCCGGACGATCTCGCCCTGATCTCGTTCACCTCGGGGTCCACCGGTGCGCCCAAAGCGATCCCGCGCAGCCACGGATTCCTGATAGCGCAGCATGCCGCGGTCGCGCCGCTGCTGGCGTCACCGGAGGACGAGCGGGACCTTGTCGCGTTCCCTGTCTTCACCCTTGTCAACCTTGCGGCGGGGCGCTGCTCGGTACTGCCCAACTGGAAGATGAACGCCGTTGAAAGGGTTGCCCCGCAACAGCTGGCCGATTGGCTCTCCCGCACCGAATGTACCCGGGCTTTGCTGCCGCCCGCGCTCTGCGAGGTACTGGCGCGGGCAGAGGCGCCGCCAAGGCTCCACACAGTATTCACGGGCGGCGGGCCCGTTAAACCCAGTCTCGTGGCGGGGCTTAAAGGACAAATGCCTGGGCTGCGCGCGGTCTCGGTCTATGGTTCCACGGAAGCGGAGCCGATCGCCGAGTTGGACTGGGCCGACGTGGACGCGTCAGACCTGCGGGCAATTGAGCAGGGACAGGGGCTTCTGGCGGGGGCGTTGGTTGACGGGCTCCGGCTGCGGATCGTCGACGATGAGATCCAGGTCGCGGGCCCGCACGTGAACGCGGGCTACCTGCATCCGTCGATGGACACGAGCACGAAGATCCGTGACGGCGAAGTCACGTGGCACAGAACAGGGGATGCGGGTCGGTTGGATGATTTGCAGCGCCTGTGGCTGCTTGGACGTCATGCCGCGATCGCCGAGGGTCCCGAGGGGAAGCTCTATCCATTCGCTGTTGAACTGGCCGCCGAGTCCTGGCCCGGCGTCCGCCGAGCGGCGCTTACGACAGCCGATGGAGAACCTGTTCTGGCGGTGGAGGGCGACCGCGGACAGATCGTTGCATGGCAGACCAGGGCGAAAGCTCTCGGGATCGGCCGGGTCCAGCACCATGACGCCTTGCCCCTAGATCGGCGTCACCGGTCCAAGTTGGACTACGTAGCGCTCGAGCGCGAGGTAGTACGGCGGCGGTAGCCAACCGGACTACCGAGACGTCATCCTCGCAGCGTCTCGAACGGCACGAGCCTCGCGTCGGGTCCGGTCAGCCAATCCTCGATCTCTGCGCGGATTTCTGATGACAGGCGGACATAGTCCTCGACGATCGGGCGCGGCGGCTCGGACTTTGCGCGCAGCCGCTTCAGAATGGTGCGCACTTCCTCGAAATCGTCCCAGAGTGAGGCGAAGCAGGGTTCCTTTCGGCGCAGGCGCTGAATCTCGAATTCGCGATCCCGGAAGGGGTGTGTCTCGTCCATGCTTTCATCCACTTCCTGGCTCTGGTGGTGCGTCCGACGCGCCGGCAGGTTGTCGACAACATCGGTCGGAAATGGCGTAGCGGGAAGTTTCAAAAAGGTTTCACCTTGATTACACCCTTGAAACTTTGAGGAATTTTTGTTCTTCTAGAGGAGCATTCATACTACCGCCCGGCGCGGCCGGGACAGGCTATGGACTACATGCGATAGTTGTACCGTCCAAATTGGCCCAACCAGGCGCGGACGGTTTGGGGAACATATGCAGGAAGCGGAAACCAGCCTCTGGCCGTCCGGGGACGGCGCAGGCACCAGGCCCGACGGCATATCGGCTCCGGTGCCCGAAGCCGCTGTGCGCGCCCAGTTACGGCGGGTCCTGACAAGTGCGAAATTCACCCGCTCCGTGCGGCGCAGAGAATTCCTGACCTACATCGTCGAACATTCCCTGTCGGGGCAGATCGATGCTTTGCGCGGGGACGAGATCGCCGTCGCCGTATTCGCGCGCGGCGATGACTTCGATCCGCAGGCGGACCCGGTTGTGCGCATCGAAGCGCGACGCCTGCGTCATGACCTCGACCGCTACTACGAGGAAGAGGGCCTCCGCGACCCGGTGCTCATCAGCGTTCCCAAAGGCGGCTATCGGGCGGTCTTCACGTCCCGTGAGGTCGAGGATGACGATGTCGCGTATCCCTCCGCCGAGCCCACGCTGGGACAACCGGGCAGAAATGTCTGGCGGTTCCCACAACGGGGCAGGGTCCTTGCCGCAGCGCTGACTGCCATGGTCTTCGGCGGTATCGGCATCGCGACCGGTTTGCGAGACCAGGGCGCGGCTGTACCGAGCGGGGCGCCCGGGCTTGCGGTGGCCGCCTTCGAAGCGTTGAGTGCGGCACCGGAGGATGCCTATTTCGCCCGCGGTCTGTCAGATCAGGTGGCGCACGATCTTCAGCCGTTCAGCAATGTTCGCGTCTTCAAGCTTCCAGGGCACCTGAGCGCTGACGATGCCACGGACGTGCAGGCTCTCGAGGCGACCCGCGACATCACCTACCTGCTGACCGGCACATATCGAGGGTTGCCGGACGGGAGCGCCGGCCGTCTGGTCGCGCAACTGCGCCGCACCGAGGGCGACGTCGTCTGGAGCCGCGCGTATGACGTGAGCCGCTCAGCCGCCGATTTCATCGCCCTCCAGGATGAACTTGCCGGGGACATCGCCACCAAGCTGGGACAGACGTACGGGATCGTTGCGGGCGACCTGCGGCGACAGGCCGGCGAGACGCTGCCAACAAACGAGAGCTTTGCCTGCCTGCTGAAGGCATACGAGTACCAGCGCACGTTGTCGGCGGGCCTCCGAAACGAGGTCGTCGCCTGCATCGAACCCGCGACGGTGCGCGACCCCGGCAACGCTGAGGTCTGGGCGATGGCGGGCTACATGCGGCGGGACCTGGCGCTGATGCGGAACATCGATGCCGCCGAGCGTCAAGTACTGCTGGCCAGCGCGATGGACGCAACGACAAGGGCGATAGCGCTTGGCCCGGAAAACACCCTTGCGCTCAGAGCGCATGCCGCGCTGCTGCACAGCACGGGTGACTACGACGCCGCGGAAACGGTGATGCGCCGCGCTCTGGCGCTCAATCCGCATGACCCTGAGACGCTTCAAAACCTGGGTTGGAGGGTTATGGTGCGCGGCCGTCTCGAGGAAGGCGCCGGCTACATCCGGCAGTCGATCGAACGGTCCATCGATCCGCCGCCCCGATATTACAACCTGCTTGCGATCGACGACCTGATGGCGGGCCGGTTCGACGACATGCTGGTGTCCGCCGAGATCACCGCCTCCGGTGGATCGGCAGTCGGGCTGGCCCTCGTCGCCATCGCCGAAACGCGTGCACCTTCCGGGTCGCCCGATGCGGCTAGGGCCGCGCTCCGCAAACTTGCGGAATCCTCGTCTCCCATGGCTACCACGCCCGGCGAATACATGCGCCGACACGGCGTGCGCGACGAGATCGCCGACGAGATAGTTGAGGGACTTATCGAGGCGGGCTGGTCGGCGGACGGGTGAGGCAAAGAAAGGGCCAAATGGAGCAGGAGTCGCTGTTAATCTACGCCTTGTCGCGATCAATAATTTAACATAAACATTATTATCGGCATTACCGGAATAGCATCTGTACGCGGGTGCGCGCTACCTTGAAGTGCGACTCCTGTTAGAAACCAATGGGTTATCTAATTAGGAGATCGTGGCATGGGAGCCATTTACACGCAATTGAGTCTGAAAGAACGCCGTAGAATCGAGGATTTGTGGCGTGCGAAGGTCCCTGTCCGAGAGATGGCGCGTGTCCTGAACCGTCACAAGTCGACCATTCACCGAGAGATCAAACGCAATTTCTGGGCCGATGATGCCCTCCCGAAGAAGTACGCCGGTTATTTCGGACATGCGGCCCAGTTGCAGTGCCAGAAGCGCCGATCCGTGCAGAGAAAGTTGATCCGGCACCCGAAGCTCTGCAAGGCCGTCGTGGCCCGGATCAAGCACGGCTGGACGCCCGAGCAGATCGGCAACCGGATGATCTTCGAGCGCGCAAAACACCGCGTATGCCAGGAGACTATCTATCGCTACATCTACTCGAAGGAAGGCATGGCGCAGGAGCTCTGGTGGTATCTGCCTGAGCACCGAAAATCCCGCCGGCCACGCCGGGCCAGGAAGCGACAGGCGCCGAAGTTCGACCGCGATGTCAGTATCCTGTTCCACCCCGACGATGTGGCGCATCGCCGGCAGTTCGGGCACTGGGAGGCAGACCTGATGCTGTTCAAGCAGAAGCTTGGCCAATCGAATGTGACGTCCTTGGTCGAACGGGTCAGCCGGTTCACGGTTCTGTTGAAGAACCCGAACAAGCGCACGAGACCGGTGATGGGCAAGATCATGAAGGCGGTGCGCGACCTGCCTCACCTGGCCCGGAAATCGATCACATTCGACCGCGGAACCGAGTTCGTCAGCTGGCCGCATCTCCAGGCCGAGATCGGAACACCAACATGGTTCTGTGATCCCTCCGCGCCTTGGCAGAGGGGCACGGTGGAGAAAACCAATCGGCGCGCCCGCCGATGGCTGCCGAGGAAGCGCGATATCACGGCACTCTCCGATCAGGAGTTGAAGGTGATCAGCGATCAGCTCAACAACACGCCCCGAAAGTGCCTCGGCTGGAAGACCCCGGCCGAGGTCTTCCGCGAAAAGATGATGGAAGAGACGGCCCGTGCCCCCTACCCTCAACGACAACAGGAGTCGCGGTTCAGGTAGCGCTCACAGAACTTCCGCGTTCGTCAAAGAGATGAGCTCGGTTCCGGATGAAGTTCAAGCGCACGTAATCTCCAAGGCGCGAGCTGTCGTCCTCAAACAACTTCATCGACAGTTCGTGCGGTCCGGCGGTGAGGTGGACGAGGATGTACTCGCCCAGATGTTCCTTAAGCTCTACCCTTGCGCGAATGGGTCCTTCAGGATCTACGTACAGATGCTCAGGGCGAATACCCAACGTCGAACCCGTGCCCGCCACGGGCAAGCTGGTACCTCCGAGTTCACCCTCCAGTCTCAACAAACCATCTTTGTCGGTGGTAAGCGGCAAAAAGTTCATCTTCGGCGAGCCGATGAACCCTGCGACGAACAGATTCGCTGGCCTGTGGTAGAGGTCGAGTGGCGTTCCGATCTGTTCCACCCTCCCGTCCCGAAGAACCACGATCCTGTCGGCCAGCGTCATTGCTTCGACCTGATCGTGGGTCACATAGATCATGGTCGCATCAAGCTGTTGATGCAGCCGCGCGATCTCGATCCGCGTCTTGACCCTGAGGGCCGCATCAAGGTTCGAAAGCGGCTCGTCGAACAAAAACACAGCCGGCTCGCGTACGAACGCCCGACCAATCGCGACACGCTGTTTCTGCCCCCCTGAAAGGGCTTTCGGCAGCCGATCGAGGTAGGGGCGGATCTGCAGGACTTCGGCGGCGGCCCCTACCTTCTCGGAGATCACCTCGCGAGCCTGCCGAGCCAGGCGCATGGCAAACGACATGTTCCCCTCGACCGTCATGTGCGGGTACAGCGCATAGCTCTGAAACACGAGCGAAACGCCCCGTTTCGCTGGCGCGACATCGTTCATGCGCTTGCCGCCGATCGTCAGGTCGCCGCCGGTGATCTCCTCCAGGCCGGCGATCATACGCAGAAGCGTCGACTTTCCGCACCCGGACGGTCCCACGAACACGACGAATTCACCCTCGTTCACTTCGAGATCGACCCCGGGTATGACCTCATGTTGACCATAGGACTTGCGAACGCCGGCCAATGACAATGCCGTCATGCTGTATCTCCGGTTTGTAGTTTTCCCTGACGGGCCAGAAGCAGTGGAAGGAAGATGCCGCCAACGACCGGCCGCGCCTTGAACCCCTTGCCGCGCGCCAAGCGCCCGGTATCAGCATCGAACCAGTCGCTCAGCGGTACTCTGTCTGGTGTCTCGTCGAGCCATCGTCCAAGGGGCGCAAGTATTGCGTCGAGATCATCGCGTCGACCGCTCAGGCAGGCGGCCCAGACGAGCCAATCCAGTTTGGTATGACGCGCAGCAGAATAGAGGGGAGTACCGTAGGTCGCCTGCGCCTCGCGATAGCAATGGATTTCGGCTTCTCCTACGGACGGCGGGAACAAATCCAGGCCAAGGACTCGATCCCATATCAAGTTGTACTTCAGGCTCCAACTGTCGGGTTCATCGAAGCGCATCGGCCAATGGGCACCCGAACGGCGGCACGCCAGCCAGGCCTCTGCACCACGCTGCGCCGCGCTTGCGAACATCGCGCCATCGTCACGGAAATGCTCAGCCAGCAAGCTGGCAGCCCCGAGCGCAACGATGGCCTTGGCAGACAGATTGACGTTGTGCGCCATGTGTCCATCGAAATCATCGGTCGAGAGTTGCTCCTGCGGATCGTAGCCTGCCGTCGCAAGATAGTCGGCCCAGCCGCGAAGCACCGGCCAGTCGTCCTCGCGCAACCCGCCGCCGGTCTGTTTAATCAGGGCTGCGGCGAGGATCAGCATGTTGCCGCATTCCTCGTAGGGCATCTGGTTCTCTTCACCCTGCGCGCCGCCGCCATAGACCTGCCCGTTCGCCAGCGGATACCGTCCGATATCGTGCGGTGCGTAGGGGAATGGCCAGTCAGGAGCGGCTGCGTAGTCGAGAATAAAGCGCAATTGCGCGGTGAGAAGCTCGGGCGCGAATAGCAGAAAGAACGGCGCCGCCGGGTAGGTCAGGTCGACGGTGCCCATGCAGCCATTCGACGAGTTTTCCTTCGAGAAGTGTAGCAGCGTTCCGTCACGATCGGCCACCAGCGCATGTCCGCCGAGGCATTGCCGCCAGGCCAGCGCACCGAGCCTTGCGAGGGGTTCTCCGCCAACATCCGCGAGCTCTCGGGTGACCGCTGAATCCAGTTGCGTGCAGCGCTCGAAGAGCGCCTCGCGCTCGTCCCACGCCGCCCGCAAGAGGCTGATGGCTGTTACATGGTTCCTGCGCCAGAGTGGCCGCAACCGGCGATGGTGGTATTCGGCCATCCAGACCTGATCGTATGCAATGGCGACATTCCAGGTCCCGGTGTCGCCGACGTCATGTGCCGCTGCCAGCGTCGTGATCGGCGTTCGCAATTGGCGCAAACCGGCCGGGCTTTTCATTTCGCCACCCGATGCCGGGCATGGCATCGACAAATCCCCACCCTCACGGGTCCCGTCCCGGTCCGGGAAGCACCCCTCCAAAGCGAAGGAACCTCGAAGGCTGCGTGCTTCACCGATTGCCGTGCAGGCGTGCGCGCGCGGATCCGGTGAAAGATGAAGGTAACCCCAATCCGCAAGGATCTCGTCACCACCTCTCAGCAGGGGCCTTTGGTCGGCCAACCCCACCCAGAGGGAGGTCACAGGTCCGTCGCAATGCCTCCCCCAGATGACCGGTGCTTCGGCCTGATCCGAGCAAAGGGCGGCGGGGACATCCAGGTACAGCTGCACCTCGTGCCGCCCGCCGTCGTTTTCCCTGACCGACAACGACACATAGGTCACCGGCCGCGACAGGACATCCGGGTCTTCCGGCAATGCGGGGGTGACGAACTCGACCTCCAGGTCCACCCCGCCTGCCGTGAACGCGTAGATGGTCCGCGTTGGCGTGATCCGGAGGCCTGTCTGCTCCATCGCTGGCAATGGTGCGGATAGAAAGGTATCCGGCCCCATCCAGCGATAGGCGGTCCCGTCTATGCGCGCCATCCCGCACAGCCCCAGTGTCCGGCCTGTCCAGTGCGCGGGCCACGCGTCCGTCAGGTGGTCCGCCGGTGACCAGATCGACAGGAACGGGTCGTGTACGATCAGCGGAACGGCAGGAGCCCTGACGCTCATTCTGCAGCCACCCTGCCCCGTGCACGTTCTGGCGCGTGCGAAAAGATCTCGCGATAGGTCTCGAGCGGCAGCTTCGGGCGCCGGTCATAAGTAAGAAGTCCGTTCTGTTCTTGCTCGACATCGGTCAGCTGCGTGTAGCACCAGCCCTGCATGTGGGGGATGTCGTTGACCGTAGCGACCTGTGCCCTGATCCGCTGTTCGAACTCCTGCGCGGTCGCAGGCGGTTTGCCATACCCCCACGCGTCTCCTTCTTCCCGCCGGTCGCGTCCTTCGTCGTTATTGGCGAAATCGCGTGCTGCTTCCGGGTCGAATGCCGCGCCGCCGAACTCGTCCAGAATGTATGGCTGACCGGCGTATTGCGGCTCGCTCTGCGGAGCATCGCGATAGACGTCAGGATAGGGCGCGAGCTGCGCGTGGAGCATTGCGGGATCCTGCTGGTAGCTGTGCACAGTCCAGATGTCCGTGTCCCTGTGCACCCAGCCGGACGCATCGTTGACGGGGCGGGAGGGATCGACGAGCCGTGTCAGTGCCGCAGCGCGTTCCACTAGCCGCAGGTGCGGCTCTTCGATGGGCTCGTTCCGTCCCTTGCCCCAGCCGGTTTCGTTCAGCGGTGTCCAGGCAATGATCGAGGGATGATTGCGCGTCTGCCGCAGGATCTCCGCCCATTCCTCGAGCATGTTCCCGTTGGCTTCCTCGTCCTCCGGTTCCGCGCCCCAACTCGGACTTTCACTCCAGGTCAGGTAGCCAAGGCGGTCCGCCCAGTAGTGCCAACGCGGCTCGAAGACCTTCTGATGCAGCCTCGCGCCGTTGAAGCCCATCTGCATCGCGATCTTGATATCCGCCCGCAGGGCATCATCGCTCGGGGCAGTCCAGATACCGTCGGGATAGAACCCCTGATCGAGCACGAGCCTCTGGTAAAGTGGCGCGCCGTTCAGAAGCACCAGTCCATCTGTGATACGAACATCGCGCAGACCGCAGTAGCTCGACACCTGGTCGATGACCGTGTCGCCATCTCTGATTTCATAGACAAGATCATAGAGCACCGGCGCGCCCGGTTGCCAGGGCCGCGGCTCCGGAATTGCGAGCGAGACCGGAAGGCCAGGCCGCAAGGGCGCCTCGACTTCCGCAACCTTCTTTCCTTCCAAGCTGGCAACAACACGGAAGGTCGGATCTCCGGCGAGTCGGGTCGCTTCGGGAGTCAGCGTGACCTGCCCGTCAGCGGTGGTCAGGATAGCGACGTCGGTCAGGTAACTGTCGCCTGCGGCCTCAAGCCAGACACTCTGCCAGATGCCAGTGGTACGCGTGTAGTAGCATCCCCAGGAATGCTCCTTGCGGCTCTGTTTGCCCGCCGGTTGCTTGCCGGATCGCAAGAGATCGAGCGCGTGGACCACGATCGTACCACGACCATCCACCAGCAGATCCGTGATGTCGTAGCGAAATCCGGTCGAACCTCCCCGGTGCGTTCCCGCCAAGACGCCGTTCACCCAGACCTTCGCCTGCCAGTCGACAGCACCGAAGTTGAGCAGAACCCTGCGCCCTGACCAATTGGCCGGCACTTTCACCTCTCGGCGATACCATATACTCTCCATGAAGCCGGTTTCGCCAATTCCGGACAGCGCGCTCTCCGGGGCGAATGGCACGGTAATCTCGCGGTCGAAACGTCCTCCATCCTGACGGGCTTCGACGCGGCCATCCGGATCGATTGCGAATTGCCATTTCCCATTCAGGCAAAGCCAATCGGCACGGTGGAATTGCGGACGCGGGATTTCGGCGCGAGGCATCGCTGCATCGGTCATTGGGGTATCCAGTCTTGTTCAGGATTGATCCCGGCGCGAGCAGAGAGCACGCGCGCCGGGTCACCGGACTACATCAGGTCTTCAATATCGAGCTGAGCGTCAGCAAGGGCGTCATCTAGGGATTTCTCCCCCAGCCAGACCGCCTGCATTTCACGTGCCAACGTATCCTGGATCGCGCCATACCGGACGGTTGGCGGGATATCCTTGGCGATGTTTGCAGTTTCGGCGTAGTCGGCACGGTGAGGCAGCTGCTTGTAGGCAGCGCTTTCCAAGACCGAATTTCGCACGGCCATGTGTCCCGTCTTGGCCCAGCTCGCGTTGTTGTCGTTGATCCAAGCGAGGAGTTCCAGTGCGGCCTGGTATTTCTCGGGATCGCCCTCTTTCACGGATCGCGGAATCGCCCACATGTGCGTGTCGGCCCAAGCTGCCGGCGTACCAAAGATGGTGGGGTAGTCCGTGACGTAGTAATCCTGCAGCGGAACGCTCGCGTCCTTGGCTTGCGCGTCATAGAAGTCGACGACCCATGTGCCGTTAGCTAGAACCGCGACGTCTCCATCAAGGAACGCCTGCTGCGCGCCCGGATAGTCATACTGGTTGTTGATCTGGCCGGCCTCCATCATCTGGAGCAGCACGTTCATGGCGTTTCGCGCCTCCGGCGTGTCGACCGTGACATCCTCGCCTTCGAAGATGTTGCTGTCTTGCTGCATGATCCACGACAGAACGAGGCGAATGCCCATTGGGCCTGCCATCCAGCCGGCCCCAAGGTATTCCTTCCCTGTCTTTTCCTGAACCGTTTGCGCCTGGGCCAGCAGTTCATCTACGCTCTGCGGGATCTTAGGGGTGCCATCCTCGTTCAAGAGGCCCGCTTCCTCCATGATGTCGACATTGACGTGCCAGAGCAGCGCGTGAAAATCGAGCGGAACGGCGTAAATCTCGCCATCATGTGTCACCGCATCCTTCGCGAGCTCCGCCCAGTCACCTGTATCGATGCCCACGGCCTCGAGGTCCTCGGTGATCGGCGCGATCGCTCCGAGCGAGGCGAACTCAAGCACCCGGTGCCGGTGCATCACGTGGACATCGGGCGGGTTGCCACCGGCATAGGCCGCCTTGATCTGGTCGTAGTAGTTGTTCCATTCGGTCGGCAGCGTGCTGACGGTGATGCCGTTGTCTTCTGCCGAAAATCCGCGAATGATCGACTCGATGATGCAGGGCTCGCCGACCTCCTTGGTCGGGTCGGTCCCCGCACCTTCGCATGCGCCGAAGAACCTGCCGAGGACCAGCTCTGTCTCTGCGCTGGCGACTGTTGGCATTGTCGCTGCGGCTATACTGGCAGCCAGAACGAGATGTTTCATGTTTCCTCCCGAAAGGATTGTTGTGAGGACGGTCATTTCGCCCCGCCCATGGCGATCCCGCGGACTACGAACCGCTGAAATATGACAAACAGAAGGATCACCGGGGCGCTGGCCATCATCCCTGAGGCCATGAGCCTTCCCAGTCCCTCGGTCTGCGCGAAGTTCTCCTGGATTGAGCCGAGGCCGACCGTGATCGTGTACATCTCCTGCCGCTGTGCCGAGACGAGCGGCCAGAGATAGTCGTTCCAGGCATAGAGGAAGGTGATGATCGCCAGAGTGGTAATCGCCGGGATGGACATCGGCAGCATGATGCGGACGAAGATCGCGAAGCGTCCCGCGCCGTCCAATTGGGCTGCTTCCTCGATTTCCTGTGGGATGGCGCGAAAGAACTGCATCATCAGGAAGACCCCAAGCGGAACCGCCAGACGCGGCAGGATCATCGACACATGGGTGTTGTGAAGCCCCCAGTCCGCGAACATCGTGTAGAGCGGGATGAAGACGACCTGCTCGGGCACCATCAGGCCAGCAAGGATCAGGACGATCACCGCAGTGCGGCCAGGAAATCGGATTCGCGCCAGCGCATAGCCGGCGGTTGTCGACAGGATCAACGTCGCCACCGTCATCCCGGTTGCGACAATCAGGCTGTTCAAAAACCAGCGCGGCGTCATGCCGAGGTTCAGCAGGTTGACGTAGTTGTCGATGGTGAACGGATAAGGCACGAGACCCATCGCTGTGTTCGACGTCGTCCGGGCAAGCAGTTCATTGGGTTGCAGCGAGAGCGAAAGCATCCAGATCGTAGGGACCGACCAGATGAAGGCGGCCGCGCCCAGAATGGCGACGAGCATCCAGTAGCGGCGGGTTCTGAGAGTCATGGGTCAGTCCTCGTCGCTGCGGCTGATGCGAAGCTGGAGCATCGCGAACACGAACATGATCGCGAAGAGGAACAGCGACATCGCGGCCGCCCGTCCGAGTTCAGAGTCGCGAAACCCAGCCTGGTAGATGTGCAGCACCAAGGTCTGCGTGGCGTCGTTCGGACCGCCCTGCGTCATCAGGTACGCCTGACCGAATATCTGGAAATGCGCGATGGTCTGCAGCACGACGACCAGTGTGGTCGTCCGGCGCAGACCGGGTAGCGTGATGTGTCGGAGCAAGCCCCAGAATCCCGCGCCGTCCAACCGGGCGGCCTCGAAGCGTTCGTCCGGAATGCCCTGAAGGCCTGCCAGAAACAGCACCATCGCCAAACCGGCCGACCACCAGACAGTAGCGATCACGATGGCCGGCATCGCGAGGTCGACATTGGTAAGCCAAACGATGGGTTCGCGGCCCATGCGCTCCGCGATCTCGGCGAAGAAGCCGCGCTGGCTATCGAACATGAAGACCCAGATCAGGGTGACCACGGAAACCGACAACACGTGCGAGGTAAAGAAGACCGTTCGGAAGAAGGTCATCATCCGCGTTTCGCGGTTCAGGGCGATGGCCAGTGCCAGCGAGACGACGGTAACAGCCGGCACGGTCATTGCGACGAAGGTGAACGTGTTGCCGACGACTGGCCAGAAGCGCCTATCGTACCACCGCCCGCCTTCACCCGGGTGGAAGCCGAGCAAGATCCACAAGGCCAGGCACGCGAGTCCCGCCACAGCGGCCGCGCCGCGAGAGATGCGCGATTGCCAAGCCATCAGGGCGATCCCGCAACCGACCAGCAATATCAACATCCGCATCTGCCAGGCGTGAACCGGATCCCAAGTCATGCCCCGGCCCCACAGCATCCGCACGTAGTTCTTCAAACCCACTAACTCTTTTGCGTCGGGATTGAAGGCGACGGCCATGAGGTTCCAGTCGTGGAGCGAGATCCAGATACCCTTAAAGAACGGGTAGACGAGGAGGAGGCCGTAGGTGAGCAGGAACGGCGCAAGAAACGCATACCCGGCCACGGCATCCCGATGCCGACGCCAGAATACTGGCTTGGCATTACTCGGCAGGTCGTTGGCCAGTATTTCGGTGCCCGCGCTCATCGGGTCACCAACGTTTCGGGCGCACGTTGCGGCATCCTTGAAATGATCATTCCTCCTCCGTCAGGCCGGACAGTTTTCTGCCTCTAGGTCCATGAAAGGCCTTTCATGAAAGCGGTTCCATGGAAGCGCTTTCAATCACCACGATTCTGGTTTAGTTGTCAACTACCCTGGGAGAGGCTAAGCGATCTTTCGAACAGATCAGGCTGGCGGATGGATCAGAGAAACGAAACCGAAGCGCCAAAACGCCCGACGATCGCCGATGTCGCAAGGCTATCGGGCGTCGCGCCTGTTACTGTCTCGAGGGCGCTGAACACGCCGGGGCTGGTGAACGATAAGACGCTCCAGCGTGTGCGAGAGGCCGTTGATATACTTGGCTACCAAGCGAACGCCGCCGCCCGGGTCCTGGCAGGAAGCAAATGGGGCGCCGTCGGCGTCGTCGTGCCCTCGCTCGACCACGCGATGTTTCCGCATCAGCTCAGCGTTTTCGAGGCCGAGATGTCAGCGCGAGACGTCTCGCTTCTGATTTCCGCCACCAACTACGATGTCGCAAGCGAAGAGAAGATCGTCCGAAATCTAATCGCGCGCGGGATCGATGGAATTCTCCTGACCCACCTTCAGGCGCCCGAGCCCATCTCCCGCCTGCTCAAGGCTCAACATGTTCCAACCGTTTTGATGGGAAGCCACAGCCGGGAGTATATCGATAGCTGGGCCGGCTATGATGACCGCGCCGGGATGAGACTGGTCGTGGAGCATCTGTTGTCACTGGGTCATCGGCATCTTGGAATGATCGGTGACAGGCGCGCCGTCACGAATGGCGAAGCGCGGATCGGGGCCGTCGTCGAGAGGCTGGGCGAAGCGGGTGTCGAGATGTCGCCGCGGTACATTGCCCGCTGCGGACCTGCCGACAGCGAAGCGCGCGAAGCGTTCGAAACGCTGATGGCCGCCGATCCCGCGCCGACCGCAATCATTTGTGGGAACGACTGGCTGGCCCTGGCCGCGATGGCGCAGGCCGAGAAAATGGGCGTGCGCATACCTGAAGACGTCTCGCTGACTGGGTTCGATGGAATAGACATCGCAGAACATCCCCGGATCTCCCTGACGAGCATCCGGACACCGTGGCGGCGGCTTGGCAAGGCAGCGGCGGATCTTCTGATCTCCGGAATCGAAGGAAATGACCCCGCACAGGTTCTTCTTCCTACGGAGCTCGTCCCACGGGCTTCGACAGGGAAGCCTTGGCAGAATAATGGAAGCAGCTAGCAGGTCTACTCGGCAGGGCTGTCAACGACATAGAAGGCCTTCCCGAAGGGCATCATGTGTCATTATCTGTCGGGAAAACGATCACCTGCCGGATAGCCTCTCCCGCGGCAAGCCGTTCAAAACCAACGTTGATCTGGTCGAGCGTGAGCCGATGCGTCATCAGCCGCTCGATCGGCAACTGGCGCTGCATCATCATCTGGGCGAAACGGGGAATGTCGCGCACGGGAACGCAGGATCCGACGAACGATCCCTTGAGGCACCTTTCCTCCAACGTCAGCATCGCGGGCGGGATCGTGAGCTGTTGATCGGGATGCGGCAGCCCTGCTGTCACCGTCGTGCCACCGCGTCGGGTAACGTCGTACGCAAATCGGAGGGCCGAGACGACGCCGGCCACTTCAACCGCGACATCCACGCCGCCCCCCGTCCATTCCTTGACCTGCGCGACCGCATCTTCCGCCAGCGGATCCACCACGTGGGTGGCGCCAAGGGCCTTTGCCTGTTGCCGCTTGTCCGCCGCGATATCGACGGCAACGATCGTCCGCGCTCCAGCAGCGACAGCGCCCAGAAGCGCCGCGAGCCCCACGCCGCCTAGACCGACGACCGCGCAGGTCTGGCCCATCCGAAGCCCGCCGGCATTCAGCACAGCGCCGACGCCCGTCAGGACCGCGCAACCAAGCAGCGCTGCGCGGTCCAACGGAATATCCTTGGGGATCTTCACGCAGGAATTCTCGGACATGATTGCATGGGTCGAAAACGCCGAGACGCCCAGGTGATGGTGCACCATCTCGCCATTGAGCGAAATCTTCCTGTCGCCGTCCAGCAACGTGCCGCTCGCACCCGCCTTGGCACCCGGTTCGCAGAGTGCCGGACGGCCTTCGGCGCAGGGCACGCAATGCCCGCACGACGCAACGAAAACCATTACGACATGATCACCGGGGCCGAGGCGGGTGACACCCTGGCCAACGGCTTCAATGACCCCGGACGCCTCGTGACCCAGCGCTATCGGCATTTCACGTGGCCGGTTGCCGTCTATCGTCGACAGGTCCGAGTGGCACAGGCCAGCGGCGGCCATCCGTACGAGCACTTGGCCCGGGCCCGGGTCGCCAAGTTCTGCCTCGACGATATCCAAGGGGCGCGAAACATTATAGGGCCGCGGCAGACCCGCCTCGCGAAGCAGTGCAATACGCGCCTTCATCTCATGTCCTCATGCGTAAGTTTGAATATCGCGCCCGGTCGATCAGGCGGGCGGCCAGGTAAAGGACCGCCCGCCCATAGCTCAGAGAGCCGCGACCGAACCGAAGGTCACCTGTTCGGCCTTGCGCTCGGTCCCGTTGCGCAGCGGTTTGCCGAACTCGGGGATCTCGATTTCGAACACGTCACCGTCCTCCGTGGTTACGCCATCGCCGAACGAAGCGACCGACGTGCCCATGAACTGGACGTGCACATCGCCCGGCCGCAGGAATTGGTCGTACTTGAAGTGGTGATATTCGAGGTTGGCGATCGAATGGCACATGTTGTCCTCGCCGGTCAGGAACGGCTTCTCCCAGACCACCTCGCCGCCACGGCGGATGCGCACCTGACCTTCGAGGTGCGACGGCAGGTCGCCGAGCAGCAGCTCGGGGCCGTAGGAGCAGTGCCGCAGCTTCGAATGTGCGAGATAGAGATAATTCATCTTCTCCATCACGTGGTCCGTCGCCTCGTTCCCCAGCGCGAAGCCGACGCGATATGGCCTGCCATCGCCGCCGATCACGTAGATCCCGACGACCTCGGGTTCCTCGCCCTCGTCCCGCGCGAACGCCGGAACCGGGAATGGTGCGCCGGGTTTCACGACGATGTCGCCGTCGCCCTTGTAGAACCACTCGGGCTGAGCCCCCGGCATGCCGTTGGCTGGCTTGCCGCCTTCTAGACCCCACTTGAACACCTGCATGCTGGGCGTCAGCTGCTCTTCCACCTCGGACAGGTTCTTGTGCATGCTGTCGCGCGCTGCGGCGCTTCCGACGTGAGTCAGGCCGGTGCCCGCCACAATGCAATGCGCGGGATCGGGATGGTCGATCGGCGGCAGCACGCGGTCCGAAGAAACGAGGGCGTCATAGTCCTCGGCCGTCTCGGTGGTCAGCGCGTCCACAAGTTCGACGAGCGGTTTCTTCTCTTCAATCGCGCGGAGCGCTAGGTCGCGCGTCGTCGCGACGCCGTCGATGGGGTGCACCCCATCGTTCATCACGCGGCCAACGGCACGCTGGCCGTCGGCAGCCTCGTACTGGATGAGCCTTACGGTCATCGTCTTCCTTTCCAGTCATCAGGGGAAAAACTGCGCCGGCGCCGAAGCGCCGACGCGTCTGGGGTAGAATTCACTGGCCTCCGGCGGCCATGTCTTCACGCGCCATGTTGATGAGAGCCGGACCGATGGCGCCGGCGAACTCGTCGATCACCGGGGCCACCAGGTCACGCAGCTTCGCCTTTTCGGCCTCGGGTAATTCGGTCAGCGTCAGGCCCGCGTCGATCAGCGTTTCATTCGCAAGCTTGTCAGCCGCACCGCGCGACAGGTCGCGCTGGAAGGGCTCGCTTTCGGCTGCCGCCTCGAGTACCAGGGCCCGGTCTTCGTCCGAAAGCCCGTCGAACCACTGCTTCGAGGCCAGCAGCACGTAGGGCGAGTACACGTGGCCGGTCAGCGTCAGGTAGTCCTGCACCTCGTAGAACTTGGTCGAGTAGATCAGGCCCACCGGGGTTTCCTGGGCATCCACGGTGCCGCTTTCAAGCGCGTTGTAAAGCTCGGGATAGGGCAGCGGGACTGGGTTCGCGCCAAGCGCCTCGAAGGTCGAGATGAACAGTGGGTTGGGAATGACCCGGATCTTCAGCCCCTCGATGTCTTCGACCTTCTCGATCGGGCGCAGGGCGTTCGTCATGTGGCGGAAACCGTTGTCCCAGTATGCCAGCCCGACGATCCCCTGCTCCTCCAGTCGGGAGAACAGCTCGTCCCCGACGCGCCCGTCGAATACAGCATCCACAGCGTCGTGATCTTCGAAGAAGAAGGGCAGATCGAACACCCCGAAGCCGGGAAATGCGCCGACGAGGTTCGAGGTCGGGCCGACCATGACCTCCAGGAAGCCGCCCTGGATCGACGACTGCATTTGCGGCTCGTTTCCAAGCGTCCCGCCAGAAAATGTCTCGAAGGTGACGCGTCCCTCGGTCTTCTCCTCCACCCGTTCGGCGAAGAACTGGACGGCCTGGCCGACGGGGTGAGTTTCGATCGGTACATAGCCGATGCGGGATTGCGCCGAGGCTTCCGCCGCTCCGAGGGCGAGGCCGACGGCCAGGGTCGCGCCCGCCACCATGTTCATTCGTTTCTCTTTGGTCATTTCATCCTCCCGGGTGTTGGTTGACAATCAGTGGGCGAACCAGTTGCCGGGCACGGTCACCAGCGCCGGGAACAGGATCAGCAAAAGCAGCACGCCGACCTCGGTCAGCAGGAATGGCAGGACGCCGACGGCGGATCTCTCGATGGGGATGCGAGCAACACCGCAGACTACGTTCAGCACGGCTCCCACTGGCGGTGTGATCATCCCGATCGCCGCGGTCATCAGGAACAGAACGCCGAAATAGATCGGATCGATATCGGCGGCGTTCACTACTGGCAGCAACACCGGAACGAGGATCAGGATGGCGGGCGTGAAATCCAGCACCGTTCCGATCACCAGGATCGAGAAGCAGATGGCCAGCATCAGCAGCTTCGGGTGATCGACAAGCGGCTCGACCAGTTGCACGACCTGCCCCGGGATGTTCGCGATAGTCATCAGCCAGGCAGAAACCATCGAGGCCGCAACCAGGATCATGATCACCGAGGTCATTTTTGCTGCACGCAGGAACGATTGATGCACGTCCCGTATCGAGATCTCGCGATAAACGAACATGCTGATCAGGAAAGCATAGGTCGCGGCGATGATGCCCGCCTCGGTCGGGGTGAAGACACCGAACTTCAGCCCGCCGATGATGATCACCGGCATGAACAGGGCCCAGATCGAGCCGCGCAAACTAACCAGCACCTCGCGCGTTGATTTGCGCGGCTGCGTCACGGTCGGATTGCTTCGAGAAAGCAAGGTCCAGACCACCATCAGTGACAGCGCCATCATGATGCCCGGCACGATCCCCGCCAGGAAAAGCCCCGAGATCGACAGGTTCGCGGTCACACCCAGCACGATGAACCCGATGGAAGGCGGAATGATCGGTGCGATAATGCCCGTCGCCGCCATCAAGCCGGTGCTGCGTTCGAGGTCATAGCCTCCCTCGCGCATCAACGGCAGCAGCATCACCGCCAGCGTCGCCGTATCCGCAATCGCCGATCCGGACAAACTTGCAAGCAACAGGCCGGTGCCGATCACGACGAAGCCGAGGCCACCGTTCATGTGCCCGAAGAGCGCCATAGCGAGCGCAACTATTCGCTTCGACAGGCCGCCGGCGTTCATCAATTCCCCGGCGAGAAGGAAGAAAGGGATCGCCATGAGCGGAAAACTGTCCGCGCCGTCGACGAACTTCTGCGCCAGGATCATCGCGTTGACGTTGCCCATCCAGAGCATCATTGCCAGCGCAGCCAGCAGTAGCGCGATGAAGACCGGAAATCCGAGCATGATCGAACCAGCCAGACCGCCGAGGAAAACAAGCGTGGTCATCGATCGGCCTCCAGCGGTTCTTGCACCGCGGCATAGGGTTGCCAGCCAGAGAAAATCCTCCAGATCCCGGTCAACAGGACAACACCGCACCCTACGGCAAAGACCACGCCAGCCCCGTAGAGAAACGCGATGGACACCCCGGAAATCGGCGACTTGTTATTCCAGTTTATCAGAGCCAGAGCATAACTGCCCTTGCCGATGAGATAGCAGCAACACAGCATCACTGCGTGACTGGCGACCGCCAGCCAAGCGGCGGCGCGGCGCGGCAGGAAGCGCACGAGCATGTTGACCGACAGGTGCGAACCCTCAGCCATCGCGGCTACCGCGCCGACGAACACGATCCATACGAAGATCAGCCGTGAGATCTCGACCGAGAACGGCAAACCCGATTGAAATCCGTATCTTAGTATGACGTTAGCCAACACAAGGCCGGACATGGAAACCATGCCGAGCACCAGGCTCACGTTGATTACGGCCAAGCTGAAACGACCTGCGTGCAGCAAGCATCTCCCTCCCGAATACCCGGCTGTTTTGACGCTGTCCGCGCAATGCCGTGTTGCAGTAATTTCGGAGGAGGCTAAGCTGTGGCGGACCCCTCGTATAATGAAATGATATGATCGGGATATAGCTAAAAGGTATATCAATGACCGTGAGCGCCGAATTCATGACTTCCCGCCTGAAGATGCGTCACATGAGCCTGCTAGTGGCGATCAGCGACTGCGGAACGCTGCTTAGAGCGGCCGAGCGCGTCGCGATTTCGCAGCCCGGCGCGACCAAGGCATTGCAGGAGATCGAGAAGGCGTTCGGCCAGCAACTGTTCGAGCGGACGAACCGCGGGCTGGAACCCAACGACATCGGCCTCTGCGCAATCCGCTACGCGCGACTCATCTGCACGGACCTGGTCAATCTCGGCAATGAAATCGAGGAAATCTGGAAGGGGTCCGGCGGTCGACTGGCCATAGGTTCGATTATGGGCGCCGTCCCGCTATCATCAAATCTGATCTCCACTTTGGTGTGCAAACTTCCAAACCTGAAAGTGCAGTTCACCGAAGGGACAAGTTCCGAACTGCTTCAGATGCTGGACGAAGGCAGGCTGGACTTCGTGATCTGCCGCACGAGCGTCAGTTCACGCCCGGAAGACTACGAAGCGATCGAAGTCCGCAAGGAGAGCATCAGTGTGGTTGCGAACCGCAGTCATCCCCTGGCGAACCATGTTGGCATCGATCTTCAGGATCTTCATCAATTTCCTTGGATCGTCTGCCTGCCGAATATGCCCATGCGGCGGCATTTTGAGCGGGAGTTTGCAAACCAATCCGTGCCCGAACCACGAAGCCTGATCGAGACAGCCTCTGCCCTCTCGGTTCTGCGACTGATGCAAGGCAACCCGCAGCTCTGCTCGATGCAGGCGGACGACGTGATTGATGAGCTGATCGGCTGCGGCGATCTTTGCCGCCTGAACGTCCGCCTCACATCGACGGGAGAGCCATACTACCTTGTGACGCGTCGCGACCGAGAGCTATCCTCCACAGCCAAGCTAGCGGTGGACGAGATGAAGTTTATGCGAGCAAGCAAGGAAATCCCTGTGCCCGCATGAACCGAAGGACGAAATTTCTGCGGATTCGGGTTGCGGGAAGCCAATCTTTTCCCGCATGCCGCGGCCGGATCGGCTATGCGCATCGCGGAATGACGTGAGTCAGGTCTCTGACAGCCCGCTCATGGCGATTCCCCTGATTTGGGCGACGTCCTTCCGAGGCAGGACAAGGTCTACGGCCCTGAATGAAGACCGTAGTTGCTCGACATTCCGACAGCCGACGACGGGGATGACCGGAAACGGCGAGTGTCGCAGAAGCGCGACGAGCGTTTCGGTCGGCGTGGCGTCGACCTTGGTCGCGAGCTCGCTCAACATCGCGCCGATCCGGCGGTTCAGTGGGCTATGGTAGCGCTCGGCCTTCCGGCCTTTGAGCGTTCCACTTTCGAGCCGATCGAAATATCCCATCGCCTGCGCGGAATAGGGTATCGCGGCACATCCGGTTTCACGGTGCCAGGCGATCATCGTATCGTCCATGGCGACGAGGTCGGACCCGTCATCCGTAGCGAGGGCGGCAAAGTTCCACTCGACCTGGCTTGCGACCGGGAATGGCCAGCCATTGTCCCCGGCACACCGCCACGCCTCCGCAAGTCGTTCCGATCTCCAATTCGACAGACCATAGTTAGAGATCAGCCCTTCCGATATCATCTCAATCACCGGGCCAAGTATGTCCTCGACGGGCCGTGCCGGGTCGTCCCTGTGCAGATACCACAGGTCGAGACAGTCGAGTCCCAGGCGCTCGCAACTTTGTGCTGCATCGTGGCGCAGGCTTGTCGCATCCAGCCGGGGTTTGCGTGTTTCAGGGTCCGGATGGCCGCCTTTCGTGGCAATGACGAAGCCTTGCGGGTTTCGCGCTGCGCGCCAGCGGCCGAGGGTCTTTTCCGAGCAGCCCCGCTCGATGCCCTGGATCCAGTCCGAATAGACGGCTGCCGTATCGACGAAGTTGCCGCCCAGCTCCACGAGCATGTCGAGCAGTTCAAAGGACTCATCCTGGCTCAGAGTCGCGCCGATCTTGGTGGTTCCGAGGCAAATCGGGGATACGGAGACGTCGGTTCTGGGCAGGGTTTGCATCTTGGTACCTTTTTGGTCCGGAGCCTTTGTCTATCGAGAAAGCGAGCGCGGGCGCATGAGGTCAGACCCCGGCCACTCGGTACACGGGTCCGGCGCGCCCAATGCCAGGGGCCATCAGTAATCCACCTGCGTTGGGTTCGGCCCGCAGCCGGTCAACCGGCAGGAAACGCCTTTGGCTAGTGATATAGAAACGGTCGCCTTCAGGACCGCCGAGGGCGGGCATGGTGACGCGGCTGACCGGGGTTGCAACCCGCGCGAGGATCTCGCCCGAGCGCGACACCCGCCAAACCTGGGACGGTCCGATTAAGCCCACCCAATAGGCCCCTTCGCTGTCGAGCACCGCCCCGTCGGGGTGAACGCCCGACGGCAGTTCAAGGATAACATCCGGTTCCGAAAGGGCGCCGTCAGGACCGACCCGGTACCTCTCAAGCAGACCGGTGGGAGAGTCCGCGAACAGCAGGCTGTCGTCCGACCCTGGAACGATGGCATTCGGGACCGTGATTCCCTCTCGCTCGACGGTTACGTTACCGTCCGGATCCCGCCGATACAGTCGCCCTATCGCCTGTCCGGTCCCGGTCATGTCCATTGATCCGAACCAAAGCCGGCCCCGCCCATCGGGCTTGCCGTCGTTCAAGCGCACCGTGGGCCTGTCAGCCTCGGTATCCGAGATCTGCTCCCATTCCTCCGTCTCGGGCGAATACGCATGGAGCCCGTTCTCGAGGCCCAGTACCAGGCGGCCGCTCTCGGCAAGCGCGACGAAACCCGGTTGCCACGGAAGGAACGTGACGCAGGTCGCTCCGTCCGCCTCGGTGCGCAACAACCGCTGCGCCTGGATATCGATCCACCAAAGGCAATTGCGGCGATCGTCCCACACCGGGGACTCGCCTGTAATCGCCTGCGGTTGGCAAACCAGCTCGAAAGGGGTGTCAGAGTTCAATGGTCGGGACCTCCTGTCCGCGGATGCCGATGTCGATCTCGATCAGGTTTCCGGCTAGCGGTGCGATCCCTGAATACCCGGCCGGCATTCGCAAGTAGGTCGTCGTGACATAGAGCCGGTCCCTCTGCGCGCCGCCGAAACACAGCGCCGTTGGCGTCGGGACCGGCAGCGGCACGGATTCCAGCAACTCGCCCTCGGGGCTGTAGCAGTTGACGGCCCAGCCGCCGAACATCGCGACCCAGATGTTGCCGTCCGCATCCAGCGCGATCCCGTTCGGGTTCCCACGGTCCGCCCTGCCCCGCATCACCTCGCGCGGCGCCCCGAGGGTTCCGTCCGCACCCACCGGATAGGCCGAGAGCCGCTCGGTGTGCCCGTCGGACAGGTAGAGCCACGCCCCATCGGCAGAGCGCATCGCGTTCTTGGGAAGTTTCACCTCCGGCAGCATCGCCTGCACAGACATGTCTGGCCCGATGCGGTAGAGGCTTCCAGTCCCGGTCCGGTGATCGACCGGCATAGACCCGACCCAGAAATTGCCATCCAGATCGACGCTGGCCGAGTTGAACCGGTTGTCCGGCTTGTGTTTTTCGGGGTCGAAGAGCATCGTCCCCTGGCCCGTCTGTGGATCGAACTGTTGAATCCCGTCCTGTCCCGCCAACAGGACCTTGCCGCTGGTACAGAGCGCCATTCCACCGGTCAGCGCAGGCAGCACGAAGCGCTGGGTCTCGCCGGTCTGCGCTGACCAGCTGCGCAGCGCGGGGGCGAGCACGTCCAGCCACCAGATCCGGCCGTCGGCGGGATTCCAGACCGGGTTCTCGCCCATGAAATCCCGCCCGGTGGCGAGGACTTTCACGCGCGCATCGGCTGTTTCGGGCTTTGGCCCCACGGTCACCGCCATCTGCGACAGGCCGACATTGCCCGAGGCGCGCTCGGCCGCTTCGCGTACCAGTCGGCCGGTTTCGTGCAGGGCCTCGACCGGCGCGTCGCTGTCGAAATGACAGCAAAGCGCCGCGACGGGATATCCTGTCTCGTCGGTAATAGGTGCTGCGACCGCGGGCGTGTCGCCGAGAACCGTGGCGTAGCCCAGAGCCTTGGCCTGGTTGAGCGCCGGCGGCGATGGCACTTCGGTCCGGGCCGGAAGCTTGCTTGCGATTGCCATACCGGGGGCGGCCTGAACGGCGGGCATGCGCGGCCAGACCCGTACGACCCGGGTCTGGGCAGCGTCCGGGTCCTCGAAATCCAGCACGAAGACCTCGTCTCCGTCCTGCACGTACAGGCAACACGCCCGATGAAGGTGCCGGGCGAGCCGCGCAAGCTCAGGTTTTGCCGCTCGGATGACCGAGTTCTGCTCCATCGTGCGGCGTGCCAGGTCGAACACCCGGGAGCCGATGGCATAGCGGCGGCCGTTCTCTTCATAGCGGATCAGGTCGCGGCTCTGCAGCGCGGAGAGCAACCGGTGCAGGCTGCCCTTGGGAATGCCGACCTGCGATTGCAATTCGCCGAAGCGCAGCGGTGCCGGGGCGGTGCCGATCGCCATGAGGACATCGAGCCCGCGCATCAGCGCCTGCGCCCCCGGTACGCTGTCCCTGTCCCTGTCGGCGGCATCCCCGGCCGAATTTGTGTTGGTCTTGTTCATACCGTGACGTTAGCCCGCCGCGCTTGCGGTTCGCAATCCAATTTATGGGTCAGAAAAATTTTTGTTGACCGTATCTATCATAATATGGAACAAATTACCCCAATCAAGTACAGCGCCCCAAAAGTGGCGCGAGGGAGGAACATGCGGATCATCCGGCTCGACGCCTACAGGTTCGATGTCTCGGCAAAGACTTGCTGGGCGTTCATGGCCTTGCGTACGGATGACGGGCGAACCGGCTGGGGAGAGATCACTACCTTCGGCCGCGAAGGCGAACTGGCACGGCTCTGCGTCGGCCTGGATGCCTCCCTGCGAGAAGCGCCTGCGCACGACCTGACCGATCTGGAAAACCGCATCTGGCAGGCCACGCCCGACCGCAACCGCCGCGCGGTGATGTCGGCACTCGAGCAGGCCTTCCTGGGGCTCGTCGCCGAGGCGGCGGGTGAAAGCTTGCAGGTTCTGCTAGGCGGGACGGGCCGGGCACTGGTCCCCTACTACGCGAACATCAATCGCGGCATCACGGATCGCAGCCCCGAAGGCTTTGCCGCGCAAGCGCGCGCGGTCGTGGCCGAAACTGCCGCGACTGGCGTGAAGATCGCGCCCTTCGACGGGCTGCGCTGGAACCGGCAAACGCCGGACGAGGCTGCTGCAGCGATTCAATTGGGCCTCGACCGAGTCGCGGCGGTCCGGGCGGTGCTGCCCGAGGATGCCCGGCTTCTGGTCGATTGCCATGGCCGCTTCGATCCCTTCCTTGCCCGGCAGATGTTCCGGGGACTTGGCGCTCAAAATGTTTACTGGGTCGAGGAGCCCTGCCAGATGGAGATTCTCGACGCCGCCGAACAACGCGCCCTGCGCAGCGCAGCGAATAATCAGGGCATGAGGCTCGCCGGGGGCGAGGAGATACTCGATTGCGCGGGCATGGCGGCGCTTCTGGCTGCGGGTGGACACGATGTCGTGCTCCCGGACTTGCGGCTGACCGGTATCCGCCAGGGCATGGCGATGCTCGCGCAGGCCGAGGCGGCACAGGTTTCGCCGAGCCTGCACAACCCCGTCGGCCCGGTTCTAGATCATATTTCGGCACAGGTCGCGGCGGCCGTACCCGGCTTTCTGATCCTCGAGCGCCAGGTCGGCGAAAGCGCCGACTGGACCCGGCTGCGCGGTTCTCCCGTGCAACTGGCGGGGGGCGCGGTGATCCCCGAGACCGGCGCTCCAGCCCCAGTGGCTGAGCTGATGAATCGGCTCGGCTCCCCCACCGACACCGCGCCCCTCAGTTTTCAACGCATGGGCGGGGCCGGACCCGATGCCTGACGCGATACCCAACCCGGAGGACCGCCCCTGCATGGCACAGGAAACGCAATTCGAAGGACGGCGGGCGCTGGTCACCGGAGGCAGTCGTGGCATTGCCGCGGAGATCGCCCTCGCCCTTGCCCGGCAGGGCGCCACGGTCGCCGTCAACTTCAGCGCCCGCGCTGATGGCAAGATCGGCAAGGGCGACGCCGCCGAACGGCTCGTTGAAGAGATCCGGGCCGAAGGCGGCACGGCGATCGCCGTCGAACAGGACCTGATGCAACCCGGCGCAGGTCGAACCCTTGCGGACAAGGCGGCGCAGGCAATCGGGCCGATCGACACGTTGCTGCTGTCGGCGTCGATCCAGTATCACATCCCGTTCCTGCTCCAATCCACCCGCGAGGTGGCAGAGCAGATGCGCATAAACCTGATGGCCAATATCGAACTGCTGCAGGCGTGCCTGCCAGACATGGCCCGTGCCGGCTTCGGCAGGGTGCTGACCGTCGGCTCGGTGCAGGAGGTCTCGCCTGCAGCCGAGATGCCTATCTACGCGATGACCAAGTCAGCAATGAAAAACCTGGTCGAAAACCTCGCCGTTCAGGCTGCCCCGCAAGGCGTGATCATCAACAACATCGCGCCGGGGCTGGTGCAGACCGACCGGAACGAGTTCCGCCGCACCGATCCAGACGCATGGGAGCAGCTGCAGCGCGGCGCCAATCCGGTCGGGCGGGCCGGACAGCCCTCGGACCTGACCGCGCTGGCGCTGACGCTTCTAAGCCCCGCGAACAGCTTCACCACAGGGGCGACCATCTATGCGACCGGTGGCAGCCACATTCCCAATGCCGGGGGACAGAACCATCCCGGACTGACCCTGCCCGAGATGGCGGATGCCAGGCCGTCGGAAGCGGCCGGCACCTGAGATCAACAACAACGAGAACACAGAGGAGGAAGACCATGACACTGACCGGAGCCCTCGGCCGAGCGGCACTAGGCGCCGCGCTTATGGCGGCCGCGGCCCTGCCCGCCTCGGCCCTCGACAACGTGGCGCGCGAGCGCACGCTGATCCTGATGCCGGACGACGGCGGCGCGCCGCAGTTCCGCAACCCGGGCCAGCTGAACCCATACCTGCCCTCGAACCTCACGTTCCGCTGGTCGGGCGGTCCGATCATGGAGCCACTGTTCTACTACAACTCGCTGCGCGACGAGGTCATTCCCTGGGTCGCCGAAAGCTTCGAGTACAATGACGACTTCACCCAGGTGACGGTCAAGCTGCGCGACGGGGTAACCTGGTCCGACGGCGAGGCGTTCACTGCCGACGACGTGATATATACCTACGAGATGCTGCTCGAGAACGGCAAGGGTGCGGGTGGCCTGATGCATTCGTCCGACGTTGCCGACCGTGTCGCCTCGGTCGAGGCGCCGGATGCACATACCGTGGTCGTCAACCTGACCCGCCCCGACAGCCGCTACGCCTACCGGCACCTGATCAACCATTTCGGCAAGGGTCTGTTCTGGCTGCCCGAGCACGTCTGGGCCGACGAGGATCCGCTGACCTTCAACAACTGGGCCGAGGACGGCAGCCTTCCCGTCGTGACCGGCGCCTGGCAGGTCGTCCGTTCGATGCCGCAGCAGATCATCCTCGACCGACGCGATGACTGGTGGGGCGCCGCGACCGGCTTCCGAGAAATGCCCGACGTCGAGCGCGTCATCAACATCCCTAAGACCGGCCACGACCGCGCCGCTCAGCTGGTGGTCTCTGGCGAGGTCGACATGACCGGTGATCTTGTGTCCGCGCCGCTGACCAAAAGCGTTGTGGAAAGCGCGCCGCATGTCACCACGTTCTCGGGCAGCGAGCCGCCCTACGGCAACTTGGACTGGTGGCCGAACTCTCTCTACATGAACCACAAGACCGGTACCTGGGACGACGTCCGCCTGCGCCGCGCGATGAACCACTATGTCAACGCCCAGCAGCTGGTCGATATCGCCTATCTGGGTTCCAACCCTGTCAGCAAGACGCCCTTCCCCGCCTTCGGCTCGATGGCGCCATATATCGAGGACAGCGAGGAGCTGGCCGCGAAGTACGGCATCGGAGAGTTCGACCCCGCCAAGGGCGATGCGCTTATGGAGGAGATGGGCTACGCCAAGAACGGCAACGGCATGTGGGAAAAGGACGGCCAGACCGTAACCGGCGCCTTCCACGGCCTCGCCCTCTTTGAGGCGGTTGGGCCGATCCTTGCCCAGCAGCTGCGCGATGCGGGCATCGACGTCGAGTTCGTCACCAACACCGACAGCCGAGGGCTGATGGTCGAGGGCAAGACCGAGCTGTCGATCTTCGGTCATCGCGGCGGCGTGGCGGATCCCTATGACACGCTTGACCTCTACCATTGCAAGAACGCCGTCGACGTGGGCAAGCCGCTGCTGATCCTCGACCGCTGGTGCGACGAGGAATATTCGGCCATCGTCGATCAGATCGGCGCGATCGCCCCGGACGATCCGCAGATGCGCCCGCTGGTAAAGCAGGCGATGGAGATCTGGTACGAGAATGCCGTCGAGGTGCCGCTGAACCAGTGGGTCCACCGGATTCCCTACAACACGACCTACTGGAGCAACTACCCGACGACCGAAAACCCCTACATGCAGCCGGCCTTCTGGTTTGCATCCGGGCAGTTCGGCTACGTGCTCCACAACCTCGAAGCCACGCGCTGACGCGCGGTGCGCCGGTCCCGCCTTTTCCCTCTCCCTGGGGCGGGACCGGTCGTTTTCTGAAGGTGAAGCAATGTATCTGATCCATGTCGTCCGGCGCTTCGTGATGTTGTTCCTCGTCGTCATCACGGCGGCGTCGCTGAATTTCTTCGTTCCCCGGATGAGCGACAAGAACCCGGTGCTCGAAAAGATCACCGAGATGTCCGAAAGCTCGGCGCCTGGCAGCGTCGACATGCAGGGCCTTCTCAAGGTCTTCAACGAACGCTTCGGCCTCGACCGCCCCCTTTGGGAGCAATACGTCGACTACCTCGGCGACATGCTGACGCTCGACCTGAACTACTCGATCACCAGCTACCCCAGCCGGGTTGCCGACATGATCGCGCAGGCCCTGCCCTGGACCCTCGGCCTGATGCTTACGTCGACACTGATCGCCTTCGTTCTCGGCACGATCCTCGGGGCCTTGACGGTCTGGCGCAAGGACTCGCGCCTGCTTCAGATATTCGTACCGGTGGTGATGGTGTTCTCGGCGATCCCCTTCTACCTGATCGGCCTCGTCCTGATCTATTTCCTCGCCTACCGCGCCGGCTGGTTCCCCATCGGCGGCGGCTATTCGATCACATCGTTCCCCGGATGGAACTGGGACTTCGCAATGGAAGTCTTGCGCCATTCGATCCTGCCTGCGTCCTCGATCGTCATCGCGTCCATCGGGATCTGGGCGCTACAGATGCGCGGCATGATGGTGACCGTGCAGGGCGAGGACTACATGAACTTCGCCGAAGCCAAGGGCCTCAAATCCCGCCGCAGGTTCCTGACCTATGCAGTCCGAAATGCGATATTGCCCCAGATAACCTGCCTGGCGCTGTTCATCGGTCAACTCGTCACCGGGGCGGTGCTGGTAGAGATCGTCTTCGGCTACCCGGGCATGGGCAGCCTGTTGCTGCAAGCGGTCGACTACCTCGACTACTACACGATCTACGGCATCGTCTTCGTGCTGATCCTCGCGGTCGCCGTCTCGATGCTGATCCTCGACCTGGTCTATCCCCTGCTGGACCCGCGCACACGGGCGACCCACTCATGAGCGGAGGCAATGCAATGACGGCCGATGCGGCCACGGCGCCCGCGCTGCGGCGCATCTCGAAACTCACCCATGCGCGGCGCTACCTGTCCCGGAACCCGTCGCTGGGGATCGGAATCACGCTGGTCGGCGGGTTGATCCTGTTCTCGCTGATCGGCAGCTTCTTCGTCGAAGCTCGCATGGCCCGACCGCTCAGCGCGCCGCCCTCGCAGCCGCCCTCGGCGGACCACTGGTTCGGCTCGGACAGCCAGGGGCGTGACCTCTTCGCGGTCGTCGTCTACGGCACCTGGCTGACGGTGCGGCTGGGTCTGATCGCGGGCGCCATCGGCGTCGCGATTGGTGGCGCGTTGGGGTTCATCTCGGCCTATTTCGGCGGCTGGACCGACCGGATCATCAACTTCGTCACCGACGTTCTGCTGACGGTCCCGGCGCTGCTGATCCTCGTGATCATCGCCAGCGCCATCAAGGAGGGCCTGACGCCGACCACCATGGCGCTGATCATCGCAGCGCTCGCCTGGCGCCGCCCGGCGCGGCAGATCCGGGCGCAGGTGCTGGTCATGCGCAACGCGGGCTATGTCAACACCGCGCGGATCTCGGGCGCCGGCCCGTTCGAGATCATCTTCGCCGAGCTTGTCCCGAACCTGCTGCCCTTCCTCGTCGCCAGCTTCGTCACCGCGGTTTCCGCCGCCGTGCTGGCCTCCATCGGCCTTGAGGCGATGGGGCTCGGTCCGAAGAACGCGCCGACGCTGGGCATGACGATCTACTACATGATGAATTTCTCGGCCTTCCTGCTGAAGCTCTGGTGGTGGATCGTCCCGCCGATCGCCGCGCTCGTGATCCTGTTCGTCGGCCTCTACCTGATCAACACCGGGCTGGACGAGCTGGCCAACCCCCGTCTGCGGAGGCGCGCATGACCCTCACCATTCGCGATCTGGCGGTCGAATACCCGACAATGGCGGGCGTGGTGCACGCCGTGGCCGAGGTGAACATCGCCATCCAGCCGGGCCGTCGCATCGGCTTTGTCGGCGAAAGCGGCTCTGGCAAGACGACGACGGCACTCGCCATCATGCGGATGATCAAGCAGCCCGGGCGCATAGCAAGCGGGCAGATCCTGCTGGGCGAGACTGACCTACTCGCGCTCGGTCCCGAGGAGATGCGGCAGGCGCGGCTCAGCCGGGTCAGCTATATACCGCAGGGAGCAATGAACTCACTTAACCCTGTGCTACGGATCGAGCGGCAGATCTGGGACGGGATCACCGACCACGAGGGCCCACGCCCCAAGGCTGAACTGCGCGAGCGATCTCGCAAGGCGCTCGAAGGTGTCGGCCTGCCGGCCAAGGTCGGACGCATGTACCCGCACGAGCTATCCGGCGGCATGAAACAGCGCGCCTGCATTGCCATCAGTACGGCACTGCACCCGGAACTTATCATCGCGGACGAGCCGACCTCGGCGCTCGACGTGATCACCCAGCGCCAGGTAATGGAGACGTTGCGCAAGGCGCAGGAAAGCCTTGGCTCGGCGCTGATCCTGATCGGGCACGACATGGGTCTAATGGCGCAGTCGGTGGACGAACTGGCGGTGATGAAGGACGGCCGCATCGTCGAGACCGGTCCGATCCGCCAGATCATGACCGACCCGCAGCACGCCTACACCAAGCAGCTGATATCTTCAGTCCCGGCCATAGGCGGTGAGAGTTTCCTTGCGTCCTCGACCAACAGCACGGGCAAGAGCCGGCACGAGGCCGCCACGCCTCTGCTGGAGTTCCGCGGCGTCTCC
Source organism: Halovulum sp. GXIMD14794 (assembly GCF_054457455.1). NCBI lineage: Bacteria > Pseudomonadati > Pseudomonadota > Alphaproteobacteria > Rhodobacterales > Paracoccaceae > Halovulum > Halovulum sp. GXIMD14794. The sequence goes on along the minus strand of NZ_JBTLNF010000006.1, from coordinate 294,359 downwards.
AAGACCTATGGCGGGGGTTTCCTAAGCGGCCCCGGTAACCAGGCGCTCGCGCCCCTGTCGCTAACGCTGGACGGAAGCAAACCGATGATCGTCTCGGTGGTGGGCCAGTCCGGGTCTGGCAAATCGACGATGGGTGGGCTGATGCTGGGCTTCAACGCGCCTTCTACCGGCCAGGTGCTGTTCGAAGGACAGGATGTGGCGACACTTCCGAAGGCCCGGCGCAAGGACTTCCGCCGCGACGTGCAGGCGGTCTTCCAGGATCCCTACGGCTCGTTCAACCCGTTCTACCGCGTGGACCGCGCTCTGTCCCTGCCCCTGCGCCGCTTCGGCATCACCAGCGATCCGACCGAGATCGAGCGCCGCATGGTTCAGGCCTGCGGTGCGGTCGGCCTGAACCCCGACCTGATCCTCGGCCGCTTCGCGCACGAGCTTTCCGGCGGCCAGCGCCAACGTCTGATGGTGGCGCGCGCGCTGATGCTCAGCCCCAAGCTACTCATCGCGGACGAACCGGTCTCGATGGTCGATGCCAGCCTGCGGGCCTCGATCCTGAAGAACCTCTACGAGCTGAAGGACCGCTTCGGCATCTCGATCGTCTACATCACGCATGACCTCGCGACCGCCTATCACGTCAGCGACTACGTTATCGTGCTGCACGCCGGGCGCGTGGCCGAGGCCGGGCCGCCTGCGCAGGTGATCGGTGAGCCGCAGCATCCCTACACGCAGCTTCTGATCAACTCGATCCCCTGGCCCGACGTCGATCGCCGCTGGGGCACGTCAGAGTCCTCGGCGGACGACCTCAAGTACCTGGCGGAACTTGCAGACCGCCGCGACAGCGTGCTGCGCGACCCGGTCGAAGGTATCGCTCTGGACGCGCACGCATGAGGCGGCCGCCAAACATTCTTTTCCTGATGCCGGATCAACTTCGGGCGGATTTCCTCGGCTGCTACGGGGCGGAGTTCGCGCGGACACCGGCGCTGGATGCGCTCGCCGCGCGCTCGACGGTCTATGAGCGCTGTCTCTCGCCCACGCCGATCTGCGTTCCGGCTCGAGCCAGCCTGATGACCGGCGCGACCTCGCTCGAAACCGGGGTGACGACCAACGGCCAGTGGCTGCGCCCCGACCACGCCGCCTGCGGGATCGAGACTTGGCCCGCCCTGCTATCCCATGCCGGGTATCGCACCTACGGCGTCGGCAAGATGCACTTCACACCGTGGGACGACCTCGGGGGTTTCGACCAACGCGTGATCGCCGAGGACAAGCGGCACACCGACATTCCCGACGACTATGCGGAATACCTCGAGGGCCTGGGTCAAAGGAAGCGGCACGGGCGCGAGCTGGAAGGCTATATCGAGAACGGCGGGGCCTGCATCTCGGCCCTATCAGCCGAGCAACAGGTTGACGCCTGGTGCGCGGACCGTGCGGCCGAACTGATCGAGGCGCACAACCGTGACCAGCCCTTCGCGATGATGGTCGGCTTTCCGTCGCCGCACTGCCCCTATGATCCACCCGCCGATATTGCGGCCCTATTCGACCCCGCCGATATGCCACCCGCGGCCCCGGCCACCCGCGAGTCCGAGGCGCTCCGACCCTGGCTGATCCAGAACATGCGCAACCCTTGGGCCGACATCGATTATGCCGAGTTCACCGACGGACAGATCGCCAAGGTCCGCGCGCACTACTCCGCGCTGATCCACCTGCTCGACAGGGCGGTGGGTCGGATACTGGACGCGCTCGAAGCAAGCGGGCTGGCCGAGAACACCGTCATTGTCTTAACCTCGGACCACGGCGATTTCGTCGGCGATTACCGCATGGTCTGCAAGAACTTCTTCATGGACGGATCGGTACGCGTGCCAATGATCGTCCACGTGCCGGGACAGGAACCCCAGCGGCGCGCCGATACAGTGGCACTGCCGGATGTCTATCCCACCTTCCTCAGTCTTGCCGGAATAGCGCCGCGAAAGGGAACCTTCCGCGATCTTCTCGCCCCGTCGCCCCAGGTCGCTAGACCGATCTGCGGGTTCGTGCACCGCGGCATGATGATCGAGCAGGGCCGCATGAAGCTCTGCCGCTATCGAGAGGGGCCGGTAACTCTGCACGACATCGACGCCGACCCGCAGGAGCAGCGCAACCTCGCGCATGACCCAGCCTATGGGGCGATCCGAGAGGCGTTGGACGCCCAACTGACCGACTGGCTGATCGCCGAAACCATCAAGGGCCATGCCGAGAAGACCACGGATGCGCCGCCCGGCGAAAACCGTCACGCGCCGGGCTGGCGGCGTCCCTATCCCAATACTGCAGGTGCCGCATGACCCCGGACCAGCTCGGCGGGATCCTGCCCGTCCTTTATGCCTTCTTCGATGCCGAAGGCCGGCTGCGTCAGGACGGTTTCCGCCATCAGGTCGCGCACTGCATGGAGGCCGGCGCCTCGGGCGTGGTTCTGTTTGGCTTCGTCACCCAGTTCTACCGACTCGACTTCGCCGAGAAGCTGGAGAGCCTGCGGACCACCGTGGCCGAGATGGCCGGGCACGGAAGCGTCGGTGTGACGGTGATGGAGGCCTCGCCCCATGCCCAGGTCGAACTCATCCGTGCCGCGCGTGAGGAAGGCGCCGACTGGGTGATCCTCCAGCCACCGCTGGGACCGCCGCCGCGACCGGCGGATTGGTGGGACCTGCTGGCGGAACTGGCCGACGGCGCGGGACTGCCCGTCGCCGTGCAGAACGCCAAGGTGGCAAGTACGCAGCTTGGCTATGACCGTCTCGCCGCGCTGCAGGAGCGCTGCCACAACCTCGTCGGCGTCAAGGCCGAGACCGAGGCCGAGGATGTTGCGGACTTCTGCGAGACCCACGGCGCCCGGTTCCGTATCCTGACCGGAGATTGGGGAGTGGAGTACCCGTTTCTTGCCCGCGCCGGTGCGCACGGGCTGATCCCGGCGCCCAATTTCGTGTCCGAACAGGTCGCGCAATGCCAAGCGGCCGCTGCGGGAGACTGGGATCGTGTCGACGAGATCCAGCGGGCGCTCTTGCCGCTGATGCAGTTCGTCCGCGAGCGCCCGGCGCCGGAGGGCCAACTTCTTCTAGGCAAGCAAGCCTATGGTTGGCGGACGGGCTTCGATCCAGGTAGCAACCGGCGTCCCGGCCCAGCGTCGCCCGATCCGCGGATCGCGACGCACGCCCGGCACCTTCTCGACAAATTGCTCGCAGAGCGCATCACATGAAGACCGTCCTTGTCACTGGCGCCGCCCGGGGCATGGGGCTCGAGTTCTGCCGCCAGTACAGTGACGAAGGCTGGAAGGTTCTGGCAACGGTCCGGAATGTCTCGCAGCCCGGGGGGCTGCCCGGGATCGGGTTAGAACCGCTGCCCCTCGACACGGGCGACGATGCAAGCATCAACGCCCTTGCCTCAAGCCTGTCCGGCGTCCCGATCAACCTCCTGATCAACAATGCCGGCATCATGGGGGATCGGACGGCAACCGCGCTTGATGCGGACCCGGAGCAATGGGAAACCGCCTTTCGCATCAACGCTCTCGGTCCCGCGATGGTGACACGCGCGCTCTTGCCCAACCTGCGACTGGCAGATGCACCGGTCGCAGCGACAATGGGCAGCCAGGCCGGTCTGCTTCGCTTCATGGGGGACGCTGGCATGGCGGTCTACCGGTCGACCAAGGCTGCGGCCCACGTGGTCACGATCTCGCTGGCGCACGCGCTGCGCGATCAGGATATTCCTTACGTATCGCTCCGCCCGGGACCCACGCGAACCGACATGCTTCAAGGTGGCGGGCAGCACGACATCGACGACAGTGTCCGCCGCCTGCGCCAGGTTCTTGCCGACGTCACTATGGAGCACAGCGGCCTGTTTCTAGACCGCGACGGCAGCATCTTTCCCTACGACACGACGCGATAAGTGGCCTCGGGCACAGTTCTGCCCGAGGCCCACATCGTCAAAGCACCCGCATCTCGGGATGGCGCGGCGGCACCTGCGCCGCGACCTGGACCAGAGGATTGCGCAGAGGCTGCCCAAACGGCGCGGCCTCAATTTCGAAGACGTCTCCCGGCCGCGTTTCTATTCCGTCCGCGAACGACAGCGTTGCGGTGCCGAACATATGCACATGCACATCGCCTGGCTGGCGGAAGATACCGTACTTGAAATGATGCCCTTCGAGGTTGGCGATCGTGTGCGACATGTTCGCCTCGCCCGACAGGAACGGCTTCTCGAAGATCGGCACTCCGTCTCGCAAGATCCGGCTGGTGCCCTCCAGGTGCTCGGGAAGCGACCCAACAAGCATCTCGGGCCCGACCGAGCAGGGCCGCAGCTTGGAGTGCGCGAGGTACAGATAGTTTTGACGCTCGATCACGTGGTCGGAGAACTCGTTGGCCAGGGCAAAGCCCAACCGGACGGGCGTCCCGTCAGGTGCGATGACATATAGCCCGGCAATTTCCGGCTCCTCGCCGCCGTCTTCCGCGAACCAAGGGCTTTCGAGTGGTGCGCCGGGAGCCACGAGCGCCGCGCCCGTCCCCTTGTAGAACCACTCGGGCTGCGCCCCGATACCGTCCGCCGCAGGCTTTCCGCCCTCGACGCCCATTCGGAACATCTTCATGGAGTCCGTCTCGTCCTGCGTCGCCTTCGCGTGCATTGCTGAGCGCGTCGAGGCAGACCCCAGGTGCGTCAGCCCGGTTCCCGTAAGGTGCAAGTGCGCGGGGTCCGGATGGGTCAGCGGGGGAAGCATACGGCCCTGCTCGGCCAAGGCGGCAAGATCGACGATCTCACCGGTTCCAAGGTCGGCCACCGTCTCGGCCAGTCCGCGTCCGGCGGCGATGCACTCAACCGCAAGCTCATAGAGACTCAGATCGGTTCGAACATCGCGTGCGGGGCCTCCTTCGCGGACCGCCAGTTGTACACGCCCATCTTCGGTTCGGTATTGGGATAGAAGCACGGGGGCAGATCTCCTGTCATGCCATTGGTGAATTGGATCAGTTGAACTCGTGCCGCCCGACGCGCCTCTGGCCCTGCGTCGGAAGCGGCGGAGCGGGCGTGATCTTTGGCGCCGCACCTTCGACCGCCTCGATCTGCACCAGAAGCCGGTCGCGCAGGTGCGCCGACAATTCGGCATGAGACTCTTGGCCCGCGAGGTTGACCAACTCGTAGGGATCGTGCGCGAGGTCGTAGAGCTCGGTTTCCATGTAGCGGTCCGAAGCGCCTTGGTCTTCAAGCTCCGGATCGGCGGCAATCGCGTACTTCCAGCGCTTCGTCCTGAGCGCGCGCCCCGTTTGGGACTCGCTGATCTGAACCATCAGATCCTCCCGCCAGGGCGCGCGCCGGTTGGTCAGAAGCGGCAGGATCGAGCGGCCCTGCATCGCTTCGGGTACGTCGAGGCCGACGGCATCCAGCAGCGTCGGGGCCACATCGATGAGCGACATGAACCCCTCGACCCTACCGCCACCCTCGAAACCCGGTCCTGTCGCCATCATCGGCACCCGGATCGAGGCCTCGTGGCAGGACCTTTTGTACTCCGCGTTTCGCGTCTTGAAGTGGCATCCATGGTCCGAGAGGAACAAAACAATCGTGTTTTCCAGCTGCCCCGTGCTGCGCAGCGCATCCATCAGCCGGCCAAGCGCCTCATCCAGCCGCTTCACCATCCCGTAATAGCCCTGCAGATGCCCCGGCGCCGAGCCGCCGAGCGCGGTCAGGTCCGGCGGCGACCAGACCGGAGGACAAGCCTCGGCCCAGCCATCGGGCGCGGGATAGGCATCGACATGGTTCTGGTGGTGAGGTTCGAGGAAAGAAAGCGTCAGGAAATAGGGCGCCTCGCGCGGCGCGCTGACATAGCGGATCGCCTCGTCGGTCATCGCATCGACACGGTAGCCCGGCAGGTGCTGCGCATCCCCTTTTTCATCAAACAGCACCGTGTCGTAGGCGTCCGAGACGAACTCCAGCAGGTTCGCCCCGCGCCAGAAATCATGCCCGCCCCGCTCGTCTGCGGGCACGGGCTCCTCGCCGCTCAAGTGCCACTTTCCGATATAACCCGTGTCGTAGCCAGCCGCCTGGAAGACCCGAGCCATCGTTGTCGCATTCTTCGGCAGCGGTCGCCCGTTACGCCAGCAGCCGACCTCGGTGGGATAGCGACCGGTCTGAAGCGAAGCACGCGCCGGACCGCAGACCGGTTGCACCGTAAAGGCGTTTGCGAAATGCGTCCCTGCCCCCGCCAACCGGTCGAAATTCGGCGTCAGCCCCATCGGGTTGCCATGCGCGCCGGTAGTGTCGAACCGCTGCTGGTCAGTGAAAAAGATGATGACGTTAGGACGGGACATGAGGCCTCTGGTTCAGAACGCGGCGCGGATCAGAGCGCGGGTGTAGTCGGTCTTTGGATTGCCAAGAACCTGATCGCAGGGCCCGGCCTCGACCACCACGCCATCCTTCATCACCAGCACATCATGGCAGAGGGCGCGTACGACCTTCAGATCGTGACTGATGAAGACATAGCTCAGCCCGTACTTCTCCTGGAGGTCGCGCAGAAGATCGATCACCTGCGCCTGCACCGACAGGTCCAGCGCCGATGTCGGCTCGTCGAGCAGGACGAACTCGGGCTTCAGCACCAGCACGCGCGCGATCGCGATACGCTGCCGCTGACCGCCCGAAAACTCGTGTGGGAACCGGTTGTAGCAGTTCGGATCGAGGCCGACCTCCGCAAGCGCCGCGCGCACCTTGGCGAGCCGCTCGGCGGGCGTGCCCATCCCGTGGATCTCCAGCCCCTCTTCAATGATCCGGCGCACGGACATACGGGGGTTGAGGCTTGCGAACGGGTCTTGGAAAACCGCCTGCATCTGGGGCCTCAGGGGCCGCATCTGGCCGCGGTCGAATTGGTCGATCCGCCTGCCCTTCCAGATCACCTCACCGGTGGACTCGATCATCAGCCGCAGGATCGTCTTGCCGAGTGTCGACTTGCCGGACCCGCTCTCCCCGACGACTCCGACCGTGTGCCCGCGCCGCAGCGACAGCGAGACCCTGTCGACGGCAGTCAGTTCCATCCGCTGACGCGTGAACGTGCCGCCCCAAACGAGATTGTAAACCACCTTCAACTCGCGCCCTTCGAGGATCACCTCCGAGTCCGCAGCCACCGGAAGTGGGTTGCCCGATGGCTCCGAAGCGATGAGACGCTGCGTGTAGGGATGCTGCGGATCGGCGAAGACCTTCGTGGTCTCACCGGTCTCGACGATCACTCCTTTCTCCATCACGCAGACGCGGTCGCAGATGCTGCGCACCACTCCGAGATCGTGGGTGATGAAGATGATCCCCATTCCGTGGGTTTTCTGCAGTTGCTTGAGCAGGTCGAGAATCTCGGCTTGGACGGTCACATCCAGCGCAGTCGTCGGCTCGTCTGCAATCAGCAGGTCGGGATTGTTGGCCAACGCGATAGCGATCATCACGCGTTGCCTCTGACCGCCCGACAACTGGTGAGGATACTGCTTGAGCCGCGCCGCCGGACTCGGAATCCGGACCTCGCCCAGCAGTTCCTCAGCCCGCTTCAGGGCCTGTTTCTTGTTCATCCCCTGGTGTGTGATCAACGTTTCAGCGATCTGGTTGCCGATCGTGTAGAGCGGGTTGAGCGAGCTCATAGGCTCCTGGAAAACCATGGCGATCCGCCCGCCCCGGATCTGCCGCATCTGATCGTCGGGAATGCTGTCGATCCGGTGCCCGTCCATCCGGATCTCGGTCTTGTCCGTCACCGAGGCTGTCGGCGCCAGAAGCCGCATGATCGCCCGCGCGGTGACCGATTTCCCAGAACCGGATTCTCCAACAAGGCCCAGGGTCTCGCCGGAGCGGACCATGAAACTGGAATCGTGCACCGCCTGGAAACTGGACTTGTCGAGCCGGAAGCTGACCCCGAGGTTGCGGACGTCGAGCAGCGGATGTGTCTGATCAAGCATGGCGGCCTCAGTTCGAATAGGGATCGATGGCGTCGCGCAGCCCGTCGCCCAGCAGGTTGAACCCCAACACCGCGATCAGGATCGCGCTGACTGGCAACAGCATCCACGGGTAGGAGCCGAGGTTCTGCAGGTCCTTCGCCGCGTTCAGCAGCAGACCCCAGCTGACCAGCGGCGGCTGTACGCCGATGCCAAGGAAGGACAGGAAGCTTTCGACCAGGATGATCTGCGGGATCATCAGCGTGGTCACGACGATCACGTGGCTCAGGATGTTCGGCAGCAGGTGCCGCACGAGGATGCGCCGGTCCCCCGCCCCGAGCGCGACAGCCGAGACGACATAGTCCACCCGGCGAAGCGCCAGCGTCTTGCCGCGGATCTCGCGGCTGAGGCCTGCCCATTTGATCAGCGACAGGATTAGCGCCAACAGCAGGAACACGGTCATCGGCCCGGCATTGCGCGGCAGGATCGCGACCAGCGCCAAGTAGAATGGCAACTCGGGCAACGCGAGGATGAACTCGGTCAACCGCTGCAGCGTGTTGTCGACCCAGCCAGAGAAAAAGCCGGACATCAGACCCACGGCGGTGCCGATGAAAACACTCGCCGTGACGACCAACGCTGCCATCGCAAGCGTCAGCCGACTGCCGACCAAAGTTCGCGAGAGCATGTCCCGCCCCAGCGAGTCCGTACCCAGAAGATGCATTGCGCAGTCCGGGTCCGGCGCCATGAAGTGTCGGTCGAAGGTGAACCCGAAATACTCGTAGCTCCACCCCCGGCCCAGGAACCGGAACTGGCAAATCGTACCAGCATCTGCCTCGAAACTCGTCGCGAAGGTCTCAGGGTCGAAAGTCTCGGTCAGCGGGTGGACATAGGGGACAAGGTGCAGGCCTTCTTCCTGGCTCCAGAAATGCGGGGCCTGCGGGGGCATGTAAAAATGCGCGCTGTCCCGCTGCGTCGGATCGTAGGGGGCGAAGAAGTCGGCAAAGACGGCGACGATGGCCAGCATGATGACGATCGCCGCGCCAAGCAGTGCGGGCCGGCGGCGGCGGAACCGGCGCCAGACCAGGCGCATGTGGCTTTCCGGGGCCTCGTCGGGCACGACGGGTGCGGCCAGCGAGGCAGCGGCGTCCGGCGAAAGTATCAGGGTCTTGTCCTGCATGGATCGCGGTCCCTCAGCTATAGCGGATACGGGGGTCGAGGAAGGCAAGCGCAAGATCGGCCAGCAGATTGCCGATCAGCAGCACTGCCGAAAGCACAAGGAGGATCGAGGCGACGACATTGACGTCCTGCTGCGTCAGCGCGCTGTACATCAGCGGCCCCAGCGTCGGGATCGACAGGATGATCGCGACTTCGAGTTCTCCGGTAAGCATATACGGCAGGATCACTCCCTGGTGCATGACCAGCGGGTGCAGCGCGTTGGGCACCGCATGCTTCACGATCACCTTGCGCTCGGTCAGTCCCTTGGCCCGGGCGGCCTCGATATAGGGCTGGCGCAGGATGTCGAGCAGGTTGCCCCGCATCACCCGCGTGTTGTAGGCAAGCCCCCCGATGGTCGCGATCAGGATCACCGGCCAGACATGTTTCAGGAAGTCCCAGGCCTTGGCGAAGCCCATGTCCTCGAACACGAACTCGGGTGAATAGAGCGAGCCAATATAGGGCCAACCCACCACGAATGCGAGGTAGTAGAGGATCACCAGCGCCATGAAGAAGCGCGGAATGGTCATCCCGATGAAGGCTAGCGTCGAAGCGACGGTGTCGCCAAGCCGGTGCTGGTTGGAGGCCGCGATCACCCCGAGCGCGACGCCGATCAGCGTCGCAAGCACGTGGCAGATCAGGGCAATGGCAAGCGTCCGCGGCAGGCGTTCTCCGACCAGTTCCGAAACCTGCTTGTTGTAAGCAAAGGACGGTCCCATGTCGCCATGCAGGACTATGTTTCCGATCCAGCGCGTGTATTGCACCAGCAGCGGCTGATCGAGCCCGTAGCGCTCCCGCACCTGCGCTGCGTAGGCCTCGGCGTCGGCTTCGTTCATACCGCCCTGGCTGATCGCCATCGCCTTGGCATAGCTCGCGTAGTCGCCCTCGGGCACCTGAAGGATCAGGAAGCTGACGATGCTGACGGCAAACAGCAGTCCGATCGCGGCGACGATGCGTTTCAGGATGTAGGCAAGCATCTGGATCCTCCGTGTGGGAGCCCGGCGCCGAGGAAGGGCGGCGCCGGGCAAACGTCAGTCCGGGGTCACTCGACGCCCGGGATGACGCCTGGCTGGATTTCCGAAACGTCGCCCTGCCGGTCCGCGGCGATCCACAGGCGCTCGCGCATCGCGCCCTTCTCCGAGAACTGGTAGGCAAGCACCGGCGTGCCGGGCACGATGTTCCGGATCCGCTCGTTCACGATCAGTGCGGCAGAGGCGTTGATCAGCCCGACATGATAGACGTTCTCTGTCATCACCCGGTTGAGACGCGAGAACAGCTCGATCCGCTTCTCAGTATCGGTTTCGGTTCGCAGCGCCGTAACCAGTTCCAGAAGCTCGGGCTCAAAATCCAGCAGCTCCTGAGGGCGTTCGGGTGTACCGACATGCCAGACCGGAACGTTGTAGGACGCCGGCGCGTAGTAATCGAGGTTGGTGATGGGCGTCTGGAACCCGCGTCCGGCGCGATCGAGGATCACGTCCCAATCGCAGCTGTCGCGCACCGGATCGACAAGCGTCGGAATGGCACGGGGCAGCATCCGGATCCCGGCCTCGGAGAGCATGGCGATCACGCTTTCCGCCAGCGCCGCGTCGGTCGTGCGCTGGGTGGAGTAGGACAGCTCGATCTCCAGATTGCGGCCCAGAAGCGGTCCGTCGGCCCAGTTCAGATAACCGTCATCGTCGGTGTCCTCGAACCCGAGATCGGCCAGCAGCGACGCGGCGGTTTCGACCGAATACGGATAGTAGGCGATCGCTTCAGGCGTCAGCACACCGCTTTCCGGGTTGATCCCGCCTGGATAGGGATGCGTGAACGGACCGCGCACCAGTGACTGCCCCAACGCATCCCGATCCAGCGCCTGGCTGACGGCCCGGCGGAAGCGCAGATCACGGTTAAGGTCCCGGATCGCCTGGGTTTCGGCATCATCGGGTCCGCAGGTCTTGGACAGGTTCATGTCGAGCCGCCAATTGAGCGAGCGCGGTCCCCAGTAGATCGCGTTCTCGGCGTCTTCGCCCTGCGTCTTGCGGATACCCTCGAGATAGATCGACGGGTTCTCCATGTTGGTCCAGTCGGCGTTGCCCGCGAAGGTCTGGACGTCCCGGTCCTCCCAGGTGGACAAGCGCCACTGCACCTCGTCGAGGTAGGGGAGCTGGTTTCCTTCCTGATCGACCTTCCAGTAGTACGGGTTGCGGCGTGCGACGACATACTGGTCGGGCGAGTATTGCGTGACCGCCCACGGGCCCATCGTGACCCACGGCACGTGGTCGGCAGGCAGGCCTTGGACGTAGCTGGCGTAATCCGCCCCGCCGTGTTTCGGGTGCAGCGGCTTCAGGATGTGCGACGGCCCCGGGCAGAAATTGATATAGGCCATCTTGTAGACATTCGGCACCGGGAAGGCGTCGGGGAAGGTGAAGCGGATCGTGTAGTCATCCAGCTTCTCGAGCGTCGTCCCCTCGCCGAACGTGTCACCGGTGATCCGCGCAGGAACCTGCGGGTCGAGGACATTGTCCTCCCAAAAGAACATGATGTCCTCGGCGTCAAACGGATCGCCGTCCGACCATTTCGCACCCTCCAGCAGATGCATGGTCAGCTGGTGCCCGTCCTCGGACCATTCCCAGCTGGTGGCAAGGTTCGGCAGGGGTTCGATCTTGGCGTCGGAAAGCTGCCACATCGGTCCGGTGGACACGAGGCACTCCTGCGCCGTCATCGTCAGACCGCCCCATCCCTGGTGCAGACCGGCCGCCCAGTTCCAGCCCTCGGGCCGGCCACCGGTGACGTGGCGCAGGACGCCGCCGTATTCACCCACGCCGTCGGGCGTCACGGACATGTCCATCACCAGGGGCTTTGCCGGAAGCCGCTCCTCGACCGGAGGCAATTTCCCGGCTGCAACGGCGGCCGCGACGAACTCGGGTTCGGAATAGCCATCGAGCGCACGGATCGAGATCAGCTTGTCGTAATCGACAGGCTCGACCTCTCCGGTCGGCAGCGGCTTCGCGTCCGGCAAACCAGTCGATCCGACAAGATCCGCCCCATGAAGCGGTGTTGCCGCCGCAAGCATGGCTGCCACGCAGGCACCAGTTCTAAGTCTCATGTCGTCTCCTCCCAGGGATTCATGGATGTTGGAGTACGGCCCCGGTTGATCCGGGGTCCGCGTGGCGCCCTCAGCCCTGCTGAGTGGCGCGCACCTTCTCGGCGGTCATAACGTTGCTTTCCTTGTCAGCGCGCAGCTCGTCGACGCTGCGGGTCGCCTTGCGCGCGGCTCCCGTCCAGGCACGGGTCTTCACGGTGGCCTTCGACAGCCGCGCCTTGGCCCCATCGATCTCGCCCGCGAACTGAGGCAGCCACTCGGCCTGGGCGACGAGCAATTCGTCGACCATCTGCCAAACCTCGTCCGGGTTGCAGACCGCGCCGACCAGCGGGTCGTGCAGCATGGCTAGGCGCAAAAGTTCGATGTCTCCGTTGACCGCCGCCAGCATACCCATGCGCTGCACGTCGACCGATGCCTGGCAGGTCGCGGCGCAACCGAGCGGCAAGGTCACACCGCCGACCATGTTCAGCCCAAAGCGGTCGATGAAACCAGGGCTTTCGATGATGCAGTCGTCGGGCAGGTTGGTGATCGTGCCGTTGTTCTTGACGTTGAAATGCCCGCGGTAGACGGTCCCTGTTTCCAGCGCCTCGAGGATCCGGCTGCAATGCTCGTCCGACCGTTCATGCTCGGACAGCGGCTTGCCCGCTTCGGCGAGGAATTTCGGGAAGTCCTCTTCGAACCAGTTGCGCCGTTCGCTGCAGACACGCAGGTAACCGCCGGTTTCGCCGTTGATCCACTCGCTGGTATCGATCCAGCGCCCGATTTCGTCGGGACGCTTTCGGTACCAGGGCAGATATTCGCTGAGATGGCCGTTGGACTCGGTCGAGTAGTATCCGAAACGCTTCAGCACATCGATCCGGACCTTCTCGGTCTGGCTGTATTCCGGGTGAGCCTCGAACGCGGCAACCAACTCGTCGCGCCCGATCTCACGGCCCTGGTACTTGATACCAGTGTACCAGGTCTGGTGATTGATCCCCGTACAGAAGATCTCGACCTCCCGGTGATCCTCGGCGCCGAGCGCGTTCGCGATCTGACGCCAGCCGTTCTGCACGCCGTGGCAAAGACCCAGAGTATTCGCGACACCGCCGTGATCGATTGCCGCCCAAGTATTCATCGCCATCGGGTTGGCGTAGTTCAGGAACCAGGCACCCGGCTCGGCCACCTCGCGGATATCCCGGCAGAACTCCAGGATCTGCGGGATCGAGCGCTGTGCGTACATCAGCCCGCCCGCGCAGATCGTGTCGCCGACGCACTGATCGATGCCGTACTTCAGCGGGATCTCGATATCGTGGCGGAACGCCTCGAGTCCTCCAATCCGCACGCAGTTGATGACGTAGCGGGCGCCTTCCAGCGCCTCGCGGCGGTCAAGCGACTGCGTCACCCGCGCCGGCAGCCCGTTGGCCGAGATGTCCCGCTCCAGCAGCTGGGCAACCATGCCGAGGTTCTTGTCGTTGATGTCGTGCAGCGCAAATTCCGCGTCCTGGAAAATGTCGACCTTCAGCAGATCGCGCACCAGCTTTCGGGTAAATCCGACGCTTCCTGCCCCGATGAATGCGATTTTCATTCACGTCTCTCCCGGAGATTTCCGTACCTTTGATCGCAGAATAAGACTGGACATTCCGGCGCTACGAGAGGAAATACGCATTATGCCGGGTATTTTTGACGCATCATCTCTAACACAGAACGGCCCCCGCTCGCGGATGCTGCTGTTCCCGCGCGGCCCCTTGCGACTCTACGTAATGCCAACGAGCGTTGGCTATGACGTCCAGTCGGGCAGTGGCTACAATTACGTCGGCCCCGATCGCGGACCGGGCGAATTCGTGCTGTTCCAGTACACGATCTCTGGTGCGGGCCGGCTGACATTCGAGGGCAAGCCGTTTCACGTTCGGCCCGGCCAGGCGATGATCCTGCGGATGCCGCACGACCATCGCTATTACCTCGAGGATGGTGATACCTGGGAGTTCTTCTGGATCTGCATATCAGGGCGCGAAGCGGTGCGGATCTGGTCCGCGATTCTCGCAGCTCACGGACCGCTGGTAGAGCCGGGCATTGCCGCCGTTTCCCGCATAGCGGATATCGTCCAGGAACTCCTGCGCCAGCCTCACGAAGCCGCCTCGCGCAGCTCGGCCCTGGCCTACGAGGTCTGCATGGCGCTGGCCGAGGACTTTCTCGAAAATGGTGCGGCGTTCCGCACGCGCCGCCGCAACGATGCCGTCCGTGCGGTGATCGAATATGCGCGCGAGAACGTAGACCGGCCGCTGTCCATCGATCAAATGGCGCGGATGGCGGGCTACTCCCGGAGTCACTTCACCCGCGTATTTGAGCAGTCCGAGGGCACGTCGCCGGCCCGGTTCGTTCTGGAACTCCGGTTGCGCGCCGCACTCGCACAGCTTCAGACCGGTACGAAATCGGTGAAGGAGGTCGCCTTCGACTGCGGGTTCCGGGACCCGAGCTACTTCGCCAAGACCTTCCGCCGGGTGTACGGCGTCGCGCCGTCCGAACTCTCCGACGGGATCCTCGCCAGTTCTCTCGACACCGACGCGGACTGATCAGCGCTCATCTGGGAGCCACGTGTCGTGGCAGTTGGGCAGGTCCAGCCCGTGATCCGCATGGTAGGCGTTCGAGAGCCAGCTGACCCCATCCTTGTAGAGCCAGGGGTCTTGTGTCTCTTTCTGCCACGCCTCGACCGTAGCCCGCATCTCGGCTAACAGTCCGGAATAGTCCGGATCGTCCGCCAGGTTACAGGTCTCGTCCGGGTCGGCGACAGTGTCGTAGAGCTCCTCATGTGGTCGCTGAAAGAAATCCCGGATCGGGCGTGTGCCGATCCTGTGCGGCGCATGCTTGCGTACCGCCTCGAATGTCAGTGAGCCATAGATGTCCGACGCCAACGGGAAGTCCAGTTTCCACGCGACGTTCTTTAGATAGCTGTGCGTCGCCGTCCGCAGGGCCCGCACCGGATAGTAATTTGTCACCTCATGGAAAGTATGGGACCCGAAGGCCGAGGACCAATCCGGCAACAGTTGCCGCTCCGATAGCACCGGCAGCAGGGAACGTCCGCGCCGCTCCGATGATGGCGCCTTGATCCCGGCCCAGTCGAGAAATGTCGGCAGGATGTCGGTGAACGAAACGAAGTTCGGGTTCCGCAGGCCTCTGGGTCCACCGGGAACCCGCATCAGGAACGGCAACCGGCATCCGGCGGCGTAGAGCGTGCTTTTCGCATTCAGGAATGGAACACCATTGTCGCTGACGAACAGGACCATGGTATCTTCGGCAACGCCGGCGTCCTTGAGCGCCGCCAGCACCATGCCTACGCCCTGATCCAGCCTGTTGACCGACTGGTGATACTCGGCCAACTCTTCACGCACCTCCGGCAGATCCGGCAAGAAACTCGGAACCTCGGCCTCCTCGGGGGTGAAGATACGCTTCTCGACGCCCGGCCAGTCGGTTTCGTTCGCAAAATTCTTGCGACCCCGAGAGCGGTGCGGATCCTCGAACCCGATGGTCAGATGAAACGGCCGTCCCTCTTTTTGAGCTTGCGCGAACACCCCAGAAGCCCGTGCCGCAATGCTCTGCACGTTACGCCCGTCCCCTTCCATGCGGACGGACCACGGGTAGACCTCGTCGGGTCGCACATGGACCTTGCCGATGATTCCGGTCAGCCAACCGTGCGCATTGAAAAGGGCAGGCAGTGTTTCGACGCCACCAAAGGTCGCGAAATGGTTGATCCCGTGCGAGTGACCATAGTGCCCTATCTCGTGGTTGTGTCGCCCGCTGTAGATCACCGACCGAGAAGAGGAACAGGAGGCAGTCGTGCAGAAGGCGTTGTCGAAGGACACCGCCTCGGCAGCGAATGCGTCCAAAACGGGTGTAACGGCACACCGATTGCCGAAGTAGCCCAGGTCACGCCCCAGATCATCTGCGATCATCAGCAGCACATTTTTCCCGGGCACAGGTTTTCCCTCCACGTCAGTCCGATGCGATGCATCCTGCTGTGCGACCAGTGACCATGAATAGCAGATGATTGTGCGACAGTCGGTAATTCTGTGCGATCTTCCCGAGACCGCACAAAACTACCCGAGATGAGCGAGCTTTCCGATATGGCCGCGTGGCGGTCAGCTTTTAGCCTTTCCGGAAAAACACGTCCGGATGGGAGGAGCTCTTGCGAAACTACCTGATGACCACAGTCGTTCTCATCGCTGCGCCCCCACTCGTGGCCGAGAATATAGCAGCGCCAGTCGCTCTGCCGGACGCGCCCGCGCTCTCGGCGGATACGTCTGAACCCCTGCCCCGCGAAGCACTCATGCGGGTAGAAACGCTTGCCAATTACAGCGAACCCGACTGGGTCTCGAAACTCGTTGCGGCCGGAAAGCTTCCCTCGGTCGCCGAGCGGCTTCCCAAAGCACCCATAGTGATGGACATGACATCGACACCTCATGGGGTCGGGCGCTACGGAGGCGTACTGCGCCACGTAACGGGAGGCCGGCCGAACGGGTGGAACTGGGCCGCAGGTCAAACTCAGGGCTGGGGTGGGGTCAACATGACCCACCAGGAGTGCCTCACCAACACCGGAGCCCTATGGGCGCTCGAAGAAGGCCAGTCCGAGCCGCTGCCAAACCTCGCCACGAACTGGGAATGGTCCGCCGACGGCATGCAGCTGACGATGCATCTGCTGGAAGGAGCCAAATGGTCTGATGGCGACCCCTTCGATGCAGAAGACGTCCTGTTCTTCTGGGAAGACAACGTGCTTGACCCACGCGTTCCTTCCCGCGCGACGATCGGGGCTTTCGGAGAAGGAACGACCCTCGAACAGGTGAATGCCCACACGATCCGCTGGACCTTCGCCAATCCGCACGAGCGCACACAGCTTCTGCGCATGGCATATCCCACAATGTGCCCGGGTCCGGCGCATATCCTCAAGCCGCTGCACCCCAAGTACAACGACGACGCGACGTATGAGAGCTATATCTCGGCTCTTGCGCCATCGACCCTACCCTGGGTGACGATGGGACCCTGGGCGGCGGTGGATTACGCCCCTGACCAGTTCATCATCGCGCGGCGCAACCCCTACTACTTCAAAGTGGATCAGCAGGGAAACCAGCTGCCATATCTGGACGAAGTGCAATGGCGGCTCTCCACGGTGCAGGACCGCGACGTTCAGACCCTGGCGGGGAATGCCGACTACACCAACATGCAGGACCCCTCCTTGTATCTTGAGGGCGTGAAGGCCGCGCGGGCCGAAGATTCTCCGGTCAACGTCTACTGGGGTCCGCGCGTGTTTCACTGGCGGATCGACCTGAACCTGTCCACCTCCTGTGGCGCTGATGACCCCGAAGCGTTAGCCTACCGCGAGAAGTTTCGTGAGTTCGAAGTACGTCGCGCATTCTCCCACGCGATGGATCGCCGCGCCATGGGGCAAGCGCTTATCCGCGGTCCTTTCACGGCCCAATATCCCGGGGGCCTCCACCCGGATAGCGGATCGTTCGACCTGGACCGTGCCGTTTTCTACCCGTTTGATCCTGCCTCGGCTACAGCGCTGCTTGAACAGGCGGGCCTGGAGGATATCGACGGCGACGGTTTCGTGGATTGGACCGACGGACCGCTCAAGGGGCAAACCTTCTCGCCCCGACTTCACTTCATGGCGACGCGGACAACAGACGCAGCGCTTGGGGAAGCCTCTGTCGCGATGTTGCGAGAGGCCGGCATTCGCGTAGTCTCATCCCCGCTGCAAGACTACGTGAACGGCGTCGTGGACAGTTGCGACTGGGAGCTTGTCCTTCAGCGCGGCGATCGAGCATTCCAGGTTCCGCTTGCAAACATCAATTCAATCGCACCGGTCGGTTACGCTTCGCCACCTTGGCATAAAGGCACTTCGACGAAGCCTCAAAAACTGCTTCCTTTCGAAGAGCGTATGGCCGAGATCGCGGCCGAACTGAAGACGGAAGCTGATCCGGCGCAGCAACGCGCGCTCTTCAACGAGTACGAACAGTTGTTCACCGCGAACGTCTACTCGGTGGGCCTGGTTACTGCGGCGGGCGCCCTGGCGATCAACAAACGCATTCGAAACGTCGTCCCCGGAACTCCGGTCCTTTCGTACCAATGGAGCGAACTGACCACGATGCGCGAGCGCTTCTGGATCGACGAAGCAGACATCGCCGCCGCGACCGAGCTGCGGCCGGGAACTCTTCCGGGGATCCAGTGATCCGCACGAATTCAACGAAAAACTGACAAGGAGGAAACATGTTACGCCATCCCCTGGCCCTTGCCCTGGCACTCGCCGCATTGGGTAGCCCGGTCCTCGCGAACGGGCTTGCCGGCCCCGAACCGCTGCCGCGGGTACCCGCCCTCCCCGGCGCCGAGGTCGATCGCGTGCCTCGGAGCGAGTTGATGAGCATCACGGCGCTCGACAGCTACGAAGAGCCCGACTGGGTGCGTGCGCTCGTCGACAGCGGCCAGTTGCCACCCGTGGCCGATCGCCTGCCGGACGCGCCTATCGTGCTTCAGACCGGCCCCGCGCCGGAAGGCGATGATCGGTACGGCGGCGTGTTCCGGCACGTCAGCGGCGCACGGCCCCAAGGCTGGAACTGGTCAGCAGGGCAGCACCAGGGCTATTTCGGGATCAACATGACTCACCAGGAATGCCTGGTGAACACTGCAGGCCTGTTCCTGATCGACGGTTCGGACCAGGAGCCGCTGCCGAACCTCGCGACCAGTTGGGAGTGGTCAGAGGATGGACACCAACTGACGATGCAGTTGATCAAGGGCGCCAGATGGTCCGATGGCGATCCGTTCGACGCTGAGGACGTGACCTTCTTCTGGGACCACAATGTCATGGATCCCCGTGTCGCGGCCAAGATGGGGCCCAACAGCCTCGGCGAAGGCACGACACTTGAGAAGGTCGATGAGCATACGGTCCGATTCACCTTCGCCGCGCCCTTCCCGGTCGCGCAACTCTACAACCTCGCTTATCCGAACTTCTGCCCGGGTCCGTCGCATCTGCTGAAGGAGCATCACCCGGCTTTCAACGAACAGGCAAGCTACGACGACTACCAAGCCGCTTTCCCAGCCGAGCGGATGCCTTGGGTTACGATGGGTCCTTGGTCGACGGTATCCTACAAACCGGACCAGCTCTTGGTTGCAAGACGTAACCCGTACTACTTCAAGGTCGACCAGGATGGGAACCAGCTGCCTTATCTGGACGAGGTCCGCTGGCAGCTTTCATCGAAACAAGATCGAGACATCCAAACGATCGCCGGGAACGCGGACTACACCAACTTCTCCGATCCGTCATCCTATTCCGAAGCCATCTCGGTCTCCCAGAAGGCCGGGGCTCCCTTCTCCCTGACGTGGGGCAGCCGCGCATTCGACTGGCGCGTCGATATGAACCTGTCGACCACATGCGGCGCAGATACCGACGAGGACATGGCGCGCCGCGAACTGTTCCGCACCTTCGATTTCCGCCGCGCCGTCAGCCAAGCCGTCGATCGGCAGGCGCTCGGTCAGGCGCTGGTCCGAGGTCCGTTCACCGCACCGACACCGGGCGGCATCCATCCCGAGAGCACCCAGATCGACGGCGAGGCGAGCGTCTACTATCCCTACGCGCCCGAAACCTCGAAGACCCTGCTCGCCGGGCTCGGCTTCGAGGATACCGACGGCAACGGCATCCTGAACTGGACCAACGGTCCGCTCGACGGTCAGGACCTCGCGCTCAACCTGCACTTCACGACCTACCGCACAACCGACGCAACACTGGCGGACGGCGTGGTGTCGATGCTGCGCGAGGTTGGCGTCCGGCTGGTCCCGCGCCCGCTATCGGACTACGTCGCAGTGGTGCGCGATACCTGCGACTGGGACCTCGCCGTCGAACGCGGCACGCGCGAGTACGAGGTTCCGATCACGAACCTCTCGGCCCTCGCTCCGCTCAACACCTCGGGTCCGGAATGGCACCGCGGCACGCCCGAGCGGCCGCAGGCCCTGCTTCCCTTCGAGGAAGAAATCGTCGCGATCGCCCGGCGGGTGCAGACGGAACGTGACGGCGCGAAGCGTGTGGAATTGTTGACCGAGTTGCAGCGCCTGTTCACCGGCAACATCTACAATGTCGGCCTGATCACGGCCACAAGTGCGATCGCAATCAGCGACCGGTTCGAGAACGTCGTCCCCGGGACCCCGGGACTGTCCTACCAGTTCGGCGAACTCAACATCATGCGCGAGCGGCTCTGGATCAGCGCCGACCGGCGAGGTGATGTCGAGGAACTGGAGCCTGCAACCTTGGGCACTCGGCTGTCGCAGTAGCCACCGAGAATGCATCTTGGCGGTGGGGCACCATGCCGTGTCCCTCCGCCGGGCTTGTTCTGGTCCGGCCTCTAGGTGGAGGAGGGATCAGCAACCCATGCGTTCGGGCAACCAACCTTGGCATTTAGAGAGTTGATAAACGCTTATCATTTTTCTTGACAAGCATTTCTGATAAGCGATTATCATTTTCTCTCGATATATCTCGCGGCACATGAAGGAACAGGATGCCCTCCAGATTGAGGAAAGCGGCAGCAGTGGTCACAGCACCCCTCGCGGGATGCGTTGCTATCTTCGCGCTGTGGGCACTTGCGGCCACGCTCACCGCCAATCCAGTGCTTCTGCCGCCGCCGTCATCGGTGCTGTCCGCACTGGCAGAGATGTTGGGCGATGAGCTCCTGGGGGATATCGCGGCAAGCCTTCGGCACCTGGGGCTCGGCATGGCAATCGGCGTTAGCATCGGGCTCGCCCTCGCCTTTCTGACCGCGTCGCACCCTCTGGTGTCCGATCTGGTGGAACCGCTCATCGAGATCCTGAGACCGATCAGCGGCATCGCCTGGATTCCTCTCGCCATCATGATGTTCGGTGTAGGTGAGACGGTGCCGATCTTCCTGATCGCCTATGTCTCGATATTCCCAGTCTTCCTCAACACGCTTGCCGGAATACGCAGCGTGGACAGGCGGCTGGTGGACGCCGCCCGCGTGTTGGGCGCGACCGAGCTCGCTATCCAGCGACAGGTGATCGTTCCGGCCGCCCTTCCGATGATCCTCTCAGGCTTCCGGCTGAGCCTCGGTGTCGCATGGATGACACTGATCGGCGCGGAATTGATCGGCGGCAACTCCGGCCTCGGCTGGCGAGCATTCTGGTATGAACAGTTCTTCGCGATGAACAAGAACCTGGCGGTCATCCTGGTCGTCGGGTTGCTCGGGCTGACGTTCGATACCGCTATCCGGGCACTGCAGTCCCGGCTTGTCAGGTGGTCGCCCTCGGCACAGGCAGCAAACTCATGACCGGCTCCCGCCGCCTTACCGTAATCTCGATCTATGCCGCAGCGCTGGTCCTGGCCGAACTCGCGGTCAGGGCAAGCGGGAAAACCGAGAGCCTGCCCTCGCCTCTCGGCGTATCGGCAAGGCTCGCCGCCAACACCGCCAGCGGCGAGCTTCTGACCGCCGTCGAGCAGAGCCTGGGACGCATTCTCCTCGCTTTCGTCTTCGCTGCTGTCTTTGGGACCGTCATCGGCGTCGCCATGGGCCGCATCCGCTGGATCGATCGCGCACTCGGACCAATCGTGAATGCACTGCGCTCCATCGCGCCGATCGCGTTGATCCCGATCGCGGTCCTCTGGTTCGGCGTCACCGGCGCCTCGGCGGTGTTCATCGTGGCGTATGCGGCGATCTTCCCGATCATCCTGAACGCGTCCGAGGCGGCCCGAAACGTTGACATGCGCCTGGTGAACGCCGCGCGCACCCTTGGCGCGACGCACGTGCACCTGCTGCGCCGGGTCGTCCTGCCGGCCGCCGCCCCTGCCACGATCACCGGTGCGCGCATCGCAATGGGCTTCGCCTGGGCCTCCATCGTCGCGGCCGAGCTGGCAATCGGCGTCAAGCTGGAGACCGGTGGCACCATCGAGGCAGGCATCGGCCAGATCATGGTCAGCACGCTCTTCGTCGACCGCGACGTGAACGGGCTCGTCAGCTACATGCTGGTGATCGGCCTGATTGGTCTCGGCATCGATCGGGGCATGCGCCGCCTCCACCGACATTTCGCACCCTGGGAACACGCATGACCGCCATCGAAATCCGCAATCTTTCGAAAGTGTTCACCTCGCCGCGCACCGGCGAGAAGGTTACCGCGCTCTCGGATGTGAACCTCACCATTCCGGAAGGCGAATTCACCGCGATCGTTGGCCCGTCCGGTTGCGGCAAGTCTACCCTGCTCTCGATCATGGCCGGCATTCTGCGCGAGACCGAAGGCGTCGCGCTGCACCACGGTACCCCTATCGACGCGCCAGCCCCCGACAGAGGGGTGCTGTTCCAGGACTACGCGCTGTTTCCGTGGCTGACCGTCCGCGAGAACATTGCCTTCGGGCCGAAGGCGCTTGGCGTTCCTCAGGCGGAACGAGAGCCGGAAGTCCAACGTCTGATCACCGTGGTCGGCCTCGAAGGCTTCGAAGCTCGCCTGCCGCACGAGCTGTCTGGCGGCATGCGCCAGCGCTGCGCCCTGGCCAGGATGCTGGCGAACCAGCCGAGAACCTGGCTCATGGACGAACCTCTGGCCGCGGTCGATCTGCAGACCCGGACGCTGCTGCAGGAAGAAATCCTGAGGGTCTGGGGAGAGGAACGCCCGGTCTCCGAACGCCCGACAGTCGTTTTCATCACGCACGGCATCGACGAGGCCGTGCTGCTGGCAGACCGGGTCGTGGTGCTGGGCCGCCGCCCGGGCCGCGTGAAGGCAGACCTGCGCATTGATCTGCCGAGGCCCCGCTTTGAGCGCCGAAACCATGCAGCCGAGGCAGAGCTGGTCGAAACCATCTGGAACGAGATCCGCGACGAAGCGCGGACGGCCATTCTCGAAGACTGACAAACCTGGGGAGGATCCAGTCCATGAACATGTCCCGAAGAAATCTGGTCCGCAGCAGCGCCGCACTCGGCCTGCTGTCGGCGTTCGCCAGCCCGAAAGCACTGGCGCAAGGCACGGTCGAGATGCCAATCGGCGTCGGCACACACACCAACGGCGGCCCGCTGGTGATCTACATGCAGGAACACGGCCTGATCGAGAAGGCGTCCGAGGCCATCGGGATCGACGTCGCCCCCGAGTTCCAGGACTTCCAGGCGCTGCTGCGCATGTTGCAGGGCGTGGCAGCCGGACAGCTCCAGTACGGCATGCTGGGATCGACGCCGGCGATCCGTCTGCTCGCGACACCGAACCCCGCTGTCCCGATCGCCATCGCGGGTGGCGGGCTGGACTTTCCGGTTCAGGTGAAGCCCGACAGTGACATCCGAAACATGGAGGACATGCGCGGCAAGACGGTCCTGACGATCGTAGGATCGGATCTGCATCTGCAATGGGTGAACATGCTAAAGGCCTATTTCGGCACCTCCGATGCGGCCGAGTTGGACATCACCATGCGCAACATAACGGCCGTCACCGAACTCTTCGAGGCTCAGGACAATATCGACGCGGTCGTCGGCCTGAACCCCGGCTCCTTCGGCGCCGAGGAACGCGGCGTGCTGGAAACGCTGATCACCAACTACGGCACGACCGGCAAGCATTACGACGGCCCGGAAGGCTCCGGCGCGGGCCATGTGCTCGACTGGTTCTCTCAGGCGCAGTTCGCGCCCGAGGCGTTCTATCCACACCGGATCTGGTGGGCCGTCCGGCAGCAGTTCCTCGACGCGCATCCCGAGGCGGTGACTGCATTCCTAGTGGCCAATCAGCAGGCGACACAAGCCCTTGCGGCGATGGCGCCCGGCGAAGTCACCGAGATCATCGGGGACCACTGGCCGCAGTCGGCCTCGGTCGACGCGCGCAACGCGGTCGTGGACGTCACCCTCTGGTACCGGCGCGGATGGTCATGGATCACCGAAGGCGATGCACGGACACTCGTCGGCCTGAGCGAGGAGAAAGAGATCTTCGAAACGCCCCTCTCCGCAGACCTGGTGAAGACCATCCTGCAGCGCGGCGCCGCGGCGGCCGAGGCGGCATATGCGCAGGCGGGCGACGTGCCCGCGAACGACGTCTTCACCGACCCTAAGGCGACCGATGTCCGCGGTCAGCCGCAATGGCAAATTGCCGACTGGTCCCTCTAGAGCTTGCGCGGTCCGCCCCGGCCGCCATAGTGCCGGGGCAATATGTAGCGGAACCCGATGAGCCAGAGATCGAAACTTCAGGACGTCGCCGACGCCGCCGGGGTCTCGTTCATCACCGCCTGGCGGGCGTTGAACCAGCCCGAGTTGGTGCGGGAAAAAACTGCCGAGAAGGTCCGCGCCGCGGCGCTCGACGTCGGCTATGTCGTAAACGCCGTCGCCCGCAGCCTCGTCACCTCGCGCACCGGCGTCGTGGGCCTGATCGTCCCTACGCTTGAGGACTCCATCTTCTCAGCCACGGTCGAAGGTCTTTCCGATACGCTGGCGAAGACGGAACGCGAGATGCTCGTCGGCATTTCGCACTACGACAGCACCCGCGAGGAGGAACTGATCCGCGCCTTCGTGGGGCGCCAGATCGACGCCTTGGTCCTGACCGGCAAGGAGCACAGCGCGGCAACCCGCAATCTGCTGTCGAAAGCCGGTACCACGGTGGTGGAGATCTGGGACATTCCGCAGGACCCGCTGGATCTCTATGTCGGCTTTTCCAACGCGCAGCTGGCACATGAAGCAACGCGCTACCTTCTCGAAAAAGGTTACCGGCGCGTTGCTTTCGTGACCCCGGAAAGCCGCGCCCGTGCCGTCGAACGTCGGGTGGGGTATGAAACCGCGATGCGGGAGGCGGGCCACTCCGACAGGATTCGGGTTCTGGAAGTTCAGCCCACCCTTCAAGGTGGCGCCGACGCACTCGAAGAGTTGCTCAGACAGACCGATCCGCCCGACGCGGTGTTCTTCAATGGCGACACGCTGGCGGTTGGCGCACACCTCCACGGCGCTGCGCGCGGCCTGTCGTTTCCCGGAGATGTCGCGATCATGGGGCTCCACGACACCGACATCACCGCACGCGTGCATCCACCGCTGACCACCGTCCGCATCCCCCGCTACGAAATAGGGGCGCTCGCAGCGCAAGAGATCGTGGACCGGCTGGACGGAACATCCGAAGGCCATTCACGTGAGGTCAGCTTCGAGATCGTCGAGCGCGGAACCACCTGAGCGGCTATTCTCGGAGCGGCAGACCCGAGCCCGAGCGAACCTGACGCTCGGTGAGCGCATCGCCCTTGGAGGAGCGCCCAGGCGAATAGAGTTCTTCTGCGTTTCGCCACAAGGTTCTCTCTGCGAAGCTTGCGGGAAACCGCGCGCGGATCCAGTCCGTGAACGTGGCGGGCGCCGTCGCGACCGGCCAGTTGCTGCCGTACATGAACCGTGACGGCGGCAGGTGCTCGCACATCCGCTCCAGGTGGGTGGCGTAGCGCGTGCGCAGCTCGGCGTCTCCGAAATCCGCGCCCTGCGGCGGCGAGACCTTCACATGAAGGTTCTCGAGCGCCAGCAGCCCGTAGCCGAACCCGGTCTCAGCCCCGCGAAGCCGGGGGTGGCCCGCATGGGTCAGGACGAACCGCACGCCGGGCAGCGCCAGGCACAGGGCGCGCAATTCCTCCAGCCGCGCCGGATGCCGGATGCCCAACTCGACATGCCCCAGCCCCTCCAGCCGCGAAAGCGCGTCGCGCAACTGCCGCGAGGACAGGTCGAACGCATCTATCGGGCGCAGCCGGATGCCGCGCCACTTGCCGTCCCGCGCCGACGCCGCCAGCCGATCCCCGAACCCTTCGGCCAGCGGCTGCAGGTTGTTGACATAGGCGACGATCTGCGGCGTTTCGGCCGCCAGCCGCGCCAGCCGCGCGTCGTCCTGCGGGCGCGGGCTGGTCTCGACCGCGACAACCGGGTGCGGGCCGACCTCGCGCCGGTAGGTCTCGGGCAGGCAGGGCCGGTGATGCGCCTCGCCCGGCTTCGGCCAGACGATGCCGCCGGGCCAGGACGGATCGTGGAAATGCGTATGCGTGTCGATGAGCCTCAAGGCGCGGGATCGCCGACCACCGGGTTGAGACAGGCCAGCGCATGGCCCTGCCCCTGCTCGGCCAACTGCGGCGCAGCGCGCGCGCACTCGGGGCGCGCCCGCCAGCATCGGGTGCGGAACGCGCAGCCCGAGGGCGGGTCCAGCGGGCTGGGCACCTCGCCCTCCAGAACGATCCGGTCCGCCTCGGGCGCATCGGGCATCGCCGACAGCAGCGCGCGCGTATAGGGATGTCGCGCCGCCTCGAATATCTGCCGCGTCGCGCCGACCTCGACCAGCTTGCCAAGGTACATCACACCGATCCGGTCGCAGACGTGCCGCACCACCGACAGATCGTGCGAGATGAACAGGTAGCTCATCCCGAACCGCGCCTGTAGGTCGGCCAGCAGGTTCAGGATCTGCGCCTGCACCGAGACGTCCAGCGCCGAGACCGCCTCGTCGAGGATCAGCAGTTTCGGCGACAGCGCCAGCGCGCGGGCGATCGAGATCCGCTGCCGCTGCCCGCCGGAGAACTGGCTCGGATAGCGATGCGCGAAACCGGGATCGAGGCCGACCAGCCGCAGCAGTTCGGCCACCCGCTCGGGCCGCTCGGCGGCGGGCACGACGCCGTCATGGATCTCCCAGGGCTCAGTCAGAATTTCGCGCACGGTATGGCGCGGGTTCAGGCTGGCCCAGGGATCCTGGAACACCATCTGCACGTCGCGCCGCACCGGGCGCAGCGCGGTTTCGTCCAGCGCGGCAAGGTCTTTGCCCTCGAACAGGATCTCGCCCGAGGTCGGCCGCTCCAGCCGCATCACGCAGCGCGCGAGCGTGGATTTCCCGGACCCGGATTCCCCGACGATGCCGAAGGTCCGCCCCGGCTCCAGGTCCAGAGAGACCCCGTCTAGCGCCCGCACGACCTGCGCCCGGCGTCGCATCAGCCCCCGCCCGCGCGTGGTGAAATGGCAGCCGAGATCGCGGATCGACAGGATCGGGCCAGGGGCGGCCCTGGCCTGCCTCGCAGCTCCGAGGGCGGGATCGGACATGTTCATGACAGCTCCTCGGCAAGATGGCAGCGGACCACATGCCCGGACCCGAGGTCAGTCTCGACCGGCCGCTCGGCGGCGCAGATCGCGCGGGCATCGGCGCACCGGTCGCGGAACGGACAACCGCGCGGCAGCGCCCGCAGATCCGGCGGCGAGCCCGGGATCGGCGTCAGCTTGCGCCCCAGCCCCGCCGCACTTGGCGTCGCCCGCATCAGGCCGCGCGTATAGGGATGCCGTGGGTCGCGGAACAGCGTATCGCGCGTCGCCTGCTCGACCACCCGGCCCGCGTACATCACCGCCACCCGGTCTGCGATCCGCCGCGCCACCGCCATGTCATGGGTGATCAGGATCAGCCCCATCCCGGCCTCGGCCTGCAAGCGCAGGATCAGGTCCAGAACCTGCGCCTGCACGGTCACGTCCAGCGCGGTCGTCGGCTCGTCGGCAATCAGCAGCTTCGGCCCCAGCGCGACCGACATGGCGATCAGCGCCCGCTGCCGCATCCCGCCCGACAGCTGGTGCGGATAGGCGTCCAGCCGCGCCTCCGGCGAAGGAATACCGACATGCGCCAGCAACGAGACCGCCCGCGCCCGCGCATCCCGCCGGCTCAGGCCCAGGTGATGCCGCAGCAATTCGCAGATCTGGTAGCCGATCCGGAACCGCGGGTTCAGCGAGGTCAGCGCATCCTGGAAAATCAGCGCCATTTCCCGGCCCCGGACCCTGCGGTGCTGCGCCGGCGTCAGCGCCTGCAGGTCGACACCGTCCAGCAGCAGCCGGTCGGCGCTCACCGTACCCGGAGGCGAGGGCACGACACCCATGATCGCCTGCGCGGTGACGCTCTTGCCCGAGCCGGATTCGCCCAGGATGACCAGCGTTTCGCCCTGTCGGAGCGTCACGTCCACGCCGCCGACGGCCTCGACCCGGCCAAGGTCGGTCGAGAACCCGACCCGGATGTTGCGCGCTTCCAGCAGCAGCGGGCCGGGCGCGGTGCGCAGCGGGCGGTCCGCCGTCTCGACCAGGGTCATTCCTCGCCTCCCGCCGCGCGTTTCGCGGTCATCCAGCGCCAGCGCTGCACCGGGTCCGAGACCGCGCGCAGCCAGGCGGCAAGCAGGTTCGCGCTCAGCGCGGTCAGAAAGATCGCCAGCCCCGGAAACGCCACCAGCCACCAGGCCAGCGCGACATAGTCCCTCCCGGCCGCGACCATCAGGCCCCAGGAACTGTCCGGTGGCTGGATGCCGAGCCCCAGGAAGCTCAGCGTCGCTTCGGCCAGGATCAGCTTGGCGACCTCCATCGTGCCCAGAACGATCAGCGGCGAGGTCATGTTCGGCAGGATGTGCCGCCGGATGATCCGCGCCTTCGACGCCCCCAGCGAGCGCGCCGCCTCGACGAAAGCCGACTCGCGCAGCGACATCGCCAGCGAGCGGGCGACGCGGGCATAGACCGGCCAGCGCACGATGGCGAAGATCAGGATGATGTTGCCCAGGCTTGGCCCCAGCGCATAGAGCACCAGCAGCGCCAGCATAAGAAAGGGAAAGCCCAGCTGCAGGTCGGCAAGCCGCATGATCACGTCGTCGGTCCGCCCGCGCAGCGTGCCCGCGATCACGCCCAGCGTGACGCCAAGCGCCCCCGACACGATCACGCCGCAGAACGCCACCAGCAGCGACACCCGCGCCGCGTGGATGATCCGGCTGAGAATGTCGCGCCCCAGCGTATCGGTCCCCAGCAGGTGAACCGGCCCGGAACCCGGCTGCGTCAGCGGCGGCGAGTTGCGCATCAGCAGCGATTGTGCAGTCGGATCATAGGGCGCGAACACCGCCGGAAAGGCTGCCATCGCCGCCAGCAGCAGCATGAAGATCAGCGCCAGCAGAGTCACCGGATCGCGCAGTAGCGCCAGCGCGAACCGGGACAGGCCGGGCCGGTCGGGCAGGTTGCTGGCACGCTCGATCGCCGCGTCAGGCGAGGTCATGTCTTGGGTGCTGTCGGTCATGCCCGGCTCACTCGTAACGCAGTTTCGGGTCGAGCCAGGCGTAGGCCAGGTCGATGACAAGGTTGACCAGGATGATGACCACGACGATCACGCAGACCACCGCCTCGATCAGGAACAGGTCCCGGTGATAGATCGCCTGCACCAGAAGCCGCCCGATCCCCGGCCAGGCAAAGACGGTCTCGATCGCGATCGCTCCACCCATCAGCATCGCCATCTCGTCCCCGGCGATGGTGAGAATGGGGATCGAGGCGTTCTTCAGCGCGTGCAGGAACACGCGCGACTCCGGGATGCCGTTCGAGCGGGCGACGTGGATGTAGGGTTTGGCATACTCGTCGATCATCGCGCTGCGGGTGATCTGCGCCGTCCGCCCTATGGACCGGTACGACAGGGCGAGCGTCGGCAGGACCAGGTGCGCCAGCGTGCCGTATCCCGAGGTCGGCAGCCATCCCAGCGTGATCGAGAACAGGATGATCAGCAGCAGTCCCAGCCAGAAGTCGACGGTCGAGATCCCGCCCAGCGTGAAGACCGTGATCGCCTTGTCGATCCAGGTTCCCATGTGCAGCGCCGCGAAGGACCCCAGCAGCAGCGCCGCAGGAACCGACAGCGCCAGCACGCTCGCAGTCAGATAGAAGGTCGGCACGATCCGCTCCAGCGCGATCCCCAGCGCCGGCGCCTTCTGCCACAGCGAGTCCCCGAACCCGGCCGAGACCCGGTGCAGGAAATCCACGAACTGCCCCGACAGCGGCTTGTCGAACCCGTACTTGGCCCGCATGTCGTCGATCAGTTCCTGCGACGCCTCGGCGGGCAGCATCATCTCGACCGGATCACCGATCACATGGCTGACCAGGAAGACCAGCAGCAGCACGGCAGCGGCGACGAAGACGGACTGGAACAGGCGACGAAGGATATAGGCTTCCATCGCGGGAGACCTCTCGGACTGGCTTGCGTTCGCTGAGAGTGTATCCGCACCCGGCGCCACCGGGTGCGGATCGTTTGCTTCCGGGAGGAAATTACTTCGCGATGATATCCGTCAGACGGACACCGGCATGAAGCGGCGGTTCGAACGCAACACTGTCCGACACGCCGTGGAAGCGAACCTCGTGATGAAGCGGGATGTACCAGAGATCCTCGTAGGTCAGCCGCCCGATCTCGGCCAGCGCCGCCTGCCGCGCGTCGCCGGTCAGGGCAACCGCAGCCGCCAACTTCTCGTCGATCTCGGGATTGCAGGCGACCGACAGGCGGCCCTCGCAGGTATAGAACGCGCCCGCGGTCGAGGCGAAATCATAGGGATCGTTGGTGTGCTTGTGCAACGCGATCAGGCCACGCGCCGGGTCGATGGGTTTCTCGGCATGGATGAACACATCCTGCCAGGCCGGACCACGCTCGAGCACCTCGACCTTCACATTGGGAATGCCGATCTGCTTGAGCTGCTCCAGCATCACCTCCATTACGTCCGCGTTGCCGATGAACCCGCCCTGCATCGTCGCCATCCAGAGCGGAGTATCCTCCACCGGAACGCCGTCGGCCTTGGCTTCTTCCACCAGCCGCCGCGCCTCGTCCACGTCATAGGCAAGGGGTGGCAGATCGGCGTTATAGCCGGTCGCCGATGGCCCCACGATCATCGTCGCGGGCTGCGCACCGCCCAGCAGCACGTCGCCGATCGTCTGCCGGTCCACCGCCAGCGAGATCGCCTTTCGGATGCGCGGATCGGCCAGCACCGGATTGCTGCTGTCCAGCCGGAAATAGGTCGAGGTCGTGTCCGGGCTCTCGATGCAGTTCTCGCCCAGCATCGACTTGCACAGCTCGCCCGGCAGACGCTCGGCGAAATCCACCTCGCCCGCCTGCAGCGCGGCAATCCGCGACGAGGCCTCGGGCCGAAACTCGAACACCGCCTCGGCATACTGGATCCGCCCATAGGCGTCCTCGGCCTCCTGGCCCCACCAGTCCGGGTTCGCCTCGAGCGTGATCGACGTGCCGCGCGTCCAGTCCCTGACCTTGTAGGGCCCGGTCCCCACGGCCACCTGCCCCCATTCCTCGGGATGCGCACGAATATGCTCGGCGGACGGAATGTAGGTCTGCCACATCCGCGTCAGCAACAATGGGTCGGCCGCGTCTGAGCGCACCTCCAGCAGCATGTCGCCCTTGGCCTCGAAGGTCATCTCGGGCCCGCCGAGCGCGCGGATCTGGAAGCCGTTGTCCTTGCTCCAGACATGGCTCAGCGCCGCCGCCGCACCCTCCGCGGTCAGCGGCGATCCGTCGTGGAACAGCACGTCCTCGCGCAGCGTGAACTGCCAGGTGCGGTCGTCGATCTGCGTCCACGAGACCGCGAGTTCAGGCACGAACGCATTGGTCCTGCCGTCGCGCCCGACAAGCCCCTCGTAGACATTGCCCATCACCGTCCGGCTGTTGGCGTTATAGGCGTTGGCGCTGTCCAGCGACGGCGGCTCGACAAGGGCCGCGACCGCGATGGTCCGATCCTCGGCCTGCGCCTGCACGGCCAGCAGCGCCGCCACGCACACGGATACGCCGGTCCGCAATAACATCGGCCGGGCGTCGCAAAGCTTGGTCATCCTCATGTTCCTCCCCGTTCTCCGGCGTGTCAGGACCTCCTGCCGCCTGTTCCGCCAAGGCTATGCGGGTTGCGCCGGGCACAGAAGCGGCAGAGAATCCTGTTCCACCTGTCGGAACACGTCAGGCCAGTTTCAGCTCCGGCACACGCAGTCCGGGGACGGTGGTCTCGACCCGGAAGACCGCGCCCGACTCCGGCGCGTCCAGCAGCACCTCGGGCGGGACATGCAGGCGGCAGGTGGTCACGAACAGGCTGCGCAGGTTCGGTCCGCCGAAACACAGCGCTGTCGGCAGCGGCACCGGCAGTTCGACGGTCTCGATCTCGCGGCCATCCGGATCGAATCTCGCCACGCACCACCCGCCGTAAATCGCCGCCCAGAGACAGCCCTCCCGGTCCATCGCGATCCCGTTCGGCGTGCCCTCGCCGCGGTGAACCGCGAACCGGCGCGGGTTGAGCGGACGCTCGCGCCGCTCGTCCATCTCGAACCGCAAGATCGCCTTCGAGCCGGCCTCGGTCAGGAACAGGTGCCGCCCGTCGGCGCTCCAGCACATTCCCTTCGCTCCGCGCTCGAGGTCCAGCGCGCGCCGGATCTGCCCGCCCGGGTCCATGCGGTAGAGCCGCCCCTGCCCCATCCCGGCCAGCGGCACCGGGCTGAGGCTGCCCACCCATAGCTGGCCCTCGGGCGCGGCCTGCGCGGTCGAGAACCGCCGCAGCGCATCCTCCGGTTCCGGGTGACTGAAGACCGAGCGCCGCCCCGTGCCGAGGTCCAGCACCGAGATCCCGTCGCGCGATGCCACCATGACGCGCCCGCTCCCCGACGGAAGCACCGCGCCCGGCAGGTCCGGCATCCGCCTGCGCCCCGGCACGGAACCCGCATCCTCGGCCGCGGTCCAGCTGATTGCACCGCCCAGACTGTCCAGCCAGATTAGCCGCCGATGCGCCGTGTCCCAGCAGGGCGAGGTGCCCACCTGATCGTAATGGCCGCCCGAAACCACCTCGGGCTCTTCGACGGAATGCGCTGAACCGCCAGAAGTCCGCACTCCCACGTCCCGCCGCCGAGGTGCTGCGCGGGGCCCGTGCGACAACTGGCGCGCGGTGAAGGCCAGCTTCCGCCCGATCTGGTGGCGTTCGGCCTCGGAATGCCCCGCCGCGATACAACGTACAGATATTGCGGCAACCGGACGCCCCTCGACATCGGTGATCGCGGCCGCGACCTCCGGTGCATGATCCTCAGGTGCTCCGTTTGCGCCAACTGGTCGAGAGACCACCGCAAACCCGGTCGCGGCGGCGAAACCGAGCCTCCGGGCGGTCTCTGGCGCAGGCGGTTTCTCCGCTTCGCGGAACCGGGCCAATGCCCGCGACAACCCGATGCTGTCCATCGCCGCGAGTACCGCAAGTCCCGGCGCGGCCCGATCCAACCGCTCGGTGCGCCCATCCGGCGTCTCCGCGCGCGGGCTGAACGGCAGGAACCGACTTGCCGGGCTGATCCTCTCCCCGGTTACCAACCAGTAGAGGATCGGCAGCTCCAACTCGTCGGTCAGCCTCTGCAATTCGTCCCTGATCTCGCCCAGACGCGCGCGATGGGGCTGACCCGTCGGGATCAGGTTCATGAACTCGGGCCCCAGCACATAGCCCTTCTCACCCGGATCCAGCGCGAGGTACCCCGCCCGGCGCAATGCCGAGAGAATCCGCGAGAGCGTGGCCTTCGGCAGCCCGGTCCGGTCCCGGATGTCCCCAAAGCCTGGCGGGTGCGCGGCCTGTCCAACCACGGACAATACGGCCAGTCCACGCTGGAGCAACCGCGCTTCGGACCTGGCTTCAGTCACACTGTCCTCCGAGAGTCGCCCCGCCAAACCCTTGCATAATGGGTCGCAAGACGCCGCCCGGCCAGCACGTAATTCAGACCTGGATCCCTGCGGTCTTCCCGGTGCAGAACTCCTCCAACAATCCGGGACGAACCGCCACGGCGCCTTTCGTCCATTTGGTCAGGCAAGGGCCGGCACAAGACGCGCCAGCCCGGCCAAACCATCAAGCAGACTGCATGTTGAGCGCCTTCTCGTCGAATTTCCCCGTCGTGGCGGCTGTGGCCAGAATATTGGCCACGTCGTCGCAACTGGGCTTGGAGGAGATATCCACGTCGGAGCCGAGGATCACATCGTCGCTGCAACCCTTTCACCGTGCGCGGGAATATCCTGCAGACGCCGATGCCGCCATCCGTGACGTCGCCGCGATAGCGTCCCGCGATCGGGGCAAATTCCTTGGGGTGCCAAGGTGCCGGAAACAAACCACCCGCCGGTATCACAGCGCTCAACGCTTTGAACCGAAACGCCACTTCCGGGCGACCACTGCTACTTCGAGCTCACGACTATCCCTCCTGAAATTACAGACTCAGGATACTCGCGTCACACAAATTGAGGCTGAGCCCAGTCAAGAGCTCCCCGACACCTCGCCCGCGCGCTATGCGGCTCTGACCTACCCACTAATGAGTGATCAATAAAAACATCTGGACAACATAAACATCAGATGTTTGACTTGCTCCTACGCAAGCTTCCACGAGCCGATGGTCGGTCTCGAAGGGGCGCGCCATGACAGGGCATGCGGGGGGGCTGGTACCAGGTCGAAACAGTTCTCACCCGGAGGTCGCTCGGGTGAGCGGGAAGGCAACAAACCGTCAAGGCAGGGTCCAGTCGTTCAGATGGCGCGGAGATCGCGCCGACGCTACCGGAAAACCGGCGCTTAGACGTCGAGACAATTAACCAGGAGGAAACAATGGTTCGGAAAATGACCACAGGGCTGCTGATGGGATCCGTCGCGGCGATGGCAATTGGGGCGGCGGCGGCTGCCGCGGATATGGTCGCCTTGCTGCTGCCCGAAAACGTGAACCCACGATGGGAACAGCAGGACGCGGCCGCCTACGTCGCGAAGATGGGTGAAATTGCACCGGATGTGACGGTGGAGGTATATAACGCCAACAACGACACCGCCACCCAGCAACGGCAGGCGGAGCAGGCGCTGACCCAAGGGGCCAAGGTTCTGGTCGTCATTCCGATCGACGGCGAAAGCTCGGCCATCATTGCCGATACTGCGGCCGAAGATGGCGTTCCGACCATTGCCTACGACCGCATGATCAACTCTGAAAACACGAAGTTCTGGGTGCAGGCCGACATGCATGCCACCGGGGCGGCGCAGGCACAGCACGTGGTGGACAACACCGAATCCGGCGACACCCTCGTACTGCTCAAGGGGTCTCCAACGGACCCGAATGCCGCCGTGATCGCCGCAGGGCAGATGTCAGTGCTTGAACCGCTCTTCGCCTCGGGCGAACGGGTGATGGGGTACGAGAACTGGACACCGGGCTGGGATCCGGCGATTGCGCGGCGGTCCATGGACCAGGCGCTGACGCAACTCGACAACAACGTACAAGGCGTAGTGTCGTCCAATGACGGTAATGCGGGGGCCGCGATTGCCGCGATGGAGGAACAGGGCATGGCCGGGTCGGTCCCGGTTTCAGGGCTCGACTGCACGGTCGAGGCGCAGCAACTGATGCTTCTCGGCAAGCAGACCCAGTGTGGTTGGCGGCCGCTCCACGAAATGGCGGCTGCAGCGGCAGAGGTCACCGTGCGTCTCCTCAAGGGCGAGGCATACGACGACTTGGCAACCGAGGTCGTTCAGAACGGCGTCGGGGCCGACGTGGCCTTCGTCCCGGTCGACAGCTATTCGGCCGTAGGCGCAGAAGGCGTGGCCTATGTCGTCGAGAATGACCCCTCGATTACGAAGGACATGATCTGCCAGGGCGAAGCTGCCGCGACCGAGTACTGCCAGTAGATCAGACGCCATGACCCTGGATCGTACCGTGGCGGGGCGCACAGCCCCGCCAGCGCACCTTGCCGTGCGCGGAATTCACAAGCGCTTCGGCGGGGTTCACGCGCTTCGCGGCGTCGACTTCGAAGTGGCACGCGGCGAAGTCATGGCCCTCGTGGGTGATAACGGCGCCGGCAAATCGACCTTGATGAAGGTTCTTGCCGGCGCCCATACCGCCGATGAAGGAGAGTTCCTGCTCGACGGGCGCCATGTTTCAATTTCGACGCCAAACGATGCGGCCAATCACGGCATCCAGATCGTCTACCAGGATCTCGCGCTCTGCGAGAACCTCGACGTGGCCGCGAACCTCTCGCTCGGCTCGGAGCCGGTGAAGCCCGGGTGGAATTTTCTGCCCCGGCTCCTGCGGCCTCTGGACGATATCCAGATGGAGGTGGCTGCCCGCGAGGCGATCGACAAGCTTCAGGTGCGTACGCTGCAATCCGTTCGGGCGAAAGTGGGCGGACTGTCGGGTGGACAGCGCCAGGCCATCGCGATTGCCCGCGCCGTCGGCGCGGAGAGCTCCGTCGTGATGCTCGACGAGCCGACCGCCGCGCTCGGAGTCGCCCAGACGAGGCAGGTTCTCGAGGTCGTAAAGCGGCTGCGGGAGACCGATCACGCGGTCGTCTACATCTCCCACAACATGCGCGACATTTTCGAGGTTGCCGACAGGATCTGCGTTCTGAGGCATGGGGGAAACGTCGCGACCTGGTGGGCAGACCAGACCACGCCGGACGAGATCGTCGTGGCGATGACCCGCGGTCTCGACAAGGGGGTGGGTGATGCAGCCTGACACGCATCGGCCCTTCATCGACCGGTTCCGGGCGATGCGCGAAACCCGCTTCGGCGCGTTCGTCCCCGTGCTGCTGGCGCTCGCCGCGATCTGGCTCTACTTCGGACTTGTTCTGCCGATGTGGGACGTGATGAGCGGCGATGTGGAGGAGTTCAGTACGATTTTCCTGAGCCCGCGCAACATCTACAACCTGTTCATGCAGTCTGCCGTGATCGCGACGCTCGCTGTCGGGATCACCGTGGTGCTGCTTCTCGGAGAGATTGACTTGTCGGCCGCCGGCACCGCGGGCGTGTGCGCCGCGCTGCTGGGGGTCCTCGTTCTCGCCGGTGTTCCGGGCTGGCTCGCGTGCGTGATCGTGATTGGAATTGGCGTGGTCATGGGATTGGCTCAGGGCCTGCTGGTCGCCTATGTCGGCATTCCGTCGTTCGTCGTGACGCTGGCCGGACTTCTCGGCTACCAGGGCCTGATGCAGAAGATCTTGCCGACCGGGAACCTCAACGTGGGTGATCCGTTCGTGCGAGGCTTCGCCCGTGTCCTGATCCCGGATCTGTTGGGGATCTTACTCGGCCTCGCCTGCTTAGCCGTGTTCGCGTACCTCAGCCTGCGCAAGCAGTCAGAACGCAAGGCCAGGGGGCTTGAGCAGGAAACGGCCCTAGCCCTTTGGGGGCAGGTGTTCGTGTTCGGCACACTGATCCTCGCGGTCATACTGACACTGAACGCCTATCGGTCCTTGCCGCTCCTGCTCGTCCTGCTGCTCGGCATCACCGCGCTTCTGGGATGGGTGACGACCTCGACACCCTTTGGCCGGTCGCTTTTCGCGGTCGGTGGCAACGCTGAGAGCGCCCGCCGGGTCGGGTTCAAGGTCAAGCGCATTCGCGCAGCCGCGTTCGGGATCGTCGGCCTCATGGCAGCGATCGGCGGCATTTTCGGTGCGTCTCGCTACGGCTCGGTATCCTACACGGCGTTTGCCGGGGGATCGCTCCTGCTCGAGGCGATCGGGGCCGCTGTTATCGGGGGAACCTCTCTCTTCGGCGGCCGCGGGTCGGTCTGGAACGCGATTCTCGGGGCGCTCGTGATCGGGTCCCTGGGCAACGGACTCGACCTCACGGGCGCCAGCGCCGCAGACAAGCTGATGGTTTCCGGCGTGATCCTGATCCTGGCGGTCGCGATCGATGCCCTGTCACGTACGGAAGCGGGAGCGAGATGAAATGACATGGACAGAAGATCAACGCCCGGCGCTTTACGCCTTGCTCGACCGCATCATCCCACCCAATACGAAGAAAGGCATTCCCGGTGCCGGAACGTTCGAAACCGCGGACTACCTTGCCCGCGCGGCTGCTGAAGACCGTGCCTTGAAGGGCGCGGTGATCAGCCTTCTCAAGCTGCTGGGCGCTTCTGCCGCGGACATCACGGTCGACCGTGTCCGCGATCTCGAAGCCGAGGCACCCGAGGCATTCGGGGCGCTCGTGCGGGCGGTGTATATGGGTTACTACAGTCGGCCGGAAATCCGTGGGCTGGTGGGGCTGGCGGCCCACCCGGTCCATCCGAAGGGGTACACCGTGGCCGGCGAAAGCGCGGATGAACTCGATGCACTGACAGCGCCCGTCCGCGCAAGAGGCAAAGTCTATCGAGACCCCACCGGGGAGGCGGCGCGCAATGGCGAATGATCCGGTCGATGTACTGATTGTCGGCGCCGGGGCGTCAGGGGCGGCGATCGCGTGGTCGCTGCTCGAGACACGCATGCGAATACTCTGTCTCGAGCAGGGAGGCCATCTTCACGATAAGGACTTCCCGTCGCGCCGCGACGACTACGAACTGGCCCGGTATGGCGAGTTCTCGTGCGATCCGAACGTCCGACGGCTGGCACAGGACTATCCCATTGAGGTCTCGGAGAGCTGCATCACGCCGGTCAACTGGAATGGGGTCGGCGGGTCCACCGTAAACTTTCTCGGCCACTGGCCCCGAATGAAGCCATCGGATTTCCGTACGAAGACGCTCGACGGTGTAGGGGAGGACTGGCCGGTCAGCTACGAGGATCTCGAGCCGTTCTTCGATGCCAACGATGCCAATACCGGTGTATCCGGGTTGGGAGGCAATCCGGCCTATCCGGACTACACGCCGGCGCTCCCGCCCATCCCGCTCGGAAAGCTCGGCCGCACCTTGGCCGAAGGGTTCAACAAGAAGGGGTGGCACTGGTGGCCGTCGGATGTCGCGATCCTCAGTCGCGACCACGATGGCCGGCAGAAGTGCGTGAATGCGGGAACCTGCGACCTGGGATGTGCGGCGGGCGCCAAGGGGGGAACGAACTTCACCTATTGGCCGATGCTTGAGAACGCCGGTGTCGAACTGCGGACCAACGCGCGCGTCCGCGAGATTCTCGTCGACGAGCAGACCGGGTTCGCGACAGGCGTCCTGTATCACGGTCCCGACGGGCAGGTGCACGAACAGAAGGCCGAACTGGTGATCGTTGCCTGTAACGGAATCGGCACGCCGCGGTTGCTGCTGCATTCGAAGTCGCGGTCTTTCCCGGACGGCTTGGCCAACCGATCGGGCCTCGTCGGCCGAAACTTGATGTTTCACCCCCTCACGGGCGTCTCGGGCGTGTTCGACGAGCCGATGCTTGGGCACGAGGGGCCGATGGCCTGTGCCATCCTGAGCCAGGAATTCTACGAGAGCGACCCGGACCGAGGATTCGTGCGGGGCTACGGCCTGCATTCGGGCAGATCAACTACGCCGATGACTTATGCACTCGGCGGTTATGGGATCGACGCGCCGATCCCATGGGGGGCCGAACATCGGGATATCATGGACAACGTCTATCCGTACCTCGCAGGCCTGACGGTCGTCAGTGAAGATCTTCCCGAGGAGCACAACCGCGTGACACTCGACCCGGAGTTGACTGACAGCGACGGTATTCCGGCGCCGAAGATCAGCTACCGACTGGGAGACAACACCCGGGCCATGCTCAAGCACGGGGAGGCGCGCGCGGAAGAGTTGCTCCGCGCCGCAGGAGCGAAAAGCATCATTAACAAAAGTGATGGATCGGTGTGGTGGCGTGCTGGATGGCACCAGATGGGCACCTGCAGGATGGGCAACGACCCGGCCACCTCGGTGGTGAACGCCTGGGGCCGCAGCCATGATGTGAAGAACCTGTTCATCGTCGACGGATCGATCTTCGTCACGGCCGGGGCGGTGAACCCGACGTCAACCATCCAGGCGCTGGCCCTTTATGTCGGCGATCGCATCAAGGCCAACATCGCCAAC
Source organism: Halovulum sp. GXIMD14794 (assembly GCF_054457455.1). Taxonomy (NCBI): domain Bacteria; kingdom Pseudomonadati; phylum Pseudomonadota; class Alphaproteobacteria; order Rhodobacterales; family Paracoccaceae; genus Halovulum; species Halovulum sp. GXIMD14794. The sequence continues at coordinate 254,676 of NZ_JBTLNF010000006.1, read as the reverse complement.
CTGTTCGACTAGCGCCGGGGCACGCGGTGCATGGCGCGCCGTGCGAAAGAAGTTGCTGCGGCAACACTGGCGGAATCCGCCCCTTGCGCCTGATCCAGGCGCGCCGCACCTCAGCCGTTTCCGGCGCCTCCCTTCCCCGCCGCCCGGGAAGGTCTCGAAGATGGAGGGAAATGGAATCGCGGGCGTCCGCGAGATCGCCGGGATCGATGCTGCCGACCTGGTCGAGGATCTCCGCCTTGATGACGGGCGCCAGCAACAGGCCCGGAATCGCGCCGGTAGAAATTTCATCCAGCGGCACTGCGCCGCGAATGTCGATCCCGAAGCCGGCGGCAGGATCCGCGATGAACGCGTGGTGATGGGGCCACCCGGCCCTTCGCGCAACGCCCAAAGCTCGACGCCGGTACGAGCGTGGAGCGCCATGGCGAGTGCGAAGCACCTGCCCCGAAGTTAGCGGGTGCGGATATGGCGCGGCGCTAGGCTTCGGCAGCTGGCGTCGATGAGGTCCATGAAGATCATCCCCTGATGCGGTCGACGGGGAAGATGGCGTCCAGTCAAGAAAACGGAACACGGCGCCCTCCCGCCCAGGATCAGAAGTCGTCGAGGAGCTCCGGCTTCCGGCGGCGGACGCTGGCCGGAAGCAATCGAAGCATCTCCCGCGGTGCCGCCGCACGCAGATACCTACATGTGCCGAACCGGTGACCATCTCCACGGTACCGACGCCGACGGCGACGGCGACAAGTTTTCTGTGACAAGGAAGCCAAGGCTCCCAGGTGAACGAGTAGCTTGCGGAATGGCAAAGTTTGCCATATGCTTGGACATCAAGGAGACGAACATGGGCACAATGAACATTTCGTTGCCGGACCCCATGAAATCTTGGGTCGAGGAGCAATCCAGGTCGGGCCGGTACGCAAATTCAAGCGACTATGTGCGCGATCTGATCCGCCGTGACCGCTTACGGTCCGAGGCGATCGCCGAAATCCAGGGTACTATCGACGCTGGCCTCGCCAGTGGTCCCGATACTGCGCTGGATCGTGATGAATTCAAGGCCCGAATGCTCGACCAGTTTGCCGGAAAATGACGGCTGGTCTATTCGGCCCGCCGCCGAAGTCGACCTTTCGCGGATCTGGCGCCTTGGTGCCGATACGTGGGGCGTTGATCAGGCAAACCGCTACGCGGATGGTCTCTTTGCACTCTTCGACCTGCTCGCCGGTTTCCCCGAAATGGCGCGGGATCGCGACGAGTTCACGCCTCCGGTACGGATTCACCCGATCGGCGTGCATTTGGTAGTCTATCGGCAGCATGGACAACGCGTCGAGATCATTCGCATCCTGCATGCCCATCAAAACCTGACGGCCTATCTCCTGAACGACGCGCCACACTCGGCATCGAGGTAGCTGTGCAGATCGATCAGATCGGTCATCTCCCCGCGCATCATCACGTCGAGCCCACTCATTCCATCGAAACTCGAATTGGGCTTCCTGATCCAGGCGTAGCCTCGAGCGGGATCCGAAAAGAGACACCGCAGTCCTTTGTGGATCCCGATCAGGTTAGCCATCCTGGCCCGCAGGTCGCGGCCGATAAGCCCGGTGTCGCCGGCTTTCCAGCGCACCCAGGTGCGCTGCGCCATGCCGCCCAGCAGTGTGCGGGCCTCCCTGTCGGACAACTGCCACTTCCCAAACAGCTTCATCGTCGCACGGGCAAGCGCTGCAGCCTCCTCGTCCGTTACGACGGGGATCTCGGGCCGGCCCGGCGTGTGGCTGATCTTTCCAGATTGCATGACGACCTCACAGACTGTCGCGGCCACATCAGGAGAGCTGGCGCACGACGACACGGCCAGACCGGGGCACTTCGATCCGGAAATGGCTTGCTTGTGTCACATTCAGGACGAGGGATGGACGAAAGCAGACCCAGTTCTCATGGCCGGGGTGGCGCACGCTTTCATATCGAATGCCGGCGCGTGCGCTTTCTTCCCGAACCCGCCGACCGAAGGCCTGGGTCGCGGGATGGCATGCATCGTCAGGGTCGTGGTATTCCGGGTGCGTTCCGACGATGTCGACGTAGTCGCCCGCCAGATCCGATGTGTATTGCCGATAGGTCTCGGACTTCTGTGTCAGGGCACTCAGGGCGATCTCCTTGCGCAACCCGTTGGCCACCTCCAGAAGCGCCGTGTTGATACTGGTAGAGCAATACCACGCCCCCAGGCTCGAATCCGTGAACCTGAGCCCGTCAGGCGATCCATGTAGAAACGCCGCCATGACCACGCTCGCGTTCGGACGGCCATACACCCACTCCGCCCGGGGCAGCCGCTCGAGCCGCGGCGCCACCAGGCGATCGTTCGTCCAGCCTTCCAGATACATCACGGCATCCAGATCCTCTGCGGAGGTGACCTCTTCAAAGGCCGATACCGGCGGGAACCGCGAGGGGATGAGGCATGAGGTTCCTGCGAGCGCGGACCTCACATCGTAGTCGATGATCTTCATGCGAACACGAGGTCGCTCTCGGTGACCGGCTCGAAGCTTCCTTCGGCGGCGCCCGAACCCATAGCCCCGCCGCGCCAGGCATCGAGATAGCGGCGCACCGACATAAGGCCGTCGTGCCCGCCGTCCAGCATGTAGACCATGGGCGAGGCCCCCGCGAAGAGCGTCCCCCGATGAGGACCCTTCAACCAGACCAGCGCTTCGCTCTCGCTTTCGAACAGGATGCTCAGCGCCTTGTAGATCCCGAGTACCGCCGAGATCCGCAAAAGCGTATCAAGGGGCAGGGTGAGCGGCCGCTGCTCACGCGCCTTCTTCATCCACTGGTGATAGGTTGATCGGCCCGGATCCCCGAGGAGGGCAATGCGCTCGGCCTCGCTCAGGCCAAGTCGATCCGCGATCTCGCGAAAAGCCCGCAGGCCGGGACCGCGCAACCCCGCCGCCGCCAGCATGGGCAATGAGCTCACGATCACGACTACGCAGAAGAATGGGAACCGAAGGCGCAGCGCCTCCTGGCGCCTTCAAATTCAGCGATATTGCCGCTACATACCGTCAATATCACCGGGAACTTAAGTCAGGCACATCACGGACTTCGCTGAAGATGGGCAGTTCGAGCCGCGCAAGATCGCCGCGGCCCTGCGCACTTCGGCTGAGGAAGTCGCATTGACCGTCGGCTTGAGCAAGGACGCGTTGCAGAGGCGAGCCCGCATCAGTTCGAACACGACGCAGCGCCGCCTGCGCGAACTGGTAGAGGTACTGAACAAGGTCGAGCCGCGTTTTGGGTCTGAACTGATGGCCTATGCATGGTACCGGTCAGAGCCCCTTCCCGGCCTTGACGGCCGGACAGCTGGTGCAGGAAGGCAAGGCGCAGCAAGTTCTGGAATACATCGATGCGGTCGACGCGGGCGTCTTCGCCTGATGCCTCTCAAAGATGGACGCTACACAGGGCCACTCTATCGCGCTCTGAACCCGGTCTATACGCGTGAACCTCTTTCCGGACGAGGCGCTCTTCCGGACGAGGCGCTGAACTCTATGGAGGGCGCTTCAACCCCAAGGGCGCCCTTGCCCTCTACACCTCGCTGGATCCCACGACCGCGCTTCGAGAAGCCAACCAGGTCGGCAGCCTGCAGCCCACGATCCTGGTGTCCTACAGCGCCGACCTTGGACCAATCTTCGATACCCGCAATCAGGGCGGACTTGACCGGTATTGCGTGACAGCGGCGATGCTTGCTGACGCTGCATGGCGCATGAAAATGCTCGAGGGCCAATCGGTTCCGACACAGGATTTGGCACGCGCCCTCATAGCGGATCGGTTTTCGGGGCTTCTGTTCCAGAGTTTTGCGAAGGGCGCGTCGTCTTCGGACTTCAACATCGTGTTGTGGGCCTGGAACGACAAGAACGGTTCCTTGGAAGTCGTGGATGACGAAGAGCGGCTGTCACCGATGTGAGCTGCAAGGCTTGGCGTAGTTGACCCAAGCCAGAACGATGACCTTTGCGTCGCTGTTGAAGCGGTAGAACAACCGATACTGCTGGAAGAATTTCGCCCGGAACCAGTGCTTGCGGTGATCGCCGAGTGTGCCACCTTGCCGGAAGGTCGCGGCTCCCGGATCCCCTGGTATGGCCTCGGTCACAAACTTGAAGATGGTGGCCAGCCGTTTCGTGGAATTATTCTTGCGCCAGGCCTTGGGATCGCGTGCCTTACGCGCCTCAACCTCCTCGATCAGCCCTTCGAGCTGGTTCAGAAATAGCGGATGCGCATAAATCGACCATCCATTCACGACTAGAGGCGCTTGGGCGGGCACGGTATCGCCCGTCATTCATCCTCGAGCGATAGCGGCGCATCGAGATCGACATCGACGTCTCCGACCAGTACTAATCGAGGAAGCCCTGCGAGACCGCTTCGCCAAACTTCCGGAATGACCGGTGGACTTGCAGCTTCGTTGGCAGGCGATCTCATCCGAAGTCGGTTTCCCTGTTCCACTTCAGCGAAGATTTCAGCGATAGCAGGATGATGGCCGCGCCGGTAAAGCCGGTTACGACTTCCGGGATATGAACCACGCTTTGCAGGATCATCAGCAGTGCCAGGAGCAGGACCGCATAGAACGCGCCATGCTCGATGAAGCGATAGCGCGTCAGGGTCCGCTCCTCGACCAGCATGATGGTCATCGCGCGGACGTACATAGCGCCGATCCCCAGACCGATTGCGATCACGAACAGGTTGTGCGACAGCGCGAATGCACCGATGACCCCGTCGAACGAGAAGCTCGCGTCCAGCACCTCCAGGTAGAGGAACGCGCCGACGCCACCTTTCGCGGCGACACGGGTGGCCGAGGCATCGTCGAGCACCTGCCCCAACGCGTCAACGGCGAGGAAGGTCAGGATCCCCCAGAGCCCGGCCTCGATGAACACCGAACGTTCGCCCTGCCCCAGGAAAGCCGCGACCAGGAATAGCGCCGCGATGGCAAGGCCAAGCGCGAAGCCGCGGACCGCGCCAAGCCGCGCGGCGCGCGTCTCGATGACGTTGAGCCAGTGCAGGTCCTTTTCCTCGTCGAGGAAGTACCCCAGCGCGACGAGCAGTAAGAACATGCCACCGTAGGCCGCGATCGCGACATGCGCGTCGTGCATGATGCGCGCGTATTCGTCGGGCTGCGCCCAGGCCAGCCGCACCGCCTCGACCGGCGAGATCGACGCCGCGACGGCCACGATCGCCAGCGGGAAGATCACCCGCATCCCGAACACCGCGATCAGGATGCCCCAGGTCAGGAAGCGCCGCTGCCAGACCGGGTCCATCGTCTTGAGCTTGTTCGCGTTGACGATGGCATTGTCGAACGACAGCGAGATCTCGAGCACCGACAGGATCGCGCAGATCAGGAAAACGGAAAGCGCGCCCTCGATCGTGTGCTCGGCCTGCCAGCCGATCCAGCCGCCAAGGACAAGCCCGACGACTGTTACGACGATGGGCCACTTGAAATACGTGGTCATGTTGGCTCCGATGGTCTTGAGGGGTCAGGCGGCCGGGGACAGTTCGTACTTCGCGTTCGCCTCGATCAGCGTGCGCGTGTAGCCGTGCTCGGGCCTTGCGAATATGCGCTCGGGCGTACCCTGCTCGACGATCTCGCCGCCACGGAACACCAGGATCCTGTCGGCGAAGGCGCGGACCAGCGGCAGGTCGTGCGCGATGAAGATGTAGGACATGCCAAGCTGTTTCTGCAGCCCGGCCAGCAGCTCCATGATCTGGGCCTGCACCGAGGCGTCGAGCGCCGAGACAGCCTCGTCGCAGATCAGGATCTCGGGGCTCATGCCCAGGGCGCGGGCGATGGCGATGCGCTGCTTCTGCCCCCCCGAAAACTGCCCGGCGTGGCGGTGCGCGTGATCGGCGTTCAGGCCGACCAGTTCGAGCAGCTCGGCGATCCGGTCGCGCCAATCCTTGCGCGGCAGCAGCGCCGCGTTGATCGCCCAGGGCTCCGAGATGATCGACGAGACGGTCCATCGCGGGTTCAGCGACTGGCCGGGGTCCTGAAAGATCATCTGCATCTTCTGCCGCAGCGCCTGCTGCCGGGCGCGCGGCGCCGCAAACAGATCCTCGTCGTGCAGCTGCACCGTCCCCGCCTGAGGCGCATCCATCCGCAGCAGGATCCGTGACAGCGTCGACTTGCCCGATCCGCTCTCGCCGACCACCGCCAGCGTTTCTCCGGCGGACAGATCGAAGCTGATGTCCTTGAGCGCCTGCTTTTCGCCGAAGAACTTGGAGATCCCCGAGACCTTGAGGATCGGCGTACCCGTCGTCCGGGACACCTTGACCGCGCTCGGCACTGAAGCCAGCAACTGCTTCGTGTAGGCCGCTTTCGGCGCGCGCAGAAGCTCGGCGGTGGTTCCGGTCTCGACAACCTCGCCAGACTTCATCACCACCAGCCGGTCTGCGGCCTTCGAGACAAGGCCGAGATCGTGCGAGATCAGCAACATCGACATACCCATCTCGTCGCGCAGCTCGACGAGCAGATCCATGATCTCGCTTTGCACGGTGACGTCCAGCGCGGTGGTCGGCTCGTCCGCGATCAGGATGTCCGGCTTCATACCGAGGGCCATCGCGATCATGATGCGCTGCCGCTGCCCGCCCGAGAACTGGTGCGGATAGTCGTTCAGCCGCTGCCGGGCGTCGGGGATACGAACCCGCTCGGCCAACTCCAGCGCGCGTGCCTGCGCCTGCTGGCGCGAGACGCCGTGCAGGGTCATGCCCTCGACGATCTGCTCGCCCACCGGGATCACCGGGTTGAGGTGCGCCGCGGGGTCCTGGAAGATCATCGCGATACGCTGACCGTTGATCGCCAACCGCTCGGCCTCGCCGATCTTCAGCAGGTCCTTGCCGTCCAGAAGGATGCTACCGCTGCTGATCCGGGCCGGAGGCTGATCGAGAAGACCCATGATGGCGCTCGTCGACACCGACTTTCCCGAGCCGCTTTCGCCAAGGATGCCCAGCGTCTCACCCCGGTTCAGGTGGAAGCTGACGTTCCGGACCGCCCGAGTGGTCCCGCGGCTGGTGTGGAAGTCGATCGACAGGTTGCGGACATCAAGCAGATGGCTTGTCATTGGACCCCCTGATCTCGAGGCGCCAGCGCTGCGAGGGATCGAATGCAAGACGCATCCAGTTCGACAGCAACGTGAGCGATAGCGTGGTCATGATGATTGCAAGGCCCGGCCAGAACGAAAGCCACCAGGCCTGCGTCAGATACGGCTTACCCTGCGCGACCATGATCCCCCAGGTGATGCTGGGCGGCTGGATGCCGATGCCCAGGAACGACAGTGCGCTTTCTGCCAGGACCACGAAGGCAAACTCCATCGTCGCGATCGTGACCAGCGTGGGCAGGACCATCGGCAGCAGGTGGGTGACGATGATCCGCAGCGGCGAGGCGCCCATGATCTCGGCCGCCTGCACGAACATCCGATTCCGCAGCTCCATCACCTCGGCGCGGGTCGTGCGCAGGTAGACCGGGATCCGGGTGAACGCCAGCACGATGACCAGGTTGAAGATCGACGGCTCGAGCATGTAGAGCACGATCACGGCCATCAGCAGCGACGGAAAGGACATGATGATGTCCGCACCGCGCATCAGGACCTGCGAGACCCAGCCGCCCGCGTAGCCCGCGACCATTCCCAGCGCCGCGCCGATGAACAGTGCCGCAAGCACCGAGCACCCGGCAACAAGCAGCGTGTTCTGCGCCGCGACGATGATCCGCGGCAGGATGGGGCGTCCCAGCGTGTCCGCGCCGAGGAAGAACTCCCACGAGCGCGAAAGATCGAACGGCGGTGCGTTGCGCCCCCGGAGGTCGGTGGACGAGGCCACATCCTCCAGCAGCGGCGCACCGAACAGCGCCGCGGCCAGCAGCGCGCTCAGGAAGAGGGCCGCCAGCAACGCGACAGGGTCGCGTGTCAGCAGGCGCAGGTTGCCCACTGGCCGGACGGGCTCAGCGGCGGGTGCGAGGGTCGATTGCAGCATAAACCACGTCAATCAGCATGTTCATGAGAAGGATGGCGATCGCGGTCACGAAGATGGACGCAAGGATCACCGAGAAATCGCGCATCAGGATCGAGTCGATCATCAGCTTGCCGACGCCCGGAAAGCCGAAGATCGTTTCCACCACAACCGCGCCGTTCAGCATCCCCGCCGCCTGGTCGCCGATCACGGTGACGATAGGCAGGGCCGCGTTCTTCAGCGAATGGCGGTAGACGATGCGCTGGCGCCCTGCCCCTTTGGCGCGGGCTGTCTTGACGTAGGGCGCGTTCAGCGCGGTGATCATCGAACTGCGCACAACCTGCGTGACCAGGCCGAACGGCCGGATGAAGAGCACCGCTATGGGCAGGACCCAGTGCCAGATGGTGCCGGTGCCGGAGGTCGGCAGCCAGCCCAGCCCGACCGAGAAGAACAGGATCCCCACGATCGCGACCCAGAAATCGGGTGCGCTTGCGCCGATCAGCGTGATGATAGTCGCCAGACGGTCGAAGAATCCGCCGACGTTCAGCGCAGCCAGCGCCCCCACGATCACCGCGGCCACGGTGACGAGAACGACCGTCAGCACCGCCAGGCCTAGTGTCCAGGTGAAGGCCTCGAGCACCATTTCGAGCGCCGGGAGCGAGGTCCGCAGGCTCTCGCCGAAGTCCAGCGTCCCCATGTCGGCAAGGAAGCGCCCGAACTGCACCAGCAGAGGATCGTTCAGGCCGTTGACCGCGCGAAACTGCTCGCGCGCCTCGGCCGAGGCATCCAGCGGCAGGTACAGGGCCGAAGGATCTCCGGTCAGCCGCGACAGGAAGAACACGATCACGATCAGGACCGCGAGCGAGAGCAAACTCGAAACCAGGCGGTGGCGAATACGGGGCAGCATGACGTCTCCGGAAAAGAGCGGAAGGCGCAGCCGCCTTCCGCCGTACTGTTGTCGTACCGCGTTCAGCGGAACGCGATGTCGGCCAGCTGAAGCTCGCTGTTGGTGGCGATGGTCGGCTGGAACTCGAGCCGCTCGGACACGCGGGTGTAGCCGACCATGTGGAACATCACGATGTCCGCGATGATCTCGTTCTGGAGCCTGTCGAACAGCTGCTGCCAGAGCGCCGCACGCTCTTCACCGGTCGCGACGGTCGCCTCGTCGATCAACCGGTCGACTTCGGCATCCTCGAGCACGCTCTGAAGCCCGTCCGAGTGGTATTTGAAGAACATCGAGAAGACCGGATCACCCTTGGCGTTGTCATGCTGAAGCTGGATGATCTGCGGCGGACGATCCTCGGCGAAGGGCTTGGAGTAGAAGTTCTCCCACTCGGCCACGTCGTACATGTTCAGATCGACGTTGAACCCGGCGTCGGTCAGCATGGCGTGCATCGCTTCCATGACCTCGGTCCCGTTCGGGAAAATGCCGGTCCGGCCGATCAGGTCGATCTCGGTGTCGACCAGCACGCCGTCGGCGCGTGCCTCCTCGATCAGCGCCTTGGCGCGGTCGGGGTCGTAGGGGTACGGTTTGACGTCGTTGTTGTAGCCGATGGTGGTCGGCGGAACGATATGCGACGCCAGCACAACATCCTTTGACAGGATCGTGCCCTGGAACGCCTCGCGGTCGATGGCGAGGTTCAGCGCCTCGCGGACGCGGCGGTCATCGAGCGGTGCGACCTGGGTATCGAGGCGCAGGAAGAAGGTCTCGGAGTTCGGATAGGCGAAGTCCGTCGCCGGGTTCGTCGCATCCTGCACGGCGATGTTCGGGACGATGTCCGCCTCGCCGGTCTCCACCATCAGCGCGGCCACCGAGCGGTCCGAGCGGAACAAGTAGGTCGCACCTTCCACTACAGGGGTCTCACCCCAGTAATCAGGGTTCCGCGACAGGCTGATGCTCTGGCCGGTCTTCCACTCGTCGAAGACGTAGGGACCGGTGCCGATCGGGTTGCGCGTATGCGCGTCCATCGGCGTATCGGACGGAACGATGGTCATCGTGGACATCAGCACGGGCAGGATTGGCTGAGCCGGCGTCGTGGTGATGTCGATGGTCTGGTCGTCGACGATCTCGGTCGAGACCTCCATCCCACCGAAATACTTCACGCCGATCTCACAGTTGATCGCGCCAGAAGTCGTACGCGCGATCGAATGCGCGACATCGCCCGCGTCGAACGCGCTGCCATCCGAAAACCGGACACCCTCACGCAGTTTGAAGCGCCAGGTGTCACCATCCACCTGCTCCCAGCTGTCCGCAAGGCGCGGCTGCAGGCTGGCCGATTGCGGATCCAGCTCGGTCAGGGTCTCGGCAATGTTCTGCAACACGACGCGGCCCACGTCCGAGCGCGAGGCCATGCAGGGGTCGACGACCTCGGGCTCTTCGGCCAGCACGATCTTGACGGTCGCGTCCTGCGCCATCGCTCCCGAAGCGATTGCGGCGAGCAATGCGCCCCCGACGAGGCGTCCTTCGAGTCTTGCCATGTGATTTCCTCCCGGCGTTTGACTGACGGCAAACTGACGAGAGCCGGATTAATTGTCAACAGGATTGCCGACAATAATGACGCATCATGCCGGAACCGTTCCATGTTTCAACTCATAGGAGGCGCGATAGGCTTCGCTCGACGCCGGCAAATGTTCACGCACGGCATTCACGTAGGACCAGGTATCCCGTCCTTTCATCGCCTCGATGATTCGCGCGTGCTGCGAGACCACCTCGCGCATATGCTCGGGATCGGAGTACTTTACCGCCCGAACGATATGCACCTTGCGCGCATAGCTATCGATCGCCTCGCGCAGCTTGCCGTTCGGGCAGGCAGAGTATTGGACGGAATGAAACTCGAGGTTCAGCCGAAACACGTCCCGCAGTCGCTTTCCCTCTGCAGCCTCGGTATGCTGCCGATGTATTTCCGTCATCTTTTCAATGATATCTGGATGCACCGGCAGAACTGTGCGCGCCGCAGCTTCGGACTCCAACAGGGCCCGGATTTCATAGAGCTCATCGATCTCGTCGGGCGTCGGCTCCACCACCTGCGGGCCACGGTTCGGTATGAACTCGACAAGGCCCATCTCCTGCAGTTGCGAAAGCGCCTGTCGCAATCCGTACCGGGTGGCGCCGAACCTCTGCCGCAGGCGATCCTCTACAAGCCTTGAGCCAGGCGGATATACCCCGAAGACGATCCCTTCTTCGATCTGGGTGACGATTTCGTTCTGCATGGCTCCTCCGGTCGAAACCCGACCCGAATTCAAAGGACGGGGTTGCGCAATCCAATCTCAAATGGCATCAGATTGTCGACATTTATGTTGGCAATCATTCGTCACATTGGCGAATAGCATGATGAGGCACCTTATGGAAGCGCGCGCAAACTCCTCCCCCCGGACCCGCCTGCACTCGACACTTGCGGCCGGGCGTTGCGCCGTCAACGCGTGGCTGTCGATCCCGTCATCCTACCTGGCCGAGGGCATGTCCCACCAGGGCTTCGACAGCGTGACCGTGGACCTGCAACACGGGATGATCGGCTACGAGGCCGCGATCGCTATGCTGCAGGGCATCACCGCGGGCAACGCGACGCCAATGGTACGCGTCGACCGCAACGATCCATCGGCCATAATGCATTTGCTCGACGCCGGCGCATGGGGCGCCATCTGCCCGATGATCGCCAACCAGGAAGACGCCGAGCGCTTCGTGAGCGCCTGCCGCTACCCGCCGCACGGCACACGTTCATTTGGTCCTGCGCGTGGCCTGCTGGCCGGTGGACCCGACTATTTCTCCCGCGCCAACACCGAAATCCTCGCGATTCCGATGATCGAGCAGGTTTCGGCGGTCGAGAACATCGACGGCATCCTCTCGGTCCCTGGTGTAGACATGGTCTATGTCGGCGCGAACGACCTGTCGCTCGACTATGGCGAAAACCCCCTATCCGAACCCGAAGGGACGAAGGCCGCGCAAGCTATCGAGCACGTCTTGGCGCGCGCCAAGGCACACGGCAAGAAGGTCGGGATCTTCTGCTCGGGCCCGCAAGCCGCAGCGGGGCGGCGGGCGCAAGGCTATGATCTGGTTACGCCCGGGAACGATTTCGGCACGCTGATGCGCGCGGCGTCCGCAGCCGTGACCGCTGTCCATGCCTGAGGACGACATGACGACGGTATTGGGCTGCATCGCGGACGACTTCACCGGGGCGACGGATCTTGCGGGGCTTCTGGCGCGCTCTGGGGTGCGGGTGAGCCTGCGGATGGGGGTGCCGGGTGAGGCGCCGGATGAAGCAACGGGGGACACTGCCGCCGTCGAGGTGATCGCGCTGAAGTGCCGGACCGCGCCGGTGGCCGAGGCTGTGGCCGAGACCCGCAAGGCGCTGGCCTGGCTGCAGGCGGCGGGGGCGCGGCGGTTCTTCTGGAAGTACTGCTCGACCTTCGACTCGACGCCGCAGGGCAATATCGGCCCGGTGGCGGAGGCGCTGATGGCGGATCTGGGGACCGAGCAGACGATCTATTGCCCGGCCTTCCCGGAAAACGGCCGGTCGATCTTCATGGGCAACCTCTTCGTCGGCCGCCAGCCGCTGGCGGAGAGCCCGATGAAGGACCACCCGCTGACGCCGATGCGGGATTCGAACCTGATGCGCCTGCTGGAGCCGCAGGTGACGCGCCCGGTGGGCCTTACCGACCGGCTGACGGTGGCGCGGGGCGCCGAGGCCCTGAAAACCGAACTTGACCGGCTGGCGGGCGAGGGCGTGGCGCATGTAGTGGTCGACGCCGTGGCCGACGAGGACCTGGGCATCATCGCGCAGGCCTGCCGGGACATGGTGCTGATGACCGGCGGCAGCGCCGTCGCCGCCCCGCTTCCGGCGCTGTGGCTGGCGGACGGGACACTGTCGGCAGACGCCAAGGCGGCCTCGGTGCCGGATCTGGACGGCAAGGCCGTGGTGCTTTCGGGCAGCTGCTCGGCGATGACGCGTCGCCAGGTGGCGGACTACACCGGGCGCGGCAAACCGGCGTTCCGGCTCGATCCGCTGGCGCTGGAGGCCGAGGGCCCGCAGGCGGCGCTCGACTGGCTGGCGGCGCAGGACCTGGCCCAGGCGCCGCTGCTCTATGCCACCGCCGAGCCCGACGCCGTGCGCGCCGCGCAGGACAGGCTGGGTACCGCGCGCGCCGGCGAGATCGTCGAGCAGGCGCTGGCCAAGCTCGCTGTCGCCGCCCGGAAGCAGGGCGCGCGCCGCTTCGTCGTGGCGGGCGGCGAGACCTCGGGCGCGGTCACCCAGGCGCTTGAGGTGACCCGGCTGGACGTGGGCAAGGAAATCGCCCCCGGCGTGCCCTGGTGCTTCGCCGAAAGCGGCGGCACGCAGATCGCGATCACGCTCAAGTCGGGCAACTTCGGCGCCGAGGACTTCTTCGCCGGCGCGCTCGACACGCTGGCCGCGCTGGAGGCGGCATGAGCGAGAGCGACCTGCGCGAGCAGATCTGCCTGCTCGCCAAATCCATGTTCGACCGCGGCCTGACGGGCGGCTCGACCGGCAACATCTCGGCGCGCACGCAAGACGGCGGCCTGCTGGTCAGCCCCACCGGCACCAGCTTCGGGCGGCTGGATCCGGGGCGGCTCAGCCGCTTCGACGCGCAGGGCATCCATATCGACGGCGACAAGCCGACCAAGGAGATGCCGCTGCATTCGGCCTTCTACGACACCCGCTCGACGGCGGGGGCGGTGGTGCACCTGCATTCGTGCCATTCGGTCGCGCTGTCGATGCTGCCGGGGGTGGACCCGGACGACTTCCTGCCGCCGCTGACGCCCTACGGGATCATGAAGCTGGGCCGCGTCAAGCTGCTGCCCTTCTTCCTGCCCGGCGATCCGGCGATGGGAGAGGCCGTGCGCGGCCTCGCCGGCAAGCGCACGGCGGTGATGCTGGCCAACCACGGCCCGGTGGTCGCCGGCAAGGACATCGAGGCCGCCTGCAACGCGATCGAGGAGCTGGAGGACACCGCCCGCCTCGCGCTGCTGACGCACGGGCTGAACCCGCGCGGCCTGACCGGCGATCAGGTGCAGGCCCTTGTGAGCAAATTCGACGTGGAGTGGGACGCATGAAATTCTCGGCCAACCTGGGCTTTCTCTGGACCGACCGCCCCTTGCCGGGCGCGATCCGCGCGGCGAAGGCGGCGGGCTTCGACGCGGTCGAATGCCACTGGCCCTACGAGGTCCCGGTCGAGGACGTACGGGATGCGCTGGACGAGACCGGCCTGAAGATGCTGGGCCTGAACACCGTGCGCGGCAACACCGCGAAGGGCGAGAACGGCCTGTCCGCGCTGCCCGGCCGCGAGGCCGACGCCCGCGCCGCCATCGACCAGGCCATCGCCTATGCGGTCGCCATCGGCACAGCCAACATCCACGTCATGGCCGGCTTCGCCACCGGCGACGACGCGCACCGCACCTTCTGCGCCAACCTCGCCTACGCCTGCGACAAGGCCGCCCCGCACGGCATCACGATCCTGATCGAGCCGCTCAACCGCTACGACGCGCCCGGCTACTTCCTGACCACCACCGAACAGGCCCGCGAGATCATCGCCGAGGTCGATGCCCCGAACCTGAAACTGATGTTCGACTGCTACCACGTCCAGCTGATGGAGGGCGACCTCACCCACCGCCTGACGGCCCTGCAGCCGGTGATCGGCCACATCCAGTTCGCCTCGGTCCCCAACCGCGCCGCCCCCGACCACGGCGAGGTCAACTACCCCCACATCTTCGAAACCATCCGCGACATGGGCTGGCCCACCCCCCTCGGCGCCGAGTACAAACCCGGCGGAGACACAGACCAGACGCTGGACTGGCTCAAGGCCGCGCAGGCCATCTGACCTAAGGCGCCGGCGCCGGATAGGGCCGCTGCCAGAATAGCCCGATCTTTGCCTGTTCGCAGGTCAAGGTGGCAAACCTCTGGCTCGCGACAAGCTACTCCGATCCCAGCAACTCAAGCTCCAACCGCGGCGAAAGGGCTTTCGGCGAGACACGCAGGTCCAGTATCGACGGACCATCGAATGCCCGCGCTTCGGCAAGTGCCTCCGCGAAATCCTCATCCCGCTCGACCGAGGCACCGAATGCTCCGTAGGACCGGGCAAGCGCCGCGAAATCCGGGTTCTTCATCGCGGTGCCCGAAGGCCGTTTAGGATAGTTCCGCTGCTGGTGCATCCGGATCGTGCCATACATCCCGTTATTCGAGACCAGCACGATCACGTTCGCCCCGTACTCGCAGGCCACTCCGAACTCCTGCATGACCATCTGGAAACATCCGTCTCCGGCCAAGCAGATCACGTCTCGGTCAGGGTGGCGCAGCTTCGCAGCAATCGCTGCGGGCAATCCGTAGCCCATCGAACCGCTAGTGGGTGCAAGCTGGGTGCGCCAGCCGCGATAGCGGTAGTAGCGGTGCAGCCATGCCGAGTAGTTGCCAGCGCCATTGGTCAGGATCGCATCATCAGCCAGCACCTCGTTCAGATGCCCGATCACGTTCTCCATCCGCAGATCGCCCGGGGTCTCTTGCAACACCTGCCAGCGCTCGTAGTCGGCGCGTGCTGCTTCAACCAGCGCGATGCGGTCGACCGATGGCGCAATGGCCGCCTCAGCCAGCAGCTTCACGAAGGCGCCGGGCTTGGCGACCACCGACAATTCTGGTGCATAGACCCGCCCAATCTCGGAGGGATCGGGATGAATGTGCACCAGCCGTTGTTTCGGCGCGGGCGGCGACAGCAGGGTGTAGCCGCTTGTCGTCATCTCTCCCAGTCGCGCACCGAGCGAAAGGACAAGATCGGCGTCCCTCACTCGCTGCGCCAGCGCCGGGTTGATCCCGATACCCACATCCCCTGCATAGTTCGGGTGCCGGTTGTCGAGGAAATCCTGACATCGGAACGAGGCCCCCACGGGAACCTGAGCCGTTTCCGCATAGGTGGCGAGCGCCTTCCCGGCATTGCCCGACCAGCCGCTGCCGCCAACGATCAGGAACGGGTTCCGCGCCCCGGCCACCGCTTCGGCAACCGCTTTCGCCTCCGCCGGACTGCCGCTTTCCGCAGGCAGGCGCGCAGCAGCTGTCACCGCCACATCGCAAGGGCCGGACAGCATGTCCTCGGGCAAAGCCAGAACCACCGGCCCCGGCCGCCCGGTCTGGGCGACGTGGAAGGCGTGGCTGACATACTCTGGAATACGGTCGGCGCGGTCGATCTCGGCCACCCATTTCGCAAGCGGTCCGAACATGGCGCGGTAGTCCACTTCCTGAAACGCCTCTCGGTCGCGCTGGTCGGAAGCCACCTGGCCAATGAAAAGAATCATCGGCGTCGAATCCTGAAAAGCGACGTGCACGCCGCCCGAGGCGTTGGTCGCTCCCGGCCCGCGTGTCACGAACGCGATCCCCGGCTTCCCGGTCAGCTTGCCGTCCGCCTCGGCCATCATCGATGCGCCACCCTCGTTTCGGGCGACGATCGTGTCGATGCCCGAGCCATACAGCCCGTCCAGCACAGCGAGATAGCTTTCGCCCGGCACGCAGAACACTCGGTCCACGCCCTGTGCCTGAATTGCTTCGACCAGAACCCTGCCGCCGTGGCGGGTTGTAGTTGCAGTCATGCGGTCACTCACTTGAAGCTCAAAGGAAGTCTTCGCGGGCCGAAAGACGTTCGGCCGCATTTTCGAACCGGGTGCGGGCGGCACGGCGCGCGGCTTCGGCATCCTTCTCGCGCAGTGCGTCCAGAACGGCCCGATGCTCCGCAAGAATTCCCGGGCCGAACTCGGATGCAGCGGCGTTCTTGAGGAAGGCTGAACGAAGGTTGTTCTGGATATTCGCTTCGATCATGCCGGTCACCTCGACGTAATACTCATTCCCCGACGCCTCGGCGATTCGTCGATAGAAGGTCAACTCGGTATCGACGCGCTCTTCGAGCGCCTTTTCGGGGCCGGCCATGTCGGCGCGCTCCATCTGCGCAAACAACTTTGCAATCTCGTCCATCTGGTCATCGGTCCTGGCGATCGCCGCCAGCGCCGAAGCACCCGCCTGCACGCCGGTCCGCAATTGCAGAAGCTGGATGATCTTCTTCCGCTTCTCGAAACAGTTCGGACTGATACGGAAGGCCGAGCGGCTGCCCGCGTCGGTGATGAACGCGCCGACGCCGCGCCGGGAATCGACCACGCCATCGTATTTGAGCAGCGAGATCGCTTCCCGCACGACAGTGCGCGCCACGCCGAACCTCTCGGACAATGCATTCTCGGAAGGCAGCTTGTCACCCGGCTTCAGTTGGCCTGCCTCGATAGCAGAGGTGATCGTTGCAGCCACCTCGTCCGGCAGGCGCCGCGGCCTGTCGATCCGGTCGAAAATGCTCGAGCTATCCATCGCGTCCAATCCTTTGGCTATGGCTTTGGCAGATCCTAGGCCGACAAACGAACCTGTTCCAGTGTTTACGCCTCACTATCAGTAAATCAGTTGTCTTACAATCTGTCTTATGTTTTAGAGGGCACAATCAAGGAGGAATCAATGGCAGAGACGCGGATCGGCTTCATCGGCCTGGGCGGCATGGGCAGGGGACTGGTCAAGAACCTTGCGGGTAAGGGCTTCCACGTCACCGTGTTCGACATCGACAGCGCCCGGATCGAGGATGCCGTGGCGCTTGGCGCGAAGGCCGGCGAAGACCCCACCGCCATAGCTGCACGGGTTGACGTTCTCGCGGTCTGCGTGACCACCGCCGAAGCGGTGCGGGAGATAGCCTTCGGCCCTGATGGCGCGCTGGCCGCAATGAAAGCCGGCGCGACCTTCCTCGATCACACGACCGTCTCGCCACAGCATGTGGACCTGATGCGGGCTGAATGCGCGAAGCATGGCATCGAGTATGTCGAGGCGCCGATGACCCGTACCCCCGCCCATGCAGACCGTGGTGAAGTGAACATCCTGTTCGGCGGCGAGGCTGATCAACTGGACCGCCTGCGCCCGATGTTCCAGGCCTACGCCGAGAACATCTTTCATGTCGGACCGGCGGGGCACGCCATCCGTCTGAAACTGATCCACAACTACATCGCCTTCGCGAACGTCGCTTCCTTCTGCGAGGGCTTCGCGCTCGCTGCCAAGGAAGGGCTCGATATGTCGAAGGTCATCGGCATCATCTCGGCTGCGGGTGGGAAGTCGGGGATGATGGACCTCTACGGCGAACTGACCCTGCGCCGCGATTTCACACCGCACATGTCGCTCGCAAACGCACAGAAGGACGTGCGCTATTACGCCGAATGGCTGGAACAGGCGGGTCTGCCGGGCTTCATGGCCCAGACCGTGCACCAGACCTACGCGCTCGCCTCGATCATGGGGCATGGCGGCGAGGGCTGCACGGCGGTGATCAAGGCTTACGAAGAACTCTCGGGTGTCGAAGCAAAACTGAACGACTGACGCACGGGATAAAAAGGGGCCATGGCCCCATCAAACGCAAGGGAGGAAAACATGAACATGCGTACACTGCTTGCCGGGGCAGCTTTCGTCGCTCTGGCGGGGTCGGCCAATGCCGCCGACGTCACCCTGAAACTCGCCCATTTCGCGGCCGAAAACCATCCCGGCCACCTGGCCGCAGTGCAGTTCGCCGAGAAAGTTTCCGAGCGCACCGATGGCGCGGTGGAGGTCGAGATCTACCCGGCAAACCAGCTTGGCTCGCCGCCCGAGCAGCTTGAGCAGACCGTGCTGGGCGCTGTGGACATGAACCTGCCGACGCAAGGCGGGCTCGACAAGTACGAGAAAGCCTTCGGCACGGTCATGACCCCGTTCGCCTTCTCGAGCTACGAGCAGGCGCACGAGGTTCTGGACGGCCCGTTTCACGACTGGGCCGCGCCGAAACTGGAAGAACAGGGCCTGGTGCTGCTGTCGACCTGGGAATACGGCTTCCGCAACATCACCAATGGCGTCCGCCCGATCGAGACACCGGCCGACGTAGAGGGTCTGAAACTGCGCACGCCGCCCGAACTTCAGATCGTCGCAGCCCTCGAAGGGCTTGGCGCGTCGACCACGCAGATCGCCTTTCCCGAGCTGCCCAACGCGCTGAACCAGGGCGTCGTGGACGGCCAGGAAAATCCCATCGGCGTGATCTATCACTTCAAGCTGAACGAATTCCAGGACCATCTCGCCCTGACCCGGCACGTCTACAACTCGATGACCCACGTCATCAACAAGGACGTCTGGGACAGCCTGACCGAAGAGCAGCAGATCGTGCTGCGCGAGGAAAGCAAGGCCGCCGCCACCATGATGCGTGAGGCCGTGATTGCCCAAGAAGAGGAGGAGATCGCCGCGCTGGAAGAGGCGGGGATGAAGGTCACTCGGCCCGATCTCGCCCCCTTTGCCGAGTTGATGGGTCCGGCGCGCGAACGCGTCGCCGAATACAGCGGCAAGGAGAACATGGACACGTTCCTAGGCTTCCTCGAGTAAAGGGATCTGCCGGAGCGGACCCAGCCCGCTCCGGCCCGCATCATGACGACATTTCTCATCCTGGGATCCCTGATCCTGTTGATCGCACTCGGCCTCCCAGTCGCGATTGCCCTCGGGCTGACCGCCGTAGGCTTCTATGTCCTGCTGGGTGATTTCGGCATCCTCGCGATGCTGCCGCAGCGAATGTTCTCGGCCACGACCGGGTTCACACTGCTGGCGATCCCCTTCTTCATACTCGCCGGAAACCTGATGAACACCGGCGGGATCACACACCGCATCTTCCGCTTCGCCGATGCATGCGTGGGCCATATCCGCGGCGGTCTTGGGCAGGTGAATGTGCTTGCCTCGCTGTTCTTCTCGGGCATGTCGGGCGCCGCGGTCGCCGACGCGGCCGGACTTGGCCAGGTCGAGTTGAAGGCAATGAAGGAACGCGACTACGATCCGGACTTCTCGGCAGCGATTACCGCTGCCTCTTCGACGATCGGACCGGTCTTTCCTCCCTCGATTCCCTTCGTCCTCTACTCGTCGATCACCGGCGTCTCTGTCACGCAGCTTTTCCTCGCAGGCGTCGTTCCGGGGGTATTGATGGCGCTGGCGCTGATGGTCGCCGTCTACATCATGGCGCTGCGCCACAAAATGCCGCGCCGCGACCATATCGATTGGCTCGAGATCGGCCGCAGCTTCCTGGACAGCTTCCTGTCGCTGATGACGCCGGTCATCATCATCATGGGCATCTTCGGTGGATTTGTCACGCCGACCGAGGCGGGCGTACTGGCCACGGCCTACGCGCTCGTTCTTTCGATGCTGGTCTACCGCGAGGTGAAACCCCGCGACCTGCCCCGCATCCTTTGGGAAACGTTGCTGCATACGGTCCGCGTCATGTTCGTGATCGCCACGGCAGGCTTCTTCGGGTGGCTGCTGGTTCACCAACGGGTACCGAACCAGATGGTCGAAAGCCTGCTTGGCCTGTCGGATAGCCCGGCGGTCATCCTCGCCATTGTCGTGCTCATCCTGCTGGTGCTGGGCATGTTCCTGGAAGGGATCGCGGTGATCGTCCTGACGGTGCCACTGTTCCTGCCGGTGATGAACGAGATCGGCGTCGATCCGGTGCAGTTCGGCGTCATCATGATCATGTGCTCGATGGTTGGACTTCTGACGCCACCCGTCGGCATGGTCCTGTTCGCCGTCTCGTCGATCGCCGGAATGAGCGTTGGCCGCCTGTCACGCGCCCTGCTCCCCTACCTGATCGGGTTGGTGATCGTCCTGCTGGCCGTGGTCGCAATCCCGGAAGTCTCGACATGGCTTCCCAATCTGGCTTTGGGCAAATGAAGAGGCTCGACCACATACTCGGTGCAACGCTGCGTGGCATAGCCATCTCCTGTCTGGCGGCGCTCTTCCTGCTGCTGCTGATCAACGTTGTGGCGCGCGGCTTCCAACTTGCGGGCTTCGCATGGTTCGACGAAATCGTGCAGGCTCTGTTCGCCTGGATGGTGTTCTTTGGCGCCGCCGCGCTTTGGCGCGAGCACGAGCATTTCCGCGTCGAATGGCTCGAGGTCAACCTCGGGCGCAGCCGGCCCGGTCTTGCGCTTCAAATCGGCCTCGCACTGCTCTGCATCGCCTTTCTGGTGACCATGACCTGGTACGGCTGGGATCTGACTACGCGCAGCCGCGCACTGACCCCGATCCTGCGCCTGCCCACATGGCTTTTCTACGTGGCGATCCCGGTCTCCGGCGCCGTGATGACAGCCTACTCGGTGCGCGATCTGGTTCGCGCGCTCAGACAGTTCTCAACCAAAGATCCCCGAGGAGCAACCGAATGATCTACGACCACCGAACCTATGTTTGCCGTCCCGGAACGATCAAGAAACACATGAAACTCTACGAGGAACATGGCTGGGCGGTGCAGTCGAAACATCTCGGCCAGCCCGCCGTCTACGGCGCGGTAGAGACCGGCGACGTGAACTCCTACATTCATATCTGGGTTTATCAAAGTGCCGCCGACCGCGCCGAGAAGCGCGCGGCACTGGCCGCCGACCCGGCGTGGCAGGAATATCTCAAGAAAAGTGCCGAAGCCGGGTATCTCGTAAGCCAGACGAACACGATCCTCGCGCCCGCGCGGTTCTTCAATCCGGGCAAGTGAGTTATCCGGTCAGCAACCTGGCGGAACGTGTCATTTGAATCACCGCCTCTGCTCGACGAGGAGCAAGACATGGCCTCAAGCGCCGTGGCGTTGGCGCAATCTACATGTTCCGCCGAAGCTTCGTGCTTAAGGGATGAACTTTCATCGAGCTCCGATCGCTATGCGCTATCCCGATGACGGCCCCACAAGGCCATCGTGAAGCAGGCGGGATAGTTTAGCTGCTGACAGTCCAAGCCTGGGAAGCAGTGAATGATATTGGGAGGAACGCAAGTATTTACGGTTCCCGCAGTATAGCTGTAGGAGCGCCCAGAGGCACCGCCAGCGTGCGACTGAGCAGGCCGATCATACTGGTCGAGGTTGATCGTCAGTGCATCGTCGGTCTCCGGGCTACGGAGACGATGCTCTTCGGTGCTGGTCACCGGTATCCGATTGCACGTTGCGTTCCCTTGGCGTCGTAGTGCCGCCGCCAGCGGTAATAATCCTGCTCCGTTATGCGCACCTCACGGGTCGCATCGACCCGGGCCATGCCTTGCCCGACAAGCACGTCAACCGGCCTCAGCTTCGTGACAATCTCCTCGGGCTTGTGTCGCTTGTTCGCCATTCCAGATCCTCCGTTTCCTAACCTTAGCGGTGGATCAATTCAGTTGGGGGGTCATCCCATCCCAACTCCGATTTTCATGGCCAGGCGCTCACCGCTTTGCCCGCCAGTTTGCCCGCCAGGTAGCGGAGCTTTTCTCCGATTATCATGTCGAGCGAGAACGCGATCGGCAGGGCGATCAGGGTGCTCTGCCCCCAGGCACGCAGCCACGTCCACGAGATCCCGAATTCCAGGAGGCTGAACACTCCCGACAGAGCCATGGACATGAAGGACAACATGACCAGAGAACTGGCGAGCCGTGGCAGATGCGTGCGGCCCATGTCAGGCGACCTCGCTCAGGGCCAATGTCTCGGCGGCGGCAGCCAAGTCCGCCAGGGCGTCCGGCTCCGTGATGCGCCCGGTCTCGGCATCGAAGAAATCGTGGAAGTTCGCGACCGAAACGACCGCTCGCAGGTCCGCCCCGAAGAACCGGGCCGAGCCTTTCGCCAAAGCCAGCACGCTTCCCGCGCCCCCGGGACCAGGAGATGTCGCAAGATAGACCGTCGGCTTGTTCTGGAACACTTTCTGGTCAATCCGGCTCGCCCAGTCAAAGAGGTTCTTGTAAGCGGCCGAGTAGGAGCCATTGTGCTCCGCGAATGACACGATCACCCCGTCAGCGGAGCCGATCTTCTCGAAAAACCGGGCCGCGGCTCTAGGCTCGCCGACCTCCTTCTCGAGATCTTCGCTGAAGATCGGAAGCTCGAAGTCATTCAGGTCCAGGACCTCGACCTCGGCATGCGGGACCAGTGTCGCGGTGAAACGCGCAAGGGCCTTGTTGATGGAGTTCTTGGTGTTGCTTGCGCCGAACGCCAGGATCTTCATGAGTGTTCTCCTTTAATATTGATGAACGAGCGGATGGCGCCCCCTTTTGCGTTTCCTGCTCGGGGATCGCTGCCACTTTTTTAGGGCCGAGGGCTGCCAACGGACGCGGCCGTCGGTGAGATCATGCCGCCTCGTCGATCGCGACTCCGCTGCGGACCTGCCCGACCAGCATTGCCCAATCCATGTCGAGGGCGCCGTAGACCTGCCCGGCTACATCGCGGGCGTTGTCGGCAAGGATCTCGACCATCAGGCTCGCTCCGTCGGCAACGACAACGCCGGCCTGCGACAGGCGCAGCAGCCCGGTTTCGCGCTTGGTCTGGTTGAACGTGCCCGAAGCGTCCATCGCGACATAGGCGTTGTATCCCTTGCGCTGCGCGGTCATTGCCGGGAAGGCGGCGCAGACCTCCAGCGATACTCCGGCGAAGATCAGGTTCTGCCGCCCGGTCGCCGTGATCGCCGCCGCGACGCGCGGGTCATCCCAGGCGTTGACCGAGGTGCGGTCGATGAACTCATGGCCAGGCAGAGCCGCTACCAGCTCGGGAAAGGCAGGACCCCAGAGTGTTTCAGCGGAGGTAGTGGTGGTGACGATAGGCAGTCCCAGGGCCTTGGCCGCCTTTGCCAGCCCGACAACGTTGTGCTTGAGTTCGCCGACCGGGTAATCGCGAACACCGGTCATCAGGCCAACCTGGTGGTCGACGAGAACGAGGGCGGTGTCGTCTTGCGTCATCGGTTCGGGATTCACGTAGGTCATCTTTGCGTTCCTCTTTGTCTTGAGTGAGTTGGTTGGGGTTTCGGGTCGGGGGTATGGGTCAGCTCATTCGATGGCGCCGAGCTCGCCGGCCTGGTATGCCGCAATCACCGCAGCCAGCTGGTCGGCGTTACTCATCGCGAAGGGACCCTTCTGCACGAACGGTTCGCGCAACGGCGTGCCGCCGAGCAGCACGGCCTGCCCTCCTCCATCGCTCAGTATGCGGATCTCCTCGGCACCTTGAGCGGCCAGCGCGGCGTCGCTGCTCAGCCGGTGTCTGGTTCCGTCGAGGTCGACCTCGATCTCCCCGCGTATGAGATGCAGCCAGGTCGCGTCTCCGGGAGCGACGTGATGGGTGAACCTGCCACCTGCCTGCAGGGTGATATCGAGGATGGTGAAGGGTAACGCCGGCGAGCGGGCACCAACGACGCCATTGCTCTTGCCTGTCATCACCCGCACGCGATGCCCCGAGCCTTCGATCACCGGCATCCCCGTGGCGGGGACATGTCGTGCGACGGGCTCGTCCAGTTTCCGTGCCGCCGGCAGGTTGACGAAGATCTGAAGGGCATGGGTGCGCGAACCGGGCGTGGGTGCCTCGTCGTGCACCGCACCGCGGGCGGCCTTGAGCCAGTAGAGATCGCCCGGGGCCAGTTCGATGTCGTTGCCCAGCGAGTCCCTGTTGCGGAAGCTGCCGGTGCTGTCCTCGAAGAGCACGCTTACCGCCGAAATCCCGGCGTGCGCGTGAGGGGCGAAGGTCGGCGCTGTCATGGTGAAGTGATCGACCATGATCAGCGGGTCCATCAGACCGTCGAGCTGGGAATGGATGAAGCTGAGCGCTTTGAAGCCCGTGCCCCGGGTCATCTCCTCTCCATACTGGAGCGCAGCGATCATGGCGTGGGGTTCGTCTGTCTGAAGTCTGTGTGGAACGGTCATAGCGGCCTCCTTGGCTGCTCGCGACCCTACTGTCGGGACATGTCACCGAAAATCCGTTGATTTCGGAACCTATCGTTCTGTATTTGGAACGATGATCATGAGCGAGGAGTCCAAGCGATGGACCTCAATCAAGCCTACTATCTGGTTCATGTCGTCGAACAGCAGGGGTTCTCGGCAGCGGCGCGCAGGCTGGGCATTCCCAAATCGCGGATCAGCCGACAGGTGAAGGGTCTCGAAGAGAGCCTTGGCACCCGGCTCTTGAACCGGGATTCGAGACACATGTCGCTGACGGAGGCGGGCGAAGCATACTATCGTCATGCCAAGACGGCGCTGGAATGCATGGTGGCCGCCGAAACGGCCGTACGCAGAGGAAAGGACGCGCTTGAGGGGACAGTAACCCTCTCCTGCTCGGTCGGGGTTGCGCAGTTCGCGCTCAGCCGGGTTCTGCCGGTTTTCCTCGCCGATAACCCCCGCGTAGTCCTGCGTCTGCAAGCTTCGAACGACTATGCCGACATGATTGGGGATGGCATCGACCTCGCCATACGGGGACATATCAAGTTGCTCCCCGACTCCGGGCTGATCCAGCGGCGCATTACCGAAGTTCCGTGGCACCTGTTCAGCTCACCCGGGATCGCGCAGCACATAGGTGCATCGGCGTCGCCGGCCGACCTGGATGGACAGTACGGACTCGCGCTTGGCTGGCGGCCAGGCGGCACCTCCTGGTCGTTGCAGGGGCCGGGTGGAAGCACCGCCTCGGTTCCCTTTGCCGCACGCATGCGCTGCGACGACATGGTGACCTTGAAGCAGGCGGCTGCAGCGGGCCTCGGCGTGGTGGCGCTCCCGGCCTATGTCTGCGCCGAGGATATCGCCGCCGGGCGGCTGACTCGCATCTTGCCGGACTGGATTGCAGGTTTGCCCGAAATCAGCCTTCTGATGCACGACAGGAGGGGAAACCCGCCACAGGTCGACGCCGTCGCCGCCTTTCTGCGCCGCGAACTGCCGGCCGTCATGGGGCGGTAACTTCGCGTTCATCCCGACCCTGGCCGATCTGCACGCGTGCACGTTGGCGATGGACCGTGTCACGCGCAGCCCTC
The DNA here is from genome assembly GCF_054457455.1 of Halovulum sp. GXIMD14794. Lineage (NCBI taxonomy): Bacteria > Pseudomonadati > Pseudomonadota > Alphaproteobacteria > Rhodobacterales > Paracoccaceae > Halovulum > Halovulum sp. GXIMD14794. Next base: position 228,950 of record NZ_JBTLNF010000006.1, on the reverse strand, counting down.
GCATGAGCCGGCCCACGCCCTATCGTCCACCAGAGGATCAATGCGCCACCTTCGCGCAGTTCCATGACAAGCTGCGCCGCCGCATGGCGATGGTTTGCCTCTGCACACGAAGGGTATCTGTCGGCGAGCCGGCGCATCTTCTGGGCTTTTCCGAGGCTACGACATTTGTGGGGGCCTTCCGGCGCCGGACAGGGGTTAGCCCGGCCGAGTGGCTCGGCAATTGATGCCCCGGGTCAGTCCGTTGAACTCTCCGGTCATGCCCTTGGACGGCGCGGACCGCTAAACGCCCTCTCGACATGTTTGATTGTCGATGGAGTTGGAAGATGAGACCGACGTTTGTCGCGCCCCTGAGTTTGAAGGCCCTTCTTGGGGACTTCGCCAATTGCGATGCGAACGTAGAGCCGATCCCGGATGGACCGCCCACTGCGCAGTACCGCAGCGATCTGGTCGTGGGCTCAGGGAGCGTGACATGCGCATTGTCTACTCCCGTATGATGGGCCTCTATCGCCTGCTGACCGGCGACGCTTCGAGGTCATGTTGCCAGTATCCACCCCGCCACATCTGGGGCGATTGCGGTCTGTCCGCGAGGCTGCCGCTCGGGTGCCCGACTTTGGGCGGCCGTTTTCCCGGTCGTCTGCCGCCCGCTTGGCGGGCGCTGTCGATGGTCCAGGCCGCACTGCTTGGAACGATGGCCAAGGCGGTGCGCGCCCATACAGGTGTCGGCGCTTTGCCGATGGCGCCGCCGTTCTGGCCCCCTGCGGCGCGTACGCTGCTTTCGGTCTTGGTAAACGCAACCAGTCCGTCGCGGCCGAAGCGCCTTCTCTCGGCCCCTGTCCAATTCTTATGGCCTCCGCCGCGCTTGGCGTCGGTACTCTCTGACCCGGAGACGACCCATGAATATTCTCGTTTCCGGCGCGGGTGGCACCACGTCACCGCGCTGTTCCTCAACACCGCACGCGCCGAGGGTCTGGCCGAGGCGTTGGTTGAGGCTGAGGCCACGCAGACCGACACACTCAAGGGGAATCATGGACGGCTTGGACCTTGTCGTCTCTTTGCTCGCTATCACTCGGCAGGCCGACGGGCTGGGATATCGCGAGGTGGACTATCAGGCCAACCTGAACCTGCTGCGCGAGGCCGAGTTCGCTGGCGGATCGCGCTTCTCCTATCCGGACGCCCTGCGTCGCGCTCACCATACTGCCGATCCTACCGCGTCGATTCAGTGGCCCGGCCCGGGTCTTCCTGACCCCGCTCGGACTCGACATGGCCGCGCCCCGGTTCGGGTCTCGGCAGCTCACCGACCACTTTGAATCCCTCGCCGCTGGAGCGGCACGACAACCAGAAGGTCTCTGCACATGACTCTCCACACCGCCGGCGGCCTGGCCGCCCTAACCTGTGCCGCAACATATATTTTCGGCTTCGCCCTGCTTCTCACCGTGCTCGCGCCGCTGGGTTTCGGCACGAACGAGATCGACGCCACCGCCGTCGTATCCTTCATCGCCGAGCGCCCGGGCGTGCTGATTGCCTGGAACACCACGATCTATGTCGTCAACGCACTGGCGCTGGTGGTTCTCGTCGTCGCGCTCCGCCAGCAAATTGCTCGAAATCGGCCCAACATCGCCGCTTTGACCGGGGCGATCGGCCTGATCTGGGCGACCCTTGTCCTCGGCGCCGGGATGATCGCCAACGTCGCCGTGGAGCGCACCCACGCGCTCGCCGCCGATCCCGAGGTCGCCACGGACCTTTGGCAAACACTCCATGCGGTCGAGCTTGGCCTCGGCGGCGGAAACGAGATAGCCGGCGGCGCATGGATCCTGGCGGTCAGTCGCGCAGGGCTTGCGAGCGGCATAACTCGCCGCCTTATCGGCATCATCGGCGCCATCAGCGGCGCTGCCGGACTCACAACCATTCTGCCACCGCTCGGAGAGGTAGCCGGCGCCGTCTTCGGGCTTGGCGCCATCGCGTGGTTCGTCGCGATAGGGGTCGTACTTCTTAGGGGCCGCCCAATGCCCTTCAGAAAGGAGATCTCCGCATGACATCGCTTCGCAACCTGACCACAGCCGGTCTGATACCCGTTTCCCCGGCCTTCGCCGAACCCGCAGATCTGCCAAGCGCGAAAGCGCTCCGCGCCGCCCTCGCGTCCCTCACCCTTGACCACAGCTGACCGATACAACTTGCGGACACCCCCAAGCAGGAATGACCGTCGAGCAAATGTGGGCCGATTCTTTGCAGCCCGGGCGGACGCGCCGGGCAAAAACCGGCAGGCCGAGCAATGCCCCGGCCTTGATCTCGGGCACATGATCGCGCAGTCCCACAGTGTGACCGATCCGATCGAAAGCCCGATGATCTCGGCCGTCGGGATCCAACGCGCGTTTGGTCAGGCCTCGCTGGTGGATTGCGCGGCGCTGAGGCGGTACCAAGACGACAGTGACGCGTCGATGACGTCGGCTACGCAACGTGCGGCCTTCCGCACGGGCGTGTAGCCAATCCTTGCGCAAGTCGGTATTCAGGGCGGCGGCGCGATAGACCCGGTGGCGACAAACCGGGCGTCGGGCTATCGTGCTAAAGTTGCCGCGAAGCGCCCCAAGGTCACCGGTGCGGCTGGCGGGATCGTCTAACCCGGCCCCGCCTCACGAAACCTGGTGCCGCGTCTTGGCGCACGGCATGCCACTGTTTGGGACACTTCTCCGTGCGTCTGACCGATTGCCATAACTTCCACGATTTTCGCAGGCTGGCGCGCAAGCGCCTGCCGGGTCCGATCTTCAACTACATCGACGGCGCTGCCGACGATGAGGTGACCTACCGGCGCAACTCCGAAGCCTTCGATCCCTGCGATCTTGTGCCGAACGTCCTGCGCGGCATCGAGCAGCCCGACTTGTCGGTGACGGTCATGGGGCAGAAACTTGCAGTGCCGTTCTATTGTTCGCCTACGGCGCTTCAGCGCCTGTTTCACCACCGCGGCGAGCTTGCGGTCGCAGCCGCTGCAGCAGAGATGGGCACGATGTTCGGCGTGTCTTCGCTTGGCACCGTAAGCCTCGAAGAGGTCCGGAAAGCCTATGACACGCCGCAGATCTACCAGTTCTATTTCCATAAGGATCGTGGGCTGAACCGCGCGATGATGCAGCGCGCAAAGCAGGCCGGTGTCGAGGTGATGATGCTGACCGTGGACAGTATCACCGGCGGCAATCGCGAGAGGGACCTGCGCACGGGGTTTTCGATACCGTTCCGCCTGACGCTTGGCGGCATGGCGCAATTCGCGATCAAGCCGGCCTGGGGCCTGAACTATGTCACGCATGAGAAATTCCGCCTGCCGCAACTGGACGATCACGTCGATATGGGCGGCGGAGCGATGTCTATCGGTCGATACTTCACCGAAATGCTCGACCCGACTATGAACTGGGACGACGTTGCCGAAATGGTCCGTGAATGGGACGGGCAGTTCTGCCTGAAAGGCGTGATGTCGGTCGCCGATGCGCGCCGCGCGGTCGAGATTGGCTGCACGGGCATCGTTCTTTCGAACCACGGAGGCCGGCAGCTCGACGGCTCGCGGGCGCCGTTCGATCAACTGTCCGAAATTGTCGATGCCGTCGGCGACACGATCGACGTGATCATGGACAGTGGCGTGCAGCGTGGCACCCATGTCCTCAAGGCGCTGTCCCTCGGGGCCAAAGCGGTGGGGCTCGGCCGGGCCTACCTGTTCCCGCTAGCCGCGGCTGGCGAGCCTGGCGTCCGCCGTGCCTTGCGACTGATGCGCGCGGAGGTCGACCGCGCCATGCGGCTCATGGGATGTGCGTCCGTGTCGGATCTGAGCGAAGACAACATCCGCTACCGCTAACAGATGCGGTTGCGGCGCCCTGCCCCGCCTACACAGGCCGTGTGTTGCCGAGACAGCGCGTCACCGATCACGCTGCTCCGTCCAGGCCACTGTTGGCGAAGGACGTCTTCCAGACGGTTTCGACCTGTCCGAACAGCGCAGCAATGACCGGATGGTTTTTCCTTTCCTCCAGCGTCAGAATGGCGAGGCTGGCCGGCACACGCTGCGCTTCGCTCAAGGCGAGGCCATAGGATTGCCGCTGGTGCAGCGCGATCGACTCGCGACATAGGCTGAGGCCGACACCCGAGCGCACCATTTCCAGCATCGAAGCTTCGTGATCGACCAACGCAACAACGTTCTGCGTACATCCCGACGCCGCGAAGATCTTCGCCAGTAACCGGTTATGTACCGATACCGGCGTCGTGCCGATCCAGGGCAACGCCGCCAGTTCCGGCCAGTCGGCGGCAGCAACACGGGATTCCCATCCGACCGGCGCAATGATGCGGTAGGTGAAGTCCGCAAGTCTCCGCACATGGAGCGGCTGATCCGAAGGAATGGAGGCTATGTCCTCCGGTGCAGCAAGGTAGAAGCCGGCATCGATTTGCCGGCGCTTCAGCTTGTCCAGGATCTCACCGCTGACCCCGTGGACCAGTTCGGTCGTGATATTCGGGTACTCCGATCCCAATCGAAGCAGCAACCGCCCCAGACGAATGAATTCCGGATCCACGATTGTACCGATCTTGAGGTTGCCAGTGACCTGACCTGACTGCTTGCTGGCACTGCGGCGGAACTCGGCCATCGCGGCAAGGACCTGCTCGGCCTTGGGCAGCATTGCCGCCCCCTCGGACGTCAGTTGCAGGCCGCGGGGCGTGCGCCGGAACAGCACGATTCCGGTGTCTTCGCTCAGCCGCTTGATCTGATGGCTGATTGCAGGCTGGGTAAGATTGAGCACTTCGGCCGCGCGCGAAACGCTGCCTTCGCGCGCGACCGTAACGAAAGCCTGGATGCTGTTCGCATTAGGGAGCCTCTCCATATTACAGATTCTAATATCGGGCTAAGATATTTGTCATTGGAAATGCGTCCCAAAGTTTTCCAATCCTCCCGGAAACAATGCGCCGGGAGGAGCGCAACAGCCTGACAACACCCAACCCCACGGGGGAATGGGTATTGAAGGCCTGCCTCTTCCACCGGCGCCACCGACGTGATGAGGGGCGCTGCAATGCTGACCAGCCGGACTGAATTCGATTTCATCGTGATTGGCGGCGGTTCGGCTGGCTGCCTTCTGGCCAACAGATTGAGCGCCGATCCCGGCAATCGGGTCCTGCTTCTGGAGGCAGGCAGATCGGACAATTACCTGTGGATCCATATTCCTGTCGGCTATCTCTATTGCATCGGCAATCCGCGTACCGACTGGATGTACAATACCGAGGCCGACGCAGGGTTGAACGGCCGGTCGCTGCGCTATCCGCGCGGCAAGGCCCTGGGCGGCTGTTCGTCGATCAACGGCATGATCTACATGCGCGGCCAGGCTCGCGACTACGATAATTGGGCGAAGCTGAGCGGCAACGCGGACTGGAGCAGGGACAATTCCCTGAAGGACTTCAAAGCGCATGAGGACCACTACAAGCTTGACGACGACGCCGACCCTCGCGTTGGCGGCAATGGCCGGTTCTCCGACATGCATGGCCGCGGCGGCGAATGGCGCGTCGAAAAGCAACGACTGCGCTGGGACGTGCTGGAAAGCTTCGCCGAGGCTGCAGAGCAGGCAGGGATAAGAAAGACCGAAGACTTCAACAGCGGAGACAATGCAGGCGTCGGCTATTTTGACGTCAACCAGCGCTCCGGGTGGCGGTGGAACACTTCGAAAGCTTTCCTGCGGCCGGCAAGATCCCGCCCCAACCTGACGATCTGGACCCAGGCACAGGTCGAGAAGCTTACTGTCACGAAGGACGCGGATGGCCGGCTGCGCTGTTCGGGTGCGCGTGTAAATCACAAGGGCCGTGTCCTGAACGTCACCGCCAACCGCGAGACGTTGCTTTCGGCGGGGGCGATAAACTCCCCTCAGATCCTACAACTTTCAGGCATCGGACCTGCACCTCTGCTAAAATCGCTCGGCATAGAGGTCCTGCGCGATGCCCCCGTGGGCGAAAACCTTCAGGACCACCTGCAAATTCGTGCGGTCTACAAAGTGTCAGGAACCCGCACGCTCAACACTGTCGCGGGCAGCGTGCTGGGCAAAGCGATGATCGGGGCGGAGTATCTGCTTAAACGGTCCGGTCCGATGAGCATGTCGCCCAGCCAGCTTGGCGCTTTCACGCGTTCGGATCCCGAGCGAAACCATCCCAATCTTGAGTACCATGTTCAGCCGCTCAGCCTGTCCGCCTTCGGCGAGCCACTGGATAACTTTCCGGCGATGACCGTAAGCGTCTGCAACCTGAACCCGACAAGTCGGGGGAAGGTGTGCATCCGATCAGCCGATTTCCGCGATCCGCCGTCGATCGCGCCCAACTATCTGGCCACGGAAGACGATCGCAGGGTCGCCGCGGACAGCCTGCGGCAGGTACGTGAGATAATGTCACGGCCGGCGATGAAACCCTATGCCCCCGAGGAATTCAAACCCGGCCCGCAGTACCAAAGCGACGAAGATCTCGCGAAGCTCGCAGGCGACATAGCCAACACGATCTTCCACCCGGTGGGCACTGTCAAAATGGGCCATCAGGAGGACGAAACGGCCGTGCTGGACCCGTATCTTCGGCTCAAGGGCGTGGCCGGACTACGCGTCGTGGATGCCAGCATCATGCCCGAAATCACCAGCGGCAATACGAACTCCCCAACCATAATGATCGCGGAAAAAGCCGCGCGCTGGATCCTCGCAGGTCGATAGGTCCACGCCCGGCAACCATCCGGAGGAAACATGCGCAATTCGTTCTCCAGCCTTCCCCTGACCGGTGTCAAGGTCGTCGATTTTGGACAGTACATCGCGGGTCCCGCCGTCGCCATGCTGCTGGGCGATCTGGGCGCGACGGTCATTCACATCGATCCGCCCGGCGGCCCCATGTGGGACAGCCCGGCGAATGCGACCCTGATGCGCAACAAGCTTGTCGTGAACCTCGACCTCAAATCCGCCGACGGGCTGGAAAAGGCCCGTTCTCTCTGCGCCGAGGCTGACATAATCGTCGAGAACTTTCGGCCTGGAAAACTCGCCAGGCTGGGCATCGACTTCGGCGCCATGCGCAAGGAACGGCCCGAACTCATCACCATCTCGTTGCCGGGCTTTGCGTCCAATGATGCCGAACGGCGCGAGCTGCGCGCCTTTGAAAGCGTGATCGCGGCCAGTTCCGGTGTCTTTACCGACATGGGGCTGAACCGTGTGTTGATGGGGCTCAACCCCTCCTTCTCGCCCCTGCCCCTTGCGTCCGCCTATGCGTCGCAGATCGCGGCCTCGGCGACCGTCCTCGCGCTGCAATCGCGTCAGATCACCGGTCTTGGCGATCAGATCGAGGTGCCACTTGCGGCAGCGGTGATGGAGGGGCTGTGCTACAACTCCATCAAGGTCGCAGACATGCCCACGCGCTACCTTACGCAACGCGAGATCGAGATCGAGCGGCGCCGCGTCGAGGGCCTTCCGATGAACGTGTCCTACGAAGATCTGCAGGAACTGCTCGATCCGTTCTTCCGAAGCTACATGTGCAAGGATGGGCGCATGTTCTACGTGGTCTGCCCCAGCCACAAATTCCATGCGCGTCGCTGCCTCGAGGTGCTGGATCTCTACGACGAGATGATCGCCGAGGGACTGACCGAGGAAGAGGATACCTACAAGCCCCAGACGGAATGGAAAACGGATACGTCGCTCGGCGTCTATCCGATGCCGAAACACTGGGCCGACAAGATCGCGGCGCGGATGAAGGAAGTCTTCATGACCCGCACCTCGCATGAATGGAAGCGCATGTTCGGCAGGGCCGGTATCCCCGGCGCGCCGCAGCGCTGGCTGCAGGAGTGGATCAACGACGAGTACGCCGAAACCTCGGGCCTGATGATAGATGTCTGGGACCCGGAGTTCGGCGAAATGACACAGCCCGGACCGGTCGTCTGGATGGAGGAGAGCGGCGAAGAGGCGCTGCGCCCCGAACCTCGTCGCTGGGTCGACCACGACGAGGCCCTGAAAGTGCTTCGCAAGCTGCGCACTGACATCCCAGACCCGCAGGATGGTGCAGACCAGGAGGGCTGGCTCTCAGGCGTGCGCGTGCTCGACATGTGCAATGTGATCGCTGGTCCACACGCCGCCAGCTATCTGGCGCGTTTTGGCGCTGAAGTCATCAAACTGGACCCTGCCCAGCCGCTGTATGACAGCTGGAACACTGTGATCTATGGCATGAGCCAGGGGCGCGGCAAGAAGTCCATTCTCACAGATCTGAAGTCCGAGCACGGGCGCAAGGTCTTCGAGGACCTCGTGAAGTCCGTCGACGTGATCTTCTGGAACGCACCAGACAGTCAGATCCGCCGCATGGGGCTGGATGCCGAGAACCTGCGGAAGCTGAACCCGGAAGTGATCTTCTGCAAGCTTGACTGCTTCAGTGGCGTGCGCCGCGGCACGCGCACCGACTACATCGGCTATGATGACCTGGTCCAGGCGACCACCGGTATCATGTTGCGTTTCGGCGGCGCGATGGACCGGCCGGAAGAGCACGCGCACGTAGGCACAATTGACGTGATGTGCGGCTTTGGCGGTGCGCTTGCCGTCGCCGCCGCACTTTACCAGAAACGCCGCTTTGGCCGGATAGGGCGCGGGCGCACCTCCCTAAGCGCCAATAGCGGTCTGCTTCAGATCCCGTTCGCATACGACTTCCGCGGGCGCAGCCTCTTTGACGAGCCATCCGGGCCCGAAGTCAACGGCTATGACCCGCTCAGTCGGTTCTACAGCACCGCATCCGGCGTCTACATCCTCCTGAGCGCCTATGAAACGGACCTTCCGCGCTTCCGCAACGTGGAGGGCCTCGAGGACCTGCCGGACATTCCCGAGGCGGAACGTGCGGTCTTCCTCGCAGGCGCCTTTCAATCGTATCCAGCGACGGAATGGATAGAGCGTCTGCGTGCGGCCGACATCGGGTGCGCGATCTGCAACAACATCGACGCCTTGCGGGCTGAAAACCTGCGGGAACCGGACGGCACGCCCGGTACAGACCGGGGCAGTTATTCCTTTTCACAGTATGTCGATCACCCAAGCGGCCACGAAGTCATCCAACTCGACCCCTACGCAGTCCGCCCCACCCGCGCCCGGATCTTTGCTCTGCCCCCCACCGAGAAGTTCGGCGCCTCAACCCGGCAGATCCTGAATGAGTTGGGTTACTCCGAAGCCGCCATCGATCGGATGCTGAATTCCGGCCAGATCAGCGAAAGCTGGAGTGCCGAGTACCTGCCCAGCTGAGGGCATGCCGGGGCGGCCCCTATCGGGACCGCCCGTTTTCTGCGGCGGGTGAAAGAGTTCCCTGCCCCACTTCCCGCATCGCTCGGGCAGTTCCCGTCGCGCATCCGTGCGCGGCCAACGAAGAAGGCTGCCCAGACAATATCAATTTGGAGGAAACATGACCGACAAACCGCCACTTATGAATTTGCACATTCCGACTGCCGATCGCGGATTCTACTCAGGTTTCGCAAAAAGCGTCGCTATTCCCTCGAAGGTTCTCGTCAGCACGCTGATCGTATGGGCGATCACCGTCCCCGAGACCGCAGCCGCGGTTCTCGCTTCGTTGAACGGGGCCATGCTGAAGGGGTTTGCAAGCTGGTACGTCCTCGTCGTGGCGTTGTTTCTGGTGATCTGCGTCGGGCTGGCCCTGGTGCCGGCCACCGGCAGATTGAAGCTGGGCCACTCCGAAGACCGGCCTGAGTTTTCCCGGTTCTCCTGGTTCTCGATGATGTTCGGTGCAGGCATCGGCATCGGCATGCTGACCTTCGCCACTGCCGAACCAATGTATCACTTCGCCACCAACCCCAACGTCATCAGGGGCGAGACCACAGGATCAGGTGCCGACAATGTCACGGCAGCTTATGTCTGGTCATTCCTGCACTGGGGATTCTCGGCCTGGGCCTGCTATGCGCTGGTCGGGTTGTCGCTGGCCTATTTCTCTTATCGCCGAAATCTGCCTTTGACGGTACGCTCCAGCCTGACGCCGCTATTTGGCGCCCGCCTTTCGGGGAGCGTGGGACATTTCGTGGATATCGTTGCCGTGGTCGCCACAATCCTGGGCGTAGCCCAGACCTTGGGCTTCGGAGTGGAACAGTTTGTCGCCGGTCTGAATCGTATCGGCTTCGGCGATTGGATCGTCGGGGAAAACGGCAAGCCAAGCACGAGCGGCATCGTCGTGGCACTTATCGTCATCCTGGGCGCGTCGACCCTCTCGGCGCTTTCGGGCGTGGGAAAGGGTATCAAGTGGCTCTCGAACCTGAACATGGGGCTCAGCTTCTTCCTGCTCGCATTCTTCCTGTTCTTCGGCTCTACATTCTTCGGCCTAAGCGCGCTGTTCTCTGGCCTCTTCGCCTATCTGTTCGAGCTGCCCAGCCTGCTGTTCACCGTATGGCATGCGGATGGCACCGAAACGGGTGATGCCCTGGCATCATGGCAGGGCGGCTGGTCGGTGTTCTATTGGGCCTGGTGGATCGCGTTCGCGCCCTTCGTGGGCGTATTCCTTGCCCGAATTTCGCGGGGGCGGAGCATACGCGAGTATGTCATTGGCGCCATCGTGGTACCTTCCCTGATGTGTTTCATCTGGTTTGCCATGGTCGGTGGCACTGCAATCGACATGACGCTGAATGGCACGGCGGCTGAGACCATTTCCGGCGCAGGACAGGAAAGCCAGCTCTTCGTCATGCTCGACCTGATGCTGAGTGGCGGCGCGGCATGGGCCATGGCGGCAATCGTGGTGGTATTGCTGCTGACCTACCTCGTCACCACAGCGGATTCCGCCATCTTGATCGTCAACACGATCAACGCGGCCGGAGAAGAAAGCCCCAAGGGGCGCGTTCACATCATCTTCTGGGGCCTCGCGCTGAGCTTCGTCGTAGGCGGGCTGCTGCTGGTCGGCGGACTAGATGCTATCAAGACAGCGATGGTGATCGGCGCGCTACCGTTCAGTCTCGTCATGTTCCTGATGTGTGTCGCTCTCATCAAGGCGGTGATCAAGGACGGCATTCGCGAACGAAACGGGGTACAAAGCATCTATTCGCAGGTGTGACGCGATATGGCCTCGGGCGGTTCAGCTCCTGCCGCCCGAGTCTAACATAGAGCGCCGGAGGAAGGGCCGACCATTGCCCGGTGCCATAAAGCCGAGATCCTCTCGGCAACGCTTCTTGATAGTCTACACTGGGCACCACCGGCTTTGGCCGTCAGCTTCGTTTTTCAGTGTTTCCGCCTAGTCATCATGCATAGGTGGTTAAGATGAGCCGGAAAGCCCCGCTAAGTGACTTTGCCAAACTGCTCCGCGATACTCAGGCAGTCTCCAAGTACGTTGAAGCCACGTTTTACCCAGGTCGCTCGGTTGCGATCTGCTTGCCGTTGATCACGGCAGTCGATCTTCCTTCGTGGGCGCTGGAAGGCGCCCGTTGGTTGTAGAATGTTGTCTGTCGGCCAACGCTCGTCTTTGCCAGAGTGCGGGCCGCCCGGTACGCAAAAAAACGTACTAGTACTTCAGGCACCACCAGACGCGATGGATGGAAATGTTACCCAGGCGACCAGTCTAGTCGAAGGATGCGACCTGCAGCCTTCGACCATCTTTCGCGACTTAGGGCGGGCTTTCCCTGGGGGTTACGGTGTTACGTGCTCGACAGGCATCGCATCTATCACCATTCCGAGATCGACCCGTCCTCGTGCCGCCAGATCGGCGCACGCCAGTTCGCGCCCAGCTTGCTGCGTTCCTCGACCACGGCCTCATCCACCTCGATGCCCAGGCCCGGCCCCTGCGGGATGGGCAGGAACCCGTCCTCGACGCGGAAACGGGTCTCGGGGGTCAGGTAGTCGTTCAGATCGCCGTCGGCATTGTAGTGCATCCCCAGGCTCTGCTCCTGGATGAAGGCATTGTGGCAGATCGCGTCCACCTGAAGGCTCGCGGCCAGGGCGATCGGGCCAAGCGGGCAATGCGGCGCAAGGGCGACATCGTAGGCCTCGGCCATATGCCCGATGCGAACCATCTCGGAGATCCCGCCGACATGGGCGGTATCGGGATTGATCACGCTGGCGGCGCGGGTTTCGAACACCCGCCGGAAGTCATAGCGCGAATGCAGCCGCTCGCCGATGCACAGCCGCACCGGGCTGGCGCTGGCCAGTTGCGCCATCGCGTCGATCTGCGTCGAGACGACAGCATCCTCGACGAAGATCGGGCGCAGCGGCTCGACCTCCTTCAGCAGGGTCCGCGCCATCGGGTAATGAACCCGCCCATGGAAATCGAAGGCCAGATCCATCGTCGTCCCGACCGCCGAGCGCACCTCGGCAAGCCGGGTCAGGATCTCGTCGACCTTGGCGTAGCTGTCCACGATCTGCAGCTCGGTGCAGATGTTGAACTTGACCGCGCCATAACCGGCAGCGCGCATCTCCAGCGCGCCTTCGACAAGCCCCTCGACGCGGTCGCCGCCGATCCAGCGATAGCTGCGGATACGGTCGCGCACCGGTCCGCCCAGAAGGCTGTGCACCGGCTGTCCGCAGACCTTTCCCTTGATGTCCCAAAGCGCAATGTCGATGCCCGAGATGGCGCTCATCAGAACCGGCCCGCCGCGGTAGCAGCCGTTGCGATAGATCAGCTGCCAGATGTCCTCGATCCGGGCCGGGTCGCGGCCGATCAGGAACTCTTCCAGTTCCGCGATCTTTGCCATCATCGTGCCCGAATGCCCCTCGAGCACAGGCTCGCCCCAACCATGCACCCCGGCATCCGTCTCGATCTTCAGGAACACCCAGCGGGGCGGGACAGCATAGGTCTTCAGGGCGGTGATCTTCATCATCTTGTCTTTCGCGGTTCAGGTCGCGCGCGGTTCGGGAGGCGCGGTTCAGGTGGCGTGGTGAAGCACGCTCAGCCCGCCATCGATGGTCAGGCAGGCGGCGTTCATGAACGGACATTCGTCCGAAATCATGAACACGGCGGCATTGGCGATCTCCTCGGGCAGGGCGATGCGCCCGCCGGGATGCAGGTCCAGGGTCTTCTGCCGCGCGGCGGCGGGGTCGTCGAAACTGTCCCAGTAATCTACCACGTTCCGGGTCGCGACATAGCCCGGCGCGATGGCATTGACCCTGACCCCGCTGGCCGCGAACTCGAGCGCCAGCGATTTCGTCAGACCCAGCAGCGCGTGCTTGGCAAGCGGATAGGGGAAAGTACCCGGAATGATCGTGAAGGAATGCGTCGAGGCGATGTTCAGGATCGCCCCGCCACCGCCCGCGATCATCCCCGGCAACACCGCACGGCAGCAGGTCCACGCGCCCTTCAGGTTCACGTCGAAACAGCGCTGCCACTCGGCCTCGGTCATCTCGAGCGGCGGTGCGAAGACGTTCACACCGGCATTGTTGATCAGCCCGTTGGGCGGACCGCCCAGCGTTTCCGCCTCGGCGACCAGCCGCTCGATGGCGGCGGCGTCGGTGATATCTGCAACGCACCAGCCAAGGCGCCCGCTACGCCCGCCAAGCGCCGCGCCCGCGGCATCGAGCCGCTCCGCGTCGATATCGCACAACATCAGCGCGGCACCCTGGGCAAGACAGGCCTCGGCAATCGCCAGCCCGATCCCCTGCGCGGCGCCGGTCAGGACCAGCCGCTTGCCCTCCAGCCGCCCACCGGACGGACCAGGGGCGTGGGCGGACGTCTCGGCGGCCATCACGCGCCCCCCCGCGCCGAGGCCAGGGTGCGCAGGTTGTCCAGCAGCACCGCGAGCAGAAGGATCACCCCCCTGACGACATACTGGTAGAAGGCCTGGATGTTCAGAAGGTTCATCACGTTCTCGGCGATGCCCATGATCATCACCCCGATGATCACGCCGGTCATTGTCGCCCGCCCCCCTGCCAGCGACACGCCGCCCAGCACGCAGGCCGAGATCACCGCCAGTTCCAGTCCCGTCGCCGCGTTCGGCTGACCCGAGGTGATGCGCGAGGCCAGAAGGATCCCGGCAATCGCGCAGGTCACGCCCTGCAGGGTAAAGATCAGGATCCGCATCCGGTCCACATCGACACCCGCCAGCCGCGAGGCCTCGGGGTTTCCACCGATGGCCAAGGTGTTCTTGCCGAACACCGTGCGGTTCAGGATGAAGCCGAAGACGATGAACAGGATCGCAAGGATCCAGATCGGTGTCGGCACGCCGAAGGCCTTCGACAGCGAGATCTGGTAGAACGCCGGATCGTTGATCCCGACCGCCCGCCCGTCGGACGAGATAAGCGCAAGACCCCGGACGATCTGCATCGTCGCAAGCGTCGTGATCAGCGCGTTGATCCTGAACTTCGCGATGACGAAGCCGTTGAAGAAGCCGACGGCGGCTCCGGCAGCAAGCGCCACGACGATCCCGACCGCGATCGAGCCGGTCGCGTTCGAGGCCATGACCACCATCATCCCGGTAAACGCGACGGTCGAACCCACCGACAGGTCGAAATCCCGACCCGCAAGGCAGAACATCATCGTGCAGGCCACCACGCCGACCGTGACCACGGACTGCAGCAGCCCGAGCATGTTCCGCTCGGTCAGGAAATTCGGCACCGTCAGCGAGACGATGGCGAAGGCCAGGGCGAAGATCACCAGCAATCCCTGGTCCCCGACTAGGATCTTGTGGATGGTCCGCGTCATTCTCGTGCTCCCTCGCCTTCGGCCCTCGTGCCTTCATCGGGCATCGCAGCGGCCAGCAGTCTTTCCTCGGTGAAGTTCTCGCGCGTCAGCTCGGCCGAGATCCGGCCGTCGCGCATCACGTGGATCCGGTCGCAGATCCCCATGATCTCGGGGAGTTCGCTGGAGACGACCACGATCGCCATGCCGTCCCCGGCAAGCTGGTAGAGGATCTCGTAGATCTCGGACTTGGCACCGACATCGATGCCCCGTGTCGGCTCGTCGATCAGCAGGACGTCGATCCCCTGCTCGGACAGCCAGCGGCACAGGATCACCTTCTGCTGATTGCCGCCGGACAGGTTCACGATGTCCTGCTTGCGCGACGGTGTACGGACCCTGAGACGCTTCAGCTCGCGCTCGGCAATCTCGCCCTCGCGGCGCAGGTTCAGGATGCCCCAGCGCATGACGTGCCGCCGCGATGAGATCAGGATATTCTCTTCCAGCGAGCGGCCCTGAAGAATGCCGTCCGCCTTGCGGTCCTCGGGCACAAGCACCATGCCCGCACGCACCGATGCCTTCGGCGTGCGGCGACCAAGCGGACGGCCCGCAACCTCGACCGCGCCGTCGAACGCCGGATCGACGCCGTAGACCATGCGCATGAGCTCGGACCGTCCCGCGCCGATCAGGCCGAAGAAGCCGAGGATCTCTCCCTTGCGCACCGCGAACGAGGCCGGCTCAGGCAGTTTCGGCCCGCGCAGCGCCTGCACGGTCAGTGCGGTGTCGCCGATCTGCCGCGGCCGCCAGCCCCAGATGTCCGTGATCTCGCGCCCGACCATTTCCGACACGACCTGTTCCGAGGTCACACCCTCCAGCGTGTCGTGATGCGCAGCCAGGCGCCCGTCGCGCAACACGGTCAGGCTGTCGCACAGGCGGAACACTTCCTCCATCCGGTGCGAGATGTAGAGGATGATCCGGCCTTCCTGCCGCAGGCGGTCGATCAGCCGGAACAGCACTTCGCTCTCGTGCGCGGACAACGAGGACGTCGGCTCATCCAGCGCGATCACCCGTGCGTCCGCCATGATCGCCTTGCCGATCTCGACCATCTGCCGCTCGCCGATGGACAGGTCCGCCACCTTGCGGCGCGGATCGACCGAAATGCCCGCAGCGGCCAGGCGCGCGCCGACGTCGCGGTAGAGATCGCGAAAGGCGATCACCCCGGCTCTTGCGGGGAAATGCCCCAGCGCCAGGTTCTCGGCGACGGACAGTCCAGGCACCAGCTGGAGTTCCTGGTGGATCACCGTCACCCCGGCGTCGAACGCATCGCGGGTCGAGCGGAACCGCTGCGCGGCGCCGTCGATCTCGATCGCGCCGCCATCGGCCTCTGCATCGCCCGAGAGGATGCGGATCAGGGTGGATTTTCCCGCGCCGTTCTCGCCCATCAATCCGTGGACCGCGCCCTTGCGCACCCCGAAGCTGACGTCGTCCAGCGCGCGAACACCCGGATAGGTCTTCGTGATGTTCTTGAAACTCAGATAAGACATGCCTGTCCCCTGGGCGGCGCCAATGCGGCGCCGCCTTGGTCACGTTGGGCGATCAGTTGATGCCGAGGCTCTTGCGGACGTCCTGGTAGTCGTCCCGCTTCGCCAGCGCACCCGAGGTCAGGATCAGCGGCTCGGGCGCCGTGTCGTTCACGATCCACTCGTACATGTTGAGTGCCGTCTCGTAGCCGTGCCGCTTGGGCGAGATGATGACGGTGCCGTAGAACCCGGTCGCGTCGGGCTTCTGGAACTCGTTGATCGCGGATTCGGAACCGCCGATCCCCACGCCGATCATCTGGTCGGCGCCGATGCCCACGCTCTCGGTGGCGCGCACCGCGCCCAGCACCGCCTCGTCGTTCAGGCCCACGGCGGCCCAGTACTTGATGTCCGGGTTCTTGTTCAGCACGATCGTCGCCGCGTTGAGCGCTGCCTCGGTGTCGGTCCGGGCCTGCGGCGCATCGAAGATGTTGCCCTCGGCGACACCGGCGGCGCGCAGGACGTCCAGCGCCCCGTCGACCCGGTCGACCGCCGTCGGCAGCTGGTCGTAGGACACGCGGATCACGCCAAGCTCCTCGATGGGCCAGCCACGCTCGGCCGCCGCCTCGGCGATCGCCTTGCCAACATCCTCGCCGATCTTGCGCGCCGAGATCCCCATGTGCGGCACTTCCGTGATCGGCTCGCCATTCGCGCCGATCAGCTGGTCATCCACGGTCATCAGCTTGATGCCGTTGGCGGCGGCCTTGGCGACGATGCCCGGCCCCAGCTTTACATCTGGCGTGCAGATGATCAGACCCTCGGCGCCCTGGGCCCCCAGGTTGTCGATCGCCGCCATCACCTTCTCGCCATCGGCAGCGCCGATCTGGATCACGGTGAAACCTTTCTCCTGGGCGGCGATGTCGGCGAATTTCCATTCGTCCTGGAACCAGGGTTCCTCGGGCTGCTTGACCACGAAGCCGATCTTCACATCGGCGGCCATCGCCGCAGTGGGCACCAGA
Organism: Halovulum sp. GXIMD14794; assembly: GCF_054457455.1. NCBI lineage: Bacteria > Pseudomonadati > Pseudomonadota > Alphaproteobacteria > Rhodobacterales > Paracoccaceae > Halovulum > Halovulum sp. GXIMD14794. The sequence continues at coordinate 211,828 of NZ_JBTLNF010000006.1, read as the reverse complement.
AGCGCAGCCGTCAGCGCGGCCAGTTTCAACAGTCTCATCCGTTTCCTCCCAGGGATGCGATTCTTTGTCTGACCCTTATACATCTATGGTATGACCTTTCAAATCAAAAATATGACTATATGATTGCGTGGAGACGTCCGTTATGCTTTCGTGTGATGGAAACGGCCCGCTGTCTTCCTGGGGCAACGGACCCGGATCAAACATGCGAGGCAAACCATATGGGCACCCGGCAGCACCGGACGGGCCAACCGAGATCAACCGAAGATCTGATCGATGCGCTGGCATTCGAGATCGTCAGCGGCCGGATGCAACCAGGTGCGAAACTCCTGCCTGAACTCGAATTGGCCGGGTCTTACGGCTTGAGCCGCACCGCTGTTCGCGAGGCGCTCAAACTATTGAGCGAGAAAGGGCTCATTGTCTCCAAGCGCCGTGTTGGCACCTTGGTTCAACCAAAGTACAAATGGAACATCCTCGATCCGAGGGTCCTCGGCTGGATTGGCGCACAACCACACGATCCGGAACTTGAAGCATCCGTTCTAGAAGTCCGCCGTGCGTTGGAGCCGGAAGCGGCATCGCTTGCAGCAAGCCGCGCGACCCTTGCCGAGATAGCGGCCATCGGCGAAACGGTGGACAAGATGCGGGCCGCCAATCGTAGATCCGATTTTCTTGGCGCCGACGCCGAGTTTCACCAGCGTGTCATGGCAGCAAGCCACAATCCGGTCTTCGTCCAGCTCTCGCGGTCCCTACAGGCTGCTATTGAACATGTACTGTTGCTGACCTCGGAAGCCGTAGAGGATCTCTCTCCGGCGTTGCAACTTCATACGGAGGTCTTGACCGCAATCCGACGGCAGAACCCGGACGAGGCACGGGACGCCATGGGCCGAATAATAGCACGTGCGATTGAAGACCTGGCAAAGAGGGAAGATACGAAACACCCGTCAGAAGGCGCAAATGGATGGCGCCCGGTCGGCTAGAGGAAGGCCACCTAGGAAGCTTCTCTTCTAGCCTCGGTTGTAGTGGACACTTTGGCGGTCGCACCTCGAACTTGCTCTGCACTCTGAGAACCGGACCGTTTGAAGCTGGAGGTTTCGGCTATCGGGACCTCGCCCCGTTTCTGCTCCGGTCCCGAGTTGCTCTGAGCTCTAGCGCGGCTCCTCCGCCACACAAATTAACGCAGAACCGCTTTAAGTGCAGAACTTGACCGTTGATATCATTGAGTTTCGAACCCCACGATCAAGAGCTACGCGACAGCGCCCGGGTGGCTCCACCGCCTATGTCTGAGAGACTTTGACGGGCAGGCCGGTGACCCGCGGGGGCGGGCGCGGTTTCTAGCTGGGCAGGATCGCAGCAAGCGGGTGGTCGGCAGCGCAGATCGCCAGCGTCGGGCCAGGCTTGTCGAGCATCTCTGCCAGCGGCGGCGTCGTGACCGAACCGCCCGCGCCGCGCACCAGCGCGATCCCGGCCGCGGCGTCCCAGATGTTGAGATAGTGCTCGTAGTAGGCCTCGGACCAGCCGGCGGCGACGCCCAGCAGGCCGATGGTCGCGGCACCAACGCGGCGGTATTCCGAGCCTGCGCCGACCACACTGGTCAGCATGTCGGTGTGCCACTCGAAGGGTGCCCGGCGCGACCAGCCGACCTGTACCATGGACTGTGCCAGGTCGGTGCGGGTCGAGACCTTCATCGGCTGGCCGTTCAGCGTTGCGGTCTCGCCGTCGGACACCGCCATCGCGTCGAGGTCGGGGGCGAAGATCACGCCCATCCGCACCTCGGTCTCGTCGGCCCAGCCGATCGACACCGCCCATTCGGGCATGCCGCGCATGAAATTCGTGGTGCCGTCGATCGGGTCGATGATCCAGAGCCGCTCGCGCGGGCCGTCGAAGCCGCCTTCCTCGCCCAGAATGCCGTCCTCGGGAAAGGCCTCGGCGATGCGCTTGCGCACAAGGTCCTCGACCGCACGGTCCGCGGCGGTGACGAAATCCTGGTGCCCCTTCATGTCGACGGTCAGGCCCGGATCGCGGCGCATCTGCCGGGCGAGCGACCCGGCCTCGCGGGCGATGTCGGTGGCAAGGGTCAGGCGGTCTGAAATCGTCATGTGTCTGGTCCGTTCCGGGTGGTGCCGCGGGGCACGGCGGTCAATGTCTGATTGCGCAAGGTGAAAGGCGCGTCGGGATGGTCGAGCCGGGCCCGCATGGCCGAGACCGCCAGCGCGACCTGTTCAGGCACGTCCTGGCGGATGGTCGAAAGATCATAGGCGCCCCACCCGGCCTGCTCGATGTCGTCGAAGCCGACGACCTGCATGGTTTCGGGCACCGGGACGCGCTTGTCCAGCCGCAACCCGTCCAGCGCTCCGCAGGCGATCAGGTCGGTGGCGGCGAAAAGCCCGTCGCAGCGGGACAGCCGGTCCCAGTCGCGGGTGATCGCGGCACGCCCGTCGGCATAGCCTTGCCGGGGGATGGCGATCACCTCGAACGGTAGCCCGGCGGCGAGGGCGGCATCGCGGAAGGCCAGCACCCGGCCCGCGACGGTGTAGGTGCGGTCGTCCGGCAAGAGCGCGGCCATCCGGCGTGCGCCAGCCCCGTGCAGCATGTCGAAGACCAGGCGTCCCGCAGCCTTCGGGTCGATCTGCACCCGGTCGGCGGGACCGACCTCGGGGTTGCGGTTGATCAGCACCACCGGCACGCCAAGCGCCGCGCACTCCTCGATGATCGCCGAGGGCGGACTGTCCGAGGTCACGATCATGCCCGACAGCTGGTAGCCCAGCATCGAGGACAGCAGCATCGGCAGGTCGTCGCCACGTTCGGCGGTCAGCAGCAGGGGGCGATAGCCTTCGGCCAGCAGGGCGCGGGTCAGCAGTTTGACCTGCCGGGCGCGGATCGGCGTGTCCATGCGCGAGGCGAGGATCGCGACGAACTGCGATTGCCGGGTTTGCAGGTCCCGAGCCAGCGTATTGACCCGGTAGCCCAACTGCCGCGCCGCCTCCATCACCCGTGCGCGGGTTTCCGGCGCGACCGAAGCACCGGGCGTGAAGCTGCGCGACACAGCCGACCGGGAGACTCCGGCAAGCCGCGCGACGTCGAAGGAATTGGCGCGCTTCGGCCCGGTCATGCCTGCCCTGCCGCCAGGCGAGCGAGTGCGAAGGGCGCGTCGGTGTTGATGAGATCCGGCTCCGCCGCCAGCACACGGCGCAGCGTCTCGTCATCCCGTGCCATCGAAGCGAGCATCACCTGGCGGCCGCCTTCTCGCACGGCGGCGAAGTCCCCGGTGCCCTCGGGCAGGGTGAACTCGACGATCTGCGGATCGAAATCGGCGAGCGTGTCCTCCAGCGCGTCATAGTCCTGCCGGCGCGCCATCAGCCGGGCGTCGGGGGCGATCCGGCGCAGCTCGCGCAGGTGCTCGGCGTTGAAGGACCAGAAAAACACGCGCTTATCGAGCCCGGCCGCGCGCACTGCCTGCCACACCGGTGCCGGGGGTGCGGATTTCAGCTCCAGATAGGCCTGCGCGCCATATTTGTGGACGAGGTCCAGCACCTCGGAAAGAAGCGGGATCGGCGTGTCCGCGAAATGCGGTGCGAACCAGCCGCCGGCGTCGAGCGAGCGCAGGTCCGAGACGGTGCGCGCTGTGAGCGGCCCGGTGCCCGATGTGGTCCGATCCAGGGTCGCGTCGTGATGGACGACAATATCGCCGTCGGCGGTGGCATGCAGGTCGCACTCGATATGCGAGAACCCGGCGGCGAGCGCGCATTCCAGCGCCGGCAGCGTGTTCTCGGGCGCGATCCGGTTCGCGCCCCGGTGGCAGACGGTGCCGAAGGGCAGCGCGCGGCCGGGCTGGTTCACCAGTTCCGGCCGGTCCGAGCAGATGCCGATCACGGGACGTGTGCGGATCGCGGCCATCCGCTCCGGGTCTTCCTCGTGCCAGATCGCGACGCGCTGCCCGGCGGCGAAGGCGCGGTCGAACAGGTCGTCCGTCAGCGTGTCCTGCGGGCGGTCCATCCGCTCCCAGCAGAGGTGGATCACGTCGGCGCCGTCGGCATAGGCAAAGGGTTCCGCCCCCAGCGGCACAAGGACCGAGCGGGGATAGGGGCTGTTCGCCTCGGCCAGCATCCGCGCGGCGCGCGGATCGAACGCGCCGAGGATCGCGCGTTCGATCCCGTGGCGTCGCAGCGCGTCGAGTGTCGGCAGCGTTGCGTCGATGTCCTTGATGTCGGCGTAGATCCCCGCGCCCAGCCGGGCGGCCAGCGCGACGACATCTTCGAGCAGCGGGCACGGCCTGTTCAGCGCGGTGGTCGCGGCGAGGATCTCGGCATAGTCGAGATCGACGATCTTGCGCAGGTCGGGCAGGATCTTGTCGTGGAACACGATCACCTGCCCGTCGCGGCTGGTGCGGATATCCACTTCCCACATGTCCGCGCCCAGCACCGTCGCTTTCTCGAAGGCTTCGAGCGTGTTGTCGGGCGCGTAGGCCGAGGCGCCGCGATGCGCAATGGAATAGGGTCGGTCCGGCAGGGTCCAGTCGGTCACAGGCGGGCTCCGTCCTTTGCGAAGACGTGAACCCGCGGCAGGTCCACCCCCCAGTCGACGGTCTGGCCCAGCGACAGACCGTGCCCCGCCGGGACGATGGCGCGCAGCCTGTCACCGGTGCCGAGCGTCACGTCCACGAGGTCCTCGCGGCCCTGCGGCTCGATGAAGCTGATGGTGCCCGAGATCGGCTGGCCGGAATGCTGTGGCCCGAAATGCTCGGGGCGGATGCCGAGGGTGACGTCGCCCGCCGCCGGCAGGCCCTCGGGCATCGGCAGCGCGTTGCCCCCGCCCAGGTCGAGCCGTCCGTTCGCATGGGCGGGCACGAACGAGATCGGCGGATTGCCCAGGAAGCCGGCGACATAGCGCGAGGCGGGACGCTCGTACATCTCGGCCGGGGTGCTGATCTGCTCGATCCCGCCGTCCTTCATCAGCGCGATCCGGTCGCACATGGACATCGCCTCGATCTGGTCGTGAGTGACGAGGATCGCGGTGATCCCGGTCTCGCGCTGCAGCCGCCGGATCTCGGAGCGCATCTCGAGCCGCAGCTTGGCGTCGAGATTGGCCAGCGGTTCATCCAGCAGCAGCACGCCGGGACGGCGCACCAGCGCGCGGGCCAGCGCGACGCGTTGCTGCTGCCCGCCGGACAGCTGGGCGGGGCGACGCTCCAGCAGGTTGTCGATGTGCACGAGGGAGGCCATCTCGCGCACGCGGGCCTCGGTCTCGGTGCGGTTCAGGCGCTGCACCTTGAGCGGGAAGCCGATGTTCTCGGCCACTGTCATGTGCGGGTAGAGCGCGTAGTTCTGGAAAACCACGCCGACCGAGCGATCCTGCGGCGGCACCGTGGTCACGTCCTCGTCACCGAACAGCAGCCTGCCGCCGTCCATCCTGTGGATGCCGCTGACCGCAAACAGCGTCGTCGACTTGCCACAGCCCGACGGGCCGAGCAGGGCCAGCATCTCGCCGTCGCCGACCGTCAGGTTCAGGCGGTCGATGACGGTGGTGTCGCCGAACCGCTTGGTGAAATTCTCGAGCGCGATACGCATCAGCCTTTCGTGCCTCCGCCATAGATGTTCATCAGCCGTTTCTGGAACAGCAGGTAGACCAGGATCACCGGCAGCGCGTAGAACATGCCGATCGCCTTGAAGAGCCCGTAGTCGGGCCGGGTGTCGTCCGCGATGACTGCGTTCATGTAGGTCGCCAGCACCTGCGCATCCGCGCCGGGTGCCAGCACCAGCGGCAGGATAAACTCGGACCAGCCCGCCAGGAACGAGAAGATCAGCAGCGCCGAGAGACCTGGACGGACCTGTGGCAGGATCAGTTCGCGCCAGACCCGGAAGCGTGAGGCTCCGTCCTGAACGCCAGCCATTTCGATCTCCCAGGGGACAGCGTCGTAGAAGCCCTTCATGATCCAGATACCGAAGGGCAGCTCGAGCGCCGCCTTGACGAGGATCACACCGAGCAGGCTGTCATAGAGGCCGAGGAACTGCAGTACGATGAAGATCGCGATGATCAGCGTGATCGTCGGGAAGGCGTGCAGCATGATCAGTCCCGCCAAGAAGAAACGCCGCGCGGGGAAGTTAAGTCGCGACAGCGCGTAGGCCGCCGTGATCGAGAAGGCGCAGACCAGCAGCGCCGTCGAGGCCGCGAAGACGAAAGTGTTCAGCGTCACCCGCCAGACCGAAGGCCGGCCGCTGTCGATGCTCTCCCACAGGAAGCGCCAGTTCTCGAGGCCCCAGCTGCGCGGCAGGATGCCTCCTGGGGCGGGGGTCGAGACGCTGTCGATCAGCTGGAACAGGTACATCACCACCAGCGGGGCCGACAGAAGGGTCAGCGCCGCGATCAGGAACAGGTTGCCGTTCCGGGTCATTGTTCGATCCTGGGCTTGGCGACGAGGTCGCGGAAGTTGAAGAAGCGCAGGTAGAGCGCCGAGAGCGCGATACCGATCACCACCAGCGCCAGCGCATAGGCCGCGCCCAGCCCGTACTCCAGGTTGCCGCCATAGTTCGACAGCGCGGTGTGATAGGCTGCGAGCGCCCAGACCTCGGTTGTGCGCCCCGGCCCGCCATCGGTGGCCAGGAGGATGTACTCGAACGAGGTCAGCAGCGAGAGCGTCTGGTACGAGGTGATGAACAGGATCGGCCAGCGCAGTTGCGGCAGGATGACATAGCGCACCTGCTGCCAGCGCCCTGCGCCGTCGACCTGCGCGGCATAAAGCATCGTCTCGGGGATCGCGCGCAGCGACGAGGTGAACAGGATCATGCCCAGCGATGCGCCGACAAAACCGTTGATCAGGACGATCGCCGTCCAGGCGTGGGTGGCGCTGTGGCGCATCCAGTTGATCGGGTCGACGCCGAAGGGCGCCAGAATCGTCGACAGGAATCCCTGGTCCCAGGTCAGCCATTGCCACATCAGCACATAGAGCACCGGAGGCAGGATCCGGGGCAGGAACCAGATCGTGCGGAAGGTCTGCGCGATCCGGGTCGGCAGGAAGAAGGTGGACAGGGCCAGGAACAGCCCGAACACGACATTGAAGGTCAGGGTCAGGCTGACATAGATCACCGAGTTCAGCGCATAGCGCCAGGTTGCCGGAAGCTGCCAAAGCAACGAGAAATTCTGCGTTGTGAACCGCCAGCCGGTATAGGCGACCTCGGTGAGCGCGGCGCGGTCGGCCTCGGGCACGCCAAGTTCGGTGATCGCGGCGGTGAAGTCGGCCTCCGTCGGGTAACGCTCGCCCAGCAACGAGGTTCGGAACAGTTCGGCAGCGGCCTTGCGCTCGCGCGTCTTGCGCAACGGATCGCGGCGCAGATCCTTGAGCGCGCGCTCCATTTCGCGCCGGTCGGCGAAGCGGGCCTCGGGATGCAGTTGCGCCAGTTCCTCGGCGCGATCCTCGCCGAATTCGGCAGCGAAGCTGGCGAGCGTCTTCGGCGTGATCGCATAACCCGCGCCTTCCAGCAGCGCGACCGCATCGTCGCCGACCCCGGCCTGCGGCAGGCGGCGCAGGTCGCTTTCGGTCAGCTGGTATTCGCCGCCCAGGATCCCGGTCGAGGTGCTCATGTTGGTGAACGCGAACACCACCGTCAGGACCACGGGAAGCAGGAAGAACACCAGCACCGCGATCAGAGCGGGGCTAAGGAACCCAAGTCCCAGGAGCGTTTGTCTGTTCATGCCGGTGTCCTTCAAGAACCGGTGCCGGCGGGACACGGGTCCCGCCGGCGGTTGGTTGCAGGAGCGAAGTGTCAGCGGACGATCAACTCGTCGCCCAGCGTTGCGGTCAACTGCTGCTCGACCTCGGCGACGGCCTCTTCGGGGGTCTGCACGCCGGTCCAGGCGGCCTCGAGGCCCTTGAACATGGCTTCCGAGAACGCGCCGTACTGCGGGTGGTTGGGCTGTGCGTTGGCGCTCGGCAGCAGCACCTCGGTCGCCTCGGCAGCCCAGCGGTCCTGCGCGTAGAGGTCGACGCCACTCTGCGCCTCGGCCACGGCCAGGTGCGCCGACTTGATGGCGTGCAGCGTGTTCAAGCGCGGTTCGGTCGCGATGGCGACCAGTTGGGCGGCGATCTCTTCGGCGCGGTCGTCCTCCTGGTCGGTGACCAGGTAGACCAGCGGGTGCGTGATCGTGTTGGCGCGGCCCGCGTCATTGCCCGCCGGGATCAGCGTGAAGCCGATGGTGCCGAAGAAATCCTCGTTGCCTTCCTTGCCGGTGTACCGGGCATAGTGCCAGGTGCCGCCGTGCCAGAACGCGGCCTTGCCGCTGGCGACTTCGGCGTACCACTGGTCCCATTCGGTGCCGATGTGGTTCTTGCGCAGTACCTTGGCTTCGACGGCGTCGACGAAGAACTGATAGAATTCGGTCATCGCGGTACGGTCGAAGACCAGCTTGCCGGTGTCCGGGTCGATCAGCTCGCCGCCGAAGCTCTGGTAGAACTGGGCGTAGTCAGGGCCGTTCGAGACGCGCGGATAGAAACCGTAGCCTTCCTCGACCAGGCCCATCTCGACGGCTTTCTTCGCGTCCTCGAGCATGTCGCGCAGCGTGTACTCGCCCGCCTCGACCAGCGAGGGCATCTCGGCCAGCTGGCCTTCCGAGTAGCCGAGGGCAGTCATCGTTTCCTTCCAGAAGAAGAAGGGCCGGCTTTCGGCATCCTGCGGAACGCCCCACTGGATGCCGTCGAAAGCGGCGATTTCCATCAGGTTCGGATAGACGTTCGACAGCGGCCAGGCGTCGAGGTCCACATAGTCCTCGACCGGAACGATGTAGCCGGCGCTGGCCCAGGGGGCGATGTCGAGATGCGAGGTGACGACGATGTTCGGCGCGTTGCCTGCCTCGGCGCCCAGGGTCACGGCCTGCTTGAAGCCGTCCCAGCCGTCGAAATCGCGCTTGCCCTCGACGGTGATGTTCAGCTCTTCGCCACGGATCGCGGCTTCGCGCGACAGGATATCGGCCGCGATGGCGATATTGTCGATCCGGTAGGTATCGCCGTCGTTCGAGCCGCCGGCCCAGACCTGGATGGTGATGTCTTCGGCCAGCGCGGGCGCCCCGGCCAGCACAGCCACGAGGGCAATCTTGCAAGTCAGCGTTGTCATGGTCGTCGACCTCCGAATGGTGGGTTCCGGCGCGACGAACACCCCGCCGCACACGTGTGCAACGGTTACGGAGGCTGAGTGACGGAGACTTGTACCTGATGCGAAGCTTTTGTGACGCCCAGGTTGGCCGGAATGTTAGACGCGTCGCATAAAGGCACTTCCGGGGGTTGCGGGACCGGGCCGCCAACCAGGGCTTTCGGTCCGTTCCGAAAGTGGCCGACCGGCTTTGCCAGAACGAGCGGCCCGATTGGTATGTGTTGTTCTCGGCGACCGAGATGTTCTTTCCGAAAAGGTTGTAGAGGCCCCGTCCGGGGGCAATTTTCACGTTGTCCTTAAAGCGGCTCTGCCTCATCTTACTTGGCGCAACTATCCCGAGACTGGAACATTCAGGAGGGATAGGCACGGGTTCGAAGCACCACTGGTCGCCCGGGAGCGACGTTTCGGTTCAAGGTGTTGAGCGTCGTGATAGCGGCATCGGTGGCTGCAGGAATTTCCCGCGATTGGTGAACGGGCTACAGTCGTGCGCCAGGTTTGCCGGTGGCAGTGTCTGGAATCCGCTTGCCAACGTCGGTCGATTTCAGCCCCCCCGCCGCACTGAGTGAGGTAGAACCGCGTTAAGGGCAACGTGACACGAACATAGAGCATCACCGCCAAGCGAATGATTTCGGGGTTCGTTTTAAACCACTTGGAAGGGCTGGGTTTCGCCATGCGCCGCCGCTAGATGCCCGCCCCTGCCCCGCTCAAGCAAAGTTCTTCGGACACCTCCGTGCGTAAAGTTTCGATGACCCGGGGATAAACCCGAGGTACCGCACCGATACCGGCCCGGCGAGCAGGATGCCTTCGATCCAAGCGGCGGTGAGATCCGCCTCCAGAATGTGTGGGGTGGCAGTCCGTAGCGCCTCCCGAATCTGATTCCGATCAAGGCAACGCATTGGTATTATATATTTTTATCTATCATAGTACATTTTATTTTACCTTATCTGAACTTGTCCGTGTGATTGGCAGCCACTTTCCTGCCCCATGTTGCCAGATCCGCCAGGGATATCGGCGTTCAACCTCAATTCCGGTCATGAGTTTCGCGCCGCGTGGCTCCTTGGCCCCGCTCAGCAAGGAAGAACGGGCCTTGGGACACTAAGCGCGACGAGAGAGGCGGCAGGTTCCGGGCCTATGTCAATGTTTTCAATCGACCGTTTCGTTGCAACTTCCCCAATTGAAAATTCCGGGCTAAAACCAGCATATGGCCCTTATAGGATACGCCCGCGTCTCTACCGGAGAGCAGTCGCTCGACCCGCAGATCCGCGAACTCGCGGCGGCGGGCTGCACGACCATCCATGAAGAGTATGCTTCGGGCGGCAACCGGGCGCGCCCGGTACTGGCGCGGGTGCTCGATCGCATCGAACCTGGCGATACGCTGGTGATCGTGCGATTGGACCGTCTCGCCCGGTCTCTGGTCCACCTGCTATCCGTGATCGAGGCGCTTGATGCACGCGGCGCGCATTTCCGCTCGCTGGGCGATCCTGTCGATACCGCCTCCCCCCAGGGCCGGTTCACGCTCCAGATCCTCGGGTCGGTCGCCGAACTGGAACGCGCGCTGATCCGGGAGCGCACCCGCGCCGGTCTTAGCGCCGCCCGCGCCGAGGGACGGATCGGCGGCAATCCGGGCCTGCGTGCCCGCGATCCGGCCGCGATCCGCAGGAATGCCATGGCGCGCGACCAGGCCTATCTGAACGGGCTCATCGAGAGCTCGCGGGAATGGCTGCCCATCGTGCGGCGGCACCGGCCCCAGCGCGACTGGCAGACCGTTACCGACATGGTGAACGCCTCCCTGCCCCGCACCGCCCGCAGCTGGAGCCCCGAGCGTCTCAAACGCGCCGTGAAGCGCTTCGTCTCGGAGGGAATGCTGGAGGATACGGTGCTGGAGCGTGCCGCTGTACAACCGCGCTCGGACCGCCTGCTGGCCGTCGTGGCCGCCATTGCCGGGGCACAGCCGCGCCCCACGCTTCAGCAGATCGCCGACCGCCTGCACGAGTTGCGCGAGAGGACACCGCGCGGGGCGGCTCGCTGGAACCTGTCTTCGGTGAAAATGATGGTGGATCGCGCGCGCACAATGGGCCTGATCGACAACTGACCGCGCGTCCTGAAGCTCTTGGCCTCTTTGTCGTCCGCCTAGAGTACCGCGATGCTCACATGCCGGATCGGCCCCAGAACCGGGTAGGCCGCGCGCAGCAGATGCGGTGTCAGGTGGGTCTCGACATAACTTGCGATAAACCGGTTCGGCGCGGTCAGCCCGAGAATGCCGTTGTCCGTGTGGTCAAGCTCCAGCCGCGAAAACCAGTGCCGGTAGGCCGCCGGATCCTCGGCCTCCAGCGCGCGGCAGATCTCCGGCCAGGGCCCCTCCCCGTCTGGCAGCGCGCCTTGCGGCAGGTTCAGCGGCACCACGTTGCTGTCAGGCGGTTCCGCCGAGGGCGCCTGCTCGGCCATCCGCGCCTCGAAGTCCGGCCCCAGCGCGGGCCAGCTGGGCGCCGTGTCGCGCCAGAGCCTTTCGAGGTCCAGCGTCATCACGCTGACCCGGCCACGCACACCCTGCCGCTTGACCACGAGCCAGCCCATGTTGCGCAGGGTCGCCATGTCGCGCTTCACGGTGCGTTCGTTGACTGCCCAGAGCCGGGCGATCTCGCGCTGGCCGACGCAGAGTTCCTCCAGTCGCCAGTTGTAACGGGCAGTGACGAGCGTGATCAGCCTCAGGACCAGGCGCTGCCGGTGCTTGTCCGCCGAGAGCGCATGCGCCCCCAGCGCCGCGATGAGATCGTATTTGCGGGACGCAGCGTTGCGCCCCACGAGCTTTCCGGCAATCATGCCGCTCGTTCCCTGTCCTGCATCGTCCCGGCGTGCCTTGGGCATCTGTGGGGCGACTGGTGTGCTGCCTCAAGGACGGGGTGTCTTCTGCCCCCTGCCCTGTTCTTTCCGGCGAAACTCAACGCTCTTCGCCAGCTTGAGGGAATTAGCGTCCAATTCGACGATTCTGTCAAGCACGACCGAGCACCGTGCGCTGCACTGCGTCTTCGAGCCCCCTTATTCAGGATCTAAGAATAGGTATTGTTTGGTATAGGGGGACACTCAGGACGTCCCCTTATGCGCCCCACAATGTCACCCAATAGATGGTGGAGCGTCGATTGGTGTCCCCCAATCTCTGGCCCCTGGTCGCGGCCTCGGCGCCGCGGTTCCGGGCCCCTGCCCCGAATCGCCTGCCCCGGTTCAGGACGCTTTTCCGGGCCTGTCCCCGCAGGGACAAAAGGACGAAAGGCGCTGCTGCACGTTCTTCCTGTCCCGACGATAAACCCTTTTGAGTCTTTTGCCAACTCGGCGTAAAAGGATAGCGACGCGCGTTTAGCGTCCTAACGAAGAACCGGAGGCAGGATGTTCACCCACGAGGATCTTGGCGCGCTACAGGCGCAGTCGCTCAAGATGCAGAGCTGGATCCGCAAGCAGACCTTTTCCCCCGAGATGGAGAAGACGCTCAGGCGCTTCTCGTCCTGGGAAGTGTCCGAGCTGATCCTTAAGGTCAACCAGTCGACCTTCCGCGGCCGTCTGGCCGCTGACCCCTCGCTCCCCGATGGCGAGGTCGAGGAGGATGGTCGCCAGCGCTGGTACTCGCTTGACGAGATCAACGAGCTGCGGCGGCGGATGAAGGTCAACCGCAAGACGCTGATGCCCTACCGCCCCGCCGGCAAGCGGGCGTTTCGCGTCGCCATCGCCAACTTCAAGGGCGGCGCCGGCAAGTCGACCGTCGCGCTGCACCTGGCGCATGCTGCGGCGCTGGACGGCTACCGTATTCTTTGTGTCGATTTCGACCCGCAGGCGACGCTGAGCCATTCCATGGGCCTGACCGACGTGGCCGAAGATTACACGGTCTGGGGCATCATGGCCCGCGACCTGATCCGCGAGACGGACCGCATGAACTCCAGCGCGCGGGCGGCCGAGAGCGGAACCACCCTGCCCCAGCGCCAGCTTCCGTCCTCGATCCGCGACATGGGTCTGGCCGAGTTGCGGCAGACCGACTTCATCCGCCAGACCGCCTGGCCGACGATCGACATGATCCCGTCCTGTGCCAATGCGGCCTTCGTGGAATTCGCCTCGGCGCAGTACCGGCACCTGAACCCGGAATGGAGCTTCTTCGCCGCCGTCAGCCGCTACCTCGATGCGCTGCCGCCCGACGCCTATGATCTGGTGATTTTCGACTGTCCACCGGCCATCGGGTATCAGTCGATGAACGCGGTCTTCGCGGCGGACATGCTGTATATCCCGTCCGGTCCGGGCTACTGGGAATACGACTCGACCACCAGTTTCATCGGTCAGCTGGCCGAGGCGCTGGAGGATCTGGACCACGGGTTTGCCGGACTTGTCCCCGCGGGGACAGGCAATCTGCCAAAGGCGTTTACCGATGTTCGTTTCCTGCTGACACGCTACGAACCGGGCAACGAATTGCACCGCGCGATGTATGATGCGTTCCGCAAGGTGTTCGGGGATCGTGTGACCGAAAACCCGATCGAGATGACCCGCGCGGTCGAGCAGTCCGGGCGGTTCCTGTCCTCGGTCTATGAAATCGACTACCGTGACATGACGCGCGAGACCTGGCGCCGGGCCCGCGCGACCTTTGACAAGGCGTACGAGGAATTCCGCGGCCTGGTCGCGGAAGCCTGGGACAAGCTGGAGGATGAGGCATGAGCAAGCGCCGCCGCGTGTTCGATATCGAGATGCCCGAGGAAGAGGCTCCGAAGGCAGCGGAACCCGAAACTGTCCCCGCGGGGACACCCGAGCTGGAAACCAAGGCCTGTACCGGCGCGCCGCGTCGCGGGCCGATGGCGACGGCGATCGGCGAGGCCGCCGAAAGCCTGCGCGAGCGGCGCCTGCGCGAGGACGCGATCCGCGCCGAGAATGACGCGCTGGCGCACGAGTTCGTCCGGCTCAAACAGCAGGGCCTGATCGTGGACATGATCCCGGTCGACCAGGTCCACACCAACAAGCTGACCCGCGATCGCGCGCTCGGGCCGGATGACGAGCTGGACGAGCTGAAGGCCAGCATCAGGGAGATCGGTCTGTCGAACCCGATCCGGGTCGAGCAGACCACCCACGGCTATGAACTGGTGCAGGGCTACCGGCGACTGAGCGCATACCGCGCGCTGCTCGAGGAGACCGGCGATACCGAAGTCTGGGGCCGGATCCCGGCGGGGCTGATCGCAGGCGGCGAGGGGCTGGAAGGGCTCTATCGCCGGATGGTGGACGAGAACCTCGTGCGCAAGGACATCTCGTTCGCCGAGATGGCGGACCTGGCGCGGTCCTATGCGGATGATCCGGGCACCGAGGCCGAGGATGTCGCCGAGGCGATCGAGGTTCTGTTCAAGTCTGCCGGCCGGCAGAAGCGGAACTACATCGGCCATTTCGCGACGCTGCTGGACAAGCTGGAGAAGTACCTGGAGTACCCGCAGGCGATCCCGCGGGCGCTGGGGCTGACGCTGGTGAAACGGCTGGACAGCGAGCCCGAGATCATGGCCTCGCTGGTGCGGGCGCTGGGAACCGGACCACGGACCGAGGCGCAGGAACTCGAGGTGCTGCGGCGCTTCGCCGAAGGGCAGGGGGCACAGGTGTCCCCGCGGGGACAGGGCAAACCCGCGCGGTCCCCGAAGACCACGTTCCGGATGCGCCGGCCCGAGGGCGAGGTGAAGTGCACCGCCGCCGACGGGCGGCTGGAACTGCGGCTGAACCGGGATTTCAGCGCCGAGGATCGGCGTCGGCTGGAGATCGCGGTGCAGGCTTTCTTCGACCAGCTGGATGGCTGAAACGGGCGTTACCCCACGAAAAATAGTTTGTGGGGTAACGTTAAAGTGTTACGTTAACTCGGCGTTCCGGGCACGGTGGGACCGGAAGGGCAGGGGGGCTAGAGTTCGATCAGACCCGATCGAAGGGCCTGGGCCAGAGCCTGCTCGCGGGTCCGCGCGCCCAGCTTTTTCCGGGCATTGGTGAAGTGGTATTCGACCGTCACCGGGGCGACGCCCATGCGGTGCGCGATCTCCTTGGTGCGCAGCCCCTGGCCCAGATAGCGCAGGCAGTCAGCCTCGCGGGTGGAGAGGACGGCATCTTGAGAGCGCGCAACGCTGGCCAGCAGTTCGTGCACGGCGTGGGCCAGCAGTGATACGGCGCCGCCGTGCCGCTCCCACAAGTCCTCGACCCCCGCGCGCCCCGAGGAGGTCAACAGGTTCCAGCCAGCCACGCCCGAGGCCGAGCGGATCCGGGTCGGCACCGCGATCCCGGCGTCCAGCCCGGACACCGCGGCCTGTTCGATCAGGTCGCGATCCTGCGGCGACAGTTCGGGGTACCGGTGCATGAAGGCGGCGCCGGTCAGCAGCGGGCGGATGCTGCGGCAGGCATAGGTGAAGAGCGGGTCGCTGTCCGCGAAGGCGCGCAGGTCGGCGTCGGGGCGGCCAGGCAGCCAGTCGCCGTCGATGTTGTGCATCAGAACCGCCTCGCCGGGGCCGATGCGTCCGTAGTAGGCGGCGTCGATCCCGAGACGTTGCAGCCACGCGCAGGTCTCGGCCCAGATCGCCTCGGGCGAGGTCTGGCCGGCCAGGGCGTCGAGGCATTCGTCAAGGCGGAAGCTGCGGGACATGCGGGACCTTATCACCGGACCTATGGAAATCCATAGCTGGCGGTGGCGCGATTGGGTGCAGTACTGTTGCATCTCGGCAAGCGGTCGGGGCCCGGCCCGTCGCGCGCGCGTCTTTCACACTTGGGGGAGTGGATATCGTGCAGCGCACCGCGTGCCGTCTGTGTCCGCAGCCCTAGGTGGGGAAGGGCGAGGGCATGGAATCTCCAGTTTTGGGGTGCTGACGGTTGCGGGCCTTTTCAGGCTCGCGACCAGACGCACCCGTGGACTGTCGATGCTAGCCCTTTTGCGGATCGGATTGCGGGACGTCGGGGCACAGCGCTTGGTGGAGCCGTGCCGTCCAATCGGGGTCAGAGGGTTGCGGCCAGCGCCGCGACGTCGGCGTCGCGCAGCATCGGGCGGGCGAGGGGGAAACCGGCCCCGGTCAGCAGTTCGGGGAACAGGGTCTCGATCTCGCGGCGTTGTTCGCTGCCGAGCGCATCCAGCGCCATGTCCGAGGGGTTCAGCGTCTCGGCCGGGGTGCCGTTGGCGGTGACGATCTCGTGCCGGTCGAGAAGCATGTGGAAGTATTCGACCGTGCCGCCCTCGATGCGGGTGACGCCGTCGTGGGTCAGCAACTGCCGGGCGGTGGCCAGCGCTTCGGGCGCACCGCAGATTGCCTGTGCGCGCCAGCCGGACAGCAGCACCCGGTGCGCGGGCGAGAGGGTCAGGTCGCGGTCGTTGCCGATGGCGCCTTTAGAGATACGGATCGGGGCCATGTCGCCGGTTGCGCGGGTGGTGCGCGAGGCGATCCAGCGGATCGGCTGGGCGCCGTTGTCGCGGGTCAGGACGGTGTCGCCGGGACCGAGGTCCTCGATGGCGACCTCGCCGCGCTCGGTCAGGATCATCGTGCCGCGGGTGAAGCAGAGGAGGTCGTAGCGCGGCGCCGGATCGAAGTCGAATGCCGCGCCGCCGGTCGCGGTCACTCCTTCGGTGGGGATCGGTCCGAGGATCGCCGAATAGGTGCCGAACGTACTGTCGATGGAGATGACGCTGGTCGTATGCTCGACGTTCGAGCTGTCGGTCCAGGTGAACCCGTTGAGGATGTCTGTGCTGACGTTGGAGGTTCCAACGGATGTGCCGCCGATGAACAGTTCACCGACCTGCACGTCGTTCCGGGAATGAAAATAGGGATCGTCGTCGGTGACGACCAGTGTTGCGGTCTCGCCTCCGAACGTGTCGTCCCAAAGCTCGCCTGACAGTTCGAACTCGCCGCCGTAGGGGATTTCCCCGGAATCGAAGGCATAAACGCGGAAAGTGTATTCTGGCATTCTGGGTATTCCCGATTTCGACCTGCAGGGCCGTATTCAATAGGCGTGTGCCGACGGGCGAGGGGGCCCGACGGCATCATTTTCTGCACAACCACCGGGATGTGGCGAGAAACGGGCTTTTCTGCGGTTTCAGGAAGGCCCTTTGGGGCGCCTTTCAGCCCGACAGTGCGGCGACGTCCGTGTCCGAGAGCATCGGGCGGGCGAGGGGGAAACCTGCCCCGGTCAGCAGTTCGGGGAACAGGGTCTCGATCTCGCGGCGTTGTTCGCTGCCGAGCGCATCCAGCGCCATGTCCGAGGGGTTCAGCGTCTCGGCCGGGGTGCCGTTGGCGGTGACGATCTCGTGCCGGTCGAGAAGCATGTGGAAGTATTCGACCGTGCCGCCCTCGATGCGGGTGACGCCGTCGTGAGTCAGCAACTGCCGGGCGGTGGCCAGCGCTTCGGGCGCACCGCAGATCGCCTGGGCGCGCCAGCCGGACAGCAGCACCCGATGCGCGGGCGAGAGGGTCAGGTCGCGGTCGTTGCCGATGGCGCCCTTGGAGATGCGGATCGGGGCCATGTCGCCGGCGGCACGGATGCTACGCGAGGCGATCCAGCGGATCGGCTGGGCGCCGTTGTCGCGGGTCAGGACGGTGTCGCCGGGAGCGAGGTCCTCGATGGCGACCTCGCCTCGCTCGGTCAGGATCATCGTGCCGCGGGTGAAGCAGAGGAGGTCGACGTAGGCGGTGCTGTAGGCCGTGAAATCAATAGTTGTCGAAACCGTGGTGCCTTCGGGTGGTATCGGCCCGTCTACGATGGCGATCGGGCTGCCATTTACGAAAGATTCGTAGACAACTGTCGTCTCGGGCCCGGATTGGCTCTGCCACGTAAGCGTATACTTGAATAAGCTGTCGAGTTGGCCAGATGCGATCTGAACGCCGTTTACCGACAATACCCCGGTTTGGTTGGCATCACTTGCGCCCGAGTCCAGAAACAGGTCGTCGTCCGTCACCTGCAGTTCTGCGGTTTGGGACCCAAATGACAGATCCCAGTTGAAATCAGTCAATGGCCTGGTCCCGCCAAGTCCAAATACTAGGAACGGGTCAAATTGATATACAGAGAATGTATAGGTGGGCATTCAGCTTGTTCCTTCGTAGTGTCGGCGCTGTTCTTGAACTCGGTGGACCCTTCCGGGAGACCGGGGTGCGGCCTCAATAGGTGAATCACGCATGACGCGAGTATGGCGGCTGTGTGGCAAAGCCGAGGCCGGCCAAATGGGTGCTTTCGGGGCAGAGGTGGCATAGTTTACCCTACGAACGATTCTTCGTGGGGTAACTGATGATCCGGCATCACTCCGCCATCGGCATGGCGGCCTGGACTGACCTGCTTCGGATGCTCAAGGACGATGCCGTATCGGGCATCATCGGCACGCCGCGGCTCAAGACCGTGCGGGGGCGGGGGTACTGGTACGACCGCTACCGGCTGGGGACCGAGGTCGTGGATCGCTACATCGGCGAGGATACCGCCGAGCTGCGGGACCGGCTGGAGCGGCACAAGGCGATTGCCGAGGTCGCCCGGGTCGGCGCGCGGGAGCGGGCGCGGCTGATGCGGGTGCTCCGGGCCGAGGGCTATCTGATGGCGGATGCGCAGACCGGGCAGGCGGTCTCGGCGCTGGCGCGGGTCGGGGTATTCCGGCTGGGCGGCACGTTGGTCGGCACCCATGCGTTCCGCCTGTATGAGGGCGAGCTGGGTGTGCGGCTGGGGTTCGACCAGACGGCGATGACCGAGGATATCGACATCGCCAGTTTCGAGCGGCTGTCGCTGGCGCTGGGGGACCGGGTGGAGGAGCCTCTGCCGGCGCTGTTCCAGCAGCTGAAATTCGACCCGCTGCCTTCGCTGGAGAAGAACAGGACCTGGCGCTGGCGGCAGACCGACCGGCAGACGCTGGTGGAGTTCCTGACGCCCTCGTTCGAGGCGGACGAGCGGATCCGGGATCTGCCTGCGCTGGGGGTCAGCGCGCAGAGCCTGCATTTCCTGCACTACCTGATCGCCGAGCCGATCCGGGTGCCGCTGCTCTACCGGTCCGGCGTGCTGGTGCAGGTGCCGCGCCCCGAGCGCTATGCGGTGCACAAGCTGATCGTCGCGGACCGGCGGCGCGAGGGGGCGGACGGGCAGAAGGCGCGCAAGGACCGGGCGCAGGCGGCGTTCCTGGTCGCAGTTCTGGCCGAGGAGCGGCCCGAGGACCTGGCCGAGGCATTCGAGACCGCGCAGGCGCAGGGTCCGGGCTGGCGCAGCCGGATCGCGGCGACGCTGGAGCGGATGCCGGAGACGCGCGCGGTGCTGGGGGCGCTCTAGATCCGGGCGGGGTAGGGGCGCTGCCAGAAGGGATCGTGGAACGGGCCTTCGGGCGGCGACTTCGCGTCGGGCACCGCCTTGTCGGCATGGCCTGCGGCGAGCCCGGCGAGCAGGCTTGCGGTGAGCGCCCGGTCGAGGCGGCGGCGTTCCTCGGGGTGGGTGTCGATCAGGTTGCGCTGCTCGCCGGGGTCGCCCGCAAGGTCGAAGAGCGCCTCGGTTCCCACAGTGTAGCGGACCAGTTTCCAACGGGCGTCGCGGGCCATGAAGCCGGTCGTGGTGGCGCCGGTGATGATGCGCTCCGGTTGCGGGGTGTGAAGGGCGGTGCCGTCGGCGTGGGCAGGCACCTCCAGCCCCGCCCAGGACAGGAAGCTGGGGTAGAGGTCGAGCAGCGAGGCGGGGGCGGTCTCGACCTGCTGTTCGGGGGCGCGGAAGTCGGTGACGACCAGTGGCACGCGGACGGACGGCTCGTGGAAGAAGCCTTTGCCCATGTGCCCGAAGTCGCCGAGGTAGTCTCCATGGTCCGAGGCGAAGACGACGATCGTGTTGTCGAGCCGCCCGGTTTCCCGCAGGGCGGTGAGTATATGCGCCACGTCCTCGTCCAGCCGCTCGACCGAGACCGCGTAGTGATGGCGGATCCGGCGGATCTGTTCGGGCGTGAGCGTCGAATAGTCGGTGTCGGCCCAGTCGCGGCGGTAGCCGGCGACCATCAGCGGGTGCAGCGCGTCGCTTTCCTCGGTCCGGGGCAGGGCCTCGGGCATGGCGTCGGGGTCGACGCGGGACAGGGCCTCCGCTGGCGGGTCATAGGGGCAGTGCGGGCCGGGGAAGCCGACCATCATCGCGAAGGGCTGGTCTCCGCTCAGGCTGCGGAGGTGCTCGGCGGCCCGGTGCGCGACCCAGCGGTCGGGTTGCAGGTGGTCGGGCAGCGGGTTGGTGCTGGCGCCCTTGTGCTCGGTATAGCCGGGCTGGTCGTTGCCGTGCAGCTTGGCGAAGCCTTCGGCGGCGAGCGCGTGGTGGTAGTCGTCGCGGACGTGGATATGCCGCTTGTCCTCGGAGATCACGCGGGTCTGGAAACCCTCGGACAGGTCCCACGGGTAGAAGTGCATCTTGCCGATGGCCGAGGTCCGATACCCCGAGGCGGCCAGCAGTTCCGGCCATGTGCGGATGCCCATTTCGTGCCGGTCGGGGCGCAGCCACGCAAGGTTGTGGGTGATCCCGCTGGCGTGGGCGTTCTGGCCGCTGAGCATCGAGGCCCGCGCGGGCACGCAGATCGGCGAGGGCGAGATCGCCGTCTGCCAGCGCGTGCCCTGCGCCGCCAGCCCGTCGATGGCGGGGGTCTTCAGGAAGTCCGCGCCATAGCAGCCGAGGAAGTCATGGCGCAGCTGGTCGGGCAGCAGGAACAGGATATTGGGTCTGTCGGTCATCTTGGGGGCTCTTTCGAGGCGCGGAATTGCAGGAGGCCGGCGGTCAGGATCAGCGCGATCCCGGCCCAGCCGGCGGCGTCGGGGACATAGCCCCAGAGCGCCGCGTCGAAGATCAGCGACCAGAGCACGCTGGTGTAGCGCAGCGGTGCGATCTGCCCGACGCTGGTACGGCGGAGCGCGGCGATGATCAGCACGTTCGCGCCGATGAACCCAAGCGCCGCAAGGGCGATCAGGCCGAGGTCGTGGCCGGGCGGCAGGCTCCACGCCTGCCCCGAGGGGATCAGCGCGGCGGCGAGGCCGACCAGCGCCAGCGAGGCCAGCGCGATCTTCAGCGTGTCGGTGCGCGGCGGCAGCACGCGGGTCACGACATCGCGCAGCCCGTAGGCCAGCGTCGAGGCCAGCGCCAGACCTACACCCAGCGGCGAGAAGGCGAGGCCGGGTTTCAGGATCAGCAGCGTACCGAGGCAGGCGAGGGCCAGCGCCGCCCATGTGGCCTTGTGCAGCCGTTCGCCCAGCAGCGCGCCCGAGAGGACCACCGACAGGATCGGCAGCGTCGCGTGGATCGAGGCCAGCAGCGAGAGCGGGATCAGGAAGATGGCCAGCGCGAAGGTCAGCCCGGCGATGGCGTCGAGCACCGCGCGCAGCAGCCCGCGCGGGCCGATCAGCCCGGGCGAGCCGCCCTTGCGCAGCAGCACCGCCAGCGCGATGGCGGCGAAGGCCAGCGCCGAGCGCCATGTGATCGCCTGACCGGGCGGCACGGTCTCGATCATCTTCAGCACCACGCCCGCGACGACGCCGCTGAACAGCGCGACGAGGGCCAGCGCCTGCCCGGTCTCGATGCCCGCCGCGCGGTTGGTCATGGGGCGGTGACCTCGACCATGTTCCCGGCGGGATCGCGGAAGAAGGTCCAGAGCACGCCGGACTGGCCCCGGCGCGGCGGGTGCAGCGGCGCGAGGCCCTGTGCGCCAAGGTGCGCGAGCGCGGCGTCCATGTCCTCGGTGTGCAGGCCGAAATGACCGGCGGCAGGCGTGTCCGGGGAGGCGATCAGTTCGACGAACTGGCCGTCCCGGTGCATCTGCTGAAGCTCGATCTTGCCGCTGGCATCGTGGCGGACGAAGCCGGGGGTGAAGCCGAAGGCGGCGTAGAACGCCATGCTGCGTTCCGGCTCGGGCGCGGGCAGCGCGACGTGGTTCAGCGCGAAGGCCGGTGTCATGCAGGCACCGCCCGTGGCCAAAGGGTGCGCGCGGCGCGGCTGAGCCCCGCCATGGTCGCGGCGTCGGCATCGACCGTGCGGTAGCCGCGCCCGAGGTGGTCCAGCGCCTGCGCGTAAAGCTCGGCCTGCACGCCGCTGGCCATCAGCAGGATGTCTGCGGTTTCCGGGCGGGCGGCGATCTCGGCGCCGATCAGCACGCCCGAGAGGAACGGTGCGACTTGCGCGGGCGGCAGACCGCCGGTCAGGGTGCTTGCGCGGCCCGCGAAGACCGCGTGGGCGAGCGGTTGCGATGTGCCCCGGTCGAGGCCCCGGCGGAAGGCGGCGGGGTCCATCGCCTCGCCATCGGCGAGCGCGCCGACGAGGCTCTGGCGCAGGAGCAGCTGGTAAAGCTCGCCGCTGATGTAGGTCTGGAAACCGGTCAGCGCGCCGCCTTCGAGCCGCGCCCACTTGCAGTGCGTGCCGGGGATGCAGATCGTCGCGTCGCTGAGGCCGGTGAGGGCTGCGGCGCCGAAGACCTGCACTTCCTCGCCGCGCATGACGTCGGCCTCGCCGCCTTCGGTGACGGTCGCGCCGGGCAGGATCGCCGCCGGGTGGCCGTCGATGTCGAGGCGGGTTGCGGCCTCGGTCAGCTGGTCGAAGCGGACGGGGCAGGGGGCGTAGGCGGCCTCGATCCAGCCGGTGCGGGCGCCGACCATGCCCTGCATGATGACCGGCAGGCCGGGCATCGCGTCGAGCCAGTCGCCGCAGTGGCGGCGGATCACCCCGGCGAAATCCCGGTGCTTCACCGTCTTCAGCCCGTCCGGTCCGTTGCGCGAATCGCGGGGCGTGCCGTCCGGCGTCATTGCCCAGGCGCGGAAGCTGCTGCTGCCCCAGTCGACCGCGATGAATGCCGTGTCTGCCATGTGTGTTTCCCTCGTCCGATTGCCGCTTCGGCAAATTTCGTTGACAAGCTAGCGGCTTTGAAGGAGTGTATCAATTATGAAAACTAAGTCTCAAATATAGGGAATTGCCGGGATGAGAAGGAAGCTGACCGGCGTATTGCCGATCGTCCCGACCCCGTTCACCGCCGAGGGCGCGTCGGACGAGGTGTCCTTGAAACGGGTCGCCGCCCATGCGGTCGAGGCGGGCGCGGCAGCGCTGGTCTATCCGGGCGTCGCGAGCGAGGATCTGTATCTCAGCGCCGACGAGCGCCGCGCGAACCTTGCGCGGGTCGCCGAGGTCGCCGCCGGGAAGCTGCCGGTGATCGCGGGCGTGAACTCGGCCGATCCGGCCGAGATGGTCGAGATTGCCGCCATGGCCGCCGAGGCCGGGGCCGAGGGCGTGATGGCGATGGCCGTCCCCGCAATGGGCGAGGAGACCGGCACCTGGTTCGCGCGCATCGCCGCCGCGCTTGGCGAGGATCGTCCGATCATCCTGCAGAACCTGTTCAAGCCGCGCGGCGCGGACCTGAGCGCCGAGCAGATGCTGGCGCTGGCCGCCGAAGTTCAGGCGATCCGCTACGTCAAAGAAGAGGGCATCCCCTCGGGGCCCAAGGTCTCGCGGCTGGTCGCGGGTTGCGGGCCGGACCTCGACGGGGTGATCGGCGGCGGCGGCGCGCGCTACCTGCTGGAAGAGCTGGACCGGGGCGCCATCGCCACGATGCCCGCGATCGAACTGCTGGATCTGCACGTCGCCCTGTTCCGCGCCTACGCCGCCCACGACCGGGCCGAGGCGCTGCGGCTTTATGAGCGCAGCCTGCCGCTGCTGCTGATCCAGGCGCCGTACCGGATGCGTCTGACCAAGCTGATCCTCAAGCACCGCGGCCTGATCGACTGCGACGACGTGCGCGAGCCGCTGCCCGAGATGGACGCCGAGCTGCGCGAGCTGGTGCTGGAGCTGTACGAACGCGCCACCGCCAAGCCGGAGATGGCGGATGCATAAGAAGATCGACCGCATCGAGGTCTTCGTCTTCGAGCGTCCGCGCGAGAACGCCTATCTGGGCGGGCTCGACGAGGTCATGCTGGGCGACAGCCACATCCTGCGGAAGTTCAACGGCACCGTATACCCGGTCGGCGACCGTTCGGTCGTGGTGCGGCTGACCGACACCGACGGCGCGCAGGGCTGGGGCGAGACCTATGGTCTGGTCGCGCCGAAGATCGTCGCCGACCTGATCGAGGACCTGCTGGGCCCGTATCTGAAGATGCTGGACCCGATGCGCCCCGACGAGACCTGGGATGCGCTCTACAAGTTGCAGCGGGTGCGCGGCTACTGGGGGGGCTATCTGGCGGATACACTGGCGGCTTTGGATATCGCGCTGTGGGATCTGTACGCGCGGGCGCAGGGGGGCAGCATTCAGGCTGCCCTGGGTGCGCCCGGTGCGGGGCGGCTGGAAGGCTATGTCTCGGGCCTGCCGGGGCCGAGCAAGCAGGCGCGGCTGGACATGGCCCGCGAATGGCAGGGCCGGGGCTTCGACAAGGTGAAGATCCCCGTCAGCCACAGCGACAACGGCGATGTGCCGGGCGAGTTCGAAAGCCTGCGTGGCGGGCTTGGCGACGCGCAGAAGATCGCCGTGGACATGCACTGGACCTATAGCGCCGAGGGCGCGATCCAGCTGGACCGGGACCTTGCGCCCTATGATCCGTGGTTCCTCGAAGCGCCTGTCTCGCCCGAGGATATCGGCGCGCAGATCGCGGTGGGGCAGGGGATCTCGAAACCCCTTGCGCTCGGCGAGGAATGGCGGACCGAGTGGGACTATATCCCGCGCGCCGGGGCGGCGAAGATCGTGCAGCCCGAGATGGGGCACACCGGCATCACCCAGTTCCTGCGGATCGCGGGCCGGGCGCGGGAGAACGGCGCAGCGGTGATCCCCCATGCGACCATCGGCCTTGGCATATTCATGTCCGCCAGCCTGCGCGCCAGCCTCGCGGCGGGCGCCGAGGCGCACGAGTTCCAGCACACGATCTATGGCCGCAACGCCGCCCTGCTGGAGGGTGCGGCGGAGGTCGGCAACGGGGCGTTCGAGATCCCCGACACGCCCGGCCACGGCATCGTCCCGCGGCCCGAGGCCTTCGACTACCTGAAACCGCTGCTCGACCAATAAACCGACAAGGAGGAAATGTTCATGAAATCCCTGACGAAAACCGCAGTTGGTGCCGCGCTTGCGCTGACCACCAGCCTGACCGCGCTGCCCGCCGCCGCGCAGGAGCTGAGCTTCATCAGCTGGATGACCGGCGAGCCCGGCTATGGCGACTGGTGGAACGAGATCGTCGCCGAGTTCGAGGAAACCCACCCCGGCGCCACGATCAAGATGAGCCGCGTTTCGCGCGACGAATACGCCGACACGATGTTCACCCTGTTCGCGGGCGGCAACCCGCCGGACATCGTCCACCTCGCCGCATTCGAGTTCCAGCCCTTCGCCAACGAAGGCTGGCTGGAGCCGCTGGACGAGCGCTTTGCGCAGACCGACATTCCGCTGGACGACTGGGCCGGGCAGGCAACCTGCGAATGGGAAGGCCAGACCGTCTGCATGATGCTGCTCTATTCGGGGTTCATCATGGCCTATAACGAGAAGGTGCTGCAGGAGGCCGGCGTCGAGGAGGTGCCGACCGACTACGAGAGCTTCTTCCAGGCGGCCAAGAAGGTGACGCGCGACGTGGACGGCGACGGCGTCAACGACTTCATCGGCACCGTGATGCCCACCACGGGCGATGCCAGCGTGATGCAGGAGGCCCTTGGCTTCGTTCTCGACGCGGGCGGCAGCTGGACCGTGGACGGCAAGCCCGCCTTCGACCGTCCCGAGGTCATCCAGGGGCTGGAGAACTGGAAGCGCTTCTTCGATGAAGGCGTCAGCCCACTCGAGGTCAGCTCGGCCGATGCGCGGCAGTTCTTCCTGGAAGGCCGCCAGGCGATGACCATCGACGGGCCGTGGATTACCGGCGTCATCAACAGCGCCGCGCCCGAGGTGAAGCAGCACCTGAAGATCGCGCCCTCGCCGCTGACCCCGCCGCTGGGCGGCACCTCGAACGTGCTGGCGATGCCCTCGGAACTGAGCGACGAGAAGAAGGAGCTGGTCTGGGACTTCATCCAGCTCACCGCGTCGGAAAAGTACCAGAAGCGGTTCTCGGAACTGGGCGGCTCGCCCGCGCCGCGTCCGGGTCTCGATTATAGCGCGATCATCGCCGAGAACCCCGGTTTCGCGATCATCCAGGAAGCCACCGAAACGGCGGCTGCCGCGGGCGTCGACCGTCTGCCCAAGGGCCTGGAGCTGGAGAACAACGAGGTCGTGAAGATCTTCTTCGAGCAGGCGCAGCGGATGCTGGTCGGCGGGCTCGATCCGGCCGAGGCGGTGAAGAACCTCCAGGAAGAGGTGATGCGCATCGCCGAGTGATCTCGGCCTGATGCAGGGATCGGCGCCCCATGC
Source organism: Halovulum sp. GXIMD14794 (assembly GCF_054457455.1). Classification (NCBI taxonomy): domain Bacteria; kingdom Pseudomonadati; phylum Pseudomonadota; class Alphaproteobacteria; order Rhodobacterales; family Paracoccaceae; genus Halovulum; species Halovulum sp. GXIMD14794. Next base: position 185,395 of record NZ_JBTLNF010000006.1, on the reverse strand, counting down.
GGCGCCGGTCCGCTACCCTGAGGAGTTGCAATGACTGACACCAGCGCACCCCGCAAGAAGGTCGCAGGACCGGCGCGCGGGTTCCCGATGATCGACTTCAGCGCGCCGCGCCACCGCGAGAAGTTCGGCTACCTGCTGCTTGCCCCGGCGGTGATCCTGATGGCGGCGATCATCGTCTACCCGATCCTGCTGTCCGTGGACATCAGCATGCAGGACGTCCGCATCGCGCGCATCGGCGACGAGCGCGAGCCGTGGACCCTGAAGAACTACGCGTGGCTGTTCGGCTCGGACGAGTTCTGGCGCGGCCTCTGGGTCAGCCTGAAGCTGGTCTTCGTGGTCGGCGCGCTGTCGGTCATCATCGGCTTCGCCACCGCGATGCTGGTGAACCAGAAGTTCCGGGGTCGCACGGCGGTCCGGCTGTTCGTCGCGCTGCCCTGGGCGGTGCCCGAGGTGGTGGCGACGGTGATCTGGGCGTGGATGCTCGACAGCTCGTTCGGCGTCGTGAACTGGATGCTGCTGAAACTGGGCGTGATCTCGACGCCGGTGCTGTTCTTCTCGAACCCGACGGCGGCCTTCGCGGCGGTCTGTTTCGTGATGATCTGGAAGGGCTATCCGCTGATGTCGATCATGCTGCTGGCGGGGCTTCAGTCCATCCCCGAAGAGCAGTATCAGGCCGCCGCCGTCGATGGTGCGGGGCCGTGGCAGCGGTTCTTCTACATCACCGTGCCCAACATGCTGCCCGTGATCGGGGTGACGCTGGTGATGACCTCGCTCTGGGTCTTCCGGGACTTCGCGATCATCTACGTGCTGACGCAGGGCGGGCCGATCGGGTCGACCACGACGCTGTCGATCCTGACCTTCGAGCAGTCCTTCGAATTCTTCCGGATGGGCCAGGGCGCCGCCGTGGGCGTCATCACCATGATCCTGTGCGCCATCGTCAGCCGCGCGCTGGTCGGGCGCCTGGCGAAGTCGGTGCACTGAGGAGCAACGAACGATGCAGAAAAGACATCCTCTCGCCACGCTGGCGCTTTACGTCACCGCCATCGCCACCTGCGTGATCCTGCTGTTCCCGATCTACTGGATGATCGTGACAGCGCTGCAGCCGGCGAACAACCTGCGGGCCTATCCGCCGCAGTTCTGGCCGGCGGTCCCGCAATGGGGCGTGTTCATGACGATCCTGCAGGAGCATCCGTTCCTGCGCTGGTTCCTCAACTCGCTGCAGATCGCCATCGCGGTGATGATCATGTCGCTGACGGTCTCGGTGCTGGCGGCCTATGCGCTGTCGCGCTTCCGGCTGCGGGGCGGGCAGGCGCTTGGCCTGTTCATCCTGACCTCGAAGATGCTGCCCGCGACGCTGATGATCATCCCGCTGTTCGCCATTTTCCGCTCGACCGGGCTGGTCGGCTCGCTCTGGTCGGTGGTGATCGCGCAGGCGACGCTGATCGTGCCGTTCTGCACCTGGATGCTGAAGGGCTATTTCGACACGATCCCGCCCGAGCTGGAACACGCTGCGCTGGTTGATGGCTGCTCGCCGCTGGGCACGATCTTCCGCATCGTGCTGCCGGTGGCGGCGCCGGGTCTGGCGGCGACGGCGCTCTATTCCTTCGTGGTCAGCTGGTCCGACTTCCTGTTCGGGCGCACCTTCCTGACCACGACCGAGGACAACTGGACGCTTCAGATGGGCATTGCCGCGCTGAAGGGCGAGTTCGTCACCGAGTGGAACCTGATCATGGCCGGATCGCTGATGTCCTCTATCCCGATCATCATCGTCTTCCTCTTCCTTGAACGTTTCCTCGTGGGCGGCCTGGCGGCCGGGTCCGAGAAGTAACGGAGCAGAACAATGGCAACCGTCCAATTCGACCAGATCAAGAAAAGCTACGGCCCCGTCGAAGCGATCAAGGCGTTCGACCTGCACATAGACGACGGAGACTTCTGCGTCTTCGTCGGCCCCTCGGGCTGCGGCAAGTCCACCGCGCTGAAGATGCTGGCGGGACTGGAGGCGACCACAGCCGGCTCGATCCGCATCGGCGGGCGCGACGTGACCGAGCTGGGGCCGGGCAAGCGCGATATCGCGATGGTGTTCCAGAACTACGCGCTCTACCCGCACATGAGCGTGCGCAAGAACATCGGCTTCGGCCTGAAGATGCGCGGCCTTGCGCCCGCCGACATCAACGCCAAGGTCGAGGAGGCCGCCCGCCTGCTGGAGCTGACGCCCTACCTGGACCGCAAGCCGCGCGCCCTGTCGGGCGGCCAGCGGCAGCGCGTCGCGCTGGGGCGGGCCATCGTGCGCGAGCCCTCGGCCTTCCTGATGGACGAGCCGCTGTCGAACCTCGACGCCAAGCTGCGGGTGCAGACCCGCTCCGAGATCGTCAAGCTGCAGAAGCGGCTGGGCGTGACCACGATCTACGTCACCCACGACCAGACCGAGGCGCTGACCATGGCGACCAAGATCGTTGTGATGCGCGCCGGCGAGATCCAGCAGGTCGGCAGCGCCGAGGACCTGTTCCACCAGCCCGCCAACATCTTCGTCGCCGGGTTCATCGGCTCGCCGGGGATGAACTTCTTCCGTGGCACGGTCGAGACCGGCGCTGGCGGCCCCGTCACCCGCTTCGGCGGGCACGAGATCGCGCTGCCGCAGGCTGCCGCCAGCCTTGCCGGGCGCGAGATGATCTTCGGCATCCGCCCGGAGCATATTCAGATCGGCGGCGACGGGCCGGGCGTGGACCTGACGCTGGTCGAGAACCTCGGCACCGAGAAGATCATGCATTTCCACACGCCCGCCGGGCAGGCCGCCGACCTGGACCGCTCGGACATGGACGAGGAGGAAGAGCGCGACCCCAGCGCGATGCTGATCCGGGTGATCGACGACCGCCGCTATACCGAGGGCGAGCGGGTGAATCTGGTTTTGCCGCAGGACAAGATTCATGTATTCGACCCCGAAACGCATCAGGTGGCAGGCTGACGCTTGAACAGGTTCGACGATATCGCGGCGCGCTTTCCGGGCGCGGGCACGCTGGTCAAGGGCATCCAGATCCTCGAGATCATGGACGGCGCCGGGCGGCCCTGCACCTCGACCGAACTGCTGGCCGAGACCGGGCTGCCCAAGGCGACGCTCTATCGTCTGCTGGGCGCGCTGGTCGAGTTCGGCTTCGTCCGGCATGACACTCGGCTCAAGACCTATGGTCTCGGCCACCGGCTGATCGAGCTGGGCGGGCGGTCGATGTCGTCCTTCGACCTGCGCACCGCCGCCGAGGCCGAGGTGCTGCGCCTGTCCAAGGAGCTGAACGAGACCGTCAGCCTGACCATCATGGAGGGCGAGCGCATCATCTATGTCGATGTGCGCCGCCCGCCGAACCCGCTGGCGATCGGCGTCGAGATCGGTCGCGAGCTGCCCGCGCTGGAAAGCGCCTCGGGGCACTCGATCATGGCCGCGATGCCGCCGCACAAGGTCAACGCCATCATCGGCCATCTCAGCCAGGACGAGCAGGCTGCCGTGCTGGCCGATTTCGCCATCAGCCGCGCGCGCGGCTACACCATCTCGAAATCCCGCACGCTGGACGGGGTCACCGTCATCGCGGTGCCGGTCAACGGGCCTCCGGGCATGGGGCAGGGGGCGATCGTGGTCACGGCGCTGGCCGACCGTCTGCCCTACGAGCGCCGCCACGTGATCGGCCGCGACCTGATGGAGGCCGCCCGCCGCGTCATGGGCAACATCGGAAGCGCCCCCGTGAGCATCACGCCCAACCCCCGACGCACGCCCCATGTCGAAGAGGGGCTGGAATGCGTCGCCGCCGCCGGCGCCATCGTCGGCGAGGGCCCGGTCTGGGACGCCCGCGAGGGCGTGCTGCACTGGGTCGACGTCGCCGCCCCGGCCTTCCATTGCTACGACCCGAAACGGGGCGAGGACCGGATGCAGCAGGCGCCGTACCTGATCAGCGCCGTGTTGCCCGCGCAGGGCAACGGGCTGGTCGCCGTGACCCAGAACGGGTTGGAGCGCTACGATCCGAACACCAACAAGCTGGCAACGATCTTCAACCCCGAGGCACACATGCCCTCGAACCGGTTCAACGATGCCAAGACCGACCGCAAGGGGCGGGTCTGGGCCGGGTCGATGAGCCTCGACGCCTCGATGCCCTCGGGGTCCTTGTACCGCTTCGATACGGTGCAGGCGGCGCAGGCGGTGGACGGCGGGTTTCAGGTTTCGAACGGGCTGGACTGGAGCCCGGACGGGCGGACGTTCTATTTCACCGACACCGCGCTGGGGATCGTCTTCGCCTATGATTTCGAGCCCGAGACGGGCGCGATCTCGGGGCGGCGGCCGTTCGTGACGCTGGAGCCGTCCGAGGGCAAGCCCGACGGTTTGTGTGTCGACAGCGAGGGCAACCTGTGGCTGGCGGTCTGGGATGGCTGGCGCGTCGCCTGCTACGCCCCCGACGGCAGCCTGAAGCGCGAGATCGACATGCCGGTGCCACGGCCCACGAGCTGCTGCCTCGGCGGGCCGGAGCTTACGCGGCTCTACATCACCAGCGCCTCGATCCGCTTGCCCGCCAGCGTGCTGGAGGAGGCGCCGCTGTCGGGCGGTCTGTTCGCCATCGACGTCGAGGTGCCGGGGCAGAGCGTGACCGAGGTGGCGCTGTGAGCCCGGCTTACGAGGAGTTCCGCGACCGGCACGTGATGGTCACCGGCGCCGCCGCCGGGATCGGCCGCGCGACCGCGCTGGCCTTCGCGGCCGCCGGGGCGCGGGTAACGGCGGTGGACCTGTCGGCCGAGGGATTGGCCGAGACCGCGCAGGCGGGCGGCATCACGCCCGCGACCTGCGATCTGACCGACACCGCGGCGCTGCGCGCCATGCACGCCGAGGCCGAGGCCGCGCGCGGGCCGGTGACGGTACTGGTCAACAACGCGGGCGTCGACCGGCGCATACCCTTCGACGAGCAGACCGAGGACCAGTGGCGCTGGATGCTGGCAGTCAACCTCGACCACCACGCGCTGCTCTCGCAATGCGCCGCGCCGGGCATGGAACGCGCGGGCGGCGGGGCCATCGTCAACCTGTCCTCGACGGCATGGATGAAGTTGGCGGGGAACCTGACCGCCTATCACACGGCCAAGGCCGGGATCATGGGGCTGACGCGCGGGCTGGCGCGGGACCTGGGGCCGAAGGGCATCCGGGCCAACGCCATCGCGCCGGGCCGGGTGGTCACCGAGCGCGTCGCCGGGCAGGTCACCGAGGCCTGGAAGGCCGAGACGCAGCAGCTTCAGTGCATCCCCGACCTGATCCGCCCCTCGGACATCGCCGATAGCGCTCTGTGGCTGGCCTCGAGCGGGGCGCGGATGGTCACCGGCCAGACGATCATCGTGGACGGCGGCGTGGTCTGAGCGTCGTATATCTCGCGTTGGGGCAATTGGTTGCTTTGAGCCCATTCTATCGGATGCTGCGGTTGGAACTAACTTGAAAAATGCCGAACATGCGGTCATCCGGCAGAACGGCTCAGATGTCTCATTTCGATGATGCCTTTACGGCGAGCGGTGGCCTCCTTTTTCGGATCCTCTCCTGCTACCCCCGCTCTCAGGCACACCTGTGACGCAGCTTAAGGGTGTCGAGCTTCGAATTTCAGCTGGTGCGGCGGGTTAGTTCTCGCATTGGGAAAGCCGACGACCATTTTCCCATTCTTCAATAATATAGAAGCCGTTGTGATCTCCGTTTACGGTAATTCCTCTTTCGTATCCATCAAACAAAACACCTAGAATGAAAGCGACTGGTGGGTTGTGGTTCCCGAAGTACGAGTAGACGATCTCGGCATCTCCCACGTGGTGACCGTCACGAATCATGTTAAATTCATCGCCGATACCAGTGCCCGTAAGCCATATACCTCCTTCGATAGCACAATCGACTGCGTATCGTCCGCTCAACCGGCCAACGTCAAAGTCCTCGACATACTGCGGAAGCCAGTGGAGATATGACCAGCAATAGGAACTTGGCTCCTCCTGATCTTCAACCCAACATGGACCCTCGTCCATTCCAGCTTGGGCGGCTGCGGGCACCATCAACAATGCGGCCACAAAAACTAGCCTCCTCAAGCTACTGGGCCGCTGTTCAGGTCTGATCCCGCCCGTGTTCGAGCGGGCCTCGGCGCAGAACGGGCCGATTTTGGGGAAGTGCAACATTTTCTACCCTCGCGTTTTCGCAATCAGTGAAGCCACGATTGCGTCCTCAATCTGCGGAGCTTATGGCCAAAACTGGGCGCTCGCGTTAGATCCGCGTTTTGTATGAGTATGTCGTTGAAAGAAACTCCCCATTGACGACGGTTACTCTCTTAGCAACAGCTTCTCGGCCACCCCCACTCGTTCCAATCTTCCAAGCCTGCAATGCGGCGTCCAGCGCCGGCGGCTTCTGTCTTCCATTTTGCAAAAATATCGGTAAAAAATATGAATGACGATATAAATGTGAAAGGACGACAACATGCTTCCCGAAGCCTCCCGCGTCGAGGCCAGCCGCACGCTGCTTCTGGCCGAGGAAACCCGCACCCAGGCCACACAGCTTTCGGTGGCTTTCCCCAACATCGGCATCGACGACGCCTATGACATCTCGCGCCGGGTGGCCCAGGCGCGGATCGACCGGGGCGAGGAGCTGGTCGGCCACAAGGTCGGGCTGACCTCGAAGGCGATGCGCGCCTCGTCGAAGATCGACGAGCCGGATTACGGCCATGTGTTCCGCAACATGCTGATCGAGGACGGCGCGACGGTGCGTCACGCGGATTACTGCGTGCCGCGAGTCGAGCCAGAGTTGACCTTCATCCTGGGCCGTACGCTGAAGGGGCCGGGGCTGACCGGTGCGGATGTGCTGGCGGCGACGGAATGGGTCGTACCCTCGATCGAGATCATCGACGCCCGTGTGCTGGAGCCGCGCAAGATCTTCGACACGGTGGCCGACAATGGCGCCGCCGCCGGGCTGATCCTGGGCGAGAAGCGCTTCCGCCCGGGCGAGCTGGACCTGCGCTGGGTCGGCGCGTTGTTCCTGCGCAATGGCGAGATCGAGGAAAGCGGCCTCGCCGCCGGGGTGATGGATCATCCGGCAAATGCCGTCGCCTGGCTGGGCAACAAGCTGGCCGGGTTCGGCGTCGGGCTGGAGGCCGGGCACATGGTGCTGTCGGGTTCGTTCACGCGGCCGGTCTGGGCGGATCCCGGCGACGAGTTGGTAGCGGATTTCGGACCCTGCGGCACCGTTTCGGTCAGGTTCGCGTGATGCTGAAAACCGTGGGGACGCACGTGCCGAAATACCTGGTCGGGGGGCGGTTCGGCACCGACAGCAGCCGCCCGCCGATGGACGTGGTCAACCCGGCGACGGAAGAGGTGCTCTACCAGGTGCCGTGCTGCGGGCCGGAGCATGTGGCCGAGGCGCTGGAGCATGCGCAGGCGGCCTTCACGCGCTGGTCGGCGGTGCCCGGCTGGCAGCGGGCGCGGGTGCTGCGCGACATCGGCGCCGCGATCCGCGTGCGGCGGGACGAGATCGCGCGCGCCATCGCGACCGAGATGGGGCGACCCGCGGCGCAGGCCATTGCCGAGGCGGACTCGGGGGCCGAGCAGTTCACCTGGTTCGCGGGCGAGGCCGAGCGGCTGTATGGGCAGGCGATCCCCTCGCGCATGGGCGGGGCGCTGGCGATCCGGCCCGAGCCGGTGGGCGTGGTCGCCGGATTCGCGCCGTGGAATTTCCCTTTCAGCCTGCCGATCCGCAAGGTCGCCCCGGCGCTGGCGGCGGGCTGCGCGATCATCCTGCGGCCCTCGGAGCAGACGCCGCTGACCGCGACAATCCTGGCCGAGTGCTGCCTGGAGGGCGGCTTGCCCGAGGGCGTGTTGCAGGTCTTGCAGGGCGAGCCGTCGGGCGTGTCTCCGGCGCTGATGGCCTCGGACGTGGTGCGCAAGATCTCGTTCACCGGATCGACGCGGGTCGGCAAGCTGCTGATGGAGCAGGCGGCGGCGACGGTGAAGCGGGTGTCGATGGAACTGGGCGGGCACTCGCCGGTGATCGTCTGCCCGGACAGCGACGTGGTGGCGGCGGCGCGGCATGTGGCGCGGGTGAAGTTCTTCAACGCGGGGCAGGTATGTGCCTCGCCGAACCGGATCTACGTGCACGAGGACATCGCCCCGCCTTTCGTGGACGAGATGGTGCGCGTAGCCGAGGGGCTGGTGGTCGGCGATCCGCTGGACCCCGAGGTGACGATGGGGCCGCTGACCGGTCCGGCGCAGATGGCCAAGACCGAGCGGCTGGTCGCCGACGCGCTGGAACGGGGCGCGGTGTTGCGCACCGGCGGTGCCCGGGTGCCGGGGCGCAACGCGGGCCATTTCTTCCAGCCGACGGTGCTGGAGAACGTGCCGGAGGATGCGCAGGTCATGGTCGAGGAGCCGTTCGGCCCGATCGCGCCGGTGCTGACCTGGCGCGACCTGGACGACGCCATCGCGCGGGCGAATGCGACCGAGTACGGGCTGGGGGCCTACGGGTTCACCCGCGATGCCGCGACCGCCGAGCGCCTGTCGGCGGGGCTTCAGGCCGGGATGGTCGGGATCAACGACATGATGCTGGCGCATCCCGAGGCGCCCTTCGGCGGGGTGAAGCATTCGGGGGTGGGCTACGAATCCGGGCAGGTCGCCATCGGCGAGTACCTGAACCGCAAGACCGTGCATTCGGCGTTGGACATTCCCGCCTGAAAGATCCGGGCGCCGCGGTGTGCGGCGCCCGAAACGGGCCTCAGCCTGCCAGCGGCAGCCAGACGGCCATCGTGTTGTCGTCCCGGTTGTTCCAGGCGAAATAGGGGATCAGCGTCGCCTGCACCGTGTCGCCTTGCAATGCGGCCAACGGGGCGTAGAGCGCACCTCCCTGCCATTTCGCCCGGCGCTTCAGCGTGCAGTCCAGCAGGGTCAGCCCGGCGAACAGGCCCTCGCCCGTGCGCGGGGTGAAGGCGGTATCCGGGGCCAGCGCCACCTCGTTGATCGTCACGCCTTCGGGCAGGTCTGCGCCTTCGAGGCAGTAGACCACCGGGCCGCAGGTGACGGCGACCTGGTTGCGGACTTCCTCGACGTCCGGGCGGGCGGCCATGATCCGGGGCGAGATGTCGAGGTTCAGCGTGACGGTATCCCCGACCTGCCAGCGGCGGGTGAGGGGGACATAGCGCGCGCCGTTGCCCTCGGTCGCGATCGCCGCGCCGTTAACCGTGACCGCCGCACCCGGGCTCCAGCCCGGCAGGCGCAGGTGGAGCGTGGTCTCGGCCTGAGGCGCGGCCTCGACTGTCAGTGTCACCTCGCCGGACCAGGGGAAGTCCGACTGCTGGGACAGAGCGATACGGCCCGAGGCTAGTTCGGTCTCGATCCGGTTGGTGCCGTAGAGGTGCAGCCACAGGGCGTCGTCGGCCTGCGAATAGGCCCAGCGGTGCAGGCCGGCGATGGTGCGCGTGACCTGCGGCGGGCAACAATAGCAGGTCCAGCGGGTCCAGCGCCGGGGCGAGTCGTTGTTGCCGATGAAATGCGTCTCGCCGTTGAAGCGCAGCGGGTTCGAATAGGTGAAATGGCTGCCCGAGAGCGACACGGCGGACAGCGCGGCGTTGTAGAGCACCTGCTCCATCACGTCCGCATAGCGCGCGTCGCCGGTCAGCTGCAGCAGCCGCCAGCTCCACATCGCGTTCGAGATGTTGGCGCAGGTCTCGTTATAGGCGGTGTCGCTGGGCAGCTGGTAGGGGCGGCCGTAGGCCTCGGCGATCTGCTCGTAGCGCGGGTGGCTGCGCTCGGCCGTGCCCTTGTGGAGCGCGCCGATGCCGCCGGTGATGTACATCTTTCGGAAGGTGCTGTCCTCCCAGATGCGTTTCACGGCGTCGAGCAGGGGCTGTTCGTCGGTCTCCATCACGATGTCGGCCGCCCCGGCCCAGAGATAGGGGCCGGTCACGGCATGGCCGACGGCTTCGGTCTCGTCGAGGATCGGCACGCGCATCTGGCTCTGGTCGCCGTTGTTGCCGCGCAGGTCCGGGTGCAGGCCGCGGTTCTCGACGAAGATCCGCGCGAGGTCGAGGTATTTGCGGGCGCCGGTCTCGCGGTAGAGCTCGACCAGGCCCATGATCTGGCTGGGGTTGAAACCGAACCGGGCGAGGTCCGGGTCGCGACCCTTGAACGTGTCGTGAAGGTTGTCCGCCGCGCGCACCGCGATATCCAGCAGGCTGGTCTTGCCGGTGACCTGGTGGTGCAGCACGCCCGCGGTGAACAGGTGCCCGAGATTGTACATCTCGTGGTGCTCGATGTCGGTCCAACGGCCCTTGTCGGTCAGCGAGATCTGGGTGTTGAGATAGCCGTCGGCTTCCTGCGCGGCGGCCACCTCGGCGATGCGGGCGTCGATCTGTGCTTCCAGATCGGCGTCATGTTCGATGTCGAGGAACAGCAGCATCGTCTCGATGGCCTTGTAGCAGTCGCCATCGCTCCAGTAGCGGCCGTGAAAGGTGCCCTTGCCCTTCGCGGCGGCGCGGAAGTTGCCGAAATAGGCGGCGTTGGCGGGGTCCTCGAGCGCGTCGAGCACGCTTTGCAGCGACTCCCTCTTCACCATGTCGAACTTGTCGCCCCAGAAGCCGCCGGTCCAGCGCACCGCGCGGTCGTGGGGGCGTTTCAGCGGTGAATGGGGGCTGATCTCGGGTCCGATTGCCTTGTCCATGTCGTTTCCTCCTTGGTGTTTCCGGGAAAAGCGGCGTTTCGCGGGAAACGCTGACTTGACTGGTTTTCGCGATAAATGTAGCGTAACTGAAAATATCGGTAAAAATGAAAATCGCAATCAAAACATCGGAACCTGCAAGGGAGGTCTGAAATGCCGAAATCCGTGAACCTGGTGGCCGCCGCCTGTCTGGCCCTGCCAATGGCCGTGGGCGCAAGTCCCGCCGCTGCCGAGGGGCAGGTGAACCTGTTCCACCGCTCGGCCGCCGACTCGGCGCGCGAGCCGCGCATGGCGATGTTCAACTACTGCTCGGAGAAGCTGGATATCGAGGTGGTCGAGAACTTCTCGCCGCCCGAGCAGTACGAGGTGCAGTTGCCGGTGCAGCTGTCGAGTTCCAACCCTCCGGACATCTATGCCTACTGGGCCGGGGGCCGCGCGCAGTTCCAGGCCGAGACCGGCAAGATCATGGCCCTGGGCGACGCCTGGGACGAGGTGAAGGACAATTTCTACCCCGGCATCCAGGCCACCAGCACCGAGCCGGACGGCAACGTCTACGCCATGCCCAGCACCTTCCAGCCCAACGTGTTCTGGTACAACAAGAAGGTCTTCGCCGAGGCGGGTGTCGAGCCGCCGAGCAACTGGGACGAGTTCAAGGCCGTCGCCGCCAAGCTGAAGGAGGCTGGCGTCACGCCGATCCTGATCGGCTCCAAGGCCGGGTGGGAGCCGCTGCTGTGGTTCGACTACATGGTGTTGCGCACCGCCGGTTCGGACTTCCGCACGGGTCTGATGGCCGGGACCGAAAGCTACACCGACCCGAAGGTCGTTCGCGCGATGGAGCTTTGGGCCGAGCTGGTCGAGGCCGGGTACTTCTCAAAGCGGTTTACCTCGATGAGCTGGCAGGAGATGGCGACCAAGTTCGTCAATGACGAGGGCGCGATGGAGCTGATGGGCATGTGGACCGTCGGCAACTTCATCAAGGCCGGGCTGGAGCCCGAGAAGGATTTCGGCGTCTTCAACTTCCCGGTGATCGACGAGGGTGTCGAGCAGGCCGTCGAAGGCGCGGTCGAGGGCTGGTCGGCCAGCGGCGCGGGCGCCAATACCGAGAACGCGGTGGCCATGCTCAAGTGCATCGCCGAGACCGAGCCGCAGATCCGCTTTTCGCAGCAGGCGCAGCGCATGGCTGCGAACAAGGACGTGCCGACCGAGATCTACGAGCCGGTCAGCTTCCAGCCCACGATCGACGCCTTCAAGGAGATGGTCGGCGCACCGTTCCACCAGAACCTGGAACTGGCCACCCATCCCGGCGTGACCGAGGTCGCCAAGCGCGAGTTCCCGCGTTTCCTGGCCTATCCGGACCAGTACATGAACGTGCTCGAGAAGCTCGAGGCGCGCCGTCTGGAAGTCTACGGCGAATGATCCGCGGGGGCGCGGGACCCAGGTTTCGCGCCCCGTCGGCCCCCCAAGCAGGAGGACCCATCCCGTGAACGCCCGCATGACGCCCTGGCTGTTCCTCGCCCCCGCGATCCTGATCTACGGGATCTTCGGCGCGATCCCGATCTTCCAGACCTTCGCCATCAGCCTGACCAATCAGGTCGGCGTTGGTGCCCCCGGCGACTTCGTCGGCCTGCAGAATTACATCGGCCTGGCGACGGACGAGTATTTCCTCAACTCGCTCAAGAACACGGCAATCTGGGTCGCGGTGTTCCTGTTCGTGCCGAACACGCTGGCGATCATCATCGCGCTGCTGGTCAAGCGCACCTTCTGGGGCGCGAGCCTGATCAAGACGGTGTTCTTCCTGCCGCTGGCGCTGTCCTTTGCCATCGTCGGCGTGATCTGGGGCTGGATCTACGAGCCCGACGTCGGGTTGCTGGACCAACTGCTGAAGATGCTGGGTCTCGACTTCCTGATTGTCGAGTGGCTGGGGCCGGACGCGGGCAATTTCTCGGTGATCGCGGCGGCCGCCTGGCGGCAGATCGCCTTCGCGACGGTGATCTTCCTCGCCGGTCTCTCGGCGATCCCGCAGGAACTGATCGAGGCGGCGCGGGTCGATGGCGGCACACGGCGACAGATCTTCTTCCGGGTGACGTTGCCGCTGCTAAAACCGGCGATGACGATCGCGGTGTCCTCGGCGCTGATCCAGGCGCTGCTGGCGACCGAGATCGTGCTGACCATGACCGCGGGCGGGCCGTTCGGCACCACCGAGGTGGTCGGCTACCGGATGTATATGGAGACCTTCTGGAACTACAAGTTCGGCTATGGCGCGGCGATCGGCGTCGTCGTGACGCTGATGACCGCAACGTTGGTCGTCCCCTACGTGCGTCGCATGGCCAAGGCCCAGGAACGCGAGTGGAGCTGAGGCGATGACCCATACCACGATGAGCATGGCGCCCGCCGCCAACATGGCCGACGCGCCGCCGACCTTCCGGGAGCGGTTCGAGGAACCGGTGGTGCGCGGCGGACAGGTGCTGCTGCTGCTGCTGCTGGCGGTGCTGTTCTTCCTGCCGATCCTCGGCACGCTACTGACCTCGATCCGGACCATTCCGGACATCACCCAGAACGGCGCCTGGGCGCTGCCGTCGAGCTATGAATGGGGCAACCTGGGCACGGCGTTCGTGCAGATGCTGCCCTATCTGAAGGCCTCGGTCATCATTACCCTGCCGTCGGTCTTCGGCACGCTGCTGGTGGCGACGATGGCGGGTTATGCACTCAGCCGGATGCGCTTCCGGGGGCGGGTGTGGATGTTCCTGGTGATCGTCTCGCTGAGCTTCGTGCCGGTCCACACGCAGCTGATCCCAGTGTTCCGGCTGATCAGCGACATCGGCCTGCACGACACGTTCATCGCGCAGATCATCGTCCACATCATGCGGCACATCCCCTTCGCGGTGCTGATCATGACCAACTTCTTCAACACCGTTCCCGGAGAGTTGCGCGAGGCCGCCCGGATCGACGGCGCGAACGAGTGGACGATCTTCCGGCGGATCTATGCGCCGGTGGCGCGGCCGGCGATCTCGGCGCTGGTGGTGCTGGAATTCACCTGGATCTGGAACGACCTGCTGTGGGGCCTGGTGCTGACGCAGGGCTCGGGCAAGAAACCGGTGACGGTGGGCATCCTGTCCTTCGAGGGCGAGTACGAGATCGCCTGGAACATGGTCGCCTCGGGCGCGGTGGTCGCCGCCATCCCGACGCTGCTCGTCTTCCTGATCTTCCAGAAACATTTCATCCGCGGGATGACCATGGGTTCGGTCAAGGGCTGAGGCCCCACCGGCAAGGAGAACTGACAATGGCACAGGTCAACATCCAACAGGTCTACAAGAACTACGGCGCGGTCGAGGCGCTGAAGGAAATCGACATCGACATCGAGAACGGCGAGTTCGTCGCGCTGGTCGGCCCCTCGGGCTGCGGCAAGACCACGCTTCTGCGGATGATCGCCGGGCTGGAGGACATCACCGCCGGGACCATCAGCATCGGCGGGCGGGTGGTGAACAATCTGCAGCCCAAGGCCCGCGACATCGCGATGGTGTTCCAGAACTACGCGCTCTATCCGCACATGAAGGTGGCGGACAACATGTCCTTCTCGATGCAGCTTTCGGGCGCGCCCAAGGCCGAGATCGAGAAGAAGGTGCGCGAGGCGGCGAAGATCCTGAACCTCGAGGCCTACCTGGAGCGTTATCCGCGTGAGTTGTCGGGCGGCCAGCGCCAGCGCGTCGCCATGGGCCGGGCCATCGTGCGCGATCCCAAGGTGTTCCTGTTCGACGAGCCTCTGTCGAACCTCGACGCCAAGCTGCGGGTGTCGATGCGGGCCGAGATCAAGGCGCTGCACCAGCGACTGGGCAACACCGCGGTCTACGTGACCCACGACCAGATCGAGGCGATGACCATGGCCGACAAGATCGTCGTGATGAGTGAGGGCAGGGTAGAGCAGGTCGGCACCCCGCTGGAGCTTTACGACGAGCCGCGCAACCTGTTCGTTGCCGCCTTCATCGGCTCGCCCTCGATGAACCTGCTGCCTGCCGTGGTCGCGCCCGGCGGCGTGCAGGTCGGCGACGGCCCGGTGGTGCCGGTGCAGGCCAAGACCGGGCTGGAGCCGGGGCGCGAGATCATCGTCGGCGTGCGGCCGGACAATTTCGCGCTGCGCGAGACCGGGATCGCGCTGGATGTGACCGTGACCGAGCCGACCGGGGCCGAGACCCAGGTCGCCGGCACGATTGCCAGGACCGCCGTCACCTGCCTGTTCCGCGAGCGGGTCAGCGGGCGGCAGGGCGACCGCCTGCACGTCATGCCCGAGGGGCCGCTGCACCTGTTCGATCCGGGCACCGGGCAGCGTCTGGGCTCGGCGCACAGCGCGACGGTGAACTAGGACCGTGAGCGACGCCTCTGCCTGCCAGGCCGCGCCCCGCCCGCAGCCCCTGCTGCTGGCGGGGATCGGACTGGTCGCGCTCTCCGGCTGCCTGCTGGCGACGCAGGATGCGCTTGTGAAGGATCTCGCGACGCGGCATTCGCCGTTCCAGATCGGTGTGCTGCGGTTCACGCTGCACGGGATCTTCGTCGCGCTGATCCTGCGCGCCGCGGGACAGCGGCGGATCTGGCGCACGTCGCGCCCCGGCCTGCACCTTGCACGGGCTTGCGGGCTTCTGGGGGCGTCGATGTGCATGCATGTCGCGCTGATCCACGTGCCGCTCAGCCAGGCGACGGTGATCCAGTTCCTCAGCCCGTTGGTGGTGACGCTGCTGTCGGTTCTGTTCCTGGGCGAGACGATCGGCTGGCGGCGCAGCACCGCGCTGGTCGCGGGCTTTTCCGGCGTGCTGGCGATCATGGCGCCGAAGCTCGAGGGCGGAGGCTTGAGCCTCTATTGGGCGCTGCCGTTGGGCTCCGCCGTTTCGTCGGCGGTCTATGTGCTGCTGACGCAGCGGGTGTCCGACCCGGACGAGGCGGTGCCGGGCATGGCGCTTCTACCGCTGATCTGCGCCGCGCTTCTGCTGCCGCTCCAGCCCTTCGTTTGGGTGCCGTTCAACGCAGTTGACCTCGGGCTGGTAGCCGTCATGGCCTGCCTCGGGACGGCCTCGCATGTCTGCCTGCAGATCGGGCTGCGTTCGGGGCCGGCCTCGGTGCTGTCGCCCTTCCTCTACAGCCAGGTGATCTTTGCCGCGATCCTGGGTGTCGTGTTCTTCGCCGACCCGCTGGGCCTCTGGTTCGGGCTGGGCACGGTGCTGATCGTCGGCGGCGGGCTGGCGATCTGGTGGATCGAGCGCGGGCGGGTGCCGCGCGACAACAACAGAAAGACCGTGAGATGACGCAGAAGAACATCATCCTTTTCCTCACCGACCAGTGGCGCTGGGACACGTTGAACCGGCCGGGAAACCCGGCGAAGCTGCCGAACCTGCGCGCCTTTGCGGGCGAATCCGCGAATTTCGTCAACGCCTGCACCTCGGTGCCGCTGTGCACCCCGGCGCGCGGCAGTCTCTATACCGGCAAGTGGCCGCATCAGACCGGGACGATGGACAATGTGCAGGGCAGCTCGTTCTACCCGCACGGCAAGCTGCATCCCGGCCAGCGCACCTACATGGAGCGGCTGCAGGAGCAGGGCTATGACGTCACCTTCATCGGCAAGTGGCATCTGGGCGCGGGCACGCTGATCGAGCGCGGGATCACCGATGCGCCGCTGAGCGACGGCGGCGAACAGGCCCTGGTCACGGGTGAAGGCGGGCTGCGCTTCGACGGGCCGCGGCTCGATCCCTATTACGGCACCATCGCCGAGGGCGTGCCGATCGACGGGCAGCGCGTCGCCGTCGGGATCGAGCGGCTGCGGGAGTATGCGAAATCGGACAAACCGTTCTGTCTGATCGTCTCGCTTCAGGGGCCGCATTTCCCGCATCACGTCCCCGAGAAGTGGGTCCGGCTATACGACGATCTGCCCGAAGACTTCATGCCGGAAAACCACATGCCGCAGTTCTCGGAAAGCGGGAAGCCGGCGGCGCAGGGCGCGTCCTATTGGCCGTGCCAGTCGACCGGGCATCTGACGCAGGCGGACTGGCGGCGCACGGCGCAGCATTACTGGGGGTTCTGTTCGTATATCGACGATCTGTTCGGGCAGCTGCGCCGCGAGGTCTCGGCGCTGGGGCTGGACGAGAGTTCGGTCATGGCCTTCACCGCCGATCACGGCGAGATGCTGGGCGCGCACGGCTGGTTCGACAAGGGTCCGTTTTTCTACGACGAGGTGCTGCGGATCCCGATGCTGGTCCGCGATCAGGGCGCGGCGCCCGGCCCGCGGGAGGGGTTCACCAGCTTCCGCGACCTGTTCCCGACGCTGATCGAGCGCGCCGGGGTGCCGGGCGTGCTGACCGAAGCCGAGGCGCGGCGCAGCTACTGGGCCGAGGCGCGGGACCACGTCTGTTTCGGCTACGACGCCTATCAGGGGCGGCAATTCAAGTTCCGGGGCATCCGCACGGCGCAGCACAAATATGTCTGGAGCCCGCATGACATCGAGGAGCTTTACGACCTCGAGGTCGACCCGCAGGAGCGGGTGAATCTGGCCGAGAGCGCCCGGCACCGCTCGGTCAAGGCGGGGTTGAGGCGTCAGGTCTTCGACTGGATGCGAAGCGAGGGCGACGCGCTGGCGCTTGGCGGGCATCACCCGCCGGTGGGCAGCTATATCGACGGGCGGGACGCCTCGGAGCAACACGACCACGGCTGGAAGCGCAGCGCGTGAGAAGGAGAACGACATGAAGATCACGGCGCTCCGCAGCTACATGCAGCGGGTGGACGACCGGCCGCGCGTGCTGGTCAAGGTCGAGACCGACGCCGGCATCTGCGGCTGGGGCGAGGCCTATGCTCACGGCCCCGAGCGCGCCCTGCCGCCGGTGCTGGACTATTTCTTCACCCATCTCGACGGCGAGGATCCGCGCCGCGTCACCTTCCTGCATGAGAAGCTGATGCACGTGACCCGGTTTCCGCCGGGCGCGATCGGGCTGGCGGCGATCTCGGCGATCGACCATGCGCTCTGGGACGTGGCGGCCAAGGCCATCGGCGTGCCGGTCTACCAGATGCTGGGCGGCAATGTGCGCGACCGGGTCCGGGTCTATTGCACTGCCATCGGCGCGCCCGAACCGGATGCGGCGGTCAAGAAGTTGACCGCGCTGAACGAGGAATTCGGCTTCACCGCGTTCAAGCTGTCGCCCTATCGCAAGGCCCCGTTCGAGGGCCGCTGGGGCGAGGTCTGCGCCGCGACCGGCGCCTACCTGAAGGAGCTGCGCGAGCGGTTGCCGAAGCACTGGGAGTTCGCCTTCGATGCGCATTCCGTCATCATGGAGGGCATCGACGCGGTGCGGCTGGCGCGCGCCATCGCGCCCTATGATCCGATGTTCCTGGAAGAGCCATTGCGCCCCGGTCACAAGCCCGCCTGGGGGCAGATGAAGGCCAAGATGGACATTCCGCTGGCCACCGGCGAGGCGCTGTACGACCGGCACGAGTTCCTGGCGCTGCTGGCGGCGGGCGGGGCGGACATCGTGCAGCCGGACATCGCCGTGGTCGGCGGGCTGACCGAGATCCGCCGCATCGCTGAAGTCGCGGACGCGCATTTCGTGCCTGTCGCCCCGCACAACCCGATGGGGCCGCTGGCGACCGCGCACAACCTGCACTTCGCTGCCGCGCTGCCGAACTTCAAGATCCTTGAGTACAAGGTCTGCCGCGACGTGCCCTGGATTACGGACCCGTACCTGCCCGTGGACGGCCATCTCGAGTTGCGCCCGGACCGGCCCGGCTGGGGCGTCGAGATCGATGAGCGGGCGCTGTCGGTGGACGAGTATTCGCACTGGTCCCGCGACGTGCTGGTGAAACCGGACGGTGCGACCAGCTATGCCTGAGGGCGGCTAGTAGCCGGCTTGCTTGTCAATCAGGTTGTACAGCTCTTCGCCCGCGCGGTGGCGGCGGAGGTTCTCGATCAGGATCTCCAGCCCGCGGGTGTGGGTCCCCGTGGTCGATGCGCCGTTGTGCGGCGTGACGATCGTGTTGGGGGCGTCCCAGAACGGGCTGTCCTCGGGCAGCGGTTCGACGTCATGCGCGTCGAGGCCTGCCCCGGCGAGGTGGCCGCTTTGCAGCGCCTCGAGCAAGGCGGCGTCGTCTGCGATCCCGCCGCGCGAGAAGCAGACATAGTAGGCGCCGGGTTTCATCGCGGCGAACTCGGCCTTGCCGAGCAGGCCCACGGTCGTCGGTGTGCGCGGGGCGGTGACGACGAGGAAATCGGCCTCGGCGAGGAAGGCGTGCAGGTCCTCGGGCGCGTACATGCGGTCGAAATTCGGCAGCGGGTCCGCGCTGCGGCGCAGGCCGAGGGTGCGCATGTGGAACGCCTTGGCCTTGAGCGCCAGGTCCTGCCCGGAATGCCCGGTGCCGAGGATGGCGCAGGTCTTGCCCAGAAGCTCGCCGTGGGTGCGCCGGCCCCAGCGGTGCGCGCGCTGGTCGTCGAGCCATTGCACCGCGTCCCGTTGCAGCATCATCATCAGCATCATCGCGTGCTCGGCTAGGGGCACTGCGCCGTTGCCCTTGCAGCAGGTCAGCCGGATGTCGCTGGCGACGAACGCGGGGTAGAGCTGCGTATCCGGGCCCGCCGCCCAGGACTGCACCCATTTCAGGCGCGACGTGGCGCGGGCCAGCGCCTCGGGCGGAACCGCGCCCGCGACGATATCGGCCTCGTGGATGCGGTCCTTCAGGTCCGCCGCCTTGTCGAGATAGGCGAAGGTGTAGCCGGGGGCCTCGGCCTCGAGGCGTTTGCGCCAGGCGCGGCGGCCTTCGGCGTCGGGCGTCACGGCGTCGAGCATGGGCTGGACCACGAGCACGTGCATGGGGATCTCCGGGAAATGTCGGGAAGGGTCAGGCGCCCTTGTCCTGGTCGGCAAGCGCCGCGAGCGCGGCCTCGGTCGTCAGGTCGATATGCTTGGTCATCAGCGCGCAGGTGGTCTTGGCGTCGCGGCGGATCGCGGCGTCGAAGATCGCGGCATGTTCGGCCGGCGTGTCGCGGCCGCTGCCGCCGGTGGTGCGCGAAAGGTAGCGATAGCGTTCGTGATGTGCGTAGACCTGCCGCCGAAGTTCGAGCAGCCACCACGAGGGCGAGGCCGAGACCAGTGCCTCGTGGAAGTCGGTGTTGCGGGCCTCGAGTTCCTCGAGCTGTTCCTCGTCACGCTCGCGCCGCTCGACCAGCGAGAGCCGGTGATAGGCGGCGACGACCCGCGCCTCCCACTCGTCGTCGCCCTTGGACAGGCTGTCGCGCAACGTCTCGCATTCCAGCATCACCCGGACGCGCCCGAGGTCCTTCACGTCCTCGGCCGAGGTCTGCTTGACCCGGAAGCCGCGCTGGCTTTGCTGCACCACCAGCCGGTCGCCTATCAGCCGCGACAGCGCCTCGCGCAGCGGCGCAGAGCCGACCTTATAGGTCTCGCGCAGCTCGACGACCTTCAGCTTGTGGCCGGCGGGCAGGCGGTTGTGGATGATGTCATGGCGGATCGCGGCATAGGCCAGCTCGGCATCCGTCATGAACCCCTGATCTTCGACAATGTTCATCGTGGTCCTGCACGTTTCGTCCCCGGTGGGGCGGTTGCAGGCAGACTAGCAGTGTCTGGCGATCAAATCAAAAAATATCGACAAAACTTGCTTCGGGGTGCCGGAGGTTCAGCCCGGCATCGACCGCGCCGCGTCCTTGCGCATCAACTGCGCCCGAAGCTGGTCCATCAGGTGCTTGCCGGCATCCTCGATATGGGCGCGCAGCACCTTCACCGCGCGCTCCTTGTCATGGGTGCGGATCGCGTCGAGCAGTTCGCGGTGCTCGGCGATAATGGCTTCCTTGCGGGCGGGATAGATGGTGATCCGGGTGCTGAGCGCGCCCATGATCTCGCGGTGCTGCGCCCAGAGGTCGAACGCCAGCCGGTTGTAGTGCGACTGGTACATCAGCAGGTGAAAGCGCGAGTTCAGCTGCGTGTGCAGGGCCTGGTCGGCGAAGTTGAGTTCTTCGATCCGGCGCTGGACGTCTTCCAGCTCGGCGATGTCCTCGGGCGTCACCGTGTCGAGGAACCAGCGCAGCAGGTAGGGCTCGATCTCCAGCCCGATCTCGTAGACGTCGCGGATGAAATCCGGGTCGATGGGCCGGACCCGTGCGCCCTGGTTCGGCGAGATCACGACCAGCCCCTCGCCGCGCAGCTGTTGCAGCGCCTCGCGCACCGGGTTGGTCGAGGTGCCGTGCCTCTTGGCGATCTCGGAGACCTTGAGCCGGGCGTTCGCCTCGAGATGGCCCGTCAGGATATCGTTGCGGATCCGCTCGTAGACGGTCGGCTCGGCCTGTGCGTCGGTCCCGGCCTGGGCGGCTGTGGTGTTGGCGAACATCGATACGCTCATGATCCATCAATGGGCGCGCGCCGGGGTGCGGTCAAGCGGACCGCGAGGCTCCGGCGCTTGGCCTCGGTACGTGTACAATCTATTTGCAAGATAATGTACGATCAAGTAGGAATGATCCGCGACTTGCCCTGTTCCTGACTCGAAAGGCCCTTCCGATGTCCCAGTGTTCTCCAGGTCTCGACGCGCCGGTGAGGGTTGATGCGTCGAAGGCCCGCGCGCCGCAGTCCGGGCATCGCATCGCAGCGATCGAGCCGATCACGGCCAATGTCGGCAAGCGCAACCAGCTGTTGGTGAAGATCACCACCGACGACGGGCTGACCGGTTGGGGCGAGAGCGGGCTGTCCGGGCGCGAGGGTGCGGTGGCTGCCACCATCGGGCATTTCGCGCAGTTCCTGCTGGGTCAGGACAGCCGCCAGATCGGCCGGATCTGGCAGGAGACCTACCGCAGCCAGTATTTCGAGGGCGGCCGGGTGCTGACCGCCGCCATGTCAGCCATCGACATCGCGCTCTACGACCTTCTGGGCAAGCGGCTGGGCGTGCCGGTGCACCAGCTTCTGGGCGGCAAGCAGCGGGACCGGGTGGAGAGTTTCGCATGCGCCATCGGCGACACCGGCGACGAGATCATCGCCGCGACTTCGGTGCTGGTGGATGCGGGCTGGTCCTGCGTTCGGGTCAGCCCGACCTACAGCCAGGAGGGCGTGGTCTTCGAGCCGCGCCGGGCCATCGCCGCGACCGCCACCGACCTGATCGCCCTGCGCCAGCATTTCGAGCCGGACCTGGTTCTGGGCATCGACTGGCACCATCGGCTGTCCCCGGCCGAGGCCGCGAGTTTCTGCAACATGCTGCCCGCCGGGACTTTGGATTTTCTCGAGGAACCGATCCGCGACGAGACGCCCGAGGCCTATGCGACGCTGCGCTCGATGACGAACATTCCCTTCGCCGTGGGCGAGGAGTTCGCCAGCAAGTGGCAGGCGGGGCCGTATATCGAGCAGGGGCTGACGCAGTTCATGCGGCTGGATATCTGCAATATCGGCGGCTTCACCGAGGCGATGAAGGTCGCCGGTTGGTGCGAGCGGCATTACATCGACCTGATGCCGCACAACCCGCTTGGGCCGGTCTGCACCGCGGCGACGATCCACATGGCGGCGGCGGTGCCGAACTTCGCCTGGGTCGAGACCCGGCAGGCGCCGACCGAGGACCTGGGCTTTCACGACCGGACGCTGTTCCCCGGACAGGTCCACATGGACGGGCCGTTCTACATGGTGCCCGATGCGCCCGGACTGGGCGTCGAAGTCGACGAGGAGGCGCTGCGCGCCGCGCCGCCGGTCGCCTTCGAGCCGCCGCATCTGGTGCGGCCCGACGGCTCGGTCACCAACTGGTAAGAGGGCGGCATGGCTGCGACCTATGACGATTACCGCGACCGCCACGTGGTCGTGACCGGCGCGGGGCGCGGCATTGGCCGGGTCATCGCGCAGGCCTTCGCGGGGCAGGGGGCGCGGGTCTCGGCGCTGGATATCGACTTCTTCGGCTACGAGGCTGCACCGGGCGTCCGGCAGGTGCGCTGCGACGTCACCGACGAGGCCGCTATCGAGGCCGCCTGCACCGAGATCGTGAATCGTGACGGCCCGCCGGTGGCGCTGGTCAACAATGCGGGGGTCGATAGGCGGATGCCCTTGGAGGACATCAGCGCCGAGGTCTTCAGCTGGATGATGGCGGTGAACCTGAACCACCACGCGGCCTTTGCCCGGCTTCTGGTGCCGGGCATGGCGGCGGCGGGCGGCGGGGCGATCGTCGGGCTGACCTCGACGGCGTGGATGAAGCGCTCGATGGGGATGGTGGCCTATCACGCGGCCAAGGCCGGGATCGTCGGGCTAACGCACGGGCTGGCGCGGGACCTCGGGCCGCAGGGCATAAGGGTCAACGCCATCGCGCCGGGCCGGGTACCGACGCCCGAGCGGACGCCGGACGTGGACGATCCGGCGTTCATCGCCTCGACCCATGCCATGCAGTGTATCCCCGCACTGATGGAACCGCAGGACATTGCCGAGGCGGCGCTGTGGCTGGCCTCGTCCTCGGCGCGGATGGTGACGGGGCAGGTGCTGGTGGTGGACGGCGGCGGCGTGGGGATTCCGTTGCCCCCCAATCAGATGCCTCTGAAACAGAAGGAAGACGCATGAGCGATCTGGCCCCCGCGAACCTCGTGGTCATCATGGCCGACGAGTACCGGCGCGATTATTTCGGCCACGCCGGGCATCCGCTGGTGCAGACCCCGAACCTCGATGCGCTGGCGGCGGGTGGCACGCGCTTCACCAATGCCTATACCGACTGCCCCCTGTGCGTGCCGGGCCGCGCCGCCTTTGCCACCGGGCGCCCGGTGCGCGAGATCGGCACATGGTGCAATGCGCTGGCCTACACGGGCCAGCCGGAAAGCTGGCACCACCGGCTGCGGAACGGCGGGCATCACGTCCGCTCCATCGGCAAGCTGCATTTCCGGGGCGCGGAGGGGGACGACAATGGGTTCTCGGCCTCGGAGGTGCCGATGAACATCGTCGACGGGATCGGCGATGCGCTGGGGCTGATCCGGGATCGCAATGCGCCGCGCGGGGCGGCGGACCGGATGGCGGGGCTGGCCGGGCCGGGGGAGTCGAAATACACCGCCTATGACCGTGACATCAGCGCCCGCGCGCAGGTCTGGCTGCGCGAGGAGGCCCGGAACCACACGGACAAGCCCTGGGTTCTGTTCGTCTCGCTGGTCGCACCGCATTTCCCGCTGACCGCGCCGCCTGAGTTCTACTATCCCTACGATCCGGCGAAGATCCCGATGCCGAAACAGTACGGCGAGGATCGGCCCGATCATCCGTACCTGCGCGACTACCGCACGGTCTTCGAATACGACGATCATTTCCGGACCGAGGCCGATGTGCGCCGGGGCATCGCGGGCTACATGGGACTGTGCAGTTTCGTCGATCACCAGGTCGGGCTGATCCTGCAGGCGCTCGAGGCGTCGGGGCAGGCGGCGAACACGCGGATTGCCTTCACCAGCGACCACGGCGATAATCTTGGCGCGCGGGGCCTGTGGGGCAAGAGCACCATGTACGAGGAATCGGTGGGCATTCCGCTGATCATCTCGGGGCCGGGGATCCCGGTGGGCAAGGTGAGGGACGAGCCGCGTCTGTTGACGGATCTGAGCCGGTTCATCCTGCAATCCGCGGGCGTCGATGCCGACGGGTTCGGGCAGACCGATCTGCTGTCGGGCGAGGACGCGGCGGTAATCTCGGAATACCACGGGACCGGCTCCCGCAGCGCGGCGTTCATGCTGCGCACCGGGCGGTGGAAGTACGTTCATTATGCACTCTACGCGCCGCAATTGTTCGACCTGCAGGACGATCCCGGCGAGTTGCGGGACCTTGCGGGCGATCCCGACCACGCGGGTGCGCTGGCCGAGTGCCGGGCGCAGCTTCTGGCGCGGCTCGACCCGGATGCGGTTCATGCCGAAGCCCGCGCGGCGCAGCGCGCGCGGGTGGAGGAACTGGGCGGCGAGCAGGCCATTCTTGACCGGGGCGACTACGGGTTCTCTCCGCCGCCGGGGGTGAAGGCGGTCTATGCCTGAGCGCTTCGACCCGGCGGCCTTGCGCGCCCAGCTGGAGCGCGTGGGGCCGGTGGTGGACGCGCATCACCACCTGTGGGACCTGGGGGCGAACCGCTATCCCTGGCTTCAGGATGCGCCGGTGCGGATGCATTTCGGCGACTATGCCGCGATCCGGCGGAGCTATCTGCCTGAGGACCTGCGGCGGGATGCGGGGCCGGTGCGCCTGCTGGCGACGGTACATGTCGAGGCGCATTGGCGCGGCGGCGACAGCCCCGAGGGCGAGACCGCGTGGCTGGATGCGCAGGCGCGGAGCTGCGGTCTGCCGGACGCGATCGTGGGCCATGCGGACTTGACCGCGCCGGATGTGGCGCGGGTGCTGGACGCGCATTGCGGCTTTGGGCGTTTCCGGGGCGTGCGGATGATGACGCGGCGCGCGGCGGAGCCCTCGGGTCCGGCACTGCTGGACGATCCGGGCTTTCGCCGGGGCTTTGCGCTGCTTGGTCCGCGCGGGCTGTCCTTCGATCTTCAGGCGCCGCCCGAGACGATGAAGGCCGCCGCGCGGCTGGCCGCCGATTTCCCGGAAACCACGGTGATCCTGACCCATGCCGGGCTACCGCTGGACCGAAGTGCGGCGGGACTGGCCGCGTGGCGGCAGGGTCTTGCGCAGTTGGCGGCCTGCGGGAATGTCGTGGCCAAGCTCTCGGGCCTGCCGATGAGCGATCCGGCCTGGACGCCGGAAAGCCTCGCGCCGATGGTGCGGGCCTTGCTGGAGGCCTTCGGCCCCGACCGGGTGATGTTCGGCAGCAATTTCCCGGTGGATGGGATGTTCTCGGACTATCCTGCGCTGGTCGCGGGCCATGCCGCTGCACTGCACGATGGCGAACTTGAGCCGGTGTTCCGCGCCACTGCCGCCCGCATCTACCGGCTGACCCTTCCCGAACCCGAAAGGCTGACGACGTGACCGAGCTTCCCACCGCCCGCGTGGGCCGTACCGACCTGCGCGTGACCCGGCTGGCCTTCGGCTGCGTGCCGCTGGGCAACTACCCGACCAAGCTGACCGAGGCCGAGGCGGCGGGCGCGCTGGAGGCGGCCTGGGAGGCGGGGATTCGGTATTACGACGTCGCGCCGCTTTACGGGCATGGGCTGGCCGAGCATCGGCTGGGGGCGGCACTGCGGCAGCGCCCGCGCGGGGAGTTCACCATCTCGACCAAGGTCGGGCGGCGGCTTGTGCCGCAGCCCGACATGGCGCTGAGCGCGGACCCGAGCGCGGGAATTTTCGAGGACCCGCTGCCGTTCTCGCTGACCAACGACTACACCTATGACGGCATCATGCGCTCGGTCGAGGACAGTCTGCAGCGGCTGGGGCTGGCCTCGGTCGATATTCTGCACATCCACAATATCGACCCGGCTAACCATGCGCCCGAGGCGCTGGAGGCGCTGTTCCGCACCTGCATGAGCGACGGCTACCGGGCGCTGGAGCAGTTGCGCGCGGAAGGCACGGTCAAGGCGCTGGGGGTGGGGAACAACAGCCTGACGATGTGCCAGCGTTTCGCCGAGGAAGGCGATTTCGACGCCTTCATGATGGCCGGGCATTTCCACCTGCTGGACCAGCCGGCTGCCGAAAGCTTCCTGCCCGAGTGCGCGCGGCGGGGCATCTCGATCCTGCTGGGCAGCGTCTTCGCCTCGGGGCTGCTGGTCGAGAACGCCGCGCCCGATGCGCGCTACATGTACGGCAGGGCGCCGGCGGAGGTGCTGGAGCGACTCGCCCGGCTGCGCGGGATCTGTGCCGATCACGGTATCAGCCTTACCGCCGCAGCGCTGCGATTCCCCCTGACGCACCCCGCCGTGGCCTGCGTCGTGCCGGGGATGCGGACCTCCGCCGAGGTGCGGGACTGTGCCGAGGCATTCGCCGCGCCGCTGCCGGCCAATCTTTTCAAGGACATGCAGGATGCGGGTCTGATCGACGCGCGGGTTCCGCTGGGCTGAACTCAAAATCGTACATTATCAAACATAATATGTTGTACGGTTATGCGATGTTGATGTAGATTTCCTTCATCGGAGGAGGAAATCATGTCCAACAAGACACCCGGAATTGCCGTCCTGACATCTGCCCTCGCCCTGCTGGCGGGGGCTGCGAGCGCCCAGCAGGTCACGCTGGACGTGGTCGCCTGGAAGGGGAACGACGCCGAGCCGGCGGGCCTGCCGCAGCTGCTTGAGAAATTCGAAGCCGAGAACCCGGATATCGACGTGGATCTGACCTATGTCGCGCGCAAGGACGTCGACAAGCTGATCCCGCCGCGGCTGCAGGGCGGCAACCCGCCCGACGTGACGATGGTCGACAGCTCGCTGGTCAAGCTCTGGGGCGGGGCGGGGTTCCTGACCGACCTCGGGACCGACAGCGCGTGGGTCGAGGCGATCGACCCGACCCTGCGCAGTATCCTCGGCAGCGACGATGCGATGTACATCATGCCGCTCGAGAACATCGGCATGGGCAACTTCGTGAACATGGGCCTGCTGCGCGATGCGGGCATCGAGGAGGTCCCGTTGACCATCGAGGCGACCAAGGTCGCCTGCGCCGCGCTGAAGGACAGCGGCGTGAACCCGATGATCTTCGCGGGCGGTTTCCCGGCGATGCTGTGGGTCGGCGCGAACGGGCTTGACCCCGAGGGCACCGCGCCGGGCGATTTCGGCACCGGCGAGGCGACCTTTGTCGACTCCGAAGCGTTCGACGCCTCGCTCAGCAGCGTGCGCGAACTGGTCGATGCGGGCTGTTTCGATCCGGAACTGCAGGCGGGGCTGGACCCCTGGTCCACCGCGCTGGAAGAGTTCAAGTCGGGCCGCTCGGCGATGATGCCGCACGGGGCCTGGAACATCGGCAGTTTCTCGGCGATCGAAGGGCTGGACTACGTGTTTGCGCCGATGCCCTCGCGCTTTGGCGAGAACGGCATGGCGCTGGACCTGGTCGGCCCCGGCTGGGCGATCCCGCGTGATGCGAAGAACGCCGACGCCGCCCGCCGCTTCGTCGATTTCTTCACCGTCGAGGAAAACCTTTCGGTCTTCTTGACCGAGGAGGGCGCGTTCAGCCCGTTCACCGGCGGCGCCAGCGGCCTGCCCGAACTGGCCGCGCCTTACGAGGCCGCGCGCGCGGCAGGAGCGGTGACGCTGTGGCCGTTCTCGACGCTGGAATGGCCGAAGGCGTTGCAGAGCGAGTGGGAGGACAGCCTGACCGGTTTCCTTCTGAACCTCGACGGTGCGAACGAGGACACGCTCCAGCGCTGGGATTACGCGGTCGAGGACAGTCTCTGACCTGATCCCCATCCGAACCGCTGCCCGCCGCTTATGGCGGGCGGCCCCTCAACGCAGTGACAGGAGGCCCGGATGCGCGCGCGTCGCTCGCTCTACCTGTTCACGATCCCGGCCCTTGTCGTGCTGGGCGTGTTCTTCGTCTACCCGATCGTCCTGACCTTCCAGATGAGCCTGACGAACTTCGCCGGGATCGGCGCTGCCGAGCCGGTGGGCTGGAAGAACTACGACCGCATCTTCTCGCGCCCGCGCTATACCGAGGCGATCCAGGTCACGGTCTGGTTCACGGTGATCGTGGTGATCGCGCTCAACGTCACGGGGCTTTTCTTCGCCGCCATGCTGCACCGGCTGCCGGCGATCCGGAACTTCAGCCGCGCGGCGCTCTACACGCCCGCGATGATGTCCTTCGTCGTCGTCGGCTATGTCTGGCAGTTCCTCTATTCGCCGATCAACGGCGGGATCAATGTGGCGCTGCGCGACCTCGGCCTCGGCGCGCTGGAGCAGAACTGGCTGGGCGATCCGGACATCGCGCTTTACGCCGTCGCGTTCACGCAGATCTGGATGTTCACCGGCTTCACCTGCGCGATCTTCCTGGCAGGCTTCGCGGGCATCCCCTCGGACATCGAAGAGGCGGCGAAGCTGGAGGGCGTCACCTCGTGGCAGCGCTTCCGGCATATCGAACTGCCGCTGCTGGGCCCCTCGATCACCGTCAGCGTGATCCTGACGACCATCGGCACGCTCAAGACCTTCGAGCTGCCGTTCATCCTGACCAAGGGCGGGCCGGACGGCGCGACGCGGGTGCTGTCGATCGAGATCATCGACAACCTCTTCGCGCAGTACAAGTTCGGCTTCGCCAGCGCGCTGGCGATTATCATGCTGATCCTCGTGCTGGCCGTCGCCTTCGTCCAGAACCGCGTCCTGCGCAGCCGGGAGAACGTGACATGAGCATGACCCGCACCGCCCCGAGCCCCGCGCGGCACATGGACCGCGCGCTGCTGAAGAAACGCGCCCGGTCCTGGGCGATCCATGCCGTCATGCTGCTGCTGGTGGCGATCATGCTGCTGCCACTGCTCTACATGGTGATGATGTCGTTCAAGACCGCGACCGAGATCTCGCAGGACCCGCTGGGTCTGCCGTCGAGCCTCTACATGGGGAACTATGCCAAGACGCTGGCCTCGATGGGCTATGTGCGCTCGGTGCTGAACTCGCTGGGGATCACGGTGTCGGTGATCGCGGTTGTGGTGCTGGTCGGCGCGATGGCGGCCTATCCGCTGGCGCGGATCCAGAACCGCTGGAGCCGGGCGATCGTCATGGTCATGGCGCTTGGCCTCGCGACGCCGAATTTCGTCACCATCACCCCGATCTACGTGATCTTCCGCGACCTCGGCCTGCTGGACAGCTACCTGGGGATCGTGCTTGCCTTCGCGGCGCTGAAGCTGCCGCTGGCGGTGTTCTTCTACACCGGGTTCATCGCCGCGATCCCGATGGAGCTGGAAGAGGCGGCGCGGCTGGACAATTGCAACAACTGGCAGGTGTTCTGGCACGTGATCCGGCCACTGCTGGCGCCGGTCACGGCGACCCTGTCGCTGTTCGTGATGCTGATGGTGTGGAACGACTTCACCTATCCGCTGCTGCTGCTGCAGGATGAGGCGAAATTCACCGTGATGATCGCGGTCTATCGGACCGTGGGCAACACCGGCATCGACCCGACGCTGCTGTTTCCGGCGGCCGTGCTGGGGTCCTTGCCGCTGCTGATCCTGTTCGCCGTGTTCCAGCGCCGCATCGTCTCGGGCGCGACGGCGGGGGCGGTGAAATGAGCGGCGTGCTGCAAGACCGGGTGGTGATCGTCACCGGCGCGGGCGCGGGCATCGGGCTGGGCATCCTGCGGCAGGCGGTTGCCGCCGGGGCGCGGGTGACCGGGTTCGACGTCTCGGACGAGGGCCGGGCGCGGGTCGAGGCCGAGGGGGCACGGTTCGCGCGGGTGGACGTCGCCGACCCCGAGGGGTTCGCGGCGGCGATCGTCGAGGTGCATGCGCGGGACGGGCGGCTCGACGGGTTGGTGAACAACGCCGGCGTGACCGAGACGGCGCCTTTCCTGGAGCTGGACCTCGCGCTGGCCGAGCGGCTCTGGCGGATCAACCAGCGCTCGGTGTTGGTGGGGTGCCAGGCGGCGGCGCGGCTGATGGTGGCGGACGGGCGACCGGGGGCGCTGGTCAACATTGCCTCGAACCATGCCCGCGCGACCGATGCCGGATTCGAGTGCTATGCCGCGAGCAAAGGGGCGATCACCGCCATGACCCGCGCGATGGCCTGGAGCCTCGGGCCGCACGGGATCCGGGTCAATGCGCTGTGTCCTGGCCTGACGATGACCGAGAAGGTGCGCGAGTTGGCCGGCGATCCGGCGCTGGCGCAGGCGTTCCGGAACTGGCACGCGACCGGCGAAGTCAGCAGCGTGGACGATATCGGCGCGGCGGCGGTCTACCTGTTGGGCGACGGTTCGGCGGCGCTGACCGGGGCCGAGATCGTCGCCGATCGCGCCATGTCGGCCCGCCTGGGCGCGGGCGTGGGGCTGTGAAAATGGGTATTTCCGCTGGACAGGTCAAACATCATATGTTTGAGTAAGCCTCATGAACGAGATGCTTTTCTACGATCTGAAGGAATCGGCGGGGCTGACGCACAGCCTGTCGACCCAGATCGCGCGCGAACTGGGCCGCCGCATCGTCTCGGGCAGCTATGCCGTGGGCGAGCTGATCGAGGACGAGGGTGCGCTCTCGGACCGCTACAAGGTCAGCCGCTCGGTGATCCGAGACGCGGTGAAGATCCTTGTGGGCAAGGGCCTGCTGGAGGTGCGCCGCGGCATCGGCACGCGGGTCCGCAACCGGACCAGCTGGGGCTTGCTGGACGACGACGTGCTGGCCTGGCACCAGTCCGCGCCGCCGAAGCCGGATTTCCTGCGCCAGCTGATGGACATCCGCCTGCTGATCGAGCCGCGCTCGGCCCGCTGGGCAGCGGAGCGGGGCACCGATGCCGACCTTGCCGCCATCGACGAGGCGATGACCCGGATGGAAGCGGAGCAGGGCGCGACCGAGGATTTCGTCGTCGCCGACGCGCTGTTTCACCGGGCGATCTTGCGGGCCGCGAACAACGATCTTCTGCGGGCGCTGGAAGGGGTGATCTTCTCGGCGCTGCTGGGCTCGATCCGGCTGACCAACCAGGACCCGCGCGACAACGAGACCTCGATCCCGTTCCACCGCGCGGTGACCGACGCGATCCTCGCGCGCAACGGCGCCGAGGCCGAGGCGCGGATGGAGCATCTGCTGAGCGATACGCAAGACAGGTTGGGGGGACAGCTTCGCGATGATTGAGAGGCCGACAGGCTGACCGCCGCCCGTTCGGGCTTACGAACAGGATGACCGATCCGGCCCCGCGCGCTGCGGGGAACGGAGACGGCTTGCCGGGAAGCGCCGGCACAATCAGGACCGGGCCGCGTCTGGCCCGCGGTGTCGCTGCCGCGGGGCGGGGAAGGTGTGCCCGGCACGGATAACGGGAGGACGACATGGCACAACGACATTGCATGGCGACGGATCAGAACCGGGGCGCGCTGGACCGCGTTCTGGACGCGCTCATTCCCGGCTCGGCCGACGGGCGGATCCCCGGTGCCGGCAGCTGTGGCACCGGCGCGGCGGTGACCGCCGCGCTGCAGGCGGACGGCTCGCTGGCCCGTGCGGTCGCTTTCGTTACCGAGGGACGCGTCAGCGAACCCGCCGCCCGCGCCGAGGCGCTGGAGCGCGAGGATCCCACCGCCTTCACCGCGCTGCTGCGTGCGGTCTACCTGGCCTATTACAGCCGCCCCGAGATCCGGGCGCTGATGGGCCTGGTTCCACTTCCCGCCCGGTCCCGGGCGGTCACGGCCTCTCCCGCGCCGGCCCACGGGCCGGACGACCTGGCCGCGCCGGTCCTCCCCCGGCGCGGCCCCTTTTCTTCGCGGCATGGGCTGCATCGCTGAGACAAACAGGGCGAAAGCCGGAGACGACATGAGCTACGACAAGAAGATGTATATCGGCGGCCGGCTGGTCGACGGCGAGGGCCGCGTCGAGGTGGTGAACCCGGCGACCGAGCAGGTGGTCGGCACCGTCGCCGCCGCCGGGATGGGCGATGTTCAGACCGCGCTGGAAGCGGCCCGCGACGCGTTGCCCAGCTGGTCGCGCACCCCGATCGCCGAGCGGCAGGCATGGATGCGCAAGCTGCGCGAGGCGGTTCTGGCGAACGAGGACATGCTGCGCGACTGCATTCACCAGGAGATGGCCAAGCCCTGGGGCGGCACGCAGGAGGATTTCGACCTGCTGGAGCGCGCGCTTGCCTTCTATGCCGAGGAGATCGCCCGGATCAGCGACGAGATCCTGCCCGACCGCGCGGGCACGCATCAGCACCGGCTGGTGCACGAGCCCATCGGCGTCGCGGTGGCCTACCTGGCGTGGAATTTCCCGCTATTGAACCTCGCCTACAAGATCGCCCCGGCTATGGCGGCGGGCTGCCCGATCATCATCCGGCCTTCGGCGGCGACGCCGATCTCGGCCTATGCGGTGGGGGAACTCTGCCAGCAGATCGGCTTGCCGGCGGGGGTGGTGAACATCCTGACGACGGACGGCTACGCGCCCTCGGACGCGCTGGCGGCCTCGACCATCCCGAACCTGGTGACGCTGATCGGCTCGACCGCGACGGGACGGCACCTGATGCAGGTCGGCGCAAGCTCGATCAAGCGCTACTCGATGGAGCTGGGCGGCAATGCCCCGGTACTGGTGTTCCGGGATGCCGATCTGGACCTGGCGGCGGATATCGTGACCACGATCAAGTTCAACAATGCCGGGCAGATCTGCGTCGCGCCGAACCGCGTCTTCGTCGAGGCCGAGGTCGCCGAGGCCTTCGCCGCCAAGGTCGTCGCACGGGCCAAGGCGGCGCAGGTGGGCTTTGACCGGGATGCGGATATCCTGACCGGGCCGCTGATCGACGGCCGGGCCTGGCGGCGGGTGAAAGGGCTGGTGGACGACGCCGTCGCGAAAGGTGCCGAGGTGCTGGCCGGCGGCGACCGGCCCGAGGGGCTGGAGGCCGGGCACTTCCTGGCGCCGACGGTGCTGAACAATGTCACGCCCGAGATGTACGTCTACACGCACGAGATCTTCGGGCCGGTGGTCTCGCTGATCTCGTTCGAGGATCGCGACACGGTTCTGGCCCGCGCCAACGATGGCGAGGACGGCGGGCTTGCCTCTTATGTCTTCACCGCCGATCTTGCGCTGGCCGAACGCATGGCGGCCGGGCTGCGCTACGGCGAGGTGCAGGTGAACGGCGTGAAATACGATATCGACCTGCCGCATGGCGGCATCGGCCAGTCCGGGATCGGGCACGACTGCTCGCGGCTGGCGCTCGAGGATTACCTGGTGGTCAAGCGCATCAGCCGCGCCGCCTGAGGAGGAAACATGAAGATCACCCGCGTCACCAGCCATGTGCTGCAATGCGATATGCCCGAGGAACTGGGCTATTCGCAGCAGTACTATGCCAAGCGCACCGCCCACCTGGTCGAGGTCGAGACCGACGAGGGCATCACCGGCTGGGGCGAATGTTTCGGCCCCGGCAATGTCGCGCTGGCCAACAAGGCCATCGTCGAGCGGGTGATCCAGCCGCTGGTGCTGGGCATGGACCCGCTGGACCGGGACGTGGCCTGGCACAAGGTCTACAACCTGCTGCGGGATCACGGGCAGAAGGGGATGCCGATCCAGGCGCTCTCGGGTGTCGATATCGCGCTGTGGGACATCGCCGGGAAGGTCGCGGGCCTGCCGATCCACAAGCTGATCGGCGGGGCGCATCGCGACCGGGTGCAGGTCTATGGCTATGGCATGATGCTCAAGCGCGAGAGCGTCGAGGATCATGTCGCCCGGTTCCGGGACGAGGCCGCCGCGATCAAGGGCATGGGCTTTGCCGCGACCAAGATGAAGCTGGGGCTGGGTCCGCGCGAGGATGCGCTTTTGGCGCAGGCGGTGCGCGAGGGCGTGGGCGAGGGTTTCGACTTCATGGCCGACGCCAACCACGCCTACACGACGCATGACGCGTTCTATGTCGGTCGCGCGCTGGAGGAGCTGGACGCCTATTGGTTCGAGGAGCCGATCGCGCCCGAGGATCTGGACGGCTATGCCGAGCTGCGCGCCGGGCTGAAGGTGAACATCTCGGGCGGCGAGGCGGAGTTCGCGCGCTGGGGCTGGCGCAAGCTGCTGGAGGCGCGGGGGCTGGACATCGCCCAGCCCGAGGTCTGCGCCCTGGGGGGCATCAGCGAATATCTTCGGGTGCTGGCGCTCTGCCACGCGCATTTCACGCCGGTGGTGAACCATGTCTGGGGCTCGGCCATCGCGGTGGCGACGAACCTGCAGTTGCTGGCCGCGATGCCCCCGCTGCCCGGCGGGCTGTTCCCGCGCGAGCCGCTGCTGGAGTTCGACACCACCGAGAACCGGTTCCGCGACCAGCTGCTGGCCGAGCCGCTGGACATCCAGGGGCAGGTGGCGACATCGGGCGGCACGGTCGCGATCCCGACCGGGCCGGGCCTCGGCGTCGAGCCGGACCGGGATTTCATCGCTAAGTACGAGGTGGAGTGAGGCGCGCCGGGGCAGCGCGCCCCGGCCGATCTATTGCTGCGTGTTCTTCACGAGCGCGCCGTCCTTCATGATCACGTCGAAGTTCGCGTGCGGGTCGGCCACGAGGTCGATGTCTTCGAGCGGGTTGCCGTCGACAAGGATCAGGTCGGCATAGGCGCCTTCCGCGATCACACCGAGCGGCCCGTCCTGGTAGGGGTGGCGCGGCCCCGAGAGCGCCAGAAGCTCGGCGTTGGTCGAGGTTGCCATCCTGAGCACCTCGTAGGGCGTGTACCATTGCTGCAGCTTTGCGAGGAAGGCGCCTTGCCGGTTGGCCAGTTTCGGGTCGAACAGGATGTCGGTGCCGAAGGCGACTTTCACCCCGACTTCCTTCGCCATCGTGTAGGCCTTGTCGGTGCCGTTGGTGACCGCGATCCACTTGGCCTGGCTGAACGGGTCGTCGAAGGTGAACCCGTCCTCGTCGTCGAGCAGCGGCTGGATCGACAGCCAGACGTCGTTGTCGCGCATCATCTCCATCGTCTCGCGGCTGACGAGAAAGCCGTGCTCGACCGATTTCACGCCGGCCTCGATGGAAAGCTGAACGGCCTCGTCGGTGAACAGATGCGAGGCGACATAGGTGTTGTAGGTGTCGGCGACCTCGACGAAGGCCTTCAGCTCGTCGAGCGTGAACTGCCGCACGTCGAGCGGATCGTAGACCGAGGACACACCGCCGCCGCCGGAGATCTTGAGCTGCGTAGCCCCCATCCGCATGACCTCGCGGGCGCGCTTGGTCACTTCCGGGACCCCGTCGGCCATCGCCATCAGCCCGACGCTGTACCAGTACCATTGCGAGTCAGCGGGGTTCATCGGCACCGCCTGGTAGGGCCGATAGTCGAAATGGCCGCCGGTCTGGCCGATCGGCGGGCCGGAGGGCAGGATGCGCGGGCCGGGGATCTCGCCCGCGTCGATCATCTTCTTGGTCGCGAACGGGTTGCCGCCGACATCGCGCACCGTGGTGAATCCGCGCATCAGCGTCGCCTCGGAGCCGATCGCGCCGCGGATCGCGATTTCAAGGATGTCGCCGGTGACGACGGTGCTTTGTGCCGCGCAGCAATAGGACGTGTGCCAGTGCACGTCGATCAGGCCGGGGATCATTGTGCGCCCGCCACCGTCGATGATCGTGGCGCCGGGCAGGTCCACCGGTTCGGTCGAGACCCGGCTGATCAGATTGCCCTCGATCACGACGTTGGCATTTTCGGTCAGCGTCTCGTTCACGCCGTCGAACACGTCGACATTGGTGAAGACGATCGGCGACGCGTCCTGTGCGATGGCCGAAGGACTGGCGAGCGACAGGGCGGCCGACAAAAGCGCGGCAGTTCGTTTGGCTGGCATGTGTTCCCCCGAGGATTGCAATCCCGCGCTGAATTCCATCAGTGGCGATTCCCCTCAAGGAATTCGGGTACTCAAGTTGCGGCAGAGGGGGACTTCCCCCGCGCGAAGCGGGGGAAGATCGGGGCGTTTCAGTAGCCGCTGATCTGCTTGGCGAGGTCGAAGAAACCCTTTTTCCGCTCGGACGAGATGCCCCAATTCGTCGGCACGCACTGGTAGCCCTCGTCCGGGCCCTCGCCTTCGAAGCGGTAGTCGAAATAGCCCCAGGAGGCGTATTCGTCCGTCGCGGCGATGAAGTTGTTGTCGGGCTTGTCGAAGTCGAAATGGTCGTCCTCGTTGAACAGGATCGGCTTCGGCGTATAGCCCTCGACGGCGCGGGTCTTGCGGACCATTTCACGAATGATCTCGGGGTCTTCCTGGCCGTTTCCGTGAATCAGCATGAAGTCGCTGACCTTCACCACGTTCGGCTTGGGAATGAAGCCGCCGCC
Source organism: Halovulum sp. GXIMD14794 (assembly GCF_054457455.1). NCBI lineage: Bacteria > Pseudomonadati > Pseudomonadota > Alphaproteobacteria > Rhodobacterales > Paracoccaceae > Halovulum > Halovulum sp. GXIMD14794. The sequence continues at coordinate 148,951 of NZ_JBTLNF010000006.1, read as the reverse complement.
GTAGCTGGTGCCGACCAGCAGACGTCGACCGTCCTTGGCGATCCCCTTGGCGCGCTCGATCAGTTCGTGCACGCCGTCGGGCATCAGCAGCGGCTGCTGGTAGCGGACGTTGCTTTCGTTGTTGATCTCGACCAGCAGGTTGGTGTGGCCGGTATCGAGCAGCCAGTTCGTCGCGTTGTCCACGCCCTTGAGGATCGCATCGGGGCCATCCAGGTACTGTTCCTGCCCGAAGTAATAGTAGCCGACGATGGGCACCATCCCCAGCTCATCCGCGGCGTCGAGGATCTTCGCCAGCCGCGCCATGAAATCCTCGCGCAGCGAGCCATCGGGCGCGATGGCCGAGTTGATCCAGGGCTGTTCCTTGGAATAGCCCTGCGGGCTGCCGCCCTGCAGGTTGATGGTGAAGCCCAGAACGCCGTGGTCGCGCCAGAGCGGCATGTTCTCGATGAACTCGGCGGTGTTGCGGTCCGGGTCCCATTTGCCGGTGTCGGGGTATGCCCAGCGATCGCGGGTCTCGGGGTTCAGGTCGTCGAAGATGCCTTGCACCATGCGGGTGTTGATCAGCAGCCCCTCGACCTTGCGGCCGTTCCAGCTGCGCCCCTCGTAGGTGGGCTTGCCGTTGAGGCGAAAGCCGTCGCCGTCGATCTCGATGGTTGTCTTGCCGGGCATGAATTCCTCCTTTGAATGGTGTCGGGGAGCGCCGCGCGGGGTGCGCGGCGCTGAAACGGGAACGGGTCGGCTCAGCCCGCCAGACGGTCGCCGGTGCCGCCGTCGAAGAAGTGAAGGTGCGCGGGGTCGGCGCGCAGGTTCACCGCCTGGCCGGGGCGCAGGTCGGTGCGGCCGCGCACCCCGCAGGTCAGGGCGTGTTCGCCGACGCGGGCGACAACCACGGTGTCCGAGCCCGTCGGCTCGACCACCTCGACCTCGCCCGCGAAATCACCGGGGCCGCCGGTCACTTCAAGGTGTTCGGGCCGGATGCCGACGGCGATCTGCACGCCTTCGCGGGCGGGCACGTTAGGCAGAGGCAGGATGGCGCCGGAGGTCATCGATAGCGCGCCGGAGATCAGCGTGCCTTCCAGAATGTTCATCGACGGAGAGCCGAGGAATTCCGCCACGAACCGGTTCGCCGGACGGTCATAAAGATCGAGCGGCGCGCCGACCTGCGCGATCTTGCCCGCGTCCATGACCACGATCCGGTCGGCCATGGTCAGCGCCTCGATCTGGTCGTGGGTGACGTAGACGATGGTGGACTTGAGGCGCTGGTGCAGGGCCTTGATCTCGTGCCGCATCTGCACGCGCAGCTTGGCGTCGAGATTCGAGAGCGGCTCGTCGAACAGGAACACCTTGGGATCGCGCACGATGGCCCGGCCCATGGCGACGCGCTGGCGCTGGCCGCCCGACAGCTGGCTGGGCTTGCGTTTGAGCAGCGGCTCCAGCGTCAGGATCGAGGCGGCGCGCTGGACCTGCTCGGCGATCTTCTCCTTGGGCTGTTTGTCCATCTTGAGCGAGAAGCTCATGTTCTGCTCGACGGTCATGTGCGGGTAGAGCGCGTAGCTCTGGAACACCATCGCGATGTCGCGCTGGCGGGGCATCATGTCGTTGACGATTTGCCCGTCGATGCGGATGTCGCCCCCGGTGATGCTCTCCAGCCCCGCGAGCATGCGTAGCAGCGTGGACTTGCCGCAGCCCGAGGGGCCGACGAGGATCACGAACTCGCCATCCTCGATATCGAGCGAGAGGTCGGGGATCGCCTCGAACCCGCCGTACTTCTTGTTGAGGTTGCTTATCTGGATGCTGGACATGCGGTTGGCCTTTCGCCCTTTACTTCACCGAGCCCGAGGTCAGCCCCGAGACCAGCCATCGCTGGACGAACAGGAACATGATCAGCGCGGGAATGGTGGCCAGCACGCAGGCGGCCATGAACATGTTGATGTAGCGGATGTTTCCACCCTCGCCGGCAAGGTCGCCGATGCCGACCTGGATCGTCTTCATCTCGCCCTGGTTCAGCAGCAGCGAGGCCCAGAGGAAGTCGTTCCAGGCGTTGAGGAAGGTGAAGATCGTGACCGCGGCGATGCCGGGCAGCGAGACCGGCAGGATGATCCGGAAGAAGGTCTGGAAATGGCCGCAGCCGTCGACCAGCGCCGCCTCTTCCAACTCCGGCGGGCAGTTGTTCTGGAAATAGCCGCGCAGCAGCAGCACCGAGAACGGCAGCGAGAAGCCGACATAGGCGATGATAAGACCGGCATAGGTGTTGAGCAGCCCGGCCCCCTGCACGGTCGAATAGATCGGGAAGGCGCGGGTGATCGGTGGGATCAACTGGGTCATCAGGATCAGCACCAGCACCAGCGTCATGCCCGGAAAGCGGTAGCGCGCCAGCACATAGGCCGCGCTGCACCCGATCAGCGAGGCGAAGCCCGCCGCGATGGCCGAAACGAAGATCGAGTTCCAGATGTAGCGCCAGATCGGGATCAGCAGGCCGATGTCGCGATAGGCGTCCAGCGTGAACGTGTGCGGGTACCAGTGCGGCGGTTGCGCGCGGATGTCGACCGCCGTCTGGAACGAGCTTTTCACCATCCAGAACACCGGCAGCAGCAGGTACATCAGCGCGATCGCGGTGGCCAGGATCACCGCCGCGCGGGTGATCGTGTCGGGCCGGCGGTAGCGCGAGAACGGGCCGGTGGCCGCCGGGGCGGGGGTATCGAGTGCGACGGTCATTCGGATTTGTCTCCGGCCAGTTGCGCGCGGATGTAGAGCACGCAGATCACCCCGGTCATCAGCAGGATCACCCCGCTTGCGGCCGCCGCCAGGTCGAAGCGGAAGAAGTTGAACGCCTGCTGGTAGGAGTAGACCGCCATCACGTTGGTCATGTCCTGCGGGCCGCCTCCGGTCATGATGTAGTTGATCTCGAAGTGCCCGATGCCGGTGATCAGCAGCAGCATCAGCAGCACGCCGAGCACGGGTTTCAGAAGCGGGAAGGTCACGTGGCGGAATTTCTTCCACAGGGTCGCGCCGTCCAGTTCCGCCGCCTCGTAGAGGCTGCCGGGGATGGATTGCAGACCGGCGAGGATGAAGATCACCACGAAGGGCAGGCCGTTCCAGACCCGGACCGCGACGATGGACAGCAGCGGTGCGGAGAGCGGTCCGACGCTTTCGGTCGAGGTCAGGAAGCGGATGTTGCTGTCGATAAGGCCGATGTCCATCAGCACGCTGTTGATCGGGCTACGCGAGGTGTTCAGCAGCCAGGCCCAGATCGCTGCCGCGACCACCGGGGGCACGAACCAGGGCGCGCAGATCAGCACCCGCATCAGCGCCCGGCCACGGTATTTCGCGTGCATGACGTGCGCCAGCAGCAGCCCCAGACCAATACACAGAGCCACCACCAGCCCGGTGATGACCAGCGTGTTGATCGTCGAGCGGGTGAAGCGCTCGTCGCTCAGGACGGTGCCGTAGTTCCGCAGGCCGACGAAGGGCGTACCGGTCTCGCGGGCGCGCACCAGATCGTAGTCGAGAAAGCTCCATCCCAGCGAGGTCAGCATCGGCAGGATGCCGAGCGCCAGGGTGAACAGCAGGGCGGGGGCCACCATCAGGTAGCAGAAGACAAGCCGCTTGCGCTCCAAGGTCGTGTCCTTCGGATAGGCGTGGTCGGGCGGATGGGAGATCGGTGTCGCGCCCCGAGGGCCAGGGCGCGACGGATCAGACGGGCGCGATCACTCGGTGAAGGCGCGGTCCATCTCGGCCTGCATCCGTTCTTGCGCGCGGGCGACGACCTCGTCGATGTCCTGTTTCTGGATCACCGCCTCGTAGACCATGTCGTAGATCACCGCGCCCGGTTCGGGCGTCACCAGTGCGTTCCATACCGGCGAGGGGTGCTGCGAGGTGTGGGCATGTTCCAGCGTCTCGGTGATGACCTTCTTCCAGGGCGTATCGCTCCAGTACTCCGAGGCCATGACCTCGCGCATCGGGCTGACGTTGCCGCTGGCTTCGGACAGGCGCTGCATGTTCTCGGGGCGGCTGAGGAAGCCGATCCAGTCGACGCAAGCCTCGGCGTTGTCGGTGCCGCGCAGCACGCCCAGGTAGCCCGAGCCGGCATAGGCGTCGCGGCCCTCGGGACCGGCTGCGGGGATCGCCAGTTCCCAGGTGCCGTCCATCTCGGGGTAGTCGCGCGTGAAGGTCGGCGCCCAGGGGCCGGGGGCGCTGCCGACCATGGCGAGCGTGCCGGCTATGAACTCGGATTCGGGATCGTAGCCCTTCTCCATGAACTCGGGGTTCATCACCTCGTGCTCCCACACGAGATCGCGGATCCAGGCGAGGGTGGTGCGCGTCGCCTCGTTGTCGATGGTCGCGGTGCGCCCGTCCTCGGTCATGAACAGGCCGCCCGCCTGCCAGTAGTAGGGGACGTAAGCCTGTGAGACGTTGTCCGGCCCGAGCGCGAAACCCCAGCGGGTGACGTTACCGTTGCCGTCGCGAACGGTCATGGCCTTGGCTTTCTCGACGATCTCGTCCCAGGTCTGCGGCGCACCCTCGACCCCGGCCTCGGCGGCATAGTCGGTGCGGTAGATCAGCGGGCGCACATCGCCGCGCCAGGGGATGCCGTAGAAATCGCCGTTCCAGTTCACGTCCTGAAGGCTTCCGGCGAAATAGTCCTGGTCCAGGGTGGGCCAGTTGTCCTTGAACTCGTTGATCGGCATCGGGCCGTAGTCCTCGCCGCCGATGGCCGAGAACGAGTGCAGCCAGAACATGTCGGCGCAGTCCGGGTGCGCGCCGCCCTGGGCGACGGTCAGCCAGCGGTTGAAGGCCACCGACCAGTTGACCATCTCGTAGTTGACTTCGATGCCGGTTTCCTGCTCGAATTCCTCGGTCAGCCCCTCCATCTGGCGCTTCCACTCGATCAGGTCCCCGTAGGGCTGCGACCAGAATTCGATCTGCTGCGCCGAGAGCGGCGGCGCGAGACAGACGGCAACCGCGATCGCTGCGGCGGACACACGGGTAGTGGTGGCTGACGGCATTATAAGAGTTCCTCCCCAAGGTTATATGCATGAAATAATGCATACGTTATGAAACGCGTCAAGAAGGATTCGGATCGAAAGATGAAACCGGTTTCATGGCGTGTGTGGTTATAAGGTTGGCGCGTTCTGCAAGTGACCGCGGCGCGTTCGGCGGGTAGGGTACTGGAAGCCGCGGGCCGCGTGGGTCCGCGCTATTCCCCGATACATATCCTCTCTACCGGAGTTCTTTCATGGCGCGTGACCTGAACCTGAACGGCAAGACCGTCTCGGTCGATGCCGAGGACGGAACGCCCCTTCTGTGGGTGATCCGTGACGAGCTGAAACTGACCGGGACCAAGTTCGGCTGCGGAGTCGCCTCGTGCGGGGCCTGCACCGTGCATGTCGACGGCGTTCCGACCCGGTCCTGCCAGACCTTCGTCGAGGACGTCGACGGCGCCGAGATCCGCACGATCGAGGCGATGAGCGCGGACCGGATCGGCGCCGCCGTGCAGCAGGCCTGGACCGAGCTGGACGTGGTTCAGTGCGGCTATTGCCAGTCCGGGCAGATCATGTCTGCCGTCGGCCTGCTGTCGGAGAATCCGAAGCCGAGCGCCGAGGAAATCGACGCGTACATGTGGGGCAACGCCTGCCGCTGCGCCACCTATCAACGTATCCGTGCGGGCGTTCAGCGCGCCGCCGAGCTTCTGGAGGCCTGAGATGACCGTGAACACCTCTCGCCGCGGCTTTCTGAAGGGCGCAGCCGCCGCCGGTGCGGTGCTGGTTGTGGGCGTACGCGTCGATGGTACGTTGGCCGCCGGGTCCGGGGATGTGCAGCTCAACCCGTTCGTGCGGATCGGGACGGACGGTCGTGCCGTCGCCATCGTGAAGCATTTCGAGATGGGGCAGGGGCCGACCACCGGTCTGACCACGCTGATCGCCGAGGAACTCGGCGTCACCATGGACCAGATCGACTACGAATTCGCGCCGTCGAACCCGCAGGTCTACAACAACCTTCTGTTCGGCCAGTTCCAGGGCACGGGCGGTTCGACCGCGATGGCGAACAGCTACCAGCAGTACCGGCAGGCCGGGGCCGCGGCGCGCGAGATGCTGATCGCCGCCGCCGCCGATGCCTGGGGCGTGGACGCGGGATCGCTCGACATCGTCGAGGGACAGGTGACGGGCGGCGGGCGCACGGCCCCGATCGCCGAGTTCGTGGCTGCCGCGGCGACGCTGGCGGCCCCTGCGGAGCCTAGGCTGCGCGCGCCCGAGGAATGGCGGCTGATCGGCCGCGAAGGTACGGTGCGGCGCAAGGATACGCCGGTGAAGATCAACGGCGCCGGCGTGTTCGCGATGGACCTGCAGCTGGAGAACCAGCTGGTCGTCGTGATCGCCCGCGCGCCGCGCATGGGGGCGGTGGTCTCGGGCTTCGACGCCAGCGAAGCCGAGGGGATGACCGGCTTCGTCATGGCCAAGGCGCTGCCCGACAACTCGGGGGTCGCGGTCTATGCCGAAAGCACCTGGGCCGCGATCAGCGCCCGCGAGGCGATCCGCGTGGACTGGGATTTCTCGGCTGCTGAATCGCGGTCCTCGGACCAGGTGAAGGAGGAGCTGATCGCCGCGGTGAACGGGGACAGCACCTACCAGCCGCGCGGCAACCAGGCGGAGGCCGCCGCTGCCGTCGACGCCGCCGCCACGGTGATCGACAGGACGTTCTACTTCCCGCTGCTGGCCCACGCCCCGATGGAGCCGCTGACCTGCACCATCGAGCCGACCGCAGACGGCGGCGCGATCCTGCATGACGGTGCGCAGTTCCCGACCTTCGGGCACATGACATTGAGCCAGATCCTCGGCCTGCCGATGGAGAAGGTGCAGGTGAACACGGTGCTGGCGGGCGGCTCGTTCGGGCGCCGGGCGAACCCGACGGCGGACTATAACGCCGAGTGCGCGCTGGCCTTCTCGATGACCGACCGGACGCGCCCGGTCAAACTGGTCTGGACCCGCGAGGACGACATCAAGGGCGGCTACTACCGTCCGGCCTTCGCGCACCGGGTCCGGGTCGGGCTGGACGGGGACGGCAAGATCCTGGCCTGGGATCACCGCATCGCGGGGCAGTCGATCATGAAGGGCACCTCGATGGAGCAGATGGCGGTGCATGACGGCATCGACCATTCCTCGGTCGAGGGCGTGGCGGATACGCCCTATGCGGTGCCGGGCATGGCCGTAGGTCTGACCGACCACCAGAAGGCGACCAGCGTGCTGTGGTGGCGGTCGGTGGGAAACACCCACACGGCCTATGTCATGGAGAGCATGGTGGACCTTGTGGCCGAGCAGACCGGGACCGATCCGCTGGCGCTGCGCCTGTCGATGCTTCCCGGCGAGACGAAGGAACAGCAGCGGATGGTCGGCGTCCTGAACCGGGTGGCCGAGTTGTCCGACTGGCAGGCGGGCGCGGCCGAGGGCCGGGCGCGCGGGCTGGCGGTGCATTACTCGTTCGGCTCGTTCGTGGCCGAGGTCGCCGAGATCTCGGGCGGCGGCGATGCGCCGGTGAAGATCGAGAAGGTCTTCGCTGCGGTCGACTGCGGCGTGCCGGTGAACCCGGACGTGATCCGCGCGCAGATCGAGGGCGGCATCGGCTATGGCATCGGCCATGTGATGCGGGACGAGATCACCCTGACCGAGGGCGAGGTCGACCAGTGGAACTTCCCCGACTACGAACCGCTGCGGATCTCGGATATCGGCGCGATAGAGGTCGCGGTGATCGCCTCGACCGAGCCGCCGACCGGTGTGGGTGAGCCCGGCACGCCGCCCGCCGGCCCCGCGCTCGCCAATGCCATCGCGCGGGCAGGCGGCCCGAGAGTGACCGAACTGCCGATGATCGCTCAGGTGGATTTCGCCTGATCCAAGGCCCTTTCCCCTCCGCTCCGGACCCCTGGGGCGGGGGGATTTCCGGGCATAGGGCGGACAGATTGTCTCAGTGCCAATCGCGCGTTGAGGCCGTTCCCGAAACTTTATACTCGACACGCGTTCGATGAATCTTTTCAAGCAGGAGCGTGTCGATATGAAAGCTGGCGTCAAGCTGCCCGAGGTGACGTTTCACACCCGTGTGCGCGACGAGTCGATCGGTGGTACCAACCCGTACCGCTGGGAAGACAAGACCACTTCGGACTATTTTGCAGGCAAGCGCGTCGTGCTGTTCTCGCTGCCCGGCGCCTTCACGCCGACTTGTTCCACCTACCAGCTGCCCGGTTTCGAGAACGGTTTCGCCGATTTTCAGGCCGAGGGGATCGACGCGATCTACTGCATGTCGGTGAACGACAGCTTCGTGATGAACAAGTGGGCCGAGGCGCAGAACCTCAAGAACGTGACGGTGATTCCGGATGGCTCGGGCGAGTTCACGCGCAAGATGGGCATGCTCGTCGCCAAGGATAACGTGGGCTTCGGCGCGCGGTCCTGGCGCTATGCGGCCATCGTCGACGACGGTGTCGTCGAAGCGTGGTTCGAAGAGCCGGGCCTCGCGGACAACCACCCCGAGGATCCCTACGGCGTCTCGTCGCCCGAGACGGTTCTGAACCACCTCAAGAACGCCAAGGCCGTAGCCGCCGCCTGAGCCTTTAATCGTCGCCGCCCCGTTTTTGTTGAGGCGGCGGCGCTTCAGTGCGCCCTGAGGGTGATAGTTGCCGGGATCCCGATCCCGGCGAGCGGCGCCAGTTCCTCGGCCGAAGGGCAGCGGCCCGGGCAGTCGGGCACCACCACGTGAAAGCGGCGGGCAAGGCGGTGCATCTCGCGCCGGGTCTCGGCCAGGTTGCGTGGTCCTTCTTCCAGCAGCAGAACCGTGGGCGCGGCCCGGTTGCCGGCCTCGCGCCAGGCGATCCGGCGGCCGTCGATCTGCGCCAGGTGGCGGGTCTCACCGGGCAGCGGGCCGGACAGCGCGTCTTCGGCCCAGGCGGGCCGGGCGAGCGTGACCGGCGCGGTCAGTGTCGCGACCAGAGCGGCCGAGGCGGCAAGGGGTCGGGCGGGCATGTCTTGTCTCCTTATGAGGGCTTAGAGGCCGAGATCCGTGAGGCCTGGGTGATCCAGCGGGCGCGGGCCCTGCGGCCAGTGGAACAGGCGCTCGGCCTCGGTGATTTCGAGGTCGTTGATCGAGGCGCGCCGTACTGCCATCAGCCCGTCGGCTGCGAATTCCCAGTTCTCGTTGCCATAGGCCCGGAACCACTGCCCGTCGGGTCGGCGCGCCTCATACGCGAAGCGCACGGCGATGCGGTTGCCGGTGTAGGCCCAGAGCTCCTTGATCAGCCGGTAGTCGCTTTCCTGCTGCCATTTGCGGGCCAGGAACGCCTCGACCTCGGCGCGTCCCTGGGGGAAGTCGGCACGGTTCCGCCATGCGGTGTCCAGCGTGTAGGCGGTGGCGACGCGGGCCGGGTCGCGACTGTTCCAGGCATCCTCGGCGGCGCGGACCTTTGCGATGGCGGAGGCTTCATCGAACGGGGGGAGAGGGGGTCTGCTCATTGGGTAACCGATCTGTACATATTTGATGAGCCATAAGTGAACCGACCGGTGCATTTAATCAAGAGAATATTTCGGATTCCAGTACAAGGAACTGTGATTATGCCGTGGAAACAGGCAATCTCTCTTGCGGTGTTGCGATAAATGGATATACAAGTCAGTCCATTAATGGAGGCAATATGCGGCCGAGCAAACGCGACGAACTGGTGCGCAAGGCGCTGGAGGTCTTCTACCGCGAGGGGTTCCACGCCGCGGGCATGGATCTGCTTGCGGCGGAGACCGGCATCTCGAAGACCACGATGTTCAAGCATTTCCGCAGCAAGGAAGAACTGATCCTCGCGACCCTGCGGCTGCGCGACGAGAATTTCCGCAACTGGCTGTTCCGCCGGATGGAGCAGGCCGGCTCGCCCCGCGCGCAGCTTCTGGCGATGTTCGACGCCATGGGCGAATGGTTCGCCGAGCCGACGTTCAGCTCGTGCATGTTCATCAAGGCGGCGTCGGAGTACCCCGACCGGGAGCATCCGATCCACGTGCAGTCGGCCCAACACAAGCAACTGCTGTTCCGGCGTGTGTCGGAGATTGCGACCGACGCGGGCGCCGCCGATCCCGCCGCGCTGGCGCGCGCCCTGCTGCTGTTGAAGGAGGGCGCGATCGTCACCGCGCATCTCGGTCACGAGCGGGATCCGGCGGGTGATGCGCGCCGCACGGCCGAGCTGCTGCTGGAGGTGCATTTGCCCGCCAGCGACGGTTGACGCCGCCTCGCCCGAAGGCTGGCGGAAATGTCACGTGGTGCCGGTGATGTTTCTTCGCTGCGGCAATTCCGCAGGAACCCCAGGTTGCGGGGGCTCGTTGTTCTGCTTGGAGGACGAGCAGATGGACAAACCCACAGCGGTCATAGTGGAGGACGAGGCGTTCATCGCACTCGACCTAGAGGACATGTGCCGGGATGCGGGCTACCGCGTGCTGGGCACCTCGGCGTCCGCGCGCGCGGCGCGGGAGCGGTTCGGCGACCTGACGCCGGACGTGCTGATCACCGACATGGAACTGGTCGACGGCAGCCTCGGCACCGAGGTCGCCGTCTGGATGCGTGGCCGGTTGCCGGGGCTGAGGGTCGTCTTCGTGACCGGCACCTGCGATCCGCGTTACCTGGCCGAGATCGACATGCTGCGGCCCGACCAGGTGCTGCGAAAGCCGGTGTTGCAGGTAGAGTTCGGCGCGTGCCTGTCCCGGCTGGCCGCGGCCCGGCCCCCCGCCTAGAGATCGAGGGTCAATGCGTCGCTACCCGCCGCGGGGACCGCGCAGCAGATCAGCGCCGTGCCCTCGGGCGGGGCCGCCGAGGGGGCGGAGCGGTAGGCGACGCTGCCGGAAGTGATGCGCGTTGCGCAACTTCCGCAACTGCCCGAGCGGCAGCTGAAGTTGGGCGACAGCCCGTGCGCCTCGGCAAAGTCGAGCAGCGGCCCGTCCTCGGGCGTCCAGCCTTGCGCAAAGCTCGACCGGGCGAAGTGGACCGTGGCGCTTTCGGCCTCGGGGGCGCTGGCGGGGCCACGCCGGGTCAGGGCCGAGGGGCCAAAGGCTTCGGCGTGGATCCGATCGTCGGGAATGCCGAGTTCCAATAACGTATCGTAAACTGCCTGCATGAAGCCGCCGGGGCCGCAGAGATAGACCTCGCCCCCGGGGTCCGGCTGCAGGGCGCGGAGTGTGTCGGCGCCGATGCGGCCGGGGAAGTCGGAGCGTTCGCCCGCGCCCGAGAGGGCGGAGAGGTAGCGGATGCCACCCTCTGTCGCGGCTTCGAGGTCCCGGAATTCCTGCGTGAAGGCCAGATCGGCGGCGGTGCGCGCGGCGTGCAGGACCGTCAGCGGGCGCAGGTGCCGGGTGCGCAGCCCTTCGCGGGCGGCATGGCGGGCCATTGCGATCATCGGGGTGATCCCGACACCGCCGCCGATCAGTAGGGCGGGTCGGTGGGACGTGGTGTCGAGGTGGAACCCGCCGCGGGGGGCTTGCGCCGGGAGCGTGTCTCCGGGCCTGATCCGGTCGTGCAGGAAGCGGGAGACGAGCCCGTCGACCTCGCGTTTCACCGAGATGCGGTAGGCGTCTTCGCCGGGTGCCGACGAGACCGTATAGGTTCGTTGCACCGGCTCGGGCTGGCCGGGGATGTCGAGGGTCAGGGGCAGGAATTGTCCGGCCTCGAACGTGGCGACGGGGCTGCCGTCAGCGGGTGCAAGGTGGAACGAGCGGATCGACGCGCTTTCGTCCACGATGCGGGTAACGGTGAGCGGGCGCCAGCGATGGCGGTCGGCGGCATGCTCCGCTCGGGCGCGAGCCTCGGCCCAGGTGTCGGTGAGCAAGCTGTTCGGAGAAGGCGCGCCGTGTTCGGCACGGAACGGCAGCGCGGCTTCGAGCCAGGTGCCCTCGCGCAGGGTGAAGCGCCAGCCGCGCTCGGCGCCGCGAAAGCCGGCGATGGCCGGGTCGGTGTGGTCGAGCAGCTCGACGGTTCCAATCAGTTGCAGCAGGCTGCCGCTGCGGAAATCCGGGAACAGCAGGCCCGCGCGCGGGTTCAGCAGGAAATTCCCGAACGTGTTGAAGAGGTTGTTTCCGGGGAAGTCGGGGATCGTCAGCCGGTCGCCCTCGACCAGCACGAAGCCAGGCCGACCGCCCCGGTGCGAGACGTCGACGCCCTCGCGCTCGGGGTGGCGACCGGCGGGGACGTAGCTTGCGACGAAGAACATGTCGGCCTCGGCGATCAGCCGTGCGGGCAGGCCGTCGAGGTCCTGAAGCGAGCCGACGGGCCGGGCGCGCAGCGGCGCGGCGGGCGTGTCCGGGTAATGCAGTGCGCGGGCCTCGACGTATTGCGGGCAGTTGCCGAAGGACTGGTCGACGGCGAGCGTCAGGCGATCCCCGTCAAGTGCCGAGACGCGCCCGTTGACGCGGTTGCGGCGACGGCTGTGAAGCTCGATCCCCAGTCCGCCCAAGGCCGCGCCGGGGCGCAGCGCGTCGCCTGCGGGATCGCCCGCGATCCGGTCGGGGGTGATTTCCAGCCGCCGGTCGTCCGGCGCGCGGACAAAGCCGGGGCGCCCGGTCAGCATCCCAGCCCAGGGCCAGCCGCTTTCGTCCACGGTGCCGATCACAAGGAACGGCAGCTGCTCGAAGAAGCTGCGGTGCTGGTCGGGCATGAACGGGCGCACGGCGCGGCGGCCGAACTGCTCGACACGGTCGCGTTTGCCGGCGCGGCGCTGAAGCTCCTGCTCGCCCGCGTGGAAGGGCGAGAGCGTGTCGGGTGCGGGCAGGGTCATGGCGGTCTCCGGGTGGGAAGGGGCGCCTGGCGCGGCGCCCCTGTGCGGCAGATCAGGCGGCGAGGCCAGCCTTGGTGGCGGGCATCGGCTTGAAACCTTTGAGCGCCTCGACATTGCGCAGCAGGCGGCGGACGTTGGGGTAAGGTTCCAGCGAGACCCCGCCTTCGGGCGCGTGGGCGGTGTAGGAGTAGATCGCGACATCGGCGATGGTCGGGGCGTCGCCCACCAGAAACTCGCGGCCTTCCAGATGCGCGTCGAGCTTGCCCAGAACCTTGGCGGCGGTCGCCTTGGCGAAATCGGCATCGAGCGGCGCGTTGAACACGGTGATCAGGCGGGCGGCGGCGGGGCCGAAGGCCAGCTCACCGGCGGCGAGCGTCAGGAAGCGCTGCACCTGAGCCTCGAGCACCGGGTCGGTGGGCAGGAAGGCGGGGGCGTATTTGCGGGCGAGATAGACGAGGATTGCGTTCGAATCCTGGATCACGACGTCGCCGTCCTCGATCACCGGCACCTGGCCGAACGGGTTCAGCGCCAGGAACGGCGGCTGTTTGTGTGCGCCGCCGGGAAGGTCGACGGTGACGACCTCGTGCGCGATGCCGGCGAGGCTGGCGAACAGCTCCACCCGGTGGGCGTGGCCGGAGATGGGAAATCCGTGGATGCGGATCGGCTGGGACATGTGCGGCTTCCTTCGTTGCCTTGGGCTTCGGTAAGACGGGGCCACCGCTGGGGTGGCTGGCCAAAGAGATAGCCGTGGATCGCTGCGGCGATAATTGACCTTTCTGACGAATTACCGTGAACATATCGGGGATAATCAACCCGGGCCGGGATCAGCAGGAATGGACACAATCGACTGTATGCGCGCCTTTGCCGCCGTTGCTGCGAAGCGCTCCTTCACCGGGGGCGCGAAACAGGTGGGGATCAGCACCAAGCTGGCCAGCAAATATGTCGCGCGGCTTGAGGCGAGGTTGGGCGCGCAGTTGCTGCACCGCTCGACCCGCAGCGTGACGATCACCGATACCGGGCGGGCGTACCTGGACCGGTGCCTGCCGCTGCTGGACCAGTTCGCCGAGCTGGAGGACGTGGTGCAGCAGCGGCAGACCGCGCTTGCCGGGCCAATCCGGATCACCGCGCCGACCGGGTTCGGCAGCCGCGAGCTGGTCGAGGCGCTGCATCCGTTCCAGCGGGCGCATCCGGGGGTGCAGATCGAGCTGCGGCTGGCGGATCATTATGTGCCGATCCTCGAGGAAGGACTGGACCTGGCGATCCGTTTCGGGGTGCTGCGCGACTCGTCGCTGGTCGCGCGGAAACTGACCGACATGCGTGTGGTGGTGGTCGCCGCGCCCGACTATCTGGCGGCACATGGCGAGCCGGGCGAGCCGGAGGCGCTGGCGACGCATCGCTGCCTGTTGCAGGTGGCCTCGGCGCATCCGGATCTCTGGTCATTCCAGCGGAACGGGCAGCGCGTCGAGGTCGCGGTGGAGGGCGGCTTCCGGGCGAACTCGCCCCGCGCGGTGGTGCACATGACGCTTGGCGGGCAGGGGATCGGGCGTGTTCCGTACTACGCCGCACGGCCCTTCATCGAGAGTGGCGCGCTGAAGCTGCTGTTCGCGGATCAGGAGCGGGCGCCGATGCCGCTTTATGCGGTCTATCCGCCGAACCGGCACCTGACCGCGCGCATCCGCGCGCTGATCGATCATCTGGCGGAGCAGCTGGGCGGGGTACCGGGATAAGCCGTGCGGGCGGTCAGTACCCGGCGGGAACCAACCCGGCGCCGGTCGCTTTGAGGAATTCCCCGGTGCCCGATCCGCAGGCGCCGACCGGGGTTTCGGCAAAGCGCGAGGGGTCGCGGCGGAAGCGTTGCGCGTTCTCGGCGCTGGAGAAGTAGTAGGTCAGCCCGTCATGGTAGACGGCGAACGCGGCGGAGCCGATCCGGGTGGCGCCCTCGGTCTGGTAGACGACCGGGTCGTAACCGCCGAAGCCAGTCCCTGCGCGCGGCGCACTTTCCAGCGAGGGATCGGAGGCGAGGGCGGGGGCTGCGAGGACCGCAAGAAGCGCGGTCGCCGCAAGCGGGCGGCGGGTACTGGTCAGCATGTTCGGTCCTTTCGGGCGAGGCGCGGGACGCATGCGCGTTGCCTCGGCAAAGGGGGATATCCCCTGCATCCGAGATAGGCGCGAGAGGCGCCCGGTGGAACAGGGGACATCGGTAACATGCCCGTGAGGGGCGGCCCGCCGCGCGGGGCGGGCCGAGAGGTTCAGCGCGCGAAGGCCGATTTCGCGCCGCCGCTTTTCTGCAACTGGAAGATCGAGCTGACGTCCGGCGCGGGCGGCAGCGGCAAGCGCACGGGTACCTGTTCGAGGCGCGGCTGAAGGACCGGCTCGCCGATCACCACGCGTTCCAGCAGGTCCTGCCACTGCTCGACCTGCGGCAGGCGTTGCAGGTAGGCCGATCCGCCCATCAGCGGCCACGCATCGGCGGCGCAAAGCTCGTAGAACAGCATCAGCCGGGCCTTGTCCGAGACGTTCGGCGCCGAGCCGTGCAGGGTCCGCGCGTGGTGGATCGACATCGATCCCGCCTTGCCGGTGATCGTCACCGCCTGGTCGAGGTGGAACTCGGGATCGTCCGGGTCGACCGCGCCGCAGAATATGCCGTCAGCGTTGTTGTGGCTGAGGACTGGCCCCTTGTGCGAGCCGGGGATGACCTGCAACGGGCCGTTCTCGGGGGTCACGTCCTCGAGCATCACGCCGAAGGCCAGCATGTCGTCGTTGGTGTGCGGGTAGAAGGCCCAGTCCTGGTGCCATTCGACCGCCGCGCCGCCACCGGGCGCCTTGGTGTTCAGCTTCGAGGTCTGGATCAGCACGTTGGCGCCCAGAAGCTGGCGCATCACCTCGGTCACGCGGGAGTTCTTCAGCACCTCCCAGAAGAACGGGTGCTGCTTGTGGGGCAGTTTCACGCGGGTCAGCTTGGGCTGTTCGGCCGAGTGGCCCTGGTCGAGATCGTAGACCTCGTTGCTTTCGGTGACATGGCGCGACTTGTCGATTAGGTCGTGCGCGATGTCCTGCATCTTTCCCAGTTCCTCGGGCGTCAGCACGTCTTCGACGAGCAGGTAGCCTTCCTCGAAATAGGTGGCGATCTGGTCTTTGGTGAGCATGGGCTCCTCCCTTATGATGGTATCGATACCATTTCGTGTTGTGGTACCGATACCATTTGCGTTTGCCCGGCGTCAAACGCTAAGTTCGCGGTTGGGTTATCGACAGCGGGCAGGGCGGTTTGGACAGGCGCAAATGGGTCACGATGGGCGAGGTCGCGGCGAAGGCCGGGGTCGGGAAGATCACCGTATCAAGGGTGATCCGCACGCCCGACAAGGTGGCCGAGCCGACCCGGACCCGCGTGCAGGCGGCGATCCGGGAACTGGGCTACGTGCCGGACCGCACCGCTGGTGCCTTGTCCTCGATGCGCTCGGGCGTGGTCGGGGCGCTGGTCTCGACGCTGGGGGATTCGGTCTTTGCCTCGACGATCGACGGGCTCTCGCGGGAACTGCGCGGGGCGGGGCACGAGTTGCTGCTGACCAGTACGGACTATGACCCGGCGGTCGAGGAAGAGGCCGTGCGTACCCTGTTGGGGCGGCGGCCGGACGGGCTGGTGCTGACCAGCACCGGCCATACCGACGAGGTACGGCAGATGCTTGCTGCCTCGCAGGTGCCGGTGGTCGAGGTCTGGCAGATGCCCGAGCGGCCGCTGGGGCATGTCGTCGGGTTCTCGAACCTCGCGGCGGGCCGGGCGTTGACCGAGTACCTGGTCGAGACGGGGCGGCGCAGCATTGCCTTTCTGGGCGGCGACCGGCCGGGCGACAGCCGGGGCCAGCGCCGGGCCGAGGGCTATGCCGCCGCGCTGCAGGCGGCGGGGCTGGGTGCACCCCGGATGGTATCGCGCGGGGGCGATTCGTCGAATGTCGAATTCGGTGCGCGCGCGCTGGACGAGGCGCTGGCGCGCTGGCCCGATCTGGACGCGGTGATCTGCGTGAGCGACCCGGTGGCGCTCGGTGTGCTGAGCGCGGCGCGGCGGTGCAGGATGGCGGTGCCGGAGCAACTGGCCGTCGCTGCGTTCGGCGGGCTGGAAATGGCGGGCGCCGCCGGGCTGGACCTGACCACGGTGGCCTTCCCGGGCGAGGAAATCGGGCGCCGCGCCGCCGCGATCCTGCTGGATCCCGAGTTGCGGGGCACGCCACAGGTCATCGACCTCGGGTTCAAGCTGATGCGGCGTGCGACCGCCTGAGGCTCACTCGCCTTCGATCGAGCCCGGGGGGTCGTCGTAGGCGGCCCAGCCGTACTGTCCGCCGGTGTTCGGCAGGTCCTTCGCGCGGACGTTGCGGACCATGTACGCCTTGGCGATGAAGTTCGCGGTGATCGGCGCGGTCAGGAACAGGAACAGCGTGATCAGCAGCTCGTGGAACGACAAGTGCCCCTTGAAGATCGTGAAGTAGAGCATCGAGGCGATCAGCGCCGCGCCGACGCCAAGGGTCGTCGCCTTGGTCGGCCCGTGCAGGCGCTGCATCGTGTCGCGCAGTTTCACCAGCCCATAGGAGCCGACCAGACCAAAGACGCCGGCGATGACGATCATCAGGCTGACGAGGATTTCGGCTAGAACGATCATGCGGCCCTCACTCGATGATGTCGCCGCGCAGGACGAAGCGGCAGTAGGCGACGGTGGAGACGAAGCCGACCATGGCCACCAGCATCGAGACCTCGAAGTAGACGGCGGTGCCCTTCCAGATGCCGTAGAGGATCAGGAGCGCGATGAAGTTGATCACCATGGTGTCGAGCGCCAGCACCCGGTCCGCGGAATCCGGTCCGGTGGCGAGACGCCAGAGGCAGATCAGCAGGCCGAGGCCGAAACAGGCGAATGCGAAGAGCAGGGCGATTTCGATCATTCGAACACCTCCTTGAGACGCCGTTCGTAGCGTTGCTTGATGCCGTCGCGCTCGGCGGCCGGATCGTCGGTGTGCAGGCAGTGCACCAAGATGCAGCGCCCGTCTGCCGAGAGGCTGGCCGAGACCGTGCCGGGGGTCATGGTGATCGTTCCGGCCAGCACGGTGATCGCCTCGGGCGAGGTCAGGTCGAGCGGCACGTTCACCCAGTGGGACCGGATATCCTCGTTCTTCTTGAACACGATGATCATCGCGATCTGGACGTTGGCGACGACAATGTCCCAGAGGACGATCAGCACGTATTCGATCACCACGAACGGGCGGCGCAGCTTCGGGCTGTTCGGCCAGTAGGGCGCGGTGATCATCGGCACGGTGATGCCGAGGAAGGTGCCCAGCAGCAGGTTGCCCACGGTGACCGTGTTCACGAGGCCGAGCCAGACCAGCAGCAGGGTCAGGCTGAGCAGCGGGTGCGGGATGAGACGGCGGATCATGTCAGCTCTCCGTTTCCGTGCCGATGACCGAGGTCACGTAGCCCTGGCGGTCGAAGAGCTGCGCGGTGGTCCCATCGAGGTAGTCGGCGACCGGTCCGGCGAAGATCGACAGCGCCACCAGAACGGCGAGCGCGGCCATGGCGGGGAAAACCTCGGCCACGCCGGCCGGGGCGGGGCCGGGGGCGGGCTGGTTCTCTTCGGGGCCCTCGGGGGCGTCCGGCACCAGCACCGCGGTCGATTTCCAGAACAGCAGGCTGCCTGCGCGGGCGAAGCCGACGATGGTCAGAAGCGAGCCGATCAGCACTGCGCTCCATGCCCAGGTAATGATCCCCGGCGCACGCAGTGCGTCGAGCACCAGCAGCTTGCCGAGGAACCCGCTTAGCGGCGGCATCCCGGCCATGGCGATGGCGCCGCCGAAGAACAGCGCCGCGAAGAGGCCGTTCTGCACGATCGCCGGTTGCGGGCGCAGACTGTCCGCCTCGCGCCGTGCGATGACCAGGTCGGCGAGCAGGAACAGGGCTGCGGCGGCGAAGGTGGAATGCACGAGGTAGTAGAGCGCCGCGGTGGTCGCCGTCGGCGTGAAGGCCGAGATGGCGATCATCAGCGTGCCCATCGAGCCCACCACAGAGAAGGCGATCAGCGGCATCAGCCGCCGTGCGCCCAGCACGCCGAAGGCGCCGATGGCGATGGTGATGACCGCCGCCGGGAACAGCCAGGTTCCGGCGAGGCCGTGCGTGGCCTCGATCCCTGGGCCAAAGATCAGCGTGTGGATCCGCAGGATCGCATAGGCGCCGACCTTGGTCATGATCGCGAACAGAGCCGCCACCGGCCCCGGCGCGTTGGCATAGGTGCCCGGCAGCCAGAACTGCACCGGGAACAGCGCCGCCTTCACCGCGAAGACGATCATCAGCAGAATCGCCGCGACGCGGACCAGCGCCGCCTCCTCGGCGGGGATCGCCTGCATACGCACGGCGAGGTCGGCCATGTTGAGCGTGCCCGTGGTCGCGTAGAGCGTGCCGAGCGCGAACAGGAACAGTGTCGAGCCTGCCAGGTTGATGACCACGTACTGCAGGCCTGCCCGCATCCGCTCGCGCCCGCCGGAGTGGATCATCAGCCCGTAGGAGGCGATCAGCAGCACCTCGAAGAAGACGAAAAGGTTGAAGACGTCTCCGGTCAGGAAGGCGCCGCAGATGCCCATCAGCTGGAACTGGAACAGGGCGTGGAAGTGCCGCCCGCGCGAGTCCCAGCCCGTCGCGATGGCGTGGATCAGCACGATCAGCGCCAGCACCGAGGTGAGCAGCACCATCAGCGCCGACAGCCGGTCGAGCACCAGCACGATGCCAAAGGGGGCGGGCCAGTTGCCAAGGTAATAGACCTCGGTGCCGCCGCCCGCCGCGAGGGCGGCAAGGCCTATGGCGATGGCGGTCAGCGCCACGGTGCCGGCGACCGAGGCGGTCCGCGCCAGCTGGATGTCGTGGCGCATGACGAAGCCGATCAGCGGCGCGAGAAGCGCAGGCAGGATGACAGGCGCGATTACCCAGTGGTTCATTGTGCCGGGCCTTCCAAAGCTTCGTCTTCCTCCGCGTCGGGTTTGTCGAGGTCGATCCGGTCATCACCGGATTCGAGGTGCGCGCCGAGTGCGACCATCACCAGCACCGCCGTCATCCCGAACGAGATCACGATGGCCGTCAGCACCAGCGCCTGCGGCAGCGGGTCGGTGTAGCTGGCCTCGCCATAGGGCGACAGGATCGGCGGCTCGTTGACCGTCAGGCGGCCCGAGGCGAACAGGAAGATGTTCACCGCGTAGGATAGCAGCGCGAGGCCGAGGATCACCGCGAAGGCGCGCAGGCGCAGGATCAGGTAGACCCCGGCGGCGGTCAGGGCGCCCACGGAACTGGCGACGACGATCTCCATCTCAGTTCTCCCTCTGCTGCGCGATGCGGGTCCGGTTGGACGGGTCGTAGTCCATCGGCTCGACGTTCATGGTCTCGCCGGCGTAGCGCGCGATGCGCGACAGGCTGTAGAGCATCAGCATCACCGCGCCCATCACGGTCAGGAACACGCCGAGGTCGAACAGCATCGCGGTGGCGAGTTCAAACTCCTCGATCGGGGGCAGGTGGACATAGCCGAAGGCGCTGGTCAGGAACGGCCGTCCGGCGAGCCAGGCGCCTGCGCCGGTCAGGCCAGCGATCACCGCGCCGAGGCCGATCATCGCGTGGTACTCGATCCGCTGGCGGCTTTGCGTCCAGGCGAAGCCCGATGCCATGTACTGCATCAGCAGGGCGATCGAGATCACCAGGCCCGCGACGAACCCTCCGCCCGGCTGGTTGTGGCCGCGCAGGAAGATGTAGATCCCCACCACGATGGCGATCGGCATCATCACCCGCGTGGCGACCACCATCATCAGCGGGTGCCGGTCGCGCGAGCGGTTCTCGGAATAGTCGGTGTTGCGCAGCTTGCGGGCGGCGGGGCCGTTCAGCAGCGCTTCCATCAGTGCGAAGATGATCAGGCCGGCGATGCCGAGCACGATGATCTCGCCGTAGGTGTCGTAGCCGCGGAAGTCGACCAGGATCACGTTCACCACGTTGGTGCCGCCGCCGCCCTCGTAGGAGTTGGCGAGGTGGTAGTCGGCGATGGTCGAGACGTCCCGCATCATGAAGGCGAAGGCCAGCGCGCCGACGCCGAGGCCCGCGGTGAGGGCGATCACGCCATCGCGGATCCGCCGCACGCCGCCGCTTTCGATGGGTGTGGACTTCGGCATGTAGTGCAGCGCCAGCAGCAGGAACATGATCGTCACGGTCTCGACCGAGATCTGCGTCAGTGCGAGATCGGGGGCCGAGAGGTAGACGAAGCCGACCGAGATCGTCAGCCCGATCACGCCCATGATGACGAGCGCGCGGAAGCGGTTGCGGTGCATCGCCACCATCGAGGCGGTCGCGACGAGCAGAAGGACCCAGCCAACCGCCGCCATCGGCGGCACGGGCAGCAGCTCGCGCGTTGGGGCGGCCATGCTGCCGCCGCGCCATGCGGCGTAGCCGAGCGCCACCGTCGCCACCACGAAGATCGCGAGATACCGGGTCAACGCGCCGTCGTGCGTCGCCTCGGTGATGCGGCGCGAGACGCCCACGCAGAACGCCACGAAGCGGTCGAAGATCGCCTTGGCCTCGGGGCGGGGCGCGGCGATCCACGCGCGGTCGAGCGGCGCGTGGAGCAGCAGCAGGACAAGGCCGCCGATGGTCGCAATGATTGTCATGTAGAGCGACGGGGTGACCCCGTGCCAGATCTTCAGGTGGAAGTCGGACAGATTGCCACCTGTGACGGCGCCCGCGGCTATCTTGACGAGCGGCTCGGCGAGCACCGGCTGCAGGCCGATCAGCACCACCAGCACCACCAGCAGTGCGGGCGAGGCCCACATGCCGACGCCCGGATCATGCGGCTTGTGCGGGTAGTCGTCGCGCACCGGGCCCAGGAACACATGGGCGATGAAGCGGAACGAGTAGGCCACTGAAAGCAAAGCGCCGATGGTCGCGAGCACCGGTATCGCGTAATGGCTGCCGGCCCAGTCGGTGTGCGAAGCTTCCTCGAGCATCATCTCCTTCGACAGGAAGCCGTTGAGCGGGATCATCCCGGCCATCGATAGCGCCGCGATCGTGCCGATGGTGAAGGTCACCGGCATCAGCGTGCGCAGCCCTCCGAGCCGTTTGATGTCGCGGGTGTGCGCCTCGTGATCGACGATCCCGGCGGTCATGAAGAGCGCGGCTTTGAAGGTGAGGTGGTTGATGATGTGGAACACCGCCGCGACCGCCGCCATCGGCGTGCCGAAGCCCAGCAGCATCGTCAGCAGGCCCAGGTGGCTGACCGTCGAGAATGCCAGCAGCGCCTTGAGATCGTCCTTGAAGAGCGCGATCAGCGCGCCGAGCACCATGGTGATCAGGCCGATCGTCGAGACGATGTAGAACCATTCCGGCGTCCCCGAGAGCGCGGGCCACATGCGGGCCATCAGGAACACGCCCGCCTTCACCATCGTCGCCGAGTGCAGATAGGCCGAGACCGGCGTCGGCGCGGCCATCGCGTGCGGAAGCCAGAAGTGGAACGGGAACTGCGCCGACTTGGTGAACGCGCCCAGCAGGATCAGGATCGTCGCGGGCATGTACCATTCCGAGGCGCGGATCTGGTCGCCCGCTGCCAGGATGTCGGTCAGCTCATAGCTGCCGACGATCTGGCCGAGGATCAGCATGCCCCCGATCATCGCCAGCCCGCCCGCGCCGGTCACGGCCAGCGCCATGCGCGCGCCCTGACGGCCTTCGGGCAGGTGTTTCCAGTAGCCGATCAGCAGGAAGGACGAGAGGCTGGTCAGTTCCCAAAAGATCAGCAGAAGCAGGATGTTGTTCGACAGGACGATGCCCAGCATCGCGCCCTGGAACAGTAGCAGATAGACGTAGAACTGCCCCATTGGGTCGTCGCCCGAGAGGTAATAGCGGGCATAGAGCGTGATCAGCAGCCCGACGCCCAGGATCATCCCGGCGAAAAGCAGTCCCAGTCCGTCGAGGAAGAACGACGCGGACAGGCCCAGCTGCGGCAGCCAGTTCAGCTCGGCCGTGATGACCTGCCCGTCGAGGACCGCGGGCGCATGGATCAGCAGCATGGTCAGCGCCAGTGCCGTCGGAAGAGCGGTGAAGATCGCGCAGGCATTTCGGCCCGCCCGGATCATGACACCTGGAAACAGCGCTCCCAGAAAGGGAAGAAGCGCGATGACGATGAGCGATTGATCTTCCGCGGTCACGAACTCTCCTGGCCTTCTATTGGTGTGCTGATCTGCGCCAGCGCTTTATTGGCCTGTTGGCACCCAGTTTGCAAATAGAGGTTTCGTCAGCGGTCGCCAATTGGGCCGATGTCGAAAAGTGCTGCGTCACTTGTTCACTGTTGGTCGGTGGGCGATCGGGGTGCGGCAAAAGTGACGTCTGGAAAATGTTATAGTGTAACGCTAAAGTCCCCCCGGACATTTCAGAGGGGGACCCCATGAGACCTGTGATTCTCGCCATCGCCGCCAGCCTTGCCTTGCCCGCTTTGGCACAGGACCAACGGGGGCTTTCGGCCCATGAGCATGGGCACGGCCAGCTTGGCATCGCCATCGAAGGGGATGCCGTGGTGATGGAGCTCGACGTTCCGGGTGCCGATATCGTCGGGTTCGAGCATCCGGCGGAAAGCGCAGAAGACCGTGCTGCGATTGAGCAGGCGGTAACGCAGCTTGCCTCGCCCCTCGCGCTCTTCGTCCTGCCCGGAGCGGCAAACTGCTCGGTATCTGCGGCCAACGTCACGCTGCTGGGTGACGATCACGGTGAGCATGGCGACCATGAACACGAGGATCATGCGGAAGAGCATGGCGACCACGATCATGAAGAGCATGCCGACGCGGACCACGATGACCACGCGCATGAGGGCCACGAAGATGAGCACGCCGAGCACGATCACGACGCGGAAGGGGCCGGCGGGCACACCGAGTTCCGTGCCGAATATGCGCTGACCTGCGGTGCGCCCGAAGAACTGACCCAGATCGACTTCGCTTATTTCGAGACCTTCCCGAACGCGCAGCGGCTGACGGTCCAGCTCGTCTCGGGCGTCGCGGCGAAGGCCTTCGAGGTCGGACGCGACGCCCCGGTACTGGCGCTCGACGGAGCGATGTGAACTTGACGACGGCTCCGCTGGACCTGGAGAACGTCCGTTTCCGCTGGCCGGGGCGGGCGTCTTTCGCGCTGTCGGTCCCGGCGTTCTCGATGGTGCCGGGCGAATCGGTGCTGCTGCTGGGCGAAAGCGGCTCGGGCAAGTCGACGTTGCTGTCGCTGATCTGCGGCGTGGTGGCGGCGGACTCGGGGCATGTCCGGGTCGATGGCACCGATCTCGGCGCGCTGCCTGCCGGGAAGCGGGACCGGTTCCGGGCCGAGCATGTCGGCGTGATCTTCCAGCAGTTCAACCTGCTGCCCTTCGCCACCGTCCAGGACAACATCCTGCTGCCGCTGCGCTTTGCGCCCGAACGGCGGGCGCGGGCGGGCGACGGTCCCGCCGAGGCGCTGCGCCTGACCGGCGCGCTGGGACTGTCGCCGGATCTGCTGCACCAGCCCGCAGGGCGGCTGAGCGTCGGCCAGCAGCAGCGCGTCGCCGTTGCCCGCGCGTTGATCGGACGGCCCCGGCTGATCGTGGCGGACGAGCCGACCTCGGCGCTGGACGCGGGCAGCCAGGACCGGTTCCTGGACATGCTCTTCGCGCAATGCGCCGAGGCGGGCAGCTCGCTTTTGATGGTCAGCCATGATGCGCGGCTGGGCGGGCGGTTCTCGCGGGTGGTGGATCTGTCCGAGATCGCGCAGACGGAAAGGACAGCGGCATGATTCTGCGGCTCGCTTTCGGATCGCTGCTGGCACGGGGGCTGACGGTCGGCATGACCGTGCTGGCCATCGCCCTCTCGGTCGCGCTGTTTCTTGGGGTCGAGAAGGTCCGGACCGGGGCGCGGGCCAGTTTCGCGGATACGATCTCGGGAACGGACCTGATCGTGGGGGCCCGCTCGGGCTCGGTGCAACTGCTGCTCTATTCGGTGTTCCGGATCGGCAATGCGACGAACAACGTGACCTGGGAGAGCTACCAGGACATCGCCGCGCGGCCCGAGGTGGACTGGATCGTGCCGATCTCGCTGGGCGACAGCCATCGGCAGTTCCGAGTGATGGGCACGACGGACGCCTTCTTCGAGCGCTACCGCTATCGCGGCGGGCGGTCGCTGGACTTCGCCGAAGGGCAGGGGTTGGGCGATCTGTTCGACGCGGTCGTCGGTGCGGATGTCGCCGCGACGCTGGGCTATTCGACGGGGGACCCGATTGTTGTCTCGCACGGGCTGGCCTCGTTCACCGACCACGACGATCTGCCGTTCCGCATCTCGGGCGTGCTGGAGAAGACCGGTACACCGGTGGACCGCACGGTGATCGTCAGCCTCGGCGGTATCGAAGCGATCCACGTTGACTGGCAGGGCGGCGGACGGACGGGGGCGAGCACCCCGGTCGAGGTCATCCGCGAGATGGACCTGCAGCCCGAGGCGATCACGGCGGCACTGGTCGGCGTCGAAAGCAAGCTTCGGATCTTCGCCCTGCAACGCTGGATCAATGAATACCCCGAGGAGCCCCTGCTGGCGATCCTTCCGGGGGTAGCGCTGCAGGAGTTGTGGCAGATCGTAGGCGTGGCCGAGACGGCGCTTGTCGGGGTCTCGGGCATGGTCGTGGTGACGGCGCTGCTGGGGATGATGGCGATGATCCTCTCGGGGCTGAACGAGCGGCGCCGCGAGATGGCGATTCTGCGTGCGGTCGGGGCGCGACCAGGCACAATCCTGGGGTTGCTGGTGCTCGAGGCGATGGTGATGGCGGCGCTCGGGGCCCTGCTGGGCATGGCGATTCTCTACGCAGGGCTGGCACTCGCGCGGCCGGTGATTGACTCGGCGTTCGGGCTGTGGTTGCCGCTGGACCCGCCGGGCCTGCGCGAGCTGTGGGTCCTGCTGGGCGTCGTCGGCGCGGCGGCGCTGGTCAGCCTGCTTCCGGCGCTGAGGGCCTATCGCCTGTCGCTGGCCGACGGCATGATGGTGAGGATATGAGCATGCATCCGAACAGACGGCAGATGCTGGCGCTTTCGGCCGGCCTTCTGGTTCCGCGCGCGGCCTGGGCCGCGCCGCAGCAGATCACCTGGGATGATCTGATCCCGCCCGGCGTGCCCTATGCCGAGATCATCGGCGAGGGCGAGATGGACTACGAGGCCGACACCTGGCTTCCTGTATTCGACGAGAACGCGACCAAGCTGAACGACGCGCTGGACGGCATGCTGATCAAGATGCCGGGCTATGTCATTCCGATGGACATGGACGCTGACGGAGCGACCAGTTTCATCCTTGTGCCCTACGTCGGGGCCTGCATCCACGTGCCGCCGCCGCCGGCGAACCAGCTTGTGTTCGTGACCACCGACCGGCCCTGGAAGGTCGGCGATCTGTGGGATGCGATCTGGGTCACAGGCACATTGCGCACGCAGATGCAGAGCACCGAGTTGGCCGAGATCGGCTATGCCCTGAGCGCGGTGATGATCGAGCCCTTCGAATAGCGGCGGCTCGCCCGGCGGTGCAGGCCGTGCTAGGCTGGCTCGGGGTCCGACCGGAGGGGGAGTGGAATGCCGAAGCGGTTGCTAGTCACTGGAGCGATTGTCGCGACGCTTCTGGGCGCACCGGTCGCCTTGGCGTGCGCCTTCCATACCTACCTGCCCGAGCGCACCGTCGTCGATCGCCTGCTGGAGACCGATCAGGTTGTCCTCGCCCGCCCGGTAGAGGGTGATCCGTTCCGGTTCGCGCCGGTCGAGGTGCTTGTCGATGGCGGCCGCGCCGTCGAGATCGCGCAGCTTGTGGACAGCACGACCCGTCGCCGTTTGGCGAACGCCCCGGACGAGACCGTGGTCTTCGCCTACGACGCCGAGACGGATGGCTGGGCGCGGCTTGGGTACATGGACGAGAGTTTCGCGCCGGTCGTCGCGGCGGTGATAGAGGGACGGAGCCGCTGGCAGCCGGGCTACGATCCGGCACGGCTGGCGCTATTCGCGGGACTTCAGGACAATCCGGACCTGCGCCAGCTGGTGCTGCGCGAGCTGGACCAGGTGCCCTATGCGCAGTTGCGCGGCATCGAGATGACGATCCCGGTCGAGGAGTTGCTGGACGGTCTGTGGAGCCCGCAGGGCTATGCCTACCAGCCGATCAGCGTGCTGTTGCTGGGTCTCAGCGGCGAGGAGCGCGCCCGCGCCGAGATCCGCGGGTTCATAGATCGGGTGGAAAGTTGGGATCGGGCGCAGAACCTCGGGCCCTATGCCACGGCGCTGGTGGAGCTCGATGGCGTCGACGGGATATTGCAACTGGAGGCAGCGCTACTTTCCGACCCTGCGCAGCCGCTCGACAAGCTGGAGCAGGTGGTCGAGGCGCTGGCGATCCACCACGGCATCGGCTCTGACGAGCTGCGGACCCGGATCGAGGCGGCGCTCTCGGGTCTGGTCGAGATGCGCCCCGAGGCCGCCGCCGCGGTTGCGCGCCAGCTCGGAACACGGCAGGACTGGTCTCAGGCAAAGGTTCTGGAGGCAATGATGGCCCGATCCGAATTCACCAGCCCGGCGGTCCTGCTGCCGGTGGCGAGCTATGTCGCCATGGCCCGGCAGGCCGGGAGCGTCGGCCAATGATCCTGTCGCGGCGTGCCCTGCTGGCGTCTGCCTGCGCCCTGGCGCTGCCTAGCGCGGCGTGGTCCGAAACGGTCGTCGACCTGGACTGGAACGACCTGGTGCCGGAAGGGCAGGTGGTTCTGCCGCCGCAGCTTCAGGGGCTGGTGGAGCATGATGGCGCTGGATTGATGAGCCAGCAGCCCGAGTCGACCGGTGTCCGGACAGAATGGAACGGGCAGACCGTGCGACTGCCGGGATATATCGTGCCATTGGAATACGATGGCGACGGCGTGACGACCTTCCTGCTGGTGCCCTTCGTTGGCGCCTGCGTCCACGTTCCGCCGCCGCCTGCGAACCAGCTTGTGCTGGTAACGACCGAAGAGCCCTACCAGACGGAAGGGCTGTTCGAGGCCGTCAACGTGACGGGGGTGTTCGGCACCGCGTCGACCACGACCCAGTTGGCCGAGATCGGCTATGCCTTGTCGGCCGACGAGATCACGCCTTTCGGGCGCTGAGTGCGCCTTCGTGCCGGTACATTTTAATATTCAAATGCAACCGTAAGTATTGCGAGGATACCTGCGAATTGTTTAACAGGTAAGAATAGTAATCCAGAGTAAATAATCTTAGGTTCTCGCTACGTCACGCCAAATTAGCTAAATTTCGTCTCAATTCCGGCTTTATTTTCGCCGATCACACCTACGTTGTGCGCGGTCAGGACGACCGCCCGGTCTCCGGCAAGACACATCCCCCGTTCGATCCGCCATCTGCGCGGCCTGTCGCCATGTGCGCAGACCGGTGCCGTGTGGCTTCGGGGCGCTCCGCAAGGGGCCGAGGCGCTTCCGGCGTATTCGGGGGCGCAAGTAGCGATGGCCGGCGGTTCCGGCCAGTGACCATGCGGGCGCGCCCGCGCCTGTGAGTAACGATGCGAGTAGTGATGGCAACGCATAAAGTAACAACGTTCGAGTTCGATCCGAAGACCACCTTCAGCGAAGCGACCCGGTCCAAGTTTCAGCTGACGCAAGAGAACTGGGACGCCACCTTCGGCGCCGCGCGTGGCTCGATGACGGTGGAAGACGACAACGACCTTCTCGAGGACGACAACAGCACCGGCAACCAGGGCGACGCGTTCGGCAGCTTCACCGGGTCGGACGGCCAGGTGACGCAGAATGTCGGCGTCGAACTGGAGAGCAAGTACACCTACACCTGGACCGACGCGTCCGGCGCCAAGCAGACCACGGTGATCGGTCAGGTGACCTTCGAAGGCTCGGGCCTGCCGCCGGTCGCGATCATCACCGGACCTATCCCCCCGGTCGGAACGACGCTGACACTTTCAGATTTCGACGCCAACCCGTGGAAGCCGGGTGAGGGCATGGCCTATGCCGACACCGTCTGCTTCACACGCGGCACGATGATCCTGACCCCGACCGGCGAGGTCCCGATCGAGGATCTGCATGCGGGCGATCTGGTGATGACCCGCGACCGCGGCGCGCAACCGCTGCGTTGGGTCGGCTCGCGCACCGTGGCCGCGACAGGGCCGCTTGCGCCGATCACGATCAAGGCCGGTGCCCTCGGCAATGACCGCGATCTGCGGGTGTCGCCTGCGCACCGGATGCTGGTCGGGGGCTGGAAGGCCGAGGTTTTGTTCGGCCAGCGGGAGGTCCTGGTGACCGCCCGCCAACTGACCGTGCGCGACGATGTCTTCATGGTAGAGGGCGGCGAGGTCGAGTACTTCCACCTGCTGCTCGACCGGCACGAGATCCTGACCGCCAACGGTGCGCCGAGCGAAAGTCTCAACCCCTCGGATCTGGCGCTGGATGCGCTCGAGACCGAGCAGCGGGCCGAGATCCGGGCGCTGTTCCCCGAGCTTCTGAGCGGCGGTGCCTTCGCTATCGCCCGGCCGATGCTGAGCGACGCCGACGTTCTGGCGATGCACTGAAGCTGTAGGGCCCCGGTGTCACACGCCGGGGCCTGCATCCTAGCCTGCGCTGCCCCGCACCACGAGTTCCGCCCGGAACCCGTGGTCGGGGCCGTCGGGCGTGTCTTCGCCCGCGAGCAGCGCGGCGGTGCGTTCGGCCAGTGCCTCGACCGGGATCGAGACCGAGGCGACGCCATCGCGGATCCACGGATAGGACGCCGCGTCGCCATAGCCGACGAAGCCGGTTCCTGCGCCGCTTTCCAGCCAAACCGTCAGCGCGCCTCCGGCAACCTCGAAACCGCCGCAGACCAGCGCGGTGGCGCCGCTGCCGTAGAGTCGCGCTGCGCCTTCGCGACCAAGGTCGAGCGTGGGCGGGCCGGTGACCTCCAGCCTCGGATCCGACTGCAGCCCGGCGGCGGCGAGTCCCGCGCGATAGGCGGCCAGTCGATCGCGGCCTGAGGACAGCGCCGGATCGGCGCCGACATAGCCGATCCGTTCGTGCCCGGTCTTCGCAAGCTGCGCGACGGCCCGGGTCAGGGCCTCGGCGTCATCGACCAGCACCGCTTCGGCGTCGGTGCGGCGGCGGATCAGCTGGATCGTCCGCATGTCCGGCGGCAGCGCCGGTTCCGGAGCGCCGGGGGCGGGCACCATGACGACGTTGCGGGCCTGCACTTCGCGCAGGCGGCGCAGCGCCTCGGTCTCGCGCCGCAGGTCGTCGTCGGTCAGGTGGATGATCAGGTGCAGCGCGCGGCGGTCGCATTCCAGCGCCAGAGCGTTGGCGTAGCGGGCGTAGAACTCGTTGGTGATGTTGGGCAGCAGAAGGCCGACGATCCGGGTATCGTCGCCACGCATCGCGGCGGCGGCCGAGCTGCGGACATAGCCCAGTTCCTCGGCGCGTTTCAGCACCGCGTCCCGGGTTTCCTTCAGGACGTTGGGGTGGTTCGACAGCGCCCGCGACACCGTCATGTGCGAGATCCCCAGATCCTTCGCGATGGACTTGATCGTGACGCGCGCCATTCGGCCTCTCGTTTCCGGTTCGCCAACATGCCCCGGTTTAGCCCTTGACAGCAATCCCGCGGCACTTGTACGTGTTCACGTGAACATAGCAACGGAGTCGCGACCTTGCAAACGGAACTGCATCAGCGCGCGGAACACCTTCTGACCGAGATCGGACTGGCCGGGGCGGGCGAGATCCTGGCCGTCGAGCCTCTGACCGGGGGCGTCGCCAGCGATATCGCCCGGGTCGATCTGCCGGGGCGCAGCGTCGCGGTGAAGTTCGCGCTGCCGAAGCTGAAGGTCGCCGCCGACTGGCGCGTGCCGGTGCACCGGAACAGGGCCGAGTATGAATGGCTGCAAGTCGCGGCGCAGGTCGCGCCGGGGATCGCGCCGGAACTCTATGGCCGGTCCGAAGCCCTGCACGGGTTCGCGCTGGAGTTCATCGCGGGCGATGACGTCTGGCTGTGGAAGGCCGGGCTGCTGGAGGGGCGGCGCGACGACGGGCAGGCGGCGCAGGTCGGGGATATGCTGGGGCGGGTCCACGCGGCCTCGGTGGCGCCGGGGTTCGACACAGGGCCGTTCCGCAACCGCGACGATTTCCACGCGATCCGGCTGGAGCCGTATCTGCTCTACACCGCGAAAGCGCATCCCGATCAGGCCGAGCGGCTGACCCGGCTGGCGGCGGAACACTACAAGGCCGAGACCGTTCTCATTCACGGCGACGCCAGCCCCAAGAACATCCTGTTCCGGGATGCCGGGCCGGTCCTGCTGGACGCGGAATGCGCGACCATGGGGGACGCGAGTTTCGATCTGGCATTCTGCCTGAACCACCTTGCGATCAAGGCGCTGCATCTGCCGGGGACGCGGGACGACCTGCTGGCCTCGGTCCTGCGGCTGTGGGCGGCCTATCGTCCTCATGTGACGTGGGAGGATGTCGCCGCGCTCGAGGCGCGGGTCTGCGCCCTGCTGCCCGCGCTGATGCTGGCGCGTGTCGATGGCAAGTCGCCGGTCGAGTACCTGGACGACGCCGAACGCGACCGGCTCCGGACGGTCTCGCTGGCCCTGCTGCCCGCGCCGCCGCGCAGCCTTGCCGAGTTCACCGAAACCCTTGCCCGCCGTCTGGAGGAGCCGTCTTGACCGAGATCCAATCCATCACCGCCCGCCGTGTCTGGGACAGCCGCGGCCGGCCCACGGTCGAGGCCGACGTGCGGCTGGCGAACGGCGTTCTGGGCCGCGCCATCGCGCCGGCCGGGGCGTCGCGCGGAACCCGCGAAGCGATCGAGCGGCGCGACGGCGGCGCGCGCCTTGGCGGGCGCGACGTGCAGGGGGCGCTGGCCTCGGTGCGGGACGTGATCGCCCCGGCGCTGAGCGGGATGGAGGCGGGCGACCAGGCGGCGGTCGATGCGGCGATCCTGGCGCTGGACCCGTCGCCGCTGAAGGACACGGTGGGCGGCAATGCGACGGTCGCGGTCTCGCTGGCGGTGCTGCATGCGGCGGCTGCGGACGCGGGCCTGCCGCTCTGGCGGCATGTGGCGCAGCACTACGGCTGCACGCCCAGCCTGCCGCTGCCCGAGATCCAGATCTTCGGCGGCGGCGCCCATGCCGGGCGCCGGGTCGATATCCAGGACTTCATGGTAATGGTCCCGGGCGCCTCCAGCTTCGACGAGGTGATGGAGGTGACCTCCGAGGTCTATTTCGCCGCCGGGGACATCATGGCCTCGAAGGGCCGCGCCGCCGGAGTCGCGGACGAGGGCGGCTGGTGGCCGGTCTTCGGCAGCAACGAGGAGGCGCTGGAGACCCTGGTCGCCGCCATCGAGAAGGCGGGCGAAAAGCCCGGCGAGCGGGTGGTGATCTCGCTGGACGTCGCCGCGTCGGAATTCGGCAAGCAGGGCCGCTACCGGCTTGCGCTGGAGGACCGCGAGATGGACAGCGCGGGCCAGATCGACATGCTGGGCCGCTGGCTGGACGCCTATCCCATCGCCTCGATCGAGGACCCGCTGGGCGAGGACGATCCCGAGGGCATGGCCGAGTTCACCCGCCGCTTCGGGGACCGGGTACAGATCATCGGCGACGACTACCTGGTGACCAATGCCAGGCTGGTCCGCGAGGCCGCCGCGCAGGGCGCCTGCAACGCGGTGTTGATCAAGGTGAACCAGGCCGGGACCGTCAGCGAAAGCGTCGAGACCTTCCGCGCGGCCAGCGAGCTCGGTTTCGGTAGCATCGTCTCGGCGCGCTCGGGCGAGACCGAGGATGTCTCGATCAGTCATCTCTCGACGGGACTGGGCGGCGGCCAGCTGAAGGTCGGCTCGTTCACCCGCTCCGAACGAATGGTGAAATGGAACGAATGCCTGCGGATCCAGGACGAGCTGGGGGCCGACGCCTTTGTCGGCGGCACGCCCCTTGCGCAGACCTGGTGGGGCGCGAAACGGAAGGAAACCGCATGAAACTGATGCGTTACGGCGACCGCTACGGCGCCAAGATCCCTTGTATCCAGGATGCCGAGGGCGTGGCCCGCGACGCCTCGTCCATCGTCGGTGATTTCGGGCCGCGCACGCTGAGCCCCGAGCTGATGGAGCGCCTGCGCGCGACCGATCCGACCAGCCTTCCGGTCGCCGATATCCAGGGCAAGCGCCTCGCGCCGCCGGTGGCGCAGCCTTTCAACATCTGGTGCGTGGGTCTAAACTACTCGGACCATGCCGCCGAGGCCGGGATGCCGATCCCCGACGAGCCGATCCTCTTCAACAAGTCGACCGGCACCTATTGCGGGGCGAACGACGACATTCTCTACTCGTCGAAGATGACGCGCCTCGATTGGGAGGTCGAGCTGGGCATCGTCATCGGCAAGCCGACGCTGAACATCACCAAGGAGCAGGCGATGGACCACATCGCGGGCTTCGTGCTGATCAACGACGTGTCGGAACGGGCATGGCAGCTGGCGCGCTCGGGGCAGTGGGTGAAGGGCAAGAGCTTCCCCAACTTCTGCCCGGCTGGGCCGTGGCTGGCGACGCCGGACGAGTTCGCGGACGTCCAGGACCTGGACATGTGGCTGGATGTGAACGGCGAGCGGATGCAGACCGGGAATACCTCGAAGATGATCTTCGACGTCGCCACCATCGTCAGCTACATGTCCGAGTTTGCGCGGCTGGAGCCGGGCGACCTGATCTGCACCGGCACGCCTCCGGGGGTCGGCGACGGGATGAAGCCGCCGCGTTATCTGAAGATCGGCGATACCGTCTCGCTGGGGATTGCGGGCCTCGGCGAGCAGCACCAGACCGTTGTGGAACTGCCGGACGGGGTGACGCCGTGAACGCCTATGACCTGAAGGGCCGCCGGGCGGTCGTCACCGGCGCGGCGCGCGGCATGGGCTATGCGGTGGCCGAGCGCTTCCTGGCCTCGGGCGCGTCGGTCGCGCTCTGGGACATCAACGAGGATGCGCTGCGCCAGGCCACCGCGCGGTTGGAGGACAAAGGTCCCGTGACCTGGGCGCGGGTGGACGTGTCGGATTACGCCAGTGTCGAGGCCGGGACCGAAGCGGCGGCAGCATCGCTTGGCGGGATCGACCTGCTGGTGAACTCGGCCGGGATCGCCGGGGTCAACAAGCCGGTGGTCGAGTTCCCGCTGGACGTCTGGAACCAGGTGCAGCAGGTCAACCTCAACGGCATCTTCCACACCTGCCGCGCCATCGTGCCGGTGATGCAGAAGGGCGGTTATGGCCGGATCTGCAACATCAGCTCGGTCGCCGGGAAAGAGGGCAATCCCAACGCCTCGGCCTACTCAGTTTCCAAGGCGGGGGTGATCGCCCTGACCAAGAGCCTCGGCAAGGAACTGGCGCAGACCGGGATCCGGGTGAACGCGATCTGCCCGGCGGTGATCGAGACCGAGATGCTGGCCGACGTCACCCAGGCGCAGATCGAGTTCATGCTGGCGAAGATCCCGATGGGCCGCATGGGCTCGGTCGAGGAGATCGCGGCGATGACCAGTTTCCTGTGCTCGGAGGACTGTTCCTACAGCACCGGGGCGATCTTCGACATGTCGGGCGGACGAGCGACCTACTGAGACGCTATCACCCTTACATTTGATAAGATGTCTTTACACTTGTAAGGCGCGCGCCGAAACGCTACCTTGGCGCGCGACTTACAGGTGCGGAGGCAGAAATGAACATCATCATGATCCTGGTCGACAGCCTGAACAAGGACTGCCTGTCGATCTACAACCCCGATACCGTCTGCCGCACGCCGAACATCACCCGCCTGGCGCAACGCTGCCAAGTCTATGACGATCACTTCGTCGGCAGCCTGCCCTGTATGCCCGCCCGGCGCGAGATCATGGCCGGCCGCAAGGAGTTCCTCTGGCGTCCATGGGGCGGGCTGGAAGTGTTCGACCCGCGCCTGCCGAAAGAGATCGCCAAGACCGGCATGATGACCGCGATGGTCACCGATCACTACCACTACTGGGAGGAAGAGGCGAACGGCTACATGCAGGGCTTCCAGTCGCTGCACATGGTCCGGGGCCACGAGGTCGACGGCTGGAAAGTGCCTGATCCGACCGAGGAAGACCCGCAATGGGTCAAGAACGTCGCCAAGTACCGCGCCGCCGAGCACATCCGCCAGTACGCCGCCAACGTGAAGGACTTCAAGGGCGAGGAGGATTACTTCGCCCCGCGCGTCCTGCAGGGCGCCTGCGACTGGCTGGACGAGAATGCGCAGAAGGGCCCGTTCTTCCTGCATGTCGAATGTTTCGACGTGCACGAGCCGTTCGACGTGCCCGAGCCCTATGCCTCGATGTACACCGACGGCAAGAAGGACGACTACAACATCTGGCCGCCCTACCAGGTCTATGCGGACCTCGAGCGGTTCATGAACGAGACCACGCCGGAAGAGCTGGATTTCCTGCGCGCCCAGTACATGGGCAAGGTCACGATGATGGACACCTGGCTGGGCCGGCTGATGGTCAAGATGGACCAGCACGATCTGTGGGACGACACGATGATCGTGTTCACCACCGATCACGGCCACGACCTGGGCGAGCGGCGGGCCTTCGGCAAGCAGTTCCCGCATTACGACAGCCACGCCAACATCCCGATGCTGATCTGGCACCCGAAGAACCCGGGCAACGGTGCGCATGTCGGCGGTCTGACGCAGACAGTGGACCTGTTCGCGACGCTGATCGAAGCCTCGGGCGGCGAGGTTCCGGCGGCGAACAGGCATTCGAAGAGCCTGATGCCGATGGTGCTGGGCACCGGCGGCAGCCCGCACGAGGGCCTGATCTACGGCACCTTCGGGCAGGGCCTGTGCGTCACCGATGGCGACTGGACGCTGTTCCGCGCGCCGGTCGAGGGCAAGCCGCTCTACACATATGCCACGGGGATCTTCCGGCCGCTGATCGTGGACAACCCGGTCGACGGGCGGGTCGGCAAGCCGCCGGAGCCGCCGGCCGAACAGGGGTATTTCGACGCCTCGGTGGATCTGCCGCTGTGGAAGACCCCGATCACCATCGACCCGCGCACCTATGAGTGCTTTCTCTATGACCGCCGCAGCGATCCGGGGCAGGAGGCGAACCTGTGGGACGCCGACCCGGCTGAGCGGCAGCGGATGCTGACCCTGGCACGCAAGCTGATGGATGCCGAGGGCTATCCGACCGAGCAGTTGGAGCGGCTTGGCATGACCGACGCGGCGCTGGCCGCGGCCTGAGATATCTCCCTGACCTGACCGTCAGACACTGGCGGCCCCGCGGGGCCGCCTTTTTCGTTACCAGTTGGTCAGCGATCCATCGTCCCGCCGCAGCAGCGGCGCCTGCCAGAAGCGGAAATCGC
This sequence comes from Halovulum sp. GXIMD14794, assembly GCF_054457455.1. Lineage (NCBI taxonomy): Bacteria > Pseudomonadati > Pseudomonadota > Alphaproteobacteria > Rhodobacterales > Paracoccaceae > Halovulum > Halovulum sp. GXIMD14794. Next base: position 112,821 of record NZ_JBTLNF010000006.1, on the reverse strand, counting down.
GCCCGGCCAGCTGGTCCTCATCGACCTCGATCCCGAGGCCGGGCACGTCGGGTAGGTCGTAAACCGTGCCGTTCAGCACCGGCTGGATGGTGAACGGTTCGTCCTCCGACTCGGCCTCGCCGTAGAGCGAGCCCTTCAGCGCCTGCACCTCGAGCCAGGCGAAGTTCGGCACGGCGGCGGCAAAATGCACGCTGGCAGCGGTGCAGATCGGACCGAGCGGATTGTGGGGCATCATATCCACGTAATGCGCCTCGCTCATCGCGGCGACCTTCATCGCCTCGGTCAGCCCGCCGACGTTGCAGAGGTCGATCCGATTGAACTGGTGGATGTCGCGCTCGATGAAGGGCAGGAACTGCCACTTGCTGGCGAACTCCTCGCCCACGGCGAAGGGGACCGTGGTCAGCTTGCGCAGCGCTTCATAGGCGGCGGGAGTCTCGTCGCGGATCGGCTCCTCGATGAAGTCGAGCGTGCCTTCGGGCAGCTTCTGGCAGAAGCTAGCGGCCTCGGCGACGGAAAGGCGATGGTGCCAGTCGATGCCCAGCACGACTTCTTCGCCTAGCTCGGCGCGCACCTCGCGGCACAGCTTCGCCGCCTTTGCGATATGGGCCCGCGGCTCGAAATGGTGCTCGTCACCCATGTCGGGGAACAGGCGGATGCAGCTCCAGCCGCGGGCGTGCAGCTCGCGCGCCTGTTCCATCGCCTTGTCGAACTCGGTCGCGCGGGTGCTGGCGAAGGTCGGAACGGTGTTGCGCTGCCTGCCGCCCAGAAGCTCGTAGACCGGCACGCCGAGCGCCTTGCCCTTGATGTCGTGCAACGCGATGTCGATGGCCGACATGGCGGCGGTCAGCACCCGCCCGCCCTCGAAATACTGGCTGCGATAGAGCGTCTGCCAGATGCCGCCGATCTCCATCGCGTCGCGTCCCTGGAGCAGCGGCGCGAAATGCTCCAGCGCGCCGATCACCGCCTTCTCGCGGCCCGAGAGCCCGCTTTCGCCCCAGCCGTACAGCCCGGTTTCCGTCTCGATCTTAACGATCAGCTGGTTGCGGTGTCCGATCCAGACGGCAAACGGGCGGACGGCGCTGATCGGATGGCGGGGCAGGGTTCGTGTCATTCTATGGTCCTGAAAGATTAGATCGCGCCCAGCCGGGCGGACATGCCCTGGTCGGCGATGAGTTCCGCGCCGGTCATGGCGATCGCGGCGTCGGACAAAAGGAAGGCGGCCAGCCGGCCCACCTCGTCGACCGAGTTGACGCGGCCGGTCGCGTGCCAGTCGCGAAACTCGGCTGCGCGGACCGGGTCCTCGGCGGCCTTGGCGACATTCTCGGTCATGGTCAGGCCAGGGGCGAGCGCGTTGACGCGGATGCCCATCGGCCCGAGGCTCCAGGCCATGGCGCGGGTCATTGCGGTTATCGCGCCCTTGGTCCCGGCATAGGCCTCATAGCCCTGATCGCTGGCCCGCGCGTGGTTCGAGGCGATGTTGACGATCGCCCCGCCGCCCGACTGGCGGACCAGCGGCGCGGCGGCCTGCGCGCCGACCATCACCGCGCGTTGGTTGACGCGCCAGAGCAGGTCCATTTCCTCGACGGTCATCTCGGCGAAGGGCTTCTGGATGGTGATCCCGGCGTTGCTGACCAGCCCGTGCAGCGCGCCCTTGCGGGCGGCGACCTGTGCAATCGCATCCCGCAGTGCGTCCGGATCGCCCACGTCGACCTGCGCGAAACAGCCGCCCTCGGCCTCGATCTTCTTGCCGGCGCTGGCGCAGATATCGAATCCGGTGACGTTCGCGCCCCAGGCCAGGCACTGCCGCAGGATGCCCAGCCCGATGCCTGCGCCCGCACCGGTAACGATGACGGTCTTACCGGTCAGCGGCCCGTTCATTTCACCGCCCCCGCCGTCACGCCCGAAACGATCCGGCGCTGGAAGATGACGAACAGGACCAGCAGCGGCAGCGAGCCCAGCACGGCTGCCGGGAAGAGCATGTCGGGTTGCACGTTCAGGTTTCCCAGGAAGTTGTAGACGCTGCGCATCACCGTGAATTTCTCGGGCGAAGTCAGCAGCAGCAGCGGATAGGTGAAGTCGTTCCAGACCATCAGCGCGACGAACAGCGACAGCGTCGCGGTGGCCGGCCCCAGCAGCGGGCGGATCACGTACCAGTAGATCTGCCAGTCGTTGCAATTGTCGAGGCGCGCAGCCTCTTCCAGTTCGCGCGGGATTGCGCCGATGAAACTGGTGTAGAAGAACACCGCCAGCGGCAGGTTCAGGGCGGTGAACGCCAGGATGATGCCAAGATAGCTGTCGAGCAGCCCGAGGTTGCGGAAGATGACGTAGATCGGCGTGATCGTGACGAAGGGCGGCGTGGCCATCCCCAGAGCCACCAGCATCACGACGATCCGGGTGAAGCGGTTGGTGCGCCGCGCCAGCGGATAGGCAGCCATCGAGCCCAGAAGCGCCACCAGAAGCGTCACCGAGATGGTGATGCCGACCGAGTTCACCACGCTGCGCAGGTAGTTCATGCTTTCGAGCGCATTGACGTAGTTGCCGAGATAGAGCGTCTGCGGCAGCGCCAGCGGCTTCTCCGATATCTCGGCCGCGGTGCGGAAGGACATGGCGATCATGTAGAAGACGGGCGAGAGCATCACCAGCACCGCGCCGACGACCGCGATGCGGGCGATCAGACCGGTCAGCCTGCGCGTGGTCCGGCTCATGTGTTCGCCTCCCGCCGCCGCAGGTAGAGGTTCTGCGACACCGCCACGACGACGACGATGATCAGCATGATGACCGAGAGCGCGCTGGCGAAGCCGAACTTGTAGCTGCCGAAGAGGTTGTTGACGATCTCCAGGCTGAGCGTGTTGGTGGCCCGGTCCGGCCCGCCGCGGGTCATGATGAAGGGCAGCTCGAAGGTCTTGAGCGTGCCAACGGTCGACAGGATGATGTTCACGGTGAAGCTGGGGGCCAGCAACGGCAATTCCAGCCAGCGGAAGCGCTGCCATGAACTGGCGCCGTCCAACCGACCGGCCTCTTCGATCTCGCGGGGGATGTTGGCGAAGCCGACAAGGAAGATCGCGGTGGTGTATCCGGTGAACATCCAGACATGGGTGAACGCCACCGCGTAGAGCGCCGTCGCCGGATCGCCCAGCCAGCCGCGTGCCAGATGCTCCAGCCCCACGGCGGTCAGCACAGCGTTCAGCCCGCCCGAATAGGGGGCGTAGATGAACTGCCAGACATAGCCGACGATCACGAAGGACATCATCGCCGGGGTGAACAGCGCCGAGCGGCAGAAATTGCGGATCTCGGGCATCCGGTGCAGCAGCACCGCGAAGATCAGACCGGCAAGCGTCTGGATCGTGACGACGAGGAAGGTAAACTTCACCGTCACCCAGACGCTGTTGAGATAGCGGTCGCGGCTGATGAAACGGTCGTAGTTCTTACCGCCTACCCATTCGGCCTGACCGACACCGGTGAAATCGGTGAAGCTCATCTGCACCGACAACAGGATCGGGTAGACGAAAAACGCCCCGATCACCGCCAGCGCGGGAAGCGTGAAAAGGAAAATGGACTTGGTTCGGGACAAGGTCTCACCTGTCGGAAGATGCGGTCCCCGCCGCCGGGAGGGAGAGGGAGGAAACGGCGGGGACCAAAAGGGGCGGTGGGGTGGCCTTAGAGGCTGTCTTCGACAGCTTCGTCCCACCGCTCCAGCACGTCTTCGTTCGACCGGTCGGTATCCAGCAGGAAGCCGGTCAGGCTGTCCCAGAGCTCGGCCTCAAGCGGTTTCGGCCAGTCGAGCACCGCGAACGGGTACATGATGATGCCGCCGTTCGCGCGCGCCTCGTCATAGGGCGCGGCAAGGTCGGGCGTGCCGCTGGCGCCGTCCTCGAACGGGCTGTAGGCGCTTTCGGCGTCGAGCATCACCTGCAGGTTCTCGGGCTGGGCGAAGAACTCGATGAAGCGGGTCGCCGCGTCCATGTTCTCGGTCTGGCTGCTGACCGACCAGCCGATGCCGAACAGGTCCAGCGCGACGCCCGGCTCCTGCCACGAGGGGATCGGTGCGAACACGTAGTCCAGCCCCTCGACAGTCGAGAAGTCGGCGATGTTCCACGCGCCCTGCGGCATCATTGCGAAACCGCCCGACTTGAACTCGGCCAGCGCGGTCGACCACGGGTCCAGCCCGGCCTGTGCCTGCGGGTCGATGCACTTGGCGTCGATCAGGTCGCGGATCGTGTCGAGCGTTCCGTTGAATGCGGCGGAGTCGACGAAGGTCTCGTCACCGCTGCCAAGCGCCGAGGCCGGCACGTCGCTGGCCTCGAGGCCGTTGGCGACTACGAACAACGGCGCCTGGAACCCGCCGGTGAAGATCATCGGCTTGATCCCGGCCGCGTCCAGCTTGCCGCAGGCGTCCTTCAGCGCGTCCAGCGTCGTCGGGGGCGCATCCACGCCAGCCTCGGCCAGCAGGCCCATATTGACGAAATTGCCCATGCCGATCAGCTCCAGCGGCATGACATAGGTGGCCTCGCCTGAGGTGATGGCGGGTTTGATGCTGTCGTCCACGCGGCCGTACCACTCGCTGCCGGTACCCAGATTCGCCAGCAGGCCCGCGTCGCCCCAGATCTTCACCAGGGGCATGTCGGTCATCATCACGTCGGGCGCGTTGTTGCCCTGAAGGCGCGGCGGCAGCACCACGTCGGTATCGAGGCGGCTGATGTAGGACAGCTCGACGTCGATATCGGGGTTGGCAGCCTCGAAAGCCTCGATGAGCTCGGGCAGGCCGGCGGGCTCGGTCTCGTTGCCCTTCCAGGCGGTGACGTCGAGCACGACCTGCTGCGCCATCGCCGGGCCGGCCAGCAGTGCGGCGGCGCAGGCAGTGCCCGCAAATGCCCGCTTCGAAAATCTCATGGCATTCCTCCTTGCCGAATCTAATATGCCTTTTCGTGTAAAATGATATATTATCTGGTAACGCGTCAAGCAGTTGCGTCGGGAATAATATATTATATGCTGAGATAGCCGCCCCGGGCGGCGAAGACGAGGCGAGGATTGTGCGGGTGACGGCGGACGTAGCGGAGCAGAATGGGGACGGGAATGCCGAGGAAGCCGGCAAGGACAGCGTCTACACGCGCCTGCTGGACGATATCGGCAAGGGCCTCTACCCCAGCGGCACGCGGCTGAAGGTCCAGGAACTCGCCGCCCGCTACGGCACCTCGATCATCCCCGTGCGTGAGGCGCTGCGCCTGCTCCAGGGGCAGGGCATAGTCGAGATCGCGCCGAACAAGGGCGCCACCGTTTCGACGCTTAGCGCCGACATGATCCTCGAGATCTTCGAGATCCTGCAGCTTCTGGAGCCCTATTTCGTCGGCTCGTTCGCGCGCAGCTGTACCGAGGAGGACATCGCCGAGATCGCCGCGATCAACGCGCAGATCGAGGCGACGCCGGTCAGCGACAAGGCGGCGTTCTCGACACTCGACAAGGCCTTTCATGAGGCCATTGCGGCGCGGCACTACAACCGCCGCGCCTATCAGATCTGGGAGCTTCAGCGGCGGATCCTGAACGCGCTGGCGCTGCCGTTGCCGATCTCGACGGCGCGGCACCGGACCATCCTGAAGGAGCATGCCGCCCTGATCGAGGCGTTCCGACAGAACGACGAGGCGAAGGCGATCGAGGTCATCAACGCCCATGTCCAGGGCGCGGGCGACCAGATGTACCACCAGCTGAGGATGCACGAGGCGCGGCCCTGAAACGAGAACGGCCCGCGGCTGGTGCCGCGGGCCGTAGAGACGTTCCGACAGGGAGGGGTCAGAGCGCCTCGGCCTTGACCAGCGAATGCACGTCTTCGACGCGGGCGGCGTCGAGGTCGTCCTCGGCAATGCCGAATTTCTGGCCGGTCAGATCCTCGATGCCCGTCACCAACGCCAGCGCGTCCAGCCCGTAGTAACGCATGAGGTACGGGCGCGAGCCGCCGTGGGCATAGGTGTCCTTCAGCCCAAGCCGGATCAGCCGTTTGCCGACACCGGCATCGGCCATCGTCTCGGCTACCAGAGAGCCGACGCCGCCTTCGGTCACGTGGTTCTCCAGCGTGATGACGCCGTGCTTGACCGAGCCGATGTGGTCCAGCAGCGCCTTGCTGTCGAACGGCTTGATCGTGTGCAGGTGCAGGTGGCGGATCGACAGCCCCGCCCTCGCCAGCGCCGAGCGGGCGCGCATGGCTTCTTCGGTGCAGATCCCCGAGGTCACGACAAGGATGTCGTCGCCCGAGGCCAGTTCGCGCATTTCGCCGACCTTGATCGGCGTATCGAACAGGCGCGGAACGCTGCCGCGCAGAACGCGGCACCAGACCGGCCCGTCGATGCTGTCGGCGGCCTCGCAGATCGACTCGACCTCGGTCGCGTCGCCGGTCTCGAGGATCGTCATGTTCGGGATCGAGCGCATCACCGAGATGTCTTCGATCGACTGGTGAGTCATGCCGCCGGGCGTGGTGACGCCGGGCAGGAAGCCCATCAGCCGCACCTTGCGCCGCGGATAGGCGATGGACGCCATCAGCTGGTCATAGGGGCGGCGGTACATGAAGACGCCGAACGTGTGGATGAACGGACGATAGCCGGCAAGGCCCAGCCCGCCTGCGAAGCTCATCATGTTCTGCTCGGCCATGCCGAGGCTGAGAAACTGATCCGGGTGCCGGTCGCGGAAGCCGTCGACCTCGCAGGACGAGGTCAGGTCCGCCGAAAGACACAGGATGTCGGGATTGCCCGCCGCGAACGCCTCGAAGGCCTTGGCATAGGGGCGCGATACCATTTCCACCATGTTCTGACCTTCTCAGTGGCTGTAGTCGACGGGTTCGACGCCCAGGTCGGCGGCGATGGATGTGTTCATGCGGGCGCGCTCGTCCTCGGACTTGAAGCGGACGTAGTGCAGGCGCGGGAAGCGCTCCTTCAGGATCGGCATCGTGTGATAGGGGCTGGTGCGGGCCAGAATGATCAGCGGGCGTCCCGCGTGGTCTTCCTTCACTGCGTCGCGCATCGCCGACAGGTCATGCCCGTCGATCTCGACACAGGCGGCGCCGAAATTGCGGAACTTGGTCTTGATGTCGCCGACTTCCATCACGCTCGACATCGCGCCGTCGCACTGCTGGTCGTTGACGTCCATGATCGCGAAGAGGTTGTCGATGCCGTGGAAGGCGGCGGCTTGCACGGCCTCCCAGGTCTGGCCTTCCTGCACCTCGCCGTCGGACATGAAGACCCAGGTGCGGCCGGGCTCGCCGCGGCGCTTGCGGCCATAGGCCAGGCCCGCGCCCGTCGACAGGCCGATCCCGAGGGTGCCGTTGTGCACCTCCATGCCCGGCGAGTGCTCGGCGCCGATCATTTCGACCGACGAGCCGTCCTTGTTGAACATCTCCAGCCCTTCGGGCGCCATTCGGCCGACCTCTATCAGCGTGGCATAGGCGACCAGCGCGTAGTGCGCGGGAGCGATGAACAGGCGGTCGAACTCGGGTGCGGCGGGGCCGTTGTAGCCGGCGCCGGTGTGGTAGTCCGGGTTCAACGGCGAGGGGACGCCCTCGAACGGCTTGGGGATCATCGGCAGCGTCGGCGCGCCGAGATTCAGCTCTTCGTTATAGAGCCATGCCAGCTGTTCCGCCGACGAGCACGCCTGGGACAGGTAGCCGCCGTTGTTGCGCATCGAGTGCTCGAACACGCGCCGGCGAATCCCCAGCGCCACGTCTTCGGTGGTCCTTTCATTGCGCATGTCGCATCACTCCTCCTTGGATCGGGATCATTCGTGTTGCAAACGGAGGTATCATATGACAATGTATTTTACAAATGTAAAAGTCGGGAGGCTGGGCTGATGGCAAATCGCATGACCGCGGCGCATTGGGGCGCTTACAGCGTCACGGGCGTGGGCGAGGCCATGCGGCTGGAGCCCCTGTCCGACGATCCTGCGCCCTCGCGGATTGGCAGGGGGTGGCTGTCGGCGGCGCGCGACACGCGGGCGCGGATTCAGCGGCCTGCGGTGCGCAAGGGCTGGCTGGACGGCGACAGGGGCGCGGCGCGCAACGATGATGCTTTCGTCGAGATGCCCTGGGACGAGGTGCTGGACATCGCCGCCGGCGAGATGCGCCGGGTGATCGACGCGCACGGCAACGGTGCGATCTACGGCGGCTCCTACGGGTGGTCGAGCGCCGGGCGTTTCCATCACGCGCAGTCGCAGATGCGGCGGTTCCTGAACCTGGCGGGCGGTTACGTCGCCGCGCGTGACACCTATTCGCACGCGGCCGGAGAGGTGATCCTGCCGCACATCACCGGCCTCACGAACAAGGAGGTCGAGGAGGGCCTGACCAGCTGGCCACTGATCGCCGAGAACTGCACGCTGTTCCTGGCCTTCGGCGGCGTGTCGGGCCGGACGGCGCAAATCGCGGCGGGCGGCACCAGCCTGCACGAGGTCGACGACTGGATGGGCAAGGCCGCCGCGCGGGGCATGAAGACGGTCTGCGTCTCGCCCTTGCGCAGCGATCTTGCGGACCTGCCGAACGCGCGCTGGCTGCCGGTGCGGCCAGGCTCGGACGTGGCGCTGATGCTGGCGCTGACGCACGAGCTGTTCGCCAACGGCTGGCATGACGAGGCCTTCCTGAACCGCTGCACCAGCGGGTGGGAGCGGTTTCGCGACTATGTCATGGGCGGCGATGGCGTCGCCAAGACCCCGGACTGGGCCGCGCCGCTCTGCGACATGCCCGCCGCCGACATCCGCGCGCTGGCCGCTGAGATGGCCCGCGAACGGGTCATGGTCTCGATCACCTGGGGGATGCAGCGCGCCGACCATGGCGAGCAGGCGGTCTGGGCCGGGCTGGCGCTGGCTGCCGTTCTGGGACAGATCGGGCAGCCGGGCACGGGCTTCGGGTTCGGCTATGGCTCGACCACGCCGCCGGGACGGGCGAAGCGCTTCATCAGCTGGCCCGCGGTCTCGCAGGGGCGCAACCCGGTGCGGGATTTCATCCCGGTGGCACGGATCTCGGACATGTTGCTTAACCCGGGCGGGACCTATCGGTACAACGGTGAGGAACGGACCTATCCCGATATCAAGCTGGTCTACTGGACCGGCGGCAACCCGTTCCACCATCACCAGGACCTGCTGAAGCTGGAGCGCGCCTGGACCCGGCCCGAGACGGTGATCGTCAACGATCACAGCTGGACCGCGACCGCACGCCGGGCCGATATCGTGCTGCCCTCGACCGTCGCTCTGGAGCGTGAGGACATCATGGTCAACCGGCGCGACCCGTCGCTGATCTTCATGTCCAAGGTACTGGAGCCGATGGGCGAGGCACGGGACGATCACGCGATCTTTGCCGGGCTGGCCGAGCGGCTGGGCGTCGGCGAGGCCTTTACCGAGGGGCGCGACGTCGACGGCTGGATGCGCTGGCTCTGGGCCGGCTGCCAATCGGTTGCGCAGTCCGAGGGCTTTGCCCTGCCGGATTTCGAGACCTTCCGCGAAGAGGGCCGGTTCAAGATCCCCGACGAGGACGAGACCCGCGTGCTGTTCGGCGATTTCGTTGCCGATCCGCAGGCCAACCCTCTGCCCAGCGAAAGCGGCAAGCTGACGCTCTTCAACGAGCGCATCGCCGCGATGGGGCTGGACGACTGCCACGGCCACCCGGCCTGGATGCCGCCCGCCGAATGGACGGTGAACGCCATCGGCGGCGCTCTGCACCTGATCTCGCAGCAGCCCGACACGCGGCTTCACAGCCAGTTGGACAACGGCGACGAGGCGGCAGCGGCGAAGCTGCACGGGCGCGAGGTGTGCCGGATGCATCCCGAAACGGCCGCTGCGCGCGGCCTGACAGAGGGCTCCGTGGTGCTGCTCTACAACAAGCGCGGCGGCTGCTTGGCCGGGCTGCGACTGGACGAGGCGATGCGGCGCGACGTGGTCGTGCTGCCGACCGGCGCCTGGGCGGATTTGCAGGACACCACGCAGGGACGGATCTGCGTTCACGGCAACCCGAACGCGGTGACGCTGGACAAGGGAACCTCGGCTCTGGCGCAGGGCAATATCAGCCATACCACGCTGGTCTGGGCCGAGAAGTGGACCGACCCGCTGCCGCCGGTGCGCGCGCTGGATGCGCCGCGCTTCGTGGCGCGGGACTGAGACAGGGAGGAGGATTTTGCAGGATCTTTGGCTGGGAATCGACGCCGGGACCACCGCGATCAAGGCGGGGGTCTATGATGCAACCGGCACGCGCCTTGCCTTCGGCGAGGCGCCGAGCGAGGTCAGTGTCGGCCCCGGCGGGCGGTCCGAGCAGGACATGCAGGCGGTCTGGGCCGGGGTCTGCCGTGCGGTACGCGCGGCGTTGGAGGGCATCGATCCGGCCCGTATCGCCAGCGTCGGCATTGCCGCGCAGGGCGACGGGCTGTGGGCGCTGGACGCGGACCGCCAGCCGGTCGGTCCGGCGATCCTGTGGAACGACACCCGCGCCTCGGACGCGGTAGCGGCGCTGTACGACAGCGGACGGGCCACGGCGGTCAGCCGCGCCTGCAATACCGCGATCTGGCCCGGTACGGCGGGCACCATTCATCAGTGGCTGCTGGCGCACGAGCCCGACCGGGCGGCGAAGATCGACCGCGTGCTCTACTGCGCCGATTGGGTGGGCTTCCGCCTGACCGGAGAGCTTGCGACGGATTTCTCGGATGCTTCGATCCCGTTCCTCGACTTCGCCGCGCGGGATTATGACCCGCAGGCGCTGGAGGCTCTGGATTCGGCGCCGCTGGCCGCGAAGCTGTTGCCGCCCCGCCCGGCGGACAGTCGTTTAGGCGTGGTGACGGCCGAAGCGGCGCAGGCGACCGGTCTGCCCGAGGGCGTGTCGGTTTCGGTCGGGACGATGGACCTGTCCGCGATGATCGTCGGCATGGGCATGGACCGCGCGGGCGAGACGATGATGATCCTCGGCACGACGGCGGTAGTGAACATCCTGACCGAAAGCGTTGAGCCGACCGATCTGCCGGTCGGCGCCACCGCCTTCCACGCCAACGGCAAGCTGCTGACGCGGATCCTCGCGCCTACCACGGGCGCGGCTGCGTTCGACTGGTTCTGTGCGCTGCACCCGCAGACGCTGGGCGGCGAGACTCCCGCCGAGATCGCGGGCAAGCTGAACGCGCTGGCCCGCGACGTGCCGCCGGGCGCGAACGGCGTGACCTTTCTGCCCTACCTGAACGGCGAGCGTGCGCCCTTCGTCGCGCCCAGGGCGCGCGGGTCGTTCTTCGGCCTGTCTGCCGGCAGCACCAAGGCCGACATGGGCCGCGCGGTGATGGAGGGCGCGGCGTTCAGCCTGCGCCACTGTTTCGAGGAAGAGGGCGGCCGCCCTGACAAGCCGGTACGCCTGACAGGCGGCGGCGCGCGCAATGCGCTGTGGTGCCAGATCATCGCCGATGTGATGCAGGTGCCGATCCTTGTCGCCGAAGCCTCGGATCACGGTCTTTGGGGCGCGGCCTGCCTTGGCGCTGCGGCGGCGGGGCAGGGCGATGCCTGCCAGTTGGCGCGGCGCGACGAGGCGGCGCTGCGCTACGACCCGGACCCGGCGACGGCCGCCGCCTATGACGCCGCCTTCGCCCGCTATCGCACAGTGTCGGACGCCTGCCGGGCGCTCTGGACGTAAGAAGAGGAAAGTTCATGACCGCAACCATGAAGGCCGCTGTTTATCACGCGCTCGACGATATCCGGCTGGAGGAACGCCCGGTGCCGCACATCGGTCCGGACGAGATCCTGCTGAAAACCCTGGCCTGCGGCCTCTGCGGCGGCGAGACGATGGCCTGGTACAAGAAGGCCGAGCCGAAGGTTCTGGGCCACGAGCCGATCGGCGAGGTGGTCGAGGTCGGCGCGCAGGTCACCGACTACAAGATCGGCGACCGGCTGTTCATCAACCACCATGTGGGCCGCGTCGACAGCCACCTGTCGCGGCGCGGGCATTTTACCCGCGATCCGTTCTATTCCTCGATGAAGCTCGATCCGGGCGGGGTCTGCGAATATTACCGCGTCACCGCGCAGCACCTGCGGATGGATGCGCACAAGCTGCCCGACAGCATCTCGACCGAAGCCGCCGTCACCATCGAGCCGTGGTCCTGCGTGATGTCAGGGCTGAAGGTATGCAACATCCAGCCCGGCGATACGGTGGCCGTGGTCGGTGCGGGCTTCATGGGGCAGGGCTTTGTGCACCTTGCGCCGCTGTTCGGCGCGGGCAAGGTGATCGCACTGGACTTCTCGGACTGGCGGCTGGAGAAGGCGCGCGAGTTCGGCGCGACGCACACGATCAACCCCAAAACCGAGGATGCGGTCGAGGCGCTGCGCGCCGCGAACAATGGCCGTCTGGCCGACACGGTGATCGTGATCGCGCCCTTCCCGCAGGCCTGGGCCCAGGCCGAGGACCTGGTCGAGGTCGGCGGCACCCTGCACCTCGGCGCGCCGCTGGCGCCGGGCACCGATTGGGTACGCGACGGGGCCAAGGCCTATTTCGACCAGATCACCGTCACCTCGCGCTATTCTTCGGACCACACCGACACCTACAGCTATATTCGCCTGCTGGAAGCGGGGCGGATCAAGGCCGACGAGGCGATCTCGCACCGGTTCGACATCGCTGACAGCGCCGAGGCATTCGAGATGCTGCGCAAGGCCGAGAAGTCGCTGAAGATCGTCGTCTATCCCCACGGCATCCCCGAGGAGAAGAAGAATGCTTGAAGCCCTGAAGGAAGAGGTCTGCGAACAGAACCACGAGCTGCCGGCGAACGGGTTGGTCGTGGGCTCGGGCGGCAATGTCTCGGGGCGCGACCCCGAGACCGGGCTGGTCGTCATCAAGCCCTCAGGGGTGAAGTTCAAGAAACTGACGCCCGAGACGATGGTCGTCGTCGACATGGACGGCACCGTGATCGAGGGGCAGATGAAGCCCTCGGTCGACACCGGGCTGCATCTTTACATCTACAAGGCGCGGCCCGACGTATTCGGCATCGCCCACACCCATTCGCCCTATGCCAGCAGCTTTGCCGCCCGGGGCGAGCGGATCCCCGCGGTGTTGACGCCGATCACCCACATGCTGGGCCGCGACGTGCCGTGCTCGCGCTATGCCACGCCGGGCGAGGTCGATACGGGGCAAGCCGTTGTCGAGGCTGCGGACGGTGGCTATGCTGCGCTGGTCAAGGCGCATGGGGTGTTCACCATGGGCAAGTCGGCGGCCGAGGCGACCTCGATCGCGATGTACCTGGAGGAAGCGGCGATGACCACGCATCTGGCGATGACCCGAGGCCCGGTCGAAGAGCTTCCGCAGGAGGAAATCGATCGCTGCTTCAACTGGTTCCGGCAGAACTATGGTCAGTCCGGGCAGAAGAAGGTCAACGCTTGACATGGCGCGTGACGAGAGCACCGCGAACCCGTTCAACGACAAGGATGCGCAGCTGGCGAATGTCGCGCTGCTCTACTATGGCGAGGGCCTGACGCAGAGCGAGATCGCCAAGCGGCTGGCCGTCTCGCGGCCAACGGTCGTGAACATGCTGCGGGAAAGCCGAGAGCGGGGCATCGTCGAGATCCGGGTGGACGGAGAGGTGCTGGCCGCTTCGACCCTGTCGCGCCAGCTTTGCGCGAAATACGTGCTGGCGGACGCCTATGTCTCGCGCAGCCGCGCGGGCGCCGCGCCGGACCGGGACGAGAGCCTCGCGCAGCTGGCGCGGGTCGCCGCGATGGCGGTGCTGGACGTGGTGCGCCCCGGCGATACCGTGGGTGTCGCCTGGGGCGAGACGATCAAGGCCGTGGCCGAGGCGATGCCGCGCCAGCCGGTGGATGGGGTGACCGTGTGCCAGCTGATCGGCTCCATGGTCTCGGACAGGGTTGCCGCCTCCGAGGACTGCGCGATCCGGATTGCCAACAACCTCAATGCCTCTTGCTACACGCTGCACGCGCCCGCGGTTCTGTCCTCTGGGGCGCTCGCGGAAAGCCTGCGCGCCGAGCCCACGATCGCCTCGCAGCTGGGCCGTCTGGAAGCGCTGGACGTCGCGATCTACTCGATCGGCAATACCGCGCCCAGCACCCACCTGATTGCCGCCGGTATCGCCGACGAGGCGCAGGTGGCGCAGGCGGTCGATGCTGGCGCGCGGGGCATCGTCTGCTGTCGCTACATCGACGCCAGGGGGCAGGCCATCGACCTGCCGCCCACCGACCGGGTGATCGCCGTGGAGGTCGACCAGCTGCGCCGCGCGGACCGCAAGCTGGTGGTCATCGCGGGGCAGGACCGGCTGGATGCGGCGCTTGCGATCCTGCATGGCAATCTGGCCACGCATCTCTGCGTGGACGAGCCGCTGGCGACGGCGCTTCTGGCCGCCGACTGACCCCGAGATTCTTCCGGTCTCGTGCTCGGGCGGTGCTCCGGTCGCTTAAGCCATTGCGCCGCATCGATTATTCATGCGGATTGCTAAATGACAAAATAATTGACATTTGTAAAATTCAGAGGATACTCGGAAGCCACAAGCAAGCGGGCGCGGGTCCGCAAGCCGGGAAAGAACCCGGCCACTCAGAGGAGGAAATGATGTCTACACCCAAAGGCACCACCCTGTCGCGCCGCGGCCTGCTCAAAGGCGGCGCTGCCGCCGCGACTGCGTTGGCCGCGCCCAATTTCTTCATCGGCAAGGCCCATGCCGCCAACGAGACGCTGAAGATCGGGATCATCCCGGCCTATTCCTTCGGCATCTACTGGCTGGTACAGGACCAGGGGTTCGCCCCCGGTGTGGACATGGAGTTCAGCGTCTTCCCTTCGGGTCCGCCCGCGATCGAGGCGATGGTCGGCGGCTCGGTCGACGCGATCACCGTGGGCTCGGTTCCGCCGCTGGCCGCGATGGCCCGCAAGGTCGCCGACTTCCGCGAGATCTCGATCTGCGGCGACGCCTCGGGCTTGTTCACCATCGTCGGCAAGCCGGGGATGCAGTCGCTCGCCGACCTTGAGGGCAAGCGTGTGGCGGTCACCTCGGGCTCGAACTTCGACTTCTTCCTCGACACCGTTCTGAGGTCCGAAGGCCTGCAGGACATGCCGATGACCCGCATCAACATGGAGCCGATCGACGCACAGGCCGCGCTGATCGCGGGGGCCGTGGATGCGACCGTGCCGCTGGCGACCTCGCGCAAGCTGATCTTCGACAAGCTGCCGGGCGCCGCGATGCTGGCCGAAGGCGCCTCGATGCCGCTGGACGCGCGGCCCAGCATCATGGACGTGTTCATGACTACCCAGCAGACGCTGGACGCCAAGGAGGATGCGCTGCGCCAGGTCGTCGCCGCCTTCCACGATCAGGGTGTCGGCATGCTGCGGGAGGACAATGCCGAGGTCGTCAAGCGCATGGTCGCCTGGCAGGAAACCATCGGCCGCGCTGGTGTGAAGGCCGACGACGTGGAGCCGCTGCTCAACAACTACTTCTATTTCGACACCGCCGAAATCAAGGATGTCTACGAGCGTGGCATCCTGACCGAGTCCCTGCGCGTGCAATCCGAGTTCCTGGTCGCCAACGACAAACTGCCGGCGCTGCCCGATCTGGATGCGCTGGTGTCGGACCAGATCGTCAAGCAGCTCTGATCCCATGCCGTTGAAGACGATACTCACCTCGAGACGCCTTTTCCTGGGCGTCTTGTCGGTGGCGACGGTGATCCTGGCCTATGTCTGGGTCACCAACCAGCCGGACAACAACCCCGCGCTGCTGCCGCCGATCCGCGACATCGGGCAGTCCTTCGTGACCAACCTGACCTCGGGCAGCCTGCTGACCGCGCTGGGGGCGAGCCTGTTCCGCATCGGCATGGGCTTCCTGATCGGCACCACGCTGGCGCTGGCCCTGGGCTGCCTCATCGGTTGGTACCGCAATGTCGAGTACATCTTCGATCCGCTGATCGAGGCGGTGCGCCCGATCCCGCCACTGGCCTATATCCCGATCATCATCATCTGGTTCGGCATCGGCGAGTTCAGCCGGGTCCTGATCATCACCATCGCCTGTTTCATGGTCTGCGTGGTCAACGTGATCGCCGGTATGAAGAACGTGCCGCAGGTCTACGTGGATGCCGCCTCGACCATGGGCGCCAGCCGCTTCCAGGTGTTCCGCACCGTGGCGGTGCCCGCGGCGACGCCGTTCATCATCACCGGCTACCGGATCGCGCTGGCCGCCGCCTGGACGACGCTGGTCGCGTCGGAACTGCTGGCGGCGCAGAACGGCCTTGGCTTCCTGCTGCAGGAGGGCCGGCGTTATTTCCTGACGGACCAGGTCATGATGATCATCATTATCATCGGCGCCTGCGCATTCATCATGGACCGCATCTTCCGCAAGATCCAGGCGCGGCTGATGCAATGGTCGGAGGCTCGCGAGTAATGCCCGAAATCATCGTCGATCACCTGACCCACACCTTCGGCAAGGGCACGCCCGACGCGCTGACCGTGCTGGACGACATCAACCTGACTTTCGAGTCCGGCAGCTTCAACGCCATCGTCGGAACCTCGGGCTGCGGCAAGTCTACGTTGCTCAAGATGATGGCCGGGCTGTTCGATCCGACCGACGGGCGGATGACCCTGGACGGGGACATCATTCGCGGCACCGACCGGCGCCGGGGCATGGTGTTCCAGCAGGATGCGGTCTTCCCCTGGATGACCGTCGCCAAGAACATCAGCTACGGGCCCCGCCTGCGCGGCGCCAGCAAGGCCGAGCAGCGCGAGATCGAGGCCAAGTGGACCGAAATGGTAGGCCTCAAGGGCTTCGAGGACCGCTGGCCGCGCGAGCTGTCGGGCGGTATGCGCAAGCGCGTCGACATTGGCCGGGTCTATGCGAACGATCCCGACGTGCTGCTGATGGACGAGCCCTTCGGCGCGCTCGACGCCCAGACCAAGGAGCGGATGCAGTCAGACCTGCTCGACGCCTGGAGCAAGTCGCGCAAGACCGTGATCTTCGTGACCCACGACCTCGAGGAGGCGATCTTCCTCGCCGACAAGATCGTGGTGATGTCGGCCCGTCCGGGCCGCGTCCGCCACATCGAGGAGGTCAGCCTGCCGCGCCCCCGCACCGACGAGATGCGCCTGACCGATGAGTTCATCGCCATCAAGCGCCGCTTGTGGGAGATGCTCGATCACTGAGCAAGATGTGCCGCGCTGAGCCGCGTACCGTCGCGGCGGGTGAGGAGATACGGGGCGGCGAATTCGCCGCCCCGTGCATCTTTTGATCCCCTTGAAGTGGGCTCAGCCGACAGCCAGCCAGAGGTATAGCGGCAGGCCAATCGTGATGTTGAACGGGAAGGTCACGCCCAGGGACATCGTCAGGTATATTCCGGACTGAGCCTGGGGCAGGGCAATCCGCATCGCGGCCGGGACCGCGATATAGGAAGCCGAGGCCGACAGCACCATCAGAAGGAAGGTGCTTCCGGGCTGGAGGCCGATCGCGATCCCTGCGACCCAGGCCAGCGCCGCGCCGATCAACGGCATCATCAGGCCAAACCCGAACAGTCCGGCGCTGAGCATGTGCCGGTTCTGCATCAGGCTCCTGCCCGCCGAAAGCCCCATGTCCAGCAGGAACAGGCAAAGGATGCCTGTGAACGGGGTCACGACGAACGGGGCGATCATCTCCATCCCCTTGTCCTTGGTCACGGCACCGATGAGGAAGGCGCCGACGAGCAGCAGGATCGAACCGTTGGCCAGCAGATCGCGGACCGGGACCGAGCCGCTGGTGCGATCGTCCGAGAAGCGGTGGACGATCCACAGCGCCGAGAGGATCGCGGGCACCTCCATGGTTGCCGCGACCGCCACCATATAGCCATCCGAGGCGATACCGGCGAGGTCCAGCAGGCTTGAGGCGGCCACGAACGTTACGATCGAGATCGACCCGTAGTGCCCGGCGACCGCCGCGGCGTTCAGCGTGTCCAGCCGCGTGACGGTGCGTAGCAGCGTGAAGGCGATGAACGGAATCGCGAAGGACAGCAGCACGCCGGCCCCGATGGTCACGAACAGATCCGGCCGCAGGCCATGCTCGGCAAGGCTGTGCCCGCCTTTGAAGCCGATTGCCAGCAGCAGGTAGAGCGACATGAATTTCGCCGCGCCCTCGGGGATCGACAGGTCGCTTCGCAGGAACGCAGCCGCGAGGCCAAGGACGAAGAACAGGATCGTCGGGACAAGCAGGTTTCCGGCGAGGGTGTCGATGACGGCAGGCATGATCTGGCTCCGGTTTCGTTGTGCCTGCGCCTGTTGCCCGATTGGAATGGATTGGATAAATACTATCTTACTTCGTTAAACATAAATTGAAGCTATGTAATGAGACCCACGCTGCGGCAACTCGAGTATGTCGTCACCGTACAGCGGCTCGGCCGCTTCGGCTTGGCAGCCGAGGTTCTGAACGTCAGCCAGCCGAGCCTTTCGGCACAGGTGGCCGCGATCGAGGAGGAACTCGGTATCCGGTTGTTCGACCGGTCCCGGAGCGGTGTTCAGATTACCGCCAAGGGCGAGGAGTTCGTGCGGCGGGCGCAGCGGATTCTCGCGGATGTGCAGGACCTGCGCAGCGCGATGACAACGGCGCTGCCGTTCGCCGGACGCTTGCGCCTCGGCGTTTTGCCTTCAATAGGGCCTTACTTGTTGCCCCAGGCGGTCCGCCGCATCCACAAACAGCAACCCGACTTGCGGGTCATCGTGCGCGAGGAGAACACGCTGGATCTCGAGGATGGGCTGAAGACCGGTCGGTTCGACGCGATCATCTCGACGCCCGAGGATCATCCGAACAGCTTTCAGCGGCGGCTGTTCAACGAACGGCTGTCGGTCGCCGTGGCCACCGATGACCCCCTCGCGGCGCGGGATGCGATAGGCGCGGAAGACCTGACGGGGCGGCGGCTGCTGACGCTAGACAACGGACACAGGCTGTCACGGATCGTCTATGCGCTGGCTGCGGCGAGTGGCGGGGTCGTGTCTGACGAATACGAGGGCACCAGCCTCGACTCGATCCTGCTGATGGCGGCGACCGGGGCTGGGGTGGCCGTGATCCCCGAACTCTTCGCCAGCCGCCAGGCGCGCTATCGCGAGGAAGTCGTGGTGCGCGAACTGCTGATGGAAGACGCGCACCGGGACATCGCGCTTCTGTTCCGCCGCGAGGGCGCCCCGGGCGAGGGGCACAGGCTGCTGACCCAGACATTGCGCGACGTGGCAGGACAACTGAATCTGGCCCCGCCGCGCCAGCAGACGCTCTGACGTATCAGGCTTGCGCGCCAGCACGGCTGCGGCGCAGCGCGATCCGGATCAACGGGATCGCCCAGAGCAGCAGCGTCGCGATGCCGAGGCCGGCCGCGATGGGGCGCTCGAAGAAGGCCAGCAGGTTGCCGTCCGCCTTGATCATCGAGGTGATGAAGTGCTTCTCGATCATCGGACCGAGGACCAGGCCCAGGATCGCGGGGGCGAGTGGGATCTCGTTCTCTTCCATCAGGAAGCCCGCGACGCCGAAGGCCAGCATGATGATGATCCCGGCGGGCGAGTTGTTGATCGCGAACGAGCCGACCATGCAGAACACCAGGATCACCGGCATCAGGATGCGCTGCGGCGCGGACAGCAGCCGACCGGCGGCGTGGATCGCCATCCAGCCGATCGGCAGCATCAGCAGGTTTGCCAGGATGAAGACCATGAAGATCGCATAGATCATCTCGGGCTGCTGGATGAACACCATCGGGCCCGGGTTCAGGCCTTTGACGAACATCACGCCGATGACGATGGCGGTGATCGTGTCTCCGGGGATCCCGAAGACCAGCGCCGGGATCCACGCACCCGAAACCGCGCCGTTGTTCGAGGCCCCGGCCTCGACCAGTCCCTCGACATGGCCGGTGCCGAACTTTTCCGGCTCGCGCGAGAATTTCTTGGAAACCGCGAAGGACACCCAGGCGGCGATGTCCGCGCCTGCGCCGGGCAGGGCACCGATCAACGTACCCGTGCCCGCGCCGCGCAGGGTCTGCTTGGGATAGCGGCGCAGCAGGGCGAACTGCGGGCGGAAGATCGGGCCCTTGACCGGCGGGATCCGCGCATCGACCGACCGTTTGGTGTAGGAGCGCATGATCTCGGACAGGGCGAAGAGGCCGATCATGGCGGGGATGAACTGGATGCCGGCCAGCAGCTCGATCGAGCCGAACGTATAGCGCGCCGCGCCCGAGGGGTTGTCCTGCCCGACCAGCGAGGCCGAGAGCCCGATGAAGAGCGACACCAGCCCCAGGATCGGCGAGCCCGCCGAGACGAAGACCGCGCTGGAAAGGCCCAGCATGACCAGCCAGAAATACTCGAAGGACGAGAACGCCAGCGCGATCTCGGCCAACTGCGGCGCCGCGAAGCTGAGCACCAGCGTGCCGAGGATCCCGCCGATGGCCGAGAAGAAGAGGCACGCGCCTAGCGCCTCGTTCGCGCGGCCCGCCTGGCTGAGCCGGTGCGCGTCCTCGACATAGGCGGCAGAGGCGGGGGTGCCGGGCATTCGCATCAGCGTGCCCGCAATGTCGCCGGCGAAGATCGCCATGCCGGTCGCCGCGACGATCGAGGCGATGGCGGGCACCGGGTCCATGAAGAAGGTGATCGGCACCAGCAGCGCGGTCGCCATCGAGGCGGTCAGGCCGGGGATCGCGCCCACGAACATACCGAAGCAACCGGCGAGAAAGACGGTCAGCAGCACGTCGGGCTGCATCACGATGGCGAATGCCTGTGCGAGCATCGGGCGGCCCCTACCAGAGCAGGGCTTCGAGCGGGCCGCGGGGCAGCGGCACCAGCAGGAAGCGGCTGAAGACGACATAGACGGCGACGGAGGCGATGACCGAGACCACCAGCGCGGGCAGCAGCCGGACCTTGCCCAGCAGCATCAGCGCGAGCAGCAGCGTGCCTGCCACGGGGATGAAGCCGATCGGCTCGGCGGCGACGATGTAGACGACGACGCCCAACAGCACCGCGAGCACCGCCAGCCCTTGCCGCCCCCGCGCCCAGTCAGCGCGGGCGAAGCGCTGCCGGTCGGCGCCCTGCCGCCAGCCCTGTAGCAGCAGCGCAGCACCCAGCAGAATGCCGAAGCCGCCGACCACGCGCGGCATGGTGCCGGCGCCATAGGCCTGCCCGGGCAGGGAGGGGTAGGCGAAGGAGGACGCGATCAGGGCAATCCCGCCCAGCACGACCAGAAGGCCAAGAAACAGCCTGTCCGCTTTCATCCGGAGTATCCGTCAGGTGCGGCGCGTCCCCGAAGGGACGCGCCAGCCGTGTTTACTGGACCAGGCCCGCGGCCTTCAGCACCTCGCCGAAGGACGTGTCGGACTTGGCGACGAATTCCACCGCCTGATCGGACGGCAGATAGACCGCGCCCAGCCCGCGACCGGACATGAAGTCCTGGTACTCGGCGCTGTTGAAGGCCTTCTCGACGGCCTCGGCCAGTTTCTGCTTCACGTCGTCGGGCAGGCCCTTGGGCGCGAAGACGCCGCGCCAGGCGGCCAGGGTCCAGTCGGCGCCGGTAGCCTCTTTCAGGGTCGGGACGTCCGGGTAGGCGGGGTGGCGCTCGGTGCCCATGGTCGCCAGCGGGACGATGCGCCCGGCCTCGATCATGGTCTGGCCCTCGGGCAGCGAGGCGGTGACGATGTCGACGCCGCCCGCGACCATGTCGGTGATCCCCGAGGCCGCGCCGTCGCTCGGCACCCATTTCACATGGCCCGCGTCAAGACCCTGCGCGACCATCCAGCCGGCCAGCGCCACGTGCCAGATGCCGCCCTGCGCCGTGCCCGAGCCCGAGAACGTGCCCGCCGGTTCGGCCTTGATGGCGTCGTTCAGCGCCTCGATGCTGTCGTAGTCGGAGTTGGCCGAGACCATGATCCCCGCCGGGTCCTGGTTGACCAGTGCGATGATGTCGTAGTCCTCGTAGGTCAGGTCGGTGAGGCCTTGCCAGTGCATCATCGCGATCTCGACCGTGGCGAGACCGATCGTGTGGCCGTCCGGATCGGCGGTGGCGATGGCCGAGTGGCCGACGACGCCCGAGCCGCCGGTGCGGTTGACCACGTTCACCGGCTGGCCCAGGTCTTCCTGCATGACGGTCGCGAGGATCCGCGCCACCGCATCGGTGCCGCCGCCCGCGCCCCAGGGCACGACCATTGTCATCGGGCGCGAGGGGAAGTCCTGCGCGACGGCGGCGCCGCCGAGCGTCAGCGCCAGCCCGAGGGCCGCCGCGGTTTTGTGGTACAGGTTCATGATGTCCTCCTTAAGGGTCGGCGGTTATGGCTCCGCCTCGTCGAAAAATCATGACGACTGCCCGAAACTCCCCAAGGGCGTCGTTCACGTGAACAGTCACAGGTCGCGACCATTCCGTCAAGCGGGTATACCGGTGCGCAGGCGGAGCCTCTGGGCGGAGCCGCACCGGACTGCTAAAGGCATCCGGATGCAAGCGCGGAGGACGGCATGAACGCGGTCGAGATCCTTGATTATTCGGGCGTCGCCCTGTTCGCAGCGACGGGTGCGCTGGCGGCTTCGCGCAAGCAGCTGGACATCATCGGTTTCGTGTTCCTGGCGGCGCTGACGGGAACCGGTGGCGGTACGGTGCGGGACCTGGTGCTGGACGTGCCGGTGTTCTGGGTGGCGCAGCCGGTCTATATCCTGGTCTGTGCGGTGACGGCGGTCTGCCTCTATTTCACGGCACACCTGGCGGAATCGCGGTACCGCTGGCTGTTGTGGCTCGATGGCGCGGCACTGGCCGCATACTGCGTCTTCGGAGCGTACAAGGGGCTGGCCGTGTCCGGCTCGGCGGTGATCGCCGTGGTCATGGGAATGCTGACCGGCACGCTTGGCGGGATCCTGCGCGACGTGCTCTCGGACGAGCCCTCGGTGCTGTTGCGGCGTGAGATCTACGTGACCGCGGCGGGCGCGGGCGCTGCGGTCTTCGTGGTCGCGGACGCCTTGAATGCACCGCTGGCGCTGGCCGCGTTCGCGGGCTTCGCCTCGGCGTTCGCCCTGCGGGCCTGCGCGCTGGCGCTGGACTGGCAGCTGCCGACCTACCGCTCCCGTCCCGGCAGGCCGGCGGACAAGATCTAGGCGTCGATCTCGTTCGAGCGGGCGATCAGGTCGACGCCCATCTGCGCCAGCAGCTCGGTGTAGTCGAGCATCACCCAGTTCTCCATGATCCGACCCTCGGCGCAGCGGTAAAAATCCATCACCCGCAGCGTCAGCGCGCGGCCGTCGGCCTCCTGGCCGAGGTAGTCCCCCTGGAAGGTCATTGTCATCGAGGGCCAGCCCGACACCGCCGCATAATTGCCGTCCCCGATCCGGCAGTAGTGGTTGCCGCCCTTGCGGTCGGGGAAGGCGCGCAGGAACGCCTCGCGGTGATCCTTCACAAACCCCTCCCAGCGGTAGTTCGAACCGATCCCGGCCGGCCCGTACCACATCATGTCCTCGTGCCAGGTGCCGCCCTGGCCGGTCTGCGCTTCGGAGCCGAAGGTCTTGGGGTCGAAGACGTGAAGCGCCCCGAGCATTCGCTCGACCACGTCGAGGCTGGCTTCGCCATCGCCGACCTGCGGCAACACGCCGTCATGGGTGGCGGGGCCGGGGAACAGGGTCTCCAGCCCGTAGGAGAAGGGCAGGGGGAAGCGCCCGGCCTGGCGCATCAGGTCGGGCAGGTCGAGGATGATCCGGGCCTGCGAGATGCGGCCATTCTCGATGCGGTAGAACTCGCCCGCACGCAGGAAGGCCAGGTGATCCGAGGGTCGGATGCCGAACAGCGGCGCGGTG
Organism: Halovulum sp. GXIMD14794; assembly: GCF_054457455.1. NCBI lineage: Bacteria > Pseudomonadati > Pseudomonadota > Alphaproteobacteria > Rhodobacterales > Paracoccaceae > Halovulum > Halovulum sp. GXIMD14794. The sequence goes on along the minus strand of NZ_JBTLNF010000006.1, from coordinate 89,099 downwards.
AAGTTGCCGAGGTAGTGCGTCACGCTGGCAACCCATTCTCCGCCCTCGGCCCGGCGGTTCGGACCGCCGATGAAGATCTCGTCGCGGCGGCGGGCATGGGACAGCGCCGCGCGCAGCGGCAGCAGAAAGCCCTCGAGCACCGCGTCGGGGCCGGTGAGCCGCTCGACCGGGGCCGAGACGTCCCAGGTGCAATCCGGCGTCAGCGCCTTTGCGACAAGGGCCGGAAGCTCTGCCTCGGGGGCGGAGATCAACGTGTTGAGAATGTGATGGGAAGTGCTGCGGAAGTCGGTCAAGACGCGCCTCTCGGGCTGATTTTTGCAGACGAATGCAAAAATGCTTGCCACGAATCGAACGCTGCGTAAAGTTGCTTTGAATACGAATGCAAAAACGCGTCGATTCCACCGGCACCCATGACAGGGAGTGCGTACATGGCTGAAATCCAGCTGCGCGACATCACGAAGCGCTGGGGGCAGTTCGTCGGGGTCAAGGACCTGAACCTGACCATCGCGGACCGTGAGTTCCTCGTGCTGCTCGGCCCGTCGGGCTGCGGCAAGACGACGACGATGCGGATGATCGCGGGGCTCGAGGACGCCACCGACGGCGATATCATGATTGGCGGGCAGCGGGTCAACGACCTCGACCCGAAGGACCGGGACATCGCGATGGTGTTCCAGAGCTACGCGCTCTACCCCAACATGAACGTCTACGAGAACATCCGCTTCCCGCTGAAGGTCCGGAAGATCCCCGAGGCCGAGCATGACGACCGGGTGAAGCGTGCCGCCGACATGGTCGAACTGGCCGAGTTCATGCACCGCAAGCCCTCGGAGCTGTCGGGCGGCCAGCGCCAGCGCGTGGCCCTGGCCCGCGCCATCGTGCGGGAACCCAACGTATTCCTGATGGACGAGCCGCTGTCGAACCTCGACGCGAAGTTGCGGGTTTCGACCCGGGCGCAGATCAAGAACCTGAGCCACGAGCTGAAGGTCACGACGATCTATGTCACCCATGACCAGATCGAGGCGATGACCCTCGCCGACCGCGTCGTGGTGATGGAAAAGGGCGTCGTGCAGCAGGTCGGCACCCCGACCGAGATCTACGACAACCCCGCCAACACCTTCGTCGCCAGCTTCATCGGCAGCCCGGCGATGAACCTCATGGAGGGCACGCTGACCGGCGGCGTCTTCGAGGGCCGCAACGTGCGGATTGCCGGGCTGAGCGCTCCGGACGGTCCCGTGACGCTGGGCTTCCGCGCCGAGGATGCCGCGGTCGGCGGCGGGTCCGAGATCACCGCGCCCGTCTACACGATGGAGCTGCTTGGCGACGCAACCATGGTCACCGTCAAGGCAGGCGGGGCGATGGTCTCGGTCAAGGCGCCCAAGGATTTCCGGGCAGAGATCGGCGAAGAGGTCGCGATCTCGATCCCGGCAGGTATATGCCATCTGTTCGATGCGCAAACCGGGGCACGGCTGAACGCCGCCTGACGCCTCGCTATCGGCGGCCGCGTTCCGCCCCACAACAGGGAGACTGCAACATGAAGATGAAGGCATTGATGTTGGCCGGCGCCATGGCGCTGACCTCGACCACCGCCTGGGCGGCCTGCGGGTTCCAGAACGAGGTTCCCGTGAAGTCGCTGACGGCCGGGTTCGAGGCCTGGAAGTCGGTGACGGACGCGATGGCGGAGTGCGGCAACTTCGAAGCCGAGCTCGACCAGGAGTTCCGCACCAAGCAACCGGCGGCCTTCGCGGCAAGCCCGGCGCTCTACCAGCTCGGCGGGGTTTCCAACGGCACCATCACGCCCTTGATCAACGAAGGCACGATCCGTCCGCTTGACGATCTGGTCCAGAAGTACGGCACGCATCTGAAGCCGAACCAGCTGATCCGGATCGACGGCAAGATCATGGCCGTCGCCATGATGGTGAACACACAGCACCTTATGTACCGCGCGGACATCTTCGAGGAACTGGGGCTTGAGGTCCCGACCACCTATGACGAGGTTCTCGAGGTCGCGGCCGCGATCCAGGAGGCCGGCGTCGTCGACTATCCGCTGGGGGCCACCATGCAGTCGGGCTGGAACCTGGCGCAGGAGTTCAACAACATGTTCGTCGGCTACGGCGGCAGCTGGTACGACGACGCGGGCAACCCGACCGTCAATAACGAGGCTGGCGTTGCCACCCTCGAGATGCTGAAGGCGCTGAGCGCCTACATGGACCCCGAGTACCTGTCCTCGGATTCCACTTATGTCCAGCAGCAGTTCCAGCAGGGCAAGATCGCCATGGCGAACCTCTGGGCCAGCCGGGGCGGAGCGATGGACGACGAATCCGAAAGCACCGTGGTTGGCAAGGTCGAAGGCGCAGCCGCGCCGCTGGCCGCCGATGGTAACCCGCCGGCAACCACGCTCTGGTGGGACGGTATCGTGATCGCCAGCAACACCTCGGACGAAGAGGCCGAAGCCGCGTTCCGGCTGGCGATGGAGGGCATGGATACCGAGATGGTCACCGCCCACAACAACGATGCGATCTGGCTTGTCGACGGCTACCAGCCGACCCGTCTGGCGCAAGGCGCCATCGCGACGGCGACCTACAGCCCGCCGCCCCCGGCCTATCCCTCGACCACGCAGATGGGCCTGATGCACTCGGCGCTCGGCAACCAGCTTCCGGGGTTCTTCACCGGTGAACGGACGGCCGAAGAAGCCCTGGCCGCCGTCGAGGCGGAATACGTCACCGCCGCCAAGGAAGCCGGCGTCCTGAAGTGACGCAGCCGCCCGCCCCGGCACGACCGGGGCGGGACCACCCGATCCGCTCACCATTCATTGCAGGGGCTGGCCCATGAAGTTCAAGACCTTCGCCGCCTTCGTCGCGCCTTCGGTCGTGATGATGCTGCTGTTCATCGCCGCCCCACTGGTCAGCGTGTTCCTTCAGAGCTTCTACCTGACGCAGCCGGTAATCGAGACCGTCGAGGTCGAGACCTGCACCCCTGGGTTTCTCGAACAGACCTGCGTCACCGAGACCCGAACACAGCCGCAGCTGGACGAAAACGGCAAGGTTATCACCACGACCACATTCGTCGGCCTGCAAAGCTACAAGAACGTGCTGGAGCCCGCCCGTGCCTGGGATGCCATCGCCAGTTTCGACTACGGCGGGCTGATGAGCATCGACTTCTGGCGGGCGCTGCGCTTTACGCTGACTTTCACCTTCATCACCCTGCCATTGGTGATCCTCGTCGGCCTCGCCATTGCGCTGGCCGTGAACAACACCACCAAGGCGATCCGGGGCCAGGTGATCTTCGTCTCGCTGCTGCCCTTTATCATCACCCCGGTCATCGGCGCGCTGTCGATCCGCTGGCTGTTTGTCGGCGACGGTATCCTGACGCGGATGATCGAGGGCTGGACAGGCGAGGATATCGCCGTCTTCGCTCAGGGTTGGTCGATCGAGCTGTTGATGCTGTTCTACCGGGTCTGGCACGTCGCGCCATTCGCCTTCGTCGTCTTCTACGCCGGGCTTCAGGGCGTGAACCAGGACGCGGTCGAGGCGGCGATCATCGACGGCGCCTCCCGGTTCGAACGGCTGCGCTATGTCGTGATCCCGCACTTGATGCCGTTGATCGTGTTCATCGCGCTCATTCACCTGATGGACGCCTACCGCGTCTTCGAGGAGGTCATTGGCTTCCGCTCTGAAGCGCATGTGATTTCGCTGCAGTATCTGACCTACGACCTGCTGACGCCGGATGACGCGGGCAACCGCTCGGTCAGCCGGGCCTCGGCCTCGGCGATGCTGACCATGGTCGGGATCGTCATCCTTCTGATCCCGCTGCTGCGCCGGACCTGGCGCGACCACAAAGGGGCCCATTGATGTCGTCCACGCCCAAAGCCCTGCGCCAGCCGCTGTCGCTGCGCCTGTCATCGGCCGCCTTCCTCGCCTTCTGGTGCCTGCTGGCCGCCTTCCCGATCTTCTGGATCGCGGTGATGAGCTTCAAGGTGCCGATCGACGCCTTCGCCGCCAATCCCCTGGCCGTTGTCTTCGGCCCCGAGACGCGGGCGCAGGGCAAGGGCCTGACAGCGCTGGATATTCTGGCGCTCGGCGGGCTGGTCTGGCTGACCTACCGCGCCGCTGTGCGTGGCTTACCGGTGATGGTCGCCAAGCTGGGCGCGATGATCCCGCCGGTGCTGGGCTGGGTCGTAGCGGTCGCCTGCCTCGGCCTCGGCTTCGTACTGGCCGGTTTCGTGATCCTGCCCGCCATCATGGGTGTGCTGAACTCCGCGCTCGGGCTGGAGCCGCTGCTTGGTGTCACCGCAGAGCATTACCAGGCCGTCTGGGTCGATAACGCTTTCTGGCGCAACTTCGTCAACTCGATACAGGTGACGCTGGGTGTGGTGCTGGTCTCGCTGACCGTCGGCACGCTGGCGGGCTATGCGTTGGCGCGGGCCGGGTCGAACCTGGCATTCTGGATCCTGATCGCGGCGCTGATCTTCCGGGCGCTTCCGCACTCGGTACTAGTCGCCGGCTACCTGCCCGTCTTCATCAACTCCGCCGAGATCCTGCGTCCGATCCTGGGCGAGAACGCGCCCACGCTCTACGGTCAGCCGCTGGCCGTGATCGCCGTGCTTGTGGCCATCAACCAGCCGTTCACGATCTGGATGCTGCGCAGCTTCTTCCAGAACATCCCGGCGGAACTGGATGAGGCTGCCCGCGTCGACGGCTGCACCCATTTCCAGGCCTTCCGCTGGGTTATCATGCCGGTCATGTGGCCGGGCGTCATCACCACGGGTCTGTTCAGCTTCCTGCTGGGTTACAACGACTTCCTCGTGACCTCGCTGCTGCTGGACCAGTCGAACATGACAATGGTTCCGGCCATCGCTGGCTATTTTAACCGCGAGACCACGACCACCGACCAGGTCGAGGCCGTCGCCGCCGCCGTCTCGATCACCGCGCCGCTGTTCCTGCTGGTGATGGTGTTCCAGCGCCAGATCGTCAGCGGTCTGACCGCGGGGGCGGTGAAGGGATGAGCCGGCATTTCCGCATCTCCGGCATGTCGCGCCATCCGGCGCTGAACCGGCTGCCTCGCGACTTCATCCTGGGCCCCGTCAGGTTTCGACGGACAGGCATTCAGGATGAAAGGACAGGACAATGAAGGGCTCCAGACCCGAACAGGCCGCGCTGAGCCGTGGCACCGACATGAGCAAGACCGAGGAAACCCGCGCCGTCATCGAGGGCATGGTGGACGGTCTCAACGATCACCGTATCGACGACATCGGCCAGTTCTTCGCGGAAAGCTTCCGCTGGATGGGCAACCAGGGCTGTGGGACCAAGACCGGCCTGCGCGAGTTCCAGGACAATTGGCAGCGTCCGTTTCAGGCCGCGTTCAAGGACAAGACCTGCATCGACGAGGCGCGGCTCTTCATGGGCGAGTGGGCCGCTGCTTTCGGCCGCCAGGAGGCCACCCACGCGGGCGAGTTCATGGGCGTCGCCCCGACCGGGAAGCGGGTCGAGATCCGCTACATGGACTTCTGGAAGGTCGAGGACGGCCGCATCACCGACAACTGGGTGATGGTCGATTTCCCCCATGTACTCGCCCAGCTGGGCGTCGACGTCTTCAACGGAGAGGGCTGGGAGGCCTTCGACCGCGGCGAGAAAGTGCCTCCGCGCCCCGAGAGCGCAACGGCCTGAAGAGGAAACCGGGAAAATGACGATCGAGTACCTGAAACGCGGCAAGCCCGAGGCCGACCGGGCCGAAGATGACGCCAAGGTCCGGGCGGTGGTCGAGGCCACGCTGAAGGACATCAAGGCGCGCGGCGACGACGCCGTGCGTGAGCTGAGCGAGAAGTTCGACAAGTACACGCCTGCCAGTTTCCGCCTGACCCAGGACGAGATAGACGCCCTGATCGGCCAGCTCTCCGAGCGGGAACTGGCCGACATCAGGTTCGCGCAGGAGCAGGTGACCAAGTTCGCCCAGGCGCAGCGGGACTCGATGCTGGATATCGAGGTCGAGACCATGCCCGGCGTGATCCTCGGCCATCGGAATATCCCGGTGCAGTCGGTGGGCTGCTATGTCCCCGGCGGCAAGTTCCCGATGGTCGCCTCGGCGCACATGTCGGTCGCCACCGCCAAGGTCGCCGGCGTGCCGCGCATCATCGCCTGCACGCCGCCATTTGGGGGCAAGCCGAACCCGGCGGTGATCGCGGCCATGCACCTCGGCGGCGCGCACGAGATCTACGTGCTCGGCGGAATCCAGGCGGTCGGTGCCATGGCCATCGGCACCGAGAGCATCGAGCCGGTGCACATGCTGGTCGGCCCCGGCAATGCCTTCGTCGCCGAGGCCAAGCGGCAGCTTTATGGCCGGGTTGGCATCGACCTGTTCGCCGGTCCGACCGAGACCATGGTGATCGCCGACGAGACCGTCGACGCCGAGATGTGTGCCACCGACCTGCTGGGCCAGGCCGAGCATGGCTACAACTCGCCCGCCGTTCTGGTGACGAACTCGCGCAAGCTGGCCGAGGAGACGCTCTCCGAGATCGACCGGATCCTCCAGATCCTGCCGACCGCCGAGACCGCGCGGGCCAGCTGGAACGACTACGGTGAGGTGATCCTCTGCGGCAGCCATGACGAGATGCTGGAGGTCGCGAACGACATCGCCAGCGAGCATGTCCAGGTGATGACGGACCGCGACGATTGGTACCTGGAGAACATGCACAGCTACGGCGCGCTGTTCTTGGGGCCACGCACGAACGTGGCGAACGGCGACAAAATAATCGGCACCAACCACACGCTGCCGACCAAGAAGGCCGGGCGCTATACCGGCGGCTTGTGGGTCGGCAAGTTTCTGAAAACCCACAGCTACCAGAAGGTCACGACGGACGAGGCCGCGACGCTGATCGGCGAGTACGGCTCGCGTTTGTGCATGCTGGAGGGCTTTGTCGGCCATGCCGAGCAGTGCAACATCCGGGTCCGGCGCTATGGCGGGGTCAATGTGCCCTATGGCGCGCCGGCACCCTATCGCGAAGCGGCGGAATAAAGGGGCCTTCATGGCCCCGCCCACACATTTGAACAAGACGACAACGATGGACATTCACAACGAGAACAAGGCCCTGATCGCTCCGTTGCGGGAGGCCATGTACAATTTCGACGAAACCGGTGTGCGCAAGGCGCTGGCAGAGGTCTGCGGTACCGACGCGCTGTTCCGCCTGTGCCACCCGTTCGGCGACAGCACCGGGCCTGAGGCGTTCTACGATACCGCCTACAAGGCGCTCTTCGACGCCTGGCCGGACCTCGAGCGGCGCGATTACATCGTGATGGCGGGCCCTGACGAGTTCGGCGCCGACTGGGTGGGCTGCGGCGGCTACTACACCGGGGTCTTCACCGGACCTTGGCTGGACATCCCGCCGACCGGCCACCAGGCCACCATGCGGTTCCACGAGTTCTTCCGCATCGAGAATGGCAAAGTGGTCGAGTTCCAGGCGCTTTGGGACATTCCCGAGGTCATGCTCCAGGCGGGTGCCTGGCCGATGGCGCCCAGCCTCGGGCTGGAATTTCACGTCCCCGGACCTGCGACGCAGGACGGTTTCGTGCGCGGGCCTTATGACGAGGCGAAGTCGCTGGCGACCCGGCAGCATATCATCGACATGCTCGAGCACCTCAAGAAGCACCCGAGTCAGGGCGGACCCGAGGTGATGGAGATGCCGAAGTTCTGGCACGAGCGCATGAACTGGTACGGGCCAAGCGGCATTGGCACCGGGCGCGGCTATGCGGGGTTCCGGAACTGGCACCAGATCCCGTTTCTGAACGGGATGCCGGACCGGGGACAGTATCTCGACGAGATCACCTACCATTTCTTCGGCGACGGCGATTATGCCGCCGTGACCGGCTGGCCGAACATGATCCAGACCGTTACCCATGACGGCTGGATGGGCATTGCGCCCGCAGGCAAGCGGATCACAATGCGCAGCCTTGATTTCTGGCGGCTGGAGAACGGTCGGATCCGCGAGAACTGGGTGTTGGTCGACCTGCTCGATGCCTATCGCCAATTGGGCGTCGACGTGTTCGCCCGCCTGCGCGAGTTCAACAAGGCGCGCAACATTGGCCGGATCGACATTCCGGACGGGATGAGCTGATGGCCCTGCCGCAAACACCTTCGTTCCGTCTCGATGGCCGCCGCGCGCTGGTCGCGGGGGCTTCGTCCGGCATCGGCCGCGCTTGCGCCGCCGCGCTGGGGCAAGCGGGGGCCGAGGTCTGGCTGGCGGCGCGCGGCCGTGACAAGCTCGAGGCGCTTGCTGGGGAGTTCGCCGCGGAGGGGTTGACCGCGCATGTGCTCCCGCTGGACGTGGCCGACGTCGCCTCGGTCGAGGCGACGGTGGCGGCGGAAGGCCCGTTCGACGTGCTGGTGAACTCGGCCGGGCTGGCGCGGCATTCCCCGGCGCTGGAAACGGCGCCGGAGGACTTCGATGCGGTTTCCGACCTGAATGTGAAGGGCGCGTATTTCCTGACCCGCGCGGTGGCGCGCGAGCTGGCCGAGGCGGGAAAGCCCGGCAGCCTGATCAACATCTCCAGCCAGATGGCGCATGTCGGCGGCATCGACCGGGCGGTCTATTGCGCCACCAAGCACGCGGTCGAGGGTTTCACCAAATCTATGGCGATCGAATGGGGTCCGAAGCGGATTCGCGTCAACACGATCTGTCCGACCTTCATCCGCACCCCGCTGACCGAGGGAACTTTCGCCAACCCCGACCGGGTGCGCTGGATCGAGGAGAAGATCAAGCTCGGCCGCGTTGGCGAGGTCGAGGACATCATGGGCGCCGTGGTCTATCTGGCCTCTGACGCATCTTCGCTGGTGACGGGCACTTCGCTGCTTGTCGACGGCGGCTGGACGGCGGACTGAGATGAACGAGAAGGTCACATCCAACGACGTTGCCCGTCTCGCCGGTGTCAGCCAGTCGGCGGTCAGCCGCGTGTTCACCCCCGGCGCCAGCGCCTCGAAGAAGACCGTCGAGAAAGTACGCGCCGCCGCAGAGAAGCTGGGCTATCGCCCCAACGCGTTGGCGCGCGGGCTGATCACCGGGCGCACCCGGATGATCGGGCTGGTGGTCGCCTATCTCGACAACCAGTTCTACCCCGAGGCGGTCGAACGGCTGAGCCGCGCGCTACAGGCAAGGGGCTATCACATCCTCGTCTTCATGGCGGGGAACGAGACGGACAACATCGCCCAGGTCGTGCAGGAACTGCTGGATTATCAGGTCGAGGGAATCGTCACCGCCTCGGTCGCGATGTCGAACGATCTGACCGCGCGCTGCGACGCGGCCGGTATCCCGGTGGTGATGTTCAACCGTGGCCAGGAGGACCGGCGCCTGTCCGAGGTCACCTCGGACAATTTCGGCGGCGGGCGGCTGGTGGCAGAATACCTTGTCGCCGGCGGGCACGAGCGCATCGCGCATATCGCGGGCTGGCAGGGGTCCTCGACCGGGCGGGACCGCGCACGAGGCTTCACCGAAGGCCTTGCCGCGCTGGGACGCGCGCCGGTCGCCGTGGTCGACGGCATGTACAACCGCGAAAAGGCCATCACAGTGGCGCGCGAGATGTTCTCGGGCGCGGGCCGCCCCGACGCGGTCTTCGTCGGTAACGATCACATGGCGTTCGCGGTGATGGACGTGCTGCGCCACGAACTGGGCCTGTCCGTGCCGGGAGACGTTTCGGTCGTCGGCTATGACGACGTGCCGATCGCCGGCTGGCCGGGTTATGACCTGACCACCGTCCGCCAGCCCGTGAACCGTATGGTCGAGGCGACGGTGAACGCGCTTGTCGCGTTCATCGAGGGCGACGACGACGAACCTCACAAGATCCGCATTCCCGGCCCGCTGATCCAGCGCGGCTCGGCGCGCAAACCCGAAGGATGGACCCCGTGAAAGGCTTCGACCCGAAGTTCAAGGATTTCCCCGATTACATCATCGGGATCACCAAGGAGATCTGGGAGGATCGCGGCATCGCCACGCTCCACCAGTATTACGCCCCCGATATCGTGGTGCGCTCTCCGGCCTCGGTGGTGCAGGGCAACCAGGGCGTCATCGGCGCCACCATGGCAACGCTGGCCGAGTTCCCGGACCGCACCCTTCTGGGCGAGGACGTAATCTGGTCGGGTACGCCGGAGGAGGGGATGCTGTCCTCGCACCGGCTGCTCTCGACCGCGACGCACCTGGGCGACGGCGCTTATGGAAAGGCCACCGGCAAGAGCCTCGTTTACCGGATCATCGCGGACTGCCACGCCATCGACAACCAGATCAACGACGAGTGGCTGATCCGCGACCAGGGCGCGATCGTGCGCCAGATGGGGTGGGACCCGGTCGAGTTCGCCCGCGACCAGATCGCCCGCGAGGGCGGCCCCGAGGCCTGCGTGAAGCCGCTGACGCCGGCCAACGACATGGAAGGGCCCTACAAGGGGCGCGGGAATGACAACGAATGGGGCGCGAAATATGCCGACATCCTGACCCGGATCATGGATGCCGATTTCACCGTGATCGGTAAGGAATACGACCGCGCCTGCCAGCTGGAATACCCGGGCGGCGTGACCGGTCACAGTTGGAGCGATGCCGACCGGTTCTGGATGGGACTGCGCGCGTCCTTCCCGGATGCCACGTTTACCGCGCATCACGTGATCGGCCGTGAGGACCCGATGATGCCGCCCCGCGCCGCGATCCGCTGGAGCCTACACGGCAAGCACTCCGGCTGGGGCACGTTCGGCACGCCGACCGGCGCCGAGGTCTACGTCCTTGGCCTGAGCCATGCCGAGTTCGGCCCGTGGGGCTTGCGCCGCGAGTACACGCTCTTCGACGAAACAGCGGTCTGGAAGCAGATCCTTCTACAGAGCGGGGCGCTCTGATGACCCTGCGCCAACATGAGGCGCTGCAGCGCCTTCACGGTTTTTTCGCCAGCCGGCGCGCGCGGCGGCTGAATTTGCGTCCTCCCGGGCGGCGGACCCTTTCCGCCTGACCAGACCCACGCGAATTCGACAAGGAGCCGAATAATGACACCGCAAGACATGGAAGCCCGCACCGTCCGCTACGGCGACCTGCAGCCCTGCCGCACCGCCTTCATCGACGCCCACACGCCGGGTTCGAACCAGAAGGAGAATTTCACCATCATCGGCGGCGGCGTCAGCGAAAGCACCGACCAGCACGTGCACATCACCATCCCGCACGGCTTCAACATCGGCGCGGCGGGGCAGCCTCCGAAGTGCCGTAACTCGCTGCACAGCCACCGCACGGCGGAGGTGTTCTTCGTGCTCAAGGGCCGGTGGCGCTTTTTCTGGGGTCGCTGGGGCAACGCTGGCGAGGTGGTGCTGGAAGAGGGCGACATCTTCAACATCCCCACGGGCATTTTCCGCGGTTTCGAGAACATCGGAGACGACTACGGGATGATCATGGCGATCCTCGGCGGCGACGATGCCGGCGGCGGCGTGATCTGGGCCCCGCAGGTGATCGAGGACGCCAGGGATCATGGGCTGGTGCTCTCCGAGAAGGGCAAGCTCTACGACACGAAGAAAGGCCAGTCGCTACCCGAGGGCGAGGGGCCTATGCCGGTTCTGACCGACGAGGAGCTGAAGGCTTTCCCCGAGCCGACTACGATGGAGGTCGTCGGCGGCTACGTGCGGCGCTACTGGGACATGGTCGCGATCTCGGACAAGGCGCCCGCGAAAGTGATCGGCGAACAGGCGATCATCCGCGACAAGCCGGGGTTCGAGGTCGACTTCCTGACCCGTCCCTCGGCCCAGACCGAGAAGACTGCCTCGGACCATCCGACCGTGCTGATGCCGGTACGCGGCCATTGGCGGGTGGAATGGGACGGCGGCGCTGCTACGCTCGCGCCGGGTGACACCATGAGCGTGCCCGAGAACCTGGCCTACACGGCTGTCCCGTCGATGACCGGTGAAGCGGCGCTCTACCGCGTCGTGGGCACCGAGGATCCGGCCGGGCTGACCTGGAAGGGCTGAGCCGGAAAGGAACCAGACATGTCGATCCTCACCACCCATGTCGGCAGCCTGCCTCGCACGCAGGAGGTCGTGGACTTCATATTCGCCCGCGAGAGGAAGGAGGACTACGACCCCGCCGCCTTCGACGCCTGCATGACCAAGGCGGTTTCCGACACCGTGCGCAAGCAGGTGGAGGCGGGGATCGACATCGTCTCGGATGGCGAGACCTCGAAGATCAGCTACGCGACCTACGTCAAGGACCGCTACACCGGCTTCGACGGGGACAGCCCAAGGAACGCACCTGCGGACCTGAAGCTGTTCCCGAAGTTCCTCGAGCGGCTGGCGAACGACGGAGGCACGCCGAAATACGCCAGGCCGATGTGCGTGGGCGAGGTGACCTCCAAGGGGCAGGGCGAGCTTGAGAAGGACATCGTCAATCTCAAGGCAGCGATGGCCGAGCACGGTGCGAAGCGCGGTTTCATGAACGCGGCCAGCCCCGGCGTGATCTCGCTGTTCCTGCAGAACGGCTACTACAAGACCCGCGAGGCCTATCTGGCGGCGCTGGCCGACGCGATGAAGGCCGAATACGAGACCATCGTCGCCTCGGGGCTGGACCTGCAACTCGACTGCCCCGACCTGGCGCTGTCGCGGCACATGCTGTTCACGGACCTCAGCGACGAGGAGTTCGTTAAGGTCGCGGACTCTCATGTCGAGGCGCTGAACCACGCGCTCTCGGACATCCCGGCCGAGAAGGTACGGATCCACATTTGCTGGGGCAACTACGAAGGCCCGCATGTCTGCGACATACCGATGGCCAAGATGTTCGACACGCTGATGGCGGCGCAGGCGCGGTATGTGCTTTTCGAGACCTCGAACCCGCGCCATGGGCACGAGTGGACCGTGTTCCGCGACCGCAAGGCGGACATTCCGGAAGATAAGGTGCTGGTGCCGGGCGTGGTCGACACGACGACCAATTTCGTCGAGCACCCCGAGCTCGTCGCCCAGCGGATCGCGCGTTTCGTCGACATCGTCGGCGCCGAGCGGGTGATCGCCGGGTCCGACTGCGGCTTCGGCACTTTCGCGGGCTTCGGCGCGGTCGATCCGGACATCGCCTATGCCAAGCTGAAGGCCTTGGCCGAGGGGGCGGCGCTGGTCTGATGACCCCGCTCGTCCTGCTGCCCGGCATGATGTGCGACGGGCGTCTCTGGGGGCCGCAGATCGCGGCGTTCGGCGGCGACCGCGCGGTGCATCTGGCGCCGATCTCGAATCACGGCAGCACGCAGGCCCTGGCGGCCGAGGTGCTGACCCACGCTCCGCCGCGGTTCGCGCTGGCGGGGCTGTCGATGGGCGGTATCGTGGCGATGGAGGTGCTGGCACAGGCCCCCGAGCGGGTCGCGCGGCTGGCGCTGCTCGACACCAACCCGCGCGCCGAAGTGCCCGATGTGCAGGCGCGGCGCGGGCCGCAGATCGAGCGTGCCCGGCAGGGCGGCCTGCGCGCAGTGATGCGGGACGAGATGAAGCCGAACTACCTCGCCGATAGTCCAGACAAGCAGGCAATCCTCGATCTCTGTATGGACATGGCCATGGGGCTTGGACCGGAGGTCTTTGAACGACAGTCCCTGGCCCTGCGCGATCGCCCCGACCGGCAGGATGCGCTACGCGCGGTGACCGTGCCGACGCTTGTGCTCTGCGGAAGGGAGGACAGGCTCTGCCCCATCGAGCGGCACGAGTTGATGCATGGGTTGATCCCGGGATCGCGTCTGGAAATCATCGACGGTGCCGGGCATTTGCCGGTGCTGGAACAACCTGAAAAAACAAACGCGGCGCTGCGCCGCTGGCTGGAGGAATGATGGACGAGGCGCTTCTGGACCTGCTGAAATCGGTCGATACCCCGACGGTCTGCAACGCGATCGAGGTGGTCGAGGGTAAGCGCGGCTTCGGCCGCTTCACCCGCGGCACCATGCTTTGCTCGGAGCCCGAGAGCGGCGCCATCGTCGGGTTCGCGCGGACCGCGAAGATCTCCGCGATCGAGCCGCCGACCGAGGCTCCGGATGTGATCCGCGCGCGGCGGATGGAGTACTACCGCTACATGGCCGAAGCTCCGAAACCGGCGCTGACGGTTATCGAGGACCTCGACGGCGCGAACGCCATCGGCGCTTTCTGGGGCGAGATCAACACCACGATCCATAAGGGCTTCGGCCTCGCCGGCGTGCTGACCAACGGTGTGATGCGCGACCTGGGCGACGTACCCTCGGGCTTCCCGGTCATCGCCGGCTCGGTCGGTCCCAGTCACGGGTTCGTACACGTGCGCGAACTGGACACGCCGGTCACCATATTTGGCCTGGCCGTTGCGCCGGGCGAACTGGTCCATGCCGACCGTCACGGCGCACTGGTGATCCCGACCGAGTACATCCCGCAGATCGGCGAGGCGGTTCGCAAGTTGATGGCGACCGAGAACATCATCCTCGACGCTGCGCGCAAGCCCGGCTTCGATTTCGCCAGCTTCGAGGCGGCCTGGACGGCGTTCGAGAAGGCGCGGACCTGAGCGCGCTCAGAGTGGATCCGTAGCGAAGCTGATCCGGAACGCCGCGCCGGAGGTCGTGGGCCGCATCGCGATCTCTCCGCGATGCGCGTGCAGGATGTTGCGCACGACGGCGAGTCCCATTCCGGTCCCGCCATCTCCCCGCCGGGTGGTGAAGAACGGATCGAAGATGCGTTCGGCATTGCCGTCGGAAATGCCCTTGCCGTCGTCAGAGACGTCAATGGTCACGCCCTCTTCGGCGCCGCGCGCGGCCAGTGTCACCGACGACGCCCCATTCTCCGCGGCGTTGCGCAGCAGGTGCGCGAGGATGATATCCAGGCCCTCGGCCGAGATCGGCAGCCGCTGCGCCCCGCCAGTGACGGCCAGGTGCAATCCGGGGTTCTGTTCGACCAGGGCGGGGCGCACCTCGCCGAGAGTGCTGGTTCCCAGATAGCGGGTCTCGCGGGCGCGGGCGGATTGGCGCAGTGCGTCGAGTTGGGCTTCCATCTGGGCGCGGGCGGCGTCGATCTGGCCAACCACGCGGCGATCCTCGTCGGACAGGCTGTCGCCGTCCTCGAGCAGTTCCACCGCCGCGCGGACGGTCGAGACCGGGGTACGGATCTCGTGGGTGACATGGTCGGTGAAGGCGCGGATCGTCGCCTCGCGGTCGCGCAGCGCCTCGGCCATCGCGATGACGCGCTGCGCGGTGGCGTGCAACTCGCGGGTGCCGAAATGGCGCGGCGGCTCGGGTTCGCCGGTCAACTCCTGGGCGGCGGCATAGCGCTCCAGCGCGTGGATCGGGCGCAGCAGCAGGCGCACCAGCAGCCAGCCCAGCACTGCGGTCGCGCCGGTGATGACCACCGCCAGAAGGATCGCGGCGTTGCGGAAGCCGATCTCGGGGCCGATATAACGCAGCGCGACCAGCCCGGCGAAGGACAGACCCAGCGTACCGAGCAGCGCGCCGCCGAGGACCAGTCCGAGCGTCGGACGCCATTGGCGGCTCATGCGCAACCGCCCATCCGCATGCCCTGGCCGTGCACCGTCTCGACCGCGTCGGGGCAGCCAGCCTCTGCCAGCTTGCGGCGCAGATTGCGCAGGTGACTGTCGAGGGTCCGGTCGGACACCGCGCTTTGTCCGCCCCAGATCGCCGCGACCAGCGCCGGGCGGGAGGTCATCGCGCCCCGATCTTCCATCAGCGTGGCCAGCAGACGGAACTCGGTCCCGGTCAGCGGCACCTCGGCCTCGCCGACCACGCAGCGGCGGGCCTTCAGGTCCAGTGACAGTTGGCCCCGGCGCAGCGTCTCGGGGGCCGCCCCGCCCATGCGCTTGAGGATCGCCCGGACGCGGGCCACCAACTCGCGCGGGCTGAAGGGCTTGGTCACGTAGTCGTCGGCGCCGAGCTCAAGGCCGACGATGCGGTCGATCTCGTCGTCGCGGGCGGTCAGGAACAGGATCGGCACCTCGGAGCGGGCGCGGATCCGGCGACAGGTCTCGAACCCGTCCATCTCGGGCAGGCCGACATCCAGCACGATCAGGTCCGGCGCCTCGCGGGCGGCATGGACCAGCGCCGAGCGCCCGTCCGCCGCGGTGAGCGTGGCGAACCCTGCCCGGCCAAGCGCGAGGCCCAGCAGGTCGCGCAGGCCGGGATCGTCGTCGACGATGAGAACTTTCATTGCTTCCACTTGCTGG
The DNA here is from genome assembly GCF_054457455.1 of Halovulum sp. GXIMD14794. Classification (NCBI taxonomy): domain Bacteria; kingdom Pseudomonadati; phylum Pseudomonadota; class Alphaproteobacteria; order Rhodobacterales; family Paracoccaceae; genus Halovulum; species Halovulum sp. GXIMD14794. The sequence goes on along the minus strand of NZ_JBTLNF010000006.1, from coordinate 72,943 downwards.
CGTCAGTGGCGGCAACATAGCGGGCGACGCGCCATTTGCGGTAGCCCCATTCCCGCCAGCCGTCGATCTTCGGCGAGAGCGAGGCGGGACAGGTCATGGGGCGCAGCCGGTCATGTCCTGTCGAAGCGGTCCGGATCGCGGCGGCCGCGGTTCGGTCGAGCCCGCAGACGTAGCCCAGATCGACCTGCTCGCGCGGCAGGTTCCCGGCCGCGATGATCCCCGCGAAATTGACAAAACAGCAGGCATAGAGCGTCAGCAGCGCCAGCGCTCCGGAGCGCAGAAGCAGCCAGCGATTGGGCCGGCCGTGTGCGACCTGCCAGAGGCTCAGCGTCAGCCCTGCTGCGACGAGTCCCATCCAGATCAGCGCATGGATCCGCAGGTAGGTCAGCCCGTAGACGTCGATGTAAAGATCCAGCCGCAGCGCGGCGGCACCACAAATCAGCAGGTTCTGCGCGAGCCAAAGCAGCATCAGCGGACGGATCGCCCGGTGTTCGGCCAGGAACGGGTTGGCGGCCAGCGCGAAGGCCCCGGCAAGGATCGCCGTGGCAAGCAACGGGTAGGCGCCCCGGTGCGCGTAGTCGGCATAACTCATGCCCTCGGGCAGGGCGGCGCCCCCGGCGAGGATCGAGACGTCGGTCACGACCTGCACCGCGATCAGCAGGTTGAACATCGCCAGCGCCCGCAGCACCGAGCCGGGGTTGATGCCCAGCCCCGGCAGGCGGGGCGTCCACGCTACGCGCTCCCGTTCGGCAAGCGGGGCCGAGAGGAACGGGGACGCAAGCACCGCGATGCCGGTCCAGAACAGGGCGCGGCGGAAAAGGTCGTAGGCGTCCAGATCGAGGCTGAGCAGCCGCTGGAGCGCCGGGTTCGCCTCGAGCAGGAGTGCCGAGAAGACGAGCGTTCCGCCCACCGGGAAGGCCCAGTCGCGCAGAAGGCGACCGCGCAGTGCGGAGCCGTTCGCGGCGGGCAGTGCCGTTCTCGCTACGCGGCGCAAGGTGCGGGGGCGAAGCGGCTCGACCCAGCGGCTCGGCAGGTCGTGTGCGAACGCAAGCGCGGCGGGACCGATTGCCGCCGGTGCGGCTTCGGGTAGGCGGGACCAGACGAGCGCGAGGATCAGCCCGCCTGCGAGGAAAGCTAGTGACAGCGCCTGCACATGCTCGATGACCGGCAGAGCGGCCACGAGCAGAAGCAGCGCGGGGGGCAACGATGCGCGGGGTGGCAGGCCTGAGACTGATACCGCGAACACGGCTCCGGCGAAGATCGCGACGGAGATGCCGGGCGCATGGGACCAGAACAGCAGGTCCGCGAGGGCCGCGAGGCCAAGCAGGGCCAGGACACCGGGCAAACCCCTGCGGCTTGCGCCGAAGCGCCTTGCGGTATGCGGCGGTTCGGCACCTCCGGTTTCGGCGCTGGCCAGCCACCAGGCGTCCTGCGCAAGGCGGTGCGGCAGGCCGCGGATCGTCACTGTCTGCATGGTCTGGGGTCCCTTCAACCGTTCCTTGTGGGCAGGTTGAAGCAGGGGCCGTGCAGGTGCCCCGGTCGATCCGTGCAGATTTCGTGCAGATCCCGGCGGTCAGTTCTTGTCCACCGGGCGCGAGCGCATGAGCCGCGCCGTCTCGCGCTCGGCCCGCTTGCAGCGCGCCGGGGGCAGACCCCGGTCCATCAGCGCCATATCCTCGAGTACCATGTCGCCCATCTGCTTGAAAGCGATGTCCAGCGCGCCCGCCCGGTGCGCAGAGCGAAGGAAACCCGCCAGGGTCCGTACGCGGTGCCCAGCTGGCATGGGCTCCTCGGGGTAGACGTCGCTGGCGGCGCGGATGTGGCCGGCCTCGACCGCATCGAGCAGGGCATCGAAATCAACCACATCGGCGCGGGAGAGCAGGATGAAGGACGCGCCTTTGCGCATCGAGGCGAAGGCCTCGGCCCCGAGGAAGCCCCGGTTCGCCGAGGTCACGGCGGCGACGGTGAACACCACGTCCGATCCGCTCAGCACCTCGTCCAGCGAGGCGGGGGTCGCGCCATGATCGCGGATGATCGAGGGCGGCAGCCAGGGATCGTGCACGGCAACCTTGCAGCGGAACCCCGCGAGCAGCCGGTTCAGCGCGCGGCCGAGGTCTCCGAAGCCGATGATGCCGACATCCGCGCCGGTCAGCAGCGTCGCGCCGCGGTTGCTGTCGCCGCCCCAGGCCTCGGTCCCTTCGCGGAAGGCGAGGTCCGCGCCGACGATGTCGCGCGCCAGCGCCAGGGCCATACCGAGGCCGATTTCGGCCACGGGGACGGCGAAGACCGCGCCGGTGGTCAGCACGTGGATGCCGCGCCGGAAGACCTCGTCATAGGGCATGTTGTCGAGCAGGTTCGACTCGACGTTCAGCACCGCGCGCAGCGAGAAAAGCTGCGCCAGCGTGTCCGACGACAGCGGCGGTTGGCCGAGGATGTAGCGCGCCGAGGCCAGCACCCGTGGGTCCAGCCCGGCGACGGCCTCGGCGGTGGTCTCGACCAGAGTATAGCGGGCGCGCAGCTCGGCCAGCGCCTCGGGGGTGAAGATCAGATCAAGCGTCCGCGGCTCGGGGGCGCAGATCACCAGCGGCTTTTGAGTATCGGTCACGGGCGGTCCTCCGCCGCGCAGAATGGGGGCAACGCACGCAGCAGTAAACAGGCCGCGCGTGGCTTGCTTGACACGAATCGTGGCCCGCTCGCATGATTTCCGGGCGTCATCCGGCGTAGCGGGCCGCGCAAGAGCCCGTCCACAATCAAAATTCCTATGGGGGGAATCCATGAGACGATCGATGTTCGCGGCCGTGGCCGCAGTCGCAGCCATGTTCTCGGGTCAGGCCGCACTGGCCGAGGGCGAAACCATCGCCTTCTCGGTGCCGAGCCTCGGCTTCCCGTTCTTCGTGCATATGCAGAACGAGTTCAATGCCGAGGCCGAGACGCTCGGCGTGACGGTGCAGAACTATGACGGCCAGAACCAGACCACCAAGCAGACCGCCGATGTCGAGGCGATGATCATCGACGGCGTCGACGGCATCGTCATCAGCCCACTCGATTCGGTCGCGATGGCGCCCGCCGTGCGGCAGGCGGTCGAGCAGGGCATTCCCGTCATCACCATCGACCGGCGCGTCGACGGGGTCGAGGGGCTGAAGGGCCATGTTGGCGCCGACAACGTGAAGGGCGGCGAGGCGCAGGGCCAGTTGATCGTCGACATGTTCCCCGATGGCGCGACCATCGTGAACCTGCAGGGTCAGCCCGGCTCCAGCCCGGCGATCGACCGGAACCAAGGCGTGCACAATGTGCTGGACGGCATGGCCGACAAGTTCCCGTTCGTGGCTGAGCAGACCGCCAACTTCGCCCGCGAGGAAGGCGCCAGCGTGACCGAGGCGATCCTGGCCGGGCTCGACAGCCCGCCGGACGTGATCGTGGCGGCCAACGACGACATGGCGCTTGGTGCGATGCAGGTGGTGCAGGAGCAGGGGCTGGATATCGCGATCATCGGCTTCGACGCGCTGCCCGAAGCGCTGGCCGCCGTCCGCGACGGCACGCTGACCGCCACCATCGAGCAGATGCCCGGCGGACAGAGCCGCGAGGCGCTCAACGCGATGATCAAGCTGCTGCGTGATGGAACCGAGCCCGAGCCCTCGCTGCTGCTGACCCCGATTGCGATCACGCAAGACAACATCGATCAGGCCGAGCGTCTGAGCGAGATTGAGTGAAGATCGCCGCGCAATTAGCGGAAAACACTCGATGAACAGGTCAAATACACCCCTCGGTTCGGCCCCTCGGGCCGAGCCGTTCGACGCGGTCGCCTTCGCGGCTCGCAATTCCGCGGTTATCTTCCTTGTGCTGCTGGTTGTCGTCTTCGCGGTGCTCGAGCCGCGTTTCCTAAACCCGTTCAACCTGATGAACATTCTGCGGCAGGTCTCCATCTCGGGCCTGATCGCCATCGGCATGACCTTCGTGATCCTGACTGCAGGGATCGATCTGTCGGTCGGCGCGCTGGTGGCGCTGGCCGGGCTGGTCGGGGCTTATGTCGCGAAGGGTGGGCTGGGTGACCGCTTTGCCGTCGGTGCCAGCGTCGATGCGGGCAACCCGGTGATCCTGGCCTTCCTGGCGGCGGCTGCGGTCGGCATCGCCTGCGGCGCACTTCAAGGCTGGGCTGTGACCCGGCTGAGGGTTCCTCCCTTCGTTGTGACTCTGGGCGGGATGACGGCCTTCCGCGGCGCGGCGCTGCTGTTTTCGGGCGGCGGGCCGATCAGCGGGTTCAACCCTGATTACACCTGGTGGGGCCAGGGCCGGATCTGGTCAGTCCCGGTTCCCGTGATCATCTTCTTTCTTACCGCCGCCATCGCTCATGTCGTGCTGCGCCACACGAGGTTCGGTTTGCACGTCTACGCCATCGGCGCGAACCCACGCGCGGCAGAGCAGAACGGGGTGCCGGTGCGCCGCGTGACCTGGGCGGTATACATGATCGTCGGATTCGCCTGCGGGCTGGCCAGCTTCCTGCTGTCGGCGCGGCTCAACTCAGCCGAGGCGGTCGCGGGCCTCGGGCTGGAACTTGACGTGATCGCCGCCGTGGTGATCGGGGGCACCTCGCTGTTTGGCGGGGTCGGTGGCGTCTTCGGCACAGTCATGGGCGCGCTGCTGATCGGCGTGCTGCGCAATGGCCTTGTCCTGATGAATGTCTCGTCCTTCGTGCAGCAGATCGTGATCGGCCTGATCCTTGTCGCGGCTGTGGCGTTCGACCAATACGCCGCCGCGCGGGGGAAAAGCTGATGCGGGTGCTAGAACTCAACGGGATCGCCAAGCATTTCGGCGCGATCCAGGCGCTGGCCGGCGTGGACCTGCACCTCGACCGGGGCGAGGTGCTGGGGCTGATGGGCGACAACGGCGCGGGCAAGTCGACGCTGGTGAAGATCATCGCCGGAAGCGTACAGCCGAGCGAGGGGACCATGCACCTCGACGGGCAGCAGGTGCATTTCGCCCGCCCGGGCGAGGCGCGGGACGCAGGCGTTGAACTGGTTCACCAGGACCTGGCGCTCTGCGACAACCTGCCTGCGGCGCTCAACGTGTTCCTCGGGCGGGAACTGGTCCGCAAGGTCGGCCCGTTCCGCTTCCTTGACCGCGCAGCGATGTTCGCCCGCGCGCAGGAGCTGTTCGACGAGTTGCAATCCGAGACCCGGCCCCGGGATCTTGTGCGCTCCATGTCCGGCGGTCAGCGGCAGGCGGTCGCCATCGCGCGGACCCGGCTGGCGGATCCCAAGATCGTGCTGCTGGACGAGCCGACGGCGGCCATCAGCGTGCGGCAGGTCGAGGAAGTCCTGAACCTGATCCGCCGCCTCAGCGCCAGCGGCCACGCGGTGATCCTGATCAGCCACCGGATGCCGGACGTGTTCACCGTGGCCGACCGTGTCGCGGTGCTTCGGCGTGGGGAGAAGGTGGCGGACAAGCCGATCTCGGAAACCTCGACCGAAGAAGTCACCGGCCTGATCACCGGCGCGATCGAGACCGCCTGAGCCGTCAGACGCTGTCCTTGACCCGCTCCCACGTGTTCAACAGGTGGCGGGACATGACTTCGCCGAGCGCTTCGGCGTCGCGGCGGCTGAGGGCCTGCACCATCTCCTCGTGCTCTGCCATCGCGGCGTCCCAGTATTCCGGGCTGCGGTTGCCCAGGAAACGGATGCGCTTGATCCGCGCCTGAATGTTGCTCTGCACCTCGAGCAGGGTCTCGTTGCCGGTGCACTCGGCCAAGCGCGAATGGAATTCCTGGTTCAGCTTGTAATAGGGCAGGCGCTCGCGCCTCTCGAAATGCGCCTTCATCTGGGCGTGCAGGTCGACGAGCGCCTGGATCTGCGCATCGGTCGCCCGCGCGCAGGCCAGCTGCCCGGCGAGCTTTTCCAGATGCGCCAGAACCTCCAACATCGAATGGACGTCCTCGGGGGTCCATTTGCGCACCACCGCGCCTTTTGACGGTCGGATAATGACCAGCCCCTCGGCCGCCAGCGTCCGCAGCGCCTCGCGGAACGGCGTGCGGGAGACGTCGAGTTGCTCGATCAGCCGGGTCTCGTCGATCCGCGTGCCCGGTTCCAGGTAACCCTCGATGATCATGTCGCGAATCCGGTTCGCGACCTGATCGTGCAGGGTCTGTTTGCGTATCGCGATCGGGCTCGCGGCCACGCTGATGTTCTCCATGCCGCTCTCCGCGCTGGGTGCTTCGGGCTGGTTATAATTCTTATTGCAACGGAGGGCGAACTTGTGCAACGTATTTTGTATACAAAATGAGGATATACATGAATCGCCCAGTGAGAGTTGCCTTCGCAGTCGGAGATGCCGGTGGAATCAGCCCCGAGCTGACCGCCCGCGTCCTGGCCGATCCGGAGGCGAACGCCGGCGACCTGATCGTGATCGGCGATGCGAGGGTCGTGGCGATGGGGGCCAAGCAGGCGGGCGTGACGCTGGACCTGCCAACTGTTCTGGCGCAAGACCTGGAGCGCGGTCTGCCCGAGGGCACGGTGCTGGTGGACATGCAGAACTGCGATCCCGCTGCGATCACCCTGGGCGTGTCGAGCGCCGAGACCGGTGCCGCCTCGCTGCAGAACTTCGCCGCGGCGCTGCGGCTGGCGAAGGCCGGGGTGGCCGATGTTGTCTTCTTCACGCCCTTCAACAAGCATGGGATGCGGCTGGCGAAGCCCGACTATGTCGACGAGATCGGTTTCATCGACCAGACCATCGGCGCCACGCGCAGTGGGCGCGAGTTCAACGTGCTGGATGAGGTCTGGAATGCCCGGGTCACGTCGCACATCCCGCTGCGCGAGGTCGCGGACTCGCTTTCGGCCGAGCGCATCTTCCAGAGCATCCGCCTGACCGTCGAGACCATGGAGGACGCCGGCTACGAGCGGCCCCGGATCGGCCTCGCCGCGCTGAACCCACACGCGGGCGACGGGCGCAATTTCGGCACCGAGGACGAGGACATCCTGCTTCCCGCCGTGCAACGCGCGCAGGAGCAGCAGATGGCGGTCACCGGACCGGTTCCTTCGGACACGGTTTTCGTGCGGGCGCTCAAGGGTGAGTTCGACGCGGTGATGACGATGTATCACGACCAGGGACAGATCGCGATGAAGCTGCTCGGCTTCGACCGCGGCGTAACGCTGATCGCGGGCTACGGCTTTCCGATCGTCACCCCGGCGCATGGCACCGCCTATGACATCGCGGGGCAGGGGATCGCCGACACCGGCGCGACCTTCAACGCGGTGAACCTTGGCCGGAAGCTTGCAGGCCGCCACCCGGCGCGCCCCCAGACGCCAGGGGCCGACGGCCTCGCAGAGATGTTCGAAACCCCGGTCACGCAGGTCGCAGAAGCCGGCTGACCAAGACCGCCCGGAGCACCGGGCAGCCAAACCAACCAAAGGGAGCATGACATGAAAATCAGACACGCCTTCGCTGGCGCCGCGATCCTCGCCCTGACCTCGGGCATGGCCGTCGCCCAGGAAGAGATCATCTTCGGCATCAGCGCCGCGACCGGCTCGCTGCAGGAGCAGAGCGCCAGCGAATTCGCCAAGCGGGCCAACGAAAAGCTGGGCGACACGGCGGTGGTCAAGGTCTTCGACAGCTCGCAGCTGGGCAAGGACAAGGACATGCTCCAGAAGATCAAGCTGGGCACGATGCACCTGACTCTGCCCTCTTCGATCATGCCCGAGATCGCGCCCGAATACGCCATCTTCGACCTGCCGTTCCTGGTCGCCGACCGCGATCACCTGGCCCGAATCGACGAGACGTTCTTCGCCGACGTTCTGGTGCCCGCCGCCGAGGCACAGGGCTATCGTCCGCTGGCGGTCTGGGAAAACGGCTTCCGCCAGATCACCAACAACGAGCGCCCGATCAACACGCCCGCCGACCTCGAAGGGCTTAAGATCCGCACACCCAATTCGTCCTGGCGCGTGGCGATGTTCAAGGAATACGGGGCGAACCCGACGCCGATGTCCTTCTCGGAGGTGTTCGTGGCGCTTCAGACCGGCGTCATCGACGGGCAGGAAAACCCGCTGACCAACATCGTCGGCGGCAAGCTGGACGAGGTGCAGGAATACCTGTCGCTGTCGGGCCATGTCTACTCGCCCGCCTATCCGACCGTGGGCGTCGCCGCCTTCGAGAAACTGGACCCGGAAATCCAGCAGGTGCTGACCGAGACCGCGCAGGAAGTCGCGCTCTGGGCGCGTGAACAGGGTGCGGCGCAGGATGGCGAGTTGCTGGAGCAGCTCAAGTCCGGCGGGATGCAGGTCAACACGGCCGACCGCGCCGCCTTCGTCGAGGCGTCGAAGCCGCTCTACGAGAAGTTCGCGAGCGAGGTCGAGAACGGCCAGGCGATGATCGAGCAGGTCCTGTCGCTGGCCGAAGGCTCCTGAGCCAGTCGCGGGCGCGGTATACTCCGCCGCGCCCGCAACAGACCATCCGGGGATGATAACCAACATGATGTCCCGCCTGTCCCGCGTCCTCGATGCCGCGCTTCAGCTGGCCACGATCCTGATGATCGTCGCGCTGGCCTGCGTCGTGCTGCTGGGCGTCGCCTTCCGCTACTCTGGAAATTCGCTGATCTGGTATGACGAGGTCGCCGTCGTCCTGCTGGCCTGGATCACCTTCACCGGTGCCGCGCTCGCCGGGCTTCGCAACGCGCACCTGGGCTTCAACGGGCTGCTCTTCGGGCTACCGCCCAAGGCGCGCATGGTGCTGTTCTGGGTCGGAGAAGCGATCTTCTTCGCCACCTTCGGCATTGTCGCCTGGGCGGGCTGGGCGATCCTGGAAATCTTCGGCAACGAGACGATGACCACACTGCGTTTCGTGCCGCGCAGCGTCGTGCAGTCGATCCTGCCGATCAGCGCCGCACTGATGATTGTGGGGCGGCTCCTGAACATGCCGCAGCGCCTGACGGACGTACGCCTCGGGCGCGATCCCGAGAGCGTCGAGATCGAACATGAAATCGCGCGCGCCGAAAGCGAGCTTTCCCGCGCCAGGGCGGAACACGGCTGATGACCGAAGCGCTAATCCTGCTGTCGATGTTCCTGATGATCGCCATCGGTCTACCGATCGCCGTCGCCATCCTGGCGAGTGCGCTGGTGGGCGTATGGCTGCTCAACGGACACCTCGGCTTTCTCAACGCGGCGCTGTCGCTCTATGACGGCGCGACCAGTTTCCCGCTGATCGCCATTCCGCTGTTCATCCTGGCCGGTGCGCTGATGAACACGGGCGGCATCTCGACCCGGCTGATCGCCTTCGTCTCGGCGCTGATCGGCTTCGTGCGTGGCGGACTGGCGATGGTCAACGTGGGCGTGTCGCTGTTCTTCGCCGAGATCAGCGGCTCGGCGGTGGCGGACGTGGCCGCGACCGGGTCGGTGCTGATCCCGGCGATGAAGAAGAAGGGCTACTCGCCCCGCTTCGCGGCCGCGCTGACATCTTCCTCGGCGTCGCTGGCGATCATCATCCCGCCGTCGATCCCGATGATCCTCTACGGCGCGCTGTCTGACACCTCGATCGTCCGGCTGTTCGTCGCGGGTATCGTGCCGGGGCTGCTGGGCGGCCTGCTGCTGATGGCGCTGTCCTACTATTTCGCGGTGAAATACGATCTGCCGCGCGAGGAGGGTTTCAGCCTCTGCCGCCTCTGGGCCGCCACCAAGGACGCGGCCTGGGCACTGATCCTGCCGGTGATCATCCTGGGCGGGATCTTCGGCGGCATCGTCACCGCGACCGAAGGTGCGGGGCTAGCGGTGCTGGCGGCGCTGCTGATCGGCCTTTTCGTCTACCGCGAGCTGGACATCGGGCGGCTTTACCATGCCCTGCTCGATGGGGTGAACCAGACGGCGGTGGTCATGCTGCTGGTGGCGGCTTCGGCGGTGCTGGGCCTCTACCTGACAGAGACCGAACTGCCGCAGCGGCTGGCGGCGGGGATCACCGATATCACCACCAACAAGATCCTGGTGCTGATGATCATAAACGTGTTCCTGCTGTTTGTCGGCATGGTGCTGCATGGCGCGGCGGCGATCATTCTGACGGTGCCGATCTTCATGCCGCTGGTGCACGAAGTCGGGATCGACCCGATCCAGTTCGGCATTCTGATCACGCTGAACATCGCGCTCGGCCAGCAGACGCCGCCGGTGGCCAGCGTGCTGATCACCGCCTGCTCGATCGCCAAGACCGATGTCTGGAGCACGACGCGCACCAACCTGCCGTTCATCAGCGTCCTGGTGCTGGTTCTGCTGCTCGTGACCTATGTTCCCGCCGTGCCACTCTGGTTGGTGGGCGTGTTCTACGGTCCGTGATGAGCGTGGAGCAAAGGACCGTCGGAGTGATCGGGGCGGGGATGATGGGCTCCGGCATGGCAGCGAATTTGCTGGCCTCGGGGCACCGCGTCCTGCTTGCGCCGCGCCGGACCTCGGAGGCCGTCGACCGGCTTGTCGAGGCAGGGGCCGAGACGGTCGCATCACCTGCTGCTCTGGCCGAGGCATCTGACGTCGTACTGACCTGCGTTTCGGACAGTGTTGCGGTCGCCGCGGTAGCGGAGCAGATCCTCCCGGCTCTGGGGCCGGAGAAGTTGTGGATCGATGCCACCACCGCGGATCCCGGCGCGACGCGCGAGATCGCGGCCCGTGTCGCCGCGCGCGGCGCCGTGTTCGCGGACGCCCCCGTGACTGGTGGGCCGGCGCAGGCGAAAGAAGGTGAGCTTGCGTCCCTAGTAGGCTGTTCGGAAAGTGATTTTCCGGAAGTGCGGCAGGTTGTCGGTAGCTATTCCAAGGTCGTGCGCCGCTTCGGCGAGGTCGGCACGGGGCATCTGGCCAAGCTGCTCAACAACCTTGTCACCCAAGGCACGACCGCGCTGCTGGCCGAGGCGTACGGCGCTGCGCGGGAACAGGGAGTCGACTGGCAGGCGCTCTATGATGTGATGATGACCGGCGCGGCGCGTTCCGGTACGCTGGAGAAGGCGGTCGGCCCCGCGCTGCGCGGGGATTTCGACGGCAGCGCCTTCACAATACGTAATTCCGAGAAGGACTTGCGCTACGCTGTTCGGGCATTGGGTGAAGTCTCGCCCTCTGTCGCGCGGGCGGCCCATGCGGTGCTTTTACGGCGTGTCGAGCAGGGCCATGGCGATGCCTTCATCAGCCGGATGCTGGACCTGCCGCTGCTGAAGCCCTGACGTGCGCCGGGCTTACTTGGTCAGGATCAGCTTCCCGGCCCGCGTGATCCGCAGGTAATAGCTGAGCCCGTCGAGCACGAGACGGGCCTGTACCCCCTCGTTGCCCACAAGGTCGCGGGCGCTGTAGGTGGGCAGTTCGTCTTCCTTCGGATGCACGATCTGGTCGGGTTGGCGGATGCAGACGTTCATCTTCACGGTCTCCTTCGATGATCTCTGTACCGCGCTCGGCCGGGGACCGTCGGTCTGGCGCGTGGCTCCTCCGCTATTTCTGAGTAATTTGGTTGGTGAAGTCAATCCGGTTTCGATGCACCCCGACGGCTCAGCCTCCGAAGCCCGATCCGAAGCCTCCCGTACGGCCGAACCCGCCGCGGGAGCTTGCCGTGGCGCGAGTCATCGGGGCTTTGCCCGCGGTGGCGGGTGGCTTGGTGAACTGCGAGGTGCCGAGCTTGGCCGCGCCGCTGTTGCTGGAGAAGGTGCTGCTGCGGGCGGCATTGGTGAAGCGCCCGTCCGAAGTCTTGTAAAGCGGCTGGCCCGCGGACATGCCCGCGCGTCCGCTCATCATGTTGCCGATCAGGTATCCCGCCAACAGCGGCATGAAGATGCTGCCAGAGCCGCCCTGGGTCGCGCCCGCCTCGGAGCCGCAGGCGCCGGGCCCGTGCTGTTCTTCGCAGACCTCGAGGCTGTCATATCGCGGGGCGGACTCGACGTGCAGGGTTTCGGCCTCGGCGAAAGCCGCCTCGCAGTCCTGAGCCGAGAACATCCCTCCCTTCTCTGCCTGCGCGGTGCAGCTTTCGAGGTCGGGGAAGGCCTGCGCGTCGACTTCCTCCTCGCGGCACCCGGCGAGGCTGAATGCGGCGGCGCCGAGGATCGCGATGGCGACGCGGTTGGAGCGTTTGGTCATGACAAGTCCTCTCGGTCAGCTGGCGTGCTGGTCAGGTGGTAATGTAGTGCGGTTTGAAACGCGACAGGTCCTGTGTGATCCGCGAGCGATCCTCGCGGATGCCGATGCCGGCGCAGGACTCGCCCACGATCCAGGCACCGATCACCGGGCGGAATCCGTCGAACTGCGGCAGCGGCGCATAAGCCTGGATGATCCGCGGATGCTCGGCGTATTCGGTGTTCTGGGCTTCCTCGGTCATGCGGCCGCCCTCGTGGATCGAAACCGACGCGCCCTCGCGCGACAGGATCGGCTTGCGCACATGCGCAGCGGCAAGCTGCGTCTCGGCGCGCACGAAGGCTTCGGCAACATGTGTAGCGACGGAGCCTTGCCCGGCCATCGCTGCGCCAACCTCCTGCTCGAAGAATGCCGGAAGCAGGTTCGGGTGGCCCTCGAACATCTCCCAGAGAACCGGCAACAGGCCCTTGTTTGACAGCAGCGCCTTCCACGCAGGTTCGAGGAACAGGCAGCGGGATCCGGCGATATGGGCGGCATAGTCGTCGAGGAACAAGTGCTCCCAGGGATAGAGCTTGAAAAGCACACCCATCACCCGGTCCTCGTCGTCGAGGAACTGCCCGTCCTCGCTGAGCGCGATCTTGTCGAGGTCGCAGTAGTGCGCGCCAAGCCCTGCCTCGCGCGCCGCCCAACCCAGGGCCTCGACCGTGCCGTAGTCCTCGGGATTTCCTGCGACGGCGGTGAAATGCAGGTCGCTGTCCGGCTCGAACACCGCGCCGAACCGCGCCACGAGGGCCTCGTGAATGCCGTTGAACTGGTCCGTCCCCTCGGGCAGCACGCCGGCGGCCAGCTGGTCCTCGAGCCATTGCCACTGGAACGCCGCACTTTCGTAGAGCGAGGTCGGCGTATCGGCGTTGTATTCCAGCAGCTTGGCCGGACCGCGCCCGTCATAGGCCAGGTCGAACCGGCCGTAGATCTCGGGATCGGCCCGACGCCAGCTTTCCGCGACAAGGTCTCTGCGTCCCTCGGGGATCGCCAGCAGGTCCAGCAGGCGCTCGCTGCCGAGAATGTGCCCGACCGCCTCACGGCACATTGCGTGCAACTCGGTCGAGGGGTCCTCGATCTCATCTTCGATCTGGGCGAGCGTGAAGGCGTAGGCCGAGCTCTCGTCCCAGTAGGGCTCGCCGTGCATGTCGGCGAAGGTGAAGCCGACCTCCCGCGCGTGCTCGCGCCAATGCGGTCGTTCGGGCAGCGCGATTTTCTGCATGCGGGTCTCCCTGGCTCGCGAAGCAGGTGTAGGCCGGATTGCTACGGCGTACCAGTTCCGGTTTTTGGTCGGAGGATGCTCGTGCTAGGGATTGGCGACCGGCCCCGCACTGAGGCTCGCACGCACTTCATTTGGGCCGAACGTCCGGAAGGCCACGCCATGAAAATCGAAGCCGTCGATTTCTTCTACCTGTCGATGTCCGAGGTCACGACCGCCGCCGATGGCAGTCAGGATGCGCTGGTGGTGCGTGTCTCGGCGGGCGGGCTGACCGGCTGGGGCGAGTGCGAGGCCTCGCCGCTGGCGTCCATCGCGGCCTTCGTTGCGCCGATGTCGCATGGCGCGTGCCAGCCGGTCTCGGCCTCGGTGCTGGGACAGGGGGTGGAAAGGCCCGAGGACATCCGGGCGATGGCGGCCGCCGTGGCCTACAACTCGATGGACCTGCTGCAGGCCGCGCACACCTGGTCGGGGATCGAGATGGCGCTCTGGGATCTGCTGGGCAAGGCGCGCGGTGTGCCGGTCTGGAAGTTGCTGGGCTACGCGGCGGCCTATCCCAAGCTGCCCTATGCCTCGGTCCTGTTCGGCCAGACCCCGCAAGAGACGCTGGAGCGGGCGCGCACGATCCGCGCCAACGGGTTCCGCGCCGCCAAGTTCGGCTGGGCGCCCTTCGGCGACAGCCTTCAGGGCGATATCGACCAGCTGGACGCGGCGCGCGAGGGGCTTGGCCCGGACGGCGTGTTGTTGATCGACGCCGGCCAGATCTTTGGCGAGGACGTCGAGGCGGCGGCGGCCCGGCTGGAGGCGATGGAGCGCAACCGCGTGACCTGGTACGAGGAGCCCTTCGCGGGCGATGCGCTGGCCGCCTATGGCGCGCTGTCCGAGCGGATGGACACGGTCGGCCTTGCCGGGGGCGAGGCCGCGCACAACCGCCACATGGCCGAGCACCTGATCGACTTCGGTGGTGTCGGCTACATCCAGATCGACTGCGGCCGGATCGGCGGCATCGGCCCGGCGCGTGATGTGGCGGCCTATGCCGATGCGAAGGGCGTGACCTACGTGAACCACACGTTCACGTCGAACCTGGCGCTGTCGGCCTCGTTGCAGCCCTATGCCGGGCTCGAGGCACACCGGATCTGCGAGTTCCCCACGACGCTGCAGCCGCTGGCGCGCGAGTTGACGGCGAACCATATCGCGCCCGATGCCGAGGGCCTGATCCACGTCCCCGACGCGCCCGGACTGGGGATGGAGATTGCCCCCGACGCGCTGCAGCGCTACCGCGTCCCTGTCGAAATCCGCGTCGGCGGGCGCACCATCTTCGAAAGCTGAGGCACCGACGCGAGGCTCAGCGGACCTCGTTCACGTAGCAATGCGCGTCGGTCAGCGCGGCGTGGTGCATCAGCAGTATCGGCTGGTTGCGCGAGTCATAGGCTGTCTCGTGGATGTCGAGCAGCGCGTGGCACTCGCCTGGATTGAGGCTCAGCAGGCGGCAATCCTCGGGGCCGGCAAGCCGCGCCGTGATCCGCTCGCGAACGGCGCTGAGCCGCACGTCATAGGTCTCCAGAAGCCACATGTAGAGCAAAGCCGGGGTCTTCTTCGCATTCGGTTCGTATCCCGGCACGCGCCAGCCGGGGATCACGCAGCGATCGATCATCACCGGCCGGCCGTCGGCGATCCGCAGCCGGTCGATGCGGTGCACGACGTCGCCCTTGGCGATCCGCAGGTCGTCCGCTTCGGCAGCAGAGGCCGAATCGCGGACCGCGCGGAGCACCTTGGCATCGGTGTTGATGAGTTTTCCCTCGGTCGTGTGCAGTCGGTAGTAGTGGTAGAATCGTGACAGCGTGTGATGCGGCGTCCGCCCCGTCACCACCGTGCCGGTGCGGCGGCGGCGCATGATCACACCCTGCTGCGTCAGGTCGTTCATCGCCCGGCGGATCGTGCCGTAGGACACGCCCAGCATCGAGGCGAGCTCCATTTCCGGTGGCAGAACATAACCTTCCGGCCATTCGCCCAGAATGATGCGTTGCAGGATCCGGTCCTTGATCTGCTCGTGCAGAGGGGCCGCGCGGAGGCTGCCGCCGAGGTCCACGTCCGTTTTCTGCATGTTGCGCTCCTCCCGGGCTTGATCGATCATTCGAAATCTGATTTCTATATAGGTATGAGAAATCAGCCGCCCTGTGAACCGCAAATCGACCGCATCGAACAGATGCTGTCGCGGCTGGTCTCGCTGGACAGCTGCTTTCCGCCGGGCGCCAGCTATCCCGAACTCGCCGACCTGCTGCAAGAGTTGTGCGCCCCTCTGGGGGGTACGGCAGAGCGGATGGAGGTCCCCGAGGCGCTTTGGCAGGCCCCCGGCGTGCATGGGGCGCGGGTCAACCTGCTCTATCGCCCGGACCTCGGTGCCGCGGATGCGCCCGAGGCGCTGATCTACTTTCACACCGACACTGCCCCTGTGGGCGACGGCTGGACAAAAGTGCCGCTGCAGGTGACCCGCGAGGGCGACCGGCTTTACGGGCGCGGCACGGCGGACATGAAGGGCACCATCGCCTCGGTGCTCGACGCGTTGCTGCGGATGCAGGCGCGCGGCGCCCGGATGGCTTTCCGCCCGGTGCTGGCCTTCTGCACAGACGAAGAGGGCGGGCTATATCCCGGTATCCGCTACCTGGCGGAAACCCGGTCTTTGCCCGAGGTGATGCTGAACCTGAACGGCTCGGCGGAGCCGCGGATCTGGGCGGGCTGCCTCGGCTCGATGGACTTCGTGGTCACGCTCCAAGGCCGAACGGCGCATTCGGGCGAGCCTGATCGGGGCATCAACGCCGTCGAGGCCGCCGCCCCGGTGCTGGCCGCGATGCAGGACCTGAACGCCGGGCTGACAGAGCGCACCACCGACATGCCGCCGCCGCCTTGGGCCGACGGACCGCTGCGCGCGCGCCTGTCGGTGACCGCGATCCACGGCGGGGACAAGGGTTCGGCCATTCCGGGGCGCTGTGATATCACGCTGAACCGGCGCTACCTGCCTGATGAAACGCCAGAGGCCATCCGCTCAGAGATCGAGGCGCGGCTGATCGCGGCGCTCCAGGGCACCAAGGTGCAGTCCTGGTCGGTGGAAGAGGTCGGGCACCTGCCTCCGGTCTCGGACCCGGACGGGCCGGCGACCAGGCGCTGGACGCTGGCGCGCGCCGACGCGTTTGGGCTGCCGGAGGATGCCTTCCAGAAATACGGCTCAGGCACCTCGAGCGATTTTGGCTGGGTGCAGCGCGCCGGTCAGCAGCACATGCTGCTGGGCGGGCTGTCGCGCCCCGGCCGCAACGTCCATGCCGCCGACGAGCACACCACCGACGGCGACCTGATCGCGCTCTCCCGCGCGGTCGAGAACTTCTTCGACGCAGAATTCGCGCAAAGCGAACGTCCCCCCAGCCCCAACGCGGGCACTTCCCCAGCAGAGAGGTCCACCAATGAACAACCTACGGACAAGCCGCCGACGGTTCCTGCAGCTCGGCGCTAGTGCCGTCGCGCTGGCCGCCGCGCTTCCCGCGATGCAGGCCCGTGCCGCGACCCCCGGCGGCACGCTGCGCGTTGCGCTGAACATCACCCCGTCGGTGCTGAACCCGATGCTGACGCGGCTGAACTCGGAATACATGCTCTCCGAGATGCTGTACTCGGGCCTGACCACGCTGGGCGGCGACATGTCCGCGCAGCCGGACCTCGCCACCGAGTGGAGCGCGAACGACGACGCGACCGAGTGGCGCTTCACCCTGCGCGAGGATGCGGTCTTCTCGAATGGCAAGCCGGTGACATCGGCGGATGTCGCCGCCTCGTTCACCAAGCTGCTGGACCCCGAGACCGGCGCGCCCGGCAGCCGCAACCTCGGCCCGATCGAGAGCGTGACCGCGGATGGCGATTTCGCGGTCGTGATCCGCACCGCGACGCCCTATGCCGACCTTCCGGTGGCGCTGTCCTATCCGACTGCCAAGGTGATCCCTGCCGAGATCGCGACCGGCGATTTCGAGAGCCTCGCGACCACGCCTGTCGGCTCCGGCCCGTTCCGTCTGGCCGAGTTCCTGCCCGATCAGAAGGTCGTTCTGGAAAAGAACCCCGACTATTTCATCCCCGAGCAGCCCTATCTCGACGGGGTCGAGATCCTGACCTTCCCGGATGCCGCCGGTGCTTCGGCCGCGATGCTGGCCGGCGAAGTCGATCTGCTGCTTGAAGTTCAGCCGACCGATTTCGACCGGATCTCGGCCGCGCCCGGCGTGACCGGGCTACGGACGCCCTCGGGCCGGTTCCTCGACATCGTGATGGACTGCACCCAGGCGCCGTTCGATGACCACCGCGTGCGCGAGGCGCTGTCGCTGACCCTGGACCGCCAGGCCATCGTCGAGCTGGTCGCCGAGGGCTATGGCACGCCCGGGAACGATACGCCGGTGAACTCGGCCTACCGCTACTATTCCGAGGCCGAGCTGAAGCCCTTTGATCCCGAGCGGTCCAAGGAACTGCTGGCCGAGGCCGGCTATCCGGACGGGATCGAGCTGGAACTGGTCGCCTCGGTCAAGCCCGACTACCGCGCCTCGCTGGCCGTGGTCGTGCGCGAGATGGCGCGGGCCGGCGGCTTCGACATCAGCGTGCAGACGATGGACCACTCGACCTATCTGGACCAGGTCTGGAAGAAGGGACGCTTCTACGTCGGCTATTACAACATGCAGCCGACCGAGGGCACGATCTTCAACCTGCTGTTCACTTCAGATGCGTCCTGGAACGAGACGAAGTGGAACAACGCCGAGTTCGACGCGCTGGTGGCCAAGGCCGACCAGACGACGGACAGCGATGCCCGCGCAGAGCTTTACGCGCAGGCGCAGGCGATGATGCGTGAAGAGGTCCCGGCGCTGGTGCCGTGCTTCTTCGACCTGCTGGGCGCGCAGTCCGAGCATGTCGTGGGCTATTCACAGCACCCGCGCGGCGCGAACTACGCCCTGCACACCGTGTCCCTGACCGAAGACGCGCCGACGCGCTGATTCCGGTCATCCCGGCCGGCGTCCGCCCCTCCCTCGGGCGCCGGCCACCAAGACCCCCAGTTGAGGAGCCGCCATGTCGGCCAGCTTCCTGCTCAAGCGCCTGCTTTATCTGGCGCTGACGGCTTTCCTTGTCTCGCTGATCGTGTTCGCGGTCACGCAGATCCTGCCCGCAAACGCGGCCACGATGATCCTCGGCGAGTATGCGACCGAAGAGTCGCTTGCCGCGCTGAACCAGCGCCTTGGGCTCGATCAGCCGGCGCTAGTCCAGTACTGGAACTGGCTGTCCGGCGTGCTCCAGGGCGATTTCGGCACCTCCATGCGAACCGGCCAGCCGGTGGGGCCGACGATACTGTCGGCACTTGGCCGCTCGGCGATCCTGGCGGCGCTGTCGCTGGCGCTGGTGACGATCGTGGCGATCCCCTTGGGCGTCCTTGCCGCCTCGCGCCGGGGCAAGCCTGCGGATCTCGTGGTCTCGGTCGTCAGTTACATTGGTGTCTCGCTGCCCGAGTTCGTGCTGGCGACGCTGCTGCTGGTCTGGCTGGCGGGGCCGTCGGTCGGTCTGTTCCCGGCCTCGGGCTACACGCCCTTCACCGAGGATTTCTGGGACGCGCTGCACCATATCGCGCTGCCGGTACTGACCCTGACCATTGTGCTCACGGCGCATGTCAGCCGCATGGTCCGCTCGGAGATGGCCGACACGCTCGACAGCGACTTCGTGCGTGCGGCGCGGCTGCGCGGCCTCTCGCGGCGGCGGGTTCTCTATCACCACGCCCTGCGCAACTCGCTGCTGCCCGCCATCACCGTTATTGCGCTGGACATAGGCTACCTGATCGGCGGCGTGATCGTGGTCGAGGAGGTGTTCTCGTTCCCCGGTGTCGGACGGCAGCTGATCCTGGCGATCCAGAACCGCGACCTGCCGATGCTTCAGGCGGGAGCGCTGATCATGGCCGTCACCTACGCCTTCGCGAACCTGCTGGCCGATCTGGCCTATGCGGTGCTCGACAAGAGGATCCAGTTCGAATGAGTGCTGTCCTGAACACGCTTCGCGCGCTGATGCGCAGCCCGCAGGGCGCTGTCGGTTTCGTCGCGGTCACGATCCTGCTGCTGGTCGCCGCCTTCGGCCCGGCGCTGGCGCCCAACGACCCTGAGAGCTTCAACTTCGGCGCACGCTTCGCCGCGCCCTCGGCCGAATTCCCCTTCGGCACCGACTGGTACGGGCGCGACCTGTTCAGCCGGGTTCTGTCGGGCGCTCGCTCGACGATCCTGCTGGCGGTGCTGGCGACGGTGATCGGCACGGTGGCGGGCGCACTGATCGGCATCGTCTCGGGCTACCTCGGCGGTCGGGCGGACGAGCTGATGATGCGGCTGACCGATGCCTTCATGGCGATCCCCAGCCTGCTGTTCGCGCTGATGATCCTCGCGGTGCTGGGCTCGTCCTCGGTGAACGCGGTAGTCGCGATCGGCATCGCCTTCGCGCCGGGCATGGCGCGGATCGCGCGCTCGGTCACGCTCCAGGTGCGCAGCAGCGACTATGTCGCCGCCGCCCGCTCGCGCGGGGAAAGCGCTGCGTGGATCGTGCTGGCCGAGATCCTGCCCAACGTCGTCGCGCCCGTCATCGTCGAGGCCACGATCCGCGTCGCCTTCGCGATCATGACGCTGGCGACGCTGTCCTTCCTGGGCCTCGGCGCACAACCGCCCTCGCCCGAGTGGGGGCTGATGATCGCCGAGGCGCGCGACCACCTGTTCCGCAGCCCCTGGCCGGTCGTCGTGCCGGGCGCGGCCATCGCGTTGGTCGCCATCGCCTTCAACCTTCTGGGCGACGGTCTGCGCGACGTCCTGAACCCCCGAGCCTCGGAGTGAGCGGCATGGCGCAAGACACGACCTCCCCCGCGCTGCGCGTGACGGACTACGCGCTCAGCTACGCGACCGCCGCCGGAGAGGTGCGCATCCTCGACCGGGTGAACCTGACCATCGGGCGCGGCGAGGTGCTGGGCCTGGTGGGCGAGAGCGGCTCGGCCAAGTCCTCGCTGGCGAACGCGATCATGCGGGACCTGCCGGGGCGCGTGGCGCACGAGGCCGGAACGATCGAGCTGGCCGGGGACGATCTGACGGCGATGGACCGTGCGGCTCTGGACGCCGTGCGCGGCAAGCGGATCGCCATGGTGTTCCAGAACGCCGCTACCGCGCTCGACCCGGTACAGACGCTGGGCGGGCACCTGATCGAGACGCTGGCCGCCCACGCCCCGGACGCCGAGGAGAGCTTGGCCGAGCGCGCCCGCGCCCTGCTGGAGCTGGTCGGCCTGCCGGACCCGAAGGGGATGATGGCGCGCTACCCGCACCAGGTTTCGGGCGGCGAGAAGCAGCGCGTCGTGCTCGCGCTCGCCTTCGCCTGCGATCCCGAATTGATCCTCTTCGACGAGCCAACCTCGGCGCTGGATGCGACCACCGCCGCGACCCTGCTGGACCTGTTCCGCGAATTGCAGGCCAAGACCGGCGTCGCGGGGCTGTTCATCAGCCACGACCTCGGCACCGTGGCCGAGATCGCCGACCGCGTCGCGGTGATCTACGGCGGCCGCATTGTCGAGGAAGCCTCGGCGGAGCTGCTCTTCAAGGCGCCCCGGCATCCCTACACCCGTGCGCTGCTTGCAAGCCTGCCCAGACCTTCGGACAGCCGGACGGGGAGGGGACTGAACGAACGCGGCGCGCGGCCTGCGCCGCGCCTGACTGCGCCGCCGCCATGCATCTATGCCGAAAGCTGCCCGCATTTTACGTCTGGCGTTTGCGACAAGGCGGTGGTCGATCTGGAGCCTCAGCATGGCCGCCTTCTGGCGTGCGCGCGCGGCGGGTTCGACAGCGATGCGGCGATCCCTCGGGCAGGGGCGCGGCCCGCGCCGCAGGAGGCACCGGTGCTGTGGCTGCATGACCTGAAGGTCACCTATGGCCGTGCGACTCTGGCGGACAAGCTGCGCGGTCGCGAACCAAAGCTGGTCCATGCGGTGCTCGGTGCAAACCTGAGGCTGCACAAGGGCGAGACGCTGGCGCTGGTTGGCGAGTCCGGGTGCGGCAAGTCCACGCTCGCCCGCGCGTTGGCGGGGCTGGTGCCTTTCGAGGGCGAGCTGGAACTGGGCGGCCGGGTCGTCGAACGGATGGACGCGGACTATCGCGCGCGGGTCCAGATGATCTTCCAGAACCCCGACAGCAGCCTCAATCCGCGCCACACGGTCGGAACGATCCTTACGCGGCCGCTTAAACTCTACCAGCCGACGCTCTCGCGCGAGGAACGCAAGGCCGAGGTTTCGCGCATCCTCGAGCGGGTCAGCCTGCCCGCGAGTTACGCCAGCCGTCATCCGCACCAGCTTTCGGGCGGCGAGAAGCAGCGCGTGGCCATCGCCCGCGCGCTGGCCGCAAGGCCCGAGGTGATCATCGCGGACGAGGTGACATCGGGCCTCGATGCGGCGGTGCAGGCGGCGATTGTCGCGCTTCTGCGCGAGATCCAGGCTGAGAGCGGTTGCGCGCTGATCTTCATCAGCCACGACCTCGCGATCCTGCGGCACCTCGCGCACCGGGTCGCGGTGATGTACCTGGGTGAGATCGTCGAGCGGCGGGAAATGGCGGGCATCGATTCCGGGCCCTACCACCCCTACACCGAGGCGCTGCTGTCGTCCTCGCACTCGATCGACCCGCACTCCGAGACTCGGCGCGTACGGCTGACCGGCGGCCTTCCCCCAAGAACCGCCCGTCTGCCGGGCTGCCCGTTCGAGAGCCGCTGTCCGCGGCGCATCGGGGCGGTCTGCGCCGAGAGTCCCCCGCCGCGCCGACAGGCGGGCGGGGGCCACGAGATCCTTTGCCATATCGAAACCGAAGCCTTGTCCGAGGCCCCGCCGGTCTGGCGGTTCGCCGCGGAATGACGAAGACTATTGGAGCGACCATGACCCCCGACGACATCCTGGCTCATATCGACGAGGACGCCTGCCTGGCGCGCCTGGCCGAGATGGTGCAGCACAAGAGCTATACCGAAACCGACGGCGAGCGCGCGTTGTCGGACCGGATGCACGAGATCATGCAGGGCCTTGGCCTGCAGTCCGAATTGCAGCCGGTCGAGGGGCAGCGGGTCAACGCGATCGGCACGCTCAAGGGCACCGGCGGCGGGTCGAGCCTGCTGTTCAACGGGCATCTCGACACCAATCCCGCGACCTCGGGGTGGACGGTCGACCCCTGGGGCGGGGTGATCGACGACGAGTTCATATACGGCATCGGCGTGTCGAACATGAAGGCGGGCGATGCGGCCTATCTCTGTGCCGTCGAGACGCTGCTGAAGGCTGGTGCGAAGCTCAAGGGCGACGTGATCCTGACTTTCGTAGTCGGCGAGCTTCAGGGCGGAATCGGCACCGTTCGGATGATCGAACAGGGCACGCGGGCGGATTACTTCATCAACTCCGAACCCACGGACCTTCAGGCGCTGACGCTGCACGCCGGGGCCTTCAGCTTCGAGATTACGCTGACGGGCAAGACCCGGCACCTGTCCAAGCGGGAGGAAGCGTGCGACGCGCTCGCCGCCGCCGCCGCGCTGGTGCCGCGCATCAACAACATCACCTTCTCGGGCGTCACCTCGGCCGATCATCGCAGCGTGAACCGGGGCCATGTCGGCGTGGTGCGCGCGGGCCTCGGGCCTGAGTTCCACGAGTGGCGCCCGCCGCAGGTGGCCGACAACGCGAAGATCCTGGGCACCTGCCGATACGCCCCAAGCCAGGACATCGAGAGCGTGATGGACGACATGCGCCAGCTGCTCGACGCGCTGGTGCTGGAGTACCCGGGGCTGGAATACACGCTAGGCTCGCACGACCTTCGTCGGAACAAGCCGCAGATGCCCCCTTTCGAGGTCTCCCGCGATGCACGCATCGTGCAGGTCGTGAACCGCGCCCACGAGAAGGTGCGCGTCGCACCGCAGCCCACCGGGCCGATCCGCCCGCCCGCCTTCTACGGCACCGACGCTGCCCACCTGGCCAAGGCCGGGATGGAGGGCGTGGTCTGCGGCCCGGGCGGCGAGTTCAACACCATGCCCGACGAGCGGGTGCGAAAGCGCCAGTTTATCGACTGCGTGCGGATGTACATCCTCGCGATCTGCGAGATCTGCGAGCTTGAAGGCGCATGATCCCCGCGCCCTTCGACCGTAGGCTGGCCCTGCTGCGAGGGGCAATGCGCGAGGCCGGCGTCGGCGCGTACCTGTGCGATCATGCCGAGATGCTGCAATGGCTGACCGGCTATACCGTGTCGGAAACCTTCTATCGCGGCTGCGTCGTCCCGCTGGAAGGCCCGCCGGTCTGGGTGCTGCGCGCCATCGACGAGGTGCCTTGCCGCGCCGCGACGTGGGTGCCGCTGGTACAGGTCTACGCGGATCACCAGGACGCGCACGGCGCGGTGGCCGGAGCGCTGCTCGATACCGGTGCGCAGGCCGTGGGCGCGGATTTTGGCAGTTTCGGCTTCACTGCCCGGACCCGCGATCGGCTAGAGGCGCTGCTGCCCGGTGTGCGCTTCGTCGACATGCCCGGCAGCGCTGACCTGCTGCGCAGCGTCAAGGATGCGCTGGAAGTCGGACGGATTGAGCACGCCTCGGAAATCGCCGATGGCGCGATGGTGGCCATCGCCCGCAGCCTGCGGGCGGGGATGCGGCCCCGCGATGCCTCGGCCATAGCGTCGCGGCACTACCTCACGCGGGGCGCGGACGATTACTGGGTCGGGCCGATCTCGGTCTCGCGCCGGGCCGAGGGGCAGGGGCACGACATGGGCTTCCTGCACACGGTGCTGCGGGATGATCGGCTGGCCGAGGGCGACGTGCTGCACGTCGAACTGGTGCCTCGGGTCGCGGGCTATTCGGCGCGGGTAATGCGCTCGATCCGGCTGGGTTCGCCCACGGCCGAGGAGAACGCGACGATGGAGCGGATCCGTGCGCTTCAGGATGCCCAGATCGCCGCGATGGTTCCCGGCGGCAACGCGCGCGAGATCGACGCGCTTCTGCGCCAACCCATGTTGGACGAAGGATTGCGCGCGGGCTTTCCCAACATCACCGGCTACCAACTAGGTCTCTACGCCAAGACACCCCGGTCTTCGGACACATCGCTTAGTTTCCACCCCGGCGCCGACTGGCGGCTGGAGGCAGGACAGGTGTTCCACATGTACGCGACCGCCCGCGGGCTCGCGCTGTCGGAAACGGTTCTGGTCACCCCCTCGGGCGGGCGCACCTTGACCCGCCTGCCGCGCCGCATTCTCGAGGCGGGCGAGGCCATGGCGCCGGCACCGAGCGCCTGAATTTGAAAGGAATACGACCCATGTGGCAGTTCTGGGTGGACCGTGGCGGCACCTTCACCGACATCGTGGCGCGGCGTCCCGACGGGCAGGTGGTCAGCCACAAGCTGCTGTCGGAGAACCCCGAACGTTATCGCGATGCCGCCGTGCACGGTATTCGCGAACTGCTGGGCTTGAGGGACGGAGAGCCGATCCCGCGGGGCACCATCGACGCGGTGAAAATGGGCACCACCGTCGCCACCAACGCGCTGCTCGAGCGCAAGGGTGAGCGGACGCTGCTGCTGATCACGCACGGCCTGCGCGACCTGCTGCGCATCGGCTATCAAAGCCGCCCGCGCCTGTTCGATCTGAAGATCGAGTTGCCCGAACTGCTGCATGAAGACGTGGTGGAAGTGAACGAGCGTCTCTCGGCCGAGGGCGAGATCCTGACGCCGCTGGACGAGGAGGCCGTGCGAACCGCGCTGACCGAGGCTCACTCGCACGGGTTCCGCTCGGTCGCCGTGGCACTGATGCACGGCTACCGCTTTCCGGCGCATGAGCAAGCGATCGGACGGTTGGCCGAGGAGGCGGGATTCACCCAAGTCTCGCTCAGCCATAGGGTTAGCCCGCTGATCAAGCTGGTCGGGCGCGGTGACACCACCGTGGTCGACGCCTACCTTTCGCCGATCCTGCGGCGCTATGTGGCGCAGGTCAGCGACGCGCTTGGGGCGGCACAGGGCGGCTGCCGGTCGCTGATGTTCATGCAGTCGAACGGCGGGTTGACCGATGCGGCGCTGTTCCAGGGCAAGGACGCGATCCTGTCGGGGCCTGCGGGCGGCGTGGTCGGCATGGTCCGCTCGGCCGAGGCGGCGGGGTTCGACAAGCTGATCGGTTTCGACATGGGCGGCACCTCGACCGACGTGTGCCACTATGCGGGCGAATACGAGCGCAGTTTCGAGACCGAGGTCGCGGGCGTGCGGATGCGCGCCCCGATGATGAGCATTCACACCGTCGCTGCCGGCGGCGGCTCGATCCTGTCGTTCCGCGACGGGCGGCTTCAGGTCGGCCCGGAAAGCGCCGGGGCCGATCCGGGCCCGGCCTGCTACCGCCGGGGCGGGCCGCTGACCGTAACCGACTGCAACGTGATGCTGGGCAAGATCCAGCCGGACCGCTTTCCCTCGGTCTTCGGCCCCGGCGGGGATCAGCCGCTGGACGCCGAGGTGGTGCGCCAGAAGTTCGCCGCCCTCGCTGCGCAGATCGCCGCCGAAACCGGCGAGCCGCCACGCCGCCCCGAGGATCTGGCCGAAGGCTTCCTGCGCATCGCGGTCGAGAACATGGCCAACGCGATCAAGAAGATCAGCGTGCAGCGCGGCTATGATGTGACCGGCTACACGATGAACTGCTTCGGCGGCGCAGGCGGCCAGCATGCCGCACAGGTCGCCGACGTGCTGGGCATGAGCCGGATCTTCGTGCACCCGTTCGCGGGCGTGCTGTCGGCCTTTGGCATGGGGCTGGCGGACATCCGTGCGCTGCGCGAAGCACAGTTCGGCGGGGGCCTGGACGATGCCTCGGCAGGTTCGGCGCTGGATAATCTGGTGCGCGACGCCTCGGGCGAAGTGGCCGCGCAGGGGATCGGTCCCGACTCGATCCGGGTGCTGCGCACCGCGCATGTCCGAACGCCCGGCGGCCACCAGGCGCTGCCGGTGCCGTTCGGTGCGCCATCGGACATGGCCGAGGCCTTCGCCACCGCCCACAAGCAGCGCTTCGGCTTTGTCCCCGCGCTCGACGGGCTGGTCATCGAGATGCTCTCGGCCGAGGCGATCGGCGCTACGGGCGAGGGCGTGACCCTGCCTGACGCCGCGCCGACCGGCGCCGCGCCGGGCAACGCACGTATGTTCACCGAGGGCGACTGGCGCGAGGTGCCCGTCCATGATCGCGCCGCGATGGCGCCGGGCGATACCGTCGTAGGGCCTGCCATCGTCACCGAGCCCACCGGAACCAATATCGTCGAGCCCGGCTGGCAGGCCGAGGCGCTTCCTGGCGGCAACCTGTTGCTGTGCCGCGTCGTGCCGCTGGCCCGGCAGGAGGCGATCGGCACCAGCGTCGATCCGGTCATGCTCGAGGTCTTCAACAACCTCTTCATGTCCATCGCCGAGCAGATGGGCGCGACCCTGGCCAACACCGCCTATTCGGTGAACATCAAGGAGCGGCTGGACTTCTCCTGCGCGATCTTCGACGGCAATGGCGATCTGGTGGCGAACGCGCCGCATGTGCCCGTGCACCTCGGATCCATGAGCGAGAGCGTGCGGACCGTCCTGCGCGCAAACGAGGGCAAGATTCGCCCCGGCGACGTGTTCATGATGAACAATCCGTTCAACGGTGGCACGCACCTGCCCGATGTCACGGTCATCACTCCGGTGTTCGATGCGGCGGGCGAGAACATCGTCTTCACCGTCGCCTCGCGCGGGCACCATGCGGACATCGGCGGCAAGACCCCCGGCTCGGCTCCGCCAGACAGCACCCGGATCGAGGAAGAGGGCGTCGTCATCGACAACTTCCTGCTGGTCGAACAGGGCACGCTACGCGAGGCCGAGACCCGCGCGCTGCTGGCCTCGGGCGATTGGCCCTGCCGGAACATCGACCAGAACATGGCCGACCTGGCCGCGCAGGTCGCGGCCAACGCGACCGGCGCAAGCGAGTTGCAGCGGATCACCGGGCAATTCGGGCTGGACACGGTGCAGGCCTACATGCGCCATGTGCAGGACAACGCCGAGGAAAGCGTACGCCGGGTGCTGGGCGCGCTGACCGATAGCAGCTTCTCCTACCCGCTGGACGATGGCGCGCGGATCGAGGTTGCGATCCGTGTTGACCGCACTGCGCGGCGTGCGGTGATCGACTTCACCGGCACCTCCGGCCAAAGTGCGCTGAACTACAACGCGCCGCTGGCGATCTGCCGAGCGGTGGTCCTGTACGTCTTCCGCACACTGGTCGGTAACGATATCCCGATGAACGAGGGCTGCCTGAAGCCGATCGAGATCCTCGCCCCCGAGGGCTCGATGATCAACCCGCGCCCGCCCGCTGCGGTGATCTCGGGCAATACCGAAGTCAGCCAGGCCATCGCCGACGCGCTCTTCGGCGCGCTGGGGGTGATCGCCGGCAGTCAGGGGACGATGAACAATTTCGTCTACGGCAACACGCACTTCCAGAACTACGAGACGATCTGCGGCGGCACCGGCGCGGGCGAGGGTTTCGACGGCACCAGCGCAGTGCACAGCCACATGACCAACACGCGGATGACCGACCCGGAAGTGCTTGAGACGCGCTTCCCGGTGAGGCTCGAGGAGTTCTCGATCCGCAAGGGTTCGGGCGGCGCCGGTCGTTGGCGTGGCGGCGATGGCATCGTGCGGGTGCTGCGCTTCCTCGAGCCCGCGACCGTGACGCTGTTGACCTCCCACCGTATCGTGCCGCCGCATGGCATGGCGGGCGGCGCCCCCGGCGCCTGCGGCGAAAACTGGCTGCGGCTGCGGGACGGGACGTCGGTCAGGCTCCGGGCCAACGATCACGCAGACCTGGAGCCCGGGGATGCGGTGGAGCTTCGTTCGCCCGGCGGCGGTGGGTTCGGCATCGTCTGAGACAGGCGAGGGATTTCGGCTACAGGTGGCGCGCCCAAGCCCCACGAGGTGTGCGCGGCTGTTGCGCGGCAGTGTTTCAGGTGCCAAGTTCCTGATCGGCCCCGACAAAGCAGAGAGCGCGATGAAACCTGTCCTCGGACTTCCCGCTGCATTCCTGATCCTGAGCGCCTGCACCGTCGAGACCGGCGGGCCGGCGGCGAGCCGGGTTGAAAGCGGCGGCGACGTTCCCGAATCCGTGGTCGCACTGGCCGCGCCCTACCAGGATATCCGTACCGCGCGCGTGCTGCCCGAGGACGGCTGCTACTGGTATCAGCACGCGGGGCCGGTCGAAACCACGCTGCTCCCGCTGCGGACGGTCGACGGGCGACCTATCTGCACGCAGGCAAGTATAGAGCAGGCGCCGGCGAGCTGAACCGCTGGGGAAAAGCCCTCAGCTTCGTGCGCCCAGGGCGTTCTCGGCAGGGTAGAGCAGGGCGGGCGATCCTACTGCAACCTGATCGTAGAGCCCGATGATATGGGCCATCACCATCCGTACGCAGCCCGAGCTTGCACGACCGCCGATGGAACGGGGCTCTGGCGTGCCGTGGATCCTGAGATAGGTGTCGCGACCGCCTGCATAGAGGTAGAAGGCTCGTGATCCCAGCGGGTTGGTGGGGCCGCCGTCCACACCGTCGGCGAATTTCTCGTAGGCGGCAGGCTCCCGCTTGATCATATCGTTTGTGGGCCGCCACGTCGGCCACTTGGCTTTCCGCCGGATCGAGTACCTGCCGGGTTCGTAGAGATTGCCGCGCGCGATTGCCACGCCATAGCGCATCGCGGTGCCGTCACCGCGGACATGATAGAGATAGCGCGCCACCGCATCGACATGGATGCTGCCGGGGGCCAGCCCGTCATTGGCCTCGACCCTTGTCGGCAGGAACCGGGGGTGAAAGCCCCAGGGGTTCGACGTGGCCGGGTCGTAGTTCGGCGGCGTCACGCGGGCATCCCAAGTCGACCACTTGGAGGATGGCGAGACAGGCGCGGCAAGTGCGCTTCCCGTGATGGGCGGCGAGAACAGGGCAGCCCCGGTCAAAACGAAGTGTCGTCTGGTAAGTTCGGCCAAGGCTCGTCTCCCGGTTCAGCGAATCCCGGATGGCACCGGAATCTCATGCGATCCCTTAAATAACACAGTCTTGCGGGATTTTCCTGCCCTACTGCTGCAATTGTGATCCGCACTCAGGGATGCCCGGACAGATCGCTCAGGATCGGACAATCGGGACGGTGATCGCCGTGACAGGCGTCGACCAAATGCGACAGTGTCTCACGCATGGATTGCAGCTGGGCGATCTTCTCGTCTATGGCCCTCAGGTGTTGCTGGGCCAGCGTCTTGACCTGTGCGCTTTCGCGGGTCTCGTCCTCGTAAAGGTCGAGGAGCGTCCGGCAATCCTCGATCGAGAACCCCAGCGCCCGGGCGCGGCCCAGGAACGCCAGCTTGTGCAGATCCTGCTCCCTGAAATCCCGATAGCCGTTCTCGTGCCGCAGCGGGCGGACCAGCCCGATGTCCTCGTAATAGCGGATCGTCTTCGGCGGCAACCCGGAGCGCTCGGCAACTTCTCCGATGTTCATCTTCACCTCCTTTTCTACTCGGCCGGTTGCGGGGCAGGGGACGGGAGGCCTTGCGAGGGGCGCCTGCTCTCGTCGAGCACCGGACGGATGCGGCGCAGACGCAGCGCGTTGGTCAACACCGACACCGAAGACAGCGCCATCGCTCCGGCGGCGAAAACCGGCGAGAGCAGAAGCCCGAACGCCGGGTAGAACACGCCCGCGGCCACCGGGATCAGCGCCGTATTGTAGCCGAACGCCCAAGCGAGGTTCTGACGGATGTTGCGCATGGTCCGCGACGAAACTTCCACCGCGTTGACCACGCCGCGAAGATCGCCGGACATCAAGACAACGTCCGCCGACTCGATCGCAACGTCCGTCCCGGTGCCGATGGCGATCCCGACATCGGCATGGGCGAGGGCGGGCGCATCGTTGATCCCGTCGCCGACGAAGGCGACTTTCGCACCGCCGTCCCTGAGCCTGTCGAGCGCCGCCACCTTGCCGTCCGGCAGCACGCCTGCGATCACCTCATCGATGCCGGTTTCGCGCGCGATGGCCTCGGCCGTCTCCTGCTTGTCGCCGGTGATCATAGCGACCTTGAACCCCCGTGCGTGGAGGGCCTCAATGGCGGCCCTGCTTCCGGGCTTCACGGGGTCGGCGACGCCGATCACAGCTGCTGCCTTGCCGTCCACGGCGGCGAACAGCGCGGTCCGGCCCCGCTCGGCCAGCGCGCGCTCGGTTTCAGCGAGTTCTTCGAAGTTGATCTTCTCGCGGGCCATGAACCGGTCGGCACCAACCAGGACCTCCCGCCCGCCGACACTGGCAGCGACCCCGTAACCGGTGATGGAGCGGAAATCGGTGGCTTCAGGCAGAGAAACGCCCTCGCTTCGTGCGCCACGCACGATGGCTTCGGCGATCGGGTGCTCCGACAGCGCCTCGACTGCCGCGACCAATGCGAGGACCTGGTCGCGGGCCATGCCCTCGGCGGTCACCACGTCAGTAAGTGCGGGCCTGCCCTCGGTCACTGTCCCGGTCTTGTCGAGCGCGATGGTCCCGACGTCCGAGAGGCCCTGAAGCGCATCGCCCTTGCGGAACAGCACACCCATTTCGGCCGCACGCCCGGTGCCGACCATGATGGAGGTGGGCGTGGCCAGACCCATTGCGCACGGGCAGGCGATGATGAGAACCGAAACGCCGGCGACCAGCGCCAGGGTCAAGGCCGGGTCCGGGCCGACCGACAGCCAGACGACCACCGTCAGCGCGGCCAGCAGCATCACCGCCGGAACGAACCAGAGCGTGACGCGGTCGACCAGCCCCTGGATCGGCAGCTTCGCGCCCTGCGCCTCTTCGACCATGCGGATGATCTGGGCGAGGGTGGTGTCCGCGCCGACACGCGCCGCGCTGAGCGTCAGGCTGCCGGTGCCATTGACTGTGCCGCCGGTCACGATGTCGCCCGCGCTCTTCTGCACAGGGACCGGCTCTCCGGTGATCATGCTTTCATCGACATTGCTGCCGCCATCGGTCACCTCGCCGTCGACGGGGATGCGCTCTCCGGGTCGGACCAGGACGATGTCGCCAACGCGCAAGGCATCGACATCGACCTCGACGGTTTCCTCCCCGCGGCGGACGCGTGCGGTCCGGACCTGCAGGCCCAGCAGCGCCTGGATCGCCGCACCGGTACGCCCCTTGGCACGCGCTTCCAGCCAGCGCCCGACAAGGATCAGCACGACGATGACGGCGGCGGCCTCAAAGTAGACCGCCCGCACGTCGTCGGGCAGAAGCCCTGGCAGGAAGGTCGCGACGACGGAATAGCTCCATGCCGCGCCGGTGCCGACGGCGACGAGGCTGTTCATGTCAGGCGCTCCTCTAAGAAGCGACGGGATGCCTTTGGTGAAGAACGCAAGCCCCGGCCCGAAGAGGACGATGGTCGCCAGCGCGAACTGGATCAGCCACGATGTCTGAGTGCCGATGCTTCGCTCGATGGCCATGTGGAAGCCCGGGATCAGGTGCGCGCCCATCTCCAGCACGAAGACGGGCAGGGTCAGGAGACCGGCAAAGAGGACACGCCGCCCGAGGGCCTGCGCTTCTTCTTCCTTGCGCTCGTTTCGCGACTGGCTGCTGCCTGCATCAGCGATTTCCGCCGGGTATCCCGCCTCCGTGCTCGCCGCGATCAGCGCTGCCGGAATCGTGGTGCCCTCAAGGTATTCGACCGTCGCAGTTTCTGCCGCAAGGTTGACCGCGACCGAGACAACGCCCGGAACCCCCGCCAGCGCCTTGTCCACCCGCCCGACGCACGAGGCGCAGGACATCGACGTAACGTTGAGCGTGGCCTTTGCCTTCCGGGCGGGATAGCCGAGGTCGTCCAGTTTCTCTGCCAGGGCGACCAGCGTCGCCGGGTCCGCGACGCTCACGGTCGCGGTTTCGGAAGCCAGGTTGACCGAAACGTCCCGCACGCCGTCGAGCGCGGAAAGACCCTTCTCGACACGGCCCACGCAGGACGCGCAGGACATGCCCTCGACCGAGATTCCGACCCTTGTTTCGCTGCCCATGATTGACCTCGTCTCTCGTGCTTCTGGCATGAGATAGGGGTTCCAGCCGCTGGAAGGTCAAGAGGCTCATCCGGAGAATTCGTTTCAGAAGTCGACTCAGGGCGCGTGTCAGTCGATGAAATTGTACCCGCCGTCGACATAGAGCACCTGTCCCGTGATCAGTCTGGCCGCGTCATGAGCAAGGAAGGCGCAAGCCGCGCCCACGTCGTCTATGCCCACAAGCTCGCGCGCCGGGGCCTTGATCT
The DNA here is from genome assembly GCF_054457455.1 of Halovulum sp. GXIMD14794. Lineage (NCBI taxonomy): Bacteria > Pseudomonadati > Pseudomonadota > Alphaproteobacteria > Rhodobacterales > Paracoccaceae > Halovulum > Halovulum sp. GXIMD14794. The sequence continues at coordinate 40,316 of NZ_JBTLNF010000006.1, read as the reverse complement.
TGGCCTTTTCAAGCAGCGCGTCGAACTCCTCAATGCCAGAGGCGGCACGCGTCGCCAGCGGTCCCGGTGAGATCGCGTGGACCCGGATTCCCTTGGGCCCCAGCTCGGCGGCGACATAGCGCACGGAGGATTCCAGCGCGGCCTTGGCGACGCCCATGATGTTGTAGTTCTCAACGACCGCCTGACTGCCGTGATAGGTCATCGTGAATATCGTGCCGCCGTTCTTCATCAGCGGCTCGGCCAGGTGCGCCATCCGCAGAAAAGACCAGACCGACACGTCCATCGTCACCTGGAACCCCTCGCGCGGGACGTCCGTGACGCGGCCACCAAGCGCGTCCTTGGTCGAGAAGGCGATGGAGTGGATCAGGAAGTCGAGTTCACCCCATTCGGCGGCGACATGGTCGAAGACGGCTTCCAGTTCCCCCTCTGCCCGCACGTCCAGCGGCATGAAGATCGGGGCTTCGACCTCCTGCGCGAGCGGCGCGACATGCGGCTTGGCCTTGTCGTTCAGGTAGGTGATCGCCAACTCCGCGCCGAGGGCACGAAAGGCGCGGGCGCATCCCCAGGCGATCGACTGGTCGTTGGCGATGCCGACGATCAGGCCTCTCTTCCCCTCGAGGATCTTCGCCTTGACGGCAGGTAGGGTCATCGCTGTCTCCGGTCAGGTAGGGGCGATCTTCGCCAAGGTGTGGCGCGCGATCATCTGTTCCTCGTCGGTAGGGATCGTATAGAGCGCAACCCGGCTGCCCGGCGTCGAGATCAGGACGGCCCCCGCCTCGTTCGCCGCCTCGTCCAACTCGGCACCTAGCCATGCAAGCCGCGCGCTGATCCGGCGACGGATCTCGGGCGCGTTCTCGCCTATTCCGGCGGTGAAGACGAAGGCGTCGAGTCCGCTGAGTGCCGCCGCCAGCTGCCCCGCGTGAAGCGCGCAACGATGCACGAAATGATCGACGGCAAAGGCGGCTTCGGGCGCGTCGCTCGCCAGCAGGTTGCGCATATCGTTCGAGATCCCCGACAGCCCCTTGAGCCCCGATTGCCGGTAAAGCAGGTCCGAGACCTGCTGCGCGCTCATGCCCCGCTGCATGATCAGGTAGAGCACAACGCCCGGATCAAGCTGGCCCGGGCGGGTGCCCATCGGCAGGCCGTCCAGCGCAGTGAAGCCCATCGTGCTCTCGATGCTGCGCCTGTTCAACAGCGCACACATCGACGCGCCGCTTCCAAGATGCGCGACGATTACGCGTCCATTCGCTATGTCAGGCGCGATTTCGGGCAGGCGCGAGGCGATGTATTCGTAGCTGAGGCCGTGGAATCCGTAACGGCGAACTCCGGCGTTGTAATAGGCACGGGGTAGGGCGTAGCAATCCGCATAATCGGGGTGCGTTCGGTGAAAGGCGGTGTCGAAACAGGCAACCTGCGGGACCGCCCCTTCGATTTCCATCGCCAACCGGATCGGCGCAAGGTTGTTCGGCTGGTGGAGCGGCGCAAGGTCCTGGTAGCCAGCGATCCGCTGAAGCACCTCGGAGTCGATCAGCACGGGCTCGGCATAGTCGGGCCCACCGTGAACGACCCGGTGCCCCATGGCGCGCAAGGAGATGTTATCCAGCGTCGCTAGCCAGACGCGGGTCGTCTCGATCGCCGCCGGCAAATCGGGAACCTCCTTGACCGTGTAGGTGCGGTCTAGAACCAGCGCGTTGTCTCTTCCCGCGACCCGAAGCCTCGGGCGCACACCGATGCCGTCCATGTGGCCGCGCCAGACCGGCACCAAGGCGGCGCCATCGACCTCGAAGATCTGGAACTTCAGGCTTGAGGAGCCCGCGTTGATCACGAGGATTGCGTCCATTGGCTCAGCGCGCCACGGCTGCGGCACGCCGCCGAGACGCGGCGTAGAGCAACGAGACCGCGTATGCGACGCTGCCCGCGGTCTGCGCAGAGGCGGTCAGATGCTCATATATCGAGCTGGGCGACGGCGCAGTGGTTAAGTCAGGCAAGTTGGGTTCCCCACACAGTCAGGAGGCCTTTCGCCCCTTGGTCCCGTTCGGCCCAAGAGTTACCATCTCGGATCCGAGGCCGAACAGCCCGGCGATGCGTTGCAGTCGGTCCATCGGTTCCCCGGACAGCTTCCCGCTTGCCTCCAGAAGCCGGTGCAGCGTCGCGAAGGCCTTTCGGCGCGTATCCATGTCCGCGGGCAGCAGAGCGGGGATCGCCTCAAGCGCGGTGTCCCCGTCGATGAGCAGCATGAAGAACTGAGTGCGGACCAGCTCCTTGAACTCGGCCAGGGTCATCTTTCCACGCGCGGGCTGGTGGGCGCTCAATCGGCGGATCGCCTCGAAACCGCGTTCATCGATCCGGCCGCGCGCGGTGCCGACGTGAACCAGGGCGCGGACCAGTGCTTCGGTCAGACCGCCCTGATCCATCTCTTCGCGCAGCTCTTCGATGCGGTGCGCGACCAGCGCGGCATGCAACGGGCTTCTCGCTGCCTTGCGCGGCGGGTGGGTGTCGCCGCGGTCAACGCCGAGCGCCGCTTGCAGCGCCGGGGAGCCGTAGACCGCATGAAACAGGTCTTCAGACAGAGTTTCCACCGCTTTCCGCCAAGCCTCGAGACCGTCGACGACCTGCCGCGAGACCTGTTCCTGAAACGCGACCAGCGGATTGTCGGCTGCTGCGGGGCGACGGTCCTCACGCACGCTCGCGGCGGCGCCCTCGACCCAGGCGAGGAACGGGTTCCGCGCGCCGAATATCTCGTAGGACAGCCGCAAAGGGTGCAGATCACGCATCGCGGCGGCCAGCGGCGGCGAAACCATCGCCCTCACGGCGGGCTGCGCCAGCACCCGGTAGAGCGCCAGGTTGATTTCGGAGAGCCGGGCCGCCGTGTCGAACTTGCGCTCGTCGGCCAGATCGTTCCCCCCAAGCGCGCGGATATCGTCGAGCGTCCGCCGCTCACAGCGCATGATCCACTCGCCGGTGACCAGGTCGGGACTGTCGACCGCCTCGCCGCGCGGCGTCAGCACCGCCTCGTAGAGGCCGGGCGGCAGCACATCAATCAGCTCGATATTGGTCGCGAACTCCTCGTGCTCCTTCCGTGCCACCCCGCCCGAGACAAAGATGCCAAGGTGCCCCACCCGGTCGTGAACCGTGTAGACGATGGTCTGGCCGTGCGCCCGGATATCCTCGACGCTGTCGTAGAGATCGAGGATCCAGCCGAGCGCTTGCTGCGGTGGAGTGATGTTGTCGCCGCGCGAGCAGAATACGACCATCGGCGTGCGGATGTTACGCAGGTCAACGGCCGTGCCGTCCGAGGTGCGCACCTCGCCTGCCGAAAGGTGATTGCCGACGAAAAGCTGATCGACAATCCACTGCATTTCCTCGGCATTCAGCGTAACGTGCCCGCCCCACCACTTCTCAAACCCGAGATAGCGCTCGACCTCGGTGTCGATGTTGGCCCACAGATTGTATTGCTTGGTCCAGAGCGTGTTCGCCGGGTTCTGGATTTCGAAGTTCTGCACCAGCCAGGCACCATCGAAAATGCCCGCGCCCATGTCTCCGGTCATCGCAGTCAGCCACGAGCCACCCAGAAGCCCGCCCGAATAGCGCATCGGGTACTGACCGCGTAGGCCCGCCCAGTAGGACAGCGGCGCGCCCGCGATAATGATCGGGCCGAACAGCTCCGGCCGTAGGGCGGCAACGATCATCACCGCCCATCCCGCTTGGCAATTGCCGATCACGCAGGGCTTGCCCTCGGCCTCGGGGTGGCGGGCGATCACGGTTTCCAGGAACTGTGCCTCGGCGTGGGCGATGTCCTCGATGGTCTGGCCGGGCACCGGGTCCGGCAAGAAGCCGATGAAATAGGCTGGATGGCCCGCTTTCATCGCAACGCCGATCTCGCTGTCGGCCTTGAAGCCGCCGATACCCGGACCGTGGCCGGCGCGTGGATCGACGATGACGAAGGGGCGCTTCAGCGGGTCGGGCTCCTGGTCTTCAGGTGGCAGAACTCGGACCAACATGTAGTTCACGGGCCGCTCCAAGCGCCGACCGTCGACCACAAGCTCGACCTTGTAATCGAGGACATGCGGGGCCGTCTGGCTGGAATGCGCCTCGTATTGCTCTGCCCGTTTGCGCATGGTGTCGAGGAACAGCACATTTCGCTGCCAGGCGTCGGTCCAGTATTCAAAGACGCTGGCTGGTGTCGGCAGTGTCGATGCGAATTGCGCGGCCATTCGGGTCACCTCGCTGCCGGATCCTTCGACGGGCGGTCGCCGGCTTCACCCCAGCTTCGGGGTAATGCTGCACTGCGTCAATGCCGGCGGGCGTACGCTACTGTATCTAACGGCCCTGACGCCGATGGGGGTCTGTGGTCCGACAACCAAGCGCCCCAAACAAATGGAAACTTCCAGATGACTCCGGCGCGACGCAACCTCTGGACAGGGCGCGGATTTCGGTATTCAGCTTCCGGCGGATTCGTTTCGCCGAGGATGCCATGCGCCATCACCTACCGTTGCTTGCCGCGATGCTCATGGGGCTCTCCGCCTGCTCGCAATCAGACAATCCGATCCCCGGCGCGAAGCGCGTCGAGATGGGCGGAAGAAGCTGGATCGTCCGGCCGCTCGCGACAAAGAACGGTTGGCAGGCTGGCCCTGACATCAACTGGCAGGAGCGGCGCCTGTCGAACCGTCCCGATATCAACGCGGCCAACCTTCACGCAATCGAGCACGTCTCCAAATGCCGGGTGATCGCCGAAAGCGTTGTGCACGCGAACGGCTACAGCTCGGCGGCGGTGGACTGCGGCTGAGCGCCGCCAACGGACCCGCCGATCCGATATCAAGCCTTGCGGGAGTTTTTTGCTGCGCCCATATGCGGGGGCGGTACTGGATGGAGAGATGACGTGACGCGCGACGCCCTGGCGGCCCTGCTCGACAAGCCCTTGGTGAAGAACGCGATCATTGGCGTGATCCTGTTCAATGCCGTCCTGCTCGGGCTCGAGACCTCGCCACGGGCCATGGCCGCGGCCGGGCCGCTGATCGTCGCGCTCGACAAGGCATGCCTTTCGATCTTCGTGCTCGAAATCGCGCTCAAACTGGTGGCACATGGGCGGCGCTTCTTCGCCTCGGGCTGGAACCTGTTCGACTTTGCCATCGTCGGTATCGCGCTGGTGCCGGGCGCGCAATCCTTCAGCGTGTTGCGAGCTTTGCGTGTCCTCAGGGTCCTGCGCGTGATCTCTGCGGCGCCCAGCCTGCGGCGGGTGGTCGAGGGGCTGGTCTCGGCGCTGCCCGGCATGGGCTCGGTGTTCCTTCTGATGGCGATCATCTTCTACATCGGCGCGGTGATGGCGACGAAGCTCTTCGGCGAGAGCTTCCCCGACTGGTTCGGCTCCATCGGCGAGTCTGCCTACACGCTGTTCCAGGTGATGACGCTGGAAAGCTGGTCCATGGGCATCGTCCGCCCCGTGATGGACGCCTATCCATATGCCTGGGCCTTCTTCATCCCGTTCATCATGGTGACGACCTTCGCTGTGGTGAACCTGCTCGTCGGTCTGATCGTGAACTCGATGCAGGAGGCTCATGGTCAGGAAGAGGGCGAGCGAACCGACGCATACCGGGACGAGGTCCTAGCCCGCCTCGCGGCGATCGAGCAGAAGCTGGATGGGCAGGGCCGAGATGAACAAGGCGGGACCGGCAATTCGGCTGCGTGACGGCCGGGTATCGCACACCCGGTGTGGGCTCAAGGGTCGTTGCGACATTACCGTCTATCTCAGCTTCCTCATCTCCTCCCGAAATGCCTCGGTCGGGGGTTTCCATCCGAGGCGCTTTCTGGGTGTTCCGTTGAGGCGGTCGCATATCGCCTTTATGGAGAGATCTGAGAGCGCCGCGAGTTGGGTGACCCGGGGCAAGTAGCGACGGGCACGTTTGTACAGGTTCTCCACCGAGCCCTTCTGCCACGGCGCCTGCGGGTCACAGAACCAGGCCGCGGTGCCGATGCCCGGTTTCAGCTCGCGCCATTCGCGGAACTCGAGACTGCGGTCGAAAGTAATCGAGTGGCGGGCCGGTTGGGGCAGGGTGACCATCACGCTCATCAGCCGGTTCATGAATTGCGTGGAGCTGCGATCATTGTTGCGTAACAGCACCGCGAAACGGGTCTTGCGGTCGATCAGAGAGGCGACATCCATGCTGCCCTGGGCCTTCTCGAAAATCATCAGATCGCCCTCCCAAGCGCCGAACGTCTCGCGGGTCTTCACATGTTCGGGGAGCTCGTGAATCGAGCGATCCCGCGGGAAAACAAGGCCACGTGGGCGTCTGGCGTAGCGCGGTTTGCGTTTCGAGCGGCGGCTTGGCAGATACCGCGCCAGCGCGGCAGACTGGCCTTCGCGGCTGTAGACATGGGCGTAGATCGTCTCGTGGCTGACGCGGACAGCATGGCCTTCGAACCCGAGACGACCGGCGATCTGCTCGGGAGACCAACCTTCCTTGAGGCGGTCAACGACTGCGGTGCGCAGCTCAGGCAGCCGGATCAACTTTCGACGCCGGGCGCGCCTGGCCGACGCAAAGCGCTGAGCGGTCAAGCCGTAGTAGTCGTTAAAGTACGGCAGCTCTTCGTCGACATAGGAATTGCGCTTGATCTCGCGGTAGATCGTCGAGCGATGCCGACCGATTTCTGTAGCGATCCTGCTGACCGGCACGTTCGCGGCCAGCATATCCTCGATCATGCGCCGTTCGCGCAATTCCAGCTCTGTGTGAGCCACTTCCGTTCTCCTTTCTTTCCAGCAGGATAGGGGAACTGTCGCAACCCAGTTTAGAATGTGCCCGCGTACAGATGCTATTCCGATAAAAAATATTTTATGTTAATATTAGGCGGTAGTTATTACATAAAATGGAGTATCCCGCAGGCACACGAACCTGCGGGATGCACGCGTTAGATTTCGTGCAGCAGGTGGGTCTCCCCGTATGGAACGACTGACCCGGTCCTGGAAGGACGCGCGGCCGCCTAGGGGGAGACGCCCGCTTGATCGCGGGGTCGCACATCGGTGCGGCCACGCTGGCATTTGGACTATTCGCGCTAAGCCTCTCACCTAGCTGTCACACCGGCAACCGGATTTCCCTGTCCGGCGCGAGCGAACTGAGGAACGCCCGGTCATGGCTGACGGCCAGGACGGCCCCGTCATAGGCCGCCAGCGCTGCTTCCAGGGCCGCGATACCGTCCAGGTCGAGGTGATTGGTCGGCTCGTCCAAGATCAGCAACATCGGCGGTGGCGTCCCGCCAAGAATGCATGCGAGACCACCACGCAGGCGCTCGCCGCCACTGAGACCACCCACTGTTCGCAGGGCATCCCCGGCGCGGAAGCCGAACCGCGCCAGGGCCGTGTGCGCATCGTGGGTGTTGGCCGCAGGGTTCAGCGTCAGGTAGTTCTCTCGCAAGGTCTGAGCGGGATCGAGAACCCCGACATGCTGATCCAGCAGCGAGAATGTGGTCGAAAGCTGGACCTCGCCGGCTTCAGGAGTAAGCCGCCCGGAGACCATATCCAGAAGCGTCGTCTTCCCGCTGCCGTTGGGACCCGACAGGACGATCCGCTCGGGCCCGACGACTGTAAGCGAAAAGTTCCGGATCACGGGGCGTTCAGGATCATGCCCGCCGGTCACGTTCTCCAGCCGCAAGATAGTCTTGCCGGACGGCAGGTCCGTCGGCGCGAGATCCATGCGCAACGGCTGCAACACCTCGACTTTTTCGCGCGCGGCGGTCAGCTCGCCCGCGGCTTCCTCACGTCTTGCTTCGCGAAGACGGGTACCGCTGCCACCCGACGTTTCGGCCCGTCCCTTGGCGAAGTCCAGCATCGACTTGGGCTGATCGCCCCTAGACCTGGCCCGGTGTCCGGCGCCGTCCTTGCGCGCCTTGCGCTCAGCCGCCATCTGCGCCCGCTGCGCGACCTCGCTGACGGTCTTTTCGGCATGCGCGAGGTCGCGCAGCACGGCCTCGAGTTCCGTATCCTTGCGCTGCCTATAGGCGGAGTAGCCGCCACCGTAGCTGGCCGCGCCAAGCCTCGTGAGTTCGACGATAGCATCCATACCTTCCAGAAGCTCGCGGTCGTGGCTGGCGATGATTGCGCCGCCCGTCCAACCGCTGAGAAGGTCGAGTACGATGCTCCGTCCTTCCCGGTCCAGGTTGTTTGTCGGCTCGTCCAACAACATGAAGTCGGGGGCGGCCAGTAGCATCGCGGCAAGCGCCGCCCGGCTGCGCTGTCCCCCTGACAGCGAGGCGAGCGGGGTCTGCAGATCGACCGACAGCCCGCATCGGCCAAGCGCGGCTTCGATACGTGCCGAAAGCGTCCAGTCGGCGGCGGCGAGGTCATCCTCGGTGGCTTGCCCCGCCTCGGCCCGCACAAGCAGCGCGAGATCACTTCGCACGTTGAAGAGGTCGGCAATGGTGTCATCGGGGCGCGCCATCGCGTCCTGCTGCATCATGGCTACCGACCCGATCACCTGGATCCGGCCGCTGCAAGGGCGCAATTGCCCCGAGATCAGGCGCAGAAGCGTACTCTTGCCAGAACCGTTGCGCCCGACGAGGCCGGTCCGCTCACGACCGAAGACAAGATCGAGGTCTGAGAATAGTGGCGTGCCGTCAGCTGTGATCGAGGACAGGCCGGTAATGGAAATGGATGCAGGCATGGGACATGACTTCTCGCAGCGATACCGAAAGGGCGAAGGCGGCGAGAGAAAGGTTCATGGCGAGGTCATCTCCAATCGTTGGCGGGATTAGGTACTAAGCTTGTTCCCAGGCGTTTACAAGACAGGCCACCTGTCTGCGGTTTCAGTATCCGCTCAGCGTTGCGAGAAACAAACTCGTGAACTCGGTCATCGCATAGGCTGCGGAATATTCGGTCTCGGTCAGCGAAGCGATGACCGCAGAGTTCTCGGCTCCGGCATTGTGCCTGGCAAATAGTGCGTTCACGCCCCGCACTCACATCGACCGCGGACGATGCCAGCTATCGCGCCCTGGTCCGTACGGCGGAAGCCATATATCCTTGCGAATATTGTCATTCTAGATGTGAAGGGTCGACCGCCCGAACAGCCAGCGCAAGGCTGCACGCATCATGAAGCTCCTAGGAACAAGTTTGCTCGCGGATCAATGGTTGCGATGTGAATCGCGGAGACAAAATGGACAGCGGAAACGGTTGGATGATCTGACCGTCGCGGAGCAAAAGTCCGCATCTTGAGCCCGAGGCGAACGAGCTGAGGGCGGGGAGATGTATTCTGTGGAGCTGTACAACCGGGTCCGGCGTGCGTGCCATGTCGACGGAATGAGCAAGAGTGAAGCGGCGCGGGTGTTCGGGATCGACCGCAAAACTGTCGCGAAGATCCTGAAGCATTCAGTGCCGCCGGGCTATCGGCGCTCGAAGCCACCGGTGCGGCCCAAGCTTGATCCTTTCATTCCCATCATCGACCAGATCCTGGATGACGACAAAGGTCGGCTGAAGAAGCAATGCCATACTGCCAAGCGGATCCATGAGCGGCTCCGGGACGAGCACGGGTTCACCGGCGGCATCACCATCGTGACGGACTATGTCCGGGAGAAGAAGCGGCGGTCGCGCGAGGTGTTCGTGCCCTTGTCTCACTCTCCGGGTCACGCCCAAGTGGATTTCGGTGAGGCACTTGGAGTGATCGGCGGCGTCGAGTGCAAGCTGCACTTTTTCGCGCTGGCGTTGCCGCACTCGGACGCGTTCTTCATCAGGGCCTACCCTGCCGAGACGACCGAGGCGTTTTGCGACGGGCACAATACCGCCTTCGCGTTCTTTGGCGGTGTGCCGTTGTCGATCCTCTATGACAACACCACGATCGCAGTGGCGAAGATCTGCGGCGACGGCAAACGCGACCGGACCAGAATCTTCGCCGAGTTGCAGTCGCATTACCTGTTCGAAGACAGGTTCGGCCGTCCGGGCAAGGGGAACGACAAGGGCAACGTGGAGGGTGTGATCGGCTATGGCCGGCGGAATTTCCTCGTGCCGGCCCCTCGGTTCGAAAGCTTCAAGGCGCTGAACGCCTGGCTGGAAGAGCAGTGCCTGAAGCGCCAGGACGACATCGTGTGCGGCCACAGCGAGCCGATCGGGGAGCGCCTGATGCGGGACCTCGACGCGCTGATGGAGTTGCCGGCCGTGCCTTACGGTGCCTGCGAGAAGGTCAGCCCCCGGGCCACCTCGATCTCGATGGGCCGCTACCGCAACAACGATTACTCGGTGCCGGTGGCTTATGCTCATCACGAGGTCCAAGTTCGCGGATATGTCCACGAGGTCGTTATCGGCTGCAATGCCGAGGTGATCGCGCGGCACCGCAGATCCTATGAGAAGGCCGACATGGTCTTCGATCCGATGCACTTCCTGCCACTGCTGGAGCAGAAGGTCGGGGCTCTCGACTAGGCCGCCCCTTTGCAGGGTTGGGATCTGCCGGACGCCTTCGCCACCCTGCATCGGCTGCCGGAGGCGCGGATGGGTAAGAGGGGCAAGCGGGATCGAGCCTTTGTCCGCCATTAGTCCGAGGACAATGGCGAGGGTGCAGGTCCTGCGGCTGCTGGAGACCTTCGAGATGGAGCATGTTCACGGCGCGGTGTGTCAGGCGCTGGATCTCGGAGCGATCGGCTACGATGCGGTCAAGCATCTGGTCCTGTGCCGGGTCGAACGGCGCCCGCCGCGGCTCGATCTCGACATCTACCCCTACCTGCCGCGCGCCCGGGTCGAGACCACGAATCCGGCCAGCTACATGAGCCTGATGTCCGGGATGGCGAGATGAATGACATGCCGCAGGTGCTGCTCCAGCACCATCTCAAAGAGCTCCGTCTGCCGACCTTCAACAGCGAAAACGCCAAGCTGGCCCGGCAATGCGCAGCCGAAGGCAAAGATTATGTCCAGTACCTGCTGCGGCTCTGCGAACTGGAACTGATCGAGCGGGAACGGCGGATGATCGAGCGGCGCAGTTCAAGCTGGTCCGCGCCAGCGGATCAAATGGTCCGAGGGACCATTTGAATGCACAGAACGCCGCGAAGTTCCCCGCCACCAAAAGCCTGGAAAGCTTCGACTTCCCGGCGATCCCGTCGCTCAACAAGGCCCTGACCATGGAACTTGCGCGGTGCGAGTTCGCCGATCGGCGCGAGAACGTCATCGCCTTGGGGCCGAGCGGTACCGGCAAGGCTCACATTGCCTTGGGCCTCGGGCTGGCCGCCTGTCAGAAGGGCCTGAAAGTTCGGTTCACAACTGCCGCGGCGCTGGTCCACGAACTCGTCGAAGCCGTCGATGAGCGTCGTGTGCAGCGTCTCCAGAAAACCATCGCCAGCCAAGACCCGCTGATCATTGATGAGCTGGGCTTCGTGCCGCTGTCAAAGACGGGGGCCGAACTGCTGTTCGAGATCATCTCACAGCGATACGAGCGCGGCTCGATCGTCATCACCTCGAACCTGCCCTTCGACGAATGGACAGAGGTCTTCGGATCCGAGCGTCTCACCGGCGCCATCCTCGACCGCCTGACCCACCACGTCCATATCCTCGAAATGAAAAGCGAGAGGTTCCGTCTCCGCGAGAGCCGCAAGGCGAAAGCCTGATCCAGACATCCAACCGCATCACTTCGGACTGGCCTTCGGCCAGTGCGCCTCGACGCGCGCCAGCTATCGTGGAGCGCACGCGCCAAGGCGCCACGCAGACCCCAGCCGTTGAGGACTATTCCACCGGTTCACTGACCCATTTTGCTCCGGGATTGACATATGGCCGAGGCCGATTGTCCGTTCCAGGGATAGGTCGAGATCGACGAGAGCTATGTCGGTCCCTCCCGCCAGCGCGGCCAGCCGGGTCGCGGCGCGGCGAGAAAGACGCCGGTCTTCGGCATTCTCGAACGCGGCGGCCGTGTCCACTGCCAGATCGTGAAAAACTGTTCGAAAACAACGCTTCAGGCTATCGTCGAGGGCCGCGTCGAGCTCTCTGCCGAGATCAGCACCGACGGCTTCCGCAGCTACGACGGGCTGGTCGAAGCGGGCTTCTCGCGGCATCTGCTGCGTGAGCGCGGTATCGATGTCAGCCACGATACGGTGCGCTATTGGTGGTATCGCTATGGACCGATGTACGCGGCCGAGATCCGGAAGCGGAGGATCGAGGGTTTGAAGTCGAGCCGTTGGCGGTGGCACCTGGACGAGATGTTCGTGAAGATAGATGGCGAGCGATACTACCTTTGGTGCGCTGTTGATCACGAAGGCGAGGCGCTGGAAAGCTTTGTCACCAAGACCCGCGACAAGAAAGCAGCGCTGAAATTCCTAAGAAAGGCATTGCGCAAGCATGGGCGTCCTGAGGTCATCGTGACCGACAGGCTTCGGTCCTGCGGCTCCGCTTTGAAGGAAATCGGTTCTGCCCATCGCCAGGAAACGGGGCGCTGGGCAAACAACGGGGCTGAGAATTCCCACCTGCCATTCCGACGGCGAGAACGAGCCATGCAACGCTTCCGGCGGATGCGAAGCTTGCAGATATTCGCTGCCGTCCACGCCTCAGTCTCCAACCATTTCAACCAGGAACTCAGCCTCTCAAGTAGAGACAATTTCAAAGCCCAGCGAACCGCAGGTCTCGGCGAGTGGCGGGCGCTTTGTGCCGGGTAAGTACATGTTATCGGCGGAGCACTGAGACTGGTTAGAAAAGGTCTGCCAGCACCTATTAAAGTACTTGACCGGGTCGCGTTTCGTCTTGCGAGGACGCTACTTAGCACCGGCGCCGTCGAAAATCAGGTTCCACTGACATCGCCACCCTCGCGTTGCAGGCCACCTATCCACGGACACTTGACAATAATAGAACGTTCCAATAACCATCTTGGAACGTTCTAATACCGGGGAGGGAGTCGATGAACTGGCTTTTGATCGGCGCCAGCACGGTCGCGTCACAGTATGTGATCAGCGCGATCCGCGCGCAGCGGGGCGGGGAGGCGATCAGGCTTGTTTCCGGATCCGCAAGGCGTGCCAAAACATACGCAGCCGGACACGGGATCGCCTCTTCAGGCACAGATCTGGCAGAGGCGCTCGCCGATCCCGAAGTCGAGGCGGTCTACATCTCCTCAACGAACGAAAAGCACTTCGACCAGGCGATGGCGGCGATCGCCGCGGGTAGGCATGTGCTTTGCGAAAAGCCGTTGGCGATGACGCTAGGTGATGCCCGTACGATGGTCGAAGCGGCAGAGGCTGTGGGCGTCGTCTTCGCCACCAACCACCACCTGCGCTGTTCTGGCAGTCATCGCGCGATGCGTGCTCTGATCACTGCGGGGCGGATCGGCAAGGTGCTTTCGCTTCGAATCTTCCACGCGGTGCACCTGCCGGAGAATCTTCAGGGGTGGCGGATCAACGATGCGAGCGCTGGCGGTGGGGTGATCCCCGATATCACCGTGCATGACGTAGACGTGACGCGTTTCCTGCTCGGCGAGGATCCGGTGTCGGTCGTTGCGCAAATGGTGGCCTCGGGCATGGGGCAGGGCGTCGAGGACAGCGCGATGTCGGTCTGGGCGATGCCCTCGGGCGCCATGGTCATGAGCCATGAGAGCTTCACGCATCCCTACGCGGGCAGCGGGCTGGAGGTGCATGGCACCGAGGGATCGATCTTCGCGAATGGCGTGATGACACAGCAGCCGGTCGGCGAGATCGAGTTGGTGACCGCCGATGGGCGCGAAGCCGTCAGCTATCCGGACCACGATCTCTACACCCAGGGGCTCGCGGATTTCTATGCCGCCGTGAAGGGCGAAGGTCGGCCCGCTGCGTCCGGCTGGGACGGGGTGAAGTCGCTGGCTGTGGCCATGGCCGTGCGGGAGGCGGCGCAGACCGGCGTCCGGCAGATCGTCGACTACGGAGATGGATCATGAGCAAGGTCGTCAGCGCAGCCGAAGCGGCGGGTCGGGTCTCGGACGGGGCGACCGTAACGGTGTCGTCCTCTTCGGCGCTGGGATGTCCGGATCTGGTCCTGAAGGCGATCGGCGAGCGCTTCGATGCCGAGGGCCATCCGCGAGATCTGACCACACTGCACCCGATCGCCGCGGGGGACATGTATGGCGTGAAGGGTATGGACTACATCGCCAAGGACGGGCTGCTTGGCAAGGTTTTGGCTGGGTCGTACCCCTCTGGTCCGTCAAGCCTGCCGATGCCCGAGATCTGGCGGATGATCGTCGAGGATCGTGTCGCGGCCTATAACGTCCCCTCCGGCATCATGTTCGATATGCACCGCGAGGCCGCCGCGCGCCGCCCCGGCGTGCTGACCAAAATCGGCTTCGACACGTTCGCCGACCCGATCCGCGAAGGCTGCGCGATGAACCCGAAGGGAGAGGCCGAGCCGATCGTACGGCGGGTCGAGTTCGATGGCGAAACCTGGCTGCATTTCCCGAATATCATCCCGGATGTCTGCGTCTTGCGGGCGACCACCGCGGACGAGTTCGGCAATCTGACCTACGAGCACGAGGGCGCCTATCTCGGCGGGCTGGAGCAGGCGATCTGCGTCCGAAACCACGGCGGTATAGTGATCGCGCAGGTCTCGCGGGTGACGGCGCGCGGCTCGCTTCGGCCGCATGACGTGCGGGTGCCCGGGCACCTTGTGGATATGGTGGTGATCGACCCTGATCAGAAGCAGACATGCGAGACGCCCTATGATCCGGCGATATCGGGGCAGATCATGCGGCCCTGGTCGAGCTTCACTACGCCAGATTACGGCATCGAGAAGGTGATCGCCCGCCGCGCCGCGCAGGAGTTGAAGGGCGGCATGGTCGCGAACCTCGGCTTCGGTATCTCGGCCGTGGTGCCGCGCATCCTGCTCGAGGCAGGGCATCCCGACGCCGTCACCTGGGCCATTGAGCAGGGCGCCGTGGGGGGCATGCCGCTGACCGATTTCGCCTTCGGTTGCGCCTCGAACGCCGACGCCTTCGTGCCTTCTCCGCAGCAGTTCATCTTTTTCCAGGGCGCGGGTTTCGACATGTCGTTCCTGTCCTTCCTGGAGGTCGACATTGAGGGCAACGTCAACGTCTCGAAACTGTCGAAGAAGCCCTACCTGACCGCAGGTTGCGGTGGTTTCGTCGATATCACCAGCCAGGCGCACAAGGTCGTCTTCTCGGGCTGGTTCGAGGCTGGTGCGCAGGTCGAACTGACCGAGCAGGGCGTCAGCATCGCCAAGCCCGGCAAGTTCACCAAGATGGTGGAGAAGGTCGAGCATGTGACCTTCTCGGGCCGCCGGGCTCGGGAACTGGGGCAGGACGTACTCTACATCACCGAGCGCTGCGTGATGCGGCTAGGTGAGACCGGTTTGATCGCGACCGAAATCATGCCCGGGATCGACCCCGAGCGGGACATCGTCGCCGCCTCGGAGGGTCGCGTCACGATCGCCGAGAACGCGCAGCGGATGCCGTTGAGCCTGCTTTCCGAAGCGCCGATGGAGTGGCGGCCATGAGCCGCGTTTCCTTGGAGATCACCGGTGGGGTCGCGCTTCTGCGACTCGAGAATGCCGCGAAGATGAACGCCTTCACGGTCGAGATGCTGGCCGATCTGGAGGGCCATCTGGCGGCGCTCGACCGGAACGCGTCGGTTCGTTGCGTGATCCTGACCGGCGAGGGCGAGCGGGCGTTCTGTACCGGGGCGGACATCAACGGCTGGGGCGACCTGAGCCCCGCCGAGTTCGCGCGCCGCTGGGTGCGCGACGGCCACCGGATCTTCGACGCGCTGGCGCGGCTGTCGAAACCGACGATTGCCGCGCTCAACGGTCACGCCATGGGCGGCGGGCTGGAGCTGGCCGCGGCCTGCGACATGCGCGTGATGGCCCCGCGCGCGACGCTGGCCCTGCCCGAGGCGCGGGTTGGCATCGTTCCCGGCTGGTCGGGTACGCAGAGACTGGCGCGGCTTTTGCCCGAACCGGTCATCAAGGAGATGGCGCTGTTCGGCCGCCGGATCCCTTCGGATCGCGCGCTGGCGCTGGGTTTCGCTGCCGAGGTCTCAGACGACGTGCTGGCGACCGCCCGCGAGATCGCCGGTGCGGCCGCCGTGCTGTCCCCGCGCGCCGTGGAGATCACCAAGAACATGATCCATGCCGGTGCGGGCGAAGATCTGGCGGCAATGATTGAAGCCCTGGGCGCTGCCGGCATCGCTGCCAGCGAGGACCGCGACGAGGGCGTCGCGGCGTTCCGCGAAAAGCGGCCTCCAAACTTTTCGGGAAATTGATCTGATGCTTGACCTGACCGTCCTTTCCGACGCCGAACTGCAACTCCCTGCCGAGCCGGTGCGATTGCAGCACTTTATCGACGGTACTTGGCGCGACAGCGCGGACGGAGCCACGTCCCAGCGGATCGCGCCGTCGCATGGCAAGGTAGTGAGCATCGCTGCGAAAGGTGGAGAGGCGGAGGCTGATGCCGCCATCGACGCCGCCCGCGCGGCCTTTGACGACGGCCGCTGGAGCCGGATCTCGGCCAAGGAGCGCGCGGCTGTCCTGCTGAAGGTTGCCGACCTGATCGAGACTTACGCCGAGCGTTTCTCGATGATCGAGACGTTGGAAAGCGGCAAGCCGATCTCGCAGGCGCGGGGAGAGGTTTCGGGCGCGGCGGACTTATGGCGTTATGCGGCGTCGCTAGCGCGCACGACGCA
Source organism: Halovulum sp. GXIMD14794 (assembly GCF_054457455.1). Taxonomy (NCBI): domain Bacteria; kingdom Pseudomonadati; phylum Pseudomonadota; class Alphaproteobacteria; order Rhodobacterales; family Paracoccaceae; genus Halovulum; species Halovulum sp. GXIMD14794. The sequence goes on along the minus strand of NZ_JBTLNF010000006.1, from coordinate 23,711 downwards.
GGGCGACAGCCACAACACGCTGGGCGAGGACATGCTCGCCATGGTACTGAAAGAGCCGATCGGCGTCGTCTCGATCATCACGCCGTGGAACTTTCCGTTCTGGATCCTCAGCCAGAAACTGCCTTTCGCGCTGGCCGCCGGTTGCACCTGCGTGGTGAAGCCCTCGGAAGTCACGCCCTCGACCACCGCCATGCTGGCCGAGCTTCTGGCCGAGGCCGGGCTGCCGGCGGGCGTCTGCAACATCGTGCTGGGCTTTGGCCAGCCCGTGGGTAGTCGGCTTTCCACGCATCCCGACGTGGACATGGTGACCTTCACCGGCTCGACCGCGGTGGGCAAGACGATCTCGGAACTGGCCTCGGGCACGCTCAAGAAGGTCGCGCTGGAACTGGGCGGCAAGAACCCGCAAGTGATCTTTCCGGATGCTGACCTGGACCAGGCCGCCGATGCGGTGACTTTCGGCGTCTATTTCAACGTCGGTCAATGCTGCAATTCCTCGAGCCGGATCATTGTGCACGAGGACATCGCCGACGCCTTCGTCGAGCGCGTGGTCGCCCTGTCGCGCAAGGTCGTCTTCGGCAACCCGCTGAACCCCGAGACACAGGTTGGCGCCATCGTGACGCCCGAACATCAGCAGAAGATCGACGGCTACGTCCGCGAGGCGGTCGAGGCCGGGGCCGAGGTCTGCTTGGGTGGCGGCTCGATGACCGTGCCGGGGCTGGGGACGCAGTTCTATCAGCCGACGGTCGTGCGCGGCGTGACGCCCGACATGGCCATCGCCCGCGACGAGGTATTCGGCCCCGTGCTCTCGGTCCTAACGTTCCGGACGCTGGAAGAGGCGATCGAACTGAGCAACGACTCGAGTTACGGCCTTTCTGCCGGTGTCTGGAGCGAGAACGTGCACACCTGTCTTTCCTTTGCACGGCGCGCAGAGGCCGGTACCGTATGGACCAATACCTGGATGGACGGCTTCCCCGAGATCGCGTTCGGCGGCATGAAGCAGTCCGGCCAGGGACGGGAGATCGGACGCTACGGTTTTGAAGAATTCCTCGAGGTGAAATCGGTCGTGATGCGCATCGGTCGCACACGCGCGCCTTGGGTGAAGGATCTCTGACGTCGTCAGGGCACTATCGGAGACACGCATAGAACAGGGAGGAACCTCATGCGTAAACTCGGAGCAACGGGCGCGGTACTCGCGCTGATGGCAAGCACCACCATGGTGAAGGCCGCGGATGTGGAAGTGCTGCACTGGTGGACCAGCGGTGGCGAGGCCGCAGCGCTGAACGTGCTCAAGGAAAAGCTTCAGGGCCAGGGCATCGGCTGGGTCGACATGCCGGTCGCTGGTGGCGGCGGTGAAGCGGCGATGACCACGCTGCGTGCCCGCGTCACCGCAGGCGATCCGCCGACCGCCGTGCAGATGCTGGGCTTCGACATCCAGGATTGGGCCGCTGAGGGCGTTCTGGGCAACCTCAACGAGGTCGCTGAGGCCGAGGGTTGGGACGCAGTCGTGCCGGAGGCCCTGCAGGCCTTCGCAAAATACGATGGCAACTGGATCGCCGCGCCGGTGAACGTGCACTCGACCAACTGGGTCTGGGCCAACAAGCGGATCCTTGAAGAGCTGGGAATCGCGCAGCCGACCACATGGGAAGAGTTCGTCGCCGCCATGCAGGCCGTGAAGGATTCGGGGAAGGTCGCGCTGGCTCACGGTGGGCAGGCTTGGCAGGACGCCACCATCTTCGACGGTGTCGTGATCTCGGCGGGTGGGCCGGAGTTCTACAAGCAGGCTTTCATCGACATGGACTACGACGCGCTGTCGTCCGACACCATGATCGAGGCGTTCAACCGCATGGAGACGCTGCGCTCCTTCGTGGACGACAACTTCTCGGGCCGCGACTGGAACCTGGCCTCGGCCATGGTCATCAACGACGAGGCCGCCTTCCAGATCATGGGCGACTGGGCGAAGGGCGAGTTCCTGAACGCAGGCAAGGTCCCAGGCGAGGACTTCCTTTGTTTCCGCCTGCCGGGTTCGGCCGGGTCGGTGACCTTCAACTCTGACCAGTTCGCGATGTTCGGCGTCGGTGACGATGATGCGGCCGCGGCCCAGGCGCAGATGGCCTCGGACATCATGAGCCCAGAGTTCCAGATCGCGTTTAACAAGGTTAAGGGCTCGGTCCCGGCGCGCACCGATGTGGATGGGTCGGATCTGGACGCCTGCGCCCAACAAGGCATGGAAGAACTTGCCGCTGCGGCCGAGGCTGGCACGTTCATGGGCTCGATGGCCCATGGCCACGCCAACCGCGCTGCCGTGAAGAACGCGATCTATGACGTGGTGACCGCGCACTTCAACGGTGAGTACGACTCCGCCACGGCCGCAGAAGAACTGGCCAACGCAGTCGAAGGCGCAATGTAAGACCGCCTCGGGGTGGCGGGTCTACCCGTCACCCCATCCTCATGAATCACGAGACCGTCTTCTGGCGGGCAGGGAGGTATTGCAATGACGACGACGAGCGCCCCACCAGATTTCCGTACGCGATTGCAGGACTGGCTGCCTCGGCTGGTACTCTCGCCGTCGATTGCGATGATGTTCGTCTTCGTCTACGGCTTCATCGTCTTCACGATCTACCTCAGCTTCACCGACTCGCGGATGCTGCCCAGCTATGACTGGATCGGGGTCGAGAATTACGTGAAGCTCTGGGGGCTGAGGGCCTGGTGGACCGCGGTCATTAACCTCGGAATCTTCGCCTCGCTATATATCGTGATCTGTACGGCGATCGGGTTGTCGCTGGCGATTTTCCTCGACCAGAAGATCCGTGGCGAGGGACTACTACGGCCGATCTACCTCTACCCGATGGCGCTGAGTTTCATCGTCACCGGTACTGCGTGGAAATGGATCATGGATCCCGGCATCGGCATCGAGAACACGATGCATCTGTGGGGTTGGGAAAGCTTCGAATTCCGCTGGATCAAGGATCGCGACATGGCGATCTACACGGTGGTGATCGCCGCCGTGTGGCAGACTTCGGGCTTCGTGATGGCGATGTTCCTGGCCGGGCTGCGCGGTATCGACAACGAGATGCTGAAAGCAGCCCAGATCGACGGCGCGTCGAACTGGAACCTTTACCGCCGGATCGTGATCCCGCTGCTGCGCCCGGCCTTTCTGTCGGCCTTTGTGATCCTCGCTCACCTTGCGATCAAGTCCTACGACCTGATCATTGCACTGACCGGCGGCGGACCCGGCCGCGCGACCGAGCTGCCCGCGACCTTCATGTACTCCTACACCTTCACCCGGAACTCGATGGGCATCGGCGCTGCCAGTGCGGTGATCATGCTGATGTCAATCGCGGCGATCATGACCCCGTATCTCTACGCCGAGCTGAAGGAGAAGAAGTGATGTCAGTGGCGACGCAAGACACCGCCGTCCGGACGGGCCGCATCACCCGAACCTTCATCTACGTGTTCCTGCTGCTATTCGCACTGTTCTACCTGATGCCGCTGTTCGTGATGGTGGCGAACTCGCTTAAGCCGCTGAGCGAGATCACCGAGGGCAATATGATGGCGCTTCCGAGGGTCTGGACGCTCGAGCCCTGGGCGCAGGCCTGGTCCTCGGCGCAGATCGGGGTGGAGCCGACGGGCCTGCGGCCCTACTTCCTCAACTCGATCCTGATGGTGGTACCGGCGGTCGCAATATCGACCGTGCTGGGGGCGCTGAACGGCTATGTGCTGACCAAGTGGCGCTTCAAGGGCGACAGCATCCTCTTCGGGCTGCTGCTGTTCTCGTGCTTCATCCCGTTCCAGATCGTGCTGATCCCGATGGCGATGATCCTCGGCAAGCTGGGTCTGGCGGGCTCGATCCCGGGGCTGATCCTGGTCCACGTGGTATACGGCATCGGCTTCACCACACTCTACTTCCGCAACTACTATGCGGCCTTCCCGACGGAGTTGGTGCGGGCCGCAATGATCGACGGGGCCGGGTTCTTCCGGATTTTTTGGCGGATCATGCTGCCGGTCTCCGGACCGATCGCCGTGGTGTCGATCATCTGGCAGTTCACCAACATCTGGAACGACTTCCTGTTCGGCGCGTCGTTCGGCGGTCAGAGCCAGCCGATGACGGTGGCGCTGAACAATCTTGTGCAGTCCTCCACCGGCGTGAAGGAATACAACGTCCACTTCGCCGGTGCCATCCTGGCCGCTCTTCCCACCCTGCTCGTCTACATCGTGGCCGGACGCTACTTCGTCCGCGGCCTGATGGCGGGCTCCGTGAAAGGATAATCCGATGGGCTTTCTCGATATCAACAACGCAACCAAGTCCTACGGAAACGTCGAGGTCCTGCACCAGGTCGACATCGCGGTCGAAGAGGGCGAGTTCCTCGTGCTGGTCGGCCCTTCGGGCTGCGGCAAGTCCACGCTGCTGAACATGATCGCGGGGCTCGAGACGGTGACCTCGGGCGACATCGCGATCAAGGGCCGCGTGATCAACAACGTGCACCCGTCGAAGCGGAACATCGCGATGGTTTTCCAGAGCTACGCGCTGTACCCGAACATGACGGTCGGGCAGAACATCACCTTCGGGCTCGAGATGCACGGCGTGCCGAAACCCGAGCGCGAGAAGGCGCTGAAGGAAGTCGCGCAGCTTCTGCAGATTGACCACCTGCTCGACCGAAAGCCGGGGCAGCTGTCGGGCGGCCAGCGGCAGCGTGTCGCGATGGGGCGCGCGCTGGTGCGCGATCCGGACGTATTCCTCTTCGACGAGCCGCTCTCGAACCTCGACGCCAAGCTTCGCGTCGACATGCGGACCGAGATCAAGAAGCTGCACCAGAAACTGCGCACCACAATCGTCTACGTGACGCATGACCAGATCGAAGCGATGACGCTCTCGACCCGGATCGCGGTAATGTTCGGCGGGTACGTCCAGCAGCTGGGCACGCCGAAGGAGATTTACGACGCGCCCGAGAACGTCTTTGTCGCGACCTTCATGGGCAGCCCGGCCATGAATGTAATGCCAGCCAAGGTGAAAGTTCTGAACGGTGTGCCCCATGCCGCCTTATCCGATGCCGACGGGCAAGAGGCGCTGTTGCGCTTCAGCCAACCGCACATGTCGGCCTGGGACGGGCGGGACATCCTGCTGGGTATCCGCCCCGAGGCGATCACCGACCCGGATGGGGCAGATCGGAACTCGAGCAACATCGAGACCCTGCGCAACCGGATCGGTGTCACCGAACCTTCGGGCGCGGACACGTTCGTAACAATGACGCTTGGGGGCAAGGATGCCGTAGGTCGGATGCGTGCCGATGCACAGGTCGCCGCGGGCGATATCTTCGAGTTCGCGGTCAACATGGAAAAGGCGGTCGCTTTCGACCCCCAGACCGAAGCTCGCATCAAGCCGTGACAGCGCCCGACGTCCTCATCATCGGCTCCGGTATGGGGGGCGCCACGGTCGCGGCGTCGCTTGCGCCCACCGGGCGCCGCATCCTGATCCTCGAACGGGGACACTTCCTCCGCCCCGCGCCCGAGGCCCGGGATGCGGACGCCATCTTCGCGCGTGGCGTCTATCGCCCGCGCGAAGTGTGGCTCGATGGGCAGGGGCGGCCGTTCAATCCCGGCAACTACTACAACGTCGGCGGCAACTCGAAGTTCTATGGCGCGGTGCTGATCCGCTATCGGGCCGAGGATTTTGCGCCGCTGCGTCATATGGGCGGCACGACCCCCGGCTGGCCGATCTCTTATGACGAGATCGAGCCGCACTACCAGGCGGCAGAGGACCTGTATCAGGTTCGGGGCGTCCTCGGCGAGGATCCGACCGAGCCACGCCATTCCGGCGTCTACGCCTTTCCACCGGTGCCCGACGAGCCCGCCATTGCCGATCTGCGGCGGCGTCTGGCTTCGAAGGGGCTGCACCCGTCCTCGCTGCCGTTGGGGGTCGATATCGGCCGCTGGCTGGCGCATGGACAGACGCCTTGGGATGCCTTTCCCGATACCTGCGGCGGCAAGATGGATGCTGAAACGGCCGGTCTGGCGCGGGCGCTGTCGCATGAGAACGTGGAATTGCGGACCGGGACGAAAGCGACGCGGCTGTTGGCCGGCCCGGATGGCCGGATCACCAGAGTCGAGGTCGAGACCGCCGATGGCCCCGAGCGGCTTGCCGCGCCCGTAATCGTGCTGGCCGCCGGTGCGGTGCAGAGCGCTGCGCTGTTGCTGGCCTCGGCAGATTCGGCGCATCCTTCAGGGCTAGCGAATGCCTCCGACCAGGTGGGCCGGAACTTCATGAACCACAATGCCTCGGCATTGTTGGCGTTGCATCCATTCCGCCGCAATCCTTCTGTCTATCAGAAGACCCTGATGCTGAACGATTTCTACCTGACCGGCGGGCCGAATGGCGAGCCGTTGGGCAATCTTCAGTTGCTGGGCAAGATCTCGGGCACGATCCTGGCGGCCAACTCGCCGCTGGCGCGCCCGTTGGCGCGCTGGATCGCCGAGAGGTCGGTGGACCTTTACGCGATTTCCGAGGACCTGCCCAATCCCGAAAGCCGGATCACGCTGAAGGACGGGCAGATCTGCTTGGACTGGAAGCGCTCGAATTGGGACGCGCACCTGGCGCTGGTCGCGAAGCTGAAGAAGACGTTGCGCAAAGCGGGTTATCCGGTCGTACTGGCAAAGGCTTTCGACCGACGCACGCCATCACATCAGTGTGGCACGGCGCGGATGGGCAACGACCCGGCGACGAGTGTGGTCGACGGCTTCTGCCGCAGCCACGATCACCCCAACCTCTACATCACCGACGCCTCGGTCCTGCCGACCTCGGCGGCGGTGAACCCGGCGCTGACGGTCGCCGCGCTGGCACACCGGGCTGCCGGGCATATCGCAGGAAACATTACGCCAGCCAACGCGGCTGTGGCGCTCTGAGGAGGCCCCATGGGCTCTTACGATTTCATCATCGTCGGCGGCGGCTCGGCCGGTTCGGTCGTGGCATCGCGGCTTAGCGAGGATCCGGCCAACCGGGTCCTCTTGCTGGAGGCGGGGCCGACGGACCGGCACCCGTTCTATCACCTGCCGGCCGGTTTCGCGAAGATGACCAAGGGCATCGGTTCGTGGGGGTGGGAGACGGTCCCGCAGCGGCACATGAAGGACAAGGTGTTCCGCTATACCCAAGCCAAGGTGCTAGGCGGGGGCTCGGCGATCAATGCCCAGATCTACACACGCGGCAACGCGCAGGACTACGATGACTGGCGGCAGATGGGCTGCGAGGGCTGGGGCTATGACGACGTGCTGCCCTATTTCCGCAAAGCCGAGGACAACGACACCTACGAGAACCGCTATCACGGCAAGGGTGGCCCGCTGGGCGTCAGCCAGCCGATCGCGCCGCTGCCTGTCTGCGAGGCCTATTTCGAGGCGGCGGCGGCCCTTGGCATTCCGCGCAACGAGGACATCAACGGTGAGAAGCAGGACGGCACCTGCTACTACCAGCTGACCCAGCGCAACGCCCGACGGTCGTCCGCGGCGATGGCCTATCTCGGGCCGATCCGTGGCAAGCGGCAAAACCTCGAGGTGCAGACCGGCGCCGCGGTCCGGCGGCTGGTGATCGAGAAGAGCCGCGCAACCGGCGTCGAATTGATGGACGGCACCCGGTTGGACGCGACCAGCGAGGTGGTTCTGTCGTCCGGCGCCATCGGCTCACCCCGTCTATTGCAGCTTTCGGGGATCGGCCCGGCGGATCACCTGGAGGAACTGGGCATCCCTGTGGCCTACGACCAACCTGGCGTCGGCGCAAACCTGCAGGACCATCTGGACCTCTATTGCATCTGCGAACTCTCGGGGCCTTACAGCTACGACCGCTATGCCAAGCCGCAATGGGCGGCAGTCGCAGGGCTGCAATACCTGCTGACGCGCAAGGGACCGGTGGCGTCCTCGCTCTTCGAGACAGGGGGATTTTGGTATGCGGACCCCGACGCGCGTTCGCCGGACATCCAGTTCCACCTTGGGCTGGGAACCGGAATCGAGCATGGCGTCGCCTCGATGCCGATGGGCGGGATCACGCTGAACTCGTGCTACTTGCGTCCACGCTCGCGCGGCACGGTGCGTTTGCAATCCTCGGATCCGGCCAAGGCGCCGCTGATCGACCCGAATTACCTGCAGGACCCCCGCGACCGCGAGATGTCGATCACCGGTCTAAAACTCACGCAGGAGATCCTGGCGCAGAAGCCGCTCGAGTCCTTCATCCTGGCAGAGCGTCTGCCGGGGCCCGAGGTAAAGAGCGACGACGACTACTACGACTTTATCTGCGAGCACTCCAAGACCTCGCACCATTGCGCCGGCACCTGCCGCATGGGGCCCGATACCGAGGCGGTCGTGGACATCCGCCTCCGTTTCAACGGGATCGACAGGTTGCGCGTGGTCGACAACTCGATCATGCCGACGGTTATTTCCTCCAACACAAACGCCGCGGCGATCATGATAGGTGAAAAGGCCGCCGACATGATCCGCGAAGACAATGCCTGAGGTGCAAACGTGATCCGCCATATCGTCCTGGTACGCTTCAATCCTGATCTGCCGGCCGCTGAGATCGACGATATTTTCGCCGAACTGCACCGGATCGAGGACAAGGTTCCCGGTCTGCTGGCGATCCACTCGGGCCGCTCGGAAAGCCCCGAGAAGATCGAGCGCGGCTACATGCACGGGTTCACCGCCGATTTCATGGACTGGGATGCGCTCGACGCCTATCAGGGGCATCCAGACCACAAGAAGCTGGGCGCGCGCTTGGTCGCGAACGCCGTGAACGGGCTCGACGGGATCCTGGTCTTCGATCTTCCCTTCGAAGCGGGTGTTTCGGCGGCATGACGGACCGGCGGCCCACCATCATTGACGTTGCGCACAGGGCAGGGGTCTCCAAGTCAACTGTCAGCCTCGTGCTCCGCAACAGCCCGTCCGTGAAAGCGGAAACGCGCGAGCAGGTGCGCAAGGCGATGGCGGAACTGGACTATGTCTACAATCGCTCGGCGGCAAACCTGCGCGGCTCCGGCGCCGGATTGATCGGGCTTGTGATCAATGATCTGCGCAACCCGTTCTACACCGAGTTCGCGATTTCAGTGCAGATGGCACTGACCGACAAGGGCTTCGCAACAGTGCTGGCGAACACCGACGAGAGCACCGCTCTGCAGGCGCAGGTGGTCGGCGCAATGATCGAGCACGGGGTTTCGGCGGTCATCATCACACCGACCTATGGCGACGAGAATGGCGGCTACGAGGCGATCGCCCGGGCCGGCATTCCCGCGATGCAGGTTTTGCGCCGGTCGGAAATGGCGCCGGAGGTTCCTTTCATGGCGCCGGACTATCCGACCGGGGGCCGAATAGCGACCGATCATCTGCTGGAAGGGAAGCCCAAACGCATCGCCTTCGTCGGCGGTGTCGAGGGGCGCAGTGTGACCGTCGAGCGCAGTTCAGGCTATCTCGCGGCGCTTGAGGGGAGTGGGATCGCGCCGCTGGTACTGCCCGGCCGTGCCAGCAGGGCCTTTGGCCGCGAGGCCGCGTTGGCGCTGGCTCGCGAGCACCCGGATGTGGATGCAGCGATCTGCTTCAACGACCTGGTGGCGATCGGTCTGCTGTCGGGTTGCGCAGAAATCGGCCGCGCCGTCGGTCCTGGCGGGCTGAGGGTCGTTGGATTCGACGATATTGAGGAGTGCAGCCAAGTCTGGCCTCCGCTCACCTCGGTCAGTTGCGACATTGCCGGGTTCGGCGAGGCCGTGGCGACGACAATGCTGGCTTGGCTGAATGACGGGACAAGGCCTCCGCCCACGCGGCTGAGCCCGGTCGAGATACGGATCCGGGCCTCCAGCGCGCTCGAAACCTGACAAAGGAAGATTGACGATGAGCCTCGACTTGCCGCAGCACATTCTGGATGCCCTGACCGATGTCGAGATGCCGCGCCTACCGGCCGAGCCGAGATTGGTCGAGCATCTCGATCTTGCAGGCCAGGCGGTGCCGGTGTGGCGGACCGGCGCCTTGGTCGTAGGCAGCGGTGCCGCTGGCCTGCGTGCGGCGGTAGAACTGAAACGGCGCGGCGTCGATGTGACGATCATTTCGCAAAGCGCATGGGGCGGGACGTCGGCCTGTTCCGGCTCGGACAAGCAGACCCTGCACACTGCGAACACTGCTGATCAGGGCGACAACTACAACGACATGGCGCGCGCGATCCGCGCGGGTGGTGCGATGGACGAGGACACAGCCTATGTCGAGGCGGTTGGCTCGGCCCGCGCGATGGCCTCGCTTCAATACCTCGGGTTGCCACTGCCGCAGGATCGGCTTGGCGGGGTCCTGCGCTACAAGACCGACCATGACGAGGTCGGGCGCGCGACGAGTTGCGGGCCCCGGACGTCGCGTCTGATGGTCAAGGTGCTAGGCGAGGAAGCAGTGCGTCTAGGCGTGCCCTTCTTCAACCAAACCACCGGTGTCCGGATCTTGACCGGATCGTATGGCGCCGAGGGTATGCTGGCTGTGCGAGCGAAGGCGCGCAGCGATGCGAACCCCTACGGACTGGCGCTGTTTGTGGCCCCGGTGCTTGTGCTCGCCGCGGGCGGCCCCGGTGAGCTCTATCGCGACAGCGTTTTTCCAAACGGCTGCTTCGGCTCGCTCGGCCTGGCGCTCGAGGCGGGGCTGGAGCTGACAAACATTACCGAGAGCCAGTTCGGCATCGGCACACGTCGCGAGGGGTTTCCCTGGAACCTCTCTGGTACCTATGTGCAGGTCATCCCGCACATCTACTCGGTCGATGCCGACGGGAACGAGCATCATTTCTTGGCGGAGTACTATCGCACCACGCAGGAGATGGCCTCGAACGTTTTTCGGAAGGGCTATCAGTGGCCGTTCCACGCAAGCCGGATGCTGGACTTCGGCTCGAGCCTTGTCGATCTGGCGGTTTTCCGCGAGGGCGAGAAGGGCCGGAAGGTGTTCATGGATTTCAACCGGAACCCGGCGGCGGTTCCTGGGGATCAGCCCTTCGATCTGGCGCGGCTGGACGACGACGTGCGCGAGTACCTGTCGAACGCGGGCGCGTCGCACGCCATGCCGATCGACCGGCTACGCCACATGAACCCGCTCGCGATCGAACTGTACCGGCGCTACAAGATTGACATCGCGGCCGCGCCGCTGGAGTTCGCGGTAAACAACCAGCACATGAACGGCGGGATCGCGGTCGATGTCTGGGGGCGGAGCAATGTCGGCGGGATCTATGCCGTCGGCGAGGCGGCTGGAACGCATGGCGCGACACGCCCCGGGGGATCCGCACTGAACGCCGGGCAGGTCTTCGGTATCCGCGTGGCGGAGCATGTCGCGGCGAGCGGCCGCGCGGTCGCGCCGAGCGCGGTACCGGCGGGGAGTGCGGATGCCGTGTCGCGCACGCTTTCCCTGGCGAAGTCTGAGAGTGCCTTGTCCGTGCGGGCCTTAAGGGACGAACTCCAGGCCCGGATGAGTGCCCATGCCGGGATCCTGTGCACCGCGGACGGGGTCCGGAGAGCGCTCGAAGCCGCGCGAGATCTTGCAAACCGCATTCGAGCTGAGGGGATAGCGCCGGACCGCCCGTCAGAGCTTGCGCGGCTCGTGCAGTGGCAACAGATGGCGCTGGCCTCCGAGGCGGTGCTGACGGCGCTGGATTTCTACATCGCCGAAGGCGGCGGCAGCCGCGGCGCGCGCGCGGTCTGTGATCCGTCGGGGGAAGGACTACCCGAGACACGGACCGGGGCGCTGGAGAACTACCGTTTCCGCAAGGAGAACCCCGCCGACATGACCGGACAGATACGGGTGCGTCTGGAAGGCGAAATGATAACGCTTGGATTTCGTCCAAACCGCACGTTCGACGAGAGCGCCCAATCCTTCTTCGAGCGAGACTGGCCAGCTTGGCTCACAGGCGCTCTTTACGGGTGACCTATCAGATCTGGACACCTACGGGAATGGTTTGGAGGGTGGTGTCAGATAATCTTGGCTGTAGTCGGGTGATGTCAGGGGAAACTGGCTTGCGACGGGGCAGGGGGCTGAATAGCGTCCTCGGATGACGAAATGCGACCCGTTCAAGTACTTTAAGACCAGCCCCGAGATCATACGCTTGGCGGTGATGCTCTACGTTCGTTTTCCGCTTTCGCTGCGGAACGTCGAAGATCTGCTTCGCGGTTGTCTTGATGGTCGGTGTTATCTTGATAGCGCCCGCACTCTGAGGCCGGGAGACGCCTGAGAGCCCTGCATGTCCTTTCACGCCGCGCCACACGAGTCGCGGATCACCAAGCTGCCGGGGACGGTCATTCGGATCGGGAAGGGGCATTCCTTCGGGTTGCGGATTCGGCGGTCGAGCAGGTTTACTGCTGCAGCGCCTTGTTCCGGTCCGTAGACATTAATAGTCGTCAGCCGTGGACGCAGTTCCCGGATTACCGCGGAGTCGCCATAGCCCACAACGCTGGCGTCCTGAGGAATGCGGATGCCACGGGCGAGCAGGTGGGAGAATACGCTCAACGCCAGTCGATCGTGCGCGCAGAACCAAGCCGTGGGACGCGCAGTCTTCAGCAGGATGTCAGCCGCGTCCGAAAAGCTGCTGTCAGCAGGCCACGTCAGATCGTGTAGTACAGTGTCGGGATAGGCGGCCATGGCTTCGCGCAATCCGTTCAGACGCTCGGCGCGCCCCGAAAGCGTGCTGTCCCCGTGGACGTAGACGATTTCTCGGTGCCCGAGATCCAACAGGTGCTGCCCCATGGCAGAAGTGCCCTCGCGGTCGGTACCTATTGCCGCGTCCACTCGCTCCATCGGAAACAGGCGCCCGATGCGGACCACGGGCACCCCTTTGACATCTATGGTCCGTACCGCTTCCAATGCGCGGCCGCTGCCGACCAGAAGAAGGCCGGCGCAATTCCTGGCAATCTGTGCAACCTCCTCCGACGAGGAAATCCAGTACACCTTGAACGCATAGCCCAATCGTTCAGCTTCGGCTTGGGCGCCGGCCTGCTTGAGCATATTCAATTCGCTGTTTATCGCGTCCGAGACGTCGAACACGGCGGCTATCTGCCGCTGCTCGGCAGAGGAAGCCCGACGGTAGCCCAAGCGGTCGGCGGTTTCGAGAACACGTGCGCGGGTGGCTTCGCTGACACCCGACTTGCCGGAAAGCGCGCGAGAGACGGCATATTTCGAGAGCCCCATCTCTTCGGCAATGATTCGAAGCGTTACCTTGCTCATGTCCGGATCTCTATCAACGGGGCCGTGCCGGGTCTCGGGGGAATATATCGACAGATTTCAAGGCCATGTGCTTTCTCGCGGTAGTTGTTTGTTATGCAATCTACACATAACGCTTTACCTAACAAATAAGTATATATCACACTAGTGAAACATAACGAAAGCGACAAAACGCTATGGGGAGGACGATGAAATGCACAGTCTAAGCAGACGGGGATTCCTTGCAGGCGGCACGGCGCTTGCCGGCGGCATGGCGCTGTTCGGCCCGGCTGTCCGCGCCCAGCAGGCCGCCGATGGGCGGTTGCCGGAGAACCCGCTGGTCATAACGCCGACCGACCGGCCCGGCACCCAGGGTGGCGACTGGAACCACGCGCTTGTCGGGGGCGGCTCGCTGTCGATGGTTGTCCGTTACCAAGGCTACGAGCCTCAGGTGCGCTTCGATCCGAAATGGACCGGGCTGATCCCGAACGTCTCGGAAAGCTACGAGGTGAACGCGGACTCGACCGAATACACGTTCCACCTGCGCAAGGGGCACAAGTGGTCGGATGGCGCGCCCTACACGACTGAAGATGTGCGCTTCTGGTACGAGGATCTGTTCCAGGATCCCGATCTGCAGGCGAACAACGGCCAGGGCTACTGGTCGGTTGACGACAAGGTCGGCAAGCTGACGATCGTGGACGAGCAGACGTTCAAGGTGACATTCGACGCCCCGAACGGATTCTTCGCGCACCAGATGGCCTGGGCCGGCAATGACAAGACGGTGCAGTGCCCGGCGCACTACCTCAAGCAGTTCCACAAGAAGTACAATCCTGACGCCGACAATCTTGCGAAGGAACGCGGCTTCGAGAGCTGGGTGGCCCTGATGCAGCGCGAAAGCGGGCTGGGCGACGTCAACATGTTCTACCAGAACTCGACCCGCCCGACGCTCGAGGCCTGGGCTTTCACCAGCGCCCCTGGCGAGGATACCGAGCGTGCCGTGGCCGAGCGCAACGAATACTATTTCAAGGTCGACACCGAGGGCGCGCAGCTGCCGTATTTCGACCGCGTGGTCTATCAGATGGTTTCGGACCCCGAGGTTCTGCTGCTCAAGACGCTGCAGGGCGAGATCGACATGATGGACCAGTACATCGGCACACCGACCAACAAGCCGGTGCTGTTCGATGCGCAGGACAGCGGCAATTTCCACTTCTACACGCTGAAGGAAAGCGCGGCGAACGTGATGGTGTTCATGCTGAACCTCAATCACACGGATCCGGTGAAGAATGCGCTGTTCAACACCCGTCAGTTCCGCGAGGCGCTATCGGTCTCCATAGACCGTCAAGCGTTGATCGATGCGGTGTTCGTGGGGCAGGGATCGCCCGCCCAGGCGTCTATCCTCGAGGGCGATCCGCTCTACAACGAACGGCTGGCCAAACAGCACACCGAATACGATCCCGACAAGGCGAACGAGATCCTCGACACGCTGGTGCCCGAGCGGGATGGCGACGGCTATCGCCTTGACGCCGAAGGGCGACGGCTGTCGCTCATCTTCGAGATCGACCAGGTGCGCACGACCTTCCTCGACATGTTCGAACTGGCGATCCCGATGTTCCAGGAGGTCGGGATCGATGCGCAGATCCGCACCATGGACCGCTCGCTTTGGGAAACCCGCGTGCGCAATGGCCGCGAATATGACGGCACTGCGCACCAGTTCGGCGCCAATGCCGGGATCGCCGCGATGCTGGACGCGCGGTACTTCGTGCCGTTCAACTCCAATGCCATGTATGCGCCGGGCTGGGCCCTGTATTTCAATGATCCCGAGAACGCGGACGCGGTGGAGCCGCCCGCGGACGTCAAGGCGCAGCAGGAACTCTACAAGACTCTGCTGGCAACCGGCGATCCGGTGAAGCAGAACGAGATCATGGCGCAGATCCTCGAGAACGCTGCCGATCAGTTCCTTGTTTTCGGTGTCAGCCTGCCGCCCGATGGTTACGGCGTGGTGAAGAACGACATGGTCAACACCATGGACGTAATGCCGAACTCCTACGGCTGGCCGACGCCCGCGCCCTCGCGGCCCGAGCAGTTCTTCAAGGCCTGAGCAACAGGCGCCGGACTCTCCCCCGGCGTCACCCTGACCGGCCTGCTTGCCAGAGCGGGCCGGTCCCTTTCCCTGACCGGAGCGCATTCATGCTGGACCTGACCGCCGAGCCTTCACGCACCCTGCGCACAGATGACTGGTATCGCGGCGCGACGCGCTGGACGCAGCTGACCCTGGCTGAGGACGATCCGGTCCGGTTCGATCCCGACTTCTGGATCGACGTGTTCCGCCGCACGCGCTCGAATGCCACCTGCCTCAGCGCGGGCGGTTATGTCGCCTACTACCCCAGCAAGGTGCCCTATCATTATGTCAGCCGGTTCCTCGGCGACGGCGATCCTTTTGGCGCGCTGGTCGAAGGCGCGCGCGGGCTGGAGATGCACGTCATGGCGCGGATCGACCCGCACGCGATCCACGACGACGCCGCGCAGGCGCACCCCGAATGGGTGGCGGTCGATGCGAATGGCAACCCGCGCCGCCACTGGGCCTTTCCGGATGTCTGGGTGACCTGCGCCTATGGCAGCTACAACGCCGACTACATGCCCCAGATCGTCGAGGAAGTGACCCGCGACTATGACATCGACGCGGTCTTTGCGAACCGCTGGCAGGGACACGGCGTCTGCTATTGCGAAAGTTGCCGCAAGGGGTTCCGCGACGCTTCTGGGCAGGATTTGCCCGTGCGGGCCGACGCCTCGGACCCGGTGTGGCGGGCCTGGACCGGCTGGCGGCGCGACGTGCTGACCCGGATGGTCATCGACTGGGACAAGCGCGTGAAGGCGATCCGGCCCCATGCCAGCTTCATTCCCAACATGGGCGGGGCGTCGCTCATGGAGTTCGATCTTTCCCTGATCGAAAAGCATTGTCCGTTCCTGGTGGTGGACGATCAGGGCCGCCGCGGGGTGGAGCCGATCTGGGCAGCAGGCCGCAACGGCAAGCGGATGCGCGCGACGTTCAGGGACCGGCCGGTCGTCCTGATCACCTCGATCGGTCCGGAAGAAGAGCATCGCTGGAAGGACAGCGTCACCACCGGCCCCGAGATGGAAGCGTGGATCACCAATGGCGCGGTACATGGGATGCTCCCCTGGTTCACCAAGTTCAACGGCTGCGTGCCCGACGACCGCTGGGTGCAGCCGGTCGCCGACGCCTTCGCCCTTCATGCCCGGCTGGAGCCGGTGTTGGGCGGGATGACCCCTGTGGCCGAGATCGCGCTGCTGGACCCCGCCACCACCCTGCGCCACTGGGCGCAAGAGGACCGCGCCGTGCCCGAAGCCGAGGCGATGGGGGCCTATCATGCGCTGATCGAGGCGCGGTTGCCGTTCGAGATGATCTCGGACCAGGCGCTGAGCGCCGAGGCACTGGACGCGTTCCGCGTCGTGGTGATCCCCGGCGCGGCCTGCCTGTCCGACGATCAATGTGCGACGCTTAGGGCCTATGTCGAACGCGGCGGCAGTATCGTCGGGCTGGGCGAGGTCGCCACCGCGGATGCGGACGGCAATCCGCGCGACGGCTGCGGACTGGCGGAGTTGTTTGGCGCGGCGCACGTCGGCACGGCGCGCGGGCCGGTGAAGAACACCTATGCTGCGCTGGTGGGCGATCATGCCGTGACAGCCGGCTTCGACGGTGCGGGCCGGATCATTGGCGGCACCCGGCTGATCGGCGTCGAGCCGGAACCGGGCGTCGAGGCCCCAATGAAGTTCATCCCGGACTTCCCGGATCTGCCAATGGAAGAGGTCTACCCGCGCGAGGCTCCGCGCGACCCGGCGGTGCTGCTGAACCGGGTAGGTCAGGGCCGCACGGCCTGGTTCCCCTGGAACATCGGAGGCATCTTCTGGGAGGTGCTGGCAGCAGATCACCAGCGTCTGATCCGCAACGCGGTGCACTGGGCGCTGGACCGTGCCCCGCAGATCAACGTCGACGGTCCGGGCGTGCTGGATGTCTCTGTCCGCGAAGGCGATGCTGCGACAGCGGTGTTGCTGTTCAACCTGACCAACCCGATGATGATGAAAGGCCCGCTGCGCGAGGTGCTGCCGGTTGGCGCCCAGACCGTGAGCGTCGCCTTGCCCGTAGGGCGCACCGGCGCGCGGGCGCGACTGCTGGTGTCGGGGCAGGAGGTTCCGGTCTCGGTCTCGGACGGCCGGGCCGAGCTGACCGTGCCGGGCGTCTCGGTTGTCGAGGCGGTGGAGCTGGTCTGGACATGACAGGCACCACGGGGAGGCGACCGGCATGCTAGGCTACATCATCAAGCGGCTGTTGCTGATGGTGCCGACGATGTTCGGGATCTCGGTCATCAGCTTCATGATCATCCAGTTGCCGCCGGGCGACTACCTGACCTCGGTGCTGGCTTCGATGCGGGACAGCGGGCAGGTCGTCGACGAGGCGCAGGTGGCGCGGATGCGCGAGATCTACGGTCTCGATGACCCGATCCACGTGCAGTACCTGAAGTGGATCAGCGGCATCATCTTTCGCGGCGACTTCGGCTATTCCTTCGAATGGGGCCGCCCGGTGTCCGAACTGATCTGGCAGCGGATGGGCGCGACGCTCAGCGTCTCGGTCGCGGCGCTGCTGTTCGTCTGGGCGGTCTCGCTGCCGATCGGCATCTACTCGGCGGTGCGCCGCCATTCCATCGGCGACCATGTCTTCACGCTGCTGGGTTTCCTGGGCCTCGCTATCCCCAACTTCATCCTGGCGCTGACGCTGATGTACATCAGCTACAAGCACTTCGGCCAAAGCGTCGGCGGCCTGTTCAGCCCCGAATACGCCGAGGCGCCCTGGTCCTGGGACAAGTTCAAGGATCTGATGGCGCACCTGTGGATCCCGGTCGTCGTGATCGGCACCGCGGGCACCGCCAGCCTGATCCGCATCCTGCGCGCCAACCTGACCGACGAGCTGAACAAGCCCTATGTCATCACCGCCCGCGCCAAGGGCCTGCCCGAACATGAGGTTATCCTGAAATACCCGGTGCGGATCGCGCTGAACCCGTTCGTCTCGGCCATCGGCTGGGTGCTACCGCAGCTGATCTCGGGGGTGACGATCACCGCCATCGTGCTGAACCTGCCGACCGCCGGGCCGCTGCTACTGCGCGCGCTGGTCAGCCAGGACATGTACCTGGCGGGCAGCTTCATCCTGCTGATGGGCGTGCTGACGCTGGTCGGGATGCTGATCTCCGACCTGCTGCTGGCGCTACTTGACCCAAGGATCCGGTTCACCTGATGACCTACGCTGACACGACATCCATCCCCGAGGCCCAGCCTGAAGACGGCCCGGCGATCAGCCCGCTGCGCCCCGGCGACGATCCGGCGGCCATCGCGGTCGCCAGCCAATGGACACTGATGCGCCACAAGTTCCTGCGCAACAAGGTGGCGCTGTTCGCCGGCTGCGTGGTCCTGTTCTTCTACTTCATCGGCCTTTTCGCCGAGTTCCTGGCCCCGGGCCTGCCAGACAAGGCGCAGCCGCGCTTCACCTATGCCCCACCGCAAAGCGTCTCGCTTTGGGTCGAGGAGGACGGCGACCGTCGCTTCCTGCCCCATGTGAAGGGCTACGCGATGGAGGTGGACCCCGAAAGCCTGCGCCGCACGTTCACCGTGGACCCGGAAAAGGTCGTGCCCATCGGCTTCTTCGTGAAGGGCGCGGAATACGAGATGTGGGGGCTGATCCCCTGGGACCGGCACCTGATCGGGCCGCTGAACAAGCGCGATCCGATGAACCTGCTGGGCACCGACAAGCTGGGCCGCGACCTGCTGAGCCGGGTGATCTACGGCACCCGCATCTCGATGTCGATCGGGCTGATCGGCGTTGCCTCGACGCTGCTGATCGGCGTCGTGCTGGGCGCGCTTTCAGGCTATTACGGCGGCTGGGTGGACCTGGGCGTGCAGCGCCTGATCGAGATCATCAGCGCCATGCCGACGATCCCGCTCTGGCTGGGCCTGGCGGCGGCGATCCCGGTCACATGGTCGCCTCTTCAGGTCTATTTCATCATCACACTGATCGTCTCGCTTCTGGCCTGGACCGGGCTGGCGCGCGAGGTGCGCGGGCGGTTCTTCGCGCTGAGGGGCGAGGATTTCGTGACCGCTGCGCGGCTCGATGGGTCCAGCCAGCGGCGGGTGATCTTCCGGCATATCCTCCCCTCGCTGACCAGCCACATCCTGGCGGTCGTCACCCTGGCGATCCCGACAATGATCGTGGCCGAGACCGCGCTCAGCTTCCTTGGCATCGGTCTGAAGCCGCCGGTCGTCAGCTGGGGCGTGCTGCTGCAGGACGCGCAGAACGTGCGCACCGTGGCCACCGCGCCCTGGCTGCTGATCTGGCCCGCCGGTTGCGTGGTGATGGCGGTCCTTTCCTTCAATTTCCTGGGCGATGGTCTGCGCGATGCCGCCGACCCGTATGAACACTGATGGGCAACGTGAAGCATATCGAGGCGCCGGACCTGCGGCTGGATCACGCGGCGCTGAGCGTCGAGGGTCTGAGCGTGGATTTCCATCTGCGCACCCACATCCTGCACGCTGTCCGGCAGGTCAGCTTCGACCTCTATCCGGGTCGCACGCTGGCGCTGGTGGGTGAAAGCGGTTCAGGTAAGTCGGTAACCGCGCGGGCACTGCTGAGGATCATCGACTCTCAGGCGAAAGTTTCAGGCGGCACGATCACATTGCGCGGCCCCGAGGGCGAGAGGCGGCTGGACCAGCTTGCGCCGAACTCAAAGGCGATCCGTGAGGTGCGCGGCGGCCGGATCGGACTGATCTTCCAGGAACCAATGAGCAGCCTGTCGCCGGTGCGGACCATCGGCGCGCAGATCATGGAATCGCTGCGCCTGCACCGGAACATGGATCGCCGTGCCGCGCGGGCCGAGACCGTGCGCCTGCTGGCACAGGTCGAGATCGCCAATCCCGAACAGATGGTCGACCGTTACACGTTCGAGTTCTCGGGCGGGATGCGGCAGCGCGCGATGATCGCGATGGCGCTGGCCGCCGATCCGGACATCCTGATCGCCGACGAACCCACGACCGCGCTGGACGTGACCACCCAGGCCGAGATCATGGACCTGATCGCCCGGCTGCAACGCGAACGCGGCATGGCGATGCTGCTGATCACGCACGACCTGGGGCTGGTGGCCGAGGTCGCCGACGATGTCGCGGTGATGCGTTATGGCCGGATCGTCGAGCAGGGCACGGTGGACGCGATCTTCCACGCGCCCCGGCAGGAGTATACGCGCAAACTCCTGGGCGCGACGCTGAAGCTGGAAAAGCCTGCCGCGCGGCCGCGTGCCGCGGTCGGGGCGGCGCAGCCGGTGCTTTCGGCGCGGGGGCTCTCCAAGGGCTTCGGTGCCACCAACTGGCGCGGCAAGCAGACTTTCGCGATCAAGGCGGTGGACGATGCCGATCTCGACCTGATGCCGGGCGAAAACCTTGGGATCGTGGGCGAAAGCGGCTCGGGCAAGACGACGCTTGGCCGGATGCTGCTGCGGATCATCGAGCCGTCCTCGGGGCAGGTGACCTTCCGGCCCGGCGACGGGTCCGAGCAGGACGTCACCGCACTGAACGGCCCCGCGCTCGCCGCCTATCGCCAGCAGGTGCGGCTGGTCTTCCAGGACCCGTTCGCCAGTCTCAACCCGCGCATGACCGTCAAGCAGGTGATCGGTGATCCGCTGTACGTCTCGGGCCGCGCGCGGGGCAGGGCGCTCGAGGACCGCGTGGCCGAACTGCTGGACCTCGTCGGGCTGGAGCCCTCGGCGATGGAGCGTTACCCGCATGCCTTCTCGGGCGGTCAGCGGCAGCGCATTGGCATCGCCCGCGCGCTGGCGCTGGAACCCAAGGTCATCATTGCCGACGAGGCGACCTCGGCGCTTGATGTGTCGATCCGGGCGCAGATCCTCGATCTTCTGCTGGACGTGCAGAAACGGCTGGGCCTCAGCTTCGTCTTCATCGCGCATGATATCCAGGTGGTGCGCTATTTCTGCGATCGCGTCGCGGTGATGCACAAAGGCCGGATCGTCGAAACCGGCCCGGCCGAGCGGATCTGCACCGCACCGGACCATGCCTATACGCAAAGCCTGATCTCGGCCGTCCCGAGCCCGGACCCGCGTGCCAAACGGATGCTGCATCGCACGAGGTTCCAGCCATGAGCGACCCGCCCGCGCGCTGCCCGGCGATGCGCGACCCTCCGCCCCGGCGCTGAACTCCAGCCCCGGATCCTTTCCATCCCGCACGGGACCGCCCGCGCGGACCGCTATCCCTTTGCAAGAAAGTCGAGCGATCTCATGTCCAGACCCTATGACCAGCAAGTGCCCTTCGGCGCCGTCTACTTCCGAAAATCCAACCCTCCGAAAGAGGATTGGCAGCGCGACTACGGCATCGCAGCCGAGGATGGGCTGAACACCTTCCGCCACTGGTTCATGTGGGCCGCGATCGAACGTGCGCCGGGCAAGTACGACTGGGGCGAGTACGACCGCCAAATGGATTTGGCCGCCGAGAACGGCATCAAAACCGTGATTGCCGAGCTGACCCACACCGTCCCCGAATGGGCCTATCGCAAATGGGCACATGCCAGGCAGAAGCGCTCGGACGGAACGGAACTGGTGCCGACCATGGGCGCGTCCTCGGCCACCGGCGGATTTGCGGCGAACGGCGGCGGCGCTGGCGCGCTGACGATGAACTGCGCCGAGGTGCACGAGGCGGTCTGCGGCTTCCTTACCGAGATGGCCACCCGCTACAAGGGCCATCCCGGCCTGCTGGGCTATGACGTCTGGAACGAGTGCAACTACTCGCCATCTGTCGATTACTCCGACCATACTAAGACCGCCTTTCGCGCCTGGCTGAAGGACAAGTACGGCGATCTCGAGACGCTGTCGCAGGCCTGGTACCGCTATGGCCATGCCGAGTGGGAGGACATCGAGCCGCCAGTCGAGATGCGCCCCTATCCCGAGGGGCTGGACTGGCTGCAGTTCAAGAAGGACAATTTCTACGACCAGATGCAGGCCAAGATCGACACGATCCGGGCCGTGGACCAGGATTGCCTGATCGCCGCGCACGGCATCGCCGGGGCGATCTACGCGACCTCCTCGGGAATGAACTCCGGCATCGCCGCCGGGGGCTGCGACGACTGGCTGGCTGCCTCCAAGGTGCAGGTCTACGGCTATACCTGGATCCAGGCCCGCAAGGGGGCGCAGCCCTGGCGTAACTTCTACCCCGGCGATCTGAACCGCGCCGCCGCACGCGGAAAGCCGTTCTGGCATGCCGAACGGCAGGGCGGCCCGCTGTGGATGCAGCCGCAGGTCCTGAACCGCGACAAGGAGGATGGCCGCGTCGCCGAGCCCGAGGATATCCGGGTCTGGTCGCTCAGCTCGTTCGCGGCCGGGGCGCGGGGGATGATGAACCTGCGCTACCGTCCGCTCCTCGACGGTCCGCTGTTCGGCGCGTTCGGCTCCTACGGCATGGACGGCAGCCGCACGGATCGCTCGGACATGGCCAGCCGGATCGCCAAATGGACCAACGCGCCCGCGACCGCAGCCTGCATGGCGGCAAAGCCAGTGAAGGGTGACATCGGGATCCTCGTCGTACCCGAGACCCAGCAATGGGACTACCTGCTCAGCCACCAGGGCGGCTTTCAGACCTATTCCGAGGCGATGTGGGGCGCCTATCGCGGCTTCTTCGACAACAACATCCAGGCCGACTGGGTGCATATCGAGGACATGGAGCAATACGACACGCTCTATTTCCCGTACCCGATCATGTTCACCCAGGCGCAGGCCGACCGGATCGCTGCCTGGGTCAAGGCGGGCGGCACACTGATCTGCGAGGCCTGTCCGGGCTATTTCGGCGACCGGGGCAAGGTCGGGACGGTGCAGCCCAATATGGGGCTCGACGCGATGTTCGGCGTGCGCGAGCATGAGGTCGAGTTCATGCCCGACATCGGCGACCGCATCCGCTTCACCTTCGACGGGCTGGACGTTCAGGGCGGCGGCTTCCTGCAATCCTACGAGCTGGCTGGCGCGCAGGAGATGGGCCGCTTCGCTGACGGCCGCTTGGCGATGGCCGCCCATATGCATGGCAAGGGCCGCACCCTGCTGATCGGCACCAACCCCTCGGTCGGCTATTACAAGGGCAGCGCCCGTTCGGGCCGCGACTTCTTTGCCGCGATGCTGGACTGGGCCGGGGTCGAACAGGTAGTGCGCTGCTCCAACCCCGAGGTGCAGGCCCGCCTGCACGAGGGCGACGGCAAGCGGTTCCTGTGGCTGGTGAACCCCACCCGCATCGCGCAGACAGGCACCCTGGGCGTGCGCGGCACGGCGGCAGAGGCAAAAGGCGCTCCGCTCTGGTCCGCTGACGAGGCCTCGCTAAGCAGTGGGCGCTTCTCCATTGCCCCGCGCGACGTGCTGGTCGTCGAATTGGCCTGAACCGCCGCGGGGGGGGGGGGGGGGGGGGGGGGGGGGGGGGGGGGGGGGGGGGGG
>NZ_JBTLNF010000005.1:0-648896 GCF_054457455.1 Halovulum sp. GXIMD14794 | reverse complement strand
ATCTCCACCAGCCGGGCGATCTCGCCCTTCAGGTCGACCTGCCAGGTTTGGTCCTCATAGCGCAGCTCCACGGTCTCGATCAGCCCGCGCAGCAGGCCGAGGGCCTCGTCGCGCATCGCGCTGAGCTTTTGCGATGTCGAGGACATCCTCGCGGAACGAGGCATTGAAGTCTTCTACGAAACGGTCCGGAGGTGGGTACTGAAATTTGGCCGGAGCTATGCCCACCGGATCCGCAAGTTAAGGCCGCGATCATCGGACTGTTGGTATCTGGATGAGGCTTTCCTCAAGATTGGTGGCAAGACGATCTATCTCTGGCGCGCTTAGATGACGCGGGTGAGGTGCCGGACATCCTGGTTCAGCCCAAGCGGGACCGGAGGGCGGCATTGAAATTGCTGCGGAACCTTTTGAAGCGACAGGGCTATGTCCCGGCTTCCATTGTGACGGATCGCCTTCGGTCCTATGGGGCCGCGCTTCGCCAGATGGGCTTGGCCGAACGGCAAGTGACCGGGGCCGCTCAAACAATCGGGCGGAGGTTTCGAATCAACCGACCCGGCGCCGAGAACGGCAGCAAATTCGGTTCGAGTCACCAGGCTCGGCGCGGCGCTTCCTCTCGACCCACGCTGCGATTGCCAACCTCTTTAACTTTCAACGCCACCTGATAGCCCGTCGCACGCTGAAAGTTTTCCGAGCTGCTGCCCTGGCCGACTAGCGTCAGATTGTGGCGGGCTGATGCCGGGGTCCGAGGAACGGCCGGTCACTACGAGTTACCGTGATAGCGTCCTTCTGGGGCTTGGCGTGGGCGCGTGGGCCTGCCATCAAGGGTGCATGAGCCGGATCGTCACCGTCACGCTGAACCCCGCCCTGGACATCTCGACCGGGGTCGATGCCGTCGTTCCCGACGAGAAGCTGCGCTGCGATGCGCCGGCGCTGGACCCGGGCGGCGGCGGTGTGAACGTCAGCCGCGCCATTGCCCGGCTGGGCGGGGACAGCCGGTTGCTGGTCGCCCTGGGCGGCGCGGCGGGCGACGAGATGCGCGCCCTGCTGATCGCCGAAGGGCTGGCGCCCGAGGATCTGGGCGTGGGCCTCGCCACCCGGCAGAGCATTGCCGTCACCGACCGGACCAGTGGACACCAGTACCGATTCATCCTGCCGGGGCCGGAGTGGAAAACCGCCGACTGGGGCAGGGCAGAGGCGAGGATCGCCGGGACTCTGGCCGAGGGCGACATTTTGGTCGCGAGCGGCAGCCTGCCGCCGGGCGTGCCGGCGGATTTCTGGCTGCGGGTGAATGCGGCGGTGGCGCCTCGGGGCGTGCGGACGATCCTCGATACCTCGGGGCCGGCGTTGCGCGCGGCCGAGGCGGCAAGCGCCACGCCGGTCGCCGTGCTGCGCATGGACCGGGCCGAGGCCGAGGCGCTGTCGGGCAGCGACCTGCCGGGGCCCGAGGCGGTGGCGCGCGTCGCGCGGGCGCTTGTCGCACGCGGCGCGGCCAAGGTCGCGGCGGTTGCCTGCGGGGCCGAGGGCAACGTGATCGCGGATGCTGAAGGGTGCCACTTGTGTACCGCGCCCAAGGTGCCGGTGGTCAGCAAGGTCGGCGCGGGCGACAGTTTCGTTGCTGCCTTCGCGCTGGCGCTTTCGCGCGGCGCAAGCGCGGTCGAAGCGGGGGCTCAGGGCTCGGCGACGGCGGCCAGCGCCGTGACCACGCCCGCGACGCAGCTTTGTGATCCGCAACTGGCGAAGGATCTGCGGGCCGAGGTGCGCATCGTGCCGCTTGGCGATTGACGCCGCCGGGCAGGGGGACCAAACTCCGCCGCGCAATCGGTATACCAAGGCCGCGCCCGCCCGGGCGGCGGCATCCGCACAAAACGGGAGGAAGAACATGACCAAGACCGCCATCGTTACCGGTGCCGGCAGCGGCATCGGCGCGGAGACCGCCCGAGCCTTTCTGGACGCAGGCTATCGCGTCGCCCTGCTGGGCCGTCGCGAGGCCCCGCTGCAGGAGACCGCGAACGGCAATGCCAACGCGCTTTGCGTGCCCACGGACGTGACCGACGAGGCCGCCGTCGATGCCGCCTTCGCAAATATTGCCGAGGCGTTCGGCCGCGTCGACGTGCTGTTCAACAACGCCGGTACCAACGTGCCCGGCCGCCCGATCGACGAAATCGGCGTGGACGAGTGGCGGCAGGTGATCGACGTGAACCTGACTGGCGCCTTCATCTGCGCCCGCGCCGCCTTCCGGCAGATGCGCAACCAGGACCCGCAGGGCGGGCGGATCATCAACAACGGCTCGATCTCGGCTCATGTGCCGCGTCCGGGCTCGGTGCCCTATACCGCCAGCAAGCACGCAATCAGCGGCCTGACCAAGACGCTGAGCCTTGATGGGCGCAAGTTCAACATCGCCTGCGGGCAGATCGACATCGGCAACGCGTTGACCGATATGGCCGCGCGGATGGTCGACGGCGTGCCGCAGGCCGACGGTTCGATCAAGGCCGAGCCGGTGATGAAGGCCTCGGATGTGGCGAATGCGGTGGTCCATATGGCGAGCCTGCCGCTGGATACGAACATCCAGACGATGACGATCATGGCATCGGCGATGCCCTACGTCGGCCGGGGCTGAGCCGGGGGCGGTATGATCCGCCCGAAAACCTCGTGATCGCGCCGGGGCGTTGGCGCGATCACCGCGTGTGCCGATGGATGGTGAGGTTTTACGTTGGCCGCGACCGGCGGTACGTCAGAAATGGTCGGACTTGCCGATCGAGATCATCCCGTCGAGCCCGACATTGAAGATCGCCACCGCGTAGAGCGCGAGCGCGACGATGAACAGCATGGCCACGCCCCAGACGTGCTGAATGCCGAGCACCGCCAGCGCGAAAGACATGATCATCAGGACCGTGGTCACGAGGCCGGCCGCGATCGTGAAGAGCAAGGCTCGGCGCAGCAATAACAGGCGGCGAGTGAGCCGGGTGACGTCGGTCTTGAGGTCTGCGTGATCCTCGCCTTCGGAGATCGCGTTAATCCCGCGGATGCGGTTGAGAACAACGTCGATCCGGGCCGACAGGAACGACACGAACGCCGACATGGCGCCAAGCAGGAATGCGGGCGCAATGGCATGAGAAATGGCCTGTGAGATCTGGTCGAGGGTATCTGGTTCGAGCGCCACGGCGGAGGCCTCCTGGCTAAGGATGGGCGAGTTAATATTTCACTTTGCCGGCGTCAACCTTCTCAGGCGTGGGTTGCGGGGCCGCCCTCAGCGCGGGCCTCCGGGGATTCCTCCGGGCGTCTTGATTGGTTTCCTGGGCGGGCGCTTTCGCTCGCGCAGCCAGATGTAAAGGCCCGCCGCCACGATCACCGCCGTACCCAGCAGCGTGTTGAGGTCGGGGGGCTGGTTGAATACCGCCCAGCTGATGACCGAGACGTAGATGATCTGCACGTAGACCATTGGTGCCAGCGTCGAGGCCGGGGCGTAGCGGTGTCCCACTGTCAGCAGCGAGTGACCCACCGTGGCGAAGATCCCGGCGGCGCAGAAGGCCAGCCAGTCGGTTGGCGCCGAAGGCCAGGTCCAGCCGGTCCACAGCAGCACCGGCGCCAGGATCAACGTTGGCACGCCGGAAGTGATGATCTGGCCCGTCGGGTTGTCGTCGCGGCCGGCGATCATTCGGGTGAGTACGAAGTAGAAGGCATTGGCGCAGAGTGCGGTCAGCGAGAAGATCATCGCCCAGTGGAAGGCGGCTCCCCATGGCTGGGTGATGATCAGCACGCCCGAGAAACCCACAAGGATCGCGATGAAGCGGCGCAGGCCGACGGTCTCTCCCAGTAGGGGAATTGACAGCAGGCAGACCAGCACCGGAGCGGCGAAGAAAATGGCCGTGGTCACGGTCAGCGGCAGGTAGCTGAGCGCGATGAAGTTGCAGCAGGTCGACGTCAGCAGCGAAATTGCGCGGCCGAACTGATGCAGCGGCATGTGCGAACGGAACAGCGAGCGTCCCTCGCGCGGCAGGAACACCAGCAGCGACGCGATGAAGTTCCCAGCGTATCGGATGAACGCGATCTGAAGCGCGGGCAGGCCGGCTGCGGCCAGCCATTTCGCGCTGGTGTCGATCATGGTGAAACAGAAGAAGGCGCCGGCCATGATGGCCAGCGCCAGGGGCACGCGGTCCTCGCGAGGACGGGCGCTGGTTGTCGTCAAGATCCGGCCACGTCGCGGTGGTCGTCCTCGAGGAACCAGCGCACGCTGTCGTCGAAGCTTTCGGGCGCGCGGAAGCCTAGGCGGATCGCTTTCTCCGGCAGCAGTCGTTGGCGCCAGCCCATGACGATCTTCTCGATCACCGGGTCCGAGTTCCAAGTGATGAGTTTCGCCGGCTCTGGCCCGGCGACGCGGGTCATGGCGTCGACCATCTCGCCCACGGTGTCGGTACGGCCTGGCAGGTTGATGTTCCGGTTTGGCCCGAAATCCGCGCCGTCGATGGTCGCGGCGTGCAGCAGATGCTCGACGATCATGCGCGGCGGCAGGTGCCACACCGGGTAATCGCGCGAGACGGGGCAGTTGGCGGGCTCTCCCTGAAGCGGCTCGCGGAAGATCGACGACATGAAGGACGAGGCCGCCGCGTTGGGCTTGCCCGGCCGGATCGAGATCGTCGGCAGCCGCAGCCCGCGACCGTCGAGGAAGCCCTTGCGGCTCATGTCGTTGAGCAGCAACTCTCCGATCGCCTTCTGGGTGCCGTAGGAGGTCTGCGGGTTCAACTCGACCCCGTCGGTCACCGGGTCCGGTGCCTCGCCGCCGTGCACTGCGCAGGAGGAGGAGTAGACCACGATGGGGCAGTCGCCCTGTTCACGGGCAGCCTGGAAGATGTTCAGCGTGCCGTCGAGGTTGACGCGCATGCCCAGGTCAAAATCCGCCTCGGCCGCGCCGGAGACGACGGCGGCGAGGTGGAAGATCACGTCCTGCCCGCCCTCGTAGGCCTGTGAAACCGCCGAGGCATCAGAGATGTCCGCCGCCAGCGTGCGCACGGGGAAGGGCGCGTCGGGCGCCTTCGGCTCGGCCAGGTCGATCAGCGTCATGCCGGTGATCTTCTGCCCGCGCAGGGTGCCCTCGGTGGCGAGGCGCTTCGCCAGTTTCTGGCCGATGAAGCCGCCGCCGCCGGTGATGAGTACTTTTGTCATGTCGATCTCGTCCTTCTCAGCCTGCCATGCCGCCGTCGATGATGTGCGCCTGGCCGGTGGTGAAGCCGCTTTCGTCCGAGGAGAGGTAGACGCCCAGCGCAGCGATCTCCTCGGCGGTGGCGATACGGCCCATCGGCTGGCGGGCGACGAAGTCCCGCATGGCTTTTTCATAGTCGCCGGTGGCCTTGAGCCGCTCGTGCAGCGAAGGGCTGTCGACAGTGCCCGGGCAGATCGCGTTGCAGCGCACGCCGGTGGTGATGAAGTCCTTGGCGACCGACTTCGTCAGGCCGATCACCGCGGCCTTGGTGGTGCCGTAGACGCAGCGGTTGGGCACGCCCATGACCGAGCCCGCGACCGAGGCGATGTTGACGATCGAGCCCTTGCCGCGCTCGATCATGCCGGGCAGGGCGGCCTGGATGGTGCGCATCATGGCGCGCACGTTCAGCTCGAACGCGAAGTCCAGATCTGCGTCCGACGCCTCAAGGACCGTGCCGCCGTGAACCACGCCCGCGCAGTTGAACAGGATGTCCGGCTGCACCTCTTCGATCAGCGCCTTGACGGCGGCGGCATCGGTCACGTCCAGCCGTTCGGTCCGGCAGTCCAGCCCCTTCAGCAGATCGGCGTTGATATCGGTCGCGGTGACCTCCGCGCCCTCGCGGATGAAGGCCTCGGCGGTGGCGCGGCCGATGCCCTGGCCGGCGGCGGTGATGAAGGCTTTCTTGCCCTGGAGACGCATGGACATTTCCTCTTTTATGGCTGGAAGGCTGTCTGGTTAAATTGAAAGGACCAATACGCCGCGTGACGGGGAATGTCACGCGGCGTCAAGGGGATCAGGGCTTCTTCGCCTCGTCGAAAAGCGCGTCGAACCAGTCGACCATCTCGGGCACCATGCGGTCGCCCCAGCCGGTCGCCTTGGCCAGCGCCAGCGCGTTCTTCGCCGCGCCCGACATCTGGCTGGGGGCACCCAGGTCGTCCGCCATCTGCGCGTAGTAACCGATGTCCTTGCGCCCGTTCGAGACGCTGAATGCCAGCTGGATCTCGTTATCGAGCGCGTGGGCCTTGATGAAATCCATCATCCCCGAACGGTTCGGCCCGGCGGCCATCACCTCGTAGAGCGTCTCGCGCCCGACACCGGCGCGTTCCGCCATGGCGAAGGCCTCGGACATGGCGCAGGCGGTGGTCATTGCGAAGAAGTTGTTGATCAGCTTGATCGTGTGGCCCGCGCCGCTGTCGCCCAGGTGAAAGACGTTCTCGCCCAGGTCGTCCAGAACCGGCTTGATCCGGTCATAGGTCGCGCGGTCGCCCGAGGCCATGATGTTCAGCTTGCCATCCACCGCATGGGCCGGGGTGCGGCCCAAAGGTGCATCGATCAGTGTGCCCCCTGCGGCGGCGACTTTCTCGGCCAGCATTCGGGTCGAGCCGGGCAGCGAGGTGCCGAAGTCGATCACGGTCGCGCCCTCGCGCAGGCCCGCGATCACCCCGTCCTCGCCCAGCATGCGCGCCTCGACCGAGGCCGAGGTGTCGACGCAGAGCATCACGATGTCCGAGGCGGCGGCGACTTCGCGGGCGCTGCCCACCTCGGTCGCGCCGCGCGAGACGGCCTTTTCCACCGCATCGCGCGAGCGGTTGGCGACCACGGTCATGGGATAGTCCAGGTCCTGAAGGCGGCCCACCATGGCCGCGCCCATGAGACCGAGGCCGATAAAGCCGATTGCGGGTTTGTCGCTCATGCTGGTTCTCCGATATTCAGGTCTTCGTTGAGGGCGGCGAGCGCGCCCCTGCGTCCAAGTTCGTCCGAACATTTCGCCCCGGCGCCATTGCCCGCCGTCGCCACCGCCAGCCGCCCTGTCAGCCGCCGGATCACCGGGTAGCCGTCGGCACTGTAGGTGGTCATGCAGGGCTCCATGTGGATGGCCGTGGGGGAGAGGTCCGGGATCAGCCGGGCCATCAGCCCGACCAGATAGTCGCGTACCTCCGCGTTGCCGCCCGAGCGGAACCAGTCGCCGATCTCCTGCGGGCTGGTGAGCGGAACGTCCACCGGATCGCCGCCCAGTTTCAGCAACACGCGCCCGTCCGGGTAGCGGATCGGCGGCAGCATGTAGGGTTCGGCGGCGTCGTCCATGCGCAGGACCAGCGAGGGCAGGTGGGACAGTCGCTTCGCCTCGACCTCATCGAGTTCGAAGAAGACCACGGTGCGCGCGAGCACCTTCAGGCCCAGCGGTTCGGGCAGCAGGTGGTCCGTCATGCCGCCCGCGGCGACCAGCACCCGATCTGCGGCGATGCGCTCGTCACCCGCCTGCACGGTGATGCCGGCGCCCGTTTCCTCGACCCCCTCGGCGGGCGCATCGACGATCCGCGCGCCAAGCTTGCGGGCTGCGATTGTCTGCGCCGCCACAAGCTTGCGTGGGGAGATGTGGCCCGCGCCCTCGGCCTCGTGGAAGCCTGCGAAGCCCTCGGGAAAGGCCAGCGCCGGGAAGGCCCGCGCCATCGCCGCGCGGTCGAGACGCTGCGCACGGGTTTCGGTCCGGCGCAGGGTCGCCTCGGTCTCGGCGATAAAGGCGCTGGTTTCCGGCCCGGCCATCAGCGCGCCGCATTGGGTGAAGAAACGGATGCCGCCCTGCGCCTCGATCTCGTGGTAGCGGGCGATGGAGGCGGCCGAGACCTCGGCCCAGTACGGATCGGTGGCAAGGCTGCGGGTGATCCGCCCTTCGTCGTAGTGGCTGCCGAAGACGCCCTGGTGTGCGGTCTTGTTCTCGGGCTCGGAGGGTCCGATCAGTATCGTGTCGTGCCCCGCAAGCGCCAAGTGCCGCGCGGCGGCCGAGCCGATCAGTCCGCGTCCGATGACGGCGATCCTCATGTCATGGCCTTTCGGCCGTCGCCCGTGATCTGCTGGGCCAAAGCCAGCGCCGCCCGCCCATCCGCCCCGGAACAGAGCGGCGCGGCACGGCCCGCGACCACGTCGCAGAGATGCCCCACCTGCGCGGCAAGCGGGTCGGTCGGAGCAAGAGTGTCGTGCAGCTCGGGCATCGTCGGTTCGGACCAGTCCCGTGCCCCGCGCCAGAGCGTCAGCGAGGGAAAGCCAAGCGCGCCTTCGGTGCCGACGAAACGGTAGCAGTCGTCGCCGCCGCCGGCGATGTTCGGATTCTCGCCGCTGGCATGCTCGAAACCCCAGGGGCTGGGCGCGCTGTCAGTGAACAGCATCGTGCCGAGAGCGCCGCTCTCGAAGCGTAGGGCGACGGCACCGGTATCCTCGGTCGCGCCGTGCCGCGTGGCGGACGACAGAAGCGGACGCGCCTCGATGATCGGTCCGGCGAGGTAACGCAGCAGGTCGAGGTCGTGCACCAGGTTGATCATCACCGGCGAGCCCTCGTCGCCGCTGCGCCAGGGCACGTCGAAATAGCCCTCGGGTTTCTTCACGCACCACATGCCCGATACGCCGACCAGCCGACCGATGGCGCCCTGTTCCAACAGCGCTTTGGCCTGTGCGGCGACGGCGTGCGTGCGGCGGTGGTGGCCGACCAGCAGCGGAACGCCGGCCTGTGCGCAGGCCTCGATCAGCGCATCGGCGGAGGCGAGCGTGTCCGCGATCGGCTTCTCGACCAGCACGGCCCAGCCGCGTTTGGCGGCTGCAATGCCGAGCGGCGTGTGTGTGCTGGTGGGGGTGGCGATGATGACCGCATCGGCTGCGACATCCACCGCGTCGAGCGTTGCAAAGCCGGGCGCGTCAAAGGCGGCGCGGGCGGTTTCCGATGGGTCGACGACGGCCACAAGACGCGCTGCCCCATGCGCAATGACCGCTTGCGCGTGGCGCGCGCCGACCGAGCCCGCGCCGACCACGACCACGCGCACTTGCGGGACGCTTGCGGGGGGGACTGTCATCGGGGCAGGGCGCGCATGGTCACATCACCGCGCCGATCTGCCAGGGTACGAACTCGTAATCGCCCAGCCCCTGAAGCTCTGACTTCGACTTTTCGCCCGATGCCATGCGCAGCCACATCTCGTAGATCTCGCGGCCGACTTCCTCGACCGACGCGCCGTCGCTCAGGATGCGGCCCGCGTTCACGTCCATGTCCTCGGTCATGCGGTTGAACATCTCGGTGTTGGTCGCGACCTTCATCGAGGGCGATGGCTTGTAGCCCGCCGCCGAGCCGCGCCCGGTGGTGAAACACACCAGGTTGCAGCCGCTCGCGATCTGGCCGGTGACGCTGGCCGGGTCGTAGCCGGGGCTGTCCATGAAGGTGAACCCCTTTGCGGTGACGGTCTCGCCGTACTTGTAGACCCCGGTCAGCGGCGTGGTGCCGCCCTTGGCCGCCGCCCCCAGCGACTTTTCCAGGATCGTCGTCAGCCCGCCCTTCTTGTTACCGGGCGAGGGGTTGTTGTCCATCGAGCCCTTGTTGCGGGCGGTGTAATCCTCCCACCAGCGGATCAGGCCGACCAGCTTCTCCCCAACCTCGGGCGAGACGGCGCGGGCGGTCAGCAGGTGCTCGGCGCCATAAATTTCGGGGGTTTCGGCCAGAACGCCGGTGCCGCCCTGAGCGGTCAACAGGTCGCAGGCATAGCCGACGGCGGGGTTCGCGGTGATCCCCGACCAGGCGTCCGAGCCGCCGCATTGCAGGGCGACCATCAACTCCGACGCCGGGCATTCCTCGCGTTGGACGTCGTTGACGATGGGCAACATCGCCTCGATCTTCTTGATGCCAAGTTCCACCGTCTTGCGGATGCCGCCGACGTCCTGGATGTTCATGGTCTGGAACAGCGGGCCGGGCGTCAGACCGTAGGCCTCGACCAGCCAGTCGATCTGGTTGATCTCGCAGCCCAGTCCGGCCATCAGCACGCCGCCGACGTTGGGGTGCTTGGCATAGCCCCACATGACGCGCTGCAGCGCCTCGAACCCGTCGCCGTCGCCTGCCATGCCGCAGCCGGTGCCGTGGACGAAGGCGGCGACGCCGTCGACATTGGGATAGGCGGCGAGTTTCTCTTCGGTGAAATGGCTCGCGATCATCCGCGCCGCGGTGGCCGAGCAGTTCACCGAAGTCAGCACGGCGATGAAATTGCGCGTCCCGACCCGGCCCGAGGCGCGGCGGTAGCCCATGAACGTGTCGCGGGTCTCGGGCGCGGCGGCGGGGCGCAGGTTGGTGCCGAACTCGTAGGTCTGCTCGACGGCGCGGAATTCCAGGTTGTGGGTGTGGACATGCGCGCCCTTGGCGATGTCCTCGGCGGCATAGCCGATGATCTGGGCGTATTTGCGCACCGGGCTACCGGCGGGGATGTCCTCGGCCGCCATCTTGTGACCGCGCGGGATCAGCTGGATCGCGCCCTCGGTTCCGACTTCCAGCGGGCGGGTCGCAGTGACCACGTTGTCGGAGGCATCGAGGCGGATTGTATCGGGCATGAACGGTTCCTTGCTCAAGCGCCCGTCCGGGCGCTTTCTGGCTGGTTAAGCTTAAAAGGCCGCCGCGAAAATGTCAGGTCTCAAGGTCGGCGTCCAGCGCTCTTTCGGACGGTCCCGGCAGCGGCCACCGCCGGATGCCTCCGGCGGGGATATTTTCAGAACATGGAAGGCCGGCGCCTCAGGCGCACACCGGGTTCGACGTGTCCCAGCGGTGCAGCGGGATATGCGGCTGGCCCGAAAGCCGGGCGCGGGCGGTCTGCCACATCTCGTCCCACATGCGCCAGTCCCTGAGTTCCGTTTCGGGCCGGGCGCGGGAGCGGGCAGTGAAGCTGGGGAAGTGGTCGCGGCCGGTCGGCTGGCCGGTACGGTTGAAGCGGATGTCGAAGGACCAGCGGAACCTGTCCGAGGTGTTCGGCAGCGAGGCGTGCGGGG
Organism: Halovulum sp. GXIMD14794; assembly: GCF_054457455.1. Taxonomy (NCBI): domain Bacteria; kingdom Pseudomonadati; phylum Pseudomonadota; class Alphaproteobacteria; order Rhodobacterales; family Paracoccaceae; genus Halovulum; species Halovulum sp. GXIMD14794. Next base: position 637,915 of record NZ_JBTLNF010000005.1, on the reverse strand, counting down.
TCAGCGGGTGCAGGAGCACCGCCGAGCCGGCCTTGCAGGGCAGGGGCACCGCGCGGTCCTCAGGGATCAGCTTGCCGGGGATGCCGGTCTGCACCCAGCCGCAATGCTCGATCAGCCCGTCCCGGTGCGCACCTGGGATAACCTTGAGCGGCGCGCTGTCTTCGGTCACGTCGGTGATCGCCAGCCAGACCGTCACCATGTCGGTCCGGTCCGCGCTTTCCAGCGAGACACCGCGGTCCTGGTGCCAGTCGGTCAGGCCGATATGGGCGCGGATCTCGTCAGAGTGGACCTCGCCCTGGGGCGGTTTCAGGCGGATGTGCTGGATCGGGTTCGATGTGAGCTCGGGGCCAATCAGGCTTTCCACGATATCGAGCAGCTTCGGATGGGTGATCATGTCGAAGGCGGCCGGGCCGAAGTGCATCGGCGTGTCGGCCGTGACCCTTTCGCCAGGCAGCGAGCAGTCCATTGGCTGGAACCAGTCGCAGCCCGCCGCGTAGGCCGTGCTGAGCTTGCCCCAGAAGTCGAGGGCCGCGCCGGGAGGGACGCGACCCTCTGCGCTCCACCCGTCGTATAGCCGGTCCATCAGGGTGGAGTATTCGGCGTGCAGCGCCTCGAGGATGGCCGGGGACAGGACGTCCCCGACCACCAGGTAGCCGTCGCGCTCGAAGGCGGCGACCTGGTCCGCTGTCAGTCCCTTCGGTTCGGTCGTAGAGGCTTCGGCGGACATGGAGCTTTCCTTTCCTAGAGGAACACCGACACGAGGGACGGATAGATCAGCAGGACCGACAGCGCGAGCAGCTGGATGCCGATGAAGGGCAGGAAGCCGCGGAAGATGTCGGTGAGCGAGATATGCGCCGGGGCGACCGACTTCAGGTAGAAGGCGGCGGGGCCAAACGGTGGCGACAGGAAGCTGACCTGCATGTTCATGCAGAACACCACCCCGAACCAGATCGCGACATGGGACGGATCCAGGCTGCCGATGAAGCCGATTTCCTCGACCGGCAGTTTCAGCACGATCGGCAGGAACACCGGCATGATCAGCAGTACGATGCCGACCCAGTCCATGAACATCCCCATGATCAGGAAGATGAACATCATGACCAGGATGATCCCCATGGTGGGCAGCTCGGCGCCGACGATCAGGTTGGCGACATAGGTCGGCCCGCCCGCCAGCGTGTAGGCTGCCGCCAGCGCCGCAGCGCCGATCGTCACCCAGATGATCGTGCCCGTCGACTTCAGCGTGCGCATGACGCTGTCCCAGACCACGTCGAAGGACATCTCACGCCGGATGACCGAGATCAGGAACACGGCGATCACGCCCATGCCCGCAGCTTCGGTGATGCCGGTGATGCCACCGTAAATCGAGCCCAGAACCACACCGATCACGATGATCGGAGCGACGAGGCCCTTGCCCATCTGCCAACCCTGCGCGGTGCGCTCGCGGCCGAAGACGAAGAAGATCAGCGCCAGCGACAGCAGCAGGGCACCGCCCAGCCAGGGCAGGTCCGACATCATGCCAAGCGGGATCGGCTCAACGCCTTCGGTCACGGCGTTGGCGCCGGTGGCTGTCAGGAACAGCAGCCGCAGCATCAGCACGGCACTGGCGCCAGCCACGAGGCAGGACAGGAAGGCCAGGAACAGGTTCCGTTTCTCGCCGCCGCTGGGCTCGCCCGGAGCCGCCTCGGGCAGGGGGGCCTGGTCCGGGTTCAGCTGCGTGCGGATGATGATGTAGGCGATGAAGAACGAGGCCAGCATGAAGCCCGGCAGGAAGGACGCGGTGAACAGCGCCTTGATCGAGGTCTCGGTCACCAGCCCGTAGAAGATCAGCACGATCGACGGCGGGATCATGGTACCCAGCGAGCCGCTTGCGCAGATCGTCCCGATGGCGAGGTTCTGGTTGTAGCCGAGGCGCAGCATCTGCGGCAGGGCGATCAGGCCCAGCAAGACGACCTCGCCGCCGATGATCCCGGACATGGCGGCCATGATGACGGCCATGATCGAGGTCACGATGGCAATGCCGCCGCGGGTCTTCGAGAGCCACACGTTCAGCGAGGAATACATGTCCCGCGCGATACCGGAGCGTTCCAGCAGCGCTGCCATGAAGATGAACAGTGGTACTGATATCAGCACGTAGTTCGTCATCTGCCGGTATATCGCCTGGCTGAGCACGGCGAGTGGGCCGCGCCCGAACTTCGAGAAGTCGCCCGAGAGGACTTCTCCGAACAGCAGGTCCGGGCCGAATTTCAGCACCAGCGTCACCAGCGCCAGGAAAGCCGAGGCAAAGCCCAGCGGCATCCCGATCGCCAGCAGCACGAACATGGACAGAAGCAGGATCAGCGACAGAGTGCCGATATCAACCATTGTCGCGGTCCCCTTCCAGAGTACGGCGGATGTTCTCGATTTCGGTTTCGTCGATCTCGTCGGCCGGGCTGTGATGCTCGGGGGCCTTGTTCCAGTCGGCGATGAGGTTCGACAGCGCCTGGAGGGCGACGAGACAGATGATGACGAGGATGCCGACCTTCACGGTCGCGGGGATGGGCGGATCCCAGGCGGTGCCGAAGGTCTCCATCCGCAGGGCCTTGGTGTAGGCCTCGTTATAGGCGCCCCAGACAAGGCCGATTGTGAAGACCCAGATCAGGAATACCGAGATGCAGTCCGAAAGTTTCTGCATCCAGCGGGGCATCATGTCGTAGATGATGTAGATGCGGATGTGGCTGCGCTGCTGCATGGCGTACTGGCCCGCGAACAGGAAGACCATCGCGGCGATCCACAGCGAAAGTTCGTTTGCCCAGAGGGTGGGCTTTTCGAACACGTAGCGCGAGATCACCTCGTAGAACATAACGATGACGATGAAGATCACGCCGATCATCGCCAGTCGCGACAGGACCAGCGACAGGATGTCGAAGAATCCGTTCGCCTCGATCTCGATCGCGCCTCTCGTATCCGAGAGGAAGATTGAACTGCTGAGCAGCGCTATGCACAGCAGGATCAGCATCGCCTGGACCATCGGCTTTCCGGACGGGCGGATCATTTCGTGCATGCCGAGCTCGGAATTGCCCGTTGCGTAGGTAACGATGAGCCAGGCGGCCATCAGGACCGTCAGGGCCACGCTGACGATCATCGCCAGCTTGACGGGTCCGCGTAACGGGCCGAGCCAGACGCTTTTGGATTGCATGCGGGCATCCTCCGGCAGCAATGGATTAAGACGAAATGGGCGAGCCCCGAGGGGCCCGCCGCAGGATCAGGCGAACTAGCCGTCAGGCCGTCCGCATCACTCGGACAGCAGGCCCAGCTGACCCAGGTAGGCCTTGTGGCTGTCGACCAGCGCACGGGCTTCCGGGGTCTTCTCGGCCCAGCCTTCCCAGGCTTTCTGGGCGGCTGCACGGAACGCGGCGCGGTCTTCGGTCGACCAGTCGTGCAGCGTCACGCCGGCAGCCTGAAGGTCGGCAGCGGCCTGCGCGTTGGCGCGCTCGAAGTAGAGCGCGGTCTGCAGCGCCAGTTTCTGCATCGCGGTCTCGATGATGCGCTTGTGGTGGTCGGCCAGACCGTCCCAGACGTCCTTGTTGCAGGCCAGGTGGTCCGACGGCATCGAGTGGAAGCCGGGGTAGGTGGCGTGCTTGACGATGTCATAGAGACCCATGCCGACGTTGTTCGCCAGGCCCGAAGCGTCGGCGCCGTCGATGATGCCGGTCTCGAGCGCGGTGAAGATCTCGGTGAAGTCCATCACGATCGGCGAGGCGCCCAGCTCGGCGAAGATCTCGGTTTCCAGTCCCGGGGGCGAGCGGAACTTCCAGTCCTTCAGATCGTCCGGGCCGGCCAGCGGCTTGGACGAGGACATCGATTCCTGACCGTAGATCCACCAGCCGATCAGCTGCATGCCGTGCTGGTTGTAGAGCTCCTGGGCCGCTTCCAGACCGCCACCGTAGTACAGCCAGCTCAGCTGCTGGTAGGGGGTGTCGTAACCGCCCATGATGTCGCCCACGAACTGGAACGCGGGATTCTTGCCGGTTTGGTAGGCGCCACCGGTCATGTCGCAGTCGAGGATGCCGTTCGCGGCGGCGTCGAAGGTTTCGACGGTGGCCACGACCGAGGACGAGTGGAACAGCTCGATGTCGATCTCGCCGTTCGACATGGTTTCCACGTCATCGGCGAACTGCGCCGACAGGCTGCCCGACACCGAGTCGGCAGCGTAGTGGTTCTGGATCCGGAGCGTGACCTCCTGCGCGAAGGCGCTGGTTGCCAGAAGAGCGGCCGTCGCGGTTGCCGCGACGAGTGTCGTGTGTCTCAAGTTTCCCTCCCTGTGCCGCGATAGGCGTGCGGCATGGTGTGTTGCTGTCTGGCCCGTTCTGGGCAGGCCGTTCGACAAGCTAGACCGACTCGGCAGGGTCTGGCAATATCTTCGGTATACCAAGCGCCGGTTTTTTAAGATTGACCAACAATAAGGCGCATCGGGAGGAAGATCGCGGATGTCGCGAAACGAAGCCGAAAGCACCGCCCCGAGCGGTGATTTCCGCACGCTGCCGCAACGGGTGGCCGAGGAATTGCGCCGCAGGATCGTAATGGGAGAGTTCCCGCCCGGGGCCAACCTGCCTGAACGCGAAACCTCTGCGGCGCTTGGCGTCAGCCGCACACCCCTGCGCGAGGCGCTGAGGATCCTGGCCAACGAGGGCCTTGTCGAGGTGAAGCCGGCGCGCAGCCCGGTGGTCGCTGATCCCTCGGCCGCCGACCTCGCTGACATGTTTTCGGTACTGCGCGTGCTCGAGGCGCTTGCCGGGGAACAGGCCTGCCAGAACGCCAGCGACGCCACAATTGCAGGGATTCGCGCGATCCACGAACGCCTCCTTGCGCTGGTCGGTGGCGGCGATCAATCGGCCTTTTTCGAAACCGACATGGCCTTTCACGAGGCGATCGTCGCAGCGTCGGGAAATGCCGCGCTGTGCAAGACCCATGCCGAGTACAACGCGCGGCTGCGGCGGGCGCGGTTCATGGTGGCGCGGGTCCGAACCGACCGCACGCGGATCGTGACCGAGCACACCGAGATCCTGAACTCCATCGAGGCGCGCGATACGCGCTGGGCGGCGGCCACTCTGGACATCCACCTTCGCAGCGCGAATCGCAAGATCATGGAACTGGCTGCGCCCTCCCAGACGGGGAGCGACCGACCGCCGCGGAACAGGTAACCCGGGAAACCGCCGAATCGTGGTATGCTTTCCTCCGCGGGCGTTATGGCGTGCGCCCCGCGATCAAATAGCCGCGAAGATCGGCAGACCACGGGGAGAGACCACCCATGACCACGCGACGCATGTCCGTGCGCCGCAGCCTTGTGATTTCGGCTGCAATCCTGGCAGGCCTTGGTGCACCTGCCACCGCCCAGTTCATCCCGTCAGGCGAGTCCATCCAAGGGCTCTATCCCGGCAAGGCCTATTCGCCTTACGCTCAGCGCGCCTTTCCCAGCCGCGTCTTCTGGGGCGACACGCATATCCACACGGGCCTGTCGATGGATGCCGGTCTCTTCGGGAATACCACTGACACCGAGACCATGCTGCGCTTTGCTCGCGGCGAGGAGGTCATGGCGTCATCCGGTCAGCCAGTGCGCCTGTCCCGCCCGCTCGACTGGATCGTGACCACGGAACACTCGGATGGCATGGGGATGATCACTGACCTTGCCGCCGGTGCACCGAACATCATGGCCTCCGAACAGGGCGCGCGCTGGTCCGAGGCCTTGCAGCAAGGCGGGGAGGCGTCGGCTCAGGCGGCGCTTGATCTGATCACCAATTTCTCACAGGGCACGATGGATCCGAAGCTGATCGCGGACTATTCGCCCGGCTCGCCGATCTATGCCTCGGTGTGGAAGAAGATCGTCGACACGGTCGAGGAGTACAACGATCCGGGGACCTTCACGGCGTTTCACGGCTACGAGTGGACCTCATTGATCCGCGGAAACAACATGCACCGCAACGTCATCTTCCGGGACGATGCCGACCGGGCCCTGCAGATGGAGCCGATGGTAACGCAGCCGCCCGTCGGTTCGACCGATCCGATGGACCTGTATACCTGGCTCGAGGAATACGAGTCCAAGACCGGTGGGGACGTCTTCGCACTGTCGCACAACGGCAACCTCTCGAACGGGATCATGTTCCCGACCGACACCCGCTATGACGGCTCGCCGGTAGACGAGGCCTATGTCCGCGCCCGGGCCCGTTGGGAGCCTCTTTATGAGATCACCCAGATAAAGGGTGATGGCGAAGCGCACCCGACGCTCAGCCCCGAGGATCCCTTTGCCGACTACGAGACCTGGGACGCAGGCAACCTCGACCTGACCGAGGCCAAGACGCCCGAGATGCTGAAGGGCGAATACGCCCGCGAGGCGCTGAAACAGGGTATGGCGCTGGAAAAGGCGCTGGGCGTGAACCCCTACAAGTTCGGCTTTTCGGGTGCGACCGACAGCCATACGTCGCTGGCGACCGCCGACAGCGACAATTACTTCGGCAAGGCCACAAACGCCGAGCCGTCTCCGACCCGCGCCGAGCATCCGTTCACCAAAACGGACCAGGGGGAGTTCCCCGGCTGGTCTCTGGTCGCCTCGGGCTATACCGGCATCTGGGCCAAGGAGAACACTCGCGAGAGCCTGTGGGACGCGATGGTCCGCCGGGAAACCTATGCCACGACGGGTCCCCGCATGATGGTGCGCTTCTTCGGCGGCTGGGAGTTCGACGACAACGATCTGCGCTCGCGCGCACCTGCGTTCGCCGGCTACGACAAGGGCGTGCCCATGGGCGCCGACCTGCGGGCCGCGCCCGAGGGCGCAACCGCCCCGAACTTCATGGTTTACGCGCTGCGCGACCCGATCGGGGCGAACCTCGACCGGGTGCAGATCGTGAAGGGCTGGATGGACGCGGACGGCCGACTCCACGAGAAGGTCTACGACGTCGCTTGGTCCGGCGACCGGGAGCCAGACGCCAACGGCATGGTCCCCGAGGTCGGCAACACGGTGGACGTCGAGGCAGCGAACTACACCAACACGATCGGCGCCTCGGAGCTTGCAGCGATCTGGACCGACCCGGAGTTCGATCCCGCCCAGCAGGCGTTCTACTATGCCCGCATTCTGGAGATCCCGACACCGCGCTGGGTGCTCTACGACAAGCTTCGCCTCGGCGCCGAGATCCCCGAGGATGCAGTTTTGGTCGGGCAGGAGCGGGCCTACACCTCGCCGATCTGGTACTCGCCCGCCGGTTGAGGCTGGTCACAGCAGTGCGACGACCGTGGGCGACGCCGCCGCCCACGCATACCTTTTCAGAAGAACAGGGGAGACTTCGCCATGACCAGCAGACATCTCTGCGCGCTGATGCTGACGACAGCGCTGACGGCGCCATCGGCTTGGGGGTTCGAGCCCGCGCCGGAAGCCTCAAGCCTCGTGAAGGCGTTTCCGGGCGAATCCTACTCACCCTACGCGGCGCGCGGCTTTGCCGACCGGCCGCTGTGGGGCGATACGCACCTGCATACCTCGACCTCCTTCGACGCGGGGTCATTCGGCAATCGTCTCGATGCTCGCGAAGCCTATCGTTTTGCCAAGGGAGAGGAGGTTGAGGCGACAACTGGCTTCCAGGCGCGGCTGTCACGCCCGCTGGACTGGCTGGTCGTCGCGGACCATTCCGACAACATGGGCCTCTTTGACCTGATCTTCGCGCAGGACCGCTCGATCATGGCCGATCCCGACGGCAACCGGATCGCCTCGGCCATTGCGGAAGGCGGCGATGCTGCGGTCGGCGCGACCCTTGAATTGATCGACACGTTCTCGCGCGGCGAGGTGATTTCGGAGGCGCTGTCCGTCGAGCCGGGCACCAAGGCCTACCGCTCGGTCTGGCAGCGCCAGATTGCCGCTGCCGAAGAAGCCAACGATCCGGGCAACTTCACTGCCTTCATAGGCTACGAGTGGACCTCGCTGGTCGAGGGCAACAACATGCACCGCGTGGTGATCTACCGCGACGGGGGAGAACTGGCCCGGCAGGTCGACCCGGCGACCACGACGCCGCCCCTCGGCGATCCGAATCCGCGCGCGCTCTGGGCGTGGATGGAGAACTACGAGGAGGTGACGCGCGGCGACGTGCTGGCCCTCGCGCACAACGGCAATCTCGCGAACGGGATAATGTTCCCCCTTGAGGCGCAATACGACGGCGTCGCGCTCGACGAGGAATACGTGACGCAGCGCGCGAAATGGGAGCCGATGTACGAGGTCACCCAGATCAAGGGCGATGGTGAGACGCATCCGTTCCTGTCGCCTGCCGACGAGTTCGCCGACTACGAGACCTGGGACAAGGGCAACCTGAACCTGTCGGAGGCGAAGACCGACGACATGCTCGCCGGGGAATACGCGCGCGAGGCGCTCAAACGCGGCATGCAGATCGAGGCGCGCCTGGGTACGAACCCCTACAAGTTCGGCATGGTAGGCTCCACCGACAGCCATACCTCACTTGCCACCGCGCAGGAGGACAACTTCTTCGGAAAGCATTCCGGAACCGAGCCGAACCCCGAGCGGCCCTCGCATGTCGTCGGCCAGTTTGGTGACGTGGCGATCATCGGCTGGGAGCAGGTGGCCTCGGGCCTTGCGGCCGTCTGGGCCTCTGAGAACACGCGCGATGCGATCTTCGACGCGATGGAGCGGCGGGAAGTCTACGCCACGACCGGCTCGCGGCTCGGCGTGCGCTTCTTCGGCGGCTGGGACTTCACGGTGGAGGATTTGACTTCGCGGACCCCGTCGACCATCGGCTATGCCAAGGGCGTGCCCATGGGCGGAGACCTCGGCCAGGCGCCCGATGGTGCCTCGGCCCCGAACTTCATGATCTTCGCGCTGAAGGATCCGATCGGGGCGAACCTCGACCGGATCCAGGTCGTAAAGGGCTGGCTGAACGCCGAGGGCGAGACCGAGGAACAGGTCTACGATGTCGCGTGGGGCGGCGACCGCGAGCCGGATGCCGACGGCAAGCTGCCCGCGGTGGGTTCGACTGTCGACGTCGCGCGCGCGACCTGGACCAACACAATCGGTGCGGCCGAGCTGGGCACCGTCTGGACTGACCCGGACTTCGATCCGACCCAGCGGGCGTTCTACTATGTCCGAGTGATCGAGATCCCGACGCCGCGCTGGACCGCCTATGACGCGTTCCGGATGGGCGCGGAGGTGCCGGAGGAAAGTCCGATGGAGACGCAGGAGCGCGCGTACACTTCGCCGATCTGGTACACGCCCCAAGGGTAGGTCGTTTCGGCGACCGCCGGACCCGGGTTGGCCGGGGGCCTCCGGCGGGGATACTTGAAGAAATTGGAAGGCGGGCGCCCGAGTGTCGAGCGCCCGTTCACGTTACTCGGCGGCTAGGCTAGACGCGGTGGCGTCCTGAAGCCGGCGCCACATGCTGAGCGGGGTCAGCGGCATGTCGACCCGGCGGACGCCGCGGGACCAGACGGCGTCGAGCGCAGCATTGGTGACCGAGGCCATCGCGCCGACGGTGCCGGCCTCGCCGCAACCTTTCATGCCGATCTCGTTGGTCGAGGTGGGCACGAGTTCCGTGTTGAAGCTGATCATGGGGAAGTCGGCGGCGCGCGGCATCGCGTAGTCCATGAAGCTCGCGGTCAGCAACTGGCCGGTCTCGTCATAGACGCAGTTCTCGACCAGCGCCTGGCCGGCACCCTGGGCGATGCCGCCGTGGACCTGTCCCTCGACGATCTTCGGGTTGATCAGCACGCCGAAATCGTCGACCACGGTGTAGCGCACGCATTTGGTGACGCCCGTGTCGGGATCGACCTCGACCTCGGCGATGTGTGCGCCGTAAGGGAAGGCACCGGCCTTGAAGGCGTGCTCGTGTTCGGTACGGAGCAGGTCGCTGCGGCCCGTCTCGCGTGCCGTGGCCGCGAGGTCCATCAGGCCCACTGACTTGTCGGTGCCCGCGACCGAGAAGGTGCCGTCCTCGAAGACGATGTCGGGGCGGGCGACCTCGAGCTCTTCTTCGGCGAGATCCTTGAAGCGTTCGATCATCAGGTCCGAGGTGGCGTTGATCGAGTTGCCCTGCGCGGTGCCCGAGCGCGAGCCGCCGGTGCCGCCGCCGCTCTTGATCAGGTCGCTGTCGCCCTGGAAATAGCGGATCTTGTCGAACGGGATCCCGGTGCGGGCGTGGAGCATCTGGGCGAAGACCGTTTCGTGTCCCTGTCCGTTCGACTGGGTGCCGGCATAGAGGTTCACGAACCCGTCCTCGGCGAATTCGATGGTCGTGGTCTCGTTCTTGGCGCCGAGGATCGACTCGATGTAGTAGCTGAGGCCGATGCCGCGCAGCTTGCCCCGCGCCTCGGCCTCGGTCCGGCGGGCGGGGAAGCCGTCGACGTCGGCTTCCTTCATCGCACGGTCCATGACGCGGCCGAAATCTCCCACGTCGTAGACCGATTTCGAGAAGGTGGTGTAGGGGAACTTGTCCTTCGGCACCCAGTTCTTGCGGTGCAGGGTGAACGTGTCGGTGCCCAGTTCCTTGGCACAGGTGTCCATAAGCCGCTCGATCACGTAGATCGCCTCGGGGCGGCCTGCGCCACGATAGGCGTCGATCGGCGTGGTGTTGGTGTAGACGCCCTTTACGCCGAAGAAGCCGGTCTGCACATCGTAGATCCCGGTCAGCACTTTCAGGGCCAGTTCCGACTGGATGTGCTGCGCGTAACCGGAGTTGTGCGCGCCGAGGTTGCTGACCGAGTTGATACGCACAGCCAACAGCTTGTGATCGGCGTCGAAGGCGGCTTCGGCCACGGTGACGACGTCGCGCCCGCCGTTGTCCGTCATCATGCCTTCGCCGCGCTCGGCCATCCAGCGGACCGGGCGGTTCAGTTCCTTCGCGGCAAGGCTGACAAGGAACTGCTCGGGGTAGTCCTGCGCCTTGGTGCCGAAACCGCCGCCGACGTCCGGCGTGGTCACGTGCACGTCGGCCGCATCCATACCCAGCTTGTCGGCGAGCGCGTCGCGCACGCCCCAGACGCCCTGGCCGTTGACCGCGTGGTGCAGTCGCCCGCCGACCATCTCCGAGTAGCAACCGCGCGTTTCCATCGGGTTCGACACGATCCGGTTGTCGACGATGTCCATCTTGACCGTGTGTGCGGCCGAGGCAAAGGCGGCCTCGGTCGCCTCGGCGTCGCCGTACCACCAGTCATAGGCGAGGTTGTCCGGCGCCTCGTCGTGGATCGCCTCGCCGCCGACGGCGGTCGCGACGTGCACGGGCAGCTCGTCGTAGTCGATCTCGATCAGCTCCAGCGCGTCCATCGCCTGCGCCTTCGTCTCGGCCACGACCGCGACGATCGCTTCGCCGACGAAGCGCACCTTGTCCTCGGCCAGCATCGGCCGGCGCGGGGTGGTCGAGACGCCGCCTTCGGGCACCTTGAGCACCGAGTAGTCCATGCTGTTGACCAGCTTCCCGTCGAGATCCGCCGACGTATAGACCGCCAGCACGCCGGGAGCGGCGCGGGCCTCATCGACATCGAGCGAGGCGATCTTCGCGTGCGCCACGTCCGAGCGGAGGAACACCATGTAGGCCGAGCCCTCGGGGGCGATGTCGTCGACGTAGCGGCCCTTGCCGGTCAGGAACCGGACATCCTCGGTGCGGGGCGGGGACTGGTGGAGACCAAACTTCGACATCGTGGAATTCCTCGGACGAATGGGATCGGATTGCGGTCACCATAGGGGCTGAGGCCGCAAGGTAAAGTGCCGAAGGGCAGGGAGGATCAGCGGCGGCGTACCGCGCCGCGGCTGCTCTCGCGGCGGACGCCGACGTCATGTTCCCAGACCGAGGGCAGCTTGCCCGCGGGGTCGGCGTAGATCGTCAATTCGGACCCCTCGGGCCACTCCCCCAGCCGGCGGCCCGAGACGAACCAGGACTTGCCGGTCGCGCCGTCTTCGTCCTGCCAGGCCAGTCGGTATTGGGGCACCTTGTTGACCCGCACCCCGGTCTTGATGTGATGGGTGACCGTCGCCTGCCGTTTGTCGCCCCGATCGCGCACGCGAGTCGCCCGCGAGGCGCGGGTCCATGAACGGATGATCCAGAACAGCCCGCCCGCCAGCGTCAGCGCCGAGGCGATCTTGGTCACCCAGATCGTCGTGGTCGTCGTGCCGGGCTCGATCTCGTTCACCGTGGGATCGGGGCGCCAGTAGCGCACCTCGGTCTTGTCGCCGGAGTTCAGCCGGGAAAACAGGCCACGGCCGATTGTCTCCTCCATCTGGTAGGTCTGGCCGTTGGCCGTGAAGCTGTACTCCATGTGGTACTTGGTCCGCTGGTCGCCGTCGCTGTCGGTATAGTAGGACCGCCGCAGGTGGATCACCGTCGCCTGCGTCACCCCGCCGTCATCCGCCAGACGCTGTGCCTTCTGCCCCTCCGAGAGCGTGATCGAGCCGGTCACAAGCGCGATCAGCAGCGGGATCAGGGCGATCCAGCCGTTCAGTTTCATGAACAGGCGGAAGGTGCTTTTCGGGTCTGCCGGTGCGTCCATCGAGGCCTCCTGCGGGGTGCGGGCCCGTTTTCGCCCGCTCTTGTGGCCAAGACAAGGCGTACGCGGGCTTTCCCTTGGCCCCCGCGCGCGTTAATCAGGCCTCCGAACAGACGGATCTAACCGGCAGGACCGCTTCCCATGGCCATGAACAAGACTTTCGACGCCGCCGCCTCCGAGGCTGCCATTGCAGCCGCCTGGGAGCAGGCGGGCGCCTTCCGCGCCGGGGCCAACGCCTCGCGGGACGAGACCTTCTGCATCATGATCCCGCCGCCGAACGTGACCGGCAGCCTGCACATGGGGCACGCGTTCAACAATACGCTGCAGGACATCCTGACCCGCTGGCACCGGATGCGCGGCTTCGACACGCTCTGGCAGCCGGGGCAGGACCATGCGGGCATCGCGACGCAAATGGTCGTCGAGCGGGAACTGGCCAAGGACGGCACGAACCTCACGCGCCGCGATATGGGCCGCGAGAAATTCGTCGAGAAGGTCTGGGAGTGGAAAGAGCAGTCCGGCGGGCGCATCGTCGAGCAGCTCAAACGCCTCGGCGCTTCCTGCGACTGGGATCGCAACGCCTTCACCATGGCAGGCGCTGCGGGCGACACCCGCACGGGCCACGAGAACAGCCCCGATTTCCACGACGCCGTTCTGAAGGTCTTCGTCGACCTTTACGAGAAGGGGCTGATCTATCGCGGCAAGCGGCTGGTCAACTGGGACCCGCATTTCGAGACGGCGATTTCCGACCTCGAAGTCGAGAACATCGACGTCGACGGCCACATGTGGCACTTCAAATACCCGCTGGCGGGTGGCGAGACCTATGAATACGTCGAGAAGGACGAGGACGGGAACGTCACCCTGCGCGAGACGCGGGACTATATCTCGATCGCCACGACCCGGCCCGAGACGATGCTGGGCGACGGCGCGGTCGCAGTTCATCCCACGGACGAGCGTTATGCGCCAATCGTCGGGAAACTCTGCGAAATTCCCGTCGGCCCGAAGGAACATCGCCGCCTGATCCCGATCATCACCGACGAATACCCGGACAAGGATTTCGGCTCGGGCGCGGTGAAGATCACCGGCGCGCACGACTTCAACGACTACCAGGTCGCCAAGCGCGGCGGCATCCCGATGTACCGGCTGATGGACACCCGTGGGCAGATGCGCGATGACGGCGCGACCTATGCCGAGTGCGCCAAGCGGGCGCAGGCGATTGCCGAGGGTGCCGCGTTCACGGAAGGCGAGGTCGACACGCTGAACCTTGTCCCCGACGAGCTGCGCGGCCTCGACCGGTTCGAGGCGCGCAAGCTGGTCGTCCAGCAGATCACCGACGAGGGGCTGGCGGTCACGACCCAGGTCACCCGCACCGACAAGGAAACCGGCGAGGAGGTCACCGAGACCGTTCCCTTCGTCGAGAACAAGAAGATCACCCAGCCTTTCGGCGACCGCTCCAAGGTTGTCATCGAGCCGATGCTGACCGACCAGTGGTTCGTGGCCACCGACAAGATCGTGCAGCCCGCCATCGACGCCGTGCTCGACGGCCGGACCGAGATCCTGCCCGAGCAGCACAAGAAGGTATATTTCAACTGGCTGGAGAATATCGAACCCTGGTGCATCAGCCGCCAGCTCTGGTGGGGACACCAGATCCCGGTCTGGTACGGGCTCGACCTGCACGCGGACAGTTTCCGTGACGACGAGAACGACAACGCGCTCGACGAGGTCGAGATCTTCCGTCTGCTCAATGAAGGGCTAGTCGATTATCGCGAGAAGCACCACGCCGCCGCGGAGTTCGATACCGTCGCCGAACGCTTCCGCGATGACATTGCCGCGGCCCCGATGCCGCTTGATCATGCGCGTATCGTCGAGGTCGAGAACCGCGCTGCGGCGGTCGAGACCTTTGCCGCCAGCCTCGCCGACTACAACCTCAGCCAGGATCCGACGCACCTGGTCTATCCCGTCTGGCGTGACCCCGACGTCCTCGACACCTGGTTCTCCTCCGGCCTCTGGCCGATCGGCACGCTGGGCTGGCCCGAGCAGACCGAGGAGCTGAAGAAGTACTTCCCGACGGACGTGCTGATCACCGGCTTCGACATCATCTTCTTTTGGGTCGCCCGGATGATGATGATGCAGCTCGAGGTCGTGAAGGAGGTGCCCTTCCACACCGTCTATGTTCACGCGCTGGTCCGGGACGAGAAGGGCAAGAAGATGTCCAAGTCCCTGGGCAACGTGCTCGACCCGCTTGAGCTGATCGACGAATACGGCGCCGACGCGGTGCGCTTCACGCTGACCGCGATGGCGGCGATGGGGCGCGACCTGAAGCTATCGACGAACCGCATCCAGGGCTATCGCAACTTCGGCACCAAGCTCTGGAACGCCGCACGCTTTGCCGAGATGAACGAGTGCAAGCCGGACCCGAATTTCGATCCCAAGGCGCTAACCCAGACCGCCAACCGCTGGATCGTGGGCGAGACCGCGCGGGCGCGCGAGGCTGTCGATGCGGCACTGAACGCCTACCGCTTCAACGACGCGGCCAACGTGCTTTACGCCCATGTCTGGGGCAAGGTCTGCGACTGGTATGTCGAGTTCGCCAAGCCCCTGCTGGCCGACGAGGCGACCGCCGCCGAGACCCGCGCCACCATGGCCTGGGCCATCGACCAGTGCCTGATCCTGCTGCACCCGATCATGCCGTTCATCACCGAACAGCTGTGGGGCGACATTGCCGAGCGGCCCAAGATGCTGGTCCACACCGACTGGCCCGAGTACTCCGAAGCCGATCTGGCGAACGCTGAGGCCGATGCCGAGATGGGCTGGGTGATCGGTCTGATCGAGGACATCCGCTCGGTTCGCGCTGAAACGCATGTGCCGGTCGGCGCCAAGATCCCGCTGATCCGGTTGGAACTGGACGCAGCCGGGCAGGCGGCGCTGGAGCGCAACCGCGCGCTGATCGAACGGTTGGCTCGTGTGTCCGAGTTCCAGACCGCCGAAACCGCGCCAAAAGGGGCAGTGACCCTGCCGGTTCAGGGCGGGACGTTCTGTCTACCGCTCGCGGACGTGATCGACCTCGACGAGGAACGCGCCCGGTTGGAGAAGGCTGTCGGCAAGCTCCAGAAGGAAATGGGGGGGCTGAAGGGCAAGTTGAACAACGCGAAGTTCATCGCCAATGCCCCCGAGGAGATCGTTGACGAGGCGCGCGCCCGGCTGGAGGACCTCGAGGCCGAGGCCGCCAAGCTGGACGCTGCGCAGAAGCGACTGGCCGAGATGGCCTGAGCCAATTCGCCGGGGCGTCAGCCCCGGCGTGCGCCTGACCCGAGGGTGGGCGCGAGCCTCATCGCTTGGGGATGCCTTACAACACGTGAGGGACTACCGATGACCGACCGCGCCCCCCGCCTGACCCCGCTTGTGGCCAGCCTGCCCGCGACCGTGCCCTTCGTCGGGCCGGAAACGCAGGAACGGGCCATGGGCAAACCATTCCTCGCCCGGCTTGGTGCGAACGAAAGCGTCTTCGGCCCTGCGCCCGAGGCCATCGAGGCGATGCGCAAGGCGGCCGCCGAGGTCTGGAAATACGGCGACGCGCAGAACCATGACTTGCGCGCGGCGCTGGCCGAAAAGCACGGCGTCGCGATGGAGAACGTCCTGGTCGGCACCGGGATCGACGGCCTGCTTGGCAGCCTCGTGCGCCTGCTGGTCACACAAGGCACGCCGGTCGTGACCTCGGACGGGGCCTATCCGACCTTCAACTACCATGTCACGGGCTTCGGCGGCGTGCTCCACAAGGTGCCCTACAAGGATGACGCCGAGGATCCGCAGGCGCTTGTCGCCAAGGCGGCGGAGGTCGACGCGCCGCTGGTTTACATCTCGAACCCCGACAACCCGATGGGCAGCTGGCACGATGCCGCGACGATGCAGCGGATGATCGACAGCCTTCCCGCGGGCGCGGTGCTTTGCCTCGATGAGGCCTATGGCGAGTTCGCGCCCGAAGGCACGCTAACGAAGGTGGATGTCGGCAACCCGCAGGTCATCCACATGCGGACCTTCTCGAAGGCTTACGGCATGGCCGGCGCGCGGATCGGCTATGCCATCGGTCATGCCGAGTTGATCGCCGCTTTCGACCGGGTGCGCGACCATTTCGGCGTCAATCGCATAGCGCAGGAGGGGGCGCTGGCCGCGCTCCACGCGACCGACTGGCTGGAGCATGTGCTGGAGCATGTGGCGCAGGCGCGCGAACGGATCTCGGAGATCGCGCGGGACCATGGGCTTGTGCCGCTGCCCTCGGCCACGAATTTCGTGACCATCGACTGCGGGCGGGACGGAGACTATGCCCGCGCCGTGCTGAAGGAACTGGTCGCGCGCGGCATCTTCGTACGGATGCCCTTTGTCGCGCCGCAGGACCGCTGCATCCGCATCAGTGCGGGCACCGGGCCGGAGCTTGACGCGTTCGAGGCAGCCTTGGGCCCCGCGCTGAAAGCGGCTCGGTAGCCCGCTAGTAACCCAGGCCCACGAGCTCGACCCGGTGCACCCCGCGCGGTCGCCATGGAAGGGCGTCGGACTGGCCCAGCAGGTCGGCGGCCAGCCAGACCGTCGAAAGCCACATCTCGGTGCCTTGCAGGCTGGGCGGCTGGTTGTCCGCGAAGGCGAAACCGCGTCCCGGCACCCAGCGCTCGGGTGCGCGGGCGATCAGCGCGCGGGCGATGGCCTCGGCCTCGGCACGGCGGTGGTCGGTCTGCTTCAGGCACAGCCACAGCGGGTGGATTGTGTCGAGCAGGTTGCACGCGGTATAGGTCGGCCCGGTGAACGCCTGAGCCTTGTGGTTGGCGAGCACCGAGTCGATAGCCGCCTCAGGCCGGGGCACGGGCAGGCCGAACTGCGCATATGTACCCCGCGTCAGCCTGTAGAACCCGTTCACTGGCAGCAGCAGCCCTTTGTCCGGTGTCGGCTTGCCCCAGAGCCCGGTTCCCCGATCCTGCATCAGCGCGAGCCAGCCGAACAGCACCTCGCGGCTGCGGCCGGTGTCGTGATAGCGCGCATTGAAATAGAGCGCCGTGCCTATCGCATCGACCGCCGCGCCTGCACCCCAGGCGTTTGTCGCCCAGGGCAGCTCCTCCAGCCAATCGCAGAGCGCGCTTGGTTCCTGTTCGACCGCCGAGATCTTGTGGGGCAGGTGGCTGCCCAGCAGCTCCAGCGCGTAACCGACGGAAAGGACGTTATAAAGCGCGTTGCCATCCTCGCGCAGCGGACGGTCCGGTTCGGGACGCAGGTAGGGATCGGGGACCAACCCGGACTCCGGGTCCTGCAGCGCCCGTAGCTGGTCGACGGTGCTGTCCGGTTCGAGGCCCTCGGGAAGGGCGCCGAAGGCGGCGGCGATCTCGATGGCGTCACATAGGTGCCGGATGCGGGCGACACTGTGGCCCGGCCCATCTAGGCTGCGATAGCGCCCGTCTACCTGGTTCGCCGACAACACCTCGGGCCATTCCCGCGCCGCGATCTCCGAAAGCTGCCCCAAGGCATCGTCCACCGGCGTTTCCGGCAGACGCGAGCGCAGAACCCTGGCCGGCACGCCGCCGGCAATTGCCATCGCCGGGATATCCCGGCTGACCACGGCGCCAGCGGCGATGATCGCGCCGTCGCCGATGCTGACCCCGTCGAGGATCACCGCGTTCGCGCCGATCCACACGTCGTCACCCACGGTAATGCCCTTTGCCGTTACGGGCTGTTGGTGGATCGGCCGATCCGGCGCGATCCCGTGGTTGAAGCCGACAATCGAGGCGTGCGAGGCGATCCGCACCCCGTTCCCGAAGTGCACCGTGCCGGAAATCGCCGCGTAGGGATTCACCGTGCAGTCGGTGCCGAACGACACGTCGCCGCGCACGATCGCATGCCCGGCGATCCAGCTGCGCGCGCCGAGCGCCAACCGTTCGGTATGCACGGCGGCCTCGTCGGCTATGAAGGCGGTCGGGTCGATCTCGGCTCCGGCGATCTGGGCCAGGCGAGCCTTGCGAGACTGCTGCTCGGGGGCGGCAACCTCGGTATCGCTGCGCAGCCAGGGCATGATCTGCAGACGGGCGCGGCGTTCCTCTTCGGTCAGCTGGGGGCTGGCGTCGTCCATGCTCATTCCGCCGCTGCCGCGCTGGCCGGGCGGGTGGCTTCGGCCATCACCTCGGAGGCGACGCGCAGCGCGCCGCCGCCATGCGCAACGCCAAGCGCCTTCAGTCCCGCGTCTACAGTCGCGATCACGCCCAGCAGGATCGGCGGGTTCATATGGCCCATGTGACCGATCCGGAACAGGCTCTCGCCATGCGTCAGCTCGGCGCCCAACGGCAATCCGATGCCCAGAGTCAGCCCAGCCTCGTCCTCGCACCAGCGGCGGAGCCGCGCGCCGTCGCCGTCGCCGGTCAGGATCGTCGTGACTGCCACCGAGCGCTCAGCCCGGTCGGCGACGTTTGGGCGGATCTGCCCGGTTTCGCCCCAGACCTCGACCGCCGACCAGACGGTGCGGGCAAAGGCGGCGTGGCGGGCCAGCACGTTCTCGAGCCCTTCCTCGGCGATCATGTCGAGTGCGGCGCGCAGGCCGAACAGGTGGTGTGTCGGCGCGGTGCCGTGGAAATTCTGATAGAAGATCTGCGGCGCCAGTCTCGGAAGCCAGTCGAAATAGGGCGACACTGGCCGGTCCAGCGCCTCGCGCACCGCGCGGGCCTTGGGCGAAACGAAGGTGAAGCTCAGCCCCGGTGGCGTCATCAGACCCTTCTGGCAGGCGGTCAGCAGCACGTCCACGCCCCAGGCGTCCATCTGCATCGGCGCACAGGCAAAGCTGGCGATGCTGTCCACCATGTAGAGCGCTGGGTGCCCGGCGGCGCGGATCGCCTGGCTCAGGGCCTCGATATCGTTGTTCACCGAGGTGGCGGTGTCGGTCTGCACGGTCAGCACGGCGCGGATCTCGTGGCCGCGGTCTTCGCGCAACCGGGCCTCGACGCGGGCGGGATCGACGGCGCGGTTGCTGCCGAAATCCATCAGCTCCACGTCCAGCCCCAGCGTGCGGGCGATCTGCGCCCAGCCCAGTCCGAAGCGCCCTGTAGCCAGCGCCAGCACCTTGTCGCCGGGCGAGAGCGTGTTTGTCAGCGCCGCTTCCCAGGCGCCGTGGCCGTTGGCGATGTAGATCGCCAACTCTCCCGTAGTGCCCGCCAGCGCGCACAGGTCGCGGCGGATCGTATCGGTCAGCGAGACCAGCTCGCCCTCGTAGATATTGGGCGCTTCGCGGTGCATCGCGTTCAGCACGCGGTCGGGAATGTGGGACGGGCCGGGCATCACCCGGATCGGACGGCCGAAGGCAAGGGACATGGGATCGCTCCGAAAAGGCGGACGCCGCCACCTTAGCCCTTTCGGCGGCGGTGCCAATCCCTAGCGGCGGTATCGCGTGGCCAATTCTTCGGGAGCGGCCCCGGCATAGTAGCGCGCCAGCGTGCCAAGGTTGCGCGCGCCGCGCCGCAGCCAGCCCTGCCGCCGGTATTTATCGGCCGAAGTCAGGATCGGGTGGCCGAGAGGCGCAAGCGCCTTGCGACCGAGCGCGCGGGCCAGCGCAACATCCTCCATCAGCGGCAGGTCCGGAAATCCGCCCGCGTGCTCCAGAACAGCGCGGCGGATCAACAGGCCTTGGTCGCCATAGGGCAGCCCGAAAAGGCGCGAGCGGCGGTTCGCCCAGCCGGCGACCATCAGGGGCGCAAGCCCCTCGGCGTCGAAGCGCAGGTCGAAATAGCCAGCGCGGTCGGGGCGGTCCGCGATGTGCCGCGCTACGGCAGCGGGCCAGCCGGGCAAGGGACGGCTGTCGGCGTGCAGTACCATCAGCCACGCGCCCGAACTTGCCTCGATCCCGCGCCGGATCTGTCCGCCGCGTCCCGATGCGCCGGTGACAAGCTCGGCCCCTGCAGCCTCGGCCACGTCCTCGATGCCGTCGGCAGAGCCGCCGTCCGACAGCACCAGCTCGCGGATCAGACCTTCGCCCAGCCCCTCAGCCAGTGCGGCCAGGGTCGGGCCGATGGTGTCGGCGGCGTTCAGCGTGGGAATGACGATCGAGATCGGGGCGGGCATCGGACACCGGCTGGGAAACTGGGGGTGACAGCGGGCAGGCCCGCGCTTATCTCGGGCACTGAGCAGAAGGAGAGGTCCATGACAAGAGCGTTCCACGCGACCGACCGCACGGTGCTGCGCATCACTGGCGAGGATCATCGGAAGTTCCTGCAGGATCTGGTGACCAACTCGCTGGACGGTCTGAAGGACGGCGCGGTCTACGCAGCGCTGCTGACGCCGCAGGGCAAGTATCTGGCCGACTTCTTCCTCGTGCCCGAGGGCGAGGGGCTGCTGCTCGACGCCGACGCGGCGCAGGCGGCGGATCTGAAACAGCGCCTGACCATGTACAAGCTGCGCGCCAAGGTGACGATCGAGGATGCGGGCCTGTCGGTCGTGCAGGGCTGGGACGGACCGCAGCCCGAGGACGCTCTGACCGATCCGCGCGATGCCGAGCTGGGCTGGCGGCTCTACACCTACGATCCCGAAGCGGCACTGCACGGGTTGGAGCCGGGCGATCCCGCCGATTGGCACGCGCTGCGCGTGGCGTGCGCGGTGCCGCAATCGGGCGTCGAGCTGATCCCCAACGACAGCTACATCCTTGAAGCCGGGTTCGATCGCCTGCACGGCGTCGACTTCCGCAAGGGCTGCTATGTTGGTCAGGAAGTCACCGCGCGGATGCGCCACAAGACCGAGCTGCGAAAGGGGCTGGTGCGGGTCGAGGTCTCGGGCGCCGTCCTGCCGGGCACCCCGGTCGAGAAGGACGGCAAGCCGGTCGGCACGCTCTATTCCACCGCCGGAGGGTACGGGCTGGCGCACCTGCGCTATGACCGTGCTTCGGGACCAATGACAGCGGGCGGGACGACCGTGCTCTGGCCGGACGCCGAGGGCTGAGCGATGACGGAGACGCTGCGCAAACCCGAGGACTGCGGCTCGATGGCCGAGCTGCGCCAGCAGATAGACGCGTTGGACCGGGATCTGGTGGCAAGGCTCGCGCTCCGCAGCCGCTATATCGACCGCGCTGTGGCGCTGAAACAGGCCGAAGGCCTGCCCGCCAACATACCCGCCCGCGTCGAGGAGGTCGTTACCCGCGTCCGTGCCAACGCCGAGGCGGAAGGGCTCGACGCGGATCTGGTCGAAAGGCTCTGGCGCGACCTGATCGACTGGTCCATCGCGCGGGAAAGCGTGCGTCTCGGCTAGTCTGCCCAATGGAACTCATCGTGCACCACCCCCTCATGCGGTAGGATTGCAGGACGGAAGGGGGCGCACATGATGACCATCGATTTCTGGTACTCGATCGGCAGCACCTACAGTTACCTTACGGTGATGCGGCTGCCTGAGGTCGCGACTTCTACTGGTCTGACGTTCCGATGGCGCCCGTTCAACGTCCGCCATGTGATGGTCGAGCAGAACAACATCCCGTTCAAGGACAAGCCCGTGAAGGCCGCCTACATGTGGCGTGACATAGAGCGGCGCGCCGCACGTTACGGTCTCGAGCCCTCGCTGCCGGCGCCTTATCCGCTGCCGGGGCTGGTCCTTGCCAACCGCGTCGCCATCCTCGGCGCCAAGGAGGGCTGGGTCGAGGACTACACCCGAGCGACCTATCGGCGCTGGTTCGAGGAGGGGGACGCTGCGGGACAGGAGCCGAATCTCTCGGCCAGCCTGGCCGAGATCGGGCAGGACCCGGCCCGTGTGCTGTCGCTGGCCGAGTCCGAGCAAATCGCGCAGGCGCTCGTGGCCGAGACCGAAATGGCCATGCACCTCGGTGTGTTCGGCTCACCAAGCTTCGTCGTGGACGGAGAGGTCTTCTGGGGTGACGACCGGCTCGAAGACGCAATCTTCTGGGCTGGGAAGACCTGACGCCGGGGGCCGGAACCGGCCCCACGGTATGCCTGTTGCGGACGCTTACGCCTCGCGGACGACCTTCGAGAACTTGTCGAACACGTCCATCCCCGATGCGACGAGGCCCTGTCCGCCGCCCAGTAGTTCGCCTCCGGGGGCCATTGTGTCGACCTTGCCGCCTGCCTCGCGCACGATCAGGATGCCCGCGGCGATGTCCCAGGCGTTCAGCCCCATCTCCCAGTAGCCGTCGTAGCGGCCCGCCGCCACGTAGGCGAGGTCCAGCGCCGCCGAGCCCCAGCGGCGGATGCCGGCGCATTGCGGCGCCAGGTGTGCGACCTGCTTCAGGAACCGGGGCAGGGCGGGGTTGCCCGCGAACGGTACGCCGGTTGCGAAGACCATGTTCTGCAGGTCGCGCCGGTCCGAAACGCGCAGCCGGCGGTCGTTCATCCACGCGCCCGAGCCTTTCTCGGCGGTGAACATCTCGTCCTTGACCGGATCGAAGATGACGGCGGCGACGATGTCACCCTTGTGCTCCAGCGCGATCGAAATGGCCCAGTGCGGCATGCCGTGCAGGAAGTTGGTGGTGCCGTCGAGCGGATCGACGATCCAGCGCCGCGTCGGGTCGGCGCCCTGCACGGCCTCGCTTTCCTCGCCCATCCAGCCATAGTTGGGCCGGGCTTCCATCAGCTCTTCGCGGATGACCTCTTCGGCGCGGATGTCCGCCCGGCTGACGAAATCGCCGGCGCTTTTCGAGGTGACCTGCAGGTTCTCGACCTCGCCGAAGTCGCGGATCAGCCCGCGGCCGGCGCGGCGCGCGGCCTTGATCATGATATTGAGGTTTGCCGATGCGGTTGCCATTGTGATCCTGCTTGCCGGGGAATGCGCGCCCCTCATAGGCAAATCCGTGCGAAAGGCCAAGCATTGACGACCGAATACCCGCCTTGCGCCCCCGTCAAGCTACGCGTGCTGGCAACGACCGACCTTCACATGCAGGTACGCGGCTGGGACTACACCGCCGACCGCGCGGCGCCGGGCATGGGCCTGGCGCGGATCGCCAGCCTGATCGAGGCCGCGCGCGACGAGGTGCCGAATGCCCTCGTGCTGGACTGCGGGGATCACCTTCAGGGCAACCCGATGGGGGATCTGTTTGCAGGCGAGAATGGCTTGCACCCGATGTTCGCGGCCATGCACGCGGCGGGAATCGAGGCTACGGCGCTGGGCAATCACGACTTCAACTACGGCCTGGAAGCGCTTGAGAGGGCATCGAAAACCGCGCCGTTTCCGCTGCTTTGCGCGAATGTGGTGCGGACTGGAGACGGTGCGCCTTTGCTACCCGCTACGACGATCCTCGAGCGGCGGGTCCGCGATGCCGAGGGCGCCGAGCAGGTGCTCAGGATCGGCCTGATCGGGCTCTGCCCGCCGCAGATCATGATGTGGGATGCGCGGCACCTCTCGGGACGTGTCGAGGCGGGTGACATGATCGACGCCGCCGCCGCCTGTGTTCCCGCGCTACGCGCTGCAGGGGCCGACATTGTGATCGCGCTCAGTCATTCCGGCATCCATCCGGGGCCGCGCCAGCCGCTTCAGGAGCAGGCGAGCCTGCATCTTGCGCGCGTGCCGGGAATCGATGCCATCATCGCGGGTCATCAGCACCGGCTGTTTCCCGGGCCGGAGTTCGTGGCCAAGGACGGTATCGATCCGGGGGCAGGGACGCTCCACGGAGTGCCGACGGTCATGCCGGGGTTCTGGGGAACGCATCTTGGGGTGTTGGACCTGGACCTGGTCCGCAATGCCGAGGGTTGGCGCATCGCCGGCCACGAAAGCACCCTGCGCCCGGTGGCCGAGCGCACGGCGGATGGCTCGCTGTGCCCGCTGGTCCCCGAATCCCCCGCCGTCCTGCGCGCCACTGAAGCGGCGCACGAGCGCACGCTCGCGCACATCCGTCAGCCGATCGGGCAGACCACGGCTCGGATCGCCTCGCATTTCGCGCTGGTGGCGGATGATCCGGCCGTGCAACTGGTCGCCCGCGCGCAGGCCTGGGCGGTGACCGAGGCGCTGCGCGGCACCGCGCACGAAGTGCTGCCGCTGATCTCGATCACTTCGCCGTTCAAGGCCGGGGGGCGGGCCGGGCCGGACCACTATCATGACATTCCGGAGGGGCCGCTGCGCTTGCGCGATGCGGCGGACCTGTACCTCTTTCCCAATGCCGCTTGCGCGCTGCTGATGACCGGCGAGCAGATCGCGGACTGGCTGGAGCGCTCGGCCGGAATCTTCAACCGGATCGAAGCGGGGGCGGAGGATGCGCCACTGTTCGTGCCCGGATTCGCGACATACAATTTCGACGTCGCGCATGGGCTGCGCTACGCCATCGACCTGAGCCAACCCGCGCGCTTCGATGCCGACGGGCGGCGGGTTGTCCCCGAAGCCTGCCGCATCTGCGACCTGACCCATGCGGGCCGCCCAGTGAAACCCGAAACCCGGTTCGTTGTCGCCACCAACAGCTATCGGGCGGGCGGTGGCGGCGAGTTCCCGATCCCGAGCGATGCCACCCGTGCATTGGAGACCGACGAGAGCAACCGCGACATGCTGGTGCGCTGGATCAAGGCGCAGGGCACCGTGGACCCGCGCACCGAACCCGGCTGGGATTTCTCGCCGATGCCTGGAACGAGCGTCCAGTTCGACAGCCATCCCGAGGCCGATCCTCGCCAGGCGCCCCGCCGCCGGATCGAACCTGTGGGCCCAGCCCCCGGCGGCTTCGCGCGGTTCCGCCTGCATCTCTGAAACCGGCTGCCGCCCGGTGCCGTCTCTGTGCTATTCTGCCGCAGTCTTGGCGGCATCCTTGGGGGACATCATGGCCGTGCATCTGCTTCTGGGCACCAACAAGGGCGCCTTCATCCTCGATGGCGACGAAGATCGCGAGGACTGGACCCTGCGCGGTCCGTTTTGCGAAACATGGCCCATCAACCATGTCATCGGCGATCCCGAGACCGGCGCGATCCTCGCGGGCGGCGGCACCAGGTGGCACGGCGTCGGGGTTTGGCGCTCGGAGGATCTGGGCGAGACGTGGAGCCAGTCGGGGGAAGGGCTCAGCTACCACGAAGGTGATGAAGAGCAGGTCGAGACCGTCTGGTCGCTGGGCGGCGGTAATGGCCGGATTTATGCCGGGGTCAAACCGGCGGGCCTGTTCGAAAGCAGTGACGGCGGGCTCACGTGGACGGAACTGTCCGGGCTGCGCAGCCATCCCACCCGCGAGAACTGGATGCCGGGTGGCGCAGGCCTGATCCTGCATTCGATCGTGCCGCAGCCCGATGATCCGATGCGGATCTGGGTCGGGATCTCGACAGCCGGCGTTTTCGCGACCGAGGACGGTGGCAAAAATTGGGAGCCGCGCAACGCTGGCACGCGATGCGATTTCCTGCCCGAAGACCAGCGCTACCCGGAAGTCGGCCAATGCGTGCACAACCTGGTGCACGGAGCAGGCGCGGGAGAGGTGCTGTACCAGCAGAACCATTGCGGCATGTACCGTAGCGACGACGGTGGGCGGAACTGGGTCTCGATCGAGAACGGGCTGCCGTCGAGCTTCGGCTTCCCGGTCGCCGCGCACCCGCGCGAGCAGGGGACGGTCTGGCTGATGCCGATGAACGGTGATTCCGAGGGCCGATATCCGCCCGAGGGCCGCGCCGCGGTCTGGCGGTCCCGAGACGGGGGCGAGAGCTGGCAAGACATGCGCGACGGGCTGCCCCAGAAAGATGCATTTTTCACCGTGCTGCGTCAGGCGATGGCAGTCGACGACGGTGCGTCCGTAGGGGTCTATTTCGGTACATCGTCGGGGTCGATCTTCGCGAGCCGCGACGAGGGCGACAGCTGGCGGGAAATCGCCCGCCACCTGCCGCTGATCCTGTCGGTCGAGGTCCTGCACAGCTGAACCGGCGGAGGCGCTGGCGCGCCACGACATTCACCCCGGTTCCGCCTCCGGCAGAACCCGGGCGCCGCCATCCCAGCTGGGCGTACCCGCCTTCCACTTTCTCGAAATATCCCCGCCGGAGGCATCCTGCCGCTGCCAAGCGCTCAGGTTTCGACCGCCGGAAGAACGGCGCGGCGAGCATGTCGCGGCGCCGTCAGCCAATTGTCAGGACTCTATCATCCTGAGTTCCCAATGGCATAAGGGGGGCACGGCACCCCCCTGTGCCGCCCGCTCAGGCGCGTTCCGAGTACTCCATGGTCTCGGTGTTCACGATCACGTCTTCGTCCTGGTTGACGAAGGGCGGGACCATGATCCGGACGCCGTTGTCCAGCACCGCCGGCTTGAAGCTGTTGGCCGCCGTCTGACCCTTCACTGCAGGTTCGGTCTCGACGATCTTGCAGGTAACCTTCTGCGGCAGGGCCGCCGAGAGCGCTTCGCTCTCGTGGTACTCGATGGTGACGGTCATGCCGTCCTGTAGAAAGGGACGACGTTCGCCCAGGATGTCGGCGGGCAGTTCGATCTGCTCGAAGGTCTCCTGGTCCATGAACACCAACATGCCGTCGGTTTCATAGAGGAACTGCTGGTCCTTCTGTTCCAGCCGGACGCGCTCGACCTTGTCGGCGGCACGGAAACGTTCGTTCAGCTTGGAGCCGTTGCGCAGGTTCTTCATCTCGACCTGGGCGAAGGCGCCGCCCTTGCCGGGCTTGACGTGAGAGACCTTCACCGCGACCCACAGCCCGTCATTGTGCTCGAGCACGTTGCCGGGGCGGATCTCGTTACCGTTGATCTTGGGCATTTAGGAAACCTCGGAAAGCAGTCTGCTTGTATTGGCGTTTCCCTATCTGCCCGCGCGCGCGCTGACAAGCGGTGCGCGAACGACACGGGGTGTCGGTTTCGGCCTTGCATGCCGCGCGGGGCATGCTTTTGTGGCCCGAGAGCAGAGGCAGGGGTTCATGCGCTATTCGGGATGGCAGGTGATCGCCAGGGGCTTGCGGGGCCAGCGCGGCTGGGAGCCGGCGTGGCGGGATCCCGCGCC
The DNA here is from genome assembly GCF_054457455.1 of Halovulum sp. GXIMD14794. Lineage (NCBI taxonomy): Bacteria > Pseudomonadati > Pseudomonadota > Alphaproteobacteria > Rhodobacterales > Paracoccaceae > Halovulum > Halovulum sp. GXIMD14794. The sequence continues at coordinate 610,517 of NZ_JBTLNF010000005.1, read as the reverse complement.
GAAGCCCCACTACCGGGTTATCGTGATCGGCGGCGGCGGGCACGGTCTCGCGACGGCCTATTACCTGGCGAAGAACCACGGGATCACTGATGTCGCCGTGCTGGAGCGCGGATATCTGGGGGGCGGAAACGTCGGGCGCAACACGACGATCGTGCGCGCCAACTACCATATCGACGGGAATACCGAGTTCTATTCCCACTCGCTTAAGCTGTGGGAGGGTCTCGAGAAGGAGCTCAACTACAACGTGATGATGTCCCAAAGGGGGATCATCAATCTGGCGCATTCCGACGGGCAGATGGATTTCTTCGCGCGGCGCGGCAATGCGATCCGTATGCAGGGGGATGATGCCGAATTGCTGGACCGCGATCGGGTGCGCCGCGCCTATCCCTATCTGAACCACTATGATCCGCGCTTCCCGATCTTCGGTGGTCTGCGCCAGCGCCGCGCCGGGACCGCGCGGCATGACGCGGTGGCCTGGGGCTTCGCACGCGGTGCGGACCGAAGGGGCGTGGACCTGATTCAGAATTGCGAGGTGACCGGCTTCCGGATCGCGCGGGGCAGGGTTACGGGAGTTGAGACCACGCGCGGTTTCATCGGCGCGGATATCGTCGGCATGGCCGTGGCGGGGCGCAGCTCTCAGGTCGCGCAGATGGCCGGGCTGCGTTTGCCGATCGAAAGCCACGTGTTGCAGGCCTTCGTCACTGAAGGGCTGAAGCCCGTGCTGCCCAGTGTCGTCACCTTTGGGATGGGACATTTCTATATCAGCCAGTCCGACAAGGGTGGGCTGGTCTATGGCGGTGACCTCGATTTCTACAATTCCTACGCCGCGCGGGGGAACCTGCCGATGGTCGAGCATGTGCACGAAGCCGGCACGGCCCTGATGCCGATGCTTGGCCGGGCGCGGATGCTACGCTCCTGGGGCGGGATCATGGACATGAGCATGGACGGCTCGCCGATCATCGACCGCACGCCGGTCGAGGGGCTCTATCTGAACGGCGGCTGGTGCTATGGCGGCTTCAAGGCGACGCCCGCCAGCGGTTGGTGCTTCGCGCATTTGCTGGCGACGGGGCAGCCCTCACCGCATGCGATGCGTCTGCGGCTCGACCGTTTCGAGACCGGCCATGTCCTGGACGAGGAGGGGACCGGTGCTCAGCCCAACAAGCATTAGGGGGGCGACATGCGCCTGACCTGTCCTCTCTGCGGCGACCGGGACAGCCGGGAATTCAGCTATCTCGGCTCGGCAAAGTTGTTGGCACGGCCCTCCGACGATGCGCCGTTCGATGCCTGGCATGATTACGTGCATCTCCGCGACAACCCCGCTGGGCCGAACGCCGAGCTGTGGCACCACGTCTCGGGCTGCTCCGCCTGGCTGCATGTTGTGCGCGATACGCGGACGCACCAGGTGCTCTCGGTCCGGCTGGCGGAGGAGGGCGCATGAGGCTTGAAGCCGGTGGCCTGATCGACCGTGACGCACCCCTGAGTTTCCGTTTCGACGGGCGTGAATACACCGGGTTTCAAGGCGACACGCTGGCCTCGGCGCTGTTGGCGAACGGCGTGCGGCTGATGGGGCGCAGCTTCAAGTACCACCGGCCGCGCGGCGTGCTGACCTCCGGTTCGGATGAGCCGAACGCGCTGATGGAGGTTGGTTCCGGCGCGCGCCGCCGCCCGAACACGCGCGCCACTGTGCAGGAGCTATACGAAGGTCTGGAGGCGCGCAGTCAGAACCGCTGGCCTTCTCTTGCCTGGGACGCGGGGCAGGTGAACGACCTGCTATCGCCCTTTCTTGGTGCGGGGTTCTACTACAAGACCTTTATGTGGCCCGCAGCCTTCTGGGAGCGGGTCTACGAGCCGATCATTCGGCATGCTGCGGGACTTGGGCGGCTCTCGGGCCTGCGCGATCCGGACCCTTGCGACAAGGCCTTCGCGCACTGCGACCTGCTGGTGATCGGCGCGGGGCCTGCGGGCCTCATGGCCGCGCTGATGGGGGCGCGGGCCGGGGCGCGGGTGATCCTTGCTGACGAGGACTGTCGGCCCGGCGGCCGCCTGCTGGCCGAGCAGGAAGAGGTCGGCGGCGTGCCGGGGCACGACTGGGCGGCGAAGCTCTGGGCCGGGCTTTCGCAGATGCCGAACGTCACTCTGATGCCGCGCACGACCGTCACCGGGGCCTATGATGGCGGCACCTTTGGCGCGCTCGAGCGCGTGGCCGATCACATGGCGCAGCCGCCCGAAGCCTCACCGCGTCTGACCTTCTGGCGGATAGCGGCGCGTCGGGCGATCCTGGCCTCGGGCGGGCTGGAGCGCCCTGTGGCTTTTCCGCACAACGACCGGCCCGGCGTGATGCTTGCAGGCGCCGCGCGAGCCTATGCGAACCGTTGGGCGGCTGCGCCGGGCGCGCGCGTCGCGGTGTTCACCAACAACGACGACGGTTGGCGGACGGCTCGGGACCTGTCGGCGCAGGGTGTCGAGGTCGCAGCGCTGATCGACTCGCGTACCGGTGTAGAGCCGCCTGAAGGGCCGTGGCAGGTGATGACCGGCATGCACGTCACCGACACGCGGGGGCGGCTGAGCCTGAGCGCCGTGCAGACCCGCGATGCGGGCGGGCGGCACCGCTGGTTGGAGGTCGACACGCTGGCGGTCTCGGGCGGCTGGAACCCGGCGCTGAACCTGACCTGCCACATGAACGGGCGGCCGCAGTGGAACCCGGCGATCCATGCCTTCGTGCCGACACCCGGTTCCGTTCCCGGGCTTGACGCGGCGGGGGCGGCACTGGGCCAGTTCTCGACCCGCGGCGCGATGAAATCCGGGCAGTTCCGCGCCCGCAAGGCGCTAGAGGAGCTGGGCTTTACGCCGCCCTCGATCCCGGTGCCGACGGCCGAGGACGCGCGGCCGCGACTGTCGCCGCTCTGGCAGGTGCCGCGTACCAAGGGACGCGCGTGGCTGGATTTCCAGAACGACGTGACAACGAAGGACGTCGCGCTGGCCCATGCCGAGAACTTCCGTTCGGTCGAGCACATGAAGCGCTACACGACGCTGGGCATGGCGACGGATCAGGGCAAGACGGCGAACGTCGGCGCGCTGGGCGTGATGGCCGAACTGGCGGGCCGCGAGATCCCGCAGATCGGCACCACGACCTTCCGCCCGCCTTACACTCCGGTAGACATCGCGGCGCTCGGGGCCGGGGCCGGTGGGCCGGGCTTCGCGCCGCACCGCCAGCCGCCCAGCCATGCCTACGGGCAGGAGCAGCGGGCGCCGACGGTCGAGGCCGGGCTTTGGCACCGGGTCGCCTATTACCCGCAGCAGGGCGAGACGCACTGGCGCCAGAGTTGCGACCGTGAGGCGCGGATGGTGCGGCAGGCCGTAGGCGTCTGCGACGTCACCACACTTGGCAAGATCGACGTGCAAGGCCCTGATTCGGCGGCGTTTCTTGATCGCGTCTATGCGAACACCATGTCCACGTTGAAACCGGGCCGCGTGCGCTATGGGCTGATGCTGCGCGAGGACGGGTTTGTCATGGACGACGGCACCTGCGCGCGGCTGGGCTCGGAACATTTCGTCGTCACGACCACGACGGCCGCCGCCGGGCAGGTCATGGCGCACCTGGAATTCTGTGCCCAATGCCTGTGGCCGCAGATGGACGTGGCGCTGATCTCGGTCACCGATAACTGGGCTCAGTACGCAATCGCCGGGCCGAAGTCGCGGGAATTGCTGGACGGTCTTCTGGACGCACCCTTACGCGATTTCCCGTTCATGGCCTGCGCCGAGGTCTCGGTCCGGGGTGTCGGCGCGCGGCTGTTCCGGATCTCGTACTCGGGCGAGCACGCCTATGAACTGGCGGTGCCTGCTCGCTATGGTGACGCGCTGTTCCGGCTGCTGGTCGAGGCTGCTGAGGCGCTGGGCGGCGGGCCCTACGGGATGGAGGCGCTCAACGTTTTGCGGATCGAGAAGGGCCTCTTGACCCATGCCGAACTGCACGGGCGCACGACCGCCGATGACCTCGGGCTGGGGCGCATGGTCAAGCCGGGCAGTATCGGCCACCGGATGAGCGAACGGTCGGGCCTGTCGGGCCGCTGGCGCGAGCAACTGGTGGGCTTGCAGGCGGTCGATCCGGCGGCGCGGCTGAACGCCGGGGCGCGGTTCGTGGCGCAGGGGGCGGCGAAGGTGCGGCAGACGGATGAGGGTTACATCACTTCGGCCTGCTGGTCGCCGCACCTGGAGCGGTACATCGCGCTGGGCTTCGTGCGGAACGGACGCGCCCGCACGGGCGAGGTGCTGGACATTGTCGATCACATGCGCAAGGGCGCGGCTCAGGCGCAGATCGTGCCGCCGCCGTTCTTCGACCCGGAAGGAGGCCGCCTTCGTGACTGAGCTTGCCGCCACCCCGCCGGTCAAGTTCGCGCCGTGCCGCTACGGGCAGGCGGCGCTTGCCCCGATGCCTTGGGTCAAAATTACGTCGGTTGTCCCCTTGGCGGGCACAAAGCACGACCTGCCACCTCCGGGGAGCACCGCCAAAACCGGCGAGGCGCGGGTCATCTGGATGGGCCGCAACCTGTGGTTCGTCCTCGGCGACCCGCCGAAATTTCCGGGGGTGGCGCACACAGATCAGTCAGACGGCTGGGCCGGCTTCCGCCTGACCGGGGTGGGCGCACGGGACGTGCTGGCGCGGCTCTGCCCGCTGGACCTGTATCCGGACGGCTTCAACGAAGGCGCAACCGCGCGCAGTGAACTTGCTCACATGGCAGCTTCAATCACCGCCGAGGCGGACGGCTATCTGATTCTGGTGATGCGGTCCTTCGCAGGCACGGCGCTCGACGAACTGGAGACCGCGATGCGATCCGTCGCGGCGCAGGAGGCGATGAAAGGCCGAGGGGGAGGTTATGGTACCGACTCCCCGGATTGAACGGGGGACCTCTAGATCCACAATCTAGCGCTCTAACCAACTGAGCTAAGTCGGCACCGTGGCGGGCGTGGTACCCCCAACCGAAACGGATTGCAAGACCCTCGCGCTTGCAATCGTATCGTTCCCGGCTTAGGTCAGCCGCCGTTGATACAGGAGGGCTGGTGCCATGGGCATCAACACGGAAACCGACGTCGAAACCGGGCTGCAGATCGGCCCGACCGACCGGGGCATGGTGCGGCTGTACATCTTCGGCGAGGCTGTCGATCTGCCGCTGGATTTCGATCCGGACGAGGCTGACGAGATCGCCGAGGAACTGCGCATCGCCGCGCAGCAGGCACGCAAGGTCAAGACGAAGAAGAAATAGGCGTTCAGAGCGCCGCATCCTCGAACCGGCGCAGCCGGTCGGCGGCGGTACGCGCCAGTTTCAGCGTCATCGCCTTGCGGCGGGCGGGGGCGAGCTTGCTCTCGGGGCCTTCGCGCAGGATCTCGGCATCCCAGTCGTCTGCGAGGATCAGGCCGGTTTCGTCCGGCAGCAGTTCCTGCGGAAACTCTGCATCCACTGCCCAGAAGAACCGGTCGCAATAGGGCAGGTAGCCCTGCCACTTGTGGTCCGTCATGAAATCCGCGCGGCAGGATTTGCACTCGACCACCCAGATCTCGCCCGAGCGGCCTATCGCGGCGACGTCGACACGCAGGCCGCGTGCCGGAACGAACTCCAGCACGCTGGAAAAGCCGAGGCTTTGGAGATGGCGGCTGACGCCGCGCGCCAGGCGCTGGCCGGGAAGCAGGTCGTAGTCCATGCTCCGGAGTATGAACAATAGGTGAACATTTCGCAAGCGCCCAAGGCGCGTGCGTCCTTAGTAGAGCGGCCAGAACACCGGGATCACCAGGCTTGCAAGCAGGCCGATCGTCAGGTTCAGCGGCGCACCGATCTTCAGGAAATCCGAAAAGCGGTACCCGCCAGGACCGTAGACCAGCGTGTTGGTCTGGTAGCCGATGGGCGTCGCGAAACTGGCCGAAGCAGCGACCATCACCGAAACCACAAGCGGACGTGCATCGACCCCGAGCGCATCGGCCAGACCGATGGCAACGGGCGTCACGACTACGGCGACAGCATTGTTCGACATCATCTCGGTCATCACCGAGGTCATCAGGAATACGCCCCAGATCAGCAGCGGCCCGGGCAGTTGCATCAGCGACGGGGCGAGGGCGTTGGCGATCAGCGTCACTGCACCCGATGCCTCGAGCGCCTGGCCGACCGCCAGCATCGAGAAGATCAGGATCAACAGTCGTCCCTCGATAAAGCCGAAGGCCTCGTCCGCATCGATGCAGCGGGCGGCAAGCACCAATGCGACGCCGAGGATCGCCAGCGCGAAGATCGGCGCGACCCCCATGGCGGCGAGCACGACGATGCCGGCCAGCACCATCAGCACCAGCGGCATGTGGCTGCGCCGGTAGGATCGCGCGGTGGGTGTCGCGATGTCCACCAGTCCCTGATCCAGCGCGAGGCGTCGGATGTCCTCGGGCGTGCCCTCCAGCAGCAGCGTATCGCCAACGCGGACGGTCACATCGTCGAGCTGCCGACCGATGTTCTGGTTTCGCCGATGCACTGCCAGCGGGTAGACGCCATAGCGGCGGCGCAGGCGCAGCTCGCCGAGAGAACGGCCGATCATGGCGCAGCCCGGCGAGATCAGCGCCTCGACGGTCTTGGTAGAGCGCGAACCCAGTTCGTCGATCATATGGACGGCGCCGCCTTCCTTGAGGCCCAGAAGCTCGCCCACGGCAGTGCGCAGAATGACGCGGTCGCCCTTTTCCAGCGTAACGTCCGGGAACCGTCGGCGCAGCGATTCGTCGGCGCGCAGCACGTCGATCACGCGTGTGCCGGTGCGCTGGAAGAGCGGCACGTTGAAGACGGTCTCGCCGATGAGCGGCGAGCCGTCGGGTATCGCCACTTCCGTGAAGTATTTCATCGACTTTCGGTCGGTGAGCAGGTCCGCCATGCTTTCGCGCTCGGGCAGCAGACGAGGGCCCAGGACGCGCAGGTAGAGGAGCCCCCAAGCGGCGAGGATGATGCCCAGCGGGGTGATCTCGAACAGGGTGAACGGCTCAAGCCCGCTGGAGCGGGCGACGCCGTCCACCAGCAGGTTGGTCGAGGTGCCGATCAGCGTGCAGACACCGCCAAGGATCGCCATGTAGCTTACCGGAATCAGCAGCTTCGAGGGCGCGATCTTCATGCTTTGCGCGACTGAGACAGCGACCGGGATCAGCATGACAACGACGGGCGTGTTATTCATGAAGGCCGACGAGAACAGCGTCGCGACGGCGAACGCGCCGATCACCATGCGGGGCTTGGTCTCGACATGCGCGCTGACTGCGTTGGTCAAAGCATTGAGCGCACCTGTTCGCACCAGCGCCCCGGAGATGACGAACATCGCGCCGATGGTCCAGGGGGCGGGGTTCGCGAAGACCGACAACATCGCCTCGGTGTCGATCACGCCCGCTACCAACAGTGTCACCGCGCCGAACAGGGCGACGACCTCGGTCGGATATGTCTCGCGGACAAAGAGGACGAACATCGCGAGCAGGATGCCGAGCGTGAAGTAGGCCTCCAGGCCCGAAGGAATCAGGTCGGTCAATTGATGCCCATCGCCCGCTTTGGATCAGGTCGGGGGCGCAGCTTGACCGAGAAACCCGAAAGCCTCAAGCGCGAAGGCCGTCAGAACCGCGGCCCGGTTTCGGCAAGCCGCCCGCCGACGCGTACCGCAGCAACATTGAGCGCCCGCCCGGTGCGGTCGTCGGTCTCAACCATGACGCCCGACAGCGTCGCATCCCCGCCCGCCGGCTGGAAGCGCCCCTTGCTCATGCCGGTGATGAAGCGGTTCAGCGGCTCTTCCTTGTCCATGCCGATGACCGAATTGTAGTCGCCGCACATGCCCGCGTCGGTCATGTAGGCAGTGCCCTTCGGCATTATCTGGGCATCGCCAGTCGGCACGTGCGTATGCGTGCCAACAACCAGCGAGGCGCGCCCGTCGCACCAATGTCCCATCGCCATCTTCTCGGAGGTCGCCTCTGCGTGGAAATCCACGATCACCGCTTGTGCCAGCCCACCCAACGGCGCGGTCTTCAGCGCGGCATCGACGCCTGAGAACGGATCGTCGAAAGGCCGCTTCATGAAAACCTGGCCCAGTACCTGCACGACAAGGACCTTCTTGCCGTTCGTCGCGGTGAACAGCCGCCAGCCCTTGCCAGGCGCAGCTTTGGCGAAGTTCAGCGGGCGGATGATGCGCGGCTCTCGATCTATGAAGCTGAGCATGTCGCGCTGGTCGAAGGCGTGATCGCCAAGCGTCAGGCAGTCGACGCCGGCGTCCAGAAGCTCGGTCGCGTTGCCGCCGGTGATCCCGGTTCCGGACGAGGCGTTCTCGCCGTTCACCACGATGAAGTCGAGTTTCCAGTCGGCGCGCAGTTTTGCGATGCGGTCGAGGACCGCTTTTCGCCCGCTGCGCCCAACGATGTCGCCAAGAAAGAGTAGCCGCATGGGCCGGACCTAGAGCGCCGCCGCGCGGAAGGCAAGCTTGCTCGTACTGTGGCTCATGTGGGCGTGATGAGCCCGCGTTCGGTAACGATACCGTCGAGTGGCTGGTCCGTCGGCTCGGTCGGCACCTGGTCCTGCTGCTGGGCGGCGTAGGCGAAGCCAAGCGCCTTGGTCGGGCGCGACGCCCTCAGTTGCTCGAGCGTGCGGTCGTAAAACCCGCCGCCATAGCCCAGTCGGAAGCCGCGCGCATCGAAAGCCAACAGCGGCACGATCAACAAATCGGGGGTGTTGGGTTCGGCACTTTCGGGGATCAGCGCTCCGAAAGCACCGGGGATCAGCGGCTCGCCGGGTGTCCACGCACGAAAGCCGAGCGGGCGGGCAGGACCCTCGACCACCGGCAGGCAGATCTGGTAGCCTTGTGTGTTAAGTCGTTCCAACGCTGGGGCCGGGTCGATCTCGGAGCGGATTGCCGCATAGCCCGCAATACATCCGCCTGTCGGGCAGAGCCGCGTAACCTCGTCCACAAGGCGGGCAAGAGCCTGGCCCGGGTCGACGGTCCGGTGCGCCTGCGCGCGGGTTTCGCGCGCGCGGGTTCGCGCCTGAGCCTTGGGATCGGAGGGAAGGTCATTCATCCGAATGAAGTGCCATGCGGCGCGGGGCCGGGCAAGCATCGGCGAGGAAGTAAAGCGGCGGGCCCGCAGCGACCGTTGAGGCACTGGATCCTTGAGAGCCTGGAAAACCAGGTGGGCGCCGGGTACGCAAGACCAGGGTCGAGCACAGAGCCAGCTCCCTCAAGAATGCTTAAGGCCACTAGGATGAAGGCCTCTCACGAGAAGAGCAGCACCCGCCATCGAGCAAGATAGGGGCGCCGGGGCGGGTTGAGAAGGGGGTTAAGTGTAAATCTGCGCAATCGGAGATTAACGCTCCGTTAACACCTGCGGCGCAGCATCGCGCGCATGGCGATTACGGCTTCCTCCGACGGCGATCGTATCGGCGCCCAAATTTGGGTGCTGGGCAGCTTCGCGCTGACCGGCGGGCAGCTGACCACGCATTCCGCGGTCTGCGTCGCTTCCGCCGCCGGTTCGGGCGCCGATGTTATGCCGCTCTCGATGCATCGGGGAGCGTTCGCGGCTGCAACCGTCGTGGCGGCGAAGCTGTGCCCCAGCGCCGCGGGCGTGGTCTATGCCAAGGCACTGCGGCGCGGCGCTGGTAGCGCGGGACTTGCGCCCTGGCTCGCGCAGCTTTGGCAGGTTCGGCGGCTGGTCAGGCAGTCCCGAACGGTCGTCCTCGTCCGCGAGCGTCGGACCGGAACGGTGCTGCGGATTGTGGTTCGCCTCGCGCTAGGAGGGCATGTCTCGGTCATGTCGCTCGGGATGGCGGCTGAGCGGATCCTGCGGCTTGGTCTTGGCGTCGATGCCCCCCCTGTAGCGAAAGACGAGGCCGAGGCCGCCTGCTTTGACCTGATCTCCCGCACCGGGGCTGAGCTTCGACTGACCGACCAGCACGTTGCGCGGGCGCTGGGCGGGCCGCAAGGGATGCTGCTGCCGGACAACGCGCGAGCAGACCTGCTGGCGCTGGCGCAACTGGCGCGGGGCATTTCGGCGCGCACCGTCGAGGCGGCGGCCCGGCATGGGCGCATGCGCCTGGGGTCCGATGCGTCACGGGCGTTGGACATTGCGCTGTCGCCGGACTCCGAAACCGGTCTGCCGCGCATCGCGTTGCACCTGCGTGCGCTGGGCAAGCGGCGGCGGCACTGGCAGCGTTTCGTGCCTGGACCTCCGCCCCCGGCGATCAACCGTCCCGGTCCCGAGGGGGCGGTGCTGCGCGCGCTGGCGAAGATGCCGCAGGACGGGGACGCGGCGTTGCTGGCCGATCTCGACCGGCCCGTTGCGGGTGGCAGGCTGACGCGGCGCGACTGGCTGATGATGCTGGCGCTGCGGCTTCCGGTGGAGCGCTATTCCAGTCTCGGCGCGCCCTGGGACTGTCCGCTGATGGCCGAGGCGCTGGCCGCCGCCCGTCCTGAAACGCCGCCGCCGTTGGACACCGCGCCCGCGCCAAGATTGAGGCTCGTCGGTATCGCTAGCAACGGAACAGGCCTTGCGCAGAACTTCTGGATGAGCGCCGCCGCCCTGAACCGCGCCGGGTTGACGCCGCAGTTGGAGCCGGTGGACAGCAGCGAGGCGACTTTTACGCCGTTCCCCTCGCGGCAGGGGGCGGCGCGCTGGCAGCTTCGCGGCGACGCGACGATCTATCACCTCAACGCGGACCGCGTGCCTCAGCAGATGCTCTCGCGCGGGGCGCTGGCGGGGCAGGGGCCGCAGATCGGTTTTCTGCTGTGGGAGCTGGACCGGATCCCCGCCGCGCACCGCCTTGCGCTGCAGATGCTGGACGAGGTCTGGGTGCCGACGGTGTTCCTCAAACGCATCTACCAGCGGCATTTCGGCGGCCCCGTGGTGGTCATGCGCAAGGGAATCGAGCTGCCGCCACCCGTGCCCTGGCCAGCGCCCGAGCCAGGGATGACGCGGTTTCTGGTCTGTTTCGACGCCCGGTCCTCGGTCGCGCGGAAGAACCCGCTGGCGGCGGTGCGCGCGTTTCAGGCGGCTTTTCCGGAACGGCGGGACATGGAACTGGTGGTCAAGACCACGCCCGCACCGCCCGCGCACTGGGGCGATCCCGAAGGGCAGATGGCCCGGATCGAGAAGGCCGCCGCAACCGATCCGCGGATCAAGGTGATCCGCCGGATGCTGCCGTTTCCGGAATTGCTGGGGCTGATCGACTCGTCCTCGGCGCTGGTCTCGCCGCACCGGGCCGAGGGATTCGGCTATCTGCCTGTCTGGGCGCTGGCATTGGGCGTCCCGGTGGTCGCCACGGACTGGGGCGGGACGCGGGATTTCTGCACTGCGCTGACCTCTGATCCGGTGCCGGCCGAGCTTGTCGACGTCCCGCGCAGCCACACGATCTTCCCTTGTCCCGGCGCTCGTTGGGCTGAGGTAGACCAAGGCGCGCTGGCAGAGGCCATGTTTCGCGTCTCAAATGATCCGCAAGGCGCGCGCGCTCGGGCTCAGGCCGGCAAACTGGTGATCGAAACTGAGTACTCGATGTCCGCGCAGGCCGACCGCTATGCCGAACGGCTCTTGCGCCTCGGTGTGCTTGACCCTGCAGAGACGCCGGTCGCTACGGCTTCGGGCGGTCTCTGATCCCGGACATTTCTCCGGTCGTTGTCGAACTGTCACATACCGTTGCTAAGCCCCGAGAGCCTGACACCAAGGGGACAACATGCAACGCAGCCTGCTGGCCGGATCGGCCATCCTTGCGCTCGCGGCGGGAACCGCCGATGCGCAGTCGAACTTCAACCGCATCGCATCCTTCGCGACGCCGCTCAACATGGCTGAAGGTGAGGACACCGCCCGCGAGACCGCGCCAGAGATCATCGCCGTGACCGGCGACGGCATGACGCTGGTCTACACCGACAGCCCGCTCGGCGTTCTGGGCCGTATCGACATCACCGACCCCGCGAGCCCGCAGCCGCTGGGAAATATCGCGCTGGATGGCGAGCCGACCTCGGTCGCCGTCAAGGACACCCGCGTCTACGTCGGTATCAACACCTCGGAAAGCTATGTCGAGCCCTCGGGCGCCCTGGCGCAATTCGACGCCGTCACGGGCGAGGAACTGGCCCGCTGCGATCTGGGCGGCCAGCCCGACTCGGTCGCCGTTGCCGGTGACGAGGGCTTTGTCGCCGTCGCCATCGAGAACGAGCGCGACGAGGACCTGAACGACGGCGAGATCCCGCAGATGCCCGCGGGCACTGTCGCCATCGTCCCGACCGCGGGCGGCAGCATGGACTGCGACGGCATCGTCTTCGCCGACGTCACCGGCCTGGCCGAGGTTGCGCCCAGCGACCCCGAGCCCGAGTTCGTCGACATCAACGGCTTGGGCGAGATCGTCGTCACCCTCCAGGAGAACAACCACCTCGTCGTCCTCGCCTCGGACGGCAGCGTGGTGAACCATTTCTCCGCCGGTTCTGTCGATCTCACCGGCATCGACACCGAGGAAGAGGGCGCTTACGTCTTCGACGGCGAACAGCCCGGCCGCCTGCGCGAGCCTGATGCGGTGAAGTGGCTCGACGACGAGCGCTTCGTGATCGCCAACGAGGGCGACTACAACGGCGGCTCGCGCGGCTTCACCATCTTCTCGAAATCCGGCGAGGAAGTCTTCGAGAGCGGCACCTCCTTCGAGGAAGCCGTGATCCGCATCGGCCACTACCCGGAAGATCGCTCGGGCAACAAGGGCGTCGAGCCAGAGTCGGTCGAGGCCGCGACCTTCGGTGAAACTGAGTATCTCTTTGTCGGCTCCGAGCGCGGCTCGGTTGTCGGTGTCTACACCATGGGCGATGCGCCCGAGCTGCAGCAGATCCTGCCGTCGGGCATCGGCCCCGAGGGGATCCTGGCGATCCCGTCGCGCAACCTGCTGGTCACCGCCAACGAGGGCGATCTCGGCCCCGATGGCGGCGTGCGCGCGCATGTTATGATTTATGAACTGCAGGACGCCCCGGCGGCCTATCCGACGATCACCGCCGAGGACACGGGCGAGTTGTTCGGCTGGTCCGCGCTTTCGGGCCTGGCTGCCGATCCGGAAACGCCGGGCAAGCTCTATGCCGTCAATGACAGCTTCATGGGTCTGCAGCCGCGCATATTCGAGATCGACGCGACCCAAACCCCGGCTAAGATCACCGGCTATATCGACGTGACCCGCGAGGGCCAGCCGGCGCAGAAGCTGGACCTCGAAGGCGTCGTGGTAGACCCGGACGGCGGTTTCTGGCTGGCCAGTGAGGGCCGCACCGATCGGCTGATCCCGCACGCGCTCTACCACGTCGACGACGATGGCGTAATCGACGAGGAAATCGCCTTCCCGGCAGAACTGCTTGCCGTCGAGAAGCGCTTCGGCGCCGAAGGAGTGACGCTGGTGGGCGACACGCTCTGGATCGCGATCCAGCGCGAGTGGGGCGACGATCCCGAGCATCACGTGAAGCTGGTCGCCTACAATCTCGAGACTGAGGAGTGGGGTGCGGTCCATTACCCGAAAGCCGCGCCCGAGACCGGCTGGGTTGGCCTGTCGGAGATCACGCTGCACGGCGATCACGTTTACATCGTCGAGCGCGACAACCAGATCGGCGGCAACGCGGTCACCAAGAAGCTCTACCGCATCTCGCTCGACCAGATGCAGCCCGCGCCGCTGGGCGGCGAGCTTCCGGTGGTCGAGAAGGAAGAGGTCCGCGATCTGCTGCCGGACCTGATGCAGTGGAACGGCTATGCTCAGGACAAGATCGAAGGCTTCGCCGTCGACGCGGCCGGCACCGGTTTCGTCGCCACCGACAACGACGGCGTCGACGATCATTCGGGTGAGACGCACTTCTGGTCGATCGGCAGCATGTAAGCTGCCGCCTCACCGCTGAGACACCAGCGCCTGCCGGTTCGCCCGGCAGGCGTTATTGTTCATCCAATCGTGCGTGTCCGGGCAATGGCCGCATCCAGCCCCGCTGAGATGGCGTCGCGCAGGGGGCCGTCGCGCATCACGACGAGCCCGGCCGCCGTAGTGCCCGCATAGTCGATCATTTCCTGCACATGCTCTGCCGGGCTGGGTGCATCCGCCGCCAGCATCGTGCCCGCTGCCAGAAATAGTTGCCGAGTGGCCCGGTCCGCGACATCCTCCGGAATGCCGTGGGCAGTGGCGTGATCGGCCATGCATTCTGCCAGGTAAGCAACGAAACCGGGTACCGGGCCGGTGAGCGCGGTGAAATGCTCGATATGTGCTTCCTCATAGACCTCGTCCGTGACACCGCAGGCTTCGAACAGCCGGGTGATACGGCTTCGATCGGTCACGTCGAGAGGGCTTGCGGAGATCCAGGGCGAATACGCGAGGCCCCTCGCGGCAGCGGGGCTGCTCATCGCGCGAATGACGCGCCGCGCGCCTGTGAGCGCCGCGAGCCTTTCCAGTGAGACCCCCGCCATCACCGAGACCACGAGCCGGTCTGGAGCATAGATGTTGATCGAGTCGGCAGCCGCCGGTGGTACCGACAGCAGGACCAGATCACAGGAATCGGCGAGCAACTGGTTGTCCTTTGTCGCGGTGACGCCGTCCGGCAGGCCGGAGGCATCTCCGCTACGATTGGAAACCCAGAGCCGCGAGGGTGGGTGACCCGAAGCGAGCACCCCCTCTGCTATGGCACGGCCGAGCATCCCGGTCCCTCCGATGATCCCAAGTCGGGTTTGGTTGTCGATCATGATCACACTCCCTTCGCGTAAGGAGAGCATGACATCCCATCCAGTTTTTCACATCCCCGTGGGACGACTCTCCTGCCACTGGAACGTCGCGCGGGGGCACATAGTTGGGATGGGCAATCAGATGCAATCCACGCAGGAGACCGATATGCCCGCAACCAAGCTGCAAGCTGGCGAAGCCTTTCCGAAGATCACCGTGCCGCGCCTGGGCGGCGGCACCGTCGAGCTGGGCACGCCCGCACCAGGCCGCGATTGGCAACTTGTCGTCGTCTACCGCGGCAAGCACTGCCCGATATGCACCCGCTACCTGGGTGAGTTGAACGGCGTTCTGGACCAACTGGGCGAGCTGGGCGTGGACGTGGTCGCAGTCTCGGGCGATCCCGAGGAAAAGGCCAAGGCACAGATGGAGCAAGTCGAGCCGCGTTTCACCGTCGCCTATGATCTGTCGATAGAGCAGATGGAGAAACTGGGGCTCTACATCTCGAACCCGCGCTCGCCGCAGGAAACCGACCGGCCCTTCGCCGAGCCGGGCCTGTTCGTGGTCAATGCCGAGGGCCGGATCCAGATCGTCGACATCTCGAATGCGCCCTTCGTGCGCCCGGCACTGGAGAGTCTGGTGAACGGGATCAAGTTCATCCGCGATCCCCAGAACAACTACCCGATCCGCGGCACCTACGCGGCATGAACGAAAACGGGCGGCCTCAACGGCCGCCCGTTTGATTTCAGATCTTGAATTCCTGGGTCTTTACCGTGACCTGGGGCGGCTTCTCCGCCCAGTCGGCATTCCATGGCACCTGGGTCAGGACGCAACCTGCAGGCGTGCCCTGCGCGACCGAGCTGGCACGGGAGAACGACGCCAGCGAAGGCAGGATCACCGTATCACCGTCGACAAGCCGACCTGCGCCTAGAAGCTGCGGCTCCAGCGCCGTGACGGCTGCTGATCCTTCCGAAGCGACCACGCCGCAAACCTCGGTCATGCCGGTGTTTTCGCGCAGGCCGTAGGCCAGTCGGGTCACCGCCTCGCTGTCTTCCCAATCGATCGTCGTCACCTGGAAGCCGGGACCGACAGCGAGGGTCGGGGACTGGGAGCCGGTATCGCATCCGGCCAGCGCGCCGGCGCACACCGCCAGCACGGCATAGATTGGTCTGGGCATCGGTCGGGCCTCGTTCCTTCGAAATGACTTTACGTTCGGTCAAGGGCGGCTGGGCGCCCGCGCCAACTCAATCGCATGCAACAATGCTTGTAAACAAGGTGTCAAAATGCTCGGATAACCGGCGGCGATCATCATTGCATGGAGTACTTCAATGACCTTGCGCGCGTTCCTTCTGGCCTCTGCCGGTGTCGCGGTCAGCGCTTTCCCGGCCCTGGCCGAGTTCAACCTGACGATCCTGCACACCAACGACTTCCACTCGCGTTTCGAGCCGATCAGCAAGTATGACAGCGGCTGCTCGGCCGAGGACAACACCGCGGGCGAATGCTTCGGCGGCTCGGCCCGGCTTGTGACCGCGGTCGAGGAAGCCAAGGAGCGCGCCGGCAACTACCTGTTGGTAGACGGCGGCGATCAGTTCCAGGGCACCTTGTTCTACACCTACTACAAGGGCAAGGCCGCGGCCGAGATGATGAACAAGATGGGCTATGACGCGATGACCGTGGGCAACCACGAGTTCGACGACGGCCCCGAAGTGCTGCGCGGCTTCATGGACAGCGTCGATTTCCCGGTGCTGATGTCGAACGCCGACGTCTCGGGCGAGCCGCTGCTGGCGGGTACGCTGATGAAGTCCACCGTGATCGAGAAGGGTGGCGAGCAGATCGGCCTGATCGGCCTGACCCCGCAGAACACGCCTGAACTGGCCAGCCCCGGCAAGAACATCGTCTTCACCGATCCGTCGGATGCCGTCGCGGGTGAAGTAGAGAAGCTGAAGGAGCAGGGGATCAACAAGATCGTCGTGCTCAGCCACTCGGGTTACGGCGTCGACCAGACCGTCGCCGCCAATGTGCCGGATGTCGACGTTATCGTGGGCGGCCACACCAACACCTATCTGTCGAACACCGCCGAGAATGCCGAAGGCCCGTATCCGACCATGGTCGGCAATACGGCTATCGTTTCGGCCTATGCCTACGGCAAGTTCCTGGGCGAGCTGAACCTGACCTTCGACGATGACGGCAACATCACGGAAGCCACCGGCGAGCCGATCATCATGGACGCCAGCGTGACCGAGGACGAAGCCACCGTTGCGCGTATTGCCGAACTGGCCGGACCGCTGGACGAGATCCGCAACAAGGTCGTCGCCGAAAGCGCTGCGCCGATCGAGGGCGACCGCAGTGTCTGCCGGGTCATGGAATGCGAGATGGGCAACCTGGTCGCCGATGCGATGCTGGACCGGGTCAAGGACCAGGGCATCCAGATCGCGATTGCCAACTCGGGCGGCCTGCGCGCCTCGATCGACGCGGGTGAAGTGACCATGGGCGAGGTGCTGACCGTTCTTCCGTTCCAGAACACGCTCTCGACCTTCCAGGTCAGCGGGGCGACCTTGCTCGAGGCGCTCGAAAACGGTGTCAGCCAGGTCGAGGAAGTTGCCGGCCGCTTCCCGCAGGTTGCCGGGATGAAATTCACCTGGGATCCCTCGGCCGAGCCGGGCAGCCGCGTTGTCGATGCGATGGTCGAGGTCGACGGCGGGTTCGAGCCGATCGACCCCGAAGAAACCTATGGCGTCGTGTCGAACAACTTCGTGCGCGGCGGCGGTGACGGCTTCTCGATGTTCGTCAACGCCGAGAACGCCTACGACTTCGGCCCCGATCTTGCGGACGTGACCGCCGAGTACCTGGCGGCGAACGCGCCCTACACGCCGATCGTCACCGGCCGGATCACCGAAGCGAACTGATCCGACTGGCGGGACTTGCCGCCGGGAGCCAATAGCAACAGATCGTCGCCCCCGTAGCGTGCCACGGGGGCGATGTCATTTTTCAGCGTGTGTTTTGATCGAGAGGTTTGGCGCTCAGAGCGTGTTCTTGAAGACGGTGCCGCCCTTCATGATCAGCCGCAAGTTGGGCTCGGGATCGGCAATGAAATCGAGATCGTCTTCCGGATTGCCGTCCACGACCAGCATGTCCGCCAACGCACCTTCCTCAATCACCCCCAGGCGGCCGTCGTATGGTGCCCGGGCGCCCGAGAGCTCAAGCAGCGCGCCGGCGTCGCCGGTCGCCATCCGCAAGGCGTCTAGCGGGGCCATGAAACGCGTCAGCTTGGCGAGGTGCCGGCCCTGGGCGGAAGCGCCCGCCGGATTGAAGAGCACATCCGTGCCGAAAGCCATGTTCACCCCCTCGGACCGACCCATCTCGAAGGCGCGCACCGTTCCCGCAGCGACTTCCTGCTGCTTGGCTAGACTGCCCGGGTCGGTCTTGGGGTTCGCATCCTCGTCGCCGAGGAACGGTTGAATGCTCCACCACACGCCTGCGTCGGCGATCGCACGGATGGTGTCCGCATCGGCAAGCTGACCATGCTCGATCGATTTCACGCCAGCATCGATGCATCGGCGGATCCCATCCGCCGTATAGACATGCGCGCAGACATAGGTGCCCCAGTCGGCGGCGGCCTTGACCGCAGCATGCATCTCCTCAAGCGTGAACTGCATGCTGTCCAGTGGATCGTAGAGCGAGGAAACGCCGCCGCCCGCCATTATCTTGATCTGGCTTGCGCCCTTCATCAGCTGCTCACGCGCGCGCCGCAGCACCTCCGCTCGTCCGTCCGCGATTGCGGCCACGCCGGCGATTTCGGAGTAGTTCGCAGGACCGCTCGGCATCCTGGGGAGTTCGTTCAGTAGGCGGAAGTCACCGTGCCCGGAAGTCTGGGACAGCATCGCGCCCGATGGGAATACGCGCGGCCCAGCAACGACGCCCTGATCGATGGCGGCCTTCAGACCAAAGACCGGGCCCCCGGTATCGCGGATGGTCGTGAAGCCGCGCATCAGCGTATTTCCCGCTTCGCGCCCCGCCATCAAATGCAACCATCCGATGTCTTGCGTCATCGCGGCCACCTGGCTGACCCCGACGAGGGTCGCGTGCCAGTGGCAGTCGATCAGGCCTGGGATCACTGTGCGACCGCCGCAGTCGACGATATCCGCCTCTTCCGGCCCCTGTCCGGCCTGTACGAGCGCCGCTATTCGCCCGCCGTCTACGAGAATGTCCTGGCCATCCGTCATATCGGAGCCGAGGCCGTCGTAGTACCTGAGGTTGCGCAGGAGTAGCGGGCGCCCGGGGGTCTGCGCCCAACCCTTGTCCGGCGACAGCCCGAAACCCGCGAACATCCCCACGACGCCTGCCATCCCGCCCAGCATCTGTCGCCGCGCGAGATCGCTGCTCAACGTTCCATTGCCGCTTGGGTATGTGGTGCGCCGCAATGGCAGGGATCAATCGGCTCGATACCGAGGGCACGTTGCTGAGCGCAGGTCAGACACATCGGGACGTCCTCAAAAATGGATGACACGGAATGCCTAAAGTCAGAGTGTCTTTCCCTTTGCCTGTCAAGAAACCGCTTTGCGCCTCAGCTATTGCTTCTCATCCCGAGGCCACCGGCTTAGATTCTGAGGGCAATGTGTGGCCGTTTTACTCTAACCCTGAGTGATGAGGATCTCGAGCGCCTGTTCGGGGCCGAGGTTGCGCTGGATCTCCCCCCGGTGCCCCGACTCAACATCTGTCCGACGCAGCAGGTTGCCGTGGTCGTCTCGGAGGAGGACGGCCGCGGGCTGCGGCCGATGCGCTGGGGGTTCATCCCACGCTGGTACAAGGCGGCCAACGACGGGCCGCTGCTGATAAACGCCCGCGCCGAGAGCGTGGCCGAGAAACCGGCATTCCGCGAGGCTGTCCGCGCTCGGCGCTGCCTGGTTCCGGCCAGTGGCTTCTACGAATGGACAAAGGCGCCCGACGGGGGCAAGGACCCGTGGTACATTTACCCGGCCGAACAGGGCGCAGCGCTGGCCCTCGCCGGGATCTGGCAGGAGTGGCGCGTTCCCGACTCTGACGAGACACTTACAACAGTTGCCATACTCACGACCTCGGCCAACAAGATGTTGTCCGAGGTGCATCATCGCATGCCGGTCATAATTTCGCC
The DNA here is from genome assembly GCF_054457455.1 of Halovulum sp. GXIMD14794. Lineage (NCBI taxonomy): Bacteria > Pseudomonadati > Pseudomonadota > Alphaproteobacteria > Rhodobacterales > Paracoccaceae > Halovulum > Halovulum sp. GXIMD14794. The sequence continues at coordinate 590,702 of NZ_JBTLNF010000005.1, read as the reverse complement.
TCAGGACCAGCCGCTGTGGCTGGGCGAGGCGGGCAAGGGAGCTGCGCTTCTGATGCACTCCGCACCCGAGGATTTGTTGGCCTTGCACCGCGTCAGCCGCAAGGTGAACGCCATGCGCGCGGACGACCCGGACCTCACTGCGCCCGTTAACCTCTGATTAACCTAGCAGAATCTTAGCGGAAAGTGACCCGAATTGGATCACGCGTGTACCACATTCGGAAACGATAACCGGAAGGTGCATGGGGAAGGTGTGAGTGTGTGTAACCCCCGCGTGAGTAGCGAGTGGCCCCATGCACGCCATCAGCTCCGGGATCAGCCGTTCTGCGCCAGGAAGTATCCCACCGTACCCGCGAGAATGGCCCCGAGGATCACAGCGATCGCGATCTTCCAAGCCGAATAGGGTCGTTCGCCCTGCACCGCGCCGGTCCGTGCGTTGACCACGAAGCGGTAGGTCTTGCCGCCATACTTGTAGGCCGCCAGCCAGACCGGCAGCAGCACGTGCTTGAATGTAACCTCGGAGACGTCGGTCTCCATCGCGTCGATCATCTGCCGGTCGCCGCCGATGTCGAACTTCACGTCCCGGCGGATCGTCGCGTCCATGATGTCGCGCGCCTCCACGAAACCCTCGGACAGCTCGACCTGGTAGGCTTCGGCCCGGAAACCTGCGAGGTATTGCGGCTGGTACGGCTCCAGCCCCGCAAGATCCCAAGGCGCCAGCCGGTCAGTGTACTGCTTGGGCAGGCTACGGGAGGCCAGGACCAGCACGTCGTCGAAAGCGCGTGCCACGCGGCCTGAAACAGGGGTCCAGCGGATCTTCTGCACCCGCTCGGTACGTGTCTGCGACTTGCCGTTGACGTTTACCCGGCGCGTTCTTGTCTCGTAGTAGACGGTGCCGCGCTTGCCGCGATAACGGGTCCGGGTATCCGCGTCATACGTCCAGTAGGGGACGTAGATCCCGTCCATGCGACGTCCCTTGCGGGCGTATTTCTTCAGCCCGTTCGGGGCGAACCACAGCCGGCCCAGCCAGTCGGTCATCGCCTTGCGGGCCTCCTCCTCGGCCAATGCGAAGGGCAGGACGGCGGCCGGCTTGATATGCCGGTGCGTGCCGGTATCGGTCACCACCGGGGACGCACAGAACGGGCATCGCGTCGCGTGGGTGTCGGGGTCGAACTCCACTTCGGCGCCGCAGCTTTCGCAGCGGATGACGCGGGTTTCCTCGATATCCGCCTCGGGGATCTTCGCGTCGAGCGCCGCGCGGAAATCCCGTTCGCGGATCGCGTGGGCACCCGCCCAGGGTCCGCCACCCTCGATCAGCTCCTCGTTGCCGCAATGATCACAATGCAGCCTGTCCGAGCCCGGCAGGTAGCGCATGTCCGAGCCGCAGTTCCCGCAGGGAAAGCGGTGCTCCTCGGTGGTGGGGGTCATGGATCGCTCCGGGCCCGGGATTTGTGTCGGTTCGGTCGGCGGGTCAGTCGGCAGGCGGCGGAGGCGGCGGCATTACCGTGAAAAGCTGCGCCAGCTCGGCGATCTCGCCCGCCCGGGTCCAGCCGTCGATACCGGCGGTCCAGACGAAGGTCTCGCGCGTCAGCTTGCCCTCTGCGGCCATCTTGCCAAGGTCCGCGCGGCTGAACGGCCCCGAGCTTTGACCGCGGCTCGCGGTATGCCAGACCTTCTCGACCGGCGGGGGCGGCGGAACCGGGGCTGCCGACTGTTGCGCCGGGGCAGGGACCGCGCCCCATGGCCCCATGCGGGAGCCCATGGCCATACCCATGCCGGCGCCCAGCCCGGCAGCCATGCCGCCGCCAGCCGGGTTCGAGGCCGCTTCCGTCATCGCCTCGGCCGCCGAGAACTGCGTATAGGCCCCCAAATCGCCGACGATCCCCATCGAGGTGCGCTTGTCGAGCGCCTTCTCGACGGCCTCGGGCAGGCTGATGTTCTCGATGAAGAAGGCGGGCATGCTCATGCCGTACTCCGCCAGCTGCGGCGAGACCTTGGCCGCGATCAGCTTGCCCAGCTCGCCCGTGTTCGCGGCCATGTCGAGCACCGGGATGCCGCTGCCAGCGATGGTCTGGCCGAACTTGGCGACGATGATGTTGCGGATCTGGAAGCTGATCTCGTCGGTCGTGAACTCACCGTCGGTGCCGACGATCTCTTTCAGGAACAGCGCCGGGTCGGTGACTCGGATCGTATAGGTACCGAAAGCACGGAGGCGCACCGGCCCGAACTCCGGATCACGGCACATGATCGGGTTCTTCGTGCCCCACTTCAGGTCCTGGAAGCGGGTCGTGTTGACGAAGTAGATCTCCGACTTGAACGGTGACTGAAAGCCGTGATCCCAGTGCTGAAGCGTGGTCAGGATCGGCATGTTGTTGGTCTCGAGCATGTAGAGACCGGGTGTGAACACATCCGCCAGCTGCCCTTCGTGTACGAACACGGCCGCTTGGCCTTCGCGCACGGTGAGCTTAGCGCCGTACTTGATCGCATGGCCGCGCCGCTCGAACCGCCACACCAGCGTATCGCGGGTGTCGTCGGTCCACTCGATGACGTCGATGAATTCGCCGGAGAGGAAATCGAAGATGGCCATAGGTACCCCCGCTCTTGCTACTGCTGACCGTTATATGCGTGTGTCTGTTTCTAAGGAAGCGTTGCGCTCGTCGCACATTTTTCGACGATACGCGCGATACAAGAGGAAACCTCAGCTTCGTGTGCTAGAGCTTTCACCTCTTCTATTGAGGCTAGGTGTACGAGAAACATGGAATAGCTTTCTGCTTGGTCGGTTTTCGCGGAAACACAGCGGTAACTCGCAGCCAGATCCTGCACCGAGTTCTCTGCAAGCATGGCGATATGAGTTTCCCGAGCAGTGCAGGATCTGACGCCTCGGGCAAAACTACTCCATGGTTCCTCCGATAGCCACGGAAAACTGATCTGGATTACTGGCGTCTCTCGCGCAGCTACTTCGGAAAGCCCATCTACACCCCAGAGATTGGAAGCAGACGAACGGCCGGCGAGTTTGGCGATTTCTGCGTTGTTCAATCCCAAAGCGTCAATTACTTGCCTGTTAGAGAAGTACGCTAGCGCTCCCACATCAGTTCCTCCAACCTCCATTCCTGCGGGGACTAAGTCTGACAAAGCCATTGCAGGAGCGGCCAAATCCGAGACTGAAGCATGGTCCTGTCCTGATATTGGCCACTGGTGGACTGAGATTTCCTGATAGCCACTTCGAAGGACGCTAGCGAGTCCACTCGGATAGGACAGCAGCGCGTAGTTATTGAGGAGGAAGATCATAAGGACGGAGTAGCCAAAGACGCGCTTCGCGATGTTCCGGTCACTAACGAGTATCGCGAGATCAATTGCTGCGATAGGAATTATAGGTAAGAGGAACCGGCCTAACGGGTGAGGATCTCCGCCCTCGACGATGACAATTGCGAGTTGGCCGAGTACGAAAAGGACGCGTAAGGCACTGCCCTTACCTGCTGAAATTGTTATCAAAGGTGCTATGATGACTATGCCGCCTTGCCATAGAAACCAATACCTTACGTACTCCCAGCCATCTCGTATTTCGGCTAATCTCGATCCCGAGGATTTTGCATAGAATGTGTTGGGGAGTGGATGGCCATAGAGAGTAAGCCTCCAAAGAAGTAACGCCGCCACAACTGCGAAGATTGCTCCTGCATAGCGACGGGCATTCTTCACGCGCGGCTGCACCGCAAAGAACAATCCGACGGCAGGCGCAACTAGATAGCCTTCTGGCCGGATCGTGGCAAGTAAGGCGCAGGCGGCGAAAAGACCGAAGGTAAAATTCTTCGAACTCCAACACTCCTCAGCAAGAACGTAAACGCAAAATAGGCCCAAGCTGTATAGTAGTGCGTCCAGGCCTGCACCTGCCCAATGCACGTAGCCAGCAGAGAGGAAGATCAATGATAGAGCGGTTATTTGGGATGTTATTGTTTTTGGAACACGAAGGGATAAGGTGAGCGCCAGTACGGCAACAATCGCAAGGTTCAGAAGCCAATTGAACGCGATTACATCGATGTCCGCGAGAAAACCCGCCGATAGTATGATTACATGCGCCATTGACGTAAACCCATCAACGGGTGATGCCTCTGGCCACCAGGTTGCAAGGCCCGTTTCCGCGAGGTTACGGGCGTAGTGCAGGCTGATGAAGGTATCGTCTACCAGTTGGGCATCAGAGGCACAAAGAATCACGAAAAGGGCAAAGAGACCCGACAATACCGCAATCCGCGAAAAAGGATGCAGCTCATTGGCCTCTTGCATCAGTCGCTCTCCGAAGGCCCGTCAAAGCTTCAGCCCGCTCGCCCGCGCGGCATCCGCCGCGATCTGGCGCAGCATCGGGCGCGCCTGCTCCAGGCTCATGCCCTCGGTCAACCGCGGATCGTAGAGCATCCGCAGCAGGATCTCGTCATGCACGGTGAGCAGGGCGAATTCCTCGTCGTCGTTGAAGATAGACGGGCGAACCTCGTCACTGTCGTTCAGCAAACCGAGTGCTTGTGTCATTTCCTCGTGGAAGCACGAGGTCCGCATCAGACCGCGGTGCTCGGCCTTTACCAGCGCGACGGCGACGGCGATGCCGCCATTCCGCTCGTTGGGACCGAACAGCGAGGCCGAGCACAGCAGGCTGGGCCGCGAATCCCAGAGGTCGCGCGCCAAGGCAGCGGGGAAATCGCCCTCATCGAGGATTGCGCTGGCCAGCGCGCGTTGCTCCAGCCGTTCCAGGATCAGGACGATGAAGTTTACATCTCCGGTCGGGACATAGCGGATGTCGAGACCGGTCAGCTTGCGGTAACGCGACAGCAGGTCCTCGATCACGGCAAGGTCCTTCTTGCGCTGATCCGGCGGGACGCTCTCGCCGAAGATGACGCCGACGCGGACGGGCTCTGCCCAACGTGTCAGCCGGATCTCGCGCGAGCGCTTCAGACGGCCGTTGCCGCGCCGGGCGAACTCTGTGAAGAACGCGATCTCCTCGAAGTTCTTGGCCAGCGTGTCGATGCTCAAAGGCGCATCGGCGGGTGCCCGATCGGTCCGCAGCCCGCCGTTCAGGCGGATCGCGTAGGCGGTCTCCGCGTACAGGTATTCCAGAGCCGGACCGCTCAGGTCCGGCTCTTGCGAAGCAGGCGGCGCGCAGGCCGCGAGCAGGGGCAGGAGAAGCGCCACCGATAGGCGGCGCAGGAAGTCTTGGGGCGTCACTCAGGTATCCGGTACGGTCTCGCCGACGGTGACGCCGGCCTTGTCCTGGCGGGCCTTGGCTGCGGCCAGCGTCTCTTTCAGGTCGTGCTCCATCTTCGTCAGTTCTTTTTCGGCCTCTGCGCGGGCGGCCTTGCCCTGGTCGGCGATCGACAGGCTTTCCTGGATAGTGGCGATCAGGTCCGAGTTGGCCTGTTTGATCGCCTCGATGTCGAAGACGCCGCGCTCCATTTCCTTGCGGATCTCGGCGTTGGCCTCCTTGAGGTTGGAGGCGTTCGACTTCAGCAGCTCGTTGGTCAGGTCGGTGGCTTCCTTGACCGCACCGGCCGCCTCGCGCGAGCGGTGGATGGTCACTGCCTGCGCCAGCTGCGTCTCCCACAGCGGCACGGTGTTCACGAGAGTCGAGTTGATCTTCGTGACCAGCGACTTGTCGTTCTCCTGCACGAGGCGGATCGAGGGTAGGGACTGCATCGTCACCTGGCGGGTCAGCTTCAGATCGTGCACCCGGCGCTCGAGATCGTCGCGGGCGGCGCGCATGTCGCGCAGTTCTTGCGCCTTGATGACGGCCTGGTCCTCAGGGGCGTCCTGTACGGCCTGGTCAAGGCGCGGGATGTCCTCGTTGTCCAGCTGCCGGATCTTGGTCTCGCCAGCCGCAATATAGAGTGCCAGCTCGTCATAGAACTGCAGCGTCTTCTCGTAGAGCTTGTCGAGCGACTTGATGTCTTTGAGCAGCGTGTGCTCGTGGGTCAGAAGGTTCTCGGTCACGCTGTCGATCTGGCCCTGCACATCCTCGTAGCGAGCAAGGAACTCGGAGACAGGCTTGGCCTTGCCGAGCAGCTTCTCCCACCAGGACAGCTTGCGGTTCGGGTCCAGCTCGTCGACCGAAAAACCGCGGATCGAGCTGACGATGTCGCGCAGCGCGTCGCCAGCGGGGCCGGTGTCCTTGTTCTTTACGTCGGCCAGCATCTCCTGACTGATCGTCTGCAACTCGGCCTGCGCGCGCGAGCCGAACTGGATGATCGACTGGCTGTTGCCCATGTCGAGCTCGCCAATGCGCTTCTCGATCTCGACCTTTTCGAGCTCGTCTGCCTGGTCGATCACGATCAGTTCCTTCTTCGGCTCTGGCAGGGGCGCGAGGGCGACGCTTTCGACCTCGGCGACGGCGGTTTCGGCCTTGGTGCGGACTTCGGTGGACATGTTCAACCTCTCCGTTGGCAAATGCGGCGATCAGACGCCTTCTTGTTGCAGCCGCTCGCGCAGCACCTCGATCTCGACGTCCAGCGAGACCTTGTCGTCGGCGAGCAGATCCTGGCGGTGCTGGCGGAAGCTCGCTTCGAGGTCCGTCAGCAACGCCTCGTATTCCTCGCGGGCCGTCTCGTTCCGGGTGCGGGAATAGAGCTCCGCGAACTTGCGCGTCGCATCCCGCGCGCCGACCAGGTATACCCCCAGGAACTTACGGGCGCGGGTCAGGTCACGCGGATCGGCCTCGACCGTTCGGAACACCTCGCGGACCTGGCCGATCAGCCGCTCAACCCGGCCTTCGAGCCTGCGGTCGCCGATCTGGCCTGCGGCGGCCATGATCTCGGCGACGGTTTCCTCGGCGCGGTCGATGGCGCGGGCCACGCGCTCGGCCTCGAAATCATCGGTCGCGGCGCCGCCCTTGGCTTTCATCGGGTCGAACCCGAAGGCAAGCAGTTGCGCGCAACCGGCCGCGACGCCGAAGATCACGCCGCCGATCAGGTTGAAGCCCGGCGCGACGCCCGCAGCGAGGAACACGCCGAGTCCAGTCAGCACAGAGGCGAAGAGCTTGCGCGGAACAGCAGGCGGCTTTGCGATAGCGCGCGCCTCGTAGGCGGCGTCAGCTTTTAGCCCCTCGTTCAGCATCACCGCCGAAATGAGAAGCAGTGCAAAAGCGCCCAGTTCGACGACCATTCCAACGGCGTCACCGCCCGCGATCTCGCCCAGGCCCGAGAAGAGAAGGGGCAGCGGGACCAGGAACATCGCACGCGCGGCGATATTCACCCGGCTCGCCCGGCGACCACGAAACCGCGCGCCAGGTTCGTTGGCGGGCGACTCGCCCGGCTTGTTGCCGGGGGTCGGGCTGAACTGACCGCCATAGCGCTGTGCCATCAGAATGCACCGCTCATGCCCCAGGCCCGGAAGCCCGAGAACAGGATGATCGCCAGCAGCACCACTGCCGCAAAGCCGCGCAAGGTCCGGTCACTCATGTGAATTCCCCCGTTTGCGGCGCAAACCTAGCACGCCGCGCCCGCTTCACATAGTCCCCGAAGCCGCGCCGGCCAAGGCTGCGGCGGATTGCGCGCTCAGGTCCTCCGCAGCCGGCTCGCGTTGGGGCCAGCGAGGCCGTCAGGGACCTAGGCCTGCAGGGTAAAGGTGGCCGAAATCCCCTAGCTGGAGGCGGTTCCTCGCCTCAGGCGCTCTTGCTCTTCGGTTTTCCGATCGAATGCGGCCCTTCCCGGGACCGGAGTCGAGCTCCGTTCTGCCGCACATATTGCCGCAATTGAGCGACTCGGCAGATTCGGGTTAGGTTTCCTCTACGGGATCGCCGTTTGGGGGAACGCGCGCGGCCGTATGTCGTAAGGTGAGCCCTCAGTCTGCGTTGCCGGTGACGAACCGACGCCTGTCGCGTCGGAGAAATTATGATTGGACTCCGCAATGGCTAAAGGCACCGTCAAGTGGTTCAACACCGAAAAAGGCTATGGCTTCATTCAGCCGGAAGGTGGTGGGAAGGACGTCTTCGTCCACATCACGGCCGTTCAGGCCGCAGGCTTGACGACACTCAGTGAACATCAACCGATAGAATACGAGCTTCAGCAGGGCCGGGACGGGCGCGAGATCGCCGGCGAACTGAAGGTCTGACATTCACGCGATTTGCTGCCGGCACGCGATCCGGGTCGGCAGTGTCTCGGGTGCTTCGGCCCGGGTGATGGTCCGGCGCGCGCCCCAAGGGGCGGCACCGGCTCAGAAGTTGAGCCGGCGGTAGCGTTCGGGATCGAACCCGCATGCGAAGCCGTCGCCATCGGGGTCGAGGTTGTAGCGGTCGTTGTTCGGCCCGCCGGTGCTGAGAAACTGTCTCTGCGCCTCTTCGTCGGATTCGAACCGGCGGCAGACCGAGGCGGACTGGAAACGGTCGCGGAACACCGGGCGGTTGTAGACCTTGGTCCCGACCGGGTGCGTGGTCTGCCGGGCGAAGGCGACGACGTTCGCGTTGATGTCCTGCTGCGGCACGGGCTCGGGCTCGACGATGACCAGCTGGCTTTCGGCAGCCTGACGGCGTGCCTCGGCGGCTTCGCGCTGGCGTTTCTGGACCTCGAGGCTCGATTGGTTCAGATCAATGCTGTCCGCGTTCGGATCGACGCCGATCTCGGCCGCACCGGGCATCGCCTGCGGAGCGGCGGGAACCGGTGTAGCGGTCACCATCGATGCTGGCGCAGTCGCGACCGGAGCGGGGGCCCCCGTCGGCGAGGTCGACTGCAGAACATTCGTTACGTCCTGCGCCAGTTGCGCATTCGGATCCGGATTGACTGTCACCGCGCTGCGTGGCGCGCCACTGGCATCCGCGGTTTGCGCGCCATAAGCGCCCGCGGCCGCCGTTTGAGGCGCGGGGTAGGCATATGGATCCGGAACGGGCGCAGGCGGCGGCGGATCGAACGGCCCGGGTCCCCCCGCGGGAACCGAGTTGTTGCACGCCGACAAAACGGTGGCCCCAGCCACCAGGAACGCCACAAGCCTCATTTCTTGCCTCGCCTCGTTACGCGGTCTTCACCACCATTTTTCGGCATGGTGCGCGAAACCGGCGGATTTTTCCAGTGCGTAGGCGGTATTCAGCAGATCCGCCTCTTCCCAGGGACGCCCGATCAGCTGCAAACCAAGCGGCAGACCTTGCGACGACAACCCGGTCGGAACCGCGATCCCGGGCAGGCCCGAGAGGTTCACGGTCACGGTGAAGACGTCGTTCAGATACATCTGGATGGGATCCGCGTCGGCCATCTCGCCAATGCCGAAGGCGGCCGAGGGCGTCGCCGGTGTCAGGATCGCGTCCACCCCGTTGGCGTAGACCTTCTCGAAGTCCTGCTTGATCAGCGTGCGGACCTTCTGGGCCTTCTTGTAGTAGGCGTCGTAGTACCCTGCCGACAGAACGTAGGCGCCGATCATGACGCGGCGCTGCACTTCGGCGCCGAAGCCCTCGGCACGGGTACGCTCGTACATCTCGTTGATGCCTTCGCCCTGCCGGATCTTCGCCCGGTGGCCGTAGCGCACGCCGTCATAGCGCGCCAGGTTCGACGACGCCTCGGCAGGCGCGATCACGTAGTAGGCGGGCAGGGCGTATTTCGTGTGGGGCAGGCTGATGTCGACGATTTCGGCGCCGGCATCGGCCAGCATCGCGCGGCCCTCGGCCCAGAGCGTTTCGATCTCCTCGGGCATCCCTTCGACGCGATACTCGCGCGGAATGCCGATCTTCTTGCCCCGGATGTCACCGGTCAGCGCGGCTTCGAAATCGGGCACGGGCAGGTCGGCACTGGTCGAATCCATAGGATCGTGCCCCGCCATTGCGCCAAGCATGATCGCCGCGTCGCGCACGTCGCGGGTCATCGGCCCCGCCTGGTCAAGGGACGAGGCGAAGGCCACGATGCCCCAGCGCGAGCAGCGCCCGTAGGTCGGCTTGACGCCGGTGATCCCGGTGAAGGCGGCAGGCTGCCGGATCGAGCCGCCGGTGTCGGTTCCGGTTGCCGCCAGGCACAGATCGCCCGCGACAGCCGCTGCCGACCCGCCCGAGCTGCCGCCCGGCGTCAGGTCCGCGTCGGGTGCATCCTTGCGCCGCCAGGGGTTGATCGCGGGTCCATAGGCCGATGTCTCGTTGCTCGAGCCCATAGCGAACTCGTCCATGTTCAGCTTGCCCAGCATGACGGCGCCGGCATCCCACAGTTTGCGGGTCACGGTGCTTTCATAGGGCGGCTTGAACCCTTCGAGTATGTTCGACGCCGCCTGCGTCTGCACGCCCTCGGTCGCGAACAGGTCCTTGATGCCCAGCGGGATGCCGCACATGGCAGGCGCATCACCTGCCTTCAGCCGCGCATCGGCGGCGTCCGCCTGCTCCAGCGCCTGCTCGGGAGTGTGGGCGATGAACGCGTTCAGCCTCGCGCCTTCCTCGGCTGCGGCGACATAGGTCTCGGCCAGTTCGCGGGCGGTGAATTCACCCTTGCGCAGCGCGTCGCGAGCCTGGGCGATGGTCAGTCCTTTGGGAGCGGTCATAAGTCTTACTCCACGACCTTGGGGACGGCGAAGAACCCTTCGCGCGCGTCCGGTGCATTCTTGAGGATATCTGCCTGCCGGTCGCCGTCGGAGATGACGTCATCGCGCCGTTTCAGGTCCATCGGCGTGACCGAGGTCATCGGCTCGACACCGTCGGTGTCGACCTCGGACAACTCGTCCATGAAGTCCAGGATGCGGCTGAGGTCCTTGGCCAGCGGCTCCAGCGCTTCTTCGGCGACCTCGATACGCGCCAGGTGCGCGACGCGGCGGGCAGTGTCCTTGTCGATCGACATCGGCTCTCCTCAGGGATGGAACGGGTGCGGTTTAGCGATGCACCCGCGCGCGTGCAAGGGTGGTCACGCCTCGCGCCGCTCTGGAGGCAGGTGCGTGTGCAGGACCAGGATCATCCAGCCCAGCATCAGCGCGTTCAGGCTGTGCCAGAGGAAATGCGTGCCGATGGGGACGACGCTGCAGACTGCCTCATCGATCGAGCGGAAAAAGAGCGACAGCAACAGGATGCCAGCGCCGATGGCCAGCCCTCGGGCGGTCAGCGGAGCGCCGCGCCAGAGGATCGCGGCGTAGATCAGGATCAGCACCGGTACGGGAACATAGCCGAGTGAACCGTTGAGGGGACCGGTGACGGAGCCGACCAGCAGTGTCACCGCCCAGGAGAATGGGAAGAACAACGCAACCATGAACGCGCCGCCGAGGATGCCCTGTTCGAAAAAGCGCCGGGTTGCCAAATAGATGTAGACGAGAATGAACAGGAGGATAGGCAGCACGTCCGCTGCCCCGGCCCAGCGGGTCGCGTAGGTGTGAAACAGGAACGAGCCGACGCCGATCGCGAACAGGATCACCGTCAACACCCTTGCGCCGGGATCCCGCTTTCCGCCCAGGATTGCCCAGACGACCAGCGCCGCGATGATGAAGGCCGCGTTGGTGATCGCGTTGAGCGGCTCTGCCCAGAAGCCCGGGCCGAGGCGCTCGCAGTAGTTGTCGACCTGTTGCGTCCAGTTCATCACATGTCCTTTGCGCCGCCGGGGCTTGTTCGTGTTTCCGCAACGGCGAGGGATGCCGCCAGCAGCAGTGCCATGTAGGCCGCATTCAGCAGGTGCCACGCGAAATGCGTACCCGTCGACAAGGTCCCGCACCACGCGGCGTCGTTCAACCGGAACGGCAACCCGGCGGCAAGCAGCGCTGCGCCGACCGCCAGCAGTCCGGCGGGGCGCCGGAAGCGACGCAACGCAACGGCCGCCAGGAGCGTCAGAAGGATCATCAGGATATAGCCACCCGCCGCCGACATTCCCGGCAGGACCTCACCGAGGATCGGACCGGCCTGGTAGAAAATCACGGCGAGCATCACGCCGCCGACCAGCGCTGATCCTTGCCGTGCGCCCCCAAGCCGGTGCAGCGCGACCCAGCCGAGCGCGGCCATGAGAGCCATGTTCGTGACGAGGTTCAGCATGCTCGCCCAGATCTGTCCGAAACCGTGCCAGAGGAAGGAACTGACCCCGACCAGGATCAGGGTGAGTGCGGTTGCCCGCACGTCCGACCCTGACGCGCGAAACGCAAGCCACAAACCAAGCACCGCGAAGACGAGGCCGGTCGCCATGTTCAGCGGCTCCGCGCCGAAACCGGGGGCCGTCCGCTCGCAATAGTGATCTACGGCCTGCGTCCAGTTCATCTGCGATCCCTTGAGTCCGCTTGCGAATCTCTGTGCTAAACTGCCCGAAATCAGGGAGGATTCCATGAAAATCACGTGGCTAGGACATTCCGGTTTCCGGATCGAGATCGCTGGGCAGGTGCTGCTGGTCGATCCGTGGCTGACCGGCAACCCGAGCTTCGAGGGGCAGGATCGTGCAGCGGCCATCGGTGGGGCGACCTGCGTGCTGTTGAGCCATGGGCATGGCGATCATGCGGGCGACGCCGAGGGCATCTCGAAGGAACTCGGTATTCCGGTCGCCTGCATCCACGAGCTTTCCAACTGGCTCGGTCAGAAGGACGGGGTGGAGACCGTCGGTTTCGGCAAGGGCGGCACGATCTCGCTGGGCGACGTGCAGGTGACCATGGTCAATGCCGTGCATTCCTCGAGCGTCGATTTCGCCGAAGGCCCGACCGGCTATGCGGGCGGAGAGGCTGGGTTCATCATTTCGGGCGATGGCCATACCATCTATTTCTCGGGCGATACGGACGTGACCACGGACATGCAGATCTGGCACGACCTGCACCGGCCCGATATCGGCATTCTCTGCGTTGGCGGGCACTATACGATGGACCAGAACCGGGCGATCTATGCTTGCCGAAAGTTCTTCGATTTCAAGACGGTTATTCCCTGCCATTACAAGACCTTCCCGCTGCTCGCTCAGGATGTGGAGGAGCTGAAGGCGGGGCTACCGGGCGTGCAGGTAGTCGAGGCCGAGGTGATGCGGCCTTTCGATCTCTAGCGGCGTTTGGCGAAGAAATCGCGTAGAAGCGCCGCTGCCTCGGTCTCGCGCAGGCCGGGGTAGACCTCGGGCTTGTGGTGCGCCTGCGGGTGCGAGAGCACGCGGGCGCCATGCTCGACCCCGCCGGATTTCGGGTCCGCCGCCCCGTAGTAGAGCCGCCGGATCCGCGCGGCGGAAATCGCGGCGGCGCACATCGGACATGGCTCCAACGTGACATAGAGATCGAGTCCCGGCAGCCGCTCGGACCCGGCGGCGGCGCAGGCTGCGCGTATCGCCAGGATCTCGGCATGGGCGGTGGGGTCGGAAAACTCCCGCGTACGGTTTCCCGCGCGGGCCACGACCGCGCCCGTTCCGGAGTCCACAATCACCGCACCAACGGGCGTTTCGCCCCGCGCGGCGGCGGCGCGGGCCTCGTCCAGGGCTGCGTCCATATGGCTGGGAAAGCGCATGACCCCGTTCAATACCATTGCCGTGACGCGGACAAGCGCGTAAGCGGCTGCCATGACCGAGGGTGAAAGAATAGCAAAGCGGCTGGCGCGCGCCGGCGTCGCCTCGCGCCGCGAGGCGGAGCGGATCATCGAGGCCGGGCGCGTAAAGGTGAACGGCAAGAAGATCGACAGCCCCGCGCTGAACGTGACCGACAAGGACGTGATCCTCGTCGACGGCAAAGCCGTCGCCGAGCCCGAGCCGGTGCGCATGTGGCGCTATCACAAGCCCGCCGGGCTGGTGACGACCACCGCAGATGAGAAGGGGCGTCGGACGATCTTTGACGCGCTGCCCGAGGATCTGCCGCGGGTGATGAGCGTCGGACGGCTCGACCTCAACTCCGAGGGCCTGCTTCTGCTGACCAATGACGGTGAGCTGAAGCGCAAACTGGAACTGCCCTCGACCGGCTGGATGCGCCGCTACCGGGTCCGCGCCAAGGGCGAGCCTGAGGATCGGGATTTCGAGCCCCTGCGAAAGGGCATCACTGTGGATGGCGAGAAGTTCCAGCCGATGCAGGTGGCGCTCGACAAGCAGCAGGGCGCGAACGCCTGGCTGACCATCGGCATCCGCGAAGGCCGCAACCGCGAGATCCGCCGCGCCCTCGGTGCCATCGGTCTCGACGTGAACCGGCTGATCCGCCTCTCCTACGGGCCGTTTCAGCTGGGAGACCTGCCGCGAGGCGCGGTCGAGGAGATCAGACCCAAGGTGCTCCGCGATCAGCTGGGCGTGACGCGTGAGCCGACGGAAAAGCCCAAGGCCGAGGCGCAGAAAAAGCCGCGCAGCCGGAGCGTCAGGCCGAAGCGCTGACGTGCCAGCGCGGGACATAGCCCGCGCGCAGGGCGCTCAACGTCAGCTCCGGCGTCAGCACCGGCAACGCGGCGCCGGTTGCCGGGCCTGCATCGGCATAACCGCCGAAAGACCAGCGCAGAAGCCGCCCCATGCGAACGGCCAGGAAGTCATCTCCCGACCGGACCATTGCCCCGTCCGGCAGCGACGCGGGTGCGGCCTCGGGCTTTGGGCCAAGGCGCTGCTTGTGCAGGCACCGGTCCATCTCGGGCGCTGGCATGCGCGTTCCGCCCCCTGCCAGCTTGGCGAAATTGAGCGCGTCTGCCCGGCGACACTCGAAACAGGGGCGATGACCCGCGGCCAATGCCGTGACCTCGTCGAGGAAGAATAGCTCGGTATAGCCGCCACCCATCACCGTCCGCCTGCGGTCCTTGAAGTCGAGCACGCAGGCTATCCATGCCTTCGACGCCCAACGGCGGGTGAGGGTGCGGGCAGGGCCGTGGATCTGTCCGCCGCGATTGCCCATAAGCGCCCCCCTTTCGGGCGTGGCGAGGATCTGGCCGTCGGGTCGGACGCGGTTTGGCAGTGGCATTGCGGTCCTTCGGGCAGTGCGCCGGCGGCTGGCGGGGGCCTCCGGCGGGGATATTTGCCGGAAAGTGGAAGGTGGGGGCGCGGATCTGGCTCGCGCTGGCCCCCCCCGTCAGGCGCTTCCTATCAGGATGCCGGCGGCCAGAACCAGCGCGCCGCCCAGCGCGATCTGGAGCGAGGCGCGCAGCCAGGGCGTTTCCATGAACCGATGCTGGATCCAGGTGATCGCCCAAAGCTCGATAAAGACGACGATGATGGCAACGATGGTCGCGGTCCAGAAATGCGGGATCAGGTATGGCAGGGCGTGCCCCAGCCCCCCAACAGTCGTCATCACGCCTGTTGCGATGCCGCGCTTGACCGGCGAGCCGCGTCCCGAGATCACACCGTCGTCGCTCGCGGCCTCGGTGAAGCCCATCGAGATGCCCGCACCGACCGAGGCCGAGAGCCCGATCAGGAAGGTGCTCCAGGTGTCGCCGGTGGCGAAGGCCGCTGCGAAAATCGGCGCCAGGGTAGAGACCGAGCCATCCATCAGCCCGGCGAGACCCGGTTGCACGTAGGTCAGGATGAAGCGCTTGCGCTCGGTGTCGGCTTCCTGTGCCTGTACGTCCTCCGGCGCGTGCTTCGCCTCCAGTCGCTCGGCTGTCGTAATGTGCCCGGCCTCGGCGGCCGCAAGGTCGCCTAGCAGCTTTCGGGTCTCGGCGTCCTGAGTCCGCAATGCCGCGGCGCGATAGAAGCGGGCGGCCTGCTCCTCCATCTCTTTCGCTTGCGCGCGGGTCTTCTCGATCCCCAGCGGCCGCACCAACCAATCAGGCCGGCGTTCATAGTAGCCGCGCACGTGTTCGCGGCGGATCAGCGGAATACTCTCGCCGAACCGGGCGCGGTGCCGTTCGATCAGGCGGCGGCGATGCTCATCCTCTTCGGCGGCCATTTCCTCGAACATCGCGGCGGAGTTCGGGAATTCCTCGCGTAGCCCGTCAGCATAGGCGCGGTAAATCCGGGCGTCGTCTTCTTCCGACGAGATCGCGAGGGCGAGGATTTCCTGTTCGGACAGGCTGTCGAACGACCGGCGCGAAAGGCCGAGGACACGATGCAGCATGGGGGTTCTCCTTCTTGAGGGAAGGATATTGGAATCGTTCTAAACTATACAAGCCCGGTATACGCGCCGCCGGGTGGGCGCGGCGTCAGGTCGCGCGCAGCAGGCGCTTGCGGGTCGACGGGATCGCCCGGATCTCGAGGCCGGTGAAGACATGCAGCGTGTTCAGGTCGTGGTCCACAACCGCGTGGTCCGAGACCCAGCCGCCCATAACCAGGTAGCTGCGCAGCAGCGGGGGCATGCCCTTCATCGCCAGTTTGAGGTTCGGCTTGCGCAGCCGCAGCCGCGTGGCGAATCGGAACACGCGGGGCGCCTTGACCCGGGGCAGCCAGCGATTCGGCGCGAGGTGGCGCTCCTTGAGCAGGGCGAAGGCGTCCATGTAGGCCTCGGCCTCGGTGCCCTTGAAGCTGGAGCAGCCGAACAGCAATTCGACCCCCTCGCGGTCGACGTATTCTGTCATGGCCCCCCAGGCGATGCGCAGCACATCCGGGTCGCGCACGGCCGGGTCTATGCAGAAGCGCCCCATCTCGACCATCGGGCCGTCGAACGCGGCCAGATTGTCCAGTCCGTAGAACTGCGCGGCGTAGGAATCGCTGATGCTGGCGCCGTTCTCGAAGGGCAGCAGGCGGAAACAGCAGACGAGTTTGCCGCTGGACGCGTCTTCGACCAGCACATGCAGGCAGCGCTCGTCGAAGCGATCCGAGTCGAGGCCGTCAGGCTCCGCGCCGCGGAAGCAGCGATAGCGCAGCCGTTGAGCAGCCTGCACGTCGGCAGGCCCCTCGGCGAAGCGGGCGAGATAACGTCCCCTGCGAAACACCGCCATTGCAAGCCTCATATCCAGCGTTACATAGGACGCTGTGGCATCGAACCGTGACGTCTATATGACCACCGGAGCGTTTGGGTGCAAAGAGTATTTCCCCACAATCGAGGAGAGGGCGAAAATGGCCGACAAGATCGTCAAGAGCGATGCGGAGTGGCGCGCGCAGCTGTCCGACCTTGCCTACAAGGTCACGCGTCGGCACGGGACCGAGCGCGCCTTCACCCATGACGACTTTCCCAAGGAGCCCGGGACCTTCGCGTGCACTTGCTGCGGACAGCCGCTGTTCGACCAGGCGACCAAGTTCGACAGCGGCACCGGCTGGCCGAGCTTCTGGGCTCCGGTCGACGCACAGGCGGTCGACGAGAAAGAGGATCGGTCCTTCTTCATGCGCCGGACCGAGGTGCTTTGTTCGCGCTGCGACGCCCACCTTGGCCACGTCTTTCCGGACGGGCCGCAGCCGACCGGCCTGCGCTACTGCATGAACGGCGTTGCGCTGGATTTCCGCCCGGCGGGGATCCCGGACGCTGACGATGTCGATGCGACGGACGGGCAGGACGGCGGCGAAGGCTAGGCTCCGGCGGCAGGCCGGACCGCACCTGCGCCCGCGTCGGGCGGGGTCCAAGGCAAGCGGGGGACGAGCAGGCTCCATCGCGCGGCCTGCGGCAGGCAGCCGGCCTCGGCCTTGAGCGCTGAGATTGTCCAGTTGTGGCGGTTGCGCAGCATCTCGGAGTAGAGCCCCAGCACGCCGGGCCGCGTGTAGAAGCTCCAGTGGCAGATGCGGCGCGTGTCGGGGCCGAGGTGCACGCCGCGCCGGCGAAGCAGCGGTGCCAGATCCTCGCTGTCGAGGGGCAGGTCGTAGGCCTGTCGCACGTGCTGCCCTAGCCCCTCCGACAACGGCCGGTGATAGCCCGGGGGGCGCGGCGCGAACCGGGTGAAGAGCAGGTCGAACAGGTCGTTCTGACGCGAGGTCACGTTGAACACTTGTGCGGCCCTGGCTCCCGGCGCGGCGAGACAGTCCAGCGCCACACCGTCATACTCGGCCCCGCCCATGAGGATGATCTGCCCAAGCGTGCCCCGGCGCAGGTGCCGTGCAGCCTGCAGCGCGACGCGGGCGCCCAGCGAATGCCCCAGAAGGTCCACCGGGCGGTCCGGCGCAAGATCGTGGATCGTTTCGATCACCCCGGCCAACGCCGCACCCGCCCGGGCCGCCGCCTCGTAAACCCTTGCGAACCGGCGTAGCGGCGGGCCGGAGTGGTCGGTGTCGTGCGCCGGCCAGCCAAAGCCAAGGCACAGACCGTCCGAGACGCCTCCTTCGCGAAACCCCAGCCCGGCGGGCCAACTGGTGTTGCGGAAGCAGGGATTGGCGGGCGAGAGCGAGAAGATCTCGCGGTTCGGGTCGGCATCGACCCGGTTGGGCGAAAACTTGTAGCCGTGGATCAGGATGACGATGGGCGCGTTCCGCGGCAAGGCCCGCAGGCGCGGAGCAAGCGCCGCCTGCAGATCGGACTCTGGTGCCGCGTCGCAACGCACCACGCCTTCGGCCAGGGAAAGCCCGATCACCGCCATCTTGCCTGTCCGCCAGTGTTTTCATGGCTTGTTCACCGGATTCGACTGCGCCCCGGTGACGTCAGGATGAAGATTGGATGACAGGCGGCGACGTGCCGGACATTGACCGCCATGCGCGCTTGGAGTACCCAGTCGCCCGTGGCGATTTGTTCACCGGATTGCGGGCCACGTTAAAGAAACCGCTAAAGAGGTCGCGGTCCAGCCTATGGAACCCCGATCGTACCCCGGTCGGGGTTTTTGTTTGACCAGGAGGCCGCCGGCAGGGCGGAGCGCAGATGAAAGACGAACGGCCCGAAGCGAAGAAATCCGATCCCGCGTGGAAGCCCCGCACCAAGGCGGTGCACGGCGGCACCCGCCGCTCGCAATACGGCGAGATGTCCGAGGCGATCTTCCTGACGCAGGGCTTCGTCTATCCCGACGCCGAAACCGCCGAGGCGCGGTTCCTGGAATCCGGTCCGGACGAGTTTATCTACGCCCGCTACGGTAACCCGACCGTCCGGATGTTCGAGGACCGGATCGCCCAGATCGAAGGGGCCGAGGACGCGTTTGCCACCGCCAGCGGCATGGCCGCGGTCAACGGCGCGCTTTTCGCCGGGCTGAAGGCGGGAGATCACATTGTGTCGGCCCGCGCACTGTTCGGCTCGTGCCTCTGGATCGTCGAGTCCCTGTTGCCGCGCTTCGGGGTCGAGGTGACCTTCGTGGACGGCGCCGACCTCGCCCAGTGGGAGGCGGCGGTGCGCCCCGACACCAAGCTGGTGTTCCTCGAGAGCCTGTCGAACCCGACCCTGGAACTGGTTGATATCCGGGCGGTTTCCGAGATCGCGCATCGCCACGATGCACTTGTCGTGGTGGACAATGTCTTCGCCACGCCGATCTTCCAGCGCTCGCTGGATCTTGGGGCAGACGTGCTGATCTACTCGGCCACCAAGCATATCGACGGGCAGGGCCGCTGCCTCGGCGGTGTGGTTCTCGGCACGCAGCAATTCATCCGCGGCACGCTTGAGCCCTATCTCAAGCACACCGGTGGCGCGATGAGCCCGTTCAACGCCTGGGTTATGCTCAAGGGGCTCGAGACGCTTGAACTGCGGTGCCGCGCCCAGGCCGACACCGCGCTGAAACTGGCGCAGGCGGTCGAGGGTCATGCCAAGGTAAGCCGCGCGCTTTATCCGGGGCTGAAGAGCCATCCGCAGTCGGACCTGGCCGCGCGCCAGATGGAGGCAGGCGGAACGGTCCTCGCTTTCGACATCGACGGCGGGCAGGAGGCCGCGTTCCGCTTCCTCAACGCGCTGAATATCGTGCTGATCTCGAACAACCTCGGCGATGCCAAGTCGATCGCCACGCATCCGGCGACGACCACGCACCAACGGCTTGACCAGGCGACCAAGGATCACCTTGGAATCACGCCCGGCTTGATCCGGCTCTCGGTGGGCCTGGAAGACGCGGACGACCTGATCGCGGACGTACTTGGCGCCCTCGATGTGGCGTAGCCTGCGGCGACACGTCGCTCACGTGTGAACGACCGGGCCTTTTCCAATCGCCCGGTCGCCCCATCTTCTCGGCAGGAGAAAACGGACGGGACCCGGAAAGGACGCCGCATGAATGTGCACGACTCGAAGATCGCCACTGAACGCGAGACCGTATTGCCCGCACCTCGCCCGACGCGAGAGGAGGCCGAACAGGCCGTACGCACTCTGCTGCGCTGGGCCGGCGATGATCCGGCGCGCGAGGGGCTTCTGGATACGCCCGGTCGAGTAACGCGCGCCTACGGCGAATGGTTCCGAGGGTATGAAGAAGACCCGGCAGCGATGCTCCAGCGAACCTTCGAAGAGGTCGAGGGCTATGACGAGATGGTCGTCCTGCGCGACATCCGCTTCGAGAGTTACTGCGAGCATCACCTGGCCCCGATCATTGGCAAGGCGCACGTCGCCTACATCCCGACCGATCGCGTCGTGGGCATCTCCAAGCTTGCACGCGTGGTCGACGCTTTCGCCAAACGCCTGCAGGTGCAGGAAAAGATGAATGCTCAGATCGCCAACACGCTGAACGACGTTCTGAAGCCGAAGGGCGTGGCCGTGGTGCTGGAAGGCGAGCATCACTGCATGTCCACCCGTGGCGTTCACAAACCGGGCGTCACGATGGTGACCTCGACCCTGCTCGGGGCGTTCCGCGACAGCGATACGCGGCGCGAATTCCTGTCGATGATTGGCAACCCCGTCAGCCGAGGTGCCTGAGCACGCTTGACTCCGGGTGCGGCTGCGGAAAAGCGTTGCCGCATGATTGATGTCAGGCCCGTGGGCTACGTGATCGGCATGCTGGTCGCCGCGCTGGGCGTTACCATGCTCCTGCCCATGCTGGCCGACCTGCTCGAAGGCCGCGACCAGGGCGGAACCTTCGCGGTCTCGGCGCTGGTGACGGTGCTGACGGGCGGCGCCATCGCGCTGGCCTGCAAGAGCGGGCGCGCACCGGGTCTGACGCTGCAGCAGATATTCCTCCTGACCACCGGCACGTGGGTGTTTCTGCCGCTCTTCGGGGCGATCCCGTTCTGGATCGGCGCTCCCGACGCCAGTTTCACCGACGCATTCTTCGAGGCCATGTCCGGCTTCACCACCACCGGCGCCACGGTCTTCGTCGGCCTGCAGGATTTGCCGGCGGGCACCCTGCTCTGGCGCGGGCTGATGCAATGGTTCGGCGGCGTCGGCATGGTTGTGGTGGCGCTATCGTTTCTGCCCGCGCTCCGCGTCGGGGGCATGCAGATCTTCCGCTCGGAGGCGTTCGACACAGGCGGCAAGATCCTGCCCCGCGCCGGTGAGATCGCAGTTTCGATTTCTGTCATCTACCTCGGGATTACCGTGGTCTGCATGCTCGCCTACAGCTGGACCGGGATGAACCTGCTCGACTCGATGGTCCACGCGATGACCACGGTCGCGACGGGTGGGATGGCGAACGACGACGCCTCGTTCGGAGCCTACCGCGGGGCGGCGGAATATGTCGCGGCGATCTTCATGCTGATCGCCAGCCTGCCGTTCGTGCTCTACGTCTTCGTGTTGCGCGGGACCGTCCGCCCGCTGCTCCGCGATCCGCAAGTGCACGGCTTCCTGACGCTACTTGCCTTCGTCGTCGTCGTGCTTACCGCCTGGCAGATCTTCAAGCATGAGGCGCCGCTGGAGCCCGCCTTCCGCGAGGCGTTCTTCAACGTCACCTCGATCATCAGCGGCACCGGTTATTCCTCGGTCGACTACCAGCTCTGGGGCGGTTTCGCGGCGGCGATCTTCTTCCTGATCGGCCTTGTCGGAGGTTGCGCCGGCTCGACCTGCTGCTCGGTCAAGATCTTCCGCTACCAGCTGCTGTTCGCCGCTATCCGGGTGCAGATCCGCCGCCTGCAAAGCCCGCGCGGCCTGTTCGCGCTGCGCTATGATGGCAAGCCGGTGACCGACGACGTGATCAACTCGGTCATGGCCTTCTTCGTGGTGTTCTACCTTTCTCTCGCGGTGCTCTCGGTGCTGCTGTCGCTGATGGGCCTCGACCCGGTCACGGCGATCTCGGGGGCGGCGACGACGCTGGCGAACATCGGCCCCGGCCTTGGCGACATCATCGGTCCGGCAGGAAACTTTTCCAGCCTCACGCCCGAGGTGAAATGGGTCATGGCCATCGCCATGCTCATCGGCCGGCTCGAGCTGATGTCGGTCTTCGTCCTCTTCACCTTCGCCTTCTGGCGCAAGTGACCCGCCCGGGTGAATTGACCGCACCGCCGCGTCCGTCTAAGCAGGCGCGCGAACGGCAGAGGGTTCCAGAATGACGTCCCAGATCACCCGCCCCCGCAGCTTCCAGGAGATCATCCTGCGGCTTCAGACCTACTGGGCCGGCAAGGGCTGCGCGGTCTTGCAGCCCTATGACATGGAAGTCGGGGCAGGGACCTTCCATCCGGGCACCACGCTGCGCTCGCTGGGCTCGACGCCCTGGGCGGCGGCCTATGTGCAGCCCTCGCGCAGGCCGACAGATGGCCGCTATGGCGAAAACCCGAACCGTCTGCAGCACTACTACCAGTTCCAGGTGCTCATCAAACCCAGCCCGCCGCAGATGCAGGAGCTCTATCTCGGCTCGCTCGAAGCGATCGGCATCGACATGGCACTGCACGACATCCGTTTCGTCGAGGACGACTGGGAAAGCCCGACCCTGGGCGCCTGGGGCCTAGGCTGGGAGGTCTGGTGCGACGGCATGGAAGTCAGCCAGTTCACCTATTTCCAGCAGGTCGGCGGCCACGACTGCCACCCGGTTTCGGGCGAGCTGACCTACGGGCTGGAGCGTCTGGCGATGTACGTGCTGGGCATCGACCACGTCATGGACATGCCCTTCAACGACCCGGATGCGCCGATCCCGCTGAGCTACGGCGACGTGTTCCGCCAGACCGAGCAGGAATACTCCCGCTGGAACTTCGACGTGGCCGACACCGACGTGCTGCTGCGCCATTTCGAGGAGGCCGAGGCCGAGTGTGCCCGGATCCTCGCGCAGGAGGACGTGGACCCGAAGACCGGCAAGCGCATCGTCATGGTCCACCCGGCCTATGACCAGTGCATCAAGGCCAGCCACATCTTCAACCTGCTCGACGCGCGCGGCGTGATCTCGGTGACCGAGCGCCAGGCCTACATCGGCCGGGTCCGGGCGCTGGCCAAGCAGTGCGCCGACGCCTTCGTGCGGACCGAGGCCGGCGGCTGGACACCCGAGGCCGCCTGAGTTTTCCGCTTTGCTGCATCGGACGGGAACGTGCAGACTGCCCCGGTAACAACCTCCGGGGACAGACCATGACACTCGAGTCCGCCACGCCGGTGCTCAGGTCCGGCAACTACGCCCGCGCCCGGGCGTTCTACATCGACGTCCTCGGGTTCCGCCTCGCCGAAGAGGCTGGCGAGCCGCCGGGCTTCGGCATCTTCATTCGCGACGGCGCGCGCATTTTCATCGAGGCTTATCAAGGCCCGGAGGCGCCATACGACCGCTGGCGGGCCTATTTCCACGTGACCGGGCTCGACGCGCTGGCCGAGGAATTTCAGCGCAACGGCGCGCAGCTTCTGCGGCAGATCACCCACACCGTCTATGACATGCGCGAGTTCGAGATAGCAGACCCGGACGGCAACGTGCTCTGCTTCGGCGCCGACCCCTGAGGGAACTTTTCGCCGCGCCAAACGCTCCTTTCCCGACAGCAAGGGGAGAGGACAGATGGCAGAGATGGCTCCGGCCTGGGTGGTTCCGGCAATGCGCGCTGGGTATGCGGCACGCGGACTGGTCTATGTGATCGTGGGCGGAATCGCGGTCTCCAGCGCTCTGCGGGGCGGGCAGGCCGAAGGCACCACCGGCGCGATCGAAGCGCTGCGCGGCGCGGCCTGGGGGCAGGTTCTGCTCTGGGCCGTGGCGCTCGGCCTGCTGGCCTATGCGGTCTGGCGCGGGCTTTCGGCCTGGATGGACCTCGAGCGTCACGGCAGCGACGGCAAGGGCCTCATTGCCCGGATCGGCACCGCCGTCTCGGGCGTGATCCACCTGGGCCTTGCCATCTACGCCGCCCGCGTTGCACTGGGCGGCGGCGGCTCTGGCGACAGTACCGAAAGCTGGACGGCGAAACTTATGCAGATGCCCGCGGGCCGTTGGCTCGTCGTCGCGGTCGGTCTGATCGTCGTGGGAGCGGGGATCTACTACGCGCACAAGGGCCTCTCCGAGCGCTACAAGCGCAACCTGCGCAATACCGAGCTCACGCAGCGGCTGGAGCCGGTCTGCAAGGCCGGGTTGCTTGCCCACGGCATCGCCATTGGCCTGATCGGCTTCTTCTTCGTCTATGCCGGCTGGACCGCCGATCCGTCCGAGGCCGGAGGCCTAGAGCAGGCGTTCCAGACCGTCCGGCAGGCCGCCTTCGGCCGCATCCTGCTGGCGCTGATGGGCCTCGGCTTCGTCGGGTTCGCGGTCTACTGCTGGATCGAGGCCGCCTACCGTATCGTCCCGGCCCGTGCCGGCAGGGACGTGGTCAGCCTCGCTCGCGCAGCGAAGCGAAAGGCCGAAGCGCACGCCTGATCCCGGACACGGGGGGCGAGAAACGGCTTTACGCCCCCCGGCGCGCCCGCTATCCCCCCACCGGACCAGTCCACGAGGGAAACATGTCGGGCCGCTTCTTCGTCGGCACCTTGCTGTTGTTCGTCGCCGTCTTCGGGGCGGCGCTTTTCTGGTTCCAGACCTACGCCTATTACGAGCGGGTCGAGGGGCTGGGCAGCATCACTGTGGCCGACCGCGAAATCCCGGTGCAAGATTACGATGGCATCGACGCCACGTCCTCGGGCCTCAAGCTGCGCGGCTGTTTCACCACCGACCCCGCCGCCTTCGAGGGGCTTCCGGAATTCGCGGAGCCAGAGCCGCTAAACCCGCCGTTCTGGTTCGACTGCTTCCCGACCGAGGACCTCGCCCGCGACCTCGAAGCCGGGGAGGCCGCCGCCTACCTCGCCGCACCCGAAGAACTCGACGGCATCGACCGGATCGTCGCCGTCTATCCCGACGGCCGCGCCTACCAGTGGCGCCAGCTCAACGAGAGATTTGCGAAGTAATGCCCGACCTTCTGCTCGAACTCCTGTCCGAAGAGATCCCCGCCCGGATGCAGGCCCGCGCCGCCGAGGACCTCAAGCGTATGGTCACCGACGCGCTGGTCGAGGCCGGCCTGACCTATGCCGGGGCAGGGGCCTTCGCCACGCCCCGCCGCCTGACGCTGGCTGTTGAAGGGTTGACCGACCGCTCGCCTGACACGCGCGAGGAGCGCAAGGGCCCCCGCGCCGACGCGCCTGAGAAGGCGATCGAGGGCTTCCTGCGCTCCACCGGCCTGACCCGTGACCAGCTTGAGGTGCGCGACGACAAGAAGGGCCAGGTCCTGTTCGCCGTCATCGAGCGCCCGGGCCGCGCCGCCTCCGAGATCATCGCCGAGGTCGTCCCGCAGGTCGTCCGCACGTTCCCCTGGCCGAAATCCATGCGCTGGGGCAGCGGCAGCCTGCGCTGGGTGCGCCCGCTGCACTCGATCCTCTGCATCCTGAGCGACGAGGCCGGCGCAACGGTCGTGCCCTTCGACGTCGACGGCATCGCCTCGGGCGACAGCACCGTCGGGCACCGTTTCATGGCGCCGGATCGTTTTAGCGTGACCTCGTTCGAGGATTACGAGCTGAAACTGGCCCGTGCGCATGTCGTCCTGAACCCCGAGACCCGCGCCGACAAGATCCGCCACGACGCCGAGCAGATGGCCTTTGCGCAAGGGCTGGAAGTCGTCGAGGATAAGGGCCTGCTGGCCGAGGTCGCGGGCCTCGTTGAATGGCCGGTCGTTTTGATGGGTGACATCGGCCCCGACTTCCTGGACCTGCCGCCCGAGGTGCTTCAGACCTCGATGAAGGAACACCAGAAGTTCTTCTCGGTGCGGAACCCCAAGACCGGCCGGATCGAGAAATTTGTCACCGTCGCGAACCGCGAGACGGCGGATCAGGGCGCGACGATCCTGCACGGCAACGACAAGGTGCTGGCAGCACGCCTGTCCGACGCGAAGTTCTTCTGGGAGAACGACCTGCGGACGGTGAAAAGCAAGGGTCTCGAAGGCATGGCCGCGCCGCTGGCGAACGTCACCTTCCATGCCAAGCTGGGCACTCAGGCCGAACGCATCGCCCGGATCGAGGCACTGGCCCGCGAGATCGCCCCGCTGGTCGGCGCGCAGCCGGATCTCGCCGCCGAAGCCGCCCGCGTGGTCAAGGCCGACCTGTCGTCCGAAATGGTCTACGAGTTCCCCGAGCTTCAGGGTGTGATGGGCACCTACTACGCCAAGGCCGCCGGGCACGACGACGCCGTGGCGACCGCCTGCGCCGCCCACTACCAGCCCCTCGGCCCCTCCGACGACGTACCGACCGAGCCTGTCTCGGTCGCCGTGGCGCTGGCCGACAAGATTGACATGTTGACCGGCTTCTGGGCCATCGATGAAAAGCCCACCGGCTCGGGCGATCCCTATGCGCTGCGTAGGGCGGCGCTGGGGGTTATTAGAACAGCAGTTAGCCGGGGTACGCGAGCCCGCTTGGTCGAATTGTTCGGCAAAGCGTTCTTATCACTACGGGCTCAATATGCGCAGAAAGCATTTGACGAAGAAGCATTTTGCTTGGCTAGGGAAGTAAATGACCAAGTAGAGATAGTTTGGCCGGCAGATGGCGTCGCATACGACGAACCTGATGTTTGTGAAATGCTTCAGAGTTTGCAGGTCAGCTTTGCTGCTGGTGAAGAGATCATCACTGCCCGGTTAATTGGAAATAATGAAGATTCATTACTTCCAAGTGATGAATGGAATGCAGATACTACTTTTGCAACGGCTGCGTGGTCGATGGATGGATTTTCTGCCACCGACCTCCTCTCCTTCTTCGCCGACCGCCTCAAGGTCCACCTCCGCGCCGAGGGCATCCGTCACGACGTGATCGACGCTTGCTTCCAGCTTGGCGGGCAGGACGACCTCGTGCTGCTGGTCAACCGCGTCCGCGCGCTGCAGGCGTTCTTGGAAACAGACGACGGCGCGAACCTGCTGGCGGGCTACAAGCGCGCCGCGAACATCCTCGCGCAGGAAGAAAAGAAGGACGGCGTCGAATACTCGCTCGATCCGCAGCCGCAGCTGGCCGAGACCGACGAGGAGCATGCGCTCTTCGCCGCCCTCGACACCGCCGAGGCCGAGATCGCCCCGGCGCTGAAGGCCGAGGATTTCGCCGCCGCCATGTCCGCGATGGCCGACCTGCGCGCGCCCATCGACGCGTTCTTCGACAATGTGAAGGTGAACGCCGATAGCGACATGGTGCGCCGCAACAGGCTCTGCCTGCTCAACCGCATCCGCGCGGTGATGAACCGCGTCGCAATTCTCTCGGCGATTGAGGGCTGAGCCCGGAAAGCCACGAAGCCATTCCGGTGCAGCATTCCCGATTTGCGTCAGACGCAAACAAGTTTATGCTGCACTGCACATGGATGACAGGCTGACAGAGCCGCCAGCAACGGGTTTCGCCCGTCTGCGTGACGCAGTTAGCGCGGCCGGACGGTTCGGCGCGCGCGCGGAACGGCTTGCGCGCATGGCGGGCCTCGGTCTGCCGGTGCCCGACGCCATGCTTCTCGATTTCGAATCGGTTCGCCAGATCGGCGAGGGGGCGGCGCTGCCGACGCCCGATCCGTCGCTGGGACCGGTTCTGGCGGTGCGCGGCTCGGCCGGCAACCGGCTCTGGGGTGGGCCGCAGGCGATCCTCAACATCGGCATGTGCGACGCGGTTCTGCCCGAGCTTTCGGCCCGCATCGGCCGTCGCGGCGCGCTCGAGGCCTATCGCCGGGCGATCCGCGCCTACGCGGTGCGCGTCGGCGGGCTCGATCCCGAGGATTTCGAGAACCTCTACTACGACCGCGCCAAGCTTCGCGACCGGCTGACCGAGGCCGATCTGGAAGCCATCGTCGACGCCTCCAAGGAGTTCTACGCCGAGGAACTGGAGCAGCCCTTCCCGCAGACCCTGGCCGAACAGCTGGACGGCGCGGTGCGCGCCATGGTCGCCGAATGGAACGGCCTGACCGCCCGCATCCTGCGCGAGGCGAACGGCGCGCCGGCGGATGCGGGTCTGGGCCTGATTCTGCAGCGCATGGCCTTCGGTCTTGGCGACGCGCATTGCGGCGCCGGGTTCTTCCAGACCGTGGACGGCTCCACCGGCAAGCCTGCCGCGACCGGGCGCTACCTTCCCGATGCGCAGGGCAACGACGCCGCGCGCGGCGCCCGCACCCCGCACATGGTCACCGAGGCCGAACGCGAGGCTCAGGGTCAGACGCTCTGTTCGTTCGAAATCCTCGAGCCGGCCGCCTATGCCGCCCTCGGCCGTCACGCCGATCGGCTGACCGCCGAACTGGGCGACGTGTTCGAACTGCCCTTCACCATCGAGGCCGGGGCGCTGTCGATTCTCGACGCGACGCCGGTGCGCCGCAGCCCCTCGGCGGCGGTGCAGATCGCCGTGGACATGGTCGAGCGCGGCGCGATCACCCGCGAGATGGCCCTGCTTCGCATCGAGCCGCGTAACCTGATCGAGACACTGCACCCGCGGATCGACCCGAACGCCCGGCGCGACATCTTCGGCACCGGTCTGCCTGCCAGTCCGGGCGCTGCGACCGGCAGGATCTGCTTCTCGCCCGAAGCGGCGATGGCCGCCCATTCCCAGGGTGAGGACGTGATCCTCGTCCGTGTGGAAACCAGCCCCGAGGACATTCGCGGCATGCACGCCGCCGCCGGTGTGCTGACCGTTCGTGGCGGCATGACCAGCCACGCGGCGGTCATCGCGCGCGGCCTGGGCCTGCCCTGCGTCGTCGGAGCAGGAGAGCTGCACCTCGACCTGCGCAAGGGCCGCCTGACCGCCCCCGACGGCCGTACATTCGAGGCCGGCGACAGCATCACGATCGACGGCACCGCCGGCGAGGCGCTGGCCGGCGCACCCGCGATGCTGCCCGCTGTGCCCTCGGACGCGTTTGACACGCTGATGGGCTGGGCCGACGAGGTGCGCGAGCTGGGCGTTCGGGCCAATGCGGACACACCCGCCGATGCCGCGCTTGCCCGGCGGTTCAAGGTCGACGGCATCGGTCTCTGCCGGACCGAGCACATGTTCTTCGAAGGCGACCGCATCGACGTGATGCGCGAGATGATCCTCGCCTCGGACGTGGCCGAGCGGAAAGCGGCACTCGATCGCTTGATGCCGATGCAGCGCGGCGATTTCAGAGCGTTGTTTGACACCATGCGCGGCCTGCCGGTGACGATCCGGCTGCTCGATCCGCCGCTACATGAATTCCTGCCGCACGGGCAGGAGGAATTGGCGGCGCTGGCGCGCGCCATGAACCTGCCGGTCGAGGATGTCGTCTCCCGCGCCGAGGATCTGCGCGAGTTCAACCCGATGCTCGGCAAGCGCGGCGTGCGGCTCGGCATTACCATGCCCGAGATCTACGACATGCAGGCCCGCGCGATCTTCGAGGCGGCACATGACGCCGCCGAAAGCGCCGGTGCACAGGTGATCCCCGAGATCATGATCCCGCTCGTCTCGGCCAATCGCGAGCTGGAACTGGTGAAAGCCCGCGTCGACAGCGTCGCGGCAGCAGTGGCCTCCGAGCGGGGGCAGCGCATCGACTACAAGATCGGGGTCATGGTCGAGACACCGCGCGGTGCGCTGAGGGCGGCTGACCTGGCGAAGTCCTCTGCCTTCCTCAGCTTCGGGACGAACGATCTGACGCAGATGACGTACGGGCTCAGTCGCGACGACGCGGGCCGTTTCATGCGTGACTACGTCGCCCAGGGGGTGTTCCCCGAAGACCCGTTCCACTCGCTCGACGTCGAGGGGGTGGGCGAACTGCTTCTGCTGGCGACAAACCGGGGGCGCTCGGTCCGTTCGGACCTGACGCTCGGCCTCTGTGGTGAGCATGGCGGCGACCCGGAGTCGATCCGGTTCTGCAAGATCGCGGGCTTCGACTACGTCTCCTGTTCACCCTTCCGGGTGCCGATCGCGCGGCTCGCGGCGGCGCAGGTGACGATTCTGACCCGACCCACCGCTCCGCCTGTGGAAAACGGGGATGATTCTGAAACACGTTGAAATATCGGCAGGTTGCAGGGGCCGGTGGTGATGCTACATGAGCGGATTTCCGCCGATGTGGATTTCTGAGCAAGTCGCCTCAAAATCCTGCCCTGATTGCAGTTTTCGGGCTTGAACTTTCCAAAGTGGCTGCGGCCACCTGTCCCATGTCCTTTCCCTTGAGTCGACTCTAGATAGCGCCTCGCTGCACAACCGCCTTTGCGCCTGCGCTCATCGTGGGGGAAGTGTCGATGACGCGCGGTTCGCGGGTAAATCCTTCGGGATCGTTGCGTGGGGAGTGACTATGTTTGGTACAATGGAGGCCCGCCCGACCGGGGCGGGACGGCCAATTCTGGCCGCACTTTTTGCCGCCATCACCATGACGTTCGCCTCTTCGGCCCAGGCCGAGCGCGTCGTCGTGGAGACACCCGAGGTGCGCAATCGCCTCGATGATCAGATCGCGTCCATGATGGACCAGCAACAGACGCTCTCGCAGGCTGTCGCCAGCGAGGAGGGGGCCGGGATCGCGTCGCCCTCCGAAAGCGGCATCGAAACCAGCAGCAGCGCCGCACGTGTGCAGGGTCTCAGGATCCGCATCGGCATGGCGATCTCGCGGCACCTGTCGCAACTCGACGTGAGCGCGGCAGACCGTGCGGCGCGCGATGCCCAGCTGGCCGTGCGCGGGCTCGATGACCGAAAGCTTCCGGATGTGGAGCGGGCGCTGCTCGACAAACTGCCCAAGGCGTCCGGCGGTCCCGAGTGGGCCTGCCTGACCGAGGCGCTCTACTTCGAGGCGCGGGGCGAGTCGCTCAAGGGCCAACTTGCCGTGGCAGAGGTGATCCTGAACCGCGTGGAAAGCCGGCGCTATCCCGACAGCATCTGCGGGGTGATTTCGCAGGGCGAGTCGCGCCGTCACGGCTGCCAGTTCTCGTTCCGTTGCGACGGCAAGCCCGAGACCTTCAACGAGCGCCGCGCCTACGAGCGAGTGGGCAAGATCGCCCGCGTGATGCTCGATGGCCGGGACCGGGCGCTCACCGACGGAGCGACGCACTACCACACGACCGCGGTGAAACCGTCGTGGTCGCGGCGGCTGACCCGCACCGCCCGGATCGGCAGCCACCTGTTCTACCGCCTGCCTTTGCAGCAGGCGTCGAACTGACCTGACGAGGCCTGTGATAACCTGCCCCCTGGTCACGCTTGGGGCGGGTGCGCAACCCGACCGTCCGTGCTAACACACCGGTGACCCTGGCCGTTGCATCGTGCAACGGCCTCATGCAGTCACGGGAGGGCCCATGGGCCGCACGATCTTCGGCACCGACGGGGTGCGCGGAACCGCCAACATCCACCCGATGACCGCCGAGATGGCGCTGCGCCTTGGCGCGGCGGCCGGGCGGTACTTCCTGACCGGAGGTGACCGGCAACGGGTGGTGATCGGCAAGGATACGCGGCGCTCGGGCTACATGATCGAGAATGCGCTGACCGCGGGCCTGACCAGTGTCGGCGCGGATGTGCTGCTGCTGGGCCCGGTGCCGACGCCTGCCGTGGGGATGCTGACCCGCTCGATGCGGGCGGATCTGGGCGTCATGATCTCGGCTTCGCACAACCCGTTCCAGGACAATGGCATCAAGTTCTTCGGACCGGACGGCTACAAGCTGTCCGATGCCGCCGAAGAGGCGATCGAGGCGCTGCTGGAGGGCGAGCCGGAACTGGTGCCTTCCGAGGAGATCGGCCGCGCCAGCCGGATCGAGGGCGATCGGGCGCGCTATGTCGAGTTCGCGAAGACGACGATTCCGCGCCATCAGTCGCTGAACGGGCTGAAAGTGGTTGTCGACTGCGCCAATGGCGCTGCCTATCGCACCGCGCCCGAGGTGCTGTGGGAACTGGGCGCCGAGGTGGTGCCGCTGGGGGTCTCGCCCAACGGGTACAACATCAACCTCGGCTGCGGCTCGACCGACACCGCTGCTGCCGCCGAGGCGGTGGTCGCGCATGGGGCGGATCTTGGGATCGCGCTCGACGGGGATGCGGACCGGGTGATGATCATCGACGAAACCGGACGGATCGCGGACGGGGACCAGCTTATGGCGCTGATTGCCGGGCTGTGGGCGGATCAGGACCGTCTGGAGAAGGGCACGCTGGTCGCCACGGTGATGTCGAACCTCGGGCTGGAGCGCTACCTCAAGGGCCGGGGCCTGAAGCTGGAACGGACCGCTGTGGGGGATCGCTACGTTGTCGAGGCGATGCGCGCGGGCGGCTACAACCTGGGCGGAGAGCAGTCGGGCCATGTCGTGATGACCGACTATGCGACGACCGGGGACGGGCTGATCGCGGGGCTTCAATTCCTGTCCGCGATGGTCGAGAGCGGGAAGCAGGCCTCGGAACTTGCGCAGGTCTTCCAACCGGTGCCGCAGCTTCTGGAGAACGTTCGCTACGCGCCGGGTGCCGCGCCGCTGGAAGCCGACGCGGTGAAACGGGTGATCGCCGAGGCCGAGGCGCGGCTGGAAGGGGCGGGCAGGCTGCTGATCCGGAAGTCGGGGACCGAGCCGCTGGTCCGGGTCATGGGCGAGGCCGAAGATCCGGCGCTGCTGACCGAGGTGGTGCAAACCGTTGCCGCCGAGATCGCGCGCGTCAGCTGAGCGGGTTTCAGCGTGAAAAGCGGGGATTTCATCGTGAAAACCCCCTTAACCACATGAATTATAACGTGAAAAGTTTGTAAAAACTTCGTAAGCGCGAAAATCCGCCCGTCGAGATGGCTTCTTCAGACCGCCGCCACGGCCGGCCGCTGGCGTTTGCGCGCCAGCACCAGACCCCCGACGATCAGCGCGAACCCGGCCAGTTGCGGACCGGTCAAGGTCTCGTCCAGAAGGGTCACGCCCAGCAGGGTCGCCCACAGCGGGATCAGGTAGCCGACGGTGGACATGAACACCGGCCCCGAGCGCTTGACCGTGAAATAGCGCAGCACATGCGCCATGCCGGTCTGCACCACGCCGAGCACGGCGATGGCGATCAGAGGGCCGGTGCCGGGCATGGTGTCCGGCAGAGCCAGCGGCAGCAGCGGCAAGGCGAAGACCCCGGCGGCGATCTGCGCTGCGGCGCTGGCGGGGATCGGCGGGATCTCGGGCATCTTGCGGATCAGGATCGAGCTGCCCGCATAGCAGGCCGCCGCCGCCAGGAGCGCCAGTTGCGGCAGCACGTCGCCGGACCCCAGCTGCGTCAGGGCGCTGGGCCCTGTCAGCAGCACGATACCGAAGAAACCGACCGCGAATCCACCCCAGCGGCGGGCGCTGACCTCTTCGCCGAGCGCCAGCCGCGAGAGCAGCAGCACGAACAGCGGCGAGGCCGAAATGTAGATCGAGGCAAGCGCGCTGGGCACGCTCTGCTGGCCCCAGGCAATCAGGAAGAACGGCACCAGCAGCGACATCAGCCCGACGGCGGCGCACCAGGCCCAGATCTTCGGGTCACGGGGCAGGGGATGGCCCAGTGCCCGGGCCAGTATCGCCAGCGAGACCGCGGAAAACAGCACCCGGAACACCGCGACGCCGACCGGCGGGAATCCCTGCAACGCCACCGAGATCAGCGCGAAGGACGAGCCCCAGACCACCGTCAGAAGCGCCAGAGAGCCGATGCTGATCCAGTCCTGTTTCATATCCGCTCCGCCTGTTTCCTGCCCCGGCCCCCTTACGCCTGTCGCCGGGCGCGGGAAAGCGCAAACCGTCTTGACCGGTGCGCGGCGCAGGCGTAATCGGGCTGCGGGCGCGTCACCGGGTTATGGGTGAGCGGTGGCGGGCTCAGCAATGTCACCCTGACGACGGAGCCGTCCATGAGCCTCCCCGAAGCGACGCAGGTAGCGCCTGCGCGTGTGCAGCCGACCACCAAGCCTGCACGTCCCGAATTTTCTTCCGGTCCCTGTCCCAAGCGCCCCGGCTGGTCCGCCGAGACCGTTGCCGCGAAGGCC
Organism: Halovulum sp. GXIMD14794; assembly: GCF_054457455.1. Classification (NCBI taxonomy): domain Bacteria; kingdom Pseudomonadati; phylum Pseudomonadota; class Alphaproteobacteria; order Rhodobacterales; family Paracoccaceae; genus Halovulum; species Halovulum sp. GXIMD14794. Next base: position 556,882 of record NZ_JBTLNF010000005.1, on the reverse strand, counting down.
TGGCTGGGCCGGTCGCACCGCGCCGCTGGCGCCAAGGCGCAGCTGAAAGAAGCGATCGACCGCATGGGTGCCCTGCTGGGCGTGCCCGAGGGCTATCGCGTGGGCATCGTGCCCGCCTCGGACACCGGTGCGTTCGAAATGGCCATGTGGTCGATGCTGGGCGCGCGCCCGGTCGACATGCTGGTGTGGGAAAGCTTTGGTGCGGGCTGGGCCTCTGACGCGGTCAAGCAGCTGAAGCTGGACGACTGCCGGGTGATCGAGGCCGGTTATGGCGAACTGCCCGACTTCGGCACCGTGCGCGCCGATGCCGATGTATGCTTCACCCAGAACGGCACCACCTCGGGGGCCCGTATCCCGAATTTCGACTGGATCCCGGCGGATCGCGAAGGCTTGAGCTTCGTCGACGCCACCTCGGCGGTGTTCGCGCAGGACGTGGACTGGACCAAGGTCGATGTGCTGACCTTCTCGTGGCAGAAGGTGATGGGCGGCGAGGGCGCGCATGGCGTGCTGATCCTGTCCCCCCGCGCCGTCGAGCGGCTGGAAAGCTTCGACGCGGGCCGTCCGCTGCCGAAGATCTTCCGCCTGACCAGGGGCGGCAAGCTGATCGAGGACATCTTCCAGGGCGCGACGATCAACACGCCGTCGATGCTGGCCGTGGCCGATTGCATCGACGCGCTGGACTGGATCGAGGAAATCGGCGGCGTGGCCGCGACCAAGGCACGGGCGGATGCGAACTTCGCGGCGCTGCAGGCCTGGGTCGATGCGACCGACTGGGTCGAGAACCTTGTCGCGGATCCCGCGGCGCGGTCGAACACGTCCGTATGCCTGAAGATCGTCGATCCGGACATCGCCGCGCTCGACGATGCCGGGCAGAAAGTGTTCACCAAGGCAATGGTCAAGCTGCTGGAGAAGGCCGAAGCGGCCTATGACATCAACGGCTATCGCGACGCCCCCGCCGGTCTGCGGATCTGGTGCGGTGCGACCGTCGAGACCGCCGATGTCGAGGCGCTGACCCCTTGGCTCGACTGGGCCTTCGCCGAAGCCAAAGCCGCCCTCTGATCTATCTATCCGGGCCGCCCGTTGGCGCCGCGCATGGATCGCGGCCCCGGGCGGGCCTTTGCCACAGGATGACATGACATGCCCAAGGTACTGATTTCCGACAAGCTTTCCGATGCTGCCGTGCAGATCTTCCGCGACAATGGCGTCGAGGTGGATTTCCAGCCGGATCTCGGCAAGGACCCCGTGAAGCTGGCCGAGGTGATCGGCGACTACGATGGTCTGGCGATCCGATCGGCCACCAAGGCGACTGCAGAGCTGCTTGAGAAGGCGACCAACCTCAAGGTCATCGGCCGCGCCGGGATCGGGGTGGACAACGTCGATATTCCCGCGGCCTCGGCCAAGGGGATCGTGGTGATGAACACGCCGTTCGGCAACTCGATCACCACCGCCGAGCACGCCATCGCGATGATGTTCGCGGTCGCCCGCCAGATCCCTGCCGCCGATGCCTCGACCCAGGCTGGCAAGTGGGAGAAGTCGAAGTTCATGGGCTCCGAGATCACCGGCAAGACGCTGGGGCTGATCGGCGCGGGGAACATCGGCTCGGTGGTGGCCAGCCGCGCGCTGGGGCTGAAAATGAAGGTCGTGGCCTTCGATCCGTTCCTGAGCCAGGACCGCGCCAAGGAGATGGGCGTCGAGAAGGTCGAGGACCTGGGCGAGATGCTGGGCCGTGCCGATTTCATCACCCTGCACCTGCCCAAGACCGAGAAGACCGCGAACATCCTGTCGGCCGAGATGATCGAGAAGATCAAGCCGGGTGCGCGGCTGATCAACTGCGCCCGGGGCGGGCTGGTCGACGAGGCCGCCGTCGCCGAGGCGCTGAAATCGGGCCGTCTGGCCGGTGCCGCCTTCGACGTGTTCGCCGAGGAGCCGGCGAAGGAGAACCCGCTGTTCGGTCTGCCGAACGTGGTCTGCACGCCGCACCTGGGCGCCTCGACTTCGGAAGCGCAGGAGAACGTTGCGCTGCAGGTGGCCGAGCAGATGTCGGACTATCTGGTGAAGGGCGCGATCTCGAACGCGCTGAACGCGCCGTCGGTGACCGCCGAGGAAGCGCCGATCCTGAAGCCGTGGATCGAGCTGTGCGGCAACCTCGGCAGCTTTGCCGGCCAAGTGACCGAGCACGCGATCCAGGAGATCGAGATCGAATATGTCGGCCAGGTGGGCGAGCTGAATCTGAAGCCGCTGACCTCGGCGCTGACAGCGGCGATGCTGCTGCCGCTGGTGGGCGAGGGCGGCGTCAACATGGTCTCGGCCCCGATCGTGGCGCGCGAGCGCGGCATCCGGATCAGCGAGACGCGGAAGGACGCGCAGGGCGCGTTCGGCTCCTATGTGCGGTTGATCGTCACCACCGAGAAGCAGACCCGTTCGGTCGCGGCGACGATCTATTCGGATGGCAAGCCGCGCTTCATTCAGATCAAGGGGATCAACCTCGAAGCGGAGCCGTCGGAGTTCATGCTCTACACCGCGAACACCGACACGCCGGGCTATATCGGCGCGCTGGGCACGCTGCTGGGCGAGTTGGGCATCAACATTGCCACCTTCGCACTGGGCCGGTCGTCCAAGGGCGACGAGGCGATCGCGCTGCTGGGCGTGGATGCGGTGGTGTCCCCGGACGCGCTGCAGAAGATCCAGGGGCTGGCGCAAGTGCGGCAGGCGAAGGCGCTGCGGTTCTGATCCGCCGGTAATCCAGCGGAGCGCGCTGGCGCGCGCAAGACCTTCAGCACGGCCCCCCGGGTTGCCCCGGGGGGCCGTGCGCGTGTCGGGCGTGCGTGACGCTTGACCGGTCGCGTGGTTCGGGCACTCTGGTCGTATCTTGGGGAGGATCGGCCATGCTGGACATGCCGTTTATCGGGTTCGGATCGCGCGCCGTGCATCTGCTGCGCGAACTGGCCGCCGACAATTCGAAAAGCTGGTACGAGGCCAACCGCGACGGCTTCGAGGCGCAGATCCGCACGCCCATGGAGCGGCTGATCTCGGAGGCAGCCGAACGCCATGGCGGCGGCGTGAAGCTGTTCCGCCAGCATCGCGACGTGCGCTTTTCGAAGGACAAGAGCCCCTACAAGACCAGCACCTATGGATTGGTCTCGGGTCTGCCGAATGGCCGGGCGCTCTACGTCGCGCTGACGCAGAACGGGTTTTATGCCGGGACCGGTGTCCATCAGATGTCCCCCGATCAGTTGCGCCGGTTCCGGGCCGCCGTGGACGACGAGCAAAGCGGCGAAGCACTCCGTGAGGTCCTTGAGCGGCTGCGCGCTGCGGGGCTCGAGGTCAGCGGCGCCGGTCTGTCGGGCACCCCGCGCGGGGTCGCAAAGGACCATCCGCGAATCGAACTGATGCGCCTCAAGAGCCTGACTGCAGGGGCGCGGCTGGACCCGGACGATGCGGTGGACGGCCGCCGCCCGCTGGAACATGCCTTCCGTACCTGGGACACCGCCGCGCCGCTGACCGACTGGCTGGCCTCCCATGTCGGCGCACCCGAAGAGCTTCGCCGCAGGCCCTGAGCCCCTTTCGGTCGCCGCGCCGTTCGCGTATGGGGTCGGGGTAACTAACCAAGAGGACTTGGCATGGCGAACGTGTGCGTGGTGGGCGCCCAGTGGGGCGACGAGGGCAAGGGCAAGATCGTCGACTGGCTTTCCGAACGGGCCGACGTGATCGCGCGCTTCCAGGGCGGGCACAACGCCGGCCACACGCTGGTCATCGACGGCACCGTCTACAAGCTTCACGCGCTGCCTTCGGGCGTCGTCCGCCCCGGCAAGTTGAGCGTCATCGGCAACGGCGTCGTGCTGGACCCCTGGCACCTGGTGAAGGAAATCGCCGGGATCCGCGAGCAGGGTGTCGAGATCACCCCCGAGACGCTGGTGATTGCCGAGAACACCCCGCTGATCCTGCCCTTCCACGGTGAACTGGACCGCGCGCGCGAGAGCCAGAACTCGGTGGCGCGGATCGGCACCACCGGGCGCGGCATCGGCCCGGCCTACGAGGACAAGGTCGGCCGCCGGGTGATCCGGGTCGCGGACCTTGCCGACGACGCAACGCTGGAACTGCGCGTGGACCGGGCGCTGGTGCACCACAATGCGCTGCGCGCGGGCCTGGGGCTGGACCCGATCGACCGCGATGCGCTGATCGCCCAGTTGAAGGAGATCGCGCCGCAGATCCTGCCCTTCGCCGCGCCGGTCTGGAAACTGCTGAACGAGAAGCGCAAGGCGGGCAAGCGGATCCTGTTCGAGGGCGCGCAGGGCTCGTTGCTGGATATCGACTTCGGCACCTATCCTTATGTCACCTCGTCCAACGTGATCGCGGGGCAGGCGGCGACGGGCGTCGGTGTCGGCCCCGGTGCGGTAAACTACGTGCTTGGCATCGTGAAAGCCTATACCACACGCGTGGGGGAAGGGCCGTTCCCGACCGAGCTGCACGACGATGACGGCCAGCGGCTGGGCGAGCGGGGCCACGAGTTCGGCACCACCACCGGGCGCAAGCGGCGTTGCGGCTGGTTCGACGCGGCGCTGGTGCGCCAGACCTGCGCGATTTCCGGGATCGAGGGGATCTGCCTGACCAAGCTGGACGTGCTGGACGGGTTCGAGACGCTGAAGATCTGCGTCGGCTATGACCTCGACGGCGAGCGTCTGGACTATCTGCCGACCGCCGCCGACCAGCAGGCGCGCTGCACCCCGATCTACGAGGAGATGCCCGGCTGGTCCGAAACCACGCAGGGCGCGCGCAGCTGGGCCGAGCTGCCGGCGCAGGCAATCAAGTACGTCCGCCGCATCGAGGAATTGATCGAGTGCCCGGTCGCGCTACTCTCCACCTCGCCCGAGAGAGAGGACACGATCCTGGTACGGGATCCGTTTGCCGACTGATGAGCCTGAGCTACAAAGCACGAAGACGACTTTCGCTGCTGATCCTCGTGGTCGGTGTGCCGCTTTACATCATCGCCGCCGTCAACCTGGTGGCGCTGTTCGAGCGGCCGCCGATCCTGGTCGAGCTGGGCATCTACGTGGCGCTGGGTATCGTCTGGGCACTGCCCTTCCGCGCGGTGTTCCGCGGGGTGGGGCGCGCCGATCCGGAGGAGGACCGATGAAGCGTCTTGCGCTGGTGTTTTCGCTTCTGGCGGTGCCCGTCACGGCCGAGCAGGTCGGCGAAGTGGACACCGCCTTCAAGCTTCTGGGACGCAATCACAAGATCATCGTGGAGGCCTTCGACGATCCCGAGGTCTCGGGCGTCAGCTGTTTCGTCAGCCGGGCGCAGACCGGGGGGATCTCCGGCTCGCTGGGCCTGGCCGAGGACACGTCGGACGCGTCCATCGCCTGCCGGCAGACCGGGCCGATCGAGATCACCGGCGAACTGGACGAGGGCGAGGAGGTCTTCGGCCGCCGCACGTCGGTACTGTTCAAGCGGGTTCAGGTGGTGCGGTTCTACGACGAGGCACGGAACACGCTGATCTACCTGACCTATTCGGATCGGCTGATCGACGGTTCGCCCAAGAACGCGATTTCCGCCGTTGTGATCCGGCCCTGGGACGCCGCCAGCGGCGAGTGAGGGCAGGAGCCCTTGCGGGCTCCCGCCAATGGTTCAGACCAGTTCGTTGAGTTTCGCCTGAAACTCTTCTGCGGCTTCGGCCGAGAGGAAGAAGCTGCCGGCGTCACCGCGGATGATCTGGCCGCTGCGCACGAGTTTGCCGAACGCCTTGACCTTCGCCTCGGCGCTGATCGGACCGCCGCCAGCGATGGTCTGCACCATGGACATGATCTGTTGGCGGGAGATCCGGTCGGCGCCGTCGATCATCGTCATGTAGCCGGCCGCGGCCGCCATCATGTCCGGCAGGTTGGTCGCCCCCACGGCGCGGGCGAAGCCGGCGGGGGTGGACGGGTCTGCTTCCCCGTCCTCGAGGCGCACTTCGGTCGGGGCGGGTTCGGGCAGGCCACCGTAGCTGGCGTGCAGCCGGTCCTTCATCGAATTGTCCGATTTCCGGGACGCCTCTGCCGGGGCGCTCTGTGCGGGTTTGGCGGCTGCGGGTTTGGCCGGCTGCTCCGTCTCGGGGGCGGCATCGCCGCCGCTGAGCAAGGCACGCAGCGGATCGGCCTTGGCCGCCGGAGCTTCGGCATCGGCGATGGGCTCTGGCCGCAACGGCGCGGGTTTCAAGGGCTCGGGCTTGAGCGGTTCGGGCTTCAAGGGCTCAGGCTTGAGCGCCTCCGGCTTTGCCGGTTCTGCGGTCGCGGCAGGGTGCGCCGCGGCGGGGCCGCCTTCGACCAGGCGCAGGACGCCGCCCGCGGGTTTCTGCGCGGTTTCCGGTTCGGGCTGCGGCGCGTCGGGCGTGTCGGCCTTCTCGGCGGGATCGGCCTGCTTGCGGCGCAGCAGTCCGCCCAGGCGGAAGCCGCCGCGCTTGCCCGAGTCCTCTGCTTCGGCGGCTTTGCCGTCCTTTTCTGCCGTTACGGCCGGTGTCGGCTCGGGCGAGGCCGCGGACGGCTTGGTGCGGAACAGGCCGCCCTTCGGCGCAGGCAGTTCCTCGACCGTGTCGATGAAACTGGGCGTGGGCGGGACCTCGGGCTCGGCTTTGGCGCCCTCGACCGAGAGCTCCGGGCCAAGTCGGAGCGCGGCGACAGGTTTCGCGGCCGGCTTGGCGTCAGGCGACTCGGTCGCTGCCGCGGCCTCTTGCGGCTGGGCCGGGTTCTCGATCCGGAGCGGGGCCGGGCTGAGCGGTGTCTCGACCGTCGCGCGGGCCAGTTCCTTGGGCTGCTCGGTGAGAGCGGCGGCTATGTCCGCGGGCTCGGAGGGCAGGGGGACCGGTTCGGCCGCTTCCGGCGCGGGGTTGGATGCGGCAACGGGTTCGGATTTGTCAGGCGCGGCTGCGGCCGCCGGTGCCTGTTCGTCTGCCTTCGGTTCCTCTTCGGCCGGTTCCTCCCTGGCAGCTTCCTCTTCTGCCGGGGCCGGGTCGCCGAACATCATCGAATCGCCGTGCCAGGGCTCGTGCGCGGGTTCCGCCTCGGCGGTCATCTCCGGCTCAGCTTCGGGCTGGTCCTCCGAGACGGTTTCGTGCTCCTGCGAGGGGGCGGCCTCGGCCATGTGCGGCGCGGGTTGGTCTTCGGTCGGCTGTTCCTGAGGGGCATCCGCGTGGAGCGACTCTGCGTGCTCCGCGCCGTGGTCCCCGGTGGTCTCGGACGGAGCCTCGTGATGCTCGGGTTCCGTGTGCTCCGCCTCGGCCGCATCGGGCTGCGAGGGGACAGCGTGCTGTTCGGAGGCAGCCGAATGCTCCTCGGGCGTTTCGGCGGCTGCGGGCTCAATGATTTCGGGCTCGGCGACGTCGGGCTCTGAGTGCCCAGCCTCCGCAACCTCAACCTCTGCAACCTCAGCCTCTGCAACCTCAGGCTCTGGGGCCTCGGTTTCGGCGGTCTCGTGTGTCTCGTGCTCGGGGGCGTCCGGCGTAAATGGTTCTGTAGAGGCGGTGTCTTCGGGCGCGGGCTCTTCCGCCACGACGTCCGGTTCCACGCTCGGGACCGCGGCGGGCAGGGGATCGAAGCGGCGGATGTGCACGCCGCCGGCGATCGGCTCCAGAGTCAGGGCCGACTCGCCCGAGGCTTCGGCAAGCTTCTCGCGCAGTGCCTCGAAGTTCTCGATATCCTGGTATCCGGCGAAATCAGGGTCGCGTTCGGACAAATCCTGGTAGTAGCGCACCACCTTGCGCATCAGCGGAAAGGGGTTGTCGAAACCTTCCAGAACGCAGGCGAAACCGCCGTATGCCACGGCAAGCTTCTTGGTGTCCTCCATCTCGGTCCTCCACTCGTGCGGAGCCACGGGACCGGGGCCTGTTCCCGGCTGGTGTCCGCCTATCTTCGCCCGACCTTAGGCACTGCTTGCTGGAAACTGAACCCTCTTGCGACTACACCAACCCGGATGCCTGAAATCCTGCTCGACACTCCGGACAACATCACTCTTGTCGGCGGTTCCGCCGCCGCCCGGCCCGTGCTGTCTCGCGCGTTGGCCCTGGCCCCGGTGCTGGTCGCGGCCGACGGGGGGATCGCCCATGCGCTGGCCTGCGGTCATCACCCGGTGGCGGTCATCGGTGACATGGATTCGTTGCCTAATGGTGAAACTTGGCGGAATTCCGACATTAAGATGTTTCCGTTAAGTGAGCAGGAGACCACGGATTTCGAGAAATGCCTCTACTCGGTGCGCGCGCCGCTGATCCTGGGGTGCGGGTTCCTGGGCGGACGGGTGGACCACGCGCTGGCCGCGCTGAGTGCGCTGGTGGCCTATCGTGATCGCCCGGTGGTCCTGCTGGGAGAGGAGGACATTGTCTTCCACTGGCGCAACGGGCTGGCGCTGGACCTGGCCGAGGGCACGACCGTGTCGCTGTTCCCGATGCAGCCGGTGACGGGGACCGCGTCGCAGGGGCTGGAGTGGCCGGTGACGGGGCTGCGCCTTGCGCCTGGGGTGAAGGTCGGAACCTCGAACCGGGCGAAGGGTACGCCGGTCAGCGCCGCTTTCGACGGGCCGGGGATGCTGGGGATCCTGCCGCTGGACGCGCTGGATCAGGTTGCGGCTGCCCTCAGCACTCCGGAACGTTGACCGCGAGCCCGCCCAGCGAGGTTTCCTTGTATTTTTCGCTCATGTCGCGCCCGGTCTGGCGCATTGTCTCGATGCAGGCGTCGAGCGAGACCAGGTGCATCCCGTCGCCGCGCAGCGACAACGAGGCCGCCGATACCGCCTTGATCGCGCCAAGGCCGTTGCGCTCGATGCACGGGGCTTGAACGAGGCCGCGGATCGGATCGCAGGTCATGCCGAGGTGATGCTCCAGCGCGATCTCGGCGGCGTTCTCGACCTGCTCGGGCGTACCACCGAGCACCGCCGCAAGCCCGGCGGCGGCCATCGCCGAGGCCGAGCCGACCTCGCCCTGGCAGCCGACTTCGGCCCCCGAGATCGAGGCGTTGGTCTTGATCAGCCCGCCCACGGCGGCGGCGGTCAGCAGGAACTCGGGGATCTTCTCGCGCGAAGCGCCGGGGACGTGATCGAGGTAGTATTTCAGCACCGCGGGCACCACGCCCGCCGCGCCGTTGGTCGGTGCGGTGACGACCTGACCGCCGGCGGCGTTCACCTCGTTCACGGCCATCGCGTAGACCGAGATCCAGTCGTTGACCGTGTGCGGCGCGGCAAGGTTCTGGCCATGCTCGGCCTGAAGCGCTTCGTGGATGCGGCGGGCGCGGCGGCGCAGGTTCAGCCCGCCGGGCAGTATACCGTCCTCGGTGAGGCCGCGCTCGATGCAGTCGTCCATGACGGCCCATATCCGTGCCAGCCCGGCGTCGAGATCACGGGTGCCGTGCCCGCGTTCGTTGACCCGCTTCATTTCGGCAATGCTCATGCCGCTTTCACGCGCCATGCGCAGCATTTGCGCGGCATTGGCGAAGGGGAAGGGGACGTGGACCGGGCCTTCGTCGTCGTCACGCCGGGCGAGTTCCCGCTCGGTCAGGACAAAGCCGCCGCCGACGGAATAATAGGTCTCGCGCAGGTGCAGGTCGCCGCGGGCGTCGAACGCCTCCAGCACCAGCCCGTTGGCGTGGCCCTCGAGCGCCGGGCCATAGTCGAAGACGACGTCCGTCTCGGGATCGAAGGCGAGTTCGGACAGGCCCTCGGGGCGCAGCGTCTTGTCCTTGGCCAGGTTCGCCTCGGTCTCGGCCGCGCGGTCGGCGTCGAATGCGTCGGGGGCGAAGCCTGCAAGGCCCAGGACGACAGCGCGGTCGGTCGCGTGACCCTTGCCGGTGAACGCCAGCGAGCCGTGCAGGGTGCAGCGGACCGCGGCGGGTGCCCCGGCGCCGGGAATCGCCTCGCGCCCGCTGCGCAGCAGGTCGAGGAAGCGCGCCGCCGCCACCATCGGGCCCATGGTGTGAGAGCTCGACGGGCCGACGCCGATCTTGAAGATGTCGAACACGCTGAGGAACATCGCCGTGACCTCTTTGAAATTGCGTCGCTTTGGCTTTTGAACCCGCCGGTCAAACCGCCTATAAGCCGCCCATAACCTGTTTTTCACGGGATGCCAAAGGGATGCTCGATCGCCTCGACCCGCCTGCGCGGGCCAAGCTCACCGCCGCCTATCATGCCATGGAGTATGTCGAGGACGACATGCGGATCGGTCTTGGGACCGGCAGCACCGCCGAGTGGCTGGTCCTGCTGCTGGGCGCCCGCCGTCATATCGAGGGGCTGCGCGTGAAGGCGGTCTCGACCTCGGAACGGACCGAGGCGCTGGCGAAGAAGATGGGTCTGCAGACCGGCACGCTCGAGGAGATCGGCTGGCTGGACCTGACCATCGACGGCGCGGACGAGGTGGACCCGATGCTGTCGCTGATCAAGGGCGGCGGCGGCTCGCTGCTGCGCGAGAAGATCGTCGCGGCGGCATCCGAGCGGATGGTCGTGATTGCCGACGACAGCAAGCGGGTCGAGACCCTGGGCGCGTTCCCGCTGCCGGTCGAGGTCGTCCGCTTCGGCTGGACCGCGACGCGCAAGCTGATCGAGGACGTGTTGTCGTCGACGGATCTCGACGGCACCACGATCACTGTGCGCCAGAAGGACGGCGAGGCCTTCCTGACCGACGAGCAGCATTTCATCCTGGACCTGCACCTGGAATACATCGACGACGTCGACAGCCTGGGCCAGCGCCTGCTGGCGGTGCCGGGCGTGGTCGAGACCGGGCTGTTCGTCGACATCGCCGACACCGCGATCTTCGGCATGGCCTCGGGCGAGGTGAAGGTGCAGGTGGCTGACGGGGCCCCGGCGCCGCTGGACCCGCCCTCGGACGACCGTCTGCGGGAAATGCTCGCATATATCGAGACACATCAGGGCTGACCCGTACAGGGCGCTCGCCGCGACAGGAGACCTCTCTTGGCAGAATTCGACTACGACCTCTTCGTCATCGGTGGCGGCTCGGGCGGGGTGCGCGCATCGCGCTGGGCGGCCAAGGCCGGCGCCCGCGTCGGGCTGTGCGAGGAATACCGCTACGGCGGCACCTGCGTGATCAGGGGCTGCGTGCCGAAGAAGCTGATGGTTTTCGCCTCGGCCTTCTCGGAATCGGTGGAAGACGCCACCGGCTTCGGCTGGAGCTTCGAGCGCAGCGATTTCGACTGGCCGTTCTTCATCAAGAAGAAGGACGCCGAGATCGATCGGCTTGAAAGCGTCTACCAGCGCAACCTTGAAGCTGCGGACGTGACGATCCACCGGGCGCGCGGCGTCTTGAAGGACCCGCACACGGTCGAGCTGTCGACCGGCGAGACGATCACCGCCGGGCACATCCTGATCGCCACCGGCGGCACACCCTTCCTGCCGGATGTGCCGGGGATCGAGCACGCGATCAGCTCTAACGAGATCTTCCACCTGGAAGAGCAGCCGAAGCGGATGCTGATCGTCGGGGGAGGCTATATCGCCTGTGAATTCGCGGGGATCATGAACGGTCTCGGCACTGCGGTGACGCAGTTCTATCGCGGCGCGCAGATCCTGCGCGGCTTCGACGACGAGGTGCGCGGCCATATCGCCGAGGAGATGCGCAAGAAGGGCATCGACCTGCACTGCGGGCGCGATCTGGTCTCGATCGAGAAGACCGACACCGGCCTCATGGTGAAATGCTCGGACAACAGTCTGACCGAGTATGACGTGGTGCTCTATGCCACTGGCCGGCGGCCCAACAGCAAGGGGCTGGGGCTGGAGGATCTGGGCGTCGAACTGGGCCGTGGCGGCGAGATCTGCGTGGACGAGTATTCGCAAACCGCCGTGCCTTCGATCTACGCGATCGGCGATGTGACAGACCGGGTGAACCTGACGCCCGTTGCGATTCACGAGGGGATGGCCTTCTCGGATACCGTCTTCAAGGGCGTGCCGACGCCGGTGGATCACACGAACATCCCCACCGCCGTCTTCACCCAGCCCGAGATCGGCACCGTCGGCCTGACGCAGGAAGAGGCGCGTGAGCTCTACGATATTGAGGTCTATCGCACTGCCTTCCGTCCGATGTTCCACGCTTTCGCGGACCGCGACCAGCGAATGCTGATGAAGCTGGTGGTCGACAAGGACTCGCGCCGGGTGCTGGGCGTGCATATCGTCGGTCCGGCGGCGGGCGAGATGATCCAGATGGTTGGCATCGCCGTGAAGATGGGCGCCACCAAGGAGGATTTCGACCGTACCATGGCCGTGCATCCCACCGCCGCAGAAGAGCTGGTGACGATGCGCGAGGCGCTTCCGGGCTGACCCCCGGATACGAACCGGCCCGCGGGGCGCGTCAAAAGGCGCGCCGCGCACATCGGGCCGCAACTTGAATTTCGCACCCGGGCCCACACGTGGTAACGGGAATGCGATCAAAGTGTTGCAGAGAGGATAGATCGGCATATGCCAGGATCGAACAATTCCGGCGGCCCCTGGGGCGGGGGCGGCGGCAACAAGGGCGGCGGACGCGGCCCCTGGGGCGGTGACGACGGCAATCGCGGCTCGGGCGGCGGTCAGGGCGGGGGCGGTAATCGGCCTCCGGGCCAGGGCCCGGACATCGACCAGATCGTCCGCAAGGGCCAGGAGCAGCTGCGCGTCCTGATGGGGGGTCGCGGCGCGACCGGTAGCGGCGGGGGCGGTGGACGCCCCGAGGCGCCGAATATCGGCCGTGGCGGCTTTGCCATCATCGGCCTTGTGCTGGTCGGGCTCTGGCTGTTCATGTCGTTCTATACCGTGCGCCCTGAAGAGAAATCCGTGGAGCTGTTCCTCGGCGAATTCTCGTCGATCGGCGAGCCGGGCCTGAACTTCGCGCCCTGGCCGTTCATCACCTACGAAAAACTGGCGGTGACCCGCGAAAACACCGAGGACGTCGGCGTTGGCGGCCGCGGCAGCACGGACGAGGGTCTGATGCTGACCGGGGACGAGAACATCGTCGATATCGACTTCCAGGTCGTCTGGAACATCTCGGATCCGGCTGCCTACCTGTTCAACCTTGCCGATCCCGAGACGACGATCCAGGCGGTGGCCTCGTCGGCCATGCGCGAGGTGATCGGCCGCTCGGAACTGGGCCCGGTCCTGAACGAGGATCGTGGTGTCGTTGCGCGGGAAGTGCAGGGACTGATCCAGGAGACGCTCGACAGCTACGAGTCGGGGATCAACGTCGTCCGTCTGACGCTGGAAACCGTCGATCCGCCCGCCGAGGTGATCGAGGCCTTCCGTGACGTTCAGGCCGCCGAACAGGAGCGGACCACCTTCCGCAACCGCGCCGACGCCTATGCGAACCAGCGTCTGGCCGCCGCCCGAGGCGAGGCCGCCGAGGTTCTGGAGCAGGCCGAAGCCTATCGCGCCCGCGTCGTCAACGAAGCGCGCGGTGAAGCCAGCCGCTTCGTCGCCGTCTATGACGAATACGCCAAGGCCAGCGAGGTGACGCGCAAGCGTCTCTACCTCGAAACGCTGGAGCGCGTTCTGGGCGGCGTCGACAAGATCGTCATCGACGAAAGCGTCGCCGGCTCCGAGGGAGGGGGCTCGGGGGTCGTACCCTACCTGCCGCTCAATGAGCTGAACCGCCGCACCACCACGCAGGAGACCGCACAATGAGCCGTTCGATCATCCTGATCGTCACCATCGTCATTGCGCTGGTGCTGCTGCTGTCGTCGATCTTCATCGTCGACGAACGCGAGAAGGCGCTGGTGCTCCAGTTCGGCCAGATCCGCGATGTAAAGGAAGAGCCGGGCCTCGCGTTCAAGGTGCCGTTCATACAGGAAGTCGTGCGCTACGACGACCGGATCCAGTCGCTGGATACCGAGGAACTGGAAGTCACCCCGCTGGACGATCGCCGTCTGGTCGTGGACGCGTTCGCCCGGTGGCGGATCGCCGACGTGGTGCGGTTCCGCCAGGCGGTCGGCACCGGTGGCATCTTCCAGGCGGAAAGCCGGCTGAACCGGATCCTCGAGACCAACCTGCGCGAGGTGCTGGGTTCGGTGAACTCGAACCAGATCCTGTCCGAGGACCGCGTGTCGCTGATGGCCCGTATCCGCGATGCGGCAGCGACCGAGGCGCAGGCCCTGGGCGTCAGCATCGTTGACGTGCGGATCAAGCGCGCCGACCTACCGCGGGAGAACCTTCAGGCCACGTTCGAGCGGATGACCGCGGAACGTGAGCGTGAGGCGGCGGACGAACGCGCCCGCGGTCAGGAAGCCGCGCAGCGGATCCGGGCGCTTGCCGACCGTACCGCGGTCGAACTGGTCTCGGAAGCGCAGCGCGACAGCGAGATCATCCGCGGTGAGGCGGATGCGGACCGGAACGCGATCTATGCCGACGCCTTCGGACGCGACCCCGAGTTCTTCTCGTTCTACCGCTCGCTCAGCGCCTATGAGCGTGCGTTGAGTTCGGACAACTCGACGATGGTGATCACGCCGGACAGCGAGTTCTTCGAGTATCTGAAATCCGACAGCGGCAATCTGGCGCAGGCGCCGCAGCCCGCCTCGCCGCCCAGCGACGCTGCCGGGGGCGAGGAGTTCGATCCGATCCCGGAGGGTGAGGAGCGTTCTGCCGCACCGTCGGACGATCCCGAGGTGGTGCTGCCCGAGGGCGCGCTGGAGCCCGAGGTGATCGAGCCCGCGGACGAGTCGATGCCGCCGGCAGCCGAAACTCCGACGCCCGAGGTCGAGACCGCGCCGGCGGAGGAAACTGAAGCGGAGACAGAGGCTGACGCCGCTTCCGAAACCGAGGAGGAGCCCGCGAATTGACCTTCGCGGACCTTCTGACAGGGCTCGGCCTTGCGGCCGTAATCGAGGGGCTGGTGCTTGCACTGGCCCCTTCGCGTATGGACGACATTCTTGACCTTCTGCGCAGCATTCCGGTCGACGCCCGCCGCAGTCTCGGCCTCGGTGTCATCGCGCTCGGCGTCGCGCTGGTCTGGATCGCGAACGGCTGAGCGCCCGGATTATCACGCTGCGGTGAGACAAGTGACACAGGGGTTTTGTTGACCTCCGCCCGGAGCGCTCTCAATATGGAGACAGAGGCTTTCCGAAAGACTCTGCATCGATCACCCGACAGGAGGAGATGACGGTTGACCCGGGTTCTGACAGCTACGCGTACCGTGACGGCCGAACAGGGGGTGCGCGCGGCGGCGATCATGCTTCTGACCGCGATCCTGCTATTCGCGCTGCAGGTCGCCCGCGTCGAGGCGCGCGCTCCGGACAGCTTTGCGGATCTTGCAGAAAGACTGAGCCCTTCGGTGGTCAACATCACCACGACCACAGTTGTCGCGGGCAGCGACGGTCCGGCGCCGTTGGTGCCCGAAGGCTCGCCGCTCGAGGATCTGTTCCGCGACTTTCTGGACCGTGACGGACCCGAGCGCCGGGAGCGCCGAGGCTCGGCGCTGGGCTCGGGGTTCGTGATCTCGCCCGACGGCTACATCGTGACGAACAACCACGTCATCGAGTCGGCCGACGAGATCCTGGTCGAGTTCTTTGACGACGGGTTGGAGCTTCCGGCCGAGATCGTCGGCACCGATCCGCGCACCGATATCGCCCTGCTCAAGGTCGAGTCGGACAAGCCGCTGCCTTATGTCGAATTCGGCGACAGCGACGTGGCGCGCGTTGGCGACTGGGTGCTGGCGATCGGCAACCCGCTGGGGCAGGGCTTCTCGGTCTCGGCTGGCATCATCTCGGCCCGGAACCGCTCGCTGCAGGGCGCCTATGACGACTTCATCCAGACCGACGCCGCTATCAACCAGGGCAACTCCGGCGGTCCGCTGTTCAACATGGATGGCAAGGTGATCGGGGTTAACACCGCGATCCTGTCGCCCAACGGCGGCTCGATCGGGATCGGTTTCTCGATGTCCTCGGCGGTGGTCACGCGCGTGGTCGATCAGCTGAAGGAGTTCGGCGAGACCCGGCGCGGGTGGCTGGGCGTGAGCATTCAGAACGTCACCGACGACGTGGCCGAAGCGCTGGAGCTCGAGGACACCAGCGGCGCGCTGGTCACCGACGTGCCCGACGGTCCGGCGGCCGATGCGGGCATCAAGGCGGGCGACGTGATCCTGTCTTTTGACGGCGAGAAGGTCGCCGACACCCGCGAACTGGTCCGCATGGTCGGCGAAGCCGACGTCGGCACCACGGTCCGCGTGCTGGTGTTCCGCGATGGCGAGACCAAGACGCTGCGCGTCACCCTGGGCCGCCGCGAAGAGGCCGAGGGCCTGCTGTCCTCGGGCGATCTGCCCGAAGAGGACGAGGTGCCGCAGTCCCAGGAAGTGCTGGGCCTGACCCTGATGGGCATCGACAACACGCTCCGCGACGAGTTGGGCCTGTCCGAGGACGTGCGCGGCGTCGCCGTGATCGAGGTGGACGAGGACAGCGAGGCCTACGAGAAGGGCCTGCGTCGTGGCGATGTCATCGCCGAGATCGGTCAGCAGCCGGTTCAGACCCCGGAGGACGTGATCGAACGCTTCGAGGCCGCCCGCGAGGCCGGCCGAAAGTCGGTGCTTCTTTTGGTCCGCCGCGATGGCCAGCCGCGTTTCGTGGCACTGACCCCGTAGCAGCCGTCGAGGCGGGTCCGGGACAAGCACGGCGGGGGCTTCAGAGGCAAGCCCCCGCCGGATCCATAAGAGACCAGCCACACGACTTGGCGTCTATCGACGGTCAGGTGCTGGTCCGCCCCGAGCCTGGGAAGGGGCCTCGTTCGTTGCTGTCACCGCCGCCCGGCGACCTGTCGGAACATGCGGCAGTCTGGAGTCGGCTTTCCGGGAGGGCACGCAGATGGATGCCATTCTCCGTCGTTCCGGGTTTCGCATGCAGCCCAGCACGGTCGCCGACCGCATGGACATCGCGCAGCACATCTTCGGTGACGTGGTTGTTGCAAGAACCCTCGTCCACAATGTGTCATCTGAGGAGCGCGCATTCGCGGCCGCTGATGCTTGGATCGACACTCTCGCGGTCGATGGCAAACGCAACTCGGGCAATCCGGACCATATCGGCATGTGGACGATCCGCGACGAGGCTGGGGACAACGCGTTCGTCGGGATACGCGGTGTTTTCGTCGCGCCGGGACTGCCCCCGAACTCCGTAGCGACCTTCGTCGCCGTCGCCAGGGAATACTGGGGCAGGGGCGTCTCGGGCGACTCTTCGGCTCTGTTGTGCGGACGGGTTTTCGAGACATCTGATGTTGAAGCGATCTACACCCGCGTCTGGCCGCTGCTGAACCCGGCGAGCGAGGCGGTCCAACGTCGCTTGGGATTCGTGCCAGCAGAACGTCACACGCTCAGAAGTACTTTCGGCGAAGTGCGCATGACCGAGGTCCTCGAGTTCGACCTGTGGCGTGCATCGAAACTGACGGAAGACGGTTTCGCAGAAACGCTTCGCGAGGTTTCGATCAGGGTCGGTCAACTTGCGGCAGAGGAATTGCTGGGGCTGGACGTCGCCGCAACGCGCATCATCGCCCAGCTGCCTGCTTCGTTGGCAGACAGACCGAAGGTTTGCGCGCGAGTCGTGGAGGATTTGAAGCTCGGGTTTTCCAACCCCGCCTGGGCGAGCTACCGCATGTCACGCGATGACTGGTCGCGGGTGGCAAGGCAGTGAATGGCAGCCGCCGAGCCTTGGCCGGCTTTGGAGGAAGCGTGGATTTCCCTAAGCAAGGAATCTGTGCAGGAGCTGCCAGGACGATCTCCTGTGTTCAAGACTGTCGAACTGAGTGACGGTGATGGACTTTCGCTATGGCAGGCATTGCTCCTGAAAAGGGTATCAGTGCCTCGGCGAGGGCCTTAGACATGTAAGCAGCTTAAAGCGACGACAGCCTTGATCCCAAGAATGTTGGGGCTCTCCGATTGCACGCATTCGTGACCGGCCTACCGGATGCCAGCCCGAAACCCGCTCGGAGGCTTTCCGTACTGTTCGACGAACGCGCGCGTCATTGCCGCGGCGTTCTTGTAGCCGCACCTGATGGCGATCTCGGTGACCGGGTAGTTCGAATGCTGCGCGTAGCGTCGCGCGGCGGCCAGTCTCAGGCGTTTGTAGACTGTCTTCGGCGGTGCCCCGAGGTCGGACTGGAACGCGCGGGCCAATGCGCGCTGCGTCGTCCGGGCGCGCGTGGCAAGTTCGCCGATCGTGAGCGGGGCCTCCAGCGTTGACGACATTAATGCAAGGCAGCCCTCGACGAGGGGCGATACCCTGTGCCTGTAGAGGCGGTCTTTCGGCGCGTCGGTCGACTGGTGCAGGAAGTAGGCGGACACTTCCAATGCGGTGGCCGCGCCGTGCGTGCGTCCGATCAGTTCCAGAAGCAGATCGAAGGCGGTCATGGCGCCTCCACAGGTCATCATGTTTCCGTCGATGACGTATCGTTCCGGCACCGCCTCGACCGAAGGATAGGCTTCGGAAAAGGCGGTCAACTCGTCCCAGTGGATCGTCGCCGGCAGGCGATCCAGCAGTCCCGCCTCGGCCATGAGCCAGGCGCCAGTGTCCATGCCCGCCAGGGTCTTGAAGCGCCGCGCTGCCGCGCTCAGTGCGCGTGCGGTGGTGGAAGTCGCGAAATCCCGGACGTCGAAGCTGGAGATCACGAACAGCATGTCGCCGCCAGGATGATCCCGCAGGCGGCTGCTCGGGATCACGGGCAGGCCACTGGACGAGACGACGGGCGCGCCGTCCAGCGTGACGAACCGCCAGCGGTAAGCCTCCCGCATCAACAGCCCGTTGGTTGCGCGCAGTGGCTCCACCGCGTTCGCGAGGCAGTGATTGGAGAACCGCGGCAGCAGCAGGACCGCGATATCCTGAGTTGCAATGGCAGGCATTGTCCAATTTCGCATGTTTTTTGTCTAATTCGGCATCATCGCATCGGTCAAGCGAGCCATGCTTTCTCAGCGCATCGCAGAGGGGACTGGCATGCAGTTTGGTCTGACCGACGAGCAGGAGATGATCGTCTCTACCGTTCGCAGCTTCGTTGAGAAGGAGATCTTCCCGCACGAGGCAGAGGTCGAGCGGACGGGCTCTGTGCCGCGTGAGCTGGGCGACGAGATCAGGCGCAAATGCATCGAGCTTGGCTTTTATGCCTGCAACTTTCCCGAAGAGGTCGGAGGCGCGGGGCTGACTCATCTCGACTTCACGCTGGTGGAGCGCGAACTCGGCCGCGGCTCCATGGCGCTGACGCATTTTTTCGGCCGTCCGCAGAATATCCTCATGGCCTGCAATGCCGAGCAGCGCGAAAGCTACCTTCTGCCCGCGGTCCGGGGCGAGAAGATGGATGCGCTTGCCATGACCGAACCGGACGCGGGCTCCGACGTCCGGGGGATGAAGTGCTCCGCGGAGCGCGACGGTGGCGACTGGGTCGTGAACGGGTCCAAGCATTTCATCTCGGGGGCCGGGCACGCCGATTTCTTCATCGTCTTCGTCGCCACCGGCGTGGACGAGACGCCCAAGGGGCCGAAGAAGCGGATCACGACCTTTCTTGTCGACCGTGGCTCGCCGGGCTTCGAGGTCAGGGAAGGCTACACTTCGGTCAGTCACCGGGGATACGGGAACTACATCCTCGATTTCGACAATTGCCGCCTGTCGGATGCCCAGGTCCTGGGTGAAGTCGATGGCGGTTTCGACGTCATGAACGAATGGCTCTATGCCACACGTCTGACGGTGGCGGCACTCTGCGTTGGCCGGGCGCGGCGCTGTTTCGATCTCGCCTTGAGCTATGCTGCCGAGCGCAAGCAGTTCGGCCAACCAATCGGCAGGTTCCAGGGCGTGAGCTTCCCGATCGCCGACATGATCACCGAGATCGATGCCGCGGACTGGTTGACCCTGTCCGCCGCCTGGCGGCTTGACCAGGGATTGCCGTCCAACCGCGAGATCGCGAGCGCGAAGCTCTACGCGTCCGAGATGCTGGCGCGGGTGACCGATGCAAGCCTGCAGATCTTTGGTGGCATGGGGCTGATGGACGATTTCCCGATTGAACGGTTCTGGCGCGATGCGCGGGTCGAACGGATCTGGGACGGCACCTCGGAAATTCAGCGGCACATCATCAGCCGTGACCTGCTGCGGCCGCTGGGGGCATGATGCCGGGCCCTGCCAGAGCCGGCATCGAACGGCTCCTGCGGCCGCGGTCGGTTGCCGTGATCGGGGGCGGGACGTGGTGCGCGAATGTCATTGAGCAGTGCCGGAAGATCGGGTTCGCAGGAGAGATCTGGCCAGTGCACCCCACGCGGGACAGCGTGGGCGGCGTACCTGTCTTTCGCGACATCGAGCAACTGCCCTTCGCGCCGGACGCGGCGTTCATCGGCATCAACCGCGATCTTACGATCGAGGCGGTGCGCGTTCTTGCGCGGCAGGGGGCGGGCGGGGCGGTCTGCTTTGCATCGGGCTTTCGCGAAGCGCAAGCCGAGACCGCCGATGGCGCGTTGAAGCAGCAGGCTTTGCTGGAGGCTGCGGGCGGAATGACGATTCTGGGGCCCAACTGCTATGGCTTTCTGAACTATCTCGACGGCGTAGCGCTCTGGCCGGACCAACATGGCGGCGAGCGGGTCGAGAGCGGTGTTGCGATCGTCACCCAATCCTCCAACATCGCGCTCAACCTGACCATGCAGGACCGGGGCCTGCCGGTGGCCTACATGGTCACCGTCGGCAACCAGGCGCAGACCGGGATCCCGCAGATTTCCTGTGCGCTCCTGCGGGATCCCCGGGTTACGGCGCTTGGTCTGCATGTCGAAGGCATCGACGATCTGCGCGCTTTCGAAGCGATGGCCGCAGAGGCGCGGGCGTTGGGGAAGCCCATCGTGGCCCTGAGAGTGGGCAAGTCGGAGCGGGCGCGGGCGGCCACGATCTCGCACACCGCATCGCTTTCTGGCAGCTATGCCGGGGCGCGGGCGCTTCTGGAACGGCTTGGCATCGGGCAGGCTTCGTCCCTGCCAGTGTTGCTGGAAACCTTGAAACTGCTTCACGTTGCCGGTCCGCTGAACTCAGACCGGATCGCCTCGATGTCCTGTTCGGGAGGGGAGGCCTGCCTGGTCGCGGACACCGCTCACGGACATGGGCTCGTGTTTCCGGACCTCGAGCCGGAACAGGTGAGCGCTTTGCGAAACGTGCTCGGCTCGAGCGTCGCGCTGGCCAATCCGCTGGATTATCACACCCACATCTGGGGAGAAGAGGATGCGCTAACCCGCGCTTTCAGCGCCATGATGTGCGGCGATCTGGCGATGGGGTGCGTGGTGCTGGACCTCCCTCGCGCTGACCGCTGCGATACAGCGGCGTGGGAGCCTGTCTTCGCCGCTGTGGTGCGCGCGAAAGCTGACACTGGACGGCCCATGGCCATTCTGACGACGTTGAAGGAGTGCTTGCCGGAGGCGGTTGCAAAGCGGCTGACAAAGTGCGGCGTCGTTCCATTCATGGGGATGGAGGAAGCGATCCGGGCGATGGAAATCGCCGCGTGGCTGGGCCGCGACCGGCTGGCGGCAGAGCCACTGCTCCTGCCACCCGGTATCGGCGCATGCCGGATATTGACTGAAGCGGAGGCAAAGCGCGCCCTTTCCGCCGCAGGAGTGCGCGCGCCGCGATCGGCCCGCGCGGACGGCGCCAAAGCGGCCGCCGAAGCCGCAGCGTGTATTGGCTTTCCTGTAGTGCTGAAGGGCGAGGGGTTCTCGCACAAGACCGACTCGGGCGCCGTCGCGCTGAACCTGGGAAGTTCTGAAACGGTCAGGGAGGCCGCGCAGGGGATGCCGACCGGCAGCTTCCTGATCGAGGAGATGATCACCGATAGCGTGGCCGAGTTGCTGATCGGCATCGTTGCGGACCCCGCTCACGGCTACGTGCTGACGCTTGCGGCAGGTGGGACTCTGACGGAACTGCTGGAGGACAGTGTTTCGCTCCTCGTGCCCGCCGGGCGCGAGGATGTGCGGGCGGCCTTGTTTCGGCTCCGGATCGCGCGTCTGCTCAACGGTTTTCGAGGACAACCGGCTGCGCATGTCGAAGCGGTCCTCGATACCGTGATGTCGCTGCAAGGCTACGTGGCATCGGCCTTGCCGCAGGAAGTCGAAATAAATCCGCTGATGTGCTGTCCTGACGGGGCAATCGCGGCGGACGCGCTGATACGGATCGGAGACCCGACATGACACACACGCCCGTCAGGACCGAGCGCCGGGGCCCGGTTCTGGAAGTCACGCTCGACCGGCCCAAGGCGAATGCCATCGACCTTGCCACAAGCCGGATCATGGGCGACCTGTTTACCGAGTTCCGCGATGATCCCGAGCTTCGCGTGGCCTTAGTGACCGCGGCGGGCGAAAAGTTCTTCTGCCCGGGCTGGGACCTCAAGGCCGCCGCTGAGGGTGACGCAGTCGACGGGGACTACGGCAAGGGCGGATTCGGCGGGCTTCAGGAACTGCGCGGCCTGAACAAGCCGGTGATCGCGGCGGTGAACGGGATCTGTTGCGGCGGCGGGCTGGAACTGGCGCTCTCGGCAGACATCATCCTCGCGGCGGACCACGCCACCTTCGCCTTGCCCGAAATCCGCTCCGGCACCGTGGCCGATGCCGCCAGCATCAAGCTGCCCAAGCGGATCCCTTACCATATCGCGATGGAAATGCTGCTGACGGGCCGCTGGATCGACGCCGAGGAAGCCGCGCGCTGGGGCCTCGTCAACCACGTCTATCCAGCCGCCGCCCTGATGGAGGAAGCTCGCAAACTGGCCGACCTGCTCGCGTCAGGCCCGCCGCTCGTCCAGGCGGCCATAAAGGAGATCGTGCGCGAAGCCGAGGACATGAAGTTCCAGGACGCCATGAACCGCATCACAAAAAGCCAGTTCGCGACGGTGGAGGCGCTCTATCGCTCGGAAGACCAGTTGGAGGGTGCCCGTGCCTTTGCCGAGAAACGCGACCCTGTTTGGAAGGGGAAGTAATCCATGCCGCTGACAATGAACCGAAACGTGTTCATCACCTGCGCCGTGACCGGCTCTGGTGGGACACAGGACCGCTCCCCGTATGTGCCGCGCTCGCCGCGACAGATCGCCGAAAGCGCCATCGACGCTGCCAAGGCGGGCGCTGCCATCGTGCATTGCCATGTGCGCGACCCCGAAACCGGTGCGCCGTCCCGCCGGCTGGAGCTTTACCGCGAGGTGACCGAGCGTATTCGCGACGCGGAGGTCGACGTCGTGCTGAACCTGACCGCAGGCATGGGCGGCGACATGGTGTTCGGCTCGGCCGAAGCGCCGCTGCCGGTGAACGCCGCGGCCACCGACATGATCGGCGCGACGGAGCGCATGGCGCATATCCGCGACTGCCTGCCCGAGATCTGCACGCTCGATTGCGGGACGATGAACTTCGCGGAAGCCGACTATGTCATGACCAACACCCCGGGCATGTTGCGGGCGATGGGCGGGATGATTACGGAGCTGGGCGTGAAGCCCGAGATCGAGGCGTTCGATACCGGGCACCTGTGGTTCGCCAAGGAACTCGTGAGGGAAGGGACGCTGGCCCCGCAGGCCCTCGTGCAGCTCTGCATGGGCGTGCCCTGGGGTGCGCCCAATGACCTGAACACGCTGATGGCGATGGTGAACGCGATCCCGAGCGATTGGACCTGGTCGGCCTTCTCGCTGGGGCAGAACCAGATGCCGTATGCTGCCGCGGCAGTGCTTGCAGGCGGCAATGTCCGCGTGGGGCTGGAGGACAACCTCTATCTCGACAAGGGCGTGCTGGCCACGAACGCGCAATTGGTCGAGCGCGCGGTCACCATCGTCGAGAACTTGGGCGCGAAGGTCATGGGCCCGGCCGAGGTGCGGGAAACGCTCGGCCTGACCAAGCGCGCGCCGGTGCGGGCATGAGCGCGGGGCGCAAGGCGGCCATCGTCGGCGGCGGCGTGATCGGCGGCGGCTGGGCCGCACGGTTCCTGTTGAACGGCTGGGACGTCGCGGTGTTCGACCCCGACCCCGAGGCCAAGCGCAAGATCGGCGAGGTGCTGACCAATGCCCGCCGCGCCCTGCCGGGGCTCTATGACAAGGCGCTGCCGGATGAAGGACAGCTAACCTATCATGTAGACTTGGCGCAGGCGGTCGCGGGGGCCGATTGGGTCCAGGAGAGCGTCCCGGAACGGCTGGAGCTCAAGCACGCCATCCACGCGGACTTGACCCGGCTGGCACCGGCAGAGGCGGTGATCGGCTCGTCCACGTCCGGGTTCAAACCCTCGGATCTCTGCGCGCAGGGTGCCCGCGTGATCGTGGCGCACCCGTTCAACCCGGTCTACCTGCTGCCGCTGGTCGAGCTGGTAGGCGAAGCCGCCCACTGCGCCCTCGCCGCCGACATCCTGCGCGAGATCGGCATGTTCCCCCTTGTCCTGCGCAAGGAGATCGACGCGCACATCGCCGATCGGCTGCTCGAAGCCGTGTGGCGGGAGTCTCTCTGGCTGGTCAATGACGGTGTCGCGACGACCGAGGAGATCGACGAGGCGATCCGCATGGCGTTCGGCCTGCGCTGGGCGCAGATGGGCCTGTTCGAAACCTACCGGATCGCTGGCGGCGAGGCGGGCATGAAGCATTTCATGGCGCAGTTCGGCCCCTGCCTGAGCTGGCCGTGGACCAGGCTTGTGGACGTCCC
This sequence comes from Halovulum sp. GXIMD14794, assembly GCF_054457455.1. Lineage (NCBI taxonomy): Bacteria > Pseudomonadati > Pseudomonadota > Alphaproteobacteria > Rhodobacterales > Paracoccaceae > Halovulum > Halovulum sp. GXIMD14794. The sequence continues at coordinate 532,311 of NZ_JBTLNF010000005.1, read as the reverse complement.
GGAATTCAATGACGCGCTGGTCGATCTGATCGCGGACCAGTCGGACGCGCAGTCGGGGCATCTTTCGATCCGCCAGCTGGAGCGGCTGCGGGACGATAACCTTGTCGGCATGATGCGGGCGTTGCGCAAGTCGGGCAGCGGCGCTGGCGGGGTGCTGAAGGCGCACGAGGCGACGCTTCCCCATCCCGAGGGCGGCGCGCTGCCGGTGACGGTTTCGCGGCAGGTGCCGACCTGTTGGACCGACTACAACGGCCACATGAACGAGACCCACTACCTGGAGATCGGGTCTCTGGCGACCGACCGATTCATGGAGATGATCGGCGCGGATGAGGCCTATGTCGCCTCCGGGCGCAGCTATTTCACGGTCGAGAGTCATGTGCGCTACCTCGACGAGGTGAGAGCGGGCGAACGGCTTGAAGTGAAGACCCAGGTACTCGATGGACAGGGCAAGAGGATGCACTTGTTCCATCGCATCGAGCGCGGCGACGGAGCCTTGGCGGCCACTGTCGAAACCCTGCTGCTGCACACCGATCTGACCACACGCCGCAGCAGCGCGCCTGCGCCCGAGGTTGCAGCGCGTCTTGCGGAGTTCGCGAGCGCCCATGCCGACATGCCCCCGCCGGACGGCGCGGGGCGCCATGTGGGACAGGCGCCTCACCGGCGGCCCGCGGACGGGTTGGCTTGACGCGCTGGAGTGGCTCTTCTCTCCTATTTGCATGCTCGACTTTGACTAATATCTGCCCGGATCTCTCTCGAAATGGTGCGGGCGGACAAAGAAGCTGAAGTGATCCACGAATGAGCAGGCTATCGGCGTCACGGCTGAGCAAGTGGTGGCTTCAAATTGGGCGGTTCCCGACTGCCGTAATCGCATGCCCCGCTAGGGGAGATGATAGCTCCGCGCATCAAAAGTTTGCGCAGCCTGCGCCGGATGGAGGAATTGAGCACCGGCTCCAGTCGCGGACAGGCAAATGTTCGGTGGCATCTTGGCGTCTATGGCGAACGTTGGACCGCGCTGCGGAGTTGTCCTTCGGCGGGCGCTCATTGGAGGCATTGGCAATATGCGGCTCTATTATCCGGGTAGCGACGGGCCGGCCGACTACATCGGTACCCTGAAGTTTGATGAGGCTTGCGGACATGGATGGGAGGCCATTGAACGATCGCGATCAGAAGGTAGAATCGGTGTCGAAATCCGGGAAGCGGGTTGCGCATACGGAGCTGCGCGGGCTCCCAAATCTGCAAAAGACTTGCTTGGCGACCAGCGACGGCGTAGCAACGCGGCTCGCGAAACACCGCGGAACGCGGCACGATCGCTGGAATGGCGTGTTTTCGAAGTGAGCAGCTGACGGTCTACCCATGACTAATGAAAGAAGATTGCATTCTTGCGCAGCCGCACGCTTGTCCGTCGCTCCCATGATGGATTGGACCGATCGCTATTGTCGGGTGTTTCATCGGCAGTTCTCGTCGCATGCGCTTCTTTATACCGAAATGGTCACCGGGGCTGCTCTGGTGAGGGGTGGGGCCGACTATCTGCTGGGACATGATCCGGTCGAGCATCCGCTGGCGCTGCAACTCGGCGGCTCTGACCCGGCCGAACTGGCCGAGGCGGTGCGGATCGCCAATCCTTTCGGTTTCGAAGAGATCAACCTGAACGTCGGCTGCCCCTCGGACCGGGTGAAGTCGGGGTGCTTTGGTGCCGTTCTGATGCGCGAGCCGGAGCTTGTCGGCCGTATCGTGGGCGCGATGTTCGAGGCCTCGAATGGGGCCGAGATCACCGTGAAGTGCCGGATCGGAGTCGACGAGCAGGACCCGGAGGTGGCGCTGCCAGCGCTGCTGCGCGCCGTGGCGGACGCAGGCGTGCGGCGGGTGACGGTGCATGCGCGCAAGGCCTGGCTGCAGGGGCTGAACCCGAAAGAGAACCGCGAGATCCCGCCGCTGGACTACCCGCTCGTGCGGCGAATGAAAGATGCGTTTCCGGAGCTCTGGATCGGGCTGAACGGCGGGATCACCTCGCTGGACGAGGCTTGCGCGCAGCTGGACGCGGGGTTCGACGGGGTGATGATCGGACGCGCGGCCTATCATCAGCCGGCGGATATCCTTGGTGCGGTGGATCGGTTGGTGTTCGGGACAGAAACACCTGACGTGAGTGCCGAGGATGCCGTCCGGGCGATGCTGCCCTACATCGAAGCCGAATGCACAGCCGGGACGCCGTTGGCGCGGATCACGCGGCATATGCTGGGCGCATTCGCCGGCCGTCCCGGGGCGCGGCGCTGGCGGCGAATGCTGTCGGAGGGTGCGCACAAGCCGGGCGCAGGTCCCGAGCTGGTCCTCGCCGCGCTCGAGCCAGTGCTGGAGGCCGCGGCCTGACGCCGGACGCCTCGCCCTGGGCTGCCGCCGGATGCCTCCGGCGGGGATATTTGAAGAAAGTGGAAGGCGGGTGCCTAGTACGTGGCCCGTCCGCCTGAAAGGTCGAAAGTCGCGCCGGTGGTGAAGCCGCATTCGGCCGAGCACATCCAGGCGATCATCGCCGCGGCCTCGCCGACCTCGAGAAAGCGGCCGCGCGGGATTTTCGAGAGCATGTAGTCGATATGCTCCTGGCTGATCTGGTCGAAGATCGCGGTGCGTGCCGCGGCGGGTGTCACGCAGTTCACCGAGATGTCCATGTCGGCGTTTTCTTTGCCGAGCGTTTTGGTCAGCGCGATCACCCCGGCCTTGGCGGCAGAATAAGCGCCGGCGTTGGGGTTGCCTTCCTTGCCGGCGATGGAGGCGATGTTGACGATCCGGCCATATCCCTGCGCGCGCATCGTCGGCAGCACGGCCTTGCAGCAGTGGAAGATGCCGGTCAGATCGATGTCGATCACCCGGCGCCATTCGTCGATCGGATAATCGGCGACGGTCGCGTTCTTGCCGGCGATCCCGGCGCTGAACACGGCAAGGTCGATCCCGCCCAGTGTCTCTTTAGCAGTAGCCACCGCCGCCGAGACGCTGTCCCAGTCCGCGACTTCTACCGCCACCGCTGTGGCGCCGATCTCGTCGGCGGTGTGTTGCGCAAGATCGATGTCCCGGTCCAGTAGCGCGACCTGCGCGCCCGAGGCGATCAGCCGCTCGGCCACGGCACGGCCGATGCCCTGCGCGCCGCCCGAGACGATGCCGGCTTTCCCGGCTAGGTCGATCTGGTTCATGTCAGTCCCCCCAAAATGTTCTCGTTGTCGGTATGCCGGGGCGCTGCGACCCCGGCGCTCGGTCTCAGTTGACCGGCGTCTTCAGCGCCGTGCCCGCAAAGAAGGCCGCGATGTTCTCGCGCTGCAGTTTGCCCATCGCCTGCCGCGTCTCGACCGTCGCCGAGGCCTGGTGCGGCTGCAGCAACACGTTCTCCAGCGTCAGGAAGCGCGGATCGGGTTCGGGCTCGTTGAGGAAGACGTCGAGCGCGGCGAAGCCCAGTTTGCCCGATTGCAGCAATTCGATCATCGCTTCCTCGTCCACCGTCGTGCCGCGCGAGATGTTGACCAGCATCCCCTCGGGCCCGAGCGCTTCGAGGGCCTGCCGGGTGACCAGCCCCGCCGTTTCGGGTCCGCCCGCCAGCGCGATCACGAGATAGTCGACCTGTGCCGCCATTTCGGCCGGGTCGGTGTAGTGGGTCCAGCCCGCCGGCACGTCCTTCGGGGCACGCGAGGTATAGCTGATCGGCATGTGGAAGGCCGCCAGCCGGTCGGCAATGGCGCGGCCGATGCGACCGAGGCCGACGATGCCCGCGCGCTTGCCCGAGGCCTTGCGCAGCAGCGGATAGGCGCCTTCCTTCGCCCAGCGGCCCGCCCGTGTGTAGGCGTCGGCCTGCGGGATCCGGCGGGTTGCGGCCAGCAGCATGCCTACGGCCAAGTCGGCCACGTCGTCGTTCAGCACGTCCGGCGTGTTGGTGACCTTTATGCCGCGCTCGGAGGCCGCGGCCACGTCGATCGCGTCATAGCCGACGCCGAAATTGGCGATCAGCCCGAGGTTCGGCAGCGCGTCCATCTCGGCCGCGCCGAACGGGTGATGCCCCTTGAAGGCGACGGCGCGGATCTTCGCGGCGGTTTCGGCGTCCAGGTCCGAAGGTTCGGCGGTGTGCACCGTGTAGGCCGCGTTCAGCGGCGCGTTGTCCCAGTCCTGATAGTCTCCGAGCGAGAGAATGTCGGGTTTGGTCATGGGGTCCTCCGGTCTGGCTGGTTCGGGCGCACGAACGGCACCCGTTTGATCTGGTCGCCGCGACCATGCCCCCGCCGCCCGCGCCCGTCCAGCCCGGAAAGCGTAGCGGGATCATGACACGGGCCACCATTCCTTTCCCGCGGGCCTTGCGCGGGCCGCTTGCCGCGCCCATCACCCGCCAAGACCACAGAGAAGGGATCGCCATGCCCCACGTCACTTGGGTTCTTCAGTCCAACGCCATCGGCGCAGCGGACATGGACGCGTTGCTCGCCCACTTGCGCGAGATGCAAGTGCGGGTCGAGACGCTGCGCGTCGTCCCGTTCTCGCACGCACCTGCCGACCCGGTTCCGCAAATCACAGGCCCCTGCGTGGTCTACGGCTCCAGCGGCCTGCTTGCGCTGGCCCGTCGCGAAGGGTGGTCCCCGGCGGGCTGGGACGGCGACGGTTTTTCGGCCTCCTGCACCGTCGCGCGCTACGGGGACCGGGCGCTGAACCATGGCGCGGTTCGCACGACATGGGCCGAAGCTGCAGGCGTCGCCCGAAGGGCTGGCTGGGCGAGGGTCTTTACCCGGCCGGATGCCGAGACGAAGGAGTTCGCCGGAACGGTGCACAGCCTGACTTCGCTCGAGGCGTTCGCGGCCAGACTGGAAGCCTCGGGCTACCTGGAGGGGCAGGGCGCAGATATGATCGTCGCGCCCGCGCGCATGATCGCACGCGAATGGCGGGCCTTCGTCGTGTGCGGCCGGATCGTCGCGGTCTCGCGCTATGCGGTGAACGGCATCCCTGACCCGGAGCCGGGCGCGCCCGAGCCGGTGCTGCGCTTCCTGCGCGAGTCGATCGACGGTTACGCTCCCGCGCCCTGTTTCGTGCTCGATGTTGCGGAAATGGCCGGGGACGGTGCGCTGAAGGTGATCGAGGTAAACTCGATCAACTCCTCGGGCTTTTATGCCGCGGACAAGCGGGCGGTGCTCGAGGCAGTGACACGGCATGTTGCCCGGGAGATCCGCGAACAGCCGGGGGCTTGACCTTCTCCGGGGGCGCGGGTCTTTTGTGCCGCAACGGAAACGGGGGGCGGATGCCTCCGCACGAGGGGGGCAGTTCAGCATGACAATCGCCGACACCCGCGCAGGGCAGGGAGGTGCCGCATGAGCGGACCCGCGATCCTCGCCCTGGGCGAACCGCTGGTGGAATTCACCGAGGTCGACATTCCCGGACACGGGCCGCACTACCGGATGGGCTTCGGGGGCGACACGTCGAACGCGGCGATCTCGGCCGCGCGGCAGGGGGCCAGTGTCGGCATGCTGACCGCGCTGGGGGATGACCTGTTCGGCAACAGCCTGCGCGAGCTGTGGCAGCGCGAGGGCGTGGACGCCTCGGGCGTGGCGACGGACAAGGACGCGCCCACCGGCGTCTATTTCGTCAAGCCGCATGCGAGCGGGCGCGATTTCACCTATCTTCGCAAGGGCTCGGCAGCCAGTCTCTATACGTTCGACATGCTGCCCGCGGACCTGATCCGCAGCGCCAAGCACCTGCATGTCTCGGCGATCAGCCAGGCGATCAGCGAGCCGATGCGGCTGGCCGCCAGCGCCGCCATCGACATGGCGCGCGAGGCCGGGGTGAAGGTCAGCTACGACACCAACCTGCGGCTGAAGCTGTGGGACCTGGACCTGGCGCGGGAGACGATCTTCTCGGCGCTGGAGCGGACCGACATCATCTTCCCCTCGGACGATGAGGCCGAGATCCTGACCGGGCTCAAGGATGTCGACGCCATGCTTGACCGGTTCCTCGAGTTCGGCGCTGAACTCGTGGTGATGAAGATGGGCGCCGAGGGTGCGATCGTCGCCGGGCCCAACCTGCGCGAGCGTATCGCTCCGGCCCCAAGCCAGCCGGTGGACAGCACCGGCGCGGGCGACAGCTTTGCCGGTGGCTTCCTGGCCTATCTGCTCGAGACCGGCGATCCGGTCCTTGCCGCGAAGCGCGCGGGCCGCGTGGCCGCCGGAACCGTCTCGGGCTACGGCGCCATCGATCCCATTCCACGCCGCGAGGCGATCATTCAAGCTGAGGAAAATACATGACCCCCAACGCCTTCAAGCGCGGCCTTAAAGCCGGCGAAGTTCAATATGGCCTGTGGGTCAGCCTTTGCTCGGGGCTTGCGGCGGACATCGTTGCCGACGCCGGATACGACTGGCTGCTGGTGGACATGGAGCATTCGCCCTCGGGGATCGAGACTGTCCTCCACCAGATGCAGGCCATCACACCTTACGGCTCGACCGCGCTGGTGCGCCCGCCCTGGAACGAGCCGGTACAGGTCAAGCGCCTGCTCGACGCCGGTGCGCCGGGCTTCCTGTTCCCGATGGTGCAGAACGCCGAAGAGGCCGCCGCCGCCGTCGCCGCCTGCCGTTATCCGCCCAAGGGGATCCGGGGCGTCTCGTCTGTGCAGCGCGGCAACCGCTGGGGCCGGGATCCGAAATACCTCGACGAGTACGAGGACGAGACCTGCATCCTGGTCCAGGTCGAAAGCGTCGAGGCGCTGGAACGGGCCGAGGAAATCGCCACCGTCGATGGTGTCGACGGCGTGTTCTTCGGCCCGGCCGATATCGCCGCCAGCATGGGCAAGGTCGGCAAGCACACCGACCCCGAGGTGTGGGATGCGATCTACGCCGCTGCCGCGCGTGTTCGGGCCAAGGGCGTGCCCACCGGCACGCTGATCGGCGATCCGTCGATCATCTCGCGCTGCCTGGACGAGGGATTCCTTTTCGTTGCCATCGGCACCGATCACAGCCTTCTGGCCCGCGGCGCCGAGGCGCTTCTGGCCCAGCACCGGCGCTGAGACATGGGACCACGTCATTCCGCATATGACGTGGTCATTATCGGCGGTGCCGCGATGGGCGCCGCTTCGGCCTGGTTCCTGACGCAGGAGCCGGGCTTCGACGGGCGGATCCTGGTGGTCGAGCGCGACCCGAGCTTCGAGTTTGCCTCGACCAGCCACACCAACAGCTGCATGCGCCAGCAATTTTCGAACCCGGTCAACATTCGCATCTCGCAGTTCGCACGGGACTACATCCGCGACTTCCGCGCGGCGATGGGCGGCGATCCGGACGTGCCGCAGATCGACTTCGATCCGCTCGGATACCTCTATCTCGCCGCCACCGACGAGGGCGCGGCGGCGCTGTTCGCCAACCACGATGTACAGGCGGCCGAGGGCGCACGTTCCGAACTGCTCAGCCCGACGGCGCTCAAGGACCGGCTGCCCTTCCTGCAGACCGACGACCTCGTGCTGGCCAGCCTCGGCGGCCCGGACGAGGGCTATTTCGACGGCGCGACGATGATCGCCTGGTGGCGGCGCAAGGCCCGCGCGCTTGGCGTCGAGACCGTGACCGACGAGGCCGTAGGGCTGGAGCGCGCCTCGGGGCGCGTCACTGGCGTGCGGCTGGCCTCGGGCATCACTGTCGGCACGGGATGGGTGGTCAACGCCGCCGGCCCACGCGCGGCGCAGGTTGCCGCATGGGCCGGGTTCAATCTGCCGGTCGAGGCGCGCAAGCGCACCACCTGGGTCTTTCAGTCCGCCGAGCCGCTGGGCGCGAAACTGCCGCTGACCATCGACCCCTCGGGCGTACATGTCCGGCAGGACGGAGCGGCCTTCATGGCAGGCTCGGGACCCGCGTGCGACGACGGGCCGGTCGCGCCCGACGATTTCAACGAGGACCCGGAGCTCTGGGAGGGCCATGTCTGGCCGCTGCTGGCGACCCGGATCCCGGCCTTCGAGCGTTTGCGGGTCTCGGCCAGCTGGGTCGGTCACTATGCCTGGAACCGGCTGGATCAGAACGCGGTGATCGGTCCGATGCCGGGCTGCGAAAACGTGATTCTGGTCAACGGCTTCTCGGGCCATGGGCTGCAGCAATCCCCGGCAATGGGGCGGGGCGTGGCCGAGTTGATCGCGCACGGCGCATATCGCAGTCTCAATCTGTCGGAGCTGGGGCCAGAACGTCTGCTGACATGGACACCCTTCGCCGAGCGGAACGTCATCTGACGCGCATGGTTTGATCCAGCGCAAGGCGCGGACCTGTCCCCGGCGCGAGAGTGACCCGGCAGGAAGGGAGACCATGCCATGACCATCGCATCGCTGCTGACAATCGTGCGGCCCGACGTGCCGGACGAGACGCTGACCGAGAGCTTCACCATGTGCCAGGGCGGGCACCTGATGGTGCTGGTCGTCAGCCAGGCGCCGCCCGCGCCCGCGTCGGCCTATGACATGGTCAACAGCGACGTCTGGCTCGAGGCCTCGCAGGAGGCCCGGGACTGGGCCAGCAGCCGTGCCGAGGAGATCGAGGGCCTGCTGGCCCGCCGCGACCAGAACGGCGAGGTCAGCGCCCATGTCGCGGGACCAGTACATCTGACCGACCTTGTGGCCTCGGCCAGCCGCTGCACCGACATGGTGCTGCTGCCGGTGGTCGCCGACCGTGATCGCGGGCTCGATCGCTCGGTGCTGAACGGCGCGCTCTTCGAAAGCGGCACGCCGGTGCTGACCTATCCCGCCGACAGCCAGCCCAAGGCGCAGGCCGACACCGCGATCATCGCCTGGAACGCCACGCCCGAAGGCGGCCGCGCGGTCCGCGCAGCGATGCCGCTGCTGATGAAGGCGAAGCGGGTCATCGCGCTGCTCATCGACCCCGAGCCCGGCACCCGCGGCCATGGCGCCGATCCGGGCGTGGACCTCGCGCGCTATCTCGGCCACCACGGGCTTTCGGCCGAGATCCTCAAGCTGCCATCCGAGGGAAAGCCCGTCGAGGAGGTGCTCGCCCGTCAGGTGACGGAGCAGGGGGCCGACCTTCTGGTCATGGGCGCCTACGGCCACTCGCGCCTGCGCGAGCGGATCTTCGGCGGCACGACCCACGCGATCCTGGAACAGCCGCCCTGTCCGGTGCTGTTGGCGCACTGACGCCCCACGGCGAAATATTCACTCTCCACGATGTGATAGGAGCGGCGCAGGCCTTGTGACCTGCGCCGCGATGGTTTCTTATGCCGTTGATACAGGCCCGGATTTCCTCAGAAGCGGCCTGGTGAAGGGGGCATCTTGCTAGGCTACTACATCCGAAACTACCTGTTGCGCCCGCTGGCCTGGCTGGCGGGCGTTCTCGTGGTGCTGGGTCTGGCGGCGGCGATTGCGCTCTATTTCTTCTTCGGCGGCGGTGCGGATTATCGCGACTGGACGACCGAACCGGTCCTGCCGTCCGCTGCGCTGGAGCCTGTGCTCGACTCGGACCGACCCGTCGGCGACATCGCGGCCGCCGGGGACGGGCGCATTTTCTACACCCTGCATCCCGCCGCATCCCCGGAACCGCCGCTGCTGATGCTGGCCGAAGGAGGCGAGACCGCAGCCTTTCCCCCCGAGGGCGCGCCCGCCGATCTGTTCGATACGCCGCAGGGTCTGGACCTCGACGCGCAGGGGCGGCTCTGGGTGGTCGACAGTGGCGATCAGGGCTTGGGCGCGCCGACGCTGATTGCGCTCGATGCGACCAGCGGCGAAGTGCTGCTGCGACGGGACCTCTCCGATGTCGCACCCGTTGGTTCGTACCTGCAGGACGTTCGCGTCGACCCCGAGGGCGCGTGGGTCTACATCGCCGACACCGGCTATTGGGCGCAGCGCCCGGCGCTGGTGGTCTACGACGTTGCGCAGGACCGCGCGCGTCGGCTGCTGGACCGGCACGAGACGGTGATGCCGCAGGACTGGCTGATCCGCAATCCGGTCCGCCCCATGCAATTTCTCGGCGGGCTGGTCTCGCTCAAGGCGGGGATCGACGGGCTGGCGCTCAGCGATGACGGGGCGTGGCTCTACTACGCGGCGATGAACCACTCGACGCTCTACCGCGTGCCCACGGCGCTGTTGCAGCAGCCGAACCTGCCGCATGTCCGCCTGGCCGTCGACATCGAGACGGTGGCCCTGAAACCGCTCAGCGCGGGGCTGGAGATGGGCGCGGGGCTGCACACCTTCATTGGCGACGTGGAGCACAATGCCGTGCACCGGTTTCGCGCCGTCCCGCCCGAGGAGGGTGGCGTCGGCACGCTCGAAACACTGGTCCGCGACGACCGGTTGCGCTGGCCGGGCTCGCTGGATTTGGGTCCGGACGGCTGGCTCTACATCGCCGACAGCGGCCTTCCGGATGTGCTGCGCCGCAGCCGCGCGCACATCGAGGCGGCCGCTCCCTACACCATCTGGCGCGTCCAGCCCGACCCGGCGTCGGCAGGCGCGCCGTCGCAAACGTCCGGAGGATGAGATGACCGACCGCAAGATCGCCCTGGTGACCGGGGCCGCGCAGGGTATCGGCTATGCCTGCGCCGAGGCGCTGGCCGAGGATGGTGCCCGCGTGGTCCTGGTGGACCGCAACGCCGAAGGTGTTCAGGCCGCCGCCGCGAAACTCGGTGGCGACGCCGTGGCCGAGACCTGCGACATGGGCGATCCGGACCAGATTTCGGCGCTCTTCGACCGGGTCGAGGCGCAGGTCGGCCCGGTCGCGATCCTGGTCAACAACGCGGGCGTCGCGGTGCCTGGCGATTTCCTGGATATGCCGCTCGAGGATTTCCGGAAGGTCATCGACATCAACCTGACCGGTACCTTCCTCGCCAGCCAGCGCGCCGCGCGCACGATGGTCGCGAAGGGCATCGAGGGCGCCATCGTCAACATGTCTTCGATCAACGCGCAGGTCGCGATCCCAACGATCGCCTCCTATTGCGCGTCGAAGGGCGGGGTGATGCAATTGACCAAGGCCGCTGCGCTGGCGCTGGCGCCGCACAACATCCGCGTCAACGCGGTCGGCCCCGGCTCGATCGACACGGCCATGGTCGCCTCGGTCAACGAGAACCCAGAGGCGATGGCCCGTCTGATGTCACGAACCCCGCTCAAGCGGCTCGGCACGGCGCGCGAGATCGGCAACACGGTCGCCTTTCTCGCCAGCGACAAGGCCAGCTACATCACCGGCGAGACGATCTATGTCGACGGTGGCCGTCTGGGGCTGAACTATACGGTCTGAGGCGGGCAAACGCGGGCGCTCAAGACGACGTGAACCCCACGACAGCCGAAATGCCGCATGCTGGGCCTTCAAGTACAACAAGGGGGGCTATTCGCATGAAACGACTCGCAATGACGCTCGCGGCTATCCTGGTCGCGGCTCCGCTGTCCGCGCAGGACGCGGAGATGAGCTTTTTCATCACCAGCGTGAACCCGGGCAACGGGGCCGATCTGGGAGGGCTGGAAGGGGCGGACGCCTACTGCTCCGAACTTGCGACCGCCGCGGGCGTGACGGGAAGGACCTGGCGCGCCTATCTGTCGACCACGGATGTGAATGCCCGGGACCGGATAGGCGCCGGGCCGTGGGTCAACGCCAATGGAGTCGAGATCGCGGCGGATCTCGATGCGCTGCACGGCGAGAACAACCTCAACAAGGAAACCGCGCTGGACGAGTCCGGCAACGTCGTGAATGGGCGCGGTGATGATCCCAACCGGCACGATATCCTGACCGGATCAAATGCCGACGGCACCTTCGCCGGGCAAAGCTGCGAGGATTGGACCGCCTCGGGCGAGGGTTCGGCGGTCGTCGGCCATCACGACCGGATGGGCCTCGACGAAAGCCCGCCCGCGCTGTCGTGGAATTCCTCGCACCCGTCGCGGGGATGCAGTCTCGAGGCATTGCGCGGAACGGGGGGCGACGGCCTGTTCTACTGTTTCGCCGCCGAGTGATACCGGGTGCCGGCCGGTGGTGCATCCGCCCGGCCGGCACGCCTTGACCGTTTGAAAAGAATCCCCTGCACAGAGTCGGCCCGCGCTGGCATCCTGCGTCCTTGAGGCAGGGACCAAGGGGGGAGCCATGCAATACGCCATCCTGTGTTATCACGACGAGAAGGTCGTCACGTCCTGGACCAAGGCCGAGGACGACGCCGTTCTGGCCAAGCTCGCCGAGGTCCACGAGGCTCTGAAGGCGCAGGGACGACTCGGCCCCGTGGTGCGCCTGCTGCCAACCTCGACCGCCACCACGCTCAGGAAGGACCGCGAGCCGCCGCTGGTCGTCGACGGCCCCTTCGCCGAGACGAAAGAGGCGCTGCTCGGCTTCTACATCGTCGACTGCGAGGACCTCGAGGACGCGCTGGAGGTTGCCCGCGCGCTTGGCAGGGCCAATCCGGGTGGCAGCTACGAGGTTCGCCCCGTCGGCCTCTACTTCCCCGACGACCGCGCATCATGAGCGCCGGGACGGGCTGGATCGGCGATCTGCTCGCCTCGGCCCGGCCGCAGGCGGTTGCGGCGCTGCTGCGCCATTTCCGCGACCTCGACCGCGCCGAGGAGGCCTTCCAGGAGGCCTGCGTGCGTGCGCTACGAACCTGGCCCGAGAAGGGACCGCCGCGCAATGCCGCCGCCTGGCTGATCATGGTCGGGCGCAATGCGATGATAGACGCGGCGCGGCGCACGAAGCGCGAGGCTCCGCTCGCGCATGAGGACGCGATTCCAGACGATGGCACCGGGCAGGACGCGACCGTTGCCCGCATCGACGAGGCCGACTACCGCGACGACATCCTCCGGCTGCTGTTCGTCTGCTGCCACCCGGTGCTGAAACCCACGGATCAGGTGGCGCTGTCGCTGCGCATCGTCGGCGGGCTGTCGGTACCGCAGATCGCCCGAGCCTTCCTTGTCGGCGACAAGGCGATGGAACAGCGCATCACCCGTGCCAAGCGCCGCATCGCCGAGGCCGACGTCGGCTACGAGGTGCCGGGCCCGGTCGAACGGGCCGAGCGGATCGGTGCGGTCGCGGGGGTCATCTATCTGATCTTCAACGAGGGCTACACCACCGGCATCGCCGCCGAGGGCGCCCGCGCGACGCTCTGCGAGGAAGCGATCCGCCTCGGCCGGCTGCTGCAACGCCTGTTCCCCACCGAGCCCGAGATCATGGGCCTGCTGGCGCTGATGCTACTGCAACACGGCCGCGCAGCGGCGCGTTTCGACGATGCGGGCGAAGTCGTCCCCCTCGACCAGCAGGACAAGGCACGCTGGGATGGCGTGCGGATCGCGGAAGGTCTGGCACTGGTCGACAAGGCCGCCCGTCACGCGCAGCCCGGCAGCTGCCAGATCCAAGCCGCCATCGCCGCGCAGCACGCGCGCGAGGACGGGGCCGACTGGGCGCAGATCGCCCGGCTCTACGCGGCGCTCGAACACATCCAGCCCTCGCCGGTGGTGACGCTCAACCGGGCGGTGGCGCTGCTGAAGGCCGGGCAGGCCGGCGACGCCTGGGCGCTGCTCGTGCCGCTGTCCGCCAAGCTCGACGGTTACTTCTACTTCCACGGCGCACGCGGCGCGGTGCTGCGCGAACTGGGCCGCGGCGCCGAGGCGCGGGACGCGTTCAGCAAGGCGATCTCGCTGGCCAACACGCCCGCCGAGGCGGCGCACATGCGCGACCAACTCGACGCGCTTTAAATTTTTCCGGGTGCCCTGTCGGGCAGCGCCCGGCGGCTGCGTCCTAGGAACCAAGGGTGCTTCGGCACCCCATTGCAAAGGAGAGGATAATGACGGCCATCAGCAAGATTTCCCCCTGCCTCTGGTTCGACACCGAGGCCGAGGAGGCGGCGCGGTTCTACGCCTCGATCTTTCCCGACGCCTCGGTCGACCGTGTAATGCGCGCTGCTGCCGACACGCCCGGCCCCAAGACCGGCGCTGTGCTCTTCGTCGAGTTCACGCTCTGCGGCCAGAGCTTCCAGGCGCTGAACGGCGGCGAGGACAAGCCGTTCACCGACGCGATCTCGCTTTCGGTCCTGTGCAAGGATCAGGCCGAGGTCGACCGCTACTGGGACGCGCTGACAGCCGACGGCGGCGCCGAGGTCGCTTGCGGCTGGCTCTCCGACAAGTATGGCCTGCGCTGGCAGATCGTGCCCGAGCCGATGCTGACCTACCTCCGCTCCGACGACGCCGAGGCCGCGGGGCGGGCCATGCAGGCGATGATGGGCATGGTGAAACTCGACATCGCCGCGCTTGCTGCCGCTTACGAGGGCAGGGGCGCGGCCTGAATTCGATCCGATTCAAACCAGAACCGAAGGAGTGAACATGAGCTATTACGACATCATGGTGGCCGCCGTGCCGACCGCCAACCGCGATGCCTACCTCGCACATGCCGACGAGATGGCGAAGGTCTTCAAGGAATACGGCGCCGAGAAGCTGGTCGACTGCTGGGGCGACGAGGTTCCCCCGGGCGAGGTCACCTCGCTGCCGATGGCCGTCCAGTGCAAGGAGGACGAGACCGTCGTCGTCGGCTGGATCCAGTGGGCCTCGAAAGAGGCGCACGACACGGGCTGGGAGCAGGTCATGAAGGACCCGCGCATGGCGCCCGACGCCGGCAAGATGCCCTTCGACGGCAAGCGTATGATCTTCGGCAGCTTCTCGAAGATCGCCGAGTTCTGATCACGGGTTTCCTTCCCCGACCACGGCACTAGGATGGCCGCGACTCACACCCGGGTCGCGGCCATGGCTTGCGCCGGGTTAATGTATACGTTAGCGGTGGGCTGCACCGCAGTGGAGGGGACATGAGCGACATCTGTGTAATCGGGCTTGGCTCGATGGGGTATGGGATGGCGTTGTCCTGTGTTCGGGGCGGGCACCGGGTTTGGGGCGTGGATCTGAACGCGGCTGCGGTTGAGCGGTTTGTCGGGGATGGCGGTCAGGCGGGGGATCTGCCGGGCGATCTGGATGCGGTTTCGGTGGTGGTGCTGAACGCCGCGCAGACCGAGGCGGTGCTGTTCGGGGACGATGGCATCGTGGCGAAGCTGAAGCCGGGCGCGGTGGTGCTGGGGCATGCAACGGTGCCTCCGGCCTTTGCCCGGGACATGGCGGCGCGCTGCGCGGACGCGGGCGTGCATTACCTGGACGCGCCGATCTCGGGCGGGGCGGCGAAGGCGGCAAGCGGAGAGCTGTCGATCATGGCCTCGGGCACGGCGGAGGCCTTCGCCGCGGCCAGGCCGGTGCTGGATGCGACCGCCGCGACGGTGTTCGAGCTGGGCGACGAGGCCGGTGCGGGCAGCGCGATGAAGTCGGTCAACCAGTTGCTGGCCGGGGTCCACATCGCCGCCATGGCCGAGGCGTTGACCTTCGGCATGACGCAGGGCGTGGCTCCGGACAAGTTCGTCGAGGTGATCTCCAAATGCGCGGGCACCAGCTGGATGCTGGAGAACCGCGCGCCGCATATCGTGGCGGGCGACTACACGCCGTTGAGCCAGGTGAACATCTGGCCGAAGGATCTGGGCATCGTTCTGGACATCGCCAGGGATGCGAAGTTTGCCGCCCCGATCACCGCCGCGGCGCTGCAGCAGTTCCTGGCCGCCGCCGGGCAGGGCCTGGGCGGCGAGGACGATGCCGCGGTCGCCAAGGTCTATGCCCGCAACGCGGGACTGACCCTGCCGGGCGAGGTCTGAGCCATGGCCGCCCCGACCGTCGCGCTGGTCGCGCACGATGCGAAGAAGGCCGATATCGTCGACTGGGCGCGCACCCATGTCGCGGCGCTGCAGCCCTTCACCATCGTCGCCACCGGCACCACCGGCGGTCGGCTGGCGGACGAGGCCGGGCTGACGGTCGACCGGCTGTTGAGCGGCCCGTTGGGCGGCGATGCGCAGCTGGGCGCGATGATCGCCGAGGGGCGGCTCGACGCGCTGATCTTCTTCATCGACCCGCTGTCGGCGCTGCCGCATGACGTGGACGTCAAATCGCTTCTGCGGCTGGCGATCCTCTACGACACGCCGCTGGCGGTGAACCGGGCGTCGGCAGACGCGGTTCTGGCGGAACTTTCAAGGGACAGGGCATGACGACGGTATTGGGCTGTATCGCGGACGACTTCACCGGGGCGACGGATCTTGCGGGGCTTCTGGCGCGCTCTGGGGTGCGGGTGAGCCTGCGGATGGGGGTGCCGGGTGAAGCGCCGGATGAAGCAACGGGGGACACCGCCGCCGTCGAGGTGATCGCGCTGAAGTGCCGGACCGCGCCGGTGGCCGAGGCCGTGGCCGAGACCCGCAAGGCGCTGGCCTGGCTTCAGGCGGCGGGCGCGCGGCGGTTCTTCTGGAAGTACTGCTCGACCTTCGACTCGACGCCGCAGGGCAATATCGGCCCGGTGGCCGAGGCGCTGATGGCGGATCTGGGGACCGAGCAGACCATCTATTGCCCGGCGTTCCCGGAAAACGGCCGGTCGATCTTCATGGGCAACCTCTTCGTCGGCCGCCAGCCGCTGGCGGAGAGCCCGATGAAGGACCACCCGCTGACGCCGATGCGGGATTCGAACCTCATGCGCCTGCTGGAGCCGCAGGTGACCCGCCCGGTGGGCCTCGCCGACCGGCTGACGGTGGCGCGGGGCGCCGAGGCCCTGGAAACCGAACTTGACCGGCTGGCGGGCGAGGGCGTGGCGCATGTGGTGGTCGACGCGGTGGCCGACGAGGACCTGGGCATCATCGCTCAGGCCTGCCGCGACATGGTGCTGATGACCGGCGGCAGCGCCGTCGCCGCCCCGCTTCCGGCGCTGTGGCTGGCGGACGGGACACTGTCGGCCGACGCAACGGCGGCCTCGGTGCCGGAGTTGGACGGCAAGGCCGTGGTGCTTTCGGGCAGCTGCTCGGCGATGACGCGTCGCCAGGTGGCGGACTACACCGGGCGCGGCAAACCGGCGTTCCGGCTCGATCCGCTGGCGCTGGAGGCCGAGGGCCCGCAGGCGGCGCTCGACTGGCTGGCGGCGCAGGACCTGGCCCAGGCGCCGCTGCTCTATGCCACCGCCGAGCCCGACGCCGTGCGCGCCGCGCAGGACAGGCTGGGTACCGCGCGGGCCGGCGAGATCGTCGAGCAGGCGCTGGCCAAGCTCGCTGTCGCCGCCCGGAAGCAGGGCGCGCGCCGCTTCGTCGTGGCGGGCGGCGAGACCTCGGGCGCGGTCACCCAGGCGCTTGAGGTGACCCGGCTGGACGTGGGCCGCGAAATCGCCCCCGGCGTGCCCTGGTGCTTCGCCGAAAGCGGCGGCGCACAGATCGCGATCACGCTCAAGTCGGGCAACTTCGGCGCCGAGGACTTCTTCGCCGGCGCGCTCGACACGCTGGCCGCGCTGGAGGCGGCATGAGCGAGGCTGCGCTCCGAGAGCAGATCTGCCTGCTCGCCAAGTCCATGTTCGACCGTGGCCTGACGGGCGGATCGACCGGCAACATCTCGGCGCGCACGCAAGACGGCGGCCTGCTGGTCAGCCCCACCGGCACCAGCTTCGGGCGGCTGGACCCGGGGCGGCTCAGCCGTTTCGACGCGCAGGGCAGGCATATCGACGGCGACAAGCCGACCAAGGAGATGCCGCTGCATTCGGCCTTCTACGACACCCGCTCGACGGCGGGCGCGGTTGTGCACCTGCATTCGTGCCATTCGGTCGCGCTGTCGATGCTGCCGGGGGTGGACCCGGACGACTTCCTGCCGCCACTGACGCCCTACGGGATCATGAAGCTGGGCCGCGTCAAGCTGCTGCCCTTCTTCCTGCCCGGCGATCCGGCGATGGGAGAGGCCGTGCGCGGCCTGGCCGGCAAGCGCACGGCGGTGATGCTGGCCAACCACGGCCCGGTGGTCGCCGGCAAGGACATCGAGGCCGCCTGCAATGCGATCGAGGAGCTGGAGGACACCGCCCGCCTTGCGCTGCTGACGCACGGGCTGAACCCGCGCGGCCTGACCGGCGATCAGGTGCAGGCCCTTGTGAGCAAATTCGACGTGGAGTGGGACGCATGAAATTCTCGGCCAACCTGGGCTTTCTCTGGACCGACCGCCCCTTGCCGGGCGCGATCCGCGCGGCGAAAGCGGCGGGCTTCGACGCGGTCGAATGCCACTGGCCCTACGAGGTCCCGGTCGAGGACGTACGGGATGCGCTGGCCGAGACCGGCCTGAAGATGCTGGGCCTGAACACCGTGCGCGGCAACACCGCGAAGGGCGAGAACGGGCTCTCGGCGCTGCCCGGCCGCGAGGCCGACGCCCGCGCCGCCATCGACCAGGCCATCGCCTATGCGGTCGCCATCGGCACAGCCAACATCCACGTCATGGCCGGCTTCGCCACCGGCGACGCGGCGCACGAGACCTTCTGCGCGAACCTCGCCTACGCCTGCGACAAGGCCGCCCCGCACGGCATCACGATCCTGATCGAGCCGCTCAACCGCTACGACGCGCCCGGCTACTTCCTGACCACCACCGAACAGGCCCGCGAGATCATCGCCGAGGTCGATGCCCAGAACCTGAAACTGATGTTCGACTGCTACCACGTCCAGCTGATGGAGGGCGACCTCACCCACCGCCTGACGGCCCTGCAGCCGGTGATCGGCCACATCCAGTTCGCCTCGGTCCCCGACCGCGCCGCCCCCGACCACGGCGAGATCAACTACCCCCACATCTTCGAAACCATCCGCGACATGGCCTGGCCCACCCCCCTGGGCGCCGAGTACAAGCCCGGCGGAGACACAGACCAGACGCTGGACTGGCTCAAGGCCGCGCAGGCCACCTGACCTAAGGCGCCGGCGCCGGATAGGGCCGCCGCCAACCCCGCGCCGAAAAGCCCGGCTTGTCCGCAGCGCGGGCGGCGTTGATGTCCTTGTCCGCCTGACCGCGGATCATCGCCTCGAGCATCATCGCGGTCAGCTTGCGGTCCGCGGCATCGACGCGCGGGCGCACCGCCGGGTCGTCGAAGAGATTGTTCCGCTCCTGCGGGTCGGCATCCAGATCGAACGCCTGGCAGACGCCGTTGACATAGCGGGTCAGCTTGAACCGGCCCTGCCGCAACATCACCCCGTGCGAGGTTATCCCGACAATCGCCCGCTCCGGATCTCCCGGCTCGCGCAGCGAGCGGTAGAACGGGCGCGGCTCGGGCGGGCAGCCGGCGAGGTCCAGCAGCGTCGGGAACAGGTCCTGCAGCGCCACCGGTTCGGCCCGGCGGCGGGGGGCTGGGGCCTCGCGCATGTCGGCCATGATCAGCGGCACGCGAACCGAGGGCTCGTAGAACAGCGACTTGCCCAGCATCCGGTAATCGCCGACGAAATCGCCGTGGTCCGAGGCAAAGATCACCACCGTGTTCTTCGCGTGCGGGCTGGCGGCGAGCGCGTCCAGAACCTTGCCGATTTCGGCATCCAGCATCTCGATCAGCGCGGCGTAATGGCGGCGGATCGCATCGATCTGGGTGTCGGTCAGCTCGGTCAGGTCGAGGTCTGCCCAGGCCTGCGAATAGCCGTTGATCATCCATTGGCGCAGCTGCTTGCTGTCCTCGGTCTCGGCAATCGGCGGCAGCAGCCCGGCGGCGTCGAGCGCCTCCAGCGCCTCCGGCGTCGGGTCGTAGGGGCAATGGGGCGAGGGGAAACCGACGAAGGCCGCGAAGGGCTTGTCCGTGCCCTGCCGGTCCAGGAACGCGCAGGTCTCGTCGGCCACCCAGCGGTCGACGAACAGGTCCTCGGGCAACCCGGCAAGCCCGGCGCCCTTGGTCTCGGCATAGCCCTGAAGCTCGTTTCCATGCTGGCGGCGCAGTCCGCGCGCCTTCAGCGCCTGGGCGTAGTCATCCTCGAGCGTGATGTGCCGCTTGTCCTCGGCGATGCGCCGCTCGGCGAAGCCCTCGTCGATGTCCCAGGGGTAGAAGTGCATCTTGCCGATCGAGGCGGTGTGATAGCCGGCGCGGCCCAGGATCTCGGGCCAGCTTTCGATCCCGGCTTCGCGCCGGTCGGGGCGCAGCCATTTCTCGTTGTCGATCACCCCGGTCTCGAAGGCGCTGCGCCCGGTCAGCATGGCGGCGCGGGCGGGCACGCACAGCGGGAACGGAGAGATCGCCTGCTCGAAGGTCTCGCCATGCGCGGCCAGCCGCTCGATGTTCGGTGTCCTGGGCGAGGTCGCGCCATAGCAGCCGATGAAATCCGCCCGGAATTGGTCGGGCAGAAGGATAAGGATGTTCGGTTGGGTCATGGAAATGTTCGTCTCAGTTTGATGCGCCGATGCTGAACCCGTCCAGCCGGCTGCGCAGGATCGCCTCGGCGCCCGCGCTTTCGGCCAGTGCCATCTGGTCCGCGTCGAGCTTGCGCCCGCCCGCCCAGGCGTGGTCCGGGTCCGGCCAGGGGATCGAGTCCACCAGCAGTTTCGAATAGGGGTGTTGCGGCGCGCGGATCACCTCGTCCGGGACGCCCGCCTCGACGATATGCCCGTGATAGAGCACGATCACGTAGTCCGCCGCCCGGTAGGCCGTGGCAAGGTCATGGGTGATGTAGACGACCGAGATGCCGTGATCGTCCCGCAGTGCGCGGATGCTGTCGAGAATCGAGGCGCGCAGGCTTGCGTCGACCATCGACACCGGCTCGTCCGCGACCAGCAGCTTGGGCCGCAGGCTGAGCGCGCGGGCAACCATCAGCCGCTGCCGCTGCCCGCCCGAAAGCTGATGCGCGTGGCTGCCGAAGACCGCGCGTGGCTCCAGCCCGACCTTCTGCAGCGAGTCCGCCATCAGGTCATAGGCCTCGCGCTTGCTCTTCGCGATGCCGAAGCGCATCAGCGGCACGAGGAAGGCGTGGTCGACCGTGTAGAACGGGTTGAACGAGGCATAGGGGTCCTGGAACACCGCCTGCACCTCGCGCCGGAAGGCGGCGCGGCTTGCGCGGTCCGAGGCGTTGATGTCCTTGCCCTTGTAGATCACGCGCCCCGAGCTTGGCGGGGTGAACCCCAGCATCAGCCGGCCCAGCGTCGTCTTGCCGGAGCCAGACTGCCCGACCACCGCGACGATCCGCGGTTTCGACGCCGAGAACGCCAGGTCGGCCGGGTGCAGCGCGGTCTTGTCCTCGCGGAACAGACCGCCCTTGTAGACCTTCGAGACGTTCTCGAAGCTCAGCAGCCGGTCCTCGGTGGGCAGGGCGGGCCCCGCCTCGCTGTGCGGCGCGGCTGCGAAGGAGGCATCCGGCGCGGGCATAGCGGGAACCGAGGTGATGAGCGTCTTGGTGTAGCTCTCCTTCGGGGCGTTGAAGATCTCGCGCGTGCTGCCCTGCTCGACGATGCGGCCCTTGCGCATGATCATCAGCCGGTCGACGAACTGCGCCATCAACCCCATGTCGTGCCCGATCAGGATCAGTGCCGAGCCGAGCTCCGACTGCACCTTGTCCAGCGTCTCCATCACCTGCCGCTGGGTGATCACGTCCAGGGCCGAGGTCGGCTCGTCCGCGATGATCAGCTTCGGTTTCATCGCGATGGCGATGGCGATGCACACGCGCTGCTTCATGCCGCCCGAAAGCTCGTGCGGGTAGCGGTCACCGGTGTCGGCGGGCAGGCCGACCTTCTGCATCAGGTCGGCGACGAACGCTCGCGCCTCGGCCTTGCCCATGCGCACGCCGTGGTCGTACATCCCGTCCAGAACCGAGGTCCGCACCCGCGCCACTGGGTTCAGCGAGTTCATCGCGCCCTGCGGGATGTAGCTGACCGTGGTCAGCCGCCGCGCGATCACCTCGCGCGGGGACAGCGCCAGCAGGTCCTCGCCGTCCAGCACCGCGGTGCCCGACGTCACCTTCCCGGGCCGCGGGATCATCCCCATCAGCGCCAGCGCGGTCGTCGTCTTGCCCGAGCCGCTTTCGCCTACGAACCCCAGCTTGGTGCCCGCGTCCAGATCGAAGTTCACGTCCCTCACCGCGTTGATCTGCAAGTGATCCGTGGTGAAGGTGACGCCAAGGTTGCGTACCGAGAGCAGGGGCATCAGGCGCCTCCTTTCATGCGCAGGCGCGGGTTGGCGAACTCGTCCAGCCCGGCCGAGACGAGGTAGAAGCCGACGAAGAGAACGATCAGCACCACGACCGGCGGCGCGATCCACCACCACATGCCCTGCAGGAAGGCCGAGTAGTACATCATCCAGTAGATCGTCATGCCCAGCGTAGGCTCGTTCTGCGGACCTAGGCCCATGGCCTGAAGCCCGACGGCAGCCAGGATCGCGGCGGACACGGCCAGCACGAAGACGGCGACGAGGTAGGGCAGAAGGTTCGGGATCAGCTCGCGCCAGATGATCTCGAGATCGCCCATGCCCGAGAGGCGCGCGGTATCGACATAGCCCATGTTGCGCATCACCAGCACCTGGCTGCGCACCTGCCGCGTCGGCCTGCGCCAGGCCAGCAGCGCGATGATGAACGCCATCGAGAAGGACGACAGCTGCCCCGAGACCGAGGCCGCGATCACCACCAGGATCAGGATCGCCGGCACCGTCAGCAGCACGTCCACGGTCCAGTTGATGATGTTGTCGATCCAGCCGCCGAAATACCCGGCGATGAAGCCGAGGCCCCCGCCGATGGCAGTGCCCAATGCGGCAGCCAAGAGCCCGGTGCGCATCGTCAGCCAGGTGCCCGCGATGGTCACGGCAAGGATGTCGCGGCCCTGGGTGTCGGTTCCCAGCGGATGGTCCCCGCCGGGCGGCATCGACGGAAAGCCCGACAGCGGATCGGCCATGCTCACCGGCCAGACCAGCCGGCCGCCGAAGGTGAAGATCAGCAGCGCGCCGAGCAGCGCAAGGCCGATGGGCAGGGTCGGGTTGCGGTGGAAATAGCGGAAGGTGCGGCTCAGCGCGCCTTCCTCGTGGCTGGCGGTCTGGCGAAGCGCGATGACGTGGCCGGCGTCATCGCCCGGGGCGGTGGTGTCGGTCATGGGGGTCTCCGAAGCGGCGGTGTTCATCGGCGCACCCGCGGGTCGAGCAGCGGGTAGATGAGGTCAAGGACCAGCGTCACGAGGCTGATGGTCAGCACCAGGATGATGACGATGCCGTAGATGGTGAAATAGTCGCCCCCGCGCACCGCCTGCAGCAGCAGGTTGCCGAGACCGGGGTAGGAGAAGACGATCTCGACCAGAACCGCGCCGGTGACGACCTGCCCAAGGGCAAGGCCCAGCGTGGTGATCTGCGGCAGGATCGCGTTGCGCACGCCGTAGGCGTAGAACATCCGGCTATCCGAGACGCCGCGGGCACGGGCGAAGGTCATGTAGTCCTCGCCCTGGACCGTCACCATCATGCCGCGCATCGCCAGCGCCCAGATCCCGATGGAACTGAGGACGATGGACATGGCGGGCAGGAACGCGTGGTAAAGGACGTTCTTCGCGAAATCCCAGTTCCACCCGGCGATCCGCAGCGAGTCGAACCCGCCGCCGATGGGGAACCATTGCGCCTGGAAGGCGAGGAAATAGATCAGCAGCAGGCCGACAAGGTAGAAGGGCACGGCGGCGAAGACCATCATCACCGGCATCAGCGTCCCGGTGATCGCGCCGCGCTTCCAGACCGCCAGCGCGCCCAGGGTCGAGCCCAGCACGAAGGCGACCAGCGTCGAGGTCACCATCAGGCCGATCGTCCAGGGCAGGGCTTGTGCGATCAGGTCCCAGACGCGGGTCGGGAAATAGGCGATGGAATAGCCGAAATCCAGCCGCACCATGTCCCACATGTAGTTCAGGTACTGCTGCCATACGGGCAGGTCGAGCCCGAAACGGGCGTTGTAGCTTTCGCGCAGCTGGGTCAGCGCCTCGGCGCTCATGCCGCCGCCCGAGTCGCCCAGTTGGGCCAGCCGCTCGGAGATCGGGTCGTTGCCCGCCATGCGGGGCAGGAAGAAATTGAGCGTCGCAGCGCCGAGAAAGACGAATACCGTCAGCAGCAGCCGCTTGGCGATCAGGGCCGGGTTCATCAGTCAGGTCCTTGGATCAGAAAGGGTGGGGGCCGCGCGGGAGAGAGGAAACGCGGCCCCCTCTCGCCTCAGCCTTCGTTGGCCGGCTCGAGCTGCAGGTAGAGGTATCCGGCCTGCCCGGTGAAGTACCAGAAGGCGGGCTGCAGATAGGGGTTCTCGGCGCTGGGATAGTTGGTCCAGTGCGTCTCGTTCATCGGGATCCGGTGGTACCACTGGCTCAGCGGGATCTCGACGGCCTGGTCGTACCAGATGTCCATCGCCTTCTCGAAGATCGGCATGGCCTCAGGATCGCCGTCCGCATAGGTCGCGAACTCGTCGACCAGCGCCGAATACTCTTCGTCGCACCAGCGCGAGATGGCCCGGCTGGTGATGCCGCTGTCCAGCGCGAAGGCGTTGTCGCAGTGGTACATCCGCATTGTCTCGAGCGGCGAGTCGATGGAGCCGTTGTGGCCGAACACGCCGATGTCATAGTTCCCCGAGAACAGCTTGCCCGGCGTTTCCGGCGACGAGACGAAGGTGAAGTCGAAGCCGCCCTTGCGCAGAAGCTGCACGATGACGGGGCCGACGGCGCGCATCGCAGGGATCACCTCGACCTCGTACTGCAGGCGCTCGCCATCCTTGGCCCAGAACCCGTCGCCGTCCTTTTCATAGCCCGCTTCCTGCATCAGGCGCGCGCTTTCCTCGAGATCGAAGATTGCGGCGTTGTGCGTGTCGGCGACGTTGTTTGCGACCTCGATATAGGGGTCGAGCGGCGCGAACGCCGGGAATGGATGACGCGAGGCTTCCGAGGCGCCGGAATAGGCCACCTGGATCAGCAGGTCGCGGTCCACGGCCATGCCGATGGCGCGGCGAACGTCGGGTTCGGGCAGGTTCTCGCTCATGTGGTTGAACCAGATCGACGAGACCCACCAGTCGAGGCTGCCGTAGGGGTTCTGATCGCCCGAGAAGGTCGTGACCTTCGGGTTCTGCCGCATGATGTTCTGCACCAGCGCCGCCGTGGGATAGCCCATGGTGATGTCGGCCTGGTTGGTCACCATCAGCTGCGCGCCGCGGTCGGTGTTCACGAATGGAATGCCGACGATGCGCTTCATCGCGGGCAGTTCGTGGAAGCCGGTCTCGGCGGCCCACCAGTCGTCGCGGCGGTCCAGGAAGATCTGCGTCGGCGAGGACAGTTTCAGCGTCCACGGGCTGGTGGTGACGGGCAGGCCGTTCGCCGGATCGTAGAACTTGTACTCGGCCGGGTTCTCGACGCTCGACCAGATGTGCTCGGGCAGCCAGAACATGCCGTTGCCGAAATAGTTCACAAGGAACTTCTTGGCATAACGCGGCATCGGCTTCTCGAGGGTGAACTTCACCGTCAGATCGTCGACCGCCTCGACGGAAGCCGTGGCCAGTGCGAATTCCTGCGCGTTCCACAGCTCGCCCGTCCCGGCGGCACTGTCTTCCATCAACTGCGCGGTGAACACCAGGTCATCGGCGGTGAATGCCTCGCCGTCGGACCATTTCACGCCCTCGCGCAGGTTCACGGTGATCTCGGTGAAATCGTCGTTGAACTCGTAGCCGGTGGCGAGCCAGGGGATCAGCTCGTCCTGGAAGACGTTGTAGTAGAACAGCGGCTCGTACATCGACTTGATGCCGGTGCGGATGTCCGCCAGCAGGATGTAGGGGTTCGCGTTCTCGGGCGAGTTGAACGTCGTCTGCCCGTCCGAGGGGCCGGCGATCACCAGCGTCTCCTCGCGGGGGACCTGCTGGATGTCCTGCGCCAGGGCGCCGGTCGCCAGCAGGCTCGCCCCCAGCATCAAGGCGGCCACGCGGCGGCCACGTCCGTTGATAAGGGTCATTCGATTTCCTCCGTTCTGGGTTCGGTCGGGGCGTTGTCCGCCCCCTGTTGGCGGGCCTGCCGCTCTTCGAGCACAAGCCGAATGGCCCGGCCGGGCGCCGGGATATGCGCACCGCCCGAGGCGTAGATCGTGGTGCCGGTGGTGAACGCCGCTTCCCGCGACAGCAGGTAAAGCGCGGGATCGGCCATCTCTTCGGGCGTGCCCGCGCGCCGCATCGGGTTGGCCGAGGACTGGGCGATGTTCCAGCCATCGGGATTGGCGCGGCGAAAGCCGTTCCGGTCCGTCGCGATCAGCCCCGGTGACAGCGTGTTCAGCGTGACGCCCGCCTCGGCATATTCGACCGCCAGCGCCTCGATCAGGTTCTTCTGCGCGGCCTTGGTCATCGCATAGACCGCCATGTCGGCATTCGGCGCCACGTCCTGCACGCTGCCGATGCCCAGCACGCGCCCGAAGCCGCGCTCGGCCATCGCAGGCAGCGCGGCCTGCAACATCTCGATATTGGTCAGGATATTCAGCCGCAGCTGCCGCTCGACTTCGTCCGAGGTCTGCTGATGCAGCCGCTTGTTGACCTGGATCGAGGCCGACAGCACCAGCCCGTCCAGCGGCCCCATCGCCGCCTCGGTATCCGCGATCAGCTTCGTGCCCGCGCCCGGCTGGCCCAGATCTCCCTCCAGCAGCACGGCGCGCCCGCCTGCATCGTCGATGGCCTTCGCGAGCTTCTCGGCCTCGCCGCCGAAGCCCGCGTCCGCGTCGACCTGCGCGGCGAAGTTCACCCCAACCGTCGCGCCGCAGCGGCCCAGCGCCAGCGCGATGGCGGCGGCGATGCCCCGGCTTGCGCCGGTGATCAGCACCCGCCGGTCGGTGAAATCGTAGAGCGCGGTCATATGCGGGTCCTCAAAGCTTCAGGTCCAGAAAACGGTTCGTCAGGATGTCGATGTGATGGAACATGGCGGCCTGCGCGGCGTCCTGCCGGCGCGAGGTCATACCGCTCAGGATATCCCGGTGATCCTGCACCGAGCGCCGGCGGTTCTCGTGCGTGCGGGTCTGATCGTACCAGCGGTTCCAGAGCGGGCCTCGCCGGGCGCTCCAAAGATCGGCGACATAGGCTTCCAGCAGCGGATTCCCCGAGGCCTGCGCGATCAGCGTATGGAACTCGGCGTCGATCGTGTCGAAGGCGGGGATGTCGTCGATCGCGACCTCCATCCGCTCGATGTTCGCGGCCAGCCTGTCCAGTTGCTCGGGGGTGGCGCGCCAGGCCGCCAGCGAGGCCGACTGCCCCTCGATCACCCGGCGCACCTCCAGCAACTCATAGGGGCCGATCTCGGTGGTGGCGATGGTATCGGCGCGGGCGCGGTCGCGCATGTGCGGCGGCAGCACGTAGACCCCGGCGCCGACGCGGATCTCGATGAAGCGCATGATCTCCAGTGCCAGCAGCGCCTCGCGCACGGTGGTGCGGCTGACCCCCAGCTGCCCGGAGAGGTCGCGTTCGGGCGGCAGCTTTTCCCCGGTGGCGTAATGCCCCGCGTTGATCTGGTCGGCCAGCTGCTGCGCGATCTCCAGGTAGCGCCGTTCACCGCGCGGCAGATCCAGCGGCACCGTCGGAGGGCCGGGCAGAGGTCTGTCGATCTTGGTGAGATGGCTGCGGTCGTCGGGCATGCTCGCAGGGTCCTGTCAGGAAATATTGGTCCGACCGGTCAGGCCGTTGATGACGCGGGATTTCCAGCCGGGAGGGCAGAAAGATGCTTGCAGTGCGATGAAAATGCGCGCATTAATTCCTCACCGGTTGGGATTCTTGTTGTTATGGGTCCAACCAATATTCCAGATAATCAATATTGTCCAGACCAAAACTGGAAAATTGGCCCAACCGGCCTGAAAGGCCTGCTGTGCAACGATAATCGGATTGTGGGGAACATGCTGACTGCGCGGGGCGCAGGGGCGGCCACGCCCTGAGGCGTGGCCGGGATTTGCAGGGCGAGTCGGCGCCGTTTACGGCCGGGTCACTCGCCGGCCGCGGCGGCGGTGAGCTTCTCCAGCGCGCCGCTCATCTTCTCGCGGAACGGCGCATCGGCGGGAATGTCGAGCCCCTCGAACATCGCGTCCACGCTCTCGTAGGTGATGACCGTCTGCCCGTCCACGTCATGGATCAGCACCCGCAGCGGCAGGACCAGTCCGGCGCGAATGTCCTGCTGAAGCGCGGGCGTGCCCAGCATCGGGTTGCCGAAAACGACCAGCACCGCGTCCTGCAGGTCCATATTCACCTTGGTCGCGCCCTCGGAATGACCGACGCGGACGAAGAAGGTTGCGCCCGCGTTCTCGACCGCGGCCACAAGCCGGTCGGCGGTCTCGGACACGCTGCCGGTGGCCTCGACGTCGATGTATTCGGCCAGCGCCGGGGCGGCGGACAGGGCCAGGGCGGCAAGCGCGGTGGTGATGGATTTCATCTGAAGTCTCCCCAGGTTGATTCCCGCGGATGGTAGGGCACCGGGCGCGGCGATATCGTCACGACAGCGTGAGAGCTTGTGCCCGGCGAAAGGCTGCGCAAACGAAAAGCGCCCCCGCAGGTCTCGGCGGGGGCGCTTTCTGGTCGGTTATGCGCGGATCACTCCGCCGGCGTGGCCTCGGCCTTTGGCTCCATAGCCTTGCGGCCGCCGAACAGGCGCACGACGACGAGGTAGAACAACGGCACCATCAGCACGCCGATGATCGTCGCCGACAGCGTTCCACCCAGCACGCCCGAGCCGATCGCCGTACGTCCGCCCGAACCCGCCCCGGTGCTCAGCACCAGCGGCAGCACGCCCAGCGAGAACGCCATCGAGGTCATGATGATCGGGCGGAAGCGCTGTTTCGCCGC
Organism: Halovulum sp. GXIMD14794; assembly: GCF_054457455.1. NCBI lineage: Bacteria > Pseudomonadati > Pseudomonadota > Alphaproteobacteria > Rhodobacterales > Paracoccaceae > Halovulum > Halovulum sp. GXIMD14794. The sequence goes on along the minus strand of NZ_JBTLNF010000005.1, from coordinate 503,760 downwards.
CGTCCGGACCGCCTCGTACAGGTTGTCCCCGGCCTCCTGCCGCTCGCGTGCGAACTCGACGATTAGGATCGCGTTCTTCGACGTCAGGCCGACCACCGTCAGCAGCGCAACCTGGAAGAACACGCCGTTGTCGAACCCGCCCAGCCAGGCCGCCCCCAGGGCGCCGATGACGCCGATGGGCATCGCCAGCAACACCGCGAACGGGATGATCCAGCTTTCGTAGAGCGCGGCCAGCGACAGGAACACCGCCGCCAGCGACAGCGCATAGAGCAGCGGCGCCTGGCTGCCGGATTCGCGCTCCTCCAGCGAGAGGCCGGTCCATGCCACCTCGAAGCCCGGCGGAAGCTGTGCCGCCAGCCGCTCGATCTCGGCCATCGCATCCCCTGAGCTGACGCCGGGTGCGGGCGAGCCCTGGATCTGCATGGCCGGCACGCCGTTGTAGCGGTTCAGACCTTGCGGGCCCTGCGCCCAGTCGCCGGTCGAGAAGTTCGAGAACGGCACCAGCCCGCCCGACGAGTTGCGCACCCGCCATTGCGAGATGTCCGACGGCCCGGCACGGCTGTCAGGCGCGCCCTGAACGTAAACGCGCTTGATCCGGCCCTGGTCGACGAAGTCGTTCACGTAGCGGCCCGCCCAGGCGACGGTCAGCAGGTTGCCGACGTCCGTCGCGCTCAGCCCCATCGCGCCGGCCTTGCGCCAGTCGATGTCGAGGTTGTACTGCGCCGCGTCCTCAAGCCCGTTGGGCCGGGCCGAGGCGATCAGCGGGCTTTGCGCCGCCATGCCAAGCAGCTGGTTGCGCGCCTCGAGCAGTTGCTCGTGGCTCTGGCCGCTGCGGGCCTGCAGGTAGAAGTCGAAGCCCGAGACGTTGCCCAATTCGATCACCGCAGGCGGCACGATCGGGAACACCATCGCGTCGCGGATCTGGCTGAACGTGCCGAAGGCCCGGCCCGCGATCGCCTGCACCGACTGGTCGGGGCGCGTGCGCTCCTCCCAGTCCTTCAGCCGGACGAAGGCGAGGCCCATGTTCTGGCCCTGGCCCGCGAAGCTGAAACCGACGACGCCGAAGATCGACTCGACGTTCTCGCCCTCGGTCTCGAGGAAGTGCTGCTCGACCTGCTCCAGCACGTCCTGCGTGCGTTCGGCGGTGGCGCCTGTGGGCGCTTGGATCAGCGTCATCAGGATGCCCTGGTCCTCGTCCGGCAGGAAGCCGGTCGGGGTCTTCACGAACATCCAGCCCATGGCCAGCGCCATCATCAGGTAGAGGATCCCCAGCCGCACCGGGCGTTTGATGACCCAGCCCACGGTGCCCGCATAGCCACCCAGAACACCGTCGAAACCGCGGTTGAACAGGCCGAAAAAGCCGCGCTCCTTCTTGGGCGAATGCTTCAGCAACGAGGCCGTCAGGGCAGGGGTCAGCGTCAGCGCGACGATCACCGACAGTGTCATTGCCGAGACGATGGTGATCGAGAACTGCTGGTAGATCACCCCGGTCGAGCCGCCGAAAAAGGCCATCGGCACGAACACCGCCGACAGCACAAGGGCGATGCCGACCAGCGCGCCGGTGATCTGCCCCATGCTCTTGCGTGTCGCCTCGCGCGGCGAAAGACCGTCCTCCTCCATCACGCGCTCGACGTTCTCGACCACGACGATCGCATCGTCCACCAGCAGACCGATCGCCAGCACCATCGCCAGCATGGTCAGCGTGTTGATGGTGAAGCCGAACAGCGCCATGACGCCGAAAGTGCCCAGCAGCACGACCGGAACGGCCAGCGTCGGGATCAGCGTGGCGCGCAGGCTCTGCAGGAACAGGAACATCACCAGGAACACCAGCACGATGGCCTCGATCAGGGTCTTGATGACCTCCTCGATCGAGATCTCGACGAAGGGCGTGGTGTCATAGGGGATCTCGTAGCTGACGCCGTCCGGAAAGAACTGCTCGAACTCGTGCAGCCGCTCCTTGACCAGCTCCGCCGTGTCGAGCGCGTTCGCGCCCGGCGCCAGGCTGATCGCCATCCCAGAGGCACTGTCCCCGTTGTAGCGCGTCAGGAACTGGTAGTTCTCGGCGCCGATCTCGACCTCGGCCACGTCATCCAGCAGCACGAGGCCGCCGTCGGTGTCGGCACGCAGCACGATCTGCCGGAAATCCTCGGGCGTGCTCAGCAGCGACTGCGCGGTGATCGTGGCGTTCAGCTGCTGGCCCTCGGGCGCGGGACGCGAGCCGAACGAGCCGGCCGAGATCTGCGCGTTTTCCTCGGAAACCGCGGCCACCACATCCGACGGCGTCAGCTCATAGGCAGCCAGTTTCGCCGGATCCAGCCAGATCCGCATGGCGTATTCCGAGCCGAAGACCTGTACGCTGCCGACGCCCTCGGTGCGGCTCAGATCGTCGACCATGTTCGACAGCATGTAGTCGGCCAGGTCCACGTTTGTCATCGCCGGATCGTCCGAGACCAGCGCGATCACCATCAGGAACCCGGCCGAGGATTTCTGCACCGTCACACCCTGGCGCGTCACCGGCTCGGGCAGCAGCGGGGTCGCCTGCGCCAGCTTGTTCTGCACCTGCACCTGGGCAATGTCCGGGTCGGTACCGGTCTCGAAGGTCAGCGTCACGCTGGCCGTGCCTGACGAGGTCGAGCTGGAGCTGATGTACCGCAGCCCGTCTAGCCCGGTCATCTGCTGCTCGATGATCTGGGTCACGGTGTTCGATACCGTTTCCGCGGACGCGCCGGGATAGTTCGCCGAGACGCTGACCGAGGGCGGGGCGATCTCGGGATATTGTGCGACCGGAAGCGTCAGGATCGAGAGCGCACCGATCCCCATGATGAAGATCGAGATGACCCAGGCGAAGACCGGGCGGTCGATGAAGAAACGTGCCATTCAACCTGCTCCAGGCGTTCAGTCGACGACAGGGGCGGTCGAGCCCCCCTCGATCGCTGCGAGATCCGACGGGGCGCGTTCCTCGGGCATGACTGTCGCCCCCGGAGACGCTTTCTGTAGTCCCTCGACCACGACCCGTGCGCCGGGCTCCAGTCCGCCGGTGACGATCCACCGGTTGCCACGGTCGCTGGCGATCTCCAGCTGTTTCGCCTCGACGACATTGTCGGCGTTCACCACCATTGCCACCGGGCGGCCCCGGCGATCACGACTGACGCCCTCCTGCGGGACCATGTAGGCGTCGTCGATCGTGCCCGTGGGCATGTCGACCTGCACGTACATGCCGGGCAGAAGCAGCTTGTCGGGGTTCTCGAAATCCAGCCGCAGCGTGATCACGCCGGTCTGCTCGTCGACATTGTGCTCGGCCGCTATCAGCGTGCCGGTACGCTCGTAGGTCGAGCCGTCCGCCAGGATCAGCTTCACCTCGCGGCTGGCGCCTTCCAGCGCGGCATCGGTCTGCCCGCGCCGCCAAGCCAGCATGTCGGCGGCGGACTGGGTGACGTCCACGTGCACGGTGTCGATGCTGCGGATCACGGCAAGCGGTTCGGCCTGGCTGGCGGTGACCAGCGCGCCCTGGGTGGTCTGCGACAGGCCGATGTCCCCGCTCAGCGGGGCGCGGATCGTGGTCCGGTCCAGGTCGATCTGCGCCGACTGAAGTTGGGCACGGGCGACCTGCAGCCCGGCCGCTGCGGCATCGCGCGCTGCGACGGCACTGTCCACGACCTGCTGGCTGGTCACGTTGCGCTGCTTCAGTTCCTCGACCCGCTCGGCCTCGCGCTGGGTGTTGATATAGGTCGCCTCGGCCTGCGCCACGGCGGCCTCGGCCTGTGCCAGCGCGGCCTCGTAGGTGGCGGCATCGATCCGGTAGAGAATGTCGCCTTCGCGGACTTCACCGCCCTCTCGGAACAGCCGCTCGTTGATCAGCCCCGAGACCTGCGGGCGCACCTCGGCCACCGCCGAGGCAACGACGCGGCCCGGCAGACGCGAGGTCAGGGTCACCGTCTCGGGCTGCACGGTCACGACCGTCACCGCCGGGGGCGGGGGCGCGCCGCCGCCCTGCTGGGCGTTGACCGCTCCCGCCGAAAGCGCGGCGAGCATCACGGAAGCGAGGGCGACGGCGGCACTGGCCGTCCGGCCGAAATATGTCATGGTGTATTCCCGAGATCCTGATCGCTTGCAGCCGCCCGAGCGGCGGCTTAAGAAAACTCCAGCGTTCCATATTTGACCGGATCGCTGCGGCGCAACATGCCGCGCTTCACGCCTGCGTCATTACCGCTGGGTAAACTGAAACAATCACGAGGTCGCGTTCGTGAAATCCAGACCTGCCGATCCGGGCGACGACACAACCCTCACCGGCACGACGGGCTGCTGCACAGGTCCCGCGCGCCGTGGCCGTCCTGTTGCCATCGACCCCGAAACCCGGCGCAGGCTGGTCTTCGACGCAATGGACGCGGTCTTTGCCGACGCTGGCGAGAAGGCACTGACAATGGACCTGATCGCCCGGCAGGCGGGCATGTCCAAGCGTACGATCTACACGCTCTTCGGCGATCGCGAGAGCCTGTTCGCCGCCTATCTCGAACAGGATCTCGATAGTTTCCTGCCGCCACTACCGCCCGAGGCGCTGGACCTGCCGCTTGAAGACAGGCTCGGCGCGTTGCTGCGCCCGCAGATCGATTTCGGGGCGTGCCGCCTGCCGCTCGCGATCCTGCGGGTGCTGGTGCAGATGACCCCGGAGCGTCCGGGTCTCGCTCGCCGCGCGCTAGAGGCCGGGCACATGCGGATCGTGGACCGGATCCGGACCGAACTGGCCCGCGCCAACGCGCGGGGCGAGGCCCGGATCCGCGATCTCGACGCCGCCGCCGACCTGCTTTGCGACATGAGCTACCCGGCGCCGCTGATGGCAATCCTGGGTCCGGAGGCCACCCCCGATATCGAGGTCCGGAGGGCGCGGGTCGACCTTGCCGTGAAGGTGTTCATGGGCGGGCTCGACGCGCTGTGACCGAAGGCGATTTTCGGCGTTAGTTAAGTTTTAAGAATCTGAGCGATATCAGATTCAATGGCTTAAGGGGGTTTTCACGATGAAACGCCCGATTTTCACGCCCGTTTCAGCCTCGGCTTTCACGCTGAACTTCGCCGCTCGCGCCAGGCCGCCGGGGTCTGTCCGGTCCAGCGCCGGAACGCCCGCGTGAACGAGCTTTGTTCGGCGAAACCGGTCAGGAACGCGACCTCGGCAAGGCTCATCCCCGAGCGGCCCAGCAGCCCTTCGGCCAGACGCTTCCGCGCCTTCTCCAGAACCCGCGCATAGGACAGCCCGTCCTGCGCCAGTCGCCGGTTCAGGGTTCGCTCGCTCATGCCCATGCTGCGCGCCATCTCGGCGGCCTTTGGCGGCCCCTCGCTCAGCCGGTCCGAGATCCGTCGCAGCAGCACCTGTTCGATGGAACTGTCCTGCGCGACCGCGGCCATCTCCTGCTCGAGATGCGGCTCCAGGAATTGCGAGATCGCCGGATCGCCCAGCCGGTTCTGCCGCGCCAGGTCTGCCGACGCGATCAGGATGGCATCCATCCCGGCATCGAACACGGCGCGCCCGCCGAAGTAGTCCTCGTGCGCCGCGACCGAGCGCGGGGCAGGGTGCCGCAATCGGACTTCCCTCGCACTCAGTGGTCCGGTCGAGACCTCCCGCATGATCGCCATCGCGCTCGCCAGCGTCGCCTCGTTCGACAGCCGCAGCCCCAGCCGCCGGTCGCCGTCCCTGTGCAGCATGAAAAGCGCGCCCTCCGGGTGGTCCACCACCTCGTGACGGCTGACCGAGGTCAGCAGCCGCGCATAACGCTCCGCCCGTTCCAGCGAGCCGCGCAGCGTAGGTGCGGTCTTCCAGGCCAGTCCGAAGGCGCCGTAGTCGTCGCAGGCCATCGTCGCGCCGACCCGCAGCGGGAAGTCGGTTGCATCGTGCAAACCGGCGGCGATTTCCTCCAGCAGGGCGTAGTATTCCTCGTCCGGCACCATCCGTCGGACCTCGGGCGCATCATCTTCGGTCAACCCGACACGCGCGAGCAGCGCCGCGCGGTCCACGCCCGCCCCAGCCGCGTCGATCACCTTTCCGGCGAACAGCGCCGTGATCACTCCCATGCCCGGTCCCGAAGTCAGTTCCGGGGCGAGACTAGCGCCCAAAAGCCGTGCCCGCACCCGTTTTGGACGGGCACGGGCAGGGGATCACAGGGTGAACGCGCTGCGGAACGCGTCCAGCGCCGCCTCCGGCTCGCCCGAGGCGAAGGCCTCCATGCCGACCGGACCGTCATAGCCCATGCCGGACAGGGCCCGCGCGACGCCCGCGTAGTTGATCTCGCCGGTCCCCGGCTCGCAGCGGCCCGGCACGTCGGCGACCTGGATCTCGCCAATCCACGGCAGGCAGGCCTGGCACAGCTCGATCAGGTTCCCCTCGCCGATCTGCGCGTGATAGAGGTCGAGGTTCAGGCGCAGCTGCGGACGGTCGACCGAGGACACCAGCGCAAGAGTCTCTTGCGCGGTGGCGAAGGGAACGCCCGCGTGGTCGACCGGCAGGTTCAGGTTCTCCAGCGTGAATACCACGTCCAGTTCCTCGGCCAGGTCGCAGATCCGGTTCAGGGTATCCAGCGCCTTGACCCATTTCAGCGGCGTCGCCACCTCGGCCAGCACCGGACGGCCGCCGTCGCCCAGCCCGGTGCCGTGGAGGTTCAGCCGCGCGACGCCCAGCCGCTTTCCGACCAGCGCGGTCTCCCGCGCCGAGGCCAGCAGCATGTCCGCGCCCTCATCGTCCGCCAGCCGCCCCTGCAGGTAGCCGTTCATGATCGAGAAGGTCGCGCCAGAGGCCTCCAGCTTGGCCAGGTCGTGGTCCGGCCAGTTCCAGAGCCCAACCTGAAAGCCTATCTCGTTCAGCCTGGCGCAGCGCCACTCGATCGGTTTGTCCTGCCAGAGCATTTCCGCGCAGGCGGCGAGGGTGAACGCCATGGCTCAGGCACCCGTCATCGCGGAGGTTACCTCGACCGGGCGCCCCTCGGCCAGCGACCGGTTCGCGGCTTCGGCCAGGGCCAGGGCGTTTACGCCATCCTGGATCGTGGCGGGCACCGGCTTGCCCTCGACGCAAGCGTCGACGAAGGCCGACCATTCGATTGCGTAGGCGCGCATGTAACGCTCAAGGAAGAAGTAGACCGGCTTGGCCGAGGTGACGCCCGCGGTGGTCGATTTGACCACGGTGTTCTCAAGTTCGTTTTCGGCGGCCAGCGTGCCATCCGAGCCCAGCACCTCGACCCGCTGGTCGTAGCCATAGGGCGCACGGCGCGAGTTGCGGATCGTTGCGATCCGACCGTCGGCATAGGTCAGCACGACGACGGCGGTGTCCACGTCGCCGGCGGCGCCGATCTCGGGATCCACCAGGCAGGAGCCGTGCGCCATGACCGTCTTCGGCATGCCGAACAGGAACGAACACATGTCGAAATCGTGGATCATCATATCCCGGTAAAGCCCGCCCGAGACCTTGATGTAGCTGACCGGTGGCGGGGCAGGGTCGTAGGAGGTGACGGCCAGAAGCTCGCCCTTGCCGACCTCGCCCGCTTCGAGTGCGGCCTTCACCGCCGAGAAGTTCGGGTCGAACCGCCGGTTGAATCCCATCATCATCGGCTTGTCATGCGCCGCGGCGATCTCGCGGACCTTCAAGGCGCGCTCCAGCGACAGATCGATCGGCTTTTCGCAGAAGATCGCCTTGCCGGCCTTCACACCCGCTTCGATCAGGTCGGCGTGGGTGTTGGTCGACGAGGCGATAAGGATCGCGTCGATCGACGTGTCGGCCAGGATCTCGTCGGCGGAGCGGGCGGCGATGCCGTGTTCCTGCGCCAGCGCCTCGGCGGCCTCGGTCATCACGTCGGTGACGGCGACCAGTTCCGAGCGCGGGTCCATCTTGATCGAGGCGGCGTGGACCTTGCCGATGCGGCCGGCGCCGAAGAGAGCGACTTTCATGGCATTTCCTTCTCAGACTGCAGCGGCATGTTTGCCTGCGTTTGGAATTTTTATTCCATTCGGGTGATGATCGCTTATAGTGCTTCTGTCAAGACGGGAGGCGTGAATGGATGAGCGGGCTGTGGTGGACGTTGCGCCCGGAGATGCGCCCGGTAGCGTGTCGGAGCTACTGGAAAAACTGGACGGCATGGCGGCGACGCTGCCGAACCGACTGAAGCAGTGCGCCGAGTTCACGCGGCGGCACCTGCACCTGATAGCTGTCTCGACCGTATCGGACATGGCGAAGGCGAGCGGGGTCGCGCCATCGGTCTATATGCGTTTCTGCCAGGCGCTCGGGTTTACTGGCTATTCCGAGATGCAGGCGCTGTTCCGTGCCCGCTTCGCAGAGTTCCGGCCTGACTATGACGAGCGGCTGGCGAATCTCCAGCAGGAGGGCGCGGTAGGGACCGGACGGCTGTTGGCAGACTTCGCCGAATCTGGCCATAAATCTTTGATGTCGCTTGCCAATACTGTGACCAATGACCGGCTCGACAGGATTGCGAGGGGGCTTGCCTCGGCGCGTGTCGTACATTTGGTGGGTCTGCGCCGCGCTTTCGCAGTGGTCAGCAATATGGCGTATCTCTTCGACAAGCTGGGGGTTCCGGCGAGCCTGCATTCCGGTTCCGGGATGCTTGTGTCCGGGGGATCCATCATGCCTGGCGACGTTGTGTTCGCGGTGACGTTCTCACCCTTCTCAGAGGAGACGATTCGCCTTGCCGGAAGCGCGGCGAAGCGCGGGGTGACGGTCTACGGGCTGACCGACTCGGGGAGTTGTCCGATGGCGGAGTACGCTACCGAAATGCTTATCGCGCGCGAGGACGAGGTTGGCGGTTTCCGTGCCCTCACTGGGGCGATCACGTTGACCACGACGCTTGCGGTGGCGGTGCGGGCGCTGCGTCAACAGAGTTGACAGCAGGGCACGATTCGACCTAAACGGAATAAAAATTCCATTACCCCGCAAAGCAAAGCGGGCGCGGGTCTCGGGTCACACCGGGTTTCAACAGGGGGACACAACCCCCGCCACGGTCAAAGGGAGGTACCATGACCAAACTCTTCAGAACTGCAGCCGTCGTTGCGGCCATCGGCTTTGCGGCTCCGGCCTTTGCGCAGAGCATCATCGTTGTCAGCCATGGCCAGGCGAACGATCCGTTCTGGTCGGTGGTGAAGAACGGTGTGGATGAGGCCGCCCAGCACACCGGGGCCGACGTGGACTACCGCGCGCCGGAAACCTTCGACATGGTGGCGATGAGCCAGCTGATCGACGCCGCCGTGAACCAGGAGCCGGACGGGCTGGTGGTTTCGATCCCCGACGCGGATGCGCTTGGCCCGTCAATCGAGCGCGCGGTCCAGGCCGGCATTCCTGTGATCTCGATGAACTCCGGCTCGGACGTTGCGGCTGAACTGGGCGCCGAGCTTCACGTCGGCCAGTCCGAGTTCGACGCCGGCAAGGCCGCCGGCGAGCAGCTTGCCGAAATGGGCGGCACCAACGCGCTGTGCGTGAACCAGGAAGTCGGCAACGTGGCTCTGGACCTGCGCTGCTCGGGTTTCGAGGAAGGCTTCGGCGGCACCGTGACCGTCCTGCCCACCTCGAACGATCCCAGCGAGATCGAATCCAAGGTCGCCGCCGCGCTGGCCTCGGACGAGAGTATCGACACGATCATGGCGCTGGGTGCGAGCACCGCCGGTGAGCCCTCGGTGGCGGCTGCCAACAACTCGGGCCGCGACATCCTGGTCGCGTCGTTCGACCTTTCGGCCAGCTTCCTCGAGTCCATCGTGGCAGGCGACGCCGCCTTCGCCATCGACCAGCAGCAGTTCCTGCAGGGCTACCTGCCGGTCGTGTTCCTCGCGATGAACGCGAAATACGGTCTGGTGCCGGGCGGCGACGTGCCCTCGGGCCCGAACCTGGTGACCCAGGAAAAGGCCGCGCAGGTGATCGACCTGTCGGCGCAGGGCATCCGCTAAGCCGCGACGCCTGACAAGACTGCCAGTGGGGGCCGTGGTGTGTGACCGCGCCACGGCCCCTTTGCATCCGAAGGTCTGGGGAGACTGAACATGACGGACACCACGCCACAATCTGTCGCAGATGAACGCCTCAAGGCGGAGAGCTTCGGCGCCCGCCTGATGAAACGCCCTGAGCTGGGGGCGATCGCCGGGGTCATTCTCGTCACGATCTTCTTTCTGATCACCGCCGATCCGGCGATGTTCACCCTGTCGGGGATCATCAACTTCATGACCCCCGCCGCCCAGCTGGGCATCCTGGCGATCGGCGCCGCGATGCTGATGATCGGCGGCGAGTTCGACCTTTCGATCGGGTCTATGGTCGCCTTTTCGGGCCTGTTCTTCGCCGCCGCGACCGTGACCTTCGGCATGCCCCTGATCATCGCGATCCCGGCGACCTTCGTGTTCGCGGGGCTCGTGGGGTCACTCAACGGGTTCATCGTGATCCGCTCGGGCCTGCCGTCCTTCATCGTGACACTTGCCTTCCTGTTTATCCTGCGCGGCCTGTCGCTGGTCGGACTGAAACTGGCGACCGGCGGCTCGACGCAGTTGCGCGGCGTGCGCGACGCGGTCGAAGGCGACTGGCTGGCGCCGTTCTTCTCGGGCGATGCATTCGGCGGGCTGTTCCGCTGGCTGGCCGAGGCCGGGCTGGTCGAGACCTTCAACAATGGCGCGCCAAAGGTTCCGGGCCTGCCAATCGAGATCATCTGGTTCGTCATCATCGCGCTTCTTGCGACCTGGGTGCTGCTGCGCACGCCGGTCGGCAACTGGATCTTCGCTTCGGGCGGGGACGCCAATGCGGCGGTCAACTCGGGCGTTCCGGTGCGGCGGGTCAAGATCTCGCTGTTCATGGTTACCGCCTGCTGCGCGGCACTGGTCGCGATCATCACGGTGATGGACGCGGGCTCGACCGACGCGCGCCGGGGTTTCCAGAAGGAATTCGAGGCGATCATCGCGGCCGTGATCGGGGGCTGCCTGCTGACCGGCGGCTACGGCTCGGCCATCGGCGCCTTCTTCGGCGCGATCATTTTCGGCATGGTCGTGATCGGCCTGACCTATACGGACTTCGACCAGGATTGGTTCCAGGTGTTCCTGGGCGGCATGCTGCTGATCGCGGTCCTGTTCAACAACGCCATTCGCAAACGCGTCACGGGGGAGCGCTGAGATGACCGAGGACACCAAGTTCCACCATGGCGATGCGCCCGAGACCGCGCCTATCGTCGAGATGAAGAACATCGAGAAGCACTTCGGCAACATCATCGCGTTGGCCGGCGTCAGCTTCGACGTGAAGCCGGGCGAGTGCCACTGCCTGCTGGGCGACAACGGCGCCGGCAAGTCGACCTTCATCAAGACCATGTCCGGCGTGCACAAGCCGACCAAGGGCGAGATCTATTTCGAGGGCAAGCCGATGTCCTTCGACAGCCCGCGCGACGCGATGGAGGCCGGGATCGCCACGGTGTTCCAGGACCTTGCGATGATCCCGCTGATGAGCGTGACCCGGAACTTCTTCATGGGACGCGAGCCGACCAAGGGCTCGGGGCCGTTCAAGCGGATGGACGTGGACCGGATGAACCAGACCACGATGGACGAGATGCGCAGCATGGGCATCAACCTGCGCGCGCCCGACCAGGCCGTCGGCACGCTGTCGGGCGGCGAGCGCCAGACCGTCGCCATCGCCCGCGCCGTGCATTTCGGCGCGAAGATCCTGATCCTGGACGAGCCGACCTCGGCGCTTGGCGTGCGGCAGACATCGAACGTGCTGGCCACCATCGACAAGGTGCGGAAGCAGGGCGTCGGCGTGGTGTTCATCAGCCATAACGTGCGCCATGCGCTGGCGGTGGGCGACCGGTTCACCGTGCTCAACCGGGGCAAGACCCTTGGCACGGCGAAGCGCGGCGAGATCACGCCGGAACAGCTTCAGGACCTGATGGCCGGTGGCCAGGAACTGGCGCAACTGGAAGGCTCGCTCGGGGGGACCGTGTGATGAGCAAGCCGCTCGACCTGATCACCATCGGCCGCAGTTCCGTTGACCTCTACGGTGCGCAGATCGGCGGCCGGCTCGAGGACATGGGCTCGTTCGACAAGTACATCGGCGGCAGCCCGACCAATATAGCCTGCGGGACCGCGCGGCTGGGGCTCAAGTCGGCGGTCATCACCGGTGTCGGCGACGAGCACATGGGCCGCTTCATCCGCGAGCAGCTGGAGCGGGAGGGCGTCGACACGCGCGGCGTCAAGACCGACCCCGAGCGGCTGACCGCGCTGGTCCTGCTGGGCATCCGCGACCAGGAGCAGTTTCCGCTGATCTTCTATCGCGAGAACTGCGCGGACATGGGCCTGACCGTCGAGGACGTCGATCCGGAGTTCATCCGGCAGGCGCGCGCCGTCGTCGCGACCGGCACCCATCTGAGCCACCCGCAGGTCGAGGCCGCGACGATCAAGGCGTTGGAGCTGGCCCGCGAGGCGGGGATGCAGACGGCGCTGGATATCGACTATCGCCCTAACCTCTGGGGCGTGGCGGGGCACGGCGAAGGCGAAAGCCGTTTCGTCGAAAGCGAGCGGGTGACCGCCAAGCTGCAATCGACGCTGCACCTGTTCGACCTGATCGTCGGCACCGAGGAGGAGTTCCACATCGCAGGCGGCTCGACCGATACGCTGGAGGCGCTGCGGGCGGTGCGCAAGGTCTCCGGCGCGACGCTGGTCTGCAAGCGGGGCGCAAAGGGGGCGGTGGCCTTCACCGGCGAGATCCCCGGCAGCCTCGACGATGGGCAGGCCGGCCCCGGTTTCCCGATCGAGGTGTTCAACGTGCTGGGTGCGGGCGACGGCTTCATGTCGGGCCTGCTGAAGGGCTGGCTCGACGGGGAGGACTGGCCGACAGCGTTGAAGTACGCCAACGCGTGCGGGGCCTTCGCTGTCAGCCGCCATGGCTGTACCCCGGCCTATCCCAGCTGGGAGGAACTGCAGTTCTTCTTCGACCGGGGCATCAAGCGCCCCGACCTGCGCAACGACCTCGAACTCGAGCAAGTGCATTGGGCGACCAACCGCAGCGGCGACTGGTCCACGATGCGGGTGTTCGCCTTCGATCATCGCATCCAGATGGAGGAGATGGACGGCGCGACGCCCGAAAAGATCGGCCGCTTCAAGGAGCTCTGCCTCGACGCCGCCCTGCAGGTGAAGGGGGACGACACGGGCTTTGGCATCCTCTGCGACGGGCGGCTGGGGCGCGACGCGCTCTACAAGGCCGAGGGGCAGGGGCTTTGGATCGGCCGGCCCGTGGAATGGCCCGGCTCGCGGCCTCTGACACTGGAGCCGCAGCTTGGTCCGGATTATGGCGGGCTGAACGAATGGCCGCGCGATCAGGTGGTGAAATGCCTGTGTTTCTGCCACCCGGACGACGATGCCGCGATGTGGGCCGCGCAGGAGCAGACGGTTCTGCGCCTGTTCCACGCCGCGCGCCGCAACGGGCTGGAATTCCTGCTGGAGGTCATCCCCTCGAAATGCGGGCCGGTGGGCGATGACACCACCGCGCGGGTGATCCAGCGGTTCTATGATCTGGGCGTCTATCCCGATTGGTGGAAGCTGGAGCCGTTCAGGACCGACACCGCCTGGCAACAGGCCGTTGATGCTATCGAGCGGAACGATCCGCGCACCCGCGGGATCGTGGTGCTGGGGCTCGACGCGCCGGAGGATGAACTGGCCGCCAGCTTCGCGCTTGCCGCCCGGCAGAGGCTTGTGAAAGGTTTCGCCGTGGGTCGGACGATCTTCGGCCAGGCTGCCCGCGACTGGATGGGCGGTGCTATTTCAGATCAGGAGGCCGTCAGCGTGATGGCCGGAAATTACACGCGGCTCTGCCGCATCTGGGACAAGGCCCGTGCCGGGGCCGGGGAGCAAGCCGCATGAGCAAGACGATCCGACTGACCGCAGCTCAGGCCATGGTGAAGTGGCTGTCGGTACAGATGAACGAAGACGGCGCGCGTTTCATCGACGGTGTCTGGGCGATCTTCGGGCACGGCAATGTTGCCGGTCTGGGCGAGGCCTTGCACGGGATCGGGGATGACCTGCCGACCTGGCGCGGGCAGAACGAGCAGACCATGGCGCACACAGCGATCGCCTTTGCCAAGGCGTCCAAGCGCCGGCGGGCGATGGCGGTCACGTCCTCGATCGGGCCGGGCGCGACCAACATGGTGACTGCCGCCGCGCTGGCGCATGTGAACCGGCTGCCGCTGCTGCTGATCCCGGGCGACGTGTTCGCGAACCGCGCGCCGGACCCGGTACTGCAGCAGATCGAGGATTTCGACGACGGCGTCGTGAGTGCCAACGACTGCTTCCGCCCGGTCTCGCGCTATTTCGACAGGATCTCTCGGCCTGAGCACCTTCTGACAGCGCTGCCGCGCGCCATGCAGACGATGACCGATCCGGCGAAATGCGGGCCGGTCACGCTGTCCTTCTGCCAGGACGTCCAGGCCGAGGCGCATGACTGGCCCGAGAGCTTTTTCGAGCCGAAGACCTGGCGCATCCGCCGCCCCGAGCCGGATCAGGCGGAACTGGCCGAGGTCGTCGCGGCCCTGAAGGCCGCCGAGCGACCGGCGATCGTCGCGGGCGGCGGGGTAATCTACTCGGGCGCCGAGCAGGTGCTGCTGGACTTCGCCAAGGCGCACAACATCCCGCTGGCCGAGACGCAGGCGGGCAAGGGCGCGGTGGCCTGGGACGAGGGGATCAACCTCGGCTCTCCGGGTGTGACAGGGGGCGATGCTGCCAACGCCGCGCTGGCCGAGGCCGACCTCGTGCTGGGCGTGGGGACGCGCTTCCAGGACTTCACCACTGGCTCGTGGACAGTGTTCGCTAACCCCGCGCGGCGGCTCGTGTCGATCAACGTGACGGGATATGACGCCGCCAAGCATGGCGCGCTGCCGCTGCTTTCGGACGCGAAGGTTGCGCTGGAAAAGATCGGTGCTGCGTTGGGCGATCAGCGCTGGCCGGACCGGGATGCTTCCCGCCGGACCGAGTGGTACGAGGCCACCGATGCGGTGATGGCCGCACCGAACAAGCCGGGACTGCCGACCGATGCGCAGGTGATCGGCGCGGTGCAGCGGCAGGCGACGCCGCAAACCGTTGTGATGTGTGCTGCCGGGACCATGCCGGGGGCACTGCACACGCTCTGGCGCGCTGCGCAGGGCGGGTATCACATGGAGTACGGCTTCTCGTGCATGGGCTACGAGCTGGCCGGGGCCATGGGTATCAAGCTGGCGCGCCCCGAGGCGGAGGTGGTCTGCTTCGTCGGCGACGGCAGCTACATGATGGCCAACTCGGAACTGGCGACCGCCGTTATGCGCCGGGTGCCGTTCACCGTGGTGTTGACCGACAACCGGGGCTACGGCTGCATCAACCGGCTGCAGAAGGGCACCGGTGGGGCAGAGTTCAACAACCTCTATGCCAGCGCCAATGTCGAGGCGCAGCCCGAGATCGATTTCGTGGCGCATGCCGCGTCGATGGGCGCGCACGCGGTCAAGGCGTCGGATATTGCCGACCTCGAAGCCAAGATCGGCGAGGCGCGGGGCAGGGGCGTTCCCTCGGTCATCGTGATCGACACCGACCCCTATCCGGGCACCGGCGCCGGCGGGCACTGGTGGGACGTGGCCGTTCCCGAGGTCTCGACCCGGGCGGAAGTTCAGGAAGCCCGCGAGAATTACGTCAAGCAGACCGCCTTGCAGCGCGTCGACTGAGGACAGACAGAATGAGTGTGAAGATCGGCATTTCGCCCATCTCCTGGCAGAACGACGACCTGCCGGATCTGACGGCCGCTTACACGATGGAACAGGCGCTGAGCGAGGCGCGCGAGATCGGTTATACCGGTGTCGAGCGCGGCCGCCGCATGCCTCATGAGACCGAGGCGCTGCGGGAGTACCTGAACAAGTACGACATCGCGCTCTGTGGTGGCTGGTGTTCGGGCAACCTGCTGGTGGATGATCTGGAGACCGAGAAGGCCTCGGTCCGGCAGCAGGTCGAGCAGTTCGCTGCGCTTGGCTCGCCCTGCATCGTCTACGCGGAGTGTTCCAACACCGTGCAGGGCGATATCGGCACCCCGGTAAACAACCGTCCCAAGCTCAGCCGGGACGAGGTGAAGGCCTATGGCCAGAAGCTGGGCGAGCTGGCGAAGTGGATGGCCGACAAGGGGCAGCCGCTGGCCTATCACCATCACATGGGCTCGTTCGTCGAGGACCAGGAGGATGTCGACTGGCTGATGGAGTTCACCCCGCCCGAAGTGCACCTGCTCTACGACACCGGGCACCTTTGGTTCGGCGGCGGCGACGTTCTGGGCACGCTGCGCAAATGGCGCGAGCGGGTGCTGCACGTCCACTTCAAGGACGTGCGCCCCGAAGTGATCCGCGACGTGCGCGAGAACGGCCGCAGCTTCCTCGACGCGGTGATCGCTGGTGCGTTCACGGTGCCGGGCGACGGTGCGATCGATTTCCAGGCGGTCACGGATGAGCTGAAGGCGATGGACTATGCCGGCTGGATCGTCGTCGAGGCCGAGCAGGACCCGGCCAAGGCGCCGCCCTACGAGTATTCGAAGAAGGGCTACGAGCACATCGTCGAGATCTGCGGGCGCTCGGGTCTGACCATCGACAGCACCACCTGACGGAGCGATTTCATGCCCGATCTTCTGAGAAAGCCCTTTGGCACCCGTGGAAAGGTCCACCAGATCACGCCCGAAAGCGCCGGTTGGCGCTATGTCGGCTTCTCGCTCTACCGGTTGCGGGCGGGCGATGCCGCCGCCGAAGTGACCGGCGACCGCGAGGTGATCCTGGTGATGGTCGAGGGCAAGGCCCGGATATCGGGTGCGGGGCAGGACTGGGGCGTTCTGGGCGAGCGCATGGACGTGTTCGAGAAGACCCCGCCACATTGCCTCTACCTGCCGAACGGCTCCGAGTGGAACGCCGCCGCCGAGACCGACTGCGTACTGGCCGTCTGCTCGGCCCCCGGCATGGGCGGGCACGAAGCGCGGCGGATCGGCCCCGACGGGATCAGCCTGACCACGCGCGGCAAGGGCACCAATACGCGCCACATCAACAACATCGCGATGGAGAACGAGGACTACGCCGACAGCCTGCTGGTGACCGAGGTGTTCACTCCGGCCGGGCACTGGTCCTCCTACCCGAGCCATCGTCATGACGAGGACGACTATCCGCGCATCACCTACCTCGAAGAGACCTATTACCATCGTCTGAACCCTGCCGACGGGTTCGGGGTGCAGCGGGTCTACACCGATGATGGCCAACTGGACGAGACCATGGCGGTCTCGGATGGGGACGTCGTTCTGGTGCCGCGAGGGCATCATCCCTGCGGCGCGCCCTATGGGTTCGAGATGTACTATCTGAACGTGATGGCCGGGCCGCTGCGGAAATGGCGCTTCGTGCCCGCGCCGCCGGTCGAGTGGATCATGAAACGCGACGCCTGACCCTGCCGGTCCGGGTGCCGCGCCGGTTCTTGCCGACCGGGGCTCAGTCGATCAGCGTCGAGGCGACGGCCAGGTAAAGGCCCTCGCCCGAGACGACATAGACCTCGTCCGGCCCGGTCGGAGCAAGCCACGGCGATGCCAATCGTTCGCGACCACCACGTCGCGCTGGTCGAAGCGGTACCCAACCGCATGCCGGTGAGTATGGCGATGAGAGTTTTGCGCGTTCGCATGCGTTATCGCGTGACCATGCGTGTGGGCGCGCCCTCGAATGTCGCCGCGGTCGCGGTCGGGTCCGGCGGAGACCGGTCCTGCCAGCGTGGCGGCGGCGCAGGTCGCCATGATGCCGTATGCAATCTACCTCATGATCGTCTCCCGCATTCCCGCGCGCTGCCTGTCGCCCTTTTCATTGGACGGGAGAGGCGCGGTTTTCCGCCGGTCGCCCGCGCCGGGACGCGGTCTCAGCCCATGTAGGTTTGAGGCTGCGCGGCGTTCGACATGAAGAACAGGCCCTTTGCCAGATCGTCGCGCGAAACGCGGCCTCCGAGGCAGATGCGCACGTATTCGTCGGGCTCGCCTTCGACGGTGAATGTGTCCGAGGGCATCACCCCAACGTGCCGGCCGGCCATGCGTGCGATGATGTCCGCGCGCCCCGAGCCCTTGGGCAACTTGAGCCACAGGTTGAAGGCGTGCTCGGCGCTGTCGTAGTCGAAACCCTCCAATGCCTCGGCGGCGATGCGTTGCCGCACGGCGGTCTCGGAGCGGATGAACCGGCGGATGCTGTCGGCTGTGCCATCCTCGATCCATTGCGTGACCATCGCCATCGGCAGCGGCGAGGGCATTACCGAGATGTCACGCAGCGCCTGGCCCAACTGGTAGGTCGCCTTGCCGTCGGGCGTGACGACATAGGCCAGCCGCAGCCCCGCGCCGATACATTTCGCCAACCCGCCGATGTGCCACGTCAGATCCGGGGCCGAGACCGCCAGCGGGGCGGGGGCCTTGGGCGGGATGAACCCGTAGGCGTCGTCCTCGATCAACGGTAGGCCGTGACGGTTCAAAACTTCCGAGATCTCCAGCCGCCGGTCTGTCGGTATGGTGATCGTCGTCGGGTTGTGCAGCGTCGGGTTCAGATACAGCGCCTTGGGGCCGTGGGCCTCGATTGCCGCCTCCAGCGCGTCGGGCAGGATACCGTGGCGGTCCATCGCGATACCCTTGAGCTGAACCCGCATCCGCCGCGCGATGGAGCGGATGCCGGGATAGGTGATCCGCTCGCACAGGATGGTGTCGCCTGGGCGCGTCAGGATCGACAGGATCGCGGTCATCGTCGGGTGGGCGCCGGGGGTGACGGCGATGCGCTCGAGCTTGGGGACCATGCCGCGCAAGCTGAGCCAGGTCGAGGCGGCGGTCTTGTCCTGGTCCGTGCCGATAGAGGACTGGTAGCGCAGCAGCGAGACCATGTTCGACGCGACATATGTCAGCCCGGCGCGCATCTTATCCAGAAGCTCGGGGTCGGTGGGCTCGGGCGGCATGTTCATCGACAGGTCTTCCGAGGCCGTGCGCTCAGGGTCCGGGGCCCCGGCCGAAACGCCCCGAGGCGCGTCGCTGACGAAGGTACCGCGCCCGACATGGCTGTCGACGAGGCCACGCGCCTTCGCCTCCGCATAAGCGCGCGAGACGGTGGTGAAGTCTATGTGCAACCGCTCGGCCAGCTGCCGCTGCGGGGGCAGGCGGTCGCCGGGGGCCAGTATCCCGGCGCGGATGTCCTCGGCCAAAGCGTCGGCGATGGCGATATAGCGGGGCTTGCCACCAGCGAGGCTGTTCGGTGTCCAGTTGGTCATGAGACAGCTGTAGCGCAGTTGGGTGGAAAATTGAAGTCGATTGTATGGATTGTGTTGGCGATCGGTTCGAGGATTGCGATTCTTAGCTCGTTGGCGAAGTTTCTGCCTTCCTGGTGAGCGAAACTGAAGAGAGTGGCGCGATATTGAGCACGGGTTGAGCGATCGCGAACTTTTATTGTATGCATATTGAACTTATGATTGATTGAATCAATTTGGCGGGGATATCCGGGAATCGACCGAAACAAGGAGATCCCCATGCCCGAGGTTACCAAGGAAGCACACAAGGACGGAGACTTCTTCGTCAACTACGAGGAAAAGGTCTTCGAGGACGTGAAGGCCGATGAGGGCGAGAAGGCGCTCGTCACCTTTCACACCGTCGCCTTCGAGGGCTCCATCGGGCTGGTGAACATCCTCAACGCCATCCGCCTGAACCGGAAGGGCTACGAGACGTCGATCCTGCTCTACGGTCCCGGCGTGACGCTGGGCATCCAGCGCGGCTTCCCAACGCTGGGCGACGAGGCCTTCCCCGGCCACCAGAACTTCGCCGTGAACCTGAAAAAGTTCATGGCCGAGGGCGGCAAGGTCTTTGCCTGCCGCTTCGCGCTCCAGGCGCTCTATGGTCACGGTGAGCCCTCGCTGCTGCCCGGCATCACCCCGATCGCGCCGCAGGACGTGTTGGACTGCATCCTTCTGCACAAGAAGGCCGATGCTGTGATCCTCGACACCTGGACGGTCTGAGTTCTCGACCGTCCCCGGCCGGCGCGGCCTTCTCCCAGTCGCGCCGGCCCCCTTCCGCAGCACGAGGACGACACCTTGAGCACCGATCACGAAGACACATTGCGCACCGACACGATCCGCACCGCCGCTGTGCAGATCGCCCCCGACCTTTCGGGCCGGGAGGGCACGATCGAGCGGGTGCTGAACGCCATCGCCGAGGCTGCGGACAAGGGCGCCGAGTTCATCGTCTTTCCCGAGACCTTCGTGCCCTACTACCCCTATTTCTCGTTCGTCCTGCCGCCGGTGCAACAGGGCAAGCCGCACCTCGAACTCTACCGCGAGGCTGTCGTGGTGCCTTCGGCCGAGACGCAGGCCGTCGCCGACGCCGCAGCCCGTCGCGGTGTGGTGATCGTGCTGGGCGTGAACGAGCGCGATCATGGCTCGCTCTACAACACGCAGCTGATCTTCGACGCCGACGGCAGCCTCGCGCTGAAGCGGCGCAAGATCACGCCCACCTACCATGAACGCATGGTTTGGGGGCAGGGCGACGGTTCCGGGCTGAAGGTCGCGCAAACCCGTGTCGGCCGCGTCGGCGCGCTGGCCTGCTGGGAGCATTACAACCCGCTGGCCCGCTATGCGCTGATGACGCAGCACGAGGAGATCCACGCAAGTCATTTCCCCGGCAGCCTTGTCGGTCCGATCTTCGGCGAGCAGATCGAGGTGACCATGCGCCATCACGCACTGGAATCCGGTTGCTTCGTCGTTAACGCCACGGGCTGGCTGACCGAGGAACAGATCGCATCGCTGCATCCCGATCCCAAGTTGCAACGCGCGATGCGTGACGGCTGCATGACCTGCATCATCAGCCCCGAGGGGCGGCACCTGGCCGACCCGATCACCGAGGGCGAGGGCATCCTCATCGCCGATCTGGACATGTCCCTGATCGCCAAGCGCAAGCGGATGATGGACAGCGTCGGCCACTACGCCCGCCCCGAGTTGCTGCATCTCGTTCACGACGACCGCGTCACGCAGCCCCGCGTGAGCGCCCCCGCACTCGAACCGCAGCTTGCCACCGAAGGAGACCCCGATGCCTGAGATGCCCGCCAGCGCGCTGATCAACGATCTCCAGACCCGCGGGATGCGGCTGGTGGACCCCAAGGCCGGGCACGAGTCCCGGCGCGGCGGAGCCGGGCCCTCGGACCACAAGGCTGTGACGATTGGCGGGCTGACGGTCATGGTGCCGGTCCACACTGCGCCCGCGTTCGACAGTCCCTACCTGGTGGAAAGCCCTGATGCCTCGGGCGATGCCCGCGTGCTGCGGGACGGGGCCGAGGTCGCCCGCGTGCGTTTCCCCGCGCGCCCGCGCTTCTACGAGCTTTCGACCGCCGAGGGCGTCCCCTACAGCAATATCGCGACGCTGCACTCGAAGGACGTTCTGGCGACGACGGTGCTGCAGACCTGCATCCGCTACGAGAGCCGCAAAAAGACCTGCCAGTTCTGTTCGATCGGGCAGAGCCTCGCTGCCGGTCGCACCATTGCCCACAAGACGCCCGAACAACTGGCCGAGGTCGCCCTGGCCGCCGTGCAGCTGGACGGGGTGAAGCACATGGTGCTGACCACCGGCACGCCCGCGGGCAAGGATCGGGGGGCGCAGGTGCTTTGCGACTCGGCCCGAGCGATCCGCGCCGCCGTGGATCTGCCGCTTCAGGGTCAGTGCGAGCCGCCGGAGGACGACATCTGGCACCAGCGCATGCGCGATGCCGGGATCGACGCGCTGGGCATGCATCTGGAAGCCGTGACCCCCGAGGTGCGCCAGCGCATCATGCCCGGCAAGGCGCAGGTCCCGCTGGAGAAGTATTTCTCGAGCTTCGAGGCGGCGGTGAAGGTCTTCGGGCGGGGGCAGGTCTCGACCTATATCCTTGCCGGGCTGGGCGACACGCGCGACGCGATCCTCGACATGGGCGCGCGGCTGACCGCGATGGGCGTCTATCCGTTCGTCGTGCCCTTCGTGCCGATCTCCGGCACGCCGCTGGAAAGCCATCCGGCGCCGAGTTCCGAGTTCATGGCCTCGATCCTCGCACCCCTGGGCGAAATGATCGCGCGCGCCGGGATCCGGTCCGAGGACATCAAGGCCGGGTGCGGGCGCTGCGGGGCATGCTCGGCGCTGTCCACCTACGAGAAACTGAAGGTGCCCGCATGATCCCGCTGGAGCCGCGAGCGTTCGCCTGTCCGGGCTACTATGTCCGCGCCGCCTCGCGCCCGTTCGAGGCCTTGGGTGCGCAGGACCTGCGGCATCGGGTCTTCGTGGGCGAGCAGCGCATCTTCCCCGAACACGACCGCGACGAGGTTGATCTGATCGCAACTCATCTGGTGGCTTTGTCCACGTATGCGCACGAGGCCGATCAGGTCGTCGGCACCGTTCGCATTCACGAAGAGCGGCCCGGCATCTGGTGGGGCTCGCGGCTGGCGGTGGACGAAGGCTTCCGCAATGTCGGCAGGCTGGGGGCCGAACTGATCCGGCTGGCGGTCAGCACCGCCAACGCGCGCGGCTGCGAGCGCTTCCTGGCGCATGTGCAGATGCAGAATGTGATCCTGTTCCGGCGTCTGCGCTGGCGGATACTGGACGAGATCTCGATCCACGGCACGCCCCATGCGCGGATGGAGGCGGACCTGAGCAACTACCCGCGCTGCGAGAACCCCGAGACCGGCTGGTATCATCGTGCGAGGGCGCGCGCATGACCGATCCGCGCGCCCTTGCCGAGGCTTTGGCCGCACATCCGTCGATCCGCTCGAAATGCGCGATTGCGGCGGCAACCAGCGCGCTTGGCCTGACCGCGCACGCTCAGGGGAGGCCCGGCGATGACGCGGCGATCCTACCGCGCGCGGGGGGGGCAGACCTGCTGGCGGGCGAGGGGTTCATTCCCGGTTTCGTTGCCGACGATCCGTGGTTCGCGGGTTGGTGCGGGGTGATGGTGAACCTGTCGGACATCGCGGCGATGGGGGGGCGCACGGTCGCGCTGATCGACCAGGTCTGGGCGCCGGAAGCCGAGATCGCCGCGCCGCTGCTTCAGGGGCTGAAGGATGCCGCCGAAGCCTACGACGTGCCGCTGGTGGGCGGGCACACCAACCTGAGTGCGCCCGACCTGTCGCTGGCGGTGTCGGTCCTCGGGCGGGCCAGCGCACCGGTGACAAGTTTCGACGCGCGCCCCGGTGACGTGCTTCTCGCCGCCATCGATCATCGGGGCGCATACCGCAACTTCGACAATTTCTGCGCTGCGCTGGAGGCGCCGCATGCAAGGCTGCGCGGCGATCTGGAGCTGCTGCCCGAGCTGGCCGAGGCGGGCTTGCTGCACGCGGCAAAGGACATCAGCCAGGGCGGCATCGTCGGCACCGCGCTGATGCTGGCGGAGTGCTCGGATGTCGGGATCGACCTGGACCTATCGGCGATCCAGCCGCCCGAGGGCGTACCGCTCGAGCGCTGGATGCGCAGCTTCCCCAGCTTCGGTTTCCTGATGGCAGCCGCGCCCGGTGACGCAGGCGATATCGCCGCCCGGTTCCATGCCCGCGACATCACCTGCGCCGTCATTGGCAAAGTGACCGAAGGCAGCGCGGTGCGTCTGACATCGGGCGTAGAGGCCGCGATCTTCTGGGACCATTCCCGCACCCGCTACCTTGGCCTGACGTCGAAGGATACTGCCCATGCCTGAGACCTACTGGACCGTCCGCTGGCCCGACGGGGCCGAGGAACGCTGCTATTCCCCGTCCTCGGTCGTCGCCGAGCTGTTCCAGCCCGGTACCACCTATCCGCTGCCGGATTTCCTGGCCCGGTCCCGCGTCGCGATGGAGCGCGCCTCGGACCGGGTCGCGGCGAAATACGGCTATGCCTGCACCTCGGCGATGGCGCAGCTCGACCGGATCGAGGCGCAGGCCGCACGGTTCGAAGGCCATGACGGCGCCGAGGTCACCTGCCTCGCCATCACCCGATGAAGGACACTGCCATGAGTTCGCAAATCTCGCACACCCAGGTCGTGATCGTCGGCGGCGGTCAGGCAGGCCTGTCGGTCGCCTGGCAACTGCGGCAGAAGGGCATCGAGCATGTCGTGCTTGAGCGGCACGAGAAATTCCACTCCTGGCGCGTGAACCGCTGGGACAGTTTCTGCCTGGTCACGCCGAACTGGCAGTGCCGCCTGCCAGGGTTTCACTACGACCGCGACTATGGCGGCAAAGATCCTGACGGGTTCATGCTGCGGGACGAGATCACCGATTACCTGGACGCCTTCGCCGCCAGCTTTGCGCCGGATATCCGCGAGCATGTCGAGGTTACGCGTGTTGTGCCCGACGCGGACGGCTACGTCGTGCAGACCTCTGACGGCAACTGGCGCTGCGCGCAGGTGGTGATTGCGACCGGCGGCTACGACACGCCGATCGAGCCGGGGTTCGCCAAGACCCTGTCGCCCGAGATTTTCCAGATGCACTCGGTCGACTACCGCAACCCTGACCAGTTCCCCGAGGGCGGCGTTCTGATCGTCGGAACCGGCCAATCCGGCGTGCAGCTCATGGAGGATTTCGTCCGTGCCGGGCGGCCTGTCTCGCTGGCCGTCGGACCTGCGCCGCGCAGTCCGCGCAAGTATCGTGGAAGGGACGCAACCGACTGGCTCTATGAGGCGGGGCATTACGATGTGACGATCCGCGAGCATCCGGACCCGCTGAAGGCGCTGACCCAGACCAACCATTATATGTCCGGCCGGGACGGCGGGAAGGAGATCGACCTGCGCCGCTTCCATGTGGATCATGGCGTAGAGCTGTACGGCTCCGTCGCGGATATGGACGGACAGACGATCCGCTTTCTGCCGGATCTGACCGAGAACCTTGATGCGGCTGATCGCAGCTACCTGGGCATCTGCAAGCAGATCGACGCCTATATCGCGCGCAACGGGATCGACGCGCCGCCCGCACCGCCGTTCGAGAAGGTCTGCGAGCCGAAGGTGGAGCGAACCGAGATCAATGCCGCCGAAGCCGGGATCACCGCGATCCTCTGGGCCATCGGCTTCCGCCCGGACTATTCCTGGATCGAGGCGGATGTGTTCGACGCGCGCGGCAAGCCGGTGTTCGACCGGGGCGTCACCGCGCAACCGGGGTTGCATTTCATCGGTCTCGGCTGGCTCAACACCTGGGGCTCCGGGCGGTTCCTGGGGATCGAGGAGGACAGTGCCTACCTCGCAGACCAGATCGAAGCACAGCTGGCCGACGTCCGCACCGAAGTCGCCGCCGAATGAGCCAGCTTGCCCTTGCCGACCTGCCACGGCGGATCGAGGCGACTGCCTCAGTCACCGCCGCAATGGCACAGCTGTCGCCGTTCGGCCTGTCCGAGCAATGGGTGCTGCGGGATGCCGGAGACCGGCATTGGTCGCTGATCGCCGAGGCGATGGGGCAGGGGCAGGCGGTTTTTACCGACGCGAGCGGGCAACCGATCTATGCCGCATTCTGCACGACCTCGCTGGAACTGGGGCCGGCCCGCCCGCAACTTGGCGAACGGATCGAGATCAGTGCAACGCTTCATGCAGTCTCGGCGGCCCGGATCGGCTCCAGTCACACGCTGCGCCGGGGCGGGCAGGTGGTCGCGCGGCTGCTGATGATCTCGACCTTCGTGGGGCGCGACGAGAGCGGTTCGAACCGGCGTATCGTGCGCCGCGCGCCGCTGCGCGCACCCGACCTGCCGTCAGCGCCGGAGCCCTTGGCCGCGCTGGATGCTCGCAGCCGAAAGGTTGCGCGAGCGCTGCGTTACCAGACGCACAAGTCCTTCGATGGCTGCGTCACTCCGGTTCCGTCGCTCGACTTCAATGCCGCCGGGCTGCTCTACTTCCCGACCTTCTCGCGGCTGGCAGAGACTGCGCGGCCCTCAAGCGGGAGCCTGCGCGGACGCGAGATCGTCTACATGGGCAATATCGATCCGGGCGACGGCATCTGCCTGCGGCAGGCGGATGGCGCGACGCTGATGACCCGGACCGACGGCGCGCCATTGGCGCTGGTCCGGACAGCGAAGGGCTGACCTCTTTGTGTTCAGCAGAGAATCTCGCTGCTGTACGCCGCGCTCTTCACTCGGCAGGTGCCAGGCAAGGATTGATTGGTTGCCGTCCATCCCGACCGAAGCCTGCGTGCGGGCGTAAACTATCCCGTTGGCGTGCCAGAACGGGCTTCTTCGCCGGAGCACTCGGCAGGCGACGCGTTGGGGTCGGAGGAGACGGCTCTTCGCCCGCTATTCAAGCATAATCTTCCTCAACGCTTTCAGCGAAGCGGTCTTCGATGTCTCTGTCCTTGAGAAGAGCGATGCGCTTGCGGTTGTCGAAGCTCTCCAGCGGAGAAGTGGTGCCGGCCGACTGGCTGTAACTATATCCGAAGTAGGCGATTTCGTAGGCGCACAGTCGCGACACGCGAGCCCAGGTTTCGTCATCGTACATTGTGTCAAGGTCCTTCGACCAAGCCGGTCTCAGTCCTTCCTTGTCCCGGATCGAGGTAACATCCAGCGGCTCGGGAAGGCCAAGGGTGACACCGAGTTGAGAAACTCCTTCGGCCAAGCCTTCATACTTGATAACGAGATCGCAAATGATTTCGCCGCGCCAGATGGGCGACCCCAGGCTCATCATGGGAAGGGGTTTGCGTATGAAAGACCGGAAGGCTTCGACTCCCCGCTGTTCATCCATCTCAAGGATGCTGGTTCGATTGATCCAAGTGAATAGTGAGAGCGCTCGGTGCCAAGGGTTCCGGGCAACGCAAAAGTAGGTGTAATCGTGCTTTACTGTCTCGGGATAGAGGCGCATCAGTGTAATTGCATCTGCGTGCGACAACTTCCTAATTCGTAAATTAGTCGGTAGCGAGGATCCGAGCCTCTTCAGTCCTCCGCCTCCGATTGGAGCTATGACGTCTCCATCGGAGAGGCTTGGATACAGTGCCAGTTCAACGCTGCTGCCCGCGACCTTCATCGCCTTCACGAATACGAACTTGCGTGAGTGAGCAATGATCATAAGGTCCTCCGGTATCGGCCAATCGCGTGATCTGCTATACGCTGACTTCGGAGTGCGCAATCCGGTCACAGCGTTTTCGTATTGCAAGTGCCTAGTGTTTGATCAGCCAGCCATGCGACAGCCATTCGGGTGAGCAATCTGTCCGCGATGCCTGACCCAGCTGCCAACTGTGCTGGAAGCCCGGTAGCTGAGAAGTCTTCAATCGCCCCGTGCCAAACAAGCTTTCGATAATCGTCGTCGAGCCGGACCGCGATCGCGCCATGATGATCGTGGACAGCCTCATGGAGGCCGGTGACAACGACATCCAGGTGATCTCGGAGGTGTCGAGCCTCGCGCGCCGGATCTCGGAGCGGGATCCGGATATCGTGCTCGTCGATGTCACCAGCCCGTCCCGTGACATTATCGAGGAACTGACCCTTGCCGCCGCGCCGCTGGATCGTCCGGTGGCGATGTTCGTGGACCGCAGTGAGGACAGCCTGACCGAGGCGGCGATCGAGGCAGGAGTTTCAGCCTATGTCGTCGACGACCTGCGCCCCGAGCGGATCCGCCCGATCGTCACCGCTGCCATCGCCCGGTTCAACATGTTCCGCCGGGTGCGGGACGAACTGGCCGAAACCAAGCGCGCGCTCGAGGAGCGCAAGGTCATCGACCGTGCCAAGGGCCTGCTGATGAAAGCGCGCGGGATCAGCGAGGACGACGCCTACGGGCTGCTTCGCAAGACCGCGATGGACCAGGGGCGCAAGATCTCCGAAGTCGCCCAGGCCCTGGTCACGGCGGCGGACCTGCTGTCATGAATGCCGCGCCGCTTTCCGTCGCTTTCATTCCGCTGGTCGATGCCGCGCCGCTGATCGTCGCGCACGAGATGGGTTTTGCCCGCGAGGAGGGGCTGGAACTGAACCTGCTCCGCGCCCCGTCCTGGTCCTCGGTGCGGGACATGCTGGCTTTCGGGCGGGCCGAGGCGGCGCATATGCTCTCGCCGGTACCGGTAGCAATGGCGCTGGGGATCGGCGGTGTGGCCTCGTCGATCTCGGCGCTGATGGTGACCTCGCTGAACGGCACGGTGGTCGGTGTCAGCGCGCGGCTCGAGGCGGAGTTGCGGGCGGCGGGGCATGGCTTCGGGTTCTCGGATGCTGCCGTGGCTGGGGCTGCGCTGGTCGCGGCGGCGCACGGGCGTCCCTTGCGTATCGGTGTGCCGTTTCCGTTCTCGATGCATGCCGAACTGCTGTACTACTGGCTTTCGGCTTCGGGGCTTCCGGCGCCCCAGACTGTCGAGATCCGCACGGTGCCGCCGCCGCTGATGGCCGATGCCATCGCCGCCGAAGAGATCGACGCCTTCTGCGTGGGCGAGCCTTGGGGCTCCAAGGCGGTCGAGATGGGGGCCGGGGCGTTGCTGCTGCCCGGTCGCGCCATCTGGTCCGCCGCACCCGAGAAGGTCCTGGCGGTCCGCGCCGATTGGGCCGCCGCCGAGCCGGAGTTGACGGGGCGGCTGATGCGCGCCGTCTGGCGGGCCTGCCGATGGCTGGGCGAGGGCGGGGCGCAAACTACGGCGGCCGAGATGCTGGCGCGCCCCGGATATTTGAACCTGTCCTCCGAGATCATTGACCGGGCGCTGACTGGGCGGCTGACGGTCTCGGCACGGGGAGAGGTGCGCGACTGCAAGGGCTTCGTTGAGTTCCATGCCGGTGCCGCGACCTATCCTTGGCGCAGCCAGGCGGCCTGGATCGCCACCCGGATGGCGGCGCGGCTGGGTCTTGATCGTGCAGCAGCGGTCGAGCAGGCGCGAGCGGTGTTCCGTACCGACCTTTACCGCCAGCACCTGCGGGATGTCGGTGCGGTGCTGCCCGGTGCGTCGGACAAACTGGAAGGCGGGATCCTGCCTGGAACCGCCGCACCGTCCGAGACAGGTCGGCTGATTCTGACCGAGAACCGGTTCTTCGATGGTCAGATTTTTGACCTGAGCGGGGCAATATGAGCGAAATTTGTGCATCGCACACGGATTTCGCGCTGCGCTGCCGAAAATATCGGCGCGCCACCTCGGAAATTCTTGCTTCGGTCCCGGCAGCTGCCGCAACCTGACCCTCGAGGGCAATGGCGCTCTCACCGAATTCACCCACGACAGGGCGATCCGAGCAAAGCCGCTCGACCATGTTTCGCGATCCACGCGAGGCACGGTCTGGCGGCTTTTTCTGTTTCCAGACGTCCGGTGTGGGCGTCGATCCGAGGGGAGTAACCCTATGAAGACTACTCTGACCAGCGCCATGCTCGGCGCGCTGATGGCTTCCAGCGCTTCCGCCGAGATGCTCGATCTCGAGAAGGACGAGCTGACCTTCGGCTTCATCAAGCTGACCGACATGGCGCCGCTCGCCGTCGCCTACGAGCAGGGCTATTTCCTGGACGAGGGCCTGTTCGTCACGCTGGAAGCGCAGGCGAACTGGAAGGTCCTGCTGGACGGCGTGATCGACGGCACGCTCGACGGCGCACACATGCTGGCCGGGCAGCCGCTGGCCGCGACCATCGGTTTCGGCACCGAGGCGCACATCGTCACGCCCTTCTCGATGGACCTGAACGGGAACGGGATCACCGTTTCGAACGAGATCTGGGAGCAGATGAAGGCTCACATCCCGACGATGGACGACGGCCGCCCGCAGCACCCGATCAGCGCCGAGGCCTTGGCCCCGGTGGTCGAGGACTACAAGGCGCAGGGCAAGCCGTTCAACATGGGCATGGTCTTCCCCGTTTCGACCCACAATTACGAGCTTCGCTACTGGCTGGCCGCCGGTGGGCTTGAGCCGGGCTATTACTCGACCGAGAACATCACCGGCCAGATCGGCGCTGATGTGCTGCTGTCGGTGACCCCGCCGCCGCAGATGCCCGCGACGCTCGAGGCCGGCACGATCTACGGCTATTGCGTGGGTGAGCCTTGGAACCAGCAGGCGGTGTTCAAGGGCATCGGCGTGCCGGTGATCACCGACTACGAGCTGTGGAAGAACAACCCCGAGAAGGTCTTCGGCATCACCGCCGAGTTCGCCGAAGAATATCCGAACACCACTACCGCCATCACCAAGGCGCTGATCCGCGCCGCGATCTGGCTGGACGAGAACGACAACGCCAACCGGATGGAGGCGGTCGAGATCCTCAGCCGTCCTGAATACGTGGGTGCAGATGCCGAGGTGATCGCCAACTCGATGACCGGCACCTTCGAATACGAGAAGGGCGATGTGCGTGACGTGCCCGACTTCAACGTATTCTTCCGCTACAACGCGACCTATCCGTTTTACTCGGACGCCATCTGGTACCTGACCCAGATGCGCCGCTGGGGCCAGATCCCCGAGGCGAAATCCGACGAGTGGTACCACGAGACCGCCAAGTCCGTGTACCGGCCGG
Source organism: Halovulum sp. GXIMD14794 (assembly GCF_054457455.1). Classification (NCBI taxonomy): domain Bacteria; kingdom Pseudomonadati; phylum Pseudomonadota; class Alphaproteobacteria; order Rhodobacterales; family Paracoccaceae; genus Halovulum; species Halovulum sp. GXIMD14794. The sequence continues at coordinate 473,386 of NZ_JBTLNF010000005.1, read as the reverse complement.
ATCTCTACCTTGCTGCTGCGCGGCACCTGGTCGACGAGGGCCTGGCGAACGAGGCCGACTTCCCCTGGGACAGCGACGGCTACAAGGCCGCCACCCCGGCCGAGGACGTGATCGACGGCATCCCCTACGACGGTCGCCAGCCGAATGCCTATCTCGACAGCCTGCCCATCGGGCTGAAGGGCGACCAGCGCGTCGTCGGCAGCGAAGTGCAGGGCTGAGGCCCCCTCCGGCGCCCTTGCCCCATGCGGGGCGCCGGTACCAGGCAGATCGAACAGACGCGAGAGATCCACCGATGACCGCAATCGACCCGAGCATGACCGACGCCGCCGCCCGCGAGGCCCGCCGCGCCGTCTGGTTCACCCGCATCAACAAGGCCGACCGCTGGTTCAGCGTGCTGGGCCTGTCCTGGATGACCCCGGCGCTGAAGGCCGCCGCCGGAGACAACCCCCGCGCCCAGATGCGCGAGGTCTGGCGGCTGCTGGGTGTGCCGCTGCTTGCCATCGCCGGTTTCCTGCTGCTCTGGGCAGTGCTGGCGCCGAAGGTGCAGACATCGCTGGGGGCAATCCCCGGCCCGGCCCAAGTCTGGGAGGAAGCTGTCAACCTGCACCAGGACGCCGCTGCCAAGGCCGAAAAGGAAGCGCTGTTCAACGAGCGCGTGGAGCAGCGGAACCAGCGCCTGATCGAGGCCGGCAAGGCCGATCAGGTCAAGGAGATCGCCTTTACAGGCGCGCCGTCCTACTACGATCAGATCTGGACCTCGATCGTCACCGTGTTCTTCGGGTTTGCCGTCGCCACCGTGGTCGCGGTTCCGCTTGGCATCGTGGCAGGGCTGTCGCCGACGGCGAACGCGGCGCTGAACCCGCTGATCCAGATATTCAAGCCGGTCTCGCCGCTGGCGTGGCTGCCGATCGTGACGATGGTGGTCTCGGCGGTCTACGCGACCAATGACGGGTTCTTCGCGAAAAGCTTCCTGACCTCGGCGATCACGGTGACGCTGTGCTCGCTCTGGCCGACGCTGATCAACACCGCGCTGGGCGTGGCCTCGATCGACAAGGACCTGGTGAACGTCTCGAAGGTCCTGAAGATGAACACCTGGACTAAGATCACCAAGTTGGTGCTGCCTTCGGCGCTGCCGCTGATCTTCACCGGCCTGCGGCTGAGCCTGGGTGTCGGCTGGATGGTCCTGATCGCTGCCGAGATGCTGGCGCAGAACCCAGGTCTAGGCAAGTTCGTCTGGGACGAGTTTCAGAACGGCTCGTCCAGCTCGCTGGCCAAGATCATGGTGGCGGTGTTCACCATCGGCATCATCGGCTTCCTGCTGGACCGGCTGATGTACGCGATCCAGGCCGCCTTCACCTTCACCAACAACCGCTGAGGGCATCATGGGTATCCTGACCTTCAAATCCGTCAGCAAGGGCTTCGGCGAGGGGCTCGACCGCGCCGAAGTGCTGAAAGGCATCGACCTCGATGTGGCTGAAGGCGAGTTCGTGGCGATCCTGGGCTTCTCGGGCACCGGCAAGTCCACGCTGATGAACCTGATGGCGGGGCTGGAACGCCCCGACCGCGGCGAGCTTCTGTTCCGCGGCAAGTCCATCAACGGGCCGGGGCCCGAGCGCGGCCTCGTGTTCCAGAGCTACAGCCTGATGCCGTGGCTGACGGTACGCGGCAACGTCATGCTGGCGGTCGACGCAGTGTTCCCGAAGCTGAGCAGAGCTGAGCGCGAGAAGAAGGCCGACCACTACATCGCGATGGTGGGACTGTCCCATGCGGCAGGCCGGCGTCCGGCGGAACTGTCGGGCGGAATGCGCCAGCGCGTCTCGGTCGCACGGGCGCTGGCGATGAACCCCGAGGTGCTGCTGCTGGACGAGCCGCTTTCGGCGCTCGACGCGCTGACGCGCGCGAACCTGGCCGACGAGATCCTCCAGATCTGGGAGGCCGACCGGAAGACCTGCGTGCTGATCACCAATGACGTGGACGAGGCGATCCTGCTGGCCGACCGTATCGTGCCGCTGAACCCGGACGGCACATTGGGCGAGGCGTTCAAGGTTTCGCTGCCGCGGCCCCGAGACCGTTCGGCGATGAACCATGACGAGGCGTTCAAGGCGCTGCGGGCGAAGGTCACCGGTTACCTGATGGATGTCGGGATCGAGGCCAAGATCGAGGGCACGCGGCAACTGCCGGATGTGACCCCGATCCATGGCGTGCCCGCAGCCGTCGCCCGCGCGCAGGACAGCGTGCTGGACGAGCGCTACCTGGAGTTCTCGCAGCTTCACAAGATCTACCCGACGCCGAACGGCCCGCTGACCGTGGTCGAGGATTTCGACCTGAAACTGAAGAAGGGCGAGTTCGTCTCGCTGATCGGCCATTCGGGGTGCGGCAAGTCCACCGTGCTGACGATGGCGGCGGGGCTGAACGAGATTTCGCAGGGGGGCATCATCCTCGACGGGCGAGAGGTCGTCGGCGCCGATCCCGAGCGGGCCGTGGTCTTCCAGTCGCCTTCGCTGTTTCCCTGGCTCAGCGCCAAGGAGAACGTCGCCGTAGGCGTCGACCGGGTCTATCCCAAGGCCAGCCAGGCTGAGCGGGAGGACGTGGTCGAATACTACCTCGAGCGTGTGGGCTTGGGCGATGCGATGGACCGCCCGGCGGCGGACCTGTCGAACGGCATGCGGCAGCGGGTGGGGATCGCTCGGGCCTTCGCGCTCAGCCCCAAGCTGCTGTTGTTGGACGAGCCCTTCGGGATGCTCGACAGCCTGACCCGCTGGGAGCTTCAGGAGGTTCTGATGGAGGTCTGGTCGCGCACCAAGGTGACCGCGATCTGCGTCACCCACGATGTCGACGAGGCGATCCTGCTGGCCGACCGCGTGGTGATGATGACCAACGGACCGCGCGCCACCATCGGCAAGATCACCGATGTGAACCTGCCGCGCCCGCGTACCCGCAAGGCGCTGCTGGAGCATCCGGACTACTACACCTATCGCCAGGAAGTGCTCGATTTCCTTGAAGAATACGAGCACGGCCACAAGCCGAAACCCAAGGCCCCTGCGGCCATAGCGGCGGAGTGATATCATGCAGAGATTGGTAATCGTCGGCGCCGGCATGGCCGCCGGTCGGCTGGTGGAGCATGTGACCGAAGCGGGCGGCTGGGACGTGACCCTGTTCAACGCCGAGCCGCGCGGCACTTACAACCGCATCATGCTTTCGCCGGTGCTGTCGGGCGAGAAAACCTACGACGAGATCGTCACCCACGACGCCGCGTTCTACGAGGCGCAGGGCGTGACCTGCCGCTTTGGTGAGCGGGTGACCGCCATCGACCGCGCGGCCAGGACCGTGACGGGCGAGGATGGCGCGCCGGTACCCTACGACAAGCTGGTGCTGGCGACGGGGTCGAACCCGTTCATCATCCCGCTGCCGGGGCATGACCTGGACGGCGTGATCGCCTATCGCGACCTTGAGGACACCGAGCGGATGATGGCGCTGGGCGAGGGCGCGCGCGCCGTGGTCATCGGCGGCGGCCTGCTGGGGCTCGAAGCAGCGGCTGGCATGCACGCCCGCGGCGTCGATGTGACCGTGGTGCACCTGATGGGCCACCTGATGGAGCGGCAGCTGGACGAGGCCGCCGGTTACCTGCTGCGCAAGGAGCTGGTGGGGCGGGGCATCAAGGTACTCTGTTCGTCGAACTCGAAGGAAATCAGAGGGAAAGACGGTAAAGTTCAGGCGCTGGTGCTAGAAAATGGCACCGAACTGCCCTGCGATCTGCTGGTCATGGCTGTAGGCATCCGCCCCTCGGTCGCGCTGGCGAAAGAGGCGGGGCTGGCCACTGGCAGGGGCATCCATGTCGATGACCAGATGGTGACCTCGGACGAGAACGTTCTGGCCATCGGCGAGTGCATCGAGCACGCGGGCCAGATCTTCGGCCTTGTCGCGCCGCTATACGATCAGGCCAAGGTCGCCGCCGCCACGCTGGCAGGCGAGGCCGCCGCCTTCGTCAACCGCGAGACCGCGACCAAGCTGAAGGTCACGGGCTGCGACCTGTTCTCGGCCGGCGATTTCGCGGAAGGCGAGGACCGCGAGGACATCGTCTTCCGCGACCCGGCGCGCGGCGTCTACAAGCGGCTGGTGTTGCGGGACAACCGACTGATCGGCGCGGTGATGTACGGCGACACAGCCGACGGCGGCTGGTTCCATGGCCTGATCAAGGACGGCACCGATGTTGCCGAGATGCGCGACACGCTCATCTTCGGACCTGCCTTCCAGGGAGGAGCCGCCCTGGACCCTATGGCGGCCGTTGCAGCCTTACCGGCTGACGCAGAAATCTGCGGCTGCAACGGCGTGTGCAAGGGTCGGATCACTCAGGCGATCGGGGGCGGAGCGGAGACGCTGGACGACGTGCGGGCGCAGACCAAGGCGTCCTCGTCCTGCGGCACCTGCACCGGCCTTGTCGAGCAGCTTCTGGCGGTTACGCTGGGCGATGCGTTCGACATGGACAAGCCCAAGCCGATCTGCGCCTGCACCGATCTGACCCACGAGGACGTCCGCCGCCTGATCAAGGCGCAGGAGCTGAAATCGCAGCCCGCCGTCTGGCAGGAACTGGGCTGGAAAACGCCTAACGGCTGTCATGTCTGCCGCCCGGCGATCAACTATTACCTGCTGGCCGACTGGCCGGTCGAGTACCAGGACGACCCGCAATCCCGCTTCGTCAACGAGCGTAAGCACGCCAACATCCAGAAGGACGGCACCTTCAGCGTCGTGCCTCGGATGTGGGGCGGGATCACCACGGCGGGCGAGCTGCGCGCCATCGCAGACGCTGCCGAGAAATACAACGTGCCGACCGTCAAGGTCACCGGCGGCCAGCGCATCGACCTGCTGGGCGTGCGGGGCGAGGATCTGCCCGCGATGTGGGCCGACCTCGGCAAGGCGGGTTTGGTCTCGGGCCATGCCTACTCCAAGGGCCTGCGCACGGTGAAGACTTGTGTCGGAACCGACCACTGCCGGTTTGGTACGCAGGATTCCACCGGCCTGGGCGTGAAGCTGGAAAAGCGGCTTTGGGGCTCGTGGACGCCGCACAAGGTGAAGATGGCGGTCTCGGGCTGTCCCCGAAACTGTGCCGAGGCGACCTGCAAGGATGTCGGTATCGTCTGCGTGGACAGCGGCTACGAGATCGGTGTCGGCGGCGCGGCGGGGATGGACCTGCGCGAGACCGAGCCGCTGGTGAAGGTCGCGACCGAAGCCGAAGCGATGGAATACACCGTCGCCTTCGTCCAGCTCTACCGCGAGAACGCCAAGTACCTCGATCGGCCCTACAAGTGGATCGCCAAGGTCGGGCTGGACTGGGTGCGCGACAAGCTGGCCGACGCGGCCGAGCGCCAGCGCCTGGTCGCGGCGTTCGACCTGAGCCAGACGATCTATCAGAAGGACCCTTGGGCCGAGCGGGCCGACGAGGACGCCGCCCGCGCCTTCGCCCCGCTGGCCGATCTCACGCTGGAGGCCGCGGAATGAGCTGGATCGACATTGGCGCGCTAAACGACATCCCCCTGCGCGGCGCGCGCCGGGTGAAAACTCCGGTTGGCTGCATCGCCGTGTTTCGCACTGACGCTGCCGAGGTTTTCGCTACCTCTGCCGTCTGCCCGCACAAGGCCGGGCCGCTGGAAGAGGGTATCGTGCACGGCCGCAAGGTGACCTGCCCGCTGCACAACTGGGTGTTCGACCTCGAAACCGGCGAGGCGCAGGGCGCGGACGAGGGCCGCATCGCGACCTACCCGGTGCGGATCGAGGATGGACGCCTGTTGCTCGACCCATCCGTGCTTGGTCGGCGGGCCGCATGATGGACGGCGGCGGCGTGCCTGCGATCCGCTCCACCTGTCCCTATTGCGGTGTCGGCTGCGGCGTGCGGCTGATGCCCGAAGGGGCAGGGGGCGTGCGGGTCGAGGGCGATCCCGAGCATCCGGCGAACCGGGGCAAGCTCTGCTCCAAGGGGTTGGCGCTGGGCGAGACGCTGGGCATGGAGGGCCGCCTGCTGGCCCCGCGCGTCGATGGGCGCACGGTGGACTCGGATACGGCACTCGGGACTGTCGCCTCGCGCTTTCTTGACACGATCGCGCAGCACGGACCCGATGCGGTCGGTTTCTATGTCTCGGGGCAGCTGCTGACCGAGGATTACTACGTCGCCAACAAGCTGATGAAAGGGTTCATCGGCTCGGGTAATATCGACACCAATTCGCGCCTGTGCATGGCCTCAACTGTGGCGGGGCAGAAACGGGCCTTCGGCACAGACACGGTCCCCGGCACCTACGAAGATCTGGAGCAGGCGGATCTTGTCGTGCTGGTCGGCTCCAACATGGCGTGGTGCCACCCGGTCCTGTTCCGCCGCCTGGCCGAGGCGCGGCAGGCGCGCGGCACGAAGGTCGTCGTCGTGGACCCGCGCCGCACCGCGACCTGCGATATCGCCGACCTGCACCTGAAGATCGAGCCGGGCAGCGACGTTGCGCTGTTCAACGGCCTGCTGGCGCACCTTGGGTCCGCCGGAGCGTTGGACCGGGCGTTTCTTGCCGTGCATGTTGAGGGATTTGACGCCGCGCTGGCCGAGGCACAGGCGGCGGACCTCGCGGCTACGGGGCTGGCGCAGGCCGATCTTGACGCGTTCTTCAAACTCTTCGCCGAAACTCCGCGCACCGTCACCGCCTTCAGCCAGGGCGTGAACCAGTCGACCAGCGGCACCGACAAGGTCAATGCGATCCTGAATTGCCACCTTGCCACCGGGCGGATCGGCAAACCGGGCATGGGCCCGCTCAGCCTGACCGGCCAGCCGAACGCGATGGGCGGGCGCGAGACCGGGGGAATGGCCAACACGCTCGCCGCACACCTGGACATCGAGAATCCCGACCACCGTGACGCTGTGCAGGCATTCTGGGCCAGCCCCCGCATCGCGCAGGGGCCGGGTCTGAAGGCCGTCGAGATGTTCGAGGCCGCCGCCGACGGCCGGATCAAGGCGCTTTGGATCGCTGGAACCAATCCCGTCGTCTCCATGCCCGAGGCCGATGGCGTGGCCGAGGCGATCCGCGCCTGCGAGTTCGTCGTGGTCAGCGATATCGTCGCGGAGACCGACACCGTCGCGCTGGCCGACGTTGTCCTGCCGGCGCTGGGTTGGGCCGAGAAGGACGGCACCGTCACAAACTCGGATCGCACCATCAGCCGCCAGCGCGCCGCGCTGAACGCACCGGGGCAGGCCCGCGCCGACTGGGCGATCTTCGCCGAGGTTGGGCGGCGCATGGGCTGGTCGGAGGCCTTCGACTTTGCCAGCCCCGCGCAGATCTTCCGCGAACATGCTGCGCTTTCGGGCGTCGGCGGGGCGCTGGGCCGGGACTTCGACATATCGGGCCTCGCGAGGCTGGACGATTCCGCATATGACGCGCTTGAGCCTGTTCGCTGGCCGGTCACGGCCACCCGCAGCGGGGGTCGCTTCTTCGGCGACGGGCGCTTCTTCACGCCCACGGGCAAGGGCCGGATGATCGCTGTCCGGCAGACCCCGCCGGCGGCGAAGCGCGCGCCGCGCTATCCGTTCCGCCTGAACACGGGCCGGGTCCGCGATCAGTGGCACACGATGACCCGCACGGGCCGCGCCGCGCGCTTGTCGCGGCACTTGGCCGAGCCTTTCCTTCAGATCCACCCGGCCGATGCCGAAAGGCTGGGCGTCGGCCCCGCCGAGATCGCCCGCGTCTCCAGCCCGACGGGCAGCGCGCTGCTGCGGGCGCTGATCACGACCGACGTCGCGTCGGGCACGCCCTTCGCGCCGATGCACTGGTCCGGGCAAACCGCGCCCTCGGCCCGGATCGGGACGCTGATCGCCGCCGCGACAGACCCGGTCTCCGGGCAGCCCGAAGCGAAGGCTTCGGTCATTGCGGTCGAGCGTTTCGCCGCGCGCTGGTACGGGTTTGCCGTTTGCCGCCGGGACTTCCGCCCCACCTGCGCCTACTGGGCCAAGACAAGAACCGAGGCCGGGTGGCGTGCGGAACTTGCCTGCGACCGCGCGCTCGGCGATTGGCAGGACTTCGCCCGGCACCTGTTCGGGATCGACGCCGAACCTGTTTGCGTGACGGATCCGGGCCGGGGACTCACGCGCCTCGCTTTCACGGACGAGGCCGGGCTGCTAGCGGCGCTTTTCGTCTCGCCCACTCCGGTCGAGGTTGCGCGCGATTACGTCGCCAGCGCCCTTGGAACCCCTGCGCCAGACTTGCTGGCCGCGCGTCCCGGTGCCGACCGACCAGATCCGGGACCGACGGTCTGCGCCTGCATGAATGTCGGGCGCAACACGCTGCTACAGGCGATCCACGCCAATCCCGGCGCGGACCCTGCCGCGATCTGCGCGCTGACCGGGGCCGGAACCAACTGCGGCTCCTGCCGACCCGAGGTGGCGGACCTCGTCGCCCGCGCCGCGATCCCTCAGGCCGCCGAGTAGAAGGAGAGAGCCATGCAGTCCTTCCCGATGTTCCTGCGCACCACCGGTCGCCGCATTGTCATCGCTGGCGGCGGCGAGCAGGCGGCGCAGAAGGCGCGCCTGGTAGTCAAGACCGACGCGCAGATCTTGCTGGCCGCGCCGGAGCTTTGCGCGGAATTGCGTGCGCTGGTTGCCGGGGGCAGGGCCGAGCATCACGCCGGTCCGGTGACCCCTGCGCTCTTCTCTGAGACCGCGCTGGTCTTTATTGCCACCGGCTGCGCTGCGGCGGACGTGGCGCTGCATGTGCTGGCCAAGCAGGCAGGCGCTGTCGTCAATGTGGTCGATCGGCCCGAGCTTTGCGACGCCACCACGCCCGCCATCGTTGACCGCGACCCGGTCGTTGTCGCCATTGGCACCGAGGGCACCGCGCCGGTTCTCGCACGCGCGCTCAAGACCCGGATCGAGGAGATGATGTCGCCCCGTCTCGGCGCGTGGGCCGCGCACGCGGGCGCACTACGCGAGTCCGTTGCCCGGGCAATCCCGCCGGCAGCACGCCGCGCCTTCTGGGCCTGGGTCGTTCACGGCAGCCCCGCGAGGCTGCACCGGCAGGGCCAGGAGGCCGAGGCCGAGGCGCTTGTGTCCCGCGCTCTGGCGGAACGGCGCGTGCCCGACGGCGCGGGTCAGGGCCATGTCGCCCTTGTCGGGGCCGGTCCCGGCGCACGCGATCTGCTGACGCTGCGCGCGGTCGAACGTCTGCAGGAAGCGGACGTGATCTTCCACGACCGCCTCGTCGGGGACGACGTGCTGGAATTGGCCCGCCGCGATGCCGAACGCGTCTATGTCGGCAAGGATGTCGGCGCCAACGCATGGCCGCAGGAACGGATCACCGAAGCCGTGCTGGCCGAGGCGCGGAAGGGCCTCCGCGTCGTGCGGCTGAAGTCCGGCGATCCCTCGATCTTCGGCCGCGCCGATGAAGAGATCGAGGCCGCGCGAGCCGCCGGGCTGCCGATCGAGATTGTGCCCGGCATAACCGCCGCCTCTGCCGCCGCGACCAGCATGCAGACCAGCCTGACCCGGCGCGGCGAGACCGACACCGTGGTGCTGACGACCGGCATGTGTCGCCCCGGTGACCCGCCGCCAGACTGGGCCGCCTACGCCCGGCCCGGCACGACGTTGGTTGTGTACATGGGCGTGCGGGCGGCCGGCAGCATTGCCGCCTCGCTGATCGGCGGCGGCGCGGACCCGTCGACCGTCGTCGAGATCGCCGCCGAGGTCTCAACTCCGCAGGAGCGGACAATCGAAACCACGCTGGCCGCACTTGCGTCGGACCTGGCTCGGCACGGGATTACCGGTGTCGCGCTGATTGTGGTGCGGTTCCGCAAGCGGCCGGTCTACAGTCTGGTGGCGGCCGAGTAGCGTCAAGGCACCGCCACCCAGCTTGCCGTTAACAGGCCCCACAGCCGGTCCCGAGCCAGTCGTCCGGCTTATTCCTTTGCGGCCAGATCACTCCTCGGGATCGAAGACATACCCAATGCCGCGAACGGTGCGGATGATGCTTGGCTTTTGCGGGTTGCGCTCGATTTTCTTGCGGAGCCGCGAGATCCGGATGTCGATGCTTCGGTCGTAGGGATCCCACGACCGGTCGTGCGCCTGTTCGAGGATTTGGTCGCGGTTCAGCACTCGGCGGCGGTTCTCGGCGAAGAGCTTCAAAAGGCGGAACTCCATCGCGGTCAGCGGAACGTCCTCACCTGCCGACGAGACCAGGCGCGTGGACTCGAGGTCCAGAGTGAAGTCCCCGAAGCGCACTGTCGCGGAATCCTGTCCGGTGGTGGCGGGGGCGGCTGGCTCGGTCCGGCGCCGCAGCACCGCCTTGATCCGGGCTTCGAGCTCACGCAGGTCCACCGGCTTGCCGAGGTAATCGTCGGCGCCCATCTCGAGCCCCAGGATTCGGTCCACGGTCTCGCCTGCGGCGGTCAGCATCACCACCGGCAGATCGGAATCGTTTCGCAGCCGCCTCAGCGCCGACAGCCCATCCTCTCCCGGCATGTTGATGTCGAGCAGCACCAGGTCCGGCATCCGCGCTTCGATCCGTGCCCGCAGCTCATCGGCGGTGCCGGCGAGGGCGACCTCGAAGCCGCGCTTCTGAAGATATTCCCGGAGCATCTCGCGCAGGTCGGGCTCGTCGTCGCAGATCAGCACCAGGGGCGCGGCCATCGTGTTCATCCGGGCGTTCCTTCCAGGGCCAGCCGCGAGACGAAGCTGCGCAGCTCGGCGGGCGACAGGGGTTTCTCAAGGTAGGGCCGCCCGCTTTCCTGCAGGAAGCCCTGGGATGCACGGCCCATCGTATCACCAGTTATGAAGCCGGTGCGCGGCGCAAGATCCGGGAACTCGGCTACGATCACCTCGTAGAGGCCACGACCGTCTAGCCCGGGCATGTTGAGATCGCTCACCACAACGTCGAAATGGTCCTCGCGCAGCATCCCCAGAGCGTCTTCGGCGCGATAGGCGGTGCGCGTCCGATAGCCGCCACGCTCCAGCACCTCGGCATTGAGGTCTGCGACTTCCTTCTCGTCGTCGACCACAAGAACGCGGGTCGCGGCCGGCTCGGTCCGCGCGTCCTCCAGCGCCGCACGCGGTGTTTTTTGCGCGGCGTCGACAGGCAGCGTCACGGTGAAACGCGCGCCATGCGGCGCGACCGGGTCCAGTTCGATACGACCGTCGTGCGCGGTCACGATGCGGTGGCACATGGCGAGGCCAATCCCGGTTCCCATGCCGACGCCTTTCGTGGTGAAGAAAGGCTCGAACACGCGGGCGCGAAGCTCGGGGCTCACGCCCGGCCCGTCGTCCTCGACGATGATCCGGACCTCGTCCGCTGTCTCGCCCGGTCGGGTCCGAACCCGGATCACTCCGCCGGCGACGTTGCTCGACCCGAGCCCTTGGATCGCCTGCTCTGCGTTCACGATCATGTTGATGACGACCTGCGTGATCTGGTCTGCATCCGCGCAGATCGCAGGCAGATCCGGCGCGCAATCGGTCTCGATCCGCGCGGCGTGTGCGGAGTCGCCATAGCGCGCGACCTCGACCGCCGTCTCGACGATCTGATCCAGCCGGGCCTCGCCGGTCTGGCTCGGCTCCTGCCGGGCCATGGCAAGAAAGGTCTTCACGATCCGGGCGCAGCGATCGGCGGCTTCGCTGATCTTGCCGATCTGGCGAAGCACATCCGGGTCCCGCGCCTCGTCCTGGAGCATCATCGCGTGGCCGACCACCACCGAAAGGGGGTTGTTCAGCTCATGTGCGACCCCCGCCAGCAGGCCGCCGAGCGCGGTCATCTTTTCGTTCTGGAACAGCTGTTCGCGCTGGCGAGACAGCTCGGCCTCGATGGCGAGCTGTCCGGTCAGATCGCGCGCGTGCGAGACGATCACCTCCTCGCCTTCCCACTTGATCAGACGCGCCGAGACAGCCCCCCAGAATGGCTCACCCTTGGCGTTGCGAAAGCGCGAACGGTGTTCGAAGACTTGCCCGTGGTCGCGAAGTGCCTGCACGAAGCCAGCGCGGTCTTCGGGGTCGATGTAGAACTCTGAGGCATCGTCGCCGGCGCCGTAGAGCTCGATGATCTTCGGGCTCTTGAACAGGATCTCACCGGTCGCTGCTCGGTTCATCAGGATCGGCGCCGGGCAGGCCTCGACCACCATGCGGATCAGCGCCTCGCGCTCCAGCTGCTCGGTCAGGTCGGTAAGAGAGGAGACCACGCAGGTCTCCCCTTCATATTCGGTCAGCGCACCGTTGATCGAAACGGTGTGCACCGATCCCTCGGCGCCGCGCAGAGCGAGGTGATAGTCCCGCACCTGTCCCTCGGCTTTCAGGCGCGCGACGAAGGCGTCGCGATCGGCGGGGGACATGTAGGTCGAGACGGTATGCGTCGCGTCGCCGTAGATCCGGTAGGCTGCGGGCGAGCGGTAGATGATCCGGCTGTCCGACAGCCGCGCCATGAAGACCGGGGTGGGGTTGGTCTCGATGATCGTGCGCAGCAGTTCTTCGTGCTCGCGAACCTGTTGCTCGGCGCGCAGCCGTTCGGTTACCTCGGCCCGGGTCACGACGAAACCGCCCGATGAGATCGGGTTGTAGGAAACCCGATAGGCCCGGCCGTCGGAATGCTCGATCAGTGGTTTGGCCGCCCCGCTTGCGGGATCCCTTGCGATGCGCGCCGCCCAGGCGTCGACGTCATCGATCTCCATGGCATAGACGTTCCGCTCGGCGCAGGCTTTGAGCAGTTTTTCGAAGTCTGCGCCCGGTTTTATCAGATCACTGATCTGGTGCAGCATTTCGATGTATCTGCGGTTGCAGGTGACCAGCCGATTTTCGGCGTCGTAGATCGCCAGTCCCTCCGAGAGCGCCTCGATGGCGTCGGCGAGAAGGTCGGGCGAGGCCTGCGGAGCGTGCGCGAAGATCGACATGTGAAATCCCTAGCCCGCGCGTGTTTCAGTCGGTTGTCCGCCTGTCCCGCGATTGTTTCAAATGTAACAGCCACGGCGCCGGGCTTGGACGGCGGATTCTCCGCAAGCCACTGAAAACGCTGCAGGGCAGGCGTCACTGCATCCTCGTGCACAGCGTGACCGAACTGAAACAAGAAACGCGCGGCGCGAAAACACGCTGCAACACGGCAGATGCATCACCCTCACATCGCAACGGGCCGACTGTCTCACGGCGAGCCCGGCAAACCAGAAGGAGAGACCCATGCCAGTCATAGGCAAGCGCAATCGACTGAGAAAACCGCCCCGTCTGAGGTACAATGCTCTGGACGATCATCTGCGGCAGGACATCGGCCTGCCGCCCGCGCGGCGCCGGCCGCACATGCCCTACGTCTGAAGGAGGCAAGGATGGCGATCAGGAACTCGATCCTCGACACCATCGGCAACACGCCGATCATCCGGGTCAACAAGCTGGCGCCAGAGGGCGTCGAGATGTTCGTGAAGCTCGAAGCCGCGAACCCGGGCGGGTCGGTCAAGGACCGCCTGGCGCTCAGCATCATCGAGGCGGCCGAGCGTGACGGGAGCCTCAAGCCAGGCCAGACCGTGGTCGAGGCGACCAGCGGCAACACCGGCATCGGCCTCGCCATCGTCTGCGCGCAGAAGGGCTATCCGCTGGTCGTCACCATGGCCGAAAGCTTCAGCGTCGAGCGCCGCAAGCTGATGCGGTTTCTGGGCGCGAGGGTTGTGCTGACCCCGGCGGCCGAAAAGGGCACCGGCATGGTCGCCAAGGCGCGCGAACTGGCCGAGACGCACGGTTGGTTCCTGGCCCGCCAGTTCGAGAACCCGGCCAATGCCGAGGTGCACGAACGCACCACGGCGCGCGAGATCCTAGAGGATTTCGGCGCGGACGGTCTGGACTACTGGGTAACCGGCTTTGGCACAGGCGGTACCATCACCGGCGTCAGCCGCGCGCTGAAGGCGAAAAGCCCGAAGACCCGTGTAATCGCCGCCGAGCCTGACAATGCCCAACTGCTGACAAGCGGGCACGTCCAAGCCTATCGCGACGACGGCTCCGCCGCCGAGAGCCACCCCGGCTTCCGCCCTCACCTGATGCAGGGCTGGTCCCCGGATTTCATCTCGGCGATCGCCAATGAGGCCCTGAACTCCGGCGCGATCGACGGGTTCCAGCCTGTGAGCGGCGATGACGCCATGCGGTGCGCGCGCGAACTGGCGCAAAAGGAGGGAATCTTCGTCGGCATCAGCGCAGGTGCGACCTTCGCCGCCGCGCTGGAAGTTGCCCGGACCGCGCCACCGGGATCGAAGATCCTGGCGATGCTGCCCGATACTGGAGAGCGCTACCTGTCGACGCCGCTGTTCGCGGAGATCTCCGAAGAGATGACCGACGAGGAAATGGCGCTGTCGCGGTCGACTCCCACGATCCGTTTCGACGTATCGGCCCCGACGGCCGCCACCTCGGCACCCGCCGCGCCCCCCGAGGCGCTTCAGGAGGTGCAGGATACCATCGGCGCGAACACTGTCGTGCTCTATGCGCTGGAGTGGTGCGAATTCTGCTGGTCGGTGCGACGCATGTTCCGCGACGCGGGCATCGACTACCTGTCGGTAGATCTCGACTCGGTGGCCTACCAGGCCGGAAATCGCGGCGGGAAGCTTCGCGCGGCGCTGCGCGAGATCTGCGGCACGCCGACGATCCCGCAGATATTCATCGGCGGACAGCACATAGGTGGCGCGACCGAGACCTTCGATGCTTACAACTCTGGCCGGCTCGAGAAGCTGCTTGCCGAGAGGGACGTCGAAATGACCGCGAGCGCGCCCGACGCCTACGCGTACCTGCCAAAGTGGTTGCACCCGCGGTGAACTGAGCACTCCTGACGCGCTTGCCACTGGCCCGCCATCCGGCGGGCCTTTTTCGTTTTGAAACCGTGAATTACGTCGCGGACATCAAGTTGAAACACAAGAAACCAAACCGCGTCTCCCAGGACCGACGACTGAAACAGGCGGTCTCTAGAACTCTTGGTCATGGAAGGGCGCAACGCCCCGCCAGGACCAGCGGACAAGGCCGCACAGCAACCAAGGAGACGACAGATGATGAAGCGCAACACCGCCCGCCGCCCGAGCTACGGAACGGGCTTCGATGACCACCGCCGCGGATCCGACCCGATGGCCTTCCGCCGCTGGTGGGACGCCAGCATCCGCATGATGGACGTCCGCGGCTGAGCACGCTCCCAACCCAAGTCCGAAAGACTTCAACAAAGGATATCACCATGACCACCACCACTCTCGAGAAGCCCGCCAAGGTCGCCATCAACGGCGTCGACGTTCCCCAGCTTCTGGGCACCATCGGCGTCGTGGGCGAGCAGCCCGAGCTGGCGAAATTTCAGTTCCGCGCCCAGGGCGAATGGGTGAACGGCACCCACTCCCGCGCCACGGTAAATGGCTTCTTCGGCGCCGGTCAGGAGCACCAGCGCGAGAAGGATTTCGTGATCGAGGCCGATCACCCGGCCGTGCTCTGCGGCGCGGACAACGGCCCGACCCCGGTCGAGTACCTGCTGACGGCGCTGGCCGCCTGCATCACCGCGGGGATCGGCAACATCGCTTCGGCCCGCCAGATCCGGCTGCACCGCGTGAGGACCACGGTCGAGGGCAACGCCGACCTTCGCGGCATCCTCGGCCTCAGCGACGAGGTGCGCAACGGCTTCAGCGCGATCAACGCCCGCTTCGAGATCGAGGGCGATGCCCCGGCCGAGCAACTGCGCAAGGTCGTCGAGCAGTCCGTGGCTCGCTCGGCCGTGTTCGACATGTTGAAGAACGGCACCGACGTCACCGTCGAAGCTGTTGCCTGAAAACGAATAAAACGGCGGCGCCCCTGTGCGTCGCCGTCTGCTGAACAGGAGACCGACCATGCTTCCCGATCCGAACCGCAACCGAGTGCCGCGTAGCCGCCACGGCCTGTCGCGGACGCCCACCTTCGGCGCTCGCCGCCGCAGCCTCTTCCCCCGTGTCCTGCCTGAAAAGACCCAGGGCTGGTACCTCTGACAACCTTCCTTCCGGAGCCTGGAGCCATGCAGCACCATGATGTCATTGTGATCGGCGCCGGCCAGGCTGGGCTCGCCATGAGCCGCTGCCTGACGGAACGCGGGATCGACCACCTCGTGCTGGACCGCGGTGCGGTCGGTGAGCGTTGGCGGTCCGAGCGCTGGGCTTCGTTGCGCCTGTTGACGCCGAACTGGATGACGCGCCTGCCGGGTCATGCCTACACCGGGAACGATCCGGACGGGTTCATGCACAAGGATGCGGTGGTCGCGATGCTGTCGCGCTATGCCCGCGGCTTCGACGCGCCGGTGCAGGAGTACAAGCAGGTTCACTCCGTGACGCATGATGGTGCTCGATACAGGATCCAGACCGGCGACCAGCTTCTCTCGGCGCACGCGGTGGTACTTGCGACCGGCGCTTGCGACCGCCCGCACGTACCGGGCTGGGCCGCGCGATTGCCGCGCTCTCTCAACCAGATCACCACGACCGACTATGTCAGCCCGGACCAGTTGGACGAAGGCGGCGTGCTGGTGGTCGGCGCCTCGGCGACCGGCGTTCAGCTGGCCGAGGAGATCCGCATTTCTGGCCGCCAGGTGACACTGGCCGTCGGCAGCCATGTCTGGCTGCCGCGCCGCTATCGGGGCCGGGACATCATGCACTGGATGGACCGCGCCGGCCTTCTGGCCGAGCGGCGGGATCCGTCGGTGCCTGCCAAGCGCGCGCTGCGCCAGCCGTCGCTGCAACTCGTGGGTAGCCAGCCCGCGCGAGACGTGCGGCTCGACACGTTGGACCGGCAGGGCGTGCGCTGCGTGGGACGGGTGCTGGACGCCGACGGCGATCGCTTGTCGCTGGCGCCGACACTGCGGGCCGAGATCGCGGCCGCGCGGACCCGGACCGAGCGGGTGCTGGACCGCATCAACGAGCATGTCGGCAGCCGCGGCGCGGACAGCACTGCCGGTACGCGGCCAACTCTCGACCGCCTACCGGAGTCTCCGTCCGAGCTGCACCTGGGCCGCGAGGGCATCCGAACTGTGCTCTGGGCCACCGGATTCCGCCGCAGCTACGACTGGCTTCATCTGCCGGTCCTCGGCGCAGACGGAGAGTTGATCCACACAGGCGGCGTGACCGGGATGCCGGGGCTCTACGCTCTCGGACTGCCGTTCATGCGCCGCCGCAATTCGACCTTCATCGACGGCGTGGGCGCGGATGCCCGCGACCTGATCCAACTCATCGCCCGTCAACTGGGCCTCCGGCCGCAAGCGGCCGCCTGACACGGAGTAGGGACCATGACCAAGCAATACGATGCCATCGTCGTCGGCGCGCGGTGTGCCGGTGCGGCAACCGCGATGCTGCTGGCGCGCGGCGGGATGAAGGTCCTGCTGGCGGACTGGGCGGAGCCGCGCTCGGACACCATGTCGACGCATGCGCTGATGCGCGGCGCGGTGATGCAACTATCGCGCTGGGACTTGCTCGATCAGGTCCTCGCCAGCGGCGCGCCGGTGATCGACCGAACCGTCTTTCACTACGGCGACGAGGCCGTTCCGGTCGATATCCGCCCGGCCTTCGGCACTCCGGGGCTGGTGGCCCCGCGCCGCTACGTGCTCGATGCCATCCTCGTCGATGCGGCGCGCCGCGCGGGCGTGGACGTCCGCTTCGGAACCGCGTTTCGCAACGTGATCCGCGGGAAGAAGGGGCAGGTAACCGGCGCCTGGCTGGACAGCCGGTCGGGGCAGAGGGCGGTAAGCGCGCCGCTGCTGATCGGTGCCGATGGGCGGCGCTCTACGGTGGTCCGGCGTGTTGACGCCCCGGTCGAGCGTACCGCGCAGAACAGCGTCGCCTGTGTCTATGCCTATGCTCAGGGCCTGCCGAACCATGGCTACGAGTGGTTTTATGCGCCGGGCATTGGAACGGGGGCGATCCCGACCAACGACGGAATGCACTGCGTGTTCGCCGCCGCCAAGCCCGACCGGTTGCGCGAGGAGGTTGCGCGCCGCGGTGCCGCGGGGGCGCTGCATGCGCTCGTGCAAGCGTCCAACGAAGGGCTCGCCCGCCGTCTCTCCGGTGCACGCGGCTGGACGCCGCCGGTTGTCTTCGGCGGCGCGCCGGGGTTCCTGAGGCAGGCGACGGGCGACGGCTGGGCTCTGGTCGGAGACGCAGGTTACTTCAAGGACCCGCTGACAGCGCACGGGATCACCGACGCATTCCGCGACGCCGAGATCCTGGCCCGTGCGGTCCTCGACGGCGACGCGGACGCCTATCAGCCCACCCGCGACGCCCTGTCGGCCGAGCTTTTCGCGATCACCGACCGCGTTGCCTCGCTCGACTGGAGCCTGGACGAGTTGAAAAAGCTCCATGTCGGTCTCAACGGCGCGATGAAGGCGGAACAGGCCTGGATGGCCGAGACCTTCGCCGCGCCGGCCAGCTCCACGCGTGCCGCCTGATACGATTGAAACATTGGCGGACACCGCGTTGAAACGGGGGCCGCTTAGGTAAGCGGGGCATGAAGTTCGGAATTCTTGTGCCATGCGGGTACGGGTGGCACACTAATTGGAGAGTATCCGCCGGCCGGGGCACTCCGGCCGGTGAAGTAATCGTGGTTTCGCGCAAGGCGCAGAGGTGGTCGTGGAAAAGTCCCTGTACGAAAAATACGGCGGGTTCTCGACCGTCAGCCGCATCGTGATGAGTCTCTACGATCGTCTGCTGGATGATGACGACGTCGGACCGTTCTTCGATGACGTCGATATGCCGAAGCTGATAGACCATCAGACCAAGTTCGTCGCCTCGCTGATGGGAGGCCCGGCGTCCTTCACGGATACTCATATCCAGATGGCGCACCGGAACCTCGAGATCGACGATGCTCATTTCGATCGCCTGAAGGCGCTGGTGCAGGAAACGTTGTCCGATTTCTCGGTCGAGCAGCCCGATATCGACGTGGTGCTCGCCGCGTTCGAGGCGCGCCGTCCCCTGCTGACCGGGCACTGACCATGTCCATCGAAGCCATCAACGAACAATTGCTCCGCGCCATCGGCGTCGGTGTCGCCCTGGTCGACATGAAGACCTACGCACTACGCTTCGCCAACGACAGTTTTTCCGAGTGGTTCGGCGCCCCAGAGGAGGGCGCTCGCCTGCCGGACATCCTGCCCAGCCTCGACATGGCCGAGCTCGTCGAGAAACTGGCCGCAGACGGTCGCCACACCGCCGAGGTGAGCTTCAAGCTGCGCCGCCGGTCAATGACCGTGTCGATCGAGTTCAACCGGGCGCTCGAGGACGACGAGGACGTGGCCATCCTCGTCTGCCAGAACATCACGCGGATCAAGGAACTGGAGTCGATGATCGACTCCTACTCGATGATGGTCGAGCGCAATACGCACGAGATCAAGCGCGAGAAGGAACAGGTCGAGAAACTGCTGCTGAACATGATGCCGCGCTCTGCTTACGAGGAATACAAGTCCTTCGGGGTCGTCGCGCCCCGACTGTTTGACTCGGTCTCTGTGCTGACGCTCGATTTTGCCGGGTTCGACGCGATCCTGGCCCAGCAGGACCCGGCGGTGATCGTCAGCGAGTTGAACGACATCTACACCGCTTTCGACCGCATCGGCGAGCAGTTCGGCTGCGAGCGGGTGCGGACCACCGGCGACAGCTACATCGCGGTTTCTGGCGTGCCGACGCCGGTGCGCGATCACGCGGCCTCGGTCGCGAACGCGGCGGTACGCTTCCTGCGTTATCTTGCGCGTCGCAACGAGTCGCACCCGATCCGCTGGACGGCGCGGGTCGGCATCGCCTCGGGGCCGGTGATCGGGTCGGTCGTCGGCGTCCAGAAGTACATCTACGACGTGTTCGGCCCCGCGGTGGCCGAGGCCGACAAGATCCGCGCCACCGCCGCGCCCATGTCCATCGCCGCGCATCCCTCCATCGCCGACATGTTGGACACCCGCTTCACCGTCGAGCAGGTCGATGTCGAGGCTGACGGCGCACCGGCCGGAGTCGGCCTGCGCCTTGTCGAGACCGTGAGCGACACCGAGACTCTGCGGTGACCATGACCGAGGGGGAGGGGATCCCGGCGGGCGATCTGCTCGACCTTTTCGCGGATCCCGCAGCCCTGTTCGACGCGGATGGGGTGTTGACCGCTCGCAACGACGCCTTCGCCCGGACCTTCGCCCAGATCGCCGAATTTACCCGCCCCGGCACGGCCTGGTCCATGTTCCTCGCCGAGGCGGAACGTCATCAGCTGCTTCCCACGTCAACGGTCCAGGCCCTGCGTCTGATCGAGGAGCAGGCGTTCGACGAGGCATCCGGTATCGGCCACACGGTCGAGGCGCGTCTGCCGTCGGGCGAGATGCTGGCGCTCGACCTGCGCCCCATCGGCCGAAACGGTTTCGCTCTGATCGGGCATGCCGCCCCGGACACCGAGGCGCGGCAACGCACCGAGAGCGAGGTCGAGGAACTGATGGCGAAAGTGCTTCAGGCCTGTCCGACGAGCCTGACCATGTCGCGGATCGGGGACGGGCGCATTCTCTACCGCTCGCCCGCCGCGACCGAGTTGCTGGGCAAAGGCCGCAACAGCAGCGAGCACTTCGCCCGGCGCGAGGAACGGGCTGACTTCATCACGACGCTGCTGCCGGATGCGCGTGTGGACGACATGCGGATCACCGGGCGCCGCCCGGACGGCAGCGAGTTCCCCGCCTCTATCTCGGCGCGGCTGATCGACTACCGGGGCGAGGACGTGCTGGTCTCAAGCATGGTCGACCTGACCGAGGAGATCTCGCTGCAACGGCAGCTTGCCCGCCAGAAAGAAGAGGTGTTCCGCGCGGAAAAGCTCGCAGCCTTGGGCGAGCTGCTGGCCGGCGTGGCGCACGAGTTGAACAATCCGCTCTCCATCGTCGTCGGCAATGCGGTCATGCTGCGCGAGGAGGAGAACCTGTCGCCGGATGTGATGCGGCGGCTCGAGCGCCTTGGGGATGCGGCCGAGCGTTGTGTGCGCATCGTCCGAACCTTCCTGTCGATGGCCCGCGAACGCCCACTCGAGATCGAGGCTTTGGCGATCGACGATGTGATCGAGACCGCCATGGATGCCCTGCGCGCCAGCGAGACCGGAACGGAAGCCGAGATGCATGCCCGGATCGCGCCACGTCTGCCGCCTGTCCGGGCGGACGAAGTGCAGATCGTGCAGGTGTTGACGAACCTGCTGTCGAATGCGCAGCAGGCGATCGGGGCCGAGGGGCGAGGCGGCGGGATCGGTATCAGCGCGCGGTGCGGCCGGCCGGGCTTCGTCGAGGTCCGGATTGAAGACAGCGGTCCAGGCATTCCCGCGGAGATCGCCGGCCGTATCTTCGATCCGCTGTTTACAACCAAGGCCGCGGGCGGCGGGACCGGTGTCGGGCTGGCCCTCTGCCATCGGATCATGGTGGCCCACGGCGGCTCGATTTCGCTCGCGGACGGGCAGGGCACCGGGGCCTGTTTCGTTCTGGAACTGCCGACCGCCTAGAGTACGTCGTCGGTCCCGCGTCAGGAGGGCGGCACAGCCAGCGATCCGCGATGCGCGATGTGCGTTTCCAGTGGGATCGCCGCGGGGCCCGGCTCTACGCCGCTCAGCCTGAGCAGCAGCTCTCCGGCAGCGTCTCCCATGCGTCGATGCGGAACGTGCACCGTCGTGAGGGGCGGGGACAACACCAGCGCCAGGTCGATGTCGTCGAACCCGGTGATCGAGATGTCGCCCGGGATCGAAAGGCCGGCCTCGTGGATCGCGCTATAGGCGCCGGCCGCGAGGACGTCGTTGCCACAGAAGAGGGCAGTCGGGCGCGGAGAGAGCGACAGCAGCTGCCGGGCGGCATTGGCCCCGGCCTCGAGAGTGTATTCGCTTTCGATCAGCCGCTCTGGGGGCAGCGACAGCCCGCGACGCTGCATTGCCCGCTTTAGCCCGGCGACGCGCGAGGCTGCGCGGTCGTTGCCAGCGGTGATACCCGCGATCATTGCGATTTCCCGGTGCCCCAGGTCGAGCACCGCGTCCGCCATTTCCTCGGCCGCCGCCGCGTTGTCGAAGCCGACGCAGGGGTAGGGGCAGTCCTCGCGCCACGTCCATACCAGCACGAAGGGGACGTTCCGGCGGTTCAGCAGGTCGTAGACCGACGTATCGCGCGCCTCGCCGATCAGCACCATGCCGTCGACGCTGCGGGCGAGCAGGGCCTGCACCTGGGCGGCCTCCTTGTCCGGGTCGTAGTCCGAGGTGGCAACCAGCAGGGTGATCCCAGCGGCGGAGAGATGTTCCTGCAGGGCTTGCAGGCCGCGGGCGAAGATTGCGTTTTCCATGGTCGGGATCACCGCGCCAACGGTGAATGTCCGGTTGGACGCCAGCGCGCGCCCGCCGAAATGTGGCGTGTAGCCCAGTTTTGCAACGGCATCCTGCACCTTGCGCAGCGTTTCGGGTCGGACGCGGGTCGGCGCGTTCAGCGCGCGCGAGACGGTCGCCGTTGACACGTTGCAGGCGCGGGCGACGTCCTCGAGCGTAGGAAGGGCTTCAGGCATGGGCGACGTCCGGTGGCAATTCGAGAAGTCTGTTCCGAAATCTACTCTACTAGCAATGTAAGCGCTTGCATAGGGCCTGTGTAAGCGCTTACATTTGACGTTAGGGAATGATTCGGACGACCAAGTCCGGCAGTGGAGGAAATGATGGCGCGCGTGACGCTCTGGGGCGCACTTGTCCTGTTTCTTTTGTTCTTCGCCAATGTCGCAAGCGGCGGTGCCGGGCGCGGCGTGGTGCTGGGCGACGTTGCCGAGATGCTGGTGCTGTTCGCAGCCTCGTTCCTGTTCGTCATCGGCGTGCTCGCGAAAGAGGCCGAGACCAAGACATCCACAGGGAGGGAAACGGATGAGTGATGCCAAGTTGCGCGCGGAGATCGCGTCGGAGGAGCGTCGGAACTTTCTGAAACTGGCCGGAAGCGGCAGCCTCACCGCGGCGGTCGTCGCAGCCGGTGCGGGGACGCTCTGGTCGTCCGAGGCGGTGGCCCAGACGCGGCAGGAGGAATCCGAGCGCGAGCGTGCCGCCGAACACGTCATGACGATCGCGACCGCCTATGCGCTGACGGCGGACCGCAGCTATCCGATCATGCAGCTGGACTTCAAAGAGAACATCCAGAACGCGACCAACGGCAAGGTCTACGTCAAGCTGGCCGCGGGCGGACAGTTGGGTGCTGGCGGCGCGCTGGTCCAGGCGGTGCAGGGCGGCACGATCCAGGCGGCGCAGCACTCTCTGTCGAACTTCGCGCCCTTCGCGCCGGTGGTCGACCTCATCAACCTTCCGTATCTTTGCGGTTCGAACCAGCGCTTCGTGAACCTGGTGACCTCGGACCACTGGCAGAGCACGGTCACACCCTTGGTCGAAGCGAAGGGATTCAAGCCGCTCTACTATGTCGTCATCGACCCGCGCGTCGTCGCGGTGCGCAAGGGCGGCAATGCGGTGATCACGCCGGCCGACCTTTCGGGCGTGAAGTTCCGCGTGCCGGGCAGCCAGATGCTTCAGCAGTACTACCGCATGGTCGGCGCCAACCCGACGCCCGTTGCCTGGGGCGAGACCCCGTCGGCGATCAAGCAAGGCGTGGCCGACGCGCTCGATCCGTCGGTCGGCGCGCTCTATGTCTTCGGCTTCAAGGACATTCTGAGCCATGTGACCTTCACCCAGGCGGTGCCGGACAGCCAGGTGTTTTCTTGCAACCTCGAATGGTTCAACAGCCTGCCTGGCGACGTGCAGGAAGGCATCGACTTCGCCTCCGAGATCACCTTCGCGCAAAACCTCGCCAAGGTGCCTGCGGCGCGCAACTTCGCCATGGCCGAGTTGCGCAAGACCGGGGTCGAGTTCCACTCGCTCAGCGACGACCAACTGGCCGAATGGCAAGAGGCCGGCGGCTTCCAGCGCTCGGAGTGGGACAGCTTCAAGACCGAGCTCGCCGGGTCGATGGAGGCCTTCGAAAAGCTGGCCGAAGCGGCCGGGACCGACGCCCGTCACTACGTCCACGACGCGTGATGCAATCCGGGCCGGGCATCTGACCCGGCCCGCCACTTCCACATCTGAAGTCCGCGAACGCCGGCATCGCTGGCGAAGGAGGGCGTGTGCTCGACACACTGAACCGCAATGCCGAACGATGGGCGCTCCTGGTGTTCTACACCATGCTCGTCGTCACCATGGCCGTGGAGGTCATCCGCCGCGAGGTCTTTGCCTATTCCTCGATCTGGGGCGAAGAGATCGTTCGCTACTCGTTTATCTACCTGGCGTGGATCGGTGCCGCCGCCGCCGTGCGCGAACGCGCCCACATCCGGATCGACGTGATCTTCAACTACGTCGGCCAGCGAACGAAGGCAGCGCTCTACATCTTCGGTGACCTGGTGATGCTCGCGATCGCGCTCATCGCGGTCTACTGGTCGTTCGAGACCGCCGCGGTTTCGTGGAAATTCGGCTCCGTGAGCCACGGCCTGCGGATCTCGATGGTCTGGTTCCTCGCCGCCGTCCCGCTCGGCTTCGCGCTGATGGTCTTCCGCCTGGTCCAGTCGCTGATCCGGGACTTCAAAGATTTCGCCTCCGGCCGCGCCCCGTTCGAGGGCGAGCGCCTGTTCGACTGAGGAAACGCCATGCTCTGGAACCAAATGGAGCAGGAAGCCGTCGCAATCGGCTGGGACTTCTACGGGCCCGTCATCCTGTTCGTCATCCTGATCGCACTCGGCGTCCCGGTCTGGGCCGCCATCGGGGCCGGCGCCGTGACCATGCTGGTCGTGTCCGAGGTGCTGCCCCTGTCGCTTCTGGGCGAGAGCCTGTTTCACGGCATCGACCACTTCGCGCTGACCGCCGTGCCACTGTTCATTCTCACCGGAGACGTGCTGGTGCGGACCGGGCTCAGTCGCAAGTTCCTCGACGTTGCCGAGGCGCTGACCAACTGGGCGCGGGGCGGCTTCGGCTCGGCCACGGTTCTGGTCTGCGGCATGTTCTCGGCAATCTCGGGTTCGGATGCCGCCGGGGCCGCCGCTGTGGGCCGCATGACCATCGACCGGCTGGTCGAAAGCGGCTACCCGCGCCCCTACGCCTGCGCGCTTGTCGCCTCGGGCGCCTGTACCGGCATCCTGATCCCGCCGTCGATCGCGTACATCGTCATCGGACTCGTTCTGGGGATTTCCGCCTCGACCCTGTTCCAGGCGGCGCTGATCCCGGGCATCCTGATCCTGACCTCGATCCTGGTCACCAATATCGTCGTCAACCGCCGCCACGCCTACGAGGGCGGCGGGCTGATCACCTGGGGCGAATGGGCGGGCAATCTCGGCCGGGCGCTGGCCCGCGGCTGGTACGCGTTCCTGGTGCCCGGCGTGATCTTCTGGGGCATCTTTTCGGGGCGGTTGACGCCAACCGAGGCCGGGGCCACTGCCGTCGTCATCACCATCATCCTCGGCTTCATCCTGGGCACCCTGAAACTGTCGGATTTCCCGGCGATGATGGTCAGCTCGGCCAAGGTCAACGGGGTGATCCTGCCGATCATCGCCATGTCCCTGCCGCTGGCGCAGACCATGGCCGCGCTCGGCGTGCCGCAGGGCTTCGTCTTCGCCGTCACCTCGTTGACCGAGAACCCCTATGTGCTGATCCTGCTGATGATCGGCATCCTGATCGCTGCCGGCTGCGTGATGGAGACGACGCCCAACATCGTGATCCTGGCGCCGATCCTGAAGCCGCTCGCGGACGAGATTGGAATGAACGAGATCCAGTTCTGCGTGATGATGATCACCGCGCTCGGGGTCGGGTTCATCACGCCGCCTCTGGGGCTGAACCTGTTCGTTGTGTCCGGGCTCACTGGCGAGTCGATCCTGAAGATCGCCGCGCGGGCCATTCCCTTCGTCTTCTTCATGCTGTTGGTGGTCCTGATGATCGCCTACCTGCCGGTGATCTCCACCGCGCTTCTTCCAGACATCTACAAGTGAGGCTTCGATGACCGTCGACTATCTCAAGAAAGCCACCAAGCGTTCGACCGATGATGCCGGCGACGTCCGTGCCACTGTGCAGGCCATCCTCGACGAGATCGAGCAGGGCGGGGACGAGGCCGCGAAGCGCTATGCGGCGAAGTTCGACCGCTACGACGGCAATGTCGTTCTGACCAGGGAAGAGATCGACGCGGCGGCCGCGCAGGTACCGCAGAAGCTGAAGGACGACATCCGTTTCGCCTGGGACAACGTCCGCCGCTTCGCCGAGGCGCAGAAAGAGACCATCAAGGACATGGAGGTCGAGATCCTGCCGGGCCTGAGGGCCGGGCAGAAGGCGATCCCCTGCCAGGCCGCCGGCTGCTATGCGCCGGGCGGGCGCTACAGCCATATCGCCTCGGCGCTTATGACGGTCACGACGGCGAAGGTCGCGGGCTGCGGGCACATCACCGCCTGTTCGCCGCCGCGCCCCGGCGTCGGGATTGCGCCGGCGATCGTCTACACCGCCGATCTGTGCGGCGCCGACACGATCCTCGCGCTTGGCGGGGTGCAGGGTATCGCCGCGATGGCGTTCGGCCTGTTCGGACTGCCGACAGCGGACATCCTTGTCGGCCCCGGCAACCAGTTCGTGGCCGAGGCCAAGCGGATCCTGTTCGGGCGCGTCGGCATCGACATGTTCGCCGGGCCCACCGACAGCCTGATCCTCGCCGACGAAACTGCCGATCCGCACATCGTCGCCTGGGATCTGGTCGGTCAGGCCGAGCATGGCTACAACTCGCCGGTCTGGCTCGCAACGACGCACCGTCCGCTCGCCGAGAAGGTGATGGAGCTGGTCCCGCAGTACATCGCGCAGCTTCCCGACCTGAACCGCGAGAACGCCACCAAGGCGTGGGCCGACATGGCCGAGGTGATGGTCGTCGCCGACCGCGAGGGGCTGGCACAGGTTGCCGACGACTACGCACCCGAGCATCTGCACGTGCAGGCCGCCGACCTCGACTGGTTTCGCGACCGGCTGAAGTGCTACGGCTCGCTGTTCCTGGGCGAGGAGACCACGGTGGCCTTCGGCGACAAGTCTTCCGGGCCGAACCACGTGCTGCCGACCTCGGGCGCGGCGCGCTACACGGGCGGTCTGTCGGTACACAAATACATGAAGCTCGTCACCTGGCAGCAGGCGACCCGCGACGCGGCGAAGCCGGTGGCCGAGGCGACCGCGCGGATCTCGCGCCTTGAGGGCATGGAAGGACACGCCCGCACTGCCGATATCCGGCTCGAGAAGTACTTCCCCGACGAACGGTTCGACCTGTCGGCAGCCGGGTGAGGCGATGAGGTCGGAGATGTTTGATCTGACCGGTCGCGTGGCCTGCGTGACCGGTGCCAGCTCGGGGCTGGGGCGGGGCATCGCCTCGGCCCTGGTGACGGCCGGCGCGAAGGTCGTCGGCGTCGCCCGGCGCGCCGAGGCGCTGGACGCCTGGCGGGCCGAGGCGGGGGGCGAGACCGCTGCGGTTTCCGCCGACCTCTCGAACCCGGACCGGGCGGCGGAACTGGCAGCAAAGGTCTCGGAACCCTTCGGCGCGCCGGACATCCTGGTGAACGCAGCCGGGGTCAACACCCGGCAGGCGGCGGACGAGGTTACGCCCGAGGGCTGGAAGCTCACCATCGACCTGAACCTCGCCGTGCCCTTCTTCCTGGCACAGGCCCTGGTTCCCGCGATGAAGGCGAAAGGCTGGGGCCGGATCGTCAACTTCGCCTCTCTGCAAAGCGAGCGAGCCTTTCCCGGCGGGCTGGCCTATGGCGCATCGAAAGGCGGCGTCGCCCAGTTGACGCGCGCGATGGCCGAAGCGTGGTCGCCGCACGGGATCACCGCGAATGCCCTGGCGCCGGGCTTCTTCCCGACGGAGCTGACCGGCGCGGTTTTCAGCGACCCGGCGCGCGCCGCGCGCAATGCCGCGCAGACCTGCATCGGCCGCAACGGCGAGATCGCGGACATTCTCGGCCCCGCCATTTTCCTCTGCTCGGACGCCAGCCGTTATGTGACCGGGCAGGTTCTGTTCGTTGATGGAGGTTTCACCGCAAAATGAAGGCATTGGTCTACACCGGCCCGCGCAGCCTGGAGTATCGGGACGTGCCCGACCCCGAGCCGGGTGCGGACGCGCTGATCCGCGTCGCGCATGTCGGCATCTGCGGCTCTGACCAGCATGCGTGGCTTGGCCATGACGAACGCAGGCCGGCGCCCCTGATCCTCGGGCACGAGGCGGCCGGCACTGTCATCGCGGGACCCGGCACTGGTGCCCGCGTGACGGTCAACCCGCTGGTGACCTGCGGTGAATGCGAGGATTGCCGGTCCGGGCGCGAGAACCTTTGTGCGAAGCGCCAGATCATCTCGATGCCGCCGCGCGAAGGCGCGTTTGCCGAACTGCTGACGATCCCCGCCCGCAACCTCGTGACGATTCCCGATCATGTGCCGACACAAAAGGCCGCGCTGGCCGAGCCGCTCGCCTGCGGCTGGCATGCGGTGAAAAAGGCCGAACACGCCCTCAACCGCCCGCTCGACCAGGCTGTCTGCCAGGTGATGGGTGGCGGGGCCATCGGTCTTGGCGCGGCGCTCGCACTTAAGGCGCGCGGCGCGGCGCGGATCATCCTTGCCGAGGTCAGCCCGTCGCGCCGCGAGATCGCAGCCCGCGAGGGGTTCGAGGTCTACGACCCGAGCCGCGAGACGGGTCCGTCGGACGTGGACCTGGTCATAGATGGCGTCGGGATCGAGCGGACCCGCGAGGCCGCCTCACGCATGGTGCGTCCGGGCGGCGTTATCGTCCACATCGGGCTTGGTTCGGCCACGGGCGGTCTCGATATCCGGCGCATGACCTTGCAGGAGATCACCTTCATCGGCACGTATACCTACACTGCCGAGGATTTCCGCGAGACCGCGCACGCGCTGTTCGACGGCCATCTCGGCGCGCTGGACTGGATCGAGGTTCGTCCCCTCAGCGCCGGAGCCGGCGCCTTCGAGGATCTGGGCGGGGGCAGGGTACCCGCGCCCAAGATCGTTCTGGAGCCGTGAGTGAAAGCGCGCGCCATAATGGGGGCGCACCACTCGGGCTGAAGTTCGACTGCCGGGCAGTGCCACTGCTAGCGGCGTTGCGGGTGGCGCTAGCCGCGCATCTTCGCTGCACCGAATGAACCGTCGCGCAGCGTTGTGGAGACCCCCTGGAGTTGCACCGCTGCGAAAGCGCCGTTTGACCCTGCATTGCGTCCGATAGTGTCTGCCGCAATCGGTTGGTGACGAGCGCGTTCCTGTCGCGAAACACTGAGGAAGGCCGGACCAGAGCGCGGTGGTGTTTCGCGCAATCGCAAGTGCGGCCATAAGCCGGCTGGCGGCGCTGCCCTGAAGCAGCCTCCTGTCCGTGTCCGAACATCCTCCCGGCGGGGACCGTAGCGGCGGGCATTGGTCAATCGACCGGCGCGGGGAAGCTTCGCGCCGGTCGGAGGCCGTCTAGCGGACCGGTTCCGCCGACAGGTCGTCCCCGGCACTCTCGAGTTCGGCCCGCAGGCGCCGCTCGGCGTGGCCGGGAATGCCGCCCAGCGGCGCGATGAGGCGGTAGAACACCGGCGTCAGGTACAGGGTGAACACCGTTGCGAAGCCCAGCCCGCCGACGACCACCCAGCCGACCGCCTCGCGCGCCTCGGCGCCTGCGCCCGAGGACATCACCAGGGGCAGGCCGCCCAGGACCGTCGAGACCATCGTCATCATCACCGGACGCAGACGCAGCCGCACAGCCTCGCGGATCGCCTCGTCGACGCTCCGGCCCTCGGCGCGCAGCTGGTTGGCGAATTCGACGATCAAGATGCCGTTCTTGGCCATGATCCCGATCAGCATCACGAGGCCGATCTGGCTGTAGTAGTTCAGCGACCCGCCGGTCAGCTGGATCGCCATCAGCGCGGCTCCCAGCCCGAAGGGCACCGTGAGCATGATTACCACCGCCGACGCCAGGCTCTCGAACTGGGCCGAGAGCACCAGCAGCACTACGATGAAGGCGATTGCAAAGACGATCGGCGTGCCGCTCTGGCTGTCCTCGAGGCTGGCGGCCTCGCCCAGCAGCACCAACTGCGTCCCGTCGGTCAACACCTCGCGCGCGAGTTCCTGCAGCCGGTCAGCCGCCGTCCCAAGGTCGATGCCCTCGGCAAGATTGGCCTGGCCCGATACCGCACGGTCCCCGCCTTCCCGCGAAAGGCGCGAGGCGGCCGCGGTCTGCTCGAAGCTGACCACCGTGGACAGAGGCACGAAAGCGCCGCCGCTGGTGCGCGCGAAAACCCGCTCCAGATCGCCCGGGTCGTCGATAGGCGGGCCGGAGGGTTCGATACGGACGTCCACTTCCTCGCCCGCGACGAAGACCGAAACAGGAACCGATCCCGAGGTCATCGCGCTGATGGTCGCGCTGAGCGCCGAGGGCGACAGCCCCATCTCGGTGGCAAGCTCGGTATCTATTGACACATCGATTTGCGGCTCGTTGGTGTCGTAGCTGAGCTGAGGGTTGCTGAAGGTCTCGGGTTCCTGCGCCAGCGCCGCGACCAAGGCATCACCCTGAGTGACTAGTGTCTCGAAATCCTTGCCGGTGACGGCGAATTGCAGCCCGCGCCCGGCGCCCCGGATGCCCAGGCTGTTGCCCGATCGCGCAAAGACCGTCAGACCGCTGATCCGTGACAGGCGCTGGTTCACCTCGGCGAGGATCTCCTGCTGGCTGCGCGCGCGTTCCGCCCAGTCCGAGAGCCGCACGATCACCACCGCCTGACCCGAGCCGCCGAGGCCGATGAGGGATTGCACGGCCTCGACCTCTCCGCTTTCGCGATACGGTGTCAGCGCCGCCTCCACCTTTGCGGCCTGGGCGTTGGTGAAGGACGAGCTGACCCCGGCGGGGGCGCGCGCGACGATGAAGAAGAAGCCCCGGTCCTCGCTCGGGGTCAGTTCCGAGCTGAGCGACTGGTAGCTGCCTGCGGCAAGTACGCCGAAGGCAATGGCCGCTCCGATGGCGAGCAGCGGCATGCGCAGTGCGCCGCCGACCGTCCCGAGATAGGCGCGCGCCACGAGGCTCGGGCGATCTTCACCGGCAGACCCGGCGCCGCGCGGCCGGCCGGGATCCAGTAGCCCGGCCATCATCGGCACCAGCGTCAGCGCCACAGCAGACGAGATGGTCACGCAGAACGCCAGCACGAAGCCGAACTCCGAGAAGATGCCGCCCGCTTGGCCCGGCAGGAACGAGATCGGCACGAACACCGCGGCCAGCGTCGCTGTGGTCGAGATCACCGCGAAGAACACTTCGTTGGTGCCGGTGACAGCCGCAGCGCGGGGGCCAGCGCCCATCTGCCGCCGCCGAACGATGTTTTCGACCACGACGATGGCGTCGTCGACGACCATGCCGGTTGCCAGTACCAGCGCCAGCAGCGTGATCGTGTTGACCGAAAACCCGGCTAGCCAGATAGCGGCAATCGTGCCGATCAGCGAGACGGGGATGGTGATCGCCGGGATCAGCGTCGCGCGCCAAGACCGCAGGAACAGGAAGATGACCGCGACCACGATCAGCACCGCGAGGCCGATCGATGTCGTGACCTCGGTGATCGACCGTTCGATGAACACGCCGTCGTCCGAGCTGATGAGAAGCTGGACGCCCTCCGGAAGGTCCTTCTGGATCTCCTCGACCTCGGCGCGCACGTCGAGCGAGATCGACAGCGTGTTGCCGACCGACTGGCGGATGATGTTGAGTCCGACCGCGCTCTGCCCGTTGACGCGGGAGAAGATCGTGCGCTCCTTGGCGGTCAGCTGCACGAACGCCACGTCCGAGACGCGGGTGTTCTCGTCTATCCGCAGGTTGGCAATGTCCATGGCGCCGATGTCCGGGCTGCTCGAGCGCAGCACGACCGATTGCGTCTCGCTCTCCAGTTCGCCGAGTGGTGTGTCGTCACGCAGCGTGCCAAGCGCATCCTCGAGGTCGTCGATGGTCAGCCCGCGACCGCTGAGCGCGGACATGGATACCAGTACCAGGAACTCGTTGACCTGGGTGCCCGCGACCTCGACCTCGGCGACGCCGCCGATAGTCGCCAGCCGCTCGGAAACGGTGTCCTCGGCGATGCCGGTCAGTTCTTCCAGTGTCGCATCGCCCAGCAGCGCAAGCCGGATGATCGGATCGGCGTCCGCATCGCTCTTGCTGACGGTGGGGGCGTCGATATCGTCCGGCAGTTGCCGTTCCTGGTTCGAGACGATCTCCCGCGCCTCGTTCGCGGCGGTGTCGATGTCGACATCATCCGACAATTCCAGCGTGATCCGTGACGAGCCATAGCTGGATGTCGACGAGATCGCCTGAAGCCCTTCGAGCGCAGTCAGCGCATCTTCGAGTACGGCGGTGATCTCGGTGTCGACCGTCTCGGGGGAGGCCCCCTCGTAAGTCGTGCGGACCGAGACGACCGGCTGGTCGACGTTGGGCATCTCGCGCACATCGACACCCATCAGGGCCGCGCCGCCCGCGATGATCACCAGCAGGTTCAATACCACCGCCAGGATCGGTCGCGCGACGAAGGTTGCGGCCAGGCCGTTGCGTTTGGCCGCGTCAGTCATTGCCAGTCTCCGCCGCAACGCGCACGGCTTCTGCTGGACGTGCGCCGCCTCCGGCAGTGCGATCTGCGCCGGATGCGCTCGGGCTGCCGGTGGTCACGGTAGCGCCGGGGCGCATGTTCTGCACGCCCTCGACCACGACTTGTGCGCCAGCGGCAAGGTCCCCTTCGACCCAGACGGTATCGTCCAGGCGGTGGGCGATGGTGACCGGCACCGCGCGCACGGCGCCGTCTTCCTCCACCCAGACCGAGGCGCCCTCGCGAGACCATGTGATCGACAGCGCCGGAACGCTGGGCAGAGCCTTGCTTTCGCGCGCGACGATCACGTTCGCGATCGCGCCCGGGATCAGGCGGGCATCGTCATTGGCGATCCGTGCCTCGACCCGGATCAGCCGGGTCTGGGCGTCGATCCGGTTGTCGAAGGCCGCGACCTCACCCTCGAACACGCGCCCGGGCATCGAGGGCAGGGTAAGCCGCACCGGCATCCCGGCCTCCAGCACCGAGGCCGCGCGTTCGGGCAGGGTGAAGTCGATCTGGATCTCCTCGGTATCGGTGATCGTGACGATTTCGGTCCCGGCGCTCAGGATACCACCGACCTCGATGTCGGTCAGGCCGACCGTACCCGAGATCGGCGCGGTGATCCGGCGCCGATCCAGTTCGTACCGGGCCTGATCCACGGCGACCTCGGCCAGCTTGGCGGCGGTGCGCGCCTCCTGCAGGGCCACTTGCGAGACTGCGCCGCTGTTGCCGTTGCGCAGGGTCTCATAGCGCTCCAGCGCATCGCGCGCCTCGTCCAACTGCGCCTCGGCGCTGGCAAGGTCGAGTTCCGCCGCCCGGCTGTCGAGTTCGACCAGCACGTCGCCCGCCGCGACCTCGGTGTTCGGCTTGATATGGACGGCGGTGACCTGGCCGGAAACCTCGCTTTCGACATCGACGCGGGTGGCTGCCTCCAGCGTTCCGACCGAGCGGAAGATATCGCTGTACGGCGTGACCTCGACCTCGGCCAGCGTCACCATCGAGGCACGCCCACCACGCTGTTCGCCTGCTCCGCCGCCTGGAGCTCGTCCACCGGGGCCGGCAGAGGCAGCCAGGCTACCGGCTGAGGTGGCGGCGTCGCCGCCGCTGAACCCGCCCTGGATGACGAACACCGCTGCCGCGATCAGGCCGGCAGCCAGCACCAATGAGATCAGATGTTTCACGCCGCGCCGGCTCCTGTTCGGGAAGGAAGAAGTAGATGGTACGGTCCGGGACTCCGGCTCCGTCGCGCGGGCGGGCAATATCTGCGAAGAAAAATCTGGGCCGGGAAGATGCTCTGCAGCGGGCAGATGACCCTCCATCCGGGCATCGCCGCCAGGCGTCTCTTGAAACCGC
This sequence comes from Halovulum sp. GXIMD14794, assembly GCF_054457455.1. Lineage (NCBI taxonomy): Bacteria > Pseudomonadati > Pseudomonadota > Alphaproteobacteria > Rhodobacterales > Paracoccaceae > Halovulum > Halovulum sp. GXIMD14794. The sequence goes on along the minus strand of NZ_JBTLNF010000005.1, from coordinate 439,516 downwards.
GCACGGCTTGGGCAAAAACTGACCCAAGCAGGGCTCGGGAGCAGGCATGGCCAGGACGATACCGCTGATCCGGGCAGCCAATGTGTTGCCCCTCGTCCGCTTCGTGGAAGCGAACGGACAAGAGGCGGCGCGGTTCCTCGATGCTGCCGATCTTGGCTACTGGTTCGCGCTCGCCCCCGAAGACCCGGTCCCGATGCTGAACGCCATCGCACTTTTGCGGGATATCGCGCGGGAGCATGGTCCCGACGTCGGGACCCGGATCGTATCGCAGGCGAGCGTGGCGGAACTGGCGTTCATCGGTCGTGTCGCGCTCGGGGCGCGCAGCCCCGCCGAGGCGATGAAACGGGTCGCGGTGGCGATCCCGCTGCATTCCAGCCACGAGATCGTCCGGGCCGAAGCGGGCGGCGCGGGTTTCACCATCACCGAGCGGATAACCGCGCCGGTCGACGCCGAGGCGCTGCACGCGGTCCATGTGCTGTTCTGCTCGATGATCCGCCAACTCTGCCTCTTTACCGGGTTGCAGCCGCCGCTGCTGGCGCGGATCGAGGCGCAACCGCATCCCGAGGTCGGAGTCGCGGACCTTGCCCAGCACTTCGGCAGCGAGGTCCGGCCCAGCCGCGACGGCGCGCTGCGGATCACGCTTGCCCCGCATGTCGCGCAGAACCCGTTCCGGGTGGTGGCGCGCGACCGGCTGGCCAATGCGCGACCGCAGGACATACCGCCGCTGGCCGAGGACACGACGCTCGCGGGGTCTGTCCGGCCGGTGATCGCCGCGATGCTCCATGGCGGCGAGCCGACGGTCGAGCGGCTCGCACACGCCGGAGGGATGAGCGTTCGGACCATGCAGCGCCGCCTGAGCGAAGAGGGCACAAGCTTCTCGGCCGAGATCGATCGGGTGCGGCGTGGTCTCGCGGTCTCGCTGCTGCAATCCCAGGATATGGCGCTGGACGAGTTGTCCGAGCGGCTTGGCTATGCCAGCAACGCCACGCTGTCGCGCGCGGTGCGCAGGCTTGTAGGCGAGAGTCCGACCCGGGCGCGGGCGGTGCTCGGGGGCTGAGCCGCAGTTTTTGGCGCGCAAAGCAAACGCGCGCCACAATCGCTCCGCTAGTCTGAGTTCCGCAAGAATGAAGACAGGAGTTCCGCCCGATGCAATTTCTTCGCGCTACCGTCTTGGCCGCATTTCTGGCCGCTGGCGCTCCGGCCATCGCGCAGCAGTCGACCACCGGGCCGATCCCGCCGGACCTCGCGCATCTTTCGGCTGAATGGGCGTGCGCGCAGTCGCGCGAGACCCCGGGTTACTTCCCGTCTCTCAACGGGGCCGAGGTCAGCGATGCGCGGCGCAGCCAGACCTATGCCTGCGCCAGCTTCCTCGGGTCGCTTGACGGCCCGAACCGGGTCTTCGCCTATCAGAGCGATGACAGCTACCAGGGCGTTCTTTTCATGAACAACCGCCGACCCGGTGAGTTGTACCTCACTGGTGGCAACAACCCTCCGCCGCAAGGGCTTATGCCGCCAGGGCCCTATGTCGCGCGGGTCGACGCCACCACCGGCAAGGAGATCTGGCGCACCTACCTTCAGAACGGCAACGTGACAGGGGAGTGGGTCGGGGCGGCGAACCTCAACATCCTGCCCGACGGCACGATCCCGGTGGCTTTCGGCAATCACCTGGTCAAGCTTGACGGGGATGACGGACGGATCCTGCAGTATCTCGCGCTCACGCCCGGCGTTGCGCCGCCGGAGGGGAGCAATTTCAAGCATTTGACGATCGCCCCTGACGGCACGCTGATCGTGAAGAACCAGACCCGCGCCACGCCCTGCGAGATCCAGGGCACGTTCGCGGTCTTCCAGTGCCCGGGCGGCGCGGCGGCCTCGCCAGGCTCGACAATCCTCGCCATCGATCCCGACCGCTTCGAGATCCTCGACAGCATCGACGTGCCCGAGAATGCCGTGGTGCCGCATTCCATAACCGAGTTCGACGGGCGCATCGCGATCTACGCACCCTCGATCCTCAAGGCCTACCGTTTCTTCTGGGACCCGGACAGCAAGCAACTCAGCCAGGATCCGGACTGGGCGACGACCTACCTGGAAGAGGGGCAGACCACCGGAGACGCCCCCGCGATCCTTGGCGACTGGGTGGTGTTCCAGACCAACGGTCTGCCAACGACCGAGGCGGCGTCGTCGCTGACGGCAATCAACCAGCACGACCCGTCGCGGATCACCCGGATCTATCCGTTCGGAACCGAACTACCCACCGGCCAGAGCTGGGCGCCGCCCAAATCCGCGGTGGACGAGGAGAACGGCATGATCTTCTCGGCGGATCAGAACATGATGAAGGTCGGCGCGGTGACGCTGGACCAGGACAGCGGAGAGATGACACTCGCCTGGACCCTCGACGGGGCGACGACGGCACTTCAGGCGCTCTACGGCCCGGCGGAGACACGGGTTCTGGGCACGGCACGAGCCGCCGAGGGGACGACGCTGCAGCAGCTCAACCAGACCAGCGCGCCGGATTACACTCAGACCGCGCTCTGGCTGGATGCCAAGACCGGCCGCGTGCTGGCCGAGTCGGACCCGCTGCCGCCGATGAGCTTCAACACGCTGCTGAGCCCCGGTTACGGTGGGCGGTTCTACTACATGCACGACCAGGGCTTCTACGTGCTGCAACCGCGCCCGGCGCCGAAATGACCCGCGGCACCGCAAAGGAGGACATGATGACATTTCGTCTGACCCTGATTGCAGCGGCGCTCGCCGCCGCCACGCAGGCCCCCGCTCAGACACCGAAACCTGTCGAGGAGGTGACGCTCACCGATATGCGCGGCATGCGCTACTGCGAGTTTCTGCTGATCTACGAGGACCGGGTGGAGATCTACAACACCTCCGCCTCGGCGGGGTGCCCGGCCGACACCTTCGACAGCCTCGACACCGCCGCGCTTGCCAAGGCGCACGGGGCGAAAGCCGCGCAGCTGAACGGCCCGAAGTTCTGGGCGATGGACGCGCAGACCCTGGGCCTTGGGGACAGCGCGGATTTCGGTGGCATCGCTGCGCGCTACGCGGCGACGCTGCCGCTTTCCGCCCTCGGCAGCGGGACCGGTGCCACGCCCTACGAGCCCTACACCAGCGCCAAGCTGCAGACGATGACCTTCGACGCCGGCAAGCCGATCTACGAACTCGTCGATCCGGAGGGCAACGTCTACGTGCTGAACGCCTACGGCAGCGCGGTGACGGATGGCGACCCTGCCAACCTGGCCGCGCAGCTTTCACCCGCCGAGGGCTGGAGCTTCCGCGTCGTCACGCCCGACACGGATCTGACCATCGAGGGCACCGCTGACACGCCGGTCGACATGGTCGGCGATGATATGCACCAGTACTACACCCGGACGACGGGCGAATGACGGATCTGCGGGTTTCATACCTTACGGCGGCCCTGCTTGGCGCAGCACTTTGCGCCGCGCCGGTGGCGGCGCAGGACAGTGCACCGCCAAGCGGCACTTACTCGGGTTATGCAAGCAACGCGAAAAGCCTCGAAGGTGGGGACAGCGTCACAGAGGACCTCGCGCTCGACGACGAGGACGTCGGCGCGATCCTGCAGTTCCCGAGGGTCGAGGCATTCTTTCAGCCGTTCTTCGACTGGAAGAAGCGGCTGAACGAACGGTATGGGCTGAAGCTGCAGTTCAGTTTCCAGACGCTCTACCAGACGACACCGGATGACGTGCCGCAGGACAGCGCCTTCGCCGGGCGCGGGCAGATCCAGGGCTCCTGGGCGCTGCTGAACCGGGGCGAAAGCAACGAAGGCAAGCTGACCTTTCGTCTCGAGAACCGCAACGCCTATGACGGAGATCTGCCGCCCAGCCAGTTCGGCTACCAGTTCGGAAGCGTTACGCCTTCGGGCACAGGGTTCAGCGATTTCGGTTTCGCGGTGACTGAGCTTGCCTGGCGGCAGGCGGTCGCGGACGGCAAGTTCAAGTTCATCCTCGGCAAGATCAGCGCAATCTCCTGGTACAACGTCCATGCGCTGTCCTCGTCCATGCGCGGTTTCCAGAACACCGGTCTGCAAAGTTCGCTGTCGAAACCGGCGCCGGGGCGTGGCTTCGGACTCGGCTTCGGCGCCGAGCTGACGCCTAACTTCGTGGTGGTCGCGGGCATCCACGACGCCAATGCGAAAACCGCCGAAGACCCGTTCGACTCGATCGGCGAAGGCGAGTTCTACCACTCGGTCGAGCTGCGCTATCAGCCCACGACGCCCGACCGCTGGCGCTTCGACCAGGTGCGGCTGCAGTTCTGGCACCAGGATGCGCTCCAGGACAAGGGCACGCCCGAGGGTCACGGAGTGACCTTCGCCGCAAGCCGCCTGTTCAAGGACCGATACTTCCTGTTCGGCTTCGGCGGGCTATCTGACGGCGAGGCGACGCTCTTCGAAGCCGACGCCGCCGCAGGGTTCGGCCTGGCATTCGACACCCGTCGCCGTGCCGCCCGCGACGTTCTGGGAATCGGCGCATCCTGGGGCAAACCCGCGAACGATGCGCTGCGCGAGCAGGTCACCGGAGAGCTGTTCTACCGCTTCCAACTGGTAGAGCGGGTGGCGCTCACGCCGTCGGTCCAGTACGTCAAGCATCCCGCCGCGAACCCCCAGAGAGACGATGCGGTGATCTTCGGCCTTCGGACCCGCCTGACGTTCTGAGCGTTCAGCTTAAGGGATGTAGGTCCAGGTCGGCCCGGCGGTGCGTCCGCCGTGACCGGGCAGGGGCACCCGCATCAGCTGCTGCGCCTCGTCCCGCAGCCGGTACATGACCGGAACCGCCTCGCGCAACCGCGCGGGCTCGCCGTCGAAGGCCCGGTCAAGCTCGCGCAGCAGCAGGCTCCAGGTCCCGTTGAACCGGGCCGAAAGCGCTGCGATGTCCGGGTGATCCGCGTAAAGTGGCTCGGTTGGGTCGTCGATCATGGGCGAGACCGCACTCCAGTCCACCGCCAGATCGCCGCCCGTCGGCACGTCGGTATCCTCTGCACGGTAGTAGCGGCTGTGCAGGATCTCGTTGAATTTGAAGAAATGGGCGATGTCCTCGACCGGGCCCTGGTCCGGCCGCTCTGGACCGGGGATCGGGTCGTTGTCGCCGGCACGTCCCCCGGAGTCGGCACCTTCGCCTTCTTCCATGATCTCGCGGATCGCCTCGAGCGCCCGGTCGCGCCGCTCCTGCGGCGTTCCGCGGATCGCGATCACGTGCCCGCCCGCACCGTAGTAATCCTCGGGGCCGATCTGCCGCGCCTCGTCACCGGTGAAGACCCGCTCGGGCCCATGGGCGTCGCAGAGTTCGTCCATCTTCTTGCGCACGCAGCGATAGAACCCGCCGATGGTATGGTAATCCTCGCCATGGTCTCCGTCCGGCGCGGTCTCGATCTTGCGGAAGACCTTCACCTGCTCGGGCGTGAAGCGTCGCAAGCCGACGGTCGGGCCGCGACCGTCTAGAAGCGTCGCGGGATAGGTCGGCGGGTTCGCCGTAAAGACCGGCGTGCCGCCAACCGCGTTCAGCACATTGGCGACCAGCGTCATGTGCAGCATTTCCTCGACCATCACCTGACGGATCACCTCGATCGGCTCGGCGTTGACGATGACCGGCTCGGACCGGTCGTACTGGCCCTGTTGCAGGATCGAGTAGCAGGCCGTCGCATAGGGCGGGATGGTCGTAAGCTCCAGCGTCAGCGCCTGCTGAAGCAGGCCCCGCAGATCTTTGAGGTCGGTTTCGAGCGTGTCAGAGGTCATGCGGCAGCCTGCTTGCCAAGAGCTTTCAGGATCGCGTCGCCGGCCTTGAAGGCCAGCGCCGCCAGGGTCAGCGTCGGGTTCGAGGTGGCGATGGTCGGCATCGACCCGCACCCGACCATCCACAGGTTTTCATGGTCCCAAGTCCGCATCTCGTCATCGGTGACCGAGTGCATCCGGTCGGTTCCCATGCGGTGCGTGCCCACCAGGTGCCCGGCGCCGAACACGGTGTAGCCGCGCCCGTCGTAGGTGTAGTAGCCCGCCGCCGAAGGATCGTACTCAGTCCGGTCGTGGACACCGAGGCGCCGGAAGATCTGCATGCAGACGTCATGCGCCATCGCGAGGCCCGCGCGGGAGTAGTCGTCAATGTCATAGCTGATGACCGGACGGAACTCGCCCATCGGTGTGCGGTAGGCCGGGTCGATCGTCACCCTGTTGCTGGCGCGCGGAAGCTGCTCGACAAGCATGCCGATACGCACCTGGCGCTGCACCTCGTGGAACAGTTTGTCCCGCAATGCGCGTCCGAAAAGGTTCTCGTCCCCGACCATGCGCGCCACGTCCGATGTCGGCGAGCCTGCCGCGAAGTTCCAGCCCCAGTTGCCGATCTCCAGCCGGAAGGCGCCTTTCTGATCGCGGAAGATCCCGTCCCGAAAACTGGCGATCCCCGAGGTGGATCCCGGCCCGCGGAACGGTCCGACATGTCGCGGCGCCGAGCCCCAGGCCATCATGTAGGGATGGTCCATGAGGTTGCGCCCGAGCTCGTGGCTGGTGGGGCAGAGCCCGGAGGCCAGCGCCAGCGTCACGTTCTCGATCGCGCCGCCGGCCAGCACGTACTGACGTCCCCTGGCGCGGCGCAAGTCGTATTGCGGCACGCCCGGGAACGGGTAGCGCTTGTAGACGATGGCCGAGACGCGACCGGCCTCGTCCAGTTCGATCTTCGAGGCGACCGCCTGCGTGACGATCCGAACCTGCTCGCCACCCCAGGCGCGGGCGTCGGCAAGGGTCTTCATGGCGTTGTACTTGGCCTGGATCGGGCAGATCGGAATGCAGCTCGAGTTGCCCTCGCAGCGCTGCCCCATGAACGCGAAGGCACCGGTCGCGCCGCGCGGCTGGAAAGGCTCGCTCCGGACGTCGTTACCGATGGGAATGCCGCCTTCCGGCACGGGGCGCGGGATAGAGTTCCGCCCGACCGGTGTGTTGGAGACCTTGAGGTCCACCACCTCCTCGGTCGTGACGCCTTTCTCATCCGTGCGCCGGTCGGTGACCACCGGCGTTCCATTCGCCTCGGCGAAGAAACCGTCCACCCAGGAATCCGGGATCGGCTTCATAGGGTAATCATAGCCTGGGGCGAAGAAGTCTTTCCCGTCATCGGGTCGAGAGGTGCGGATGCCCATCGCCTCAGGCGTTTGCGCCGAGGCCTCGCCGGACACGCCGATCTCCCATTCGGCGCGTTCGTAGTAGGGCCTCAGTTTCTCGTAATTGAACGGCCAGTCGACCCCAAGACCGAAACGGCTCTGCATCTCGAAATCTGCCGGGACCATCCGCAGGCTCGTGCCCAGCCAGTGCAGCGTCGTGCCGCCATAGGCCCGCAGGTAGTTGCTGCCGAAGGGCAGGGGGCCCTTCTGTACGAAATATCCCTGCGCATCTGGCGTCGTGCCCCTTACCGGGGTGATGTCCAGCACTGAAGGCGAGGGCAGCGTCGGCAGGTCCGGGTAGGGCGCGTTCGGCGTCTTGGCGAGCGCCAGGTAGTACTGGTCGAGATAGGAGCGGTAGGTCTCCCAGGTGTCGCCGTCATCCGCCCCGGCCTCGAGGATCAGCACCGAGCGCCCGGCCCGCACCAGCTCTTTCGCCAGGATCGCCCCGGCAATCCCCGCGCCCACGATAACGACGTCGAAAACGCGGTCCTCCTCCGGCAGCGCGCTCATTCGACTGCCCCCCGTTTCGGCGGCTCCTGCGCCCAGGCGCCGAACCCCTGCTGCTTTGCGCCCATCGGGTGCGCGCCGATGGCGTCCCAGACCAGTCCTTCCTTATAGGCCCGGGTCGAGATGATTTTCGCCACGTCGAAGCGCGAGGCGCCGAACCGGTTGCGCCAGTCCTCGGGCAGCGGCACCCACTGGCCGAGATACCAGAGCTGGATCAGCGCCCGCGCCACCGGTCCCAGCCGTACGTCGGAAAGGTAGATCCGTCGCACCTCGGCCTCCTGCGCCTCCGGCTCCAAGCCTTCCAGCCCTGACACCGGAGCTAGGAAGTCGCCCAGAACCTCACCGGGCAGAACCTGGCGGAACTGGTGCCAGTACTCGGGCGCGCACCCGGTGCCGCCAAGCTCGGCGCCGTCATATCCGGTCAGGATTACGCTGATCGCCATGAAGGCAGCGAAATCCGCGTCCCCCTCAGCCACGCTCATGACGATCCCCGTCGATGGCGTCGACATAGAAGCCGCGCGGCTCGATGCAGGCGGGCGGGCTGTCGAAGGTCTGCACTGCGACCGGAAGACTGGCGTGCGAGAACAGCGTTCGCATGTCCCGCGTCATGGCAAAATCGTTCTGTCCGATCTCGAGACGGAACTGCTTTGCCACCGCGCGCCCCGCGTCATTGTCGAGCATCGCCGTCTCGAACAGCCCGGCGATGGTCCAGCGGGTCCAGACGGTGCGCCCCAGGCCGGTCGCGAACTCGGGGATCGGCGTGCAGTTCGTGCGCGCCCACTGGTTCCCGGTCAAAACGCCCAGGTCGGCTTTCAGGTCGTAGACGAAGCTCTCGGGATCGTCAGGGTTCACCAGCTGGATCCACCAGTCCTGTGGCTGCACTGGAGGCTCCCCGATCAGCTTCGCATTCAGCGCCGGAACCTTGTAGTTGAACGTGCCGAAGAACTTCGGCTCGCCAAAGACTTCGCGCCCCGCCTCGACGGCGATCTTGTTGTCGGCGGCGACGTGCAGGCGCAGGTGACCGATCGTCTTGGTCTGGTCGCGCCCGTGCAGGTACTCGGTCAGGGTCATCTTCGGGACGCCCGGCACCCGGTTGCTCGGATAGGCGAGCAGATTGAACTCGACCTCGTTCACCGTGCCCAGCGAGTTGTCGTAGTGCGCCGTGTAGCGCTGGAAGTTCAGCAGGATCACCGCCCGATCCTTGCCGGTCTCGTCCGGGAATTTCGCAACGCACAGACCGGTGCCATCCACGAAGGGCTGCGCCGCCTCAACGCTGGTGTACCAGTACATCCACTGGCATTGCAGCGAGGCGTAGTAGAAGGGGAAGGCGTCGAATTTCTCAGGCAGCTTGGGCATCACGCCCGTCGCTGGTGTCTGGCGGCAGCTCTCGCCGACGCTTTCAGGCGTGGTCATGCAGTTCCCCTCTGTCGTCTCCGCCGTCTACCCGGCGGTTTTTTGTCACTTCACTTCTCTCAGGCGTCATATGTCCGGCAGGGCATGCAGCGCCTGACGGGCGGCAGCGGCGCCGGGATCGTCCTCGGGCAAGGCGCGAAGCAGATCCCGCAAGGCGGCGCCGGCATCGACCTGCGCCTGCGCGCTTCGGGCCAGCCGCGCAAGCTCGGTCGCCGCGCGCAGCAGCGGACCCCGGTGCCCCATGCGCCGCGCCGCTGCGACCGCTTCGCGCAGCCGCGCCTCGGCCGTCGGGTGATCGCCCCGGACCAGCGCGACGTTGCCGCGCAGCCGGGCCAGGCCGATGTGCCAGAATGCCTCCCCGGAGCGGTCCTCGAAGGCCGCGGCCTCGTCCAGCAGCCGCTCGGCCAGGTCGGCCTTGCCCAGCGACAGCGCGACATCCGCGTGCAGACCCAGGAAATAGCTCAGCCCCAGTTCCGAGCCGGTGCCGCGCCATTCCTCCAGGCCCTGCTCGATCATCTCCAGCGCCTTCGGCCCCAGTTCGGCCCGCCGCGCCCAGCCGTTCATTACGCGGCCCCAACCCAGCCAGAACTGGAACGAGTTCTCCTGACTCAGCGCGATCAGCCGGGCGGAACTGGCGCGCACAGCTTCCTCGTCGCCGGTGAACTGCTGCACCCAGGACCCGAAGGCCAGTGCGAAGCAGACGCTGAACGGATGGTCGGTCTCCTGGCTCAGGGTCAGCGCCTCGTCGATCGCTTGCCGCGCGCCCGCTGTGTCGCCGGAAAGCCAGCCCGACAGCCCGAGATACCCGCGCATGGCAACCGCCAGATCGACCACGTCGAAATCGAGGCCGCGCAACCGGTCCTTGCGGGTGATCTTGACGGCTGTTCCGGCGTGCAGATGCGTCAGCGCCTCCTCGGGCCGCCCGAGATAGGTCAGCACCGATCCGAACGACCGCTCGGTGATCGCCTCGGTCAGGGGTTGCCCCAGCTCTTTCGACAGCGAGGACAGCATCTCGGCCTGTTCGATCAGACCGCCATAGCGCCCGCCCAGCATCTCGGACCGGAACTGGCCGTAGATGACCTTGAACAACCGCTCCACTTCGCCGTATTGGCGGCAGAGCGCGCGGGCCCGGTCATAGGCCGCCAGCACGCTCTCGTGCGCGTAGCCTTTCACGAAGGCCAGCGGCACCGCGATCATTATCTGAAGGTCCATCTCGCGGCGATCGCGCGCTTCTCCCGGGGGGGTCTGGCGCAAGCACTCCAGCGCCGCTTCCAGATGCGTGATCGCCTCGACATTGGCGGACCGGCTCAGCGCCATGCGGGCGGATTCAACCCAGCAGCGCTCGGCGGCGGCGACGTCCCCGGCGCGCTGGTAGTGATAGCCGATGATCTCCGCCTCGCTCGGGGCGGCGCCGGGCAGCTCGGTTTCCAACACCTTGGCGATACGCCCGTGCCAGCGCGCCCGCGCGGCACGCAGCATCGACTGATATGCGGCCTCCTGCACCAGCGCGTGGCGGAACCGGTAGAGCTGTTCCTCGCCAGGCGTGTGCACGGGCACGATCAGGTCCGCATCGACCAGCTGATCCAGCGCGGCGGCGACTTCCTCCTGCGAGCGGCGCCGAACCCGGCTCAACACCGCGCCGCTGAATGTCCGGCCGATGGCGGCGGCGACCTGCGCGGTTTCCTTCGCCGAGGACAGCCGATCGAGCCGCGCCATAAGCGAATCCTGCAGCGATTCCGGGATCGCGTGCGACAGCTCGCCGGTAAAATCTCCGCCTTCGCCGAAGATGCCGGCCTCGATCAGCATCTTGGTGAGTTCCTCGATGAACAGCGGCACTCCGTCGGTGCGGGCGACGATCTGGTCGAGCAGCAGGTCGTGGGGGCGCGCGCCGGCAATGCTCTCGATCAGACGGATCGTGTCGCGGCGGCCGAAGCGGTTCAGCTCCAGCGAGGTGACATGCGCCAGGTTGCGCCACTGCGGAACGAACTCGGGTCGGGCAGTGATCAGCACCAGGCAGCGCCTTCCCGACAGCCCATCGATCCAGCGCGAGACCAGTTCCAACGTCGTCGGGTCGATCCAGTGCGCGTCTTCCATGACCAGCAGCAGCGGCCGGTCCCGCTCAAGCCCCGAGAGGATCTGCAGCAGGGCATCGATGATCAGGCTCTTCTCGCGGTCAGGCGAGGCGGGGGCCGCGGCATCGAGCGCATCGGTGATCCCCATCAGCCGGGCGATAGGCGCGGCGGTTGCCGGGTCCATGCCGAGCCCTTCGACGAAGGTTTCGATACGCGCCCGCTGTTCGGCCGGTGCGCTCCCGACGGGCAAATCGATCAGCTCGGACAGCGCGGCTTTCACCGGGTGGAAGGCGCTGTTCTTGTAGAGAGACGAGCCATAGAGCGTCAGCTGACGCATTCCGTCGCTGACGATGCCCTGGCCCAGGGCGAAGACGATCCGCGACTTTCCGATCCCGGCCTCGCCGGTGATCACCAGCACCTGGCCGTCGTTCTCGTTCGCCGCATCCCAGCGGTTCTCGACCAGCGCGATCTCTGCGCTGCGGCCGATCAGCGGTGTGCCGTCGCGCCCGAAATCGCGGCGCGCGCCGTCAAGCCCGGAGGCCGGCCGCCGCACCGAATAAAGCTCGATCGGCGCCGATACGCCTGCAAGATCCGGGGTGCCTGCCGAGTCGAACTCCAGCTGCGTGCCGATCAACCGCCGCGTCACCGCCGAGACGACGACCTGGCCCGGTTTGGCGAAGGACTGGATGCGGGCGGCCACGTTCGGCGTGTCGCCATAGAGCGCCATCTGCTCGGTCACGGTGCCGCTGGCGTTCTCGCTCACGACCACCGGCCCGGTGTGCAGGCCGACCCGGACCCGCGTTGTGATCGACGGATTCGGGTGCTGCGCTCCGACCGAGGGCGCGCGCTCGACGATATCGAGCGCGGCGAGTGCCGCGGCGAATGTTCCGCCCTCGTGCGCGACCGGATAGCCGAAGAGCGCCACGACGCCGTCGCCGACGAAATTCGAAATCCGCCCGCCGTAGGTTTCGACGATCTCGGTGACCACGGTGCGGTACTGCGCGATCAGTTCGCGGTAGTCCTCGGGGTCCATGAGTTCGGAAACCGTAGTAGAGCCTACGAGATCGCTGAACAGCACCGTCAGTTGCCGACGCTCGGCGACATCCTGGGCGGGTTCGGCGGAAGGGATCTCGGCCTGCACCGGCTCGGATAGGGTCTCGACCTGCGCGCCGCAGCCGATGCAGAACTTCGCGCCGGCGATCAGCTCCTCGCCGCACGAGACGCAGCCCTCCGGCAGCTTGGTCCCGCACTCCATGCAGAACTTCGCCCGCCCCGGGTTCTCGGCTCTGCAGTCGGCGCAGCGCATGTGATCTGTTCCCCCCATACCCGCTGCGACGCCCGGCTGGCGCACCCGGCTGCGGACCCGTTTTGTCTGGTCGCAAGAAGTACCGGCGCGGAGCGCGAGAATTTGACGCGAAAACAACCTGCGGGATCAAGCCTTTCCGTGCCCGGATTGTGATTTTACGCCCAGGAGCCTGCGGTCTCGTCAGAGGCCGGCGTCCCGGAAGACCTGCGTCATCCGCATCAGCCGTCGCGCGAGGTAGCCGGCGGCGGCGCGGTGAAGCTCCAGTGCAACAGGCTGCCCCCCCGGCAACCGGTCGAGCGCGTCGAGATCGATCCGAACCACCTCGGAGGCTTCGTCGGCGATCACGGTTGCGGTGCGCGGCACTCCTGCATAGTGAGCGATCTCGCCCACCACCGCGCCGGGATGGAACCGCGCGACCACCAGCGGGCGGCCCTCGGCGGTCCCGGTCTCGGCGCGCAACTGGCCGGAGCGAAGCTGGTAGATGGTGGCGGACCTGTCGCCCTCTTGGAGAAGGACGTCCCCGGGTTTCAGCGACAGGTGCTCGGTGAAGGCGGCGAAATCGACCTGTGGGTACCGCGCCGCGAGGTCCGCCAGCGGATCGAAGTCGTGCCCCGGCCGGGGCTCTGCCGCCAGCAGTTCCTCTTCCAGATCGATCAGCGCGTCGTCGAGCTTTTCGACCCGGCGCACGTCGCCCGACAGCTCAGCCGAGCGCGCCACCTGCCGTGCCTGCGCCTCGGAAAGCCCCGTTAGCACCAGGGCCACCCCGGCGCGCTCGCAAAGTTCGGACAGCCGGGACAACGCGAAGATGGCCGAGGTGTCCACCCCGGTCACATGCGCGAAGTCGAGGATCAGCCGGTCCATGCCCTGCGCCTTGCCCAGCTCGTGGCGCAGTCGGTCCAGAAGCCGGTTGGCGGTACCGAAGAAGATGAAGCCGGTCAGCTCGACGATCCGGGTACCCGCCCCGGCGCGGGCGAGGATCGCCATGTCCTCGGCACCGCGCTCGATCGAGGACCGCCGCACCGCCGCGGTGCTCTGTGCGCGCATCACGTCGAGCCCGGCGTAGGAGATCACGAACTGCGCGGCTGCCAGCAAGACGCCGACGGACAGCGCCTGCAGGAAGCCGAAAAGGCCGGCCACGACGACGATCAACAGGATGATCATCATATCCGAGACCGGCAGTCGGCGCCGCTGCACCCAGAGCCAGCGATAGAGCATGTCGAGCCCGAGATAGCCGATCACCGCCGCCATCAGCCCCGCCGGCAGCACGCCGATCAGCGAGGCGCCCATGAACAGAACCAGCGCCGTACCCGCGGCGACCGAGATCCCGGCCAAGACGTTGCCGAACCCCATGCGGTGCGCGAGCAGCGTCTCGCCCAGCAGGTGATAGCCGACGAAGCCGCCGGTCAGTCCCGCAGCGGCGTTGGCCGCGCCGATGGCCTTGAGGTCACGGTTGAGGTCCAGGTCGTGCCCGGTTGCAACCTCGATCCCACTGGCATTGAGCAGCGTGCCCAGCAGCACCATTGCAACGATCGCCAGCACCGTTGGCGCCTGCGTCATGACGATCATCCAGTCGGCCTCGGCCAGCAGGGCAGGGGAAAGACCCGCCAACAGGTTCCCGCCCTCGAACGGCCCCAGCAGCAGGCGCATGTCCGCTGCGTCCTGCACCGACAGGTCTGCGAGCCACAGCACCGCGAAGAAACCTGCACCGGAGATCAACAGCAATGCCGGCATCACGTAATCGCTCGCGATCAGCCGCGCGGCGACCACCATCACCGTCGCCACCGCCAGCCAGGGCAGCCAGCGCATCGGGTTGCCCTCGACGAACAGCAGGTGCAGCGACCAGACCGAAACTTCCTCCTTGATCATCATCCCGAGGCTGCCGAGCGTCAGCACCAGGCCGGTGGCCGCGAGAAACCCGCCGATCACCGAATAGGGAATGAAGCGCGCGATGAACCCCAGCCGGAACCTCCCGGCGAGGTAAAGCGACAACCCGGTCATCAGCGCCGCTGTCGCCAGCAGGGCCACGACGGTTGCGAACATCTGCTCGGGCGGGCGGTCCGCCATCGTTCCGGCGATTGCTGCCGAGGCCAGTGTCATCAGCACCGCCGGAATGTCCTGTGGATGGCAGACGACGCCCCGGTAGGAACAGAAGGCTGTGGCGACAATCGGCATGGTGATGCTGCCCAGAAGGCCGAGCCCGATCCCGCTGCTGAGGAACTGGCTCAGCGGGCCGCTGAAAACGATCGTGGCGAACGAGATCACGAAGGTGACCGACAGGGTCGCGACGACAAGCGCGCCGACCGCCGCGCGAAGCCAGGCCCCAACGCCTGCGCGGTCCGTCGCCGGGTGGGGATCGCTTGCTGCCGTCATGCCGGGTATTCGTTCCTTCACGTCCGCGCGGAGACTCGCCGATCGCCCCATGCCGGGCAAGATGTTTTCTTGGCAAACTGTGCTGATCCGGGATTTCGCGATCACCTCCGGTCACGAAATGATTATTCGCGGAAACCGGAAAAACCTTTCCGTTCGATGCGGCTAATCATTCCCGGCGGTTTGCGTAGATGGGTCCCGGAAAGGAGACCACATCATGGCACCACTCGACAGCGACGGCTTCGGCACCACCCAGGACATCACCCACTTCGCCAAGGCGCGGTACACCGCGAAGGCCTACGACCCGGCGAAGAAGATCAGCGACGACAAGATCGAGAAGATCAAGGAGTTGCTGCGCTTCAGCCCCTCGAGCGTCAACGGCCAGCCCTGGCATTTCATTCTGGCCTCGACGGACGAGGGCAAGGCGCGCATCGCGCGCTCGGTCGAACAGTCCTACCCGTTCAACCGCGACTCGATCCTGAACGCCTCGCATGTCGTGGTGTTCGCCAGCCGTCTCGAGATGACCGAGGACCACCTGGAGCGGGTCCTGGATCAGGAAGAGAAAGACGGCCGCTTCGCCGCGGATCCCGAAGCCTTCAAGGCACAGATGGACGGCGGCCGCCGGATGTTCATCAATATCCACAAGCAGGATCTGAAGGACCTTCAGCACTGGGCCGACAAGCAGGTGTATCTGAACCTCGGCCAGTTCCTGTTGGGCGTGGCCACCATGGGCATCGACGCGACGCCGATGGAAGGCTTCGAGCCGAAGATCCTCGACCAGGAATTCGGTCTGCGCGAGCAGGGCTTCAGCGCGGTCGTGGTGGTTCCCATCGGCTACCGTAAGGACGGCACCGACTACAACGCCGACCTGCCCAAGTCCCGGCTGGCCTACGACGACATCCTCACCGAAGTCTGATCCCGCAACGGGGCCGGCTCTCCCCCCATCGTGAGCCGAGCCGCGGGAGACAGCGCGGAAGGTGCGCGCGGCTCCCCTCGCAGTGCACCTTCCGGGTCTAATTTTCTTAGCGAAACGGCCTCAGAAGAGGCCGTTGTCGTTTTTCGACTGTCCGGTGATTTCCTGCAGCACGTCCCAGTGCTCGACGACCTTGCCGTTTTCATCCAGACGGAAGATGTCGATCCCGGCATATTCCAGTCCCTCGGGCCAGATCTGGTGGCAGTGCAGGATCACGTGATCCCCCTCGGCGAAGGCGCGTTTCACGATCACCTTCTTGCCCGGGTACTCCGCCGCCATCCGCTCGAAATAGTCGATGAAACCCTGCTTGCCGTCCTCGACGTGCGGGTTGTGCTGGATGTACTCGTCACCGACGTAGGCCGCGATCGCCTTGGCGGGTTCGCAATCGTTGAACATCATCTCGTAGAAGGCGATGACGTTGCGCTTGTTCTGCTCGAGATCGGGCATCGGGCTCTCCTTGCTGTCCGATCTCGCCTTAGCACGCATACCTGCGCCGAGGGCTTGCGTTCGTGACCCCGGTCCTACGGTTCGCCGCCGCACGGTTGCCATATTTCGGGCGGTCGCTCGCCGATCAGCTGCCGACCACAGAATGGTCTGGAAATGAGGCTACCACTCGGGAACCAATTCGAGCGGGGTCTTCCCCGTTTCGTATTCAGACAAGTTTCCGCCACAGAATCCGCACGGTATCCCCTCAATCGCGTGTTTACGTCTCGGCAGGTGAAAAGGTTCCCGTCATTTTAACTATGTATTGCTGAGAAGGTGCAGAGCGGCGGCCGGATCGAAGGAACGATCGCGACATGACCATTCTCCCCTCAAAGACCTCTCCCGTCCTCGAGCGACTTGCCGACCGGCACTATTCCGGCATGCCCGGCGATTATCGCGACTTCGGTCACAAGGGCGCGCTCGAGCTGAACCGCGGCACGGTTTCGCTGAACTTCAAGGCCGATGTGCTCTACGGCGACATGGCGCTTATCTCGAAGGACCTGTCGGGGCAGGGGGCGGGGCAGTTTACCGTATGGATCAAGGACGGCACGCTTCTGGTCACGCAGGAAAGCGGGTCGGGGACCGAGTACCTCAAAGTGCCTGAACTGGTGCTTGCCGCAGACACCACCTATCACCTGGCGATGAGCTTCGGGAAGAAGGGGCTCGAAGTCTGGTTGAACGGTCAACTCGTCGCCTCGGAGCCGGAATTCAAGCAGGGCATCGGCGGCAATGACGCCCCGCTGGTCGTGGGCGCGACCCGCGCCTGGCGGAGCGAGCCGACCGACGAGGCGCACAGCCTTTTCCGCGGCACGATCGGCGACGTGCAGGTCTACAATCGGCAGTTGGGGCAGGACGACATGGCGGCGCTGGCCGCCGAGGCCGATCCGGCGCTGGGCATGGCCGCCGCAATGGCGCACGACATGGCCGACCTGCTGCCGGCCTTCGAGCAGATGCACCATGGCTCGGACACGCTGCGCGAGCTCGCCGAGGACTATGGCCTCTCCGAGCATGGCCACATGATGCGCCCGCTCGAGATGAAACGCGCCGGGCGCGGCGACAACGAACTGGAGGGCGGCGCGGGCGACGACGGGCTCGACGGCAACCTCGGGGACGATCTGGTCGACGGCAAGGACGGCGCCGACGTGCTGCAGGGGGGCTACGGAAACGACACGGTTCTGGGCGGTCGCGGCAACGACGTGCTCGACGGCGGGCATGGCGAGGATCGGCTACTGGGCGGGGCGGGGAACGATCTGCTGATCTCGCGTTCGGACGCGCGCGAGCCCGAGATCGCCCGGGTGCCGGGCCGCGACGAGCGCGATCCCTACGGCGAGCTGACCAAGGGCAAACTCTATCCGAAGCAGCCGATCAATGGCGATGACGAGATGACCGGCGGGGGCGGCGCCGACGTCTTCTACTTCCAGACGCTGATCAACGCGAAGAAGCGCTACATCGAGAAGCACACCAACGACGACGGCACGATCCGTTGGCACGGCGTTGCAGGCGAGAACGACAAGCTGCACGATCACTGGGTGGATCAGATCGGCCATGACGTGGTGACCGACTACAACCGGGCCGAGGGCGACCGGCTGGTGATCGAGGGTCACACGACCAAGATCAAATCGATCAGCTATGCGGATTCGAATGGCGACGGGGTCATGGACCGCTCGCTGATCAAGCTCTACTCCGACCAGGGTTCGGGCGGCGGGGCGCACCACATGGACAGCCTCGGCCGGATCACCGTCTACGGCGACCTGGTGAAGCGCTCGGACATCGAAACCACCGCGGCCCCCGCGTACGGTATCGTCGCCACCTCCGCCGATATCCGCGACGCCGTGCGCCCCACGGACATGGCCGAGGAACGCGGGCCGATCCGCAAACCCGCAGTGCTGCCGGGGCTCGAGGACATGATGCTCGCCAGTGGCGCGGCCCCTGTGCTGGCGATCCCCACGGCGCAGGATATCGCCGGGCAGTCCCAGAACGCGCTCGTGTTCGAGCATGACGACGCGCTGGCCCTGCGCAACGGCACGATCGCGCTGCGCTTCACAACCGGCGCCGAGTTGACCTGGGGCGCGCTTTTCTCGAAGGATGCGTCCGGCAACGGTCGCGGCGGGCACCTGACCGCCTTTGTCGAAGAGGACGGCGATCTGGTCGTGCGGCTGCAGACCGCCACCGACTCGCACTGGCTTGTCGCCTCGAACGTGATCCGCGCCGACAGCGCCTACGATCTGGCCTTCAGCTTCGGCAGGGACGGCGCCGCGCTCTGGCTCGACGGGGTGAAGGTCGCCTATGACCAGGACGTGACCCAGCACCTGTTCCGCAACGCCGAGGCGCTGATCGTCGGCGCCAATGGCTGGAACAGCACGCCCGGCAAGGCCGACATGATCCACAGCGGTTTCAACGGCACCGTCGAGGAGTTTGCCGTCTACCGCAAGGCGCTCGAGGCCGACGCGCTCTTTGGTGACAGCAAGGCCGAAGGCGTACTAGCCCTCGACGGTTCCGCCACGCTCTACCGGTTCGCGCTGGACGACAAGGGCAGGCTGGAGCTGACCCGAGGCAACGAGACGCAGACCGTCCCCGATGACACACGGTTCCTCGAGTTCGAAGATCTGACGGCACGTCCGGAGCACGTCCAAATCGGCAACTGGCGGGACGATACGCTGCACGGCACCAATGCGTCGGACATCCTTGTCGGACGGCGTGGCGCGGACATGCTGCACGGCGGCGACCACGATGACCTGCTCGACGGCGGCGCGGGGGACGACAGGCTCTATGCCGGGGACGGCCGCGATACCCTGCTCGGCGGGCAGGGCGACGACTATCTCGACGGCGGTGCGCACCGGGACCTGCTGAAGGGTGGTCTCGGCGACGACGAACTGAAGGGCGGCGGCGCCAACGACAGGCTCTACGGCGGGCTCGGCAACGACATGATCTTCGGCAACTCCTGGGGCATGGCAGGCGGCCCGGCCGAGCGTGATAGGGCCTATTTCGACGGTGAGTTCGCCGACTACGACATCACCTCCGAGACCTATTTCAACAGTGGTCGAGGAAAGGACGCGGTGCGACTGGTGGTGGAAGACAGCTTCGACGGCGGCGCAGATGGCACATACGAGGGCCGCGACCTGCTCTACGATGTCGACGCGCTGGTCTTCACGGATCTCACCGTCTCGGTCAGCGACCTGCTCTGATGCGTTTGCTGTCAGGGACTACCTGGCCTCACGTATCAGCAGCGAGCGCAGCCGTACCGCCTACAGCTCAACGAACTGCTCTATGGAGCGCCGGCGTGGAACTGGCGTTGAGCGCTAAGTCAAACTTGTGAGTCATCGAGGCGGAGAGGGGCCGGTAGGTGGTCGCCGACGGCATCTTCCTCGAGATGTCGGTCTCGGCAGACAACGTCTGACCCCCACGGGGTACGTCACAGTCACTTCCCTCGGTAAAGCCAGCGTTTCGTTGACTTTCCGGGGCAGGGGCCGGACAGTTTGCCCGCTCTGATTTCCGTCCGGCGCGGCCGAGGTCTAGGCAGCAGGCCGAAGTCGCATATGGTGGGAACATGCTGGCTCCGCTTCTGATTGGCAGCGCGATGGTCGTCGGCAACATGGCGATCCAGATCGCGATCATGCTGTTCGCCATCCGCCGCATGGCGATGATGACGGAACGCCTCGGCGTCAAGCAAACCTGGCTGTTCCAGACCCGCATCCTCGGCGGGATGGTCCTGATCCTTTTCTTCGGCCACGTGCTCCAGTTCGCGACCTGGGCCGTGCTTTTCATGTGGCTTGGCGAGTTCACCGACTTCGCCACGGCCTTCTACCACTCGGCGGTCAACTTCACCTCGCTCGGCTACGGCGACATCGTCATGAGCGAGCGCTGGCGCCTGCTGGGTCCGTTCGACGCGGCGAACGGCGTGCTGATGTTCGGCCTGTCCGCCGGCGCGATCCTGTCGGTCATGCAGTTTCTCATGAATTCCGCGCGGTCCGGGCGCAGCCCCGATCCGCGACGCTCACCCGAACAGGAATAGACCATGCACGCGCAACTCGCCGTTCTCGCGATTTTCGTCTTTCTCTACAGCGTGGTGTCGAAGCGGCTGGAGCGAACCGTCGTCTCCGGTCCGATGATCTTCGTCACCGTCGGCTTCGTCATGGGTCCCGGGGTGCTCGGCTGGTTCCCGGGCGAGGATCCCGACGCGCTCCTGCGCACGCTCGCCGACCTGACGCTGGCCCTGTTTCTCTTCATCGACGCGGCCAACGCGGATCTGCCGACGCTGCGAAAGGGCTATGCGATCCCCGGCCGGATGCTCCTCTTCGGCCTGCCGGGGGCGATCGTCCTCGGGTTCATCCTGGCGTTCCTGATGTTCGATGCGCTGAGCGTCTACGAGGCAGCGATGCTCGCCACCATGCTGGCGGCTACCGACGCTGCGCTCGGCAAGGCGGTGATCACCAACCCGGCAGTCCCGGCGCGGCTGCGCGAAGGGCTGAACGTCGAAAGCGGCATGAACGACGGGCTGTGTGTGCCGATCCTGTTCCTCTTCATCGCGCTCGAGCTTGGCCGCCACGAGGGCACCGGCCACGGGCTGACCCTGCTGGCCGAGGAACTGGGCATCGGCATGCTGGTCGGCGTTGGCCTGACCTTCGTTGGTGGCTGGCTGCTGCGGATCTGCTGGCGCCGGGGCTGGGTGTCGGACATCTGGCTTCAGATGAGCACTGTCGCGCTTGCCCTCGCCTGTTTCGCGACGGCGCAGAGCCTGCACGGCAGCGGCTACATCGCCGCTTTCACCGGCGGGATGCTGTTCGGCTTTATCGCCCGCGACAGCACCCACAAGCTGGTGCACGGGGCCGAGGGCATCGGAGAGACGCTGGCGCTGCTGACCTGGCTTCTGTTCGGCGTTGCGGTGGTCGGCGAGATCCTCGACCAGGCGACCTGGCAGGTGGTCGCCTTCGCGCTGCTCAGCCTGACGCTGACGCGGGTCCTGCCGAACTACCTCGCGCTGTCCGGCACCGGAGAGACGCCCGCCAGCCGGCTCTTCCTCGGCTGGTTCGGTCCGCGAGGCCTCGCCAGCATCGTTTTCGCGATCATCGTCCTGCAGGAGGGCGTTCCGGGCGGCGAGCTGATCGCCCTGGTCGTCGCCTGTACGGTCATGCTGAGCCTTGTGCTGCACGGCATTACCGCAAATCCAATGGCGCGCTGGATCGCCCGTGTGGACAGCGGCGGGTCGTGAGGCACCGCGCTTTCCTCTCGGGCAAGCGACGCACCGATCAGCCGTAGGTCGCACAGGACGATCAGCGTCCGGTGCACCATTTAGGTCAGTATCGACACACGTCCGAACCCATCAAGCGCCTGGCTGATACCGCTGCAGAGATGGTCGCCCACCAGACGGGCAGGCGTGGACGGAATGAACGAGGTCATGGCGTTGGCCTCATGGACGCAACGGAAACGAACCCCGGCTGCCGGGGGGGAGCGGTCCTCCCGGGCCGCCCATCGAGTCCAAGTCGCCCCAGCCGCGCCGGTGTCGCGCTCACTCCAACGCGTTCTTGTAGATCACGCCGTCCTTCATGATGACGTCGAAGTTCTGCTCGGGATCGCCCACCAGGTCGAGGTTCTCCAGCGGGTTGCCGTCGACGAGGATCAGGTCGGCGTAGGCGCCTTCCTCGATCACGCCAAGCGGGCCGAGCGGGTAGGGCGTCAGCTTCTCTCCGAGTTTCAGCAACTCGGCGTTATCGCAGGTCGCCATCTTGAGTGCCTCGTACGGGGTGAACCAACGCTGCAGCTTTGCAAGCTGCGCGCCCTGCCGCGCGGCCAGATCGGCGCTGAAGAGCGTATCGGTCCCGAAAGCGATCTTCACCCCCAGTTCCTTCGCAGTGCGATAGACGAAATCGGTGCCGTCGGTGACGAACTTGTACTTCGCCTGTTGAAACGTGTTCAGGGTCGGGGCGTCCTCGTCGTCGAGGAAGGGCTGCATACTGAGCCAGACATCGTTTTCGACGAAGCGTTGCAGCGTCTCGCGCGTCGACATGTGCCCGTGCTCGATGCTTTTGACGCCTGCGTCGATGGAATGGTTCACCGCCTCGTCATTGATCGCGTGGGTCATGACGTAGGTGCCCCAGTTCTCCGCCGCCTCAACCGCCGCTTCCAGCTCCGCAAGCGTGAATTGCTTGGTGTGGATCGGGTCGTAGGACGAGGTTACGCCGCCACCGGCCATCAGCTTGATCTGGGTCGCGCCCTGCATCAGGTTCTCGCGCACGCGCTTGAGAACGACCGGGATCCCGTCCGCTATGTAGAACATGTCAGAGGATTCCATGGGATGCAGCTTGTCTGGCGTAGCAGGCACATCCTTGGTCTGGCGAAAATCCTGATGGCCGGCGGTCTGCGAGATGCCGGGACCGGCCGGGAATACCCTAGGGCCTTCGATGATCCCCTCATTGGTCGCACGGGCGATGTCGAACATCGGACCGCCGGCGTCGCGCACTGTGGTGAACCCGCGGTAGAGCGTGTCGCGCTGTGCGACCGAGGCCTGAAGGTTCCAGTAGCCCTCATTGGTTGCGGCGAGTTGGGCAATTGTTGCGGTCGCAAAAACGCCATGCCAATGCGCGTCGATCAGGCCGGGCATGAGTACGCGCCCGTTGGCGTCGATCACGGTGGCGAACTCTGGCGGTTCGAGATCTGGCCCGATACGCGAGATCAGTTGGCCCGCGATGAAGACGTCCTGACCTTCCAAGAGGTCGGGAGAGCACCCGGTGAACACGCTCGCGCCCCGGATCAGGACGGCATTCGGCGCGGTCTCCGCCCCACTGTCCTGAGCGATGGCCGCACTGCTGGCCAAGGCCGCCGCCGTAGAGAAGAGACAGGTCAGGATGCGCATGAAGTCCTCCGGTTGGTTAGGTCTCTGTCGGTGTTCCGTTGCAAAAGCGCCAAGGTTCAGTTTCGGCGCAGAGCATCACATGTTCCGGCGACAGGCGGCCGCCCGCCATGCAGCTGACCTCACGCCACCGATTGTCAGGTATTCCCCCACTTGGACGATACCGCATTCGAAGACTGAAACAACCGTGTTGCACTCGCTCACTCTGGTGATCCGCGGTCGAGTGCCCCGTCCTCGAAGCTCTTGGTGCAGAAGCCCGTGGCCCGAACGCGAGCGATACCGGCCATTCTGCACGGCTGGAAGGCCCCGGCAGAGGTCGTCCGGCGGAAGAAGATCGAAGAGGCGGGCCGTGCCCTCAACTCAACGGACAATAGGAGTTGCGGTTCAGGCAGCGCTCACAGACCGTCACCGGGCGCGTGCTCGGTGGGTAAGACGTGAAAACGCCCCGCATCATGGGAACGTTGCGCGGTCGTACGGGCGGTATGGGAATGCAGCGAGGGACCGCCGGACGCGCAAGGCCAGGCTGCGCGACCGACTTCTCAAGGAGCCCGGTTTTCAGTCCGAGCCGAGCTTGGGCCTGATCGGATTCTTCTGCAAACAGTGGGGGATGTGGCGGAGAGACAGGCGGCCACCTAGCCTTGTTTTTGTGGGGATATTCGTTACGCGCTGTCTGCAACCCCTTGATTCATTGCATCTCTCTGCATCACCCCGTATCATAACCCGAAACTGTATATCAAGCGTTTTGATGGGACGGATGTTTGAATGCCGAAATTGGCGGAGGAATTAAGCGCTTTGGAAATAAGGCGTTTGGAGGCACCAGGGCTGCACGCGGCGGGCGGTGTCACGGGCCTTTATCTACGCATATCCAAGACCGGGGCGAAATCCTGGATCTTGCGGGCGACCATCGGGGGCAAGCGGACTGACATTGGCCTAGGCGGGTATCCGACCGTTACGCTTGCTCAGGCGCGCGAGAGGGGGCGCGAGGCGCACGACCAGATCCGGCAGGGGATCAACCCCATAGACCAGCGTAAGGCGGCTAGGGCGGCTCTTATCGCGGCTCAGGCGAAGGCAATGACCTTCGAGGAAGCGATGGGTAAGTATCTCGCCCAGAAAACGGCGGAGTTCAAAAACCCGAAACACGCCGCACAATGGCAATCGACGCTCGCCACCTATGCCTGCCCGGTTCTGGGCAAGATGGAAGTTTCGGAAATCGAGTTGCCGCACATCGTGAAGGCGCTTGAGCCGATTTGGCTAACCAAGACGGAAACCGCGTCTCGGGTCCGGGGCCGCATTGAGGCGGTTCTAGCGTGGGCGACTGTCTCGGGCTTCCGTGAAGGCGACAACCCGGCGCGCTGGCGGGGCAATCTGGACGCGGTGTTGCCGAAGCCTTCCAAGGTCGCGAAGGAAAAGCATCACGCTGCGCTGCCGATTGACGATATGCCGGAGTTCATGGCGGCGCTTGCCAAGCGAGAAGGCATGGCAGCGCGGGCGCTTGAGTTCCTGATTTTGACAGCGGCGCGCTCTGGCGAGGTCAGGGGCGCGAAGCCTGACGAGATCCAAGGCGATGTTTGGATTGTGCCTGCCGAACGGATGAAGGCGGGCAAGGAACATCGCGTGCCGCTGTCACCGGCGGCGCTGGCCGTTCTGGAGAAACTGCCGAAGGGCAGCACCTACCTATTCCCGGCTCCGCGCGGCGGGATGCTGTCAGATATGAGCATTAGCGCGGTATGTCGGCGCATGAAGGTTGAGGCCGTGCCGCACGGGTTCCGCAGCACGTTCCGCGACTGGATCGGGGAGCGGACGGAGTACCCGAACGAGGTGGCCGAGAAGGCGCTGGCGCACACGATCCGCAACAAGAGCGAAGCGGCTTACCGGCGCGAGGATATGTTAGATAGGCGGCGACCGCTCATGAACGAGTGGGCGGCGTTCTGCGGGGGGCTGTCGTGAAGCTTAAGCTTGATGGATATGACTGGCAGTCGGCACTAGTGCGAGTGGCGAAGGAGAAGAACGATTTCACGGGAATCGTCGAGTTGCTTCGCGATCATGACGAAACCGTTTCCTCTGAGGTCCGCGAACTAGTTGCCAGCAAGCTAGACGGCTCTTTCAAGGCACAGCGTGGCCGTCGAAAAATCCTACGAATGCCGCGAGAGCGATTGCAGGCTGTGATTTGCTACGACTGGCTACTTATCGTCGAAAATTGGCCGAGCGATGCAGCCAAAATGGAAGTCGCGCGGATATTCTTAAGCAGCTCGGCAAAAGATCCCATGCGCGAAATTTCCCGATGGCTGAAACAGCATGCCGAAAGCTTGCAGGGCCTACATGGTGGAAGCGCGGCAACCTGTATGGCTCTGGGTATCCATCAGATTCGCTTTCGCTTCCTAGCTGAGCAGTATGCGTTGGGCGAAGTCACTCTAGAAGACCTAAAAGAGAGTAGACCCGCGCAACTGAAATAAATTCGCGGCATTTATTGTCATGCGGATATAGTGGAAAGGTTCCGTTTTTTGCTCTTACTAGTGCAGCACCGATCAACAGCTAAAACGGTGCTTCACGATGGCGAAGAGGCTTATTTCAATCGAGCAGATGGCCGAGAAAATCGGTTGCTCGCACCCGACTGTCTGGCGGCGCGTTCAAGACGGCACGCTGCCGAAGCCGATCAAGATCGGCCACCTTACCCGCTGGGATGAGGAACAGGTAGACGAACGCTTCGCGGCGATGGCCGAGGGCGGGGAGGCTGCCTAATGACCTACATGCAAACGCCGGGGCCTGTCGGCACCCGGCGAATTGATAAGACGTTTGGCGGCGTCGAGCAGAAATATAACACCGGCTCCAAAGAGGAACAACCGAAGCCCAACCCGTACCTGTGCGAGGATCACAAGCGCGCAACGCGGATGTTCGGGTATAGCCTGCCCCTTCTGAACGAGCCGCACAGCAGGCACGCGCTTGCCGTGGTGTGGTCTGTCAGGCTGACCCGCCTGGAGCGCGGAGGCGTGGCGCTGGCGGCGCTCAACGCCTGCGACCCGGAAGACGCTCTAGCGATCATCAAGGCGGCATACCGCGCGCTGTGCGGGAAGGGGGAAGCATGACCTTCCACCCTCAAATAATGCCGTCTCGTTCGATGAAGGCGCAATCTCTGTCCCGTCGCCTCAAGGGCTTCGATGAGATCCAGCCGGTGACGGACTGCCTTTACCTTCTGAAAGGTTGGCTGATGCGCGGCGGCTCGTCCGTGGTCTATGGCGCGTCAAACGTGGGCAAGACCGTCTTTGCCCTGGACCTAAGCCTGCACATAGCGGGCCGGTTGGGGTGGCACGGGCACCGCGTGGACGGCGGGCCGGTGATGTATCTTGCCGCTGAGGGCGGGAACGGGATCAATAACCGTATCGAGGCCAATCGGCGCTATAAGCCGGATCTTGCGCTAGCGGTCCAGTCTTTCGGCGGCTTCCACCTTTTGGCATCGCATATCGACCTGTGCGGCGACGATGACGCTACAGCGATAGCGGAACTGTGCGAGGACCATTGCCCGGAACCGGCGCTTATCGTGATCGACACGCTCGCCCGGTCTATGGGCAGCGGCGACGAGAACACCGCGAAGGATATGGGCCAGGTAGTCCGCAACGCTGACCGCATCCGCTACAGAACGGGCGCGCATGTGATGTTCATTCACCATTCGGGGAAGGACGCCACAAAGGGCGCTAGGGGCAGCAACAGCTTGCGGGCCGCTGTGGACACCGAAATAGAGCTGTCCCGCTCTGGCGATGTGGTGACGGCTGAGGCGACCAAGCAGCGCGATATGGCGACCGGCGCGGCCTTCTCGTTCAACATTCGGGGTGTGAAGGTAGGCGATGACCAGGACGGCGAACCGGTGTTCGCTGCGGTGCTGGAACAGACGGATGCGCAGCCCCGTAAGCCCATAGTGCAGGGGCAGCCCAAGGTGGCGCTACAGGCGCTATCAAGCGCGCTGGCCAAGCATGGGAAGCCGGGAAATGACCCGGTTAACCTGCCGTCCTGCCCGGTGGTGAGCATGGCTGACTGGCGCACCGAATGCGACCTGCAATGCCTCTCAGACAGTGACGACCCAGAGGCCAAGCGCAAGGCATTCCATAGGGCGCGGGGCAAGCTGCAAGAGAAGGGCCTAGTGCGCGTCTATGGCGACTACGCATGGCCTACGCACAGTGAACGGGACAAGCCGGGACAAGGTGGGACATGTCCCGATGTGTCCCAACGGGCATGAGGTGGGACAGACAGGGACAACCCCCTATAGGGGTGTCCCGTGTCCCGCTGCCCCCAGAGCAGAGGATATGAGGCAATGAGCGATATGCCGGATTGGCTGCTGAGAGAGATGGCAGCGTATGAACCGCACCTAGTCGAGGTGGACACGCCAGGGCTGCGGATAATGTCGGCGCTGATAACGCTGATACTGGCCGACCGTGTGGGCAAGCAGGTCATAGCGGACGAGTTGTGCAGGTCAGCGCGGGCGCTGATGGGCGAGAACAGCACGCAGTAGGGGCACAACATCTAGTATTTGCAGCAGTCGTGGGCGTTGGGGAGAGGGGCCGCTACGCGGAGCGGGGGTCTTTCCTTCGCACTCACAGGATACCGGCAAAACTAGATATTGTGGGTGAACATAGGTGAACAAAACATGGCTAAAAGCAGTACATTAGCGATACGGTTTCTGCAAAGCCTGAGCGTGCCAACCGGCAAAAATGCCGGGAAACCGCTCAAATTGGCCCCATTTCAGAAACAATTTGTCCGGGGCGCGCTTGATGATGGCGTGGAAGTCGCGGTTTTGTCGGTCGGGCGCGGCAACGGCAAGTCTGCCCTGTCGGCGGGCCTTGCTCTGGGTGCGCTTCTCGGCGTGTGGGATGACCAGCCACGGCGGGAAGTCCTGCTAGCGGCGCGTAACCGGGAACAGGCGCGGGTTGCCTGGAACTACGTCGCGGATCTGAGCAAGTCCCTACCGGACGAGGTACGGGCGCGGCTGACCTTCCGTGAGAACCCCCGACTAGAAATAGAGCTAGAGGGCGGGCACATGCTCCGCGCCATTCCGGCGGATGGTAAGTCGGTTCTCGGCACGTCTCCGACGCTGGCGCTACTTGATGAGCGCGGGCATTGGGAACCGTCCAAGGGCGATGAACTTGAAGGCGCGATTTTGTCGGGTCTGGTGAAGCGCGGCGGGCGGGCGTTGATCGTCTCGACCAGTGCCCCCGATGACACACATTCGTTTTCCCAGTGGATCGACCAGCCCCCGCCGGGAACCTACGTGCAAGAGCATCGACCTGCGCCCGGTCTACCGGCTGACGACCGGGAAAGCCTGCTGGAAGCCAACCCCGGCTGTAACTACGGCATTGGGGCCACCCTGGAGCGGCTGGAATCGGCGGCACGGCAGGCCATTGCGCGCGGCGGGCACGCTCTGAGCAGCTACCGGCTATTCAACAGGAACGAGAGGATTGCCCCGGAAACGCAAAACCGGCTGCTAGAGATTGACGAATGGCGGGCCTGCGAAACCGAGGATCTACCCGACCGGGCGGGGCCTTTGGTTATCGGTATCGACATGGGCGGCTCGTCTTCCATGAGCGGTGCGGCGTTCTACTGGCCGGAAGTCGGCAGGCTGGAAACGCTCGGCACGTTCCCGAGCAATCCGCCGCTGTTGCAGCGGGGCCAGAATGACGCGGTGAAAGACCGCTATGTGCAGATGCACCAGCGCGGGGAACTGAGCACGATTGGCAACCTTACGGTGCCGGTCGCGCCCTGGCTGGTGGAAGTCCTGCGGCAAGTCGAGGGCGAGGATATCGTTTGCCTGATAGCCGACCGGTACAAACAGGCCGAAGTCGGGGAAGGTATCGAGCGGGCGGGCATTCGCTGCCCTGTCGTGTGGCGCGGGACCGGCTGGCGCGATGGCGGGGAAGATGTAGAGCGGTTCCGGCGGGCCTGCTTTGAGGGCAAGGTTAGGCATGCCCCGTCGCTGCTGATGCGTTCGGCTATCTCCGACGCGATTTGCCTTACCGACCCTGCCAATAACCTGAAACTGGCAAAGGCGCGTTCCCTGGGCCGTATCGACGCTGTGCAGGCTGCGGTTATCGCGGTTGCCGAGGGCGTTCGGCGCACGGCGCGACCGGTTAAGCCAGCGCGGAGGCCGGTATGGGTCTAGTACGCGATTATTTCCGGCATAGCGCCAAGGTCTGCGGGTCCAAGCGGTGGAAGGGGCTGCGCTGGCAGATCCTTCGGCGTGATGGCTTCCAATGCGTGAAGTGTTCGGCCCGTGGTCGGCTGGAGGTCGATCATATCAAGCCGGTGCGGGATGCCCCGGAACTGTCTTACGAGCCGACCAACTTACAAACGCTCTGCAAGCCCTGCCATTCGGCTAAGACGCGGGAAGAATTAGGGCTTTCGAGTCACACGCCGGAGCAAAAGGCATGGGCCGCGTTCGTGGGTGAACTTGAGAACAAGTAGCGAACATGTTATATTATAACACATCGCGATTGAACGCCCGAAAAGGGTGACTCTAGAGGAAAAGAGCAGTGCTTGATTCAGTGAAAATTCAGCGTCGGCAATCTGAGATCCGCCAGGAACTGGCCGCGCTTGTGGGCAAAGATGCCCCGTCCGAAGACGAAACCCGGAGCATCGAGACTCTGGACAAGGAATTCCGGACCAATGAAACCCGCTACCGCGCGGCGCTCATTGCCGAAGACCACGAACGCCGGGAAGCTGGCGAGGAACTTGAAACCCGTTCGGGCAGCGAATGGCGCGACCTGATCGGCCAATTTGAAATGCGCCAAGTCGCGCTTGCCCTGGACGAGGGCGCACAGCTTACCGGCGCGACTGCCGAGGTTGTTTCGGAACTGCGCAGTGCTGGCGGCTATAGGGGCCTACCAGTACCCTATGAAAGTCTCGAGGTTCGCGCGGGCGAAACCGTTGCCAGCGGCACCCCTGACCCTATCCAAACCCGCCCGATCATTGACCGGATCTTTGCGCAATCGGCTGCGGCTCGCATGGGCGCTCAGATGCTCAATATTGGCTCAGGTGAGGTTGAGTATCCGGTAACGACTTCGAGCGTTACGGCGGGATGGCAGGCGACCGAAACCGGCAACGTTGCGGGACCGACCGCCTACACCACGACCGACCGACCGCTTGCCCCGGACCATACCCTGGGCGTGCAAATGAAGATCACGCGCAAGACCCTGAAACAGTCGGGTTCGGCGCTGGAACAGGCTGTGCGCCGCGACATGAACGGCTGTATTGCCGAGGCAATGGACGCTGCCGTGTTCCAAGGTTCCGGCTCCAGCGGTGAGCCTACCGGTATCTTCACCGGGGCGTCGGCTTGGGGGATTACCGAAACGGCTGTGAACGCTGCCCCGACCTGGGCCGTATTCCGCGCCGCTGTTCGTCGGTTCATGGACGCAAACGCGATCAACTCGCCTAGCGCCGTGAAACTGCTTATCCGCCCGGTTGTCTGGGATGACATGGACGATGCGCTGTTTGACTCCGGCTCGGGCCTGACCGAATGGGACCGGCTGGTTAAGCACATTCCGGCGGGCAACATCGCGGTGTCGCCTAACGCCCTGGCTGCGGCTACCGGCTCGCCTGCCGTTACGAATGCCCTGCTGACGGCGACCGTCAACGGCGTGCCCCCGATCTTCGTGGGCACCTGGGGCGCTATCGACCTGATCCGCGATCCGTATTCGGACGCTCAGTCAGGCGGGCTGCGGCTGACCGCCAATGCGACGATGGACGTCACCATCTCGCGTGCCGCACAGCTTGAAGTCCTGACCGATATTGAGTGATGGACCGGCTTCAACATGGCGGGCTTCTGAGCAGTAGCTTGGAGGTCCGCGCCGCTGGCAACGGCTCGCGCACCATCAAGGGCAAGTTCCCTTATGGCAAGCGGGCCGTCATGCATTCCGGCGGCAATGGCAGGCGACCACAGAAAGAGGAATTCGCACCGCGTGCTTTTGAGTTCGCGGTGAACGATCCGAAGCGGGAAATTCACCTTCTCGTCGGGCATTCCTATGACCAGCCGCTAGCGTCCAGACGCGCGGGCACCCTGACGCTGCGCGATACGGACGAGGCGCTGTTCTTCGATGCCGAGATTACCCCGGAGATCCAGCAAACGACATTCTGGACCAACTTCTGGGCGGCCTACACGTCCAATCTGATGCTCGGGCTTAGTCCTGGCTTTCGGGTTGCCCCGCCGGAGGTCGCACCCGATGCCGAGGAAACCGAGGAAGAAGACCCGGAAGAAGGCAACGCGCTTATCCGCGTCATTCGTCACGCGGTGCTTTTTGAACTGAGCCTAGTGACCCGCCCGGCATACGAGGAAACCGAAGTGGAGGCGCGCTCTGCGTTCGCGGCCTTCGAGGGTAACGGATTTGCGCACCTGCGGCGCTGGAGGGTCTGACATGGCGGTTATCGTGGTTGAGAGTGAGGGCACCCCTGCGGCCTATCCTGCTGCCCCTGGCGGTCTGTCTGCGGCTGCGCAGGCGCTTGATGCGGCGATGATCTGGCAACGGCTGGAAAGCTGGATTGCGTATAGGTGGGGCACGCGTAGCGTTACCTACATTGTCGAGGGTCCGGGCGAGTTTGTGCCCCGTCTTAGCCCGGTCACGTTCTCGGCAATCGAGTGCTGGAATGGCGAAGCCTATGAGGCTGTAACGCTGGAGGCTACGCCGCGCGGCGGCTACCAGCTCAAGACCTTCGGCCCGTACAAGTTCACCGGCACCGCTGGCGAGGGTAGCAGCCCCTTGGAAGTTCCTGCGAGCGTCGAGGAAGCATTCATTCGATACGCTGAATATGTAGCGGGCCGGTCTGGCGATACTCCGGGCGCACGGTCGGAAAGCGTTAGCGTCGGGGCGGTTAGCACCAGTTTCACGCGGGATGCGGCATTCATGGCGAAGGCGCTGCATTGGTCCGGGGCTGCTGATCTTCTCAGATGCTATCGGAGGGCTTCGTAATGTTCGGATGGCTGTTTGGCCGAAAGGCTGACGAGGTGGAAACCCGTTCCAGCGGCACCGGCTACACCGCGCAAATCATGGGCGCGCGTGAGGCGTACATAGCGGGCCGTTCCGGTATCGCAGAACTGACCGCGACCGCCCAAACTTGTGTAAGCCTCTACGAGGCCGGTCTAGCTATGGCCGATGTAGAGGGCACCGATCTGCTTGACCGGGCGTCCCTGGCGCTTGTGGGGCGCTCTCTGGCGCTTCGTGGCGAGGCGGTGTTTCTGATCGGGGATCGGCTCATTCCGGTGAGCGATTGGGATCTGTCCACCCGTGACGGCAAGCCCCGCGCTTACCGGCTATCCATTCCCGAGGTGGGCGGGGGCCGGTCCAGAACCGCGCTAGCTGCCGAGGTGCTACACGTTCGCATTGGGGCCGATGTAGCCGCGCCCTGGTACGGGCAAGCCCCGCTGCGGCGGGCAAGCCTCACGGCGGGCACCTTGAATGCTGTGGAAACGGCTCTGGGCGAGGTCTTCGAGAATGCCCCCATTGGGTCTATGGTCCTGCCGTTCCCTGAAACGCCGGAAACCGACCTGGAAGAAATCGGGCGCGGGTTCCGGGGCCGCAGGGGCCGTGTGATGCTGCGTGAGAGCGTCCAGGTTCAAGCGGCGGGCGGGCCTGCCCCTGCACAGGATTGGCGACCGTCGCACGTCACGCCGGATCTGCAAAAGGCGATGACGACCGAAACCCTAGAGGCTTCGCGGAATGCGATTGCTGCGGCCTTCGGCGTCCTGCCTGCGCTGCTGAATGCCAGCACGACCGGACCCCTTGTCAGGGAAGCGCAACGGCACTTGGCGCAATGGCAATTGCAGCCGATGGCGGCGCTACTGGCAGAGGAAGCGACCGCGAAGCTAGGAACACCGGTTTCGGTTGACGTGATGCGCCCGACACAGGCGTACGATCAGGGGGCGCGCTCTCGGGCACTTACGGCGATTGTTCAAGCCATGAGCCAAGCGAAGGAAGCGGGCCTAGAACCGGCGCAGCTTCAACAGGCGTTCGGGCTGGTTGACTGGAAGGAATAGGGCAGGTTGCGCCCGGCTGAACTTATGTTCGCCAAGCCAATGCAACCCCGTTAGCCGGTGAGTGGGTAAACCCCGGCGAAACACAGTGACCCACGGGAACCGGGTTAGGTGTGTTCTTCCTCTTGGATATGACTAGGGCCGGTGGCGGGATGCTACCGGCCCCTTTTATTTCCCGCCTAGACGGTAAACCTCAATCGCGGGCGGCGCAGGGCCGTTCTGAGCGGTGGCGCTCAATCTCGCGGCTTATGTAGTCTTCAATCTCCATCTGCGGCTGACCCGCCTTTATCTTCGCGACCACCTGCATAAACAGGTTCTCGGCAAAGGGCTGATCCTCGGCGGGGATATGGGCGAAGGCGCAGGCGATACGGTCGGCGGCGTTCATTGCTTGCCCTCCAGAGC
Organism: Halovulum sp. GXIMD14794; assembly: GCF_054457455.1. Taxonomy (NCBI): domain Bacteria; kingdom Pseudomonadati; phylum Pseudomonadota; class Alphaproteobacteria; order Rhodobacterales; family Paracoccaceae; genus Halovulum; species Halovulum sp. GXIMD14794. Next base: position 405,973 of record NZ_JBTLNF010000005.1, on the reverse strand, counting down.
ATCCGCTAGCGCGCCGGTCTTCTCTTTCAGCACCATGAGCAAGGCGGTTATGTCGTGGCCGTCGTTATCCGCCTGTAGGGCCGTCTCGCACAGCGAATGAATCGTCACCGCGTCGTGGTGGGCGGGGCTGTCGGTGGAGTCGCCAACTTGGCGACTGCTCTTTTCCGCTTCATCAAGGGCGGCTTCGTGCTGGCCTAGCAGCTTCACCAGCGCGGCAGAAATCCCGACTATGGAATCACGTTGCTCGCGCGTTCCGCCTTCGGTGGCGACTTCCGTGCTTGCCTCATAGGCGGCCTGGGCGAGGCAAACCAATTGCGAGGCGTCTTCTGCGAGGGTCGAAAAATTAGCGGCCATTTCAAGCGTTCTCCAACTGTGGGGACAGATGGTGGCGCGCTAGCGAAAATCCCGGTAAGATACTGATTTTAAAGGATAAGTGGCGGAGAGACAGGGATTCGAACCCTGGGTGGGGTCGCCCCCACAACGGTTTTCGAGACCGCCCCGTTCGACCACTCCGGCACCTCTCCGCATACAGGCTGGCTGGTCTGTGGGCGGGTGTTTATTTATGCCGACGGGTGGGTGCAAGGGGAAAATTCGGCTGATATTCCTCAGCGGTGCGGCTGACGGTCGAAACGGTCTTGGGGCGAGGGGGGCGAAGCGCCCGATTGCCCATGATTTATGGTTGACTTCGCAAGGTTCCGCGCTCATAAGGCGGCTTCCCATTCCCCGGCCATTCGTGCCGGGGCCAACTTTTGTGCGGGTTCGGCCCGTGCACGCAGACCGAGGCGCGGCCCACAAAGGGCGCACAAACACCGCAAGGTGGCCGCAGGTCGCGGGAGACGAAGGAAGACGACGCAATGTTTGCGGTACTCAAGACTGGTGGCAAGCAGTACAAGGTTGCCAAGGACGACCTGTTCTCGATCGAGAAGCTGAACGCTCAGCCCGGCGAGACGGTGCAGTTTAACGATATTCTGATGCTGGGCGGCGACAAGGTCACCGTCGGTGCGCCGTTCATCACTGGCGCGGCCGTGCAGGCCGAGGTCGTGGACCAGTTCCGCGGCCCGAAGACGATTTCCTACAAGAAGCGTCGCCGCAAGCACTCGTCGCAGCGCCGGAAGGGCCACCGCCAGTCGCTGACGCTGATCCGCGTCACCGACATCCTGGCTTCGGGTGGCGACAAGACCGGTGTGCGCGCCGCTGACGCTGCCGCCGCCGCGGTGAGCGAGGCTCCGGCCAAGGCTGCGAAGCCCGCCGCGAAGAAGGCTGCTCCCGAAGCTGAAGCCCCCAAAGCTGAAGCACCGAAGGCCGATGCGCCGGCCGCGGGCAGCAAGCCTGCGAACCTGCTGACCGAAGCCAAGGGCAAGGCCGACGATCTGAAGAAGATCGGCGGCGTGGGTCCGAAGCTCGAGAAGCTGCTGAACGACAACGGCGTGTTCCACTTCTGGCAGATCGCCGAATGGACCCCCGAGGAAGTCGCTCACATGGACGACCTGCTGTCGTTCAAGGGCCGCATCGACCGTGATGACTGGATCGGCCAGGCGAAACAGTTCGCCGCCGAGACCGAGTGACGCGACGACGAGTTAAGGAGACCGACAGATGGCACACAAAAAAGCAGGCGGTTCGTCCCGCAACGGTCGCGACAGCGCCGGCCGTCGCCTTGGCGTCAAGAAATACGGTGGCCAGGAAGTCATTCCCGGCAACATCATCGTGCGCCAGCGCGGCACCAAGTGGTACCCGGGGCAGAACGTCGGCATGGGCCGTGACCACACGATTTTCGCGACGTCCGAAGGCCGCGTGACCTTCCACAAGGGCCTCAAGGGCCGCACCTTCATTTCGGTGCTGCCAGCCGCCGAAGCGGCCGAGTAGACCGATCCCCTGACGCGAATGCGAAGGCCCGGTCGAACCATCGGCCGGGCCTTTCTTGACTCTGGGATGGGCCCGGCGTCCTGCTGAGACAGGAAGACGCGGTATAGCAAGCTCGTGGAGCCCATGCGCCATGACTGATTTCAAACGGGCCCCCTGGACGGGCCATTCCGATGACCGCGGTGACGCGGGTGCCCAGCCGGTTCTGACCACCGAGCGGCTGGTGCTGCGCCCCCTGCGCCGCGCCGATGCCGGGCTGATCGCGCTCTACACGAGCGACGAGCGTCTGGCGCGGATGACCATGAACATTCCCCACCCGCTGCCCCCCGGCCGCACCGAGGCATTCATCGAGCGCGTGCTTTCGGGCGAGCGCGGGGAGACCGTCTGGGCGATCGAGCACAACGGCTCGGTCGCGGACGGGCTGATCGGCGTGGTGGCGCTCAAGGACGACGGCCGCATCGGCTACTGGGTCGGCGTACCCTTCTGGTCCACCGGCTTCGCGACCGAGGCGGTGCAGACCGTCTGCGGCTATGCCATCGGCCAGGGCCGCGTGCCCCTCTCTGCCGAGGTCTTCCAGGACAACGCCGCCTCGGCCAAGGTTCTGACCAAGACCGGCTTCGCCTACGTGGGCGAAGGACGGCGCTATTGCACCGCCCGCCAGTCAGAGGTCGACACTTGGCGCTACTCGCTGGCGCATGAAACCTGGGCGCAGGGCGCCTGAACTCTAAGGAGCGGACATGAAATTCCTGGATCTCGCAAAGGTCTACGTCCGCTCGGGTGCGGGCGGCAACGGCTCGGTCAGCTTCCGGCGCGAGAAGTATATTGAGTACGGCGGCCCCGACGGCGGTGATGGCGGCAAGGGCGGCGACGTCTGGGCCGAGGCGGTGCAGGGGCTCAACACGCTCATCGACTACCGCTACCAGCAGCACTTCTTCGCCAAGAACGGCAAGGGCGGCGCAGGCCAGCAGCGTACCGGCAAGGGCGGCGACGATATCGTGCTGAAAGTGCCCGTCGGCACCGAGATCCTCGACGAGGACCAGGAGACGCTGATCGCCGACCTCGACACCGAGGGGCAGCGTGTCTGCATCGCCCGCGGCGGCAATGGCGGCTTCGGCAACCTGCACTTCAAGACCGCGACCAACCAGGCCCCCCGCCGCGCCAACCCGGGGCAGGAGGGCGTCGAACGCACGATCTGGCTGCGTCTGAAACTGATCGCCGACGTCGGCCTTCTGGGCCTGCCCAACGCGGGCAAGTCGACCTTCCTCGCCGCGACCTCGAACGCGCGTCCCAAGATCGCCGACTATCCGTTCACCACGCTGCACCCGAACCTCGGCGTCGTGGGCGTCGACAACACCGAATTCGTCGTTGCCGACATCCCCGGCCTGATCGAGGGCGCGCACGAGGGCAAGGGTATCGGCGATCGCTTCCTCGGCCATGTCGAGCGCTGCGCCGCGCTGCTGCATCTCGTCGACGGCACGTCCGAGACCGTGGCCGACGACTACCGCACGGTCATCAATGAACTGGAAGCCTACGGCGGCCACCTCGCCGACAAGCCCCGGATCACCGTGCTGAACAAGACTGACGCGCTGGAGCCCGAGACCCTGGCCGAGCGCAAGGCCGAACTGGAAGAGGCCGCCGGAACGAAGGTGCTCACCATGTCCGGCGTCAGCCGCGACGGCGTGACCGAAGTGTTGCGCGCGCTGCGGCCCCTTGTCGACGCCAACCGCGCGCCTGAACCCGAGGAAGAGCCCGAGGACCAGACATGGACACCCTGACCGCGACCGCGCCGGACCCCTCGCGCATGCTGGGGCAGGCGCGCCGGGTCGTGGTCAAGATCGGGTCCGCGCTGCTGGTCGACCAGGCCTCCGGCGCGCTGCGGCGTGACTGGCTGGAGGGGCTGGCTGCCGATGTCGCCATGCTGAAGGGGCAGGGGGCCGAGGTGGTGCTGGTCAGCTCCGGCTCGATCGCGCTGGGGCGGCGCATCCTGCGGCTGGACCCCACGTCCGACCGTCTGGACGAGGCGCAGGCCGCCGCGTCCGTGGGCCAAATCAAGCTGGCGCAATCCTATTCCGAGGTGCTCGCCACTCACGGCATCACCGCCGCGCAGGTGCTGGTGACGCTCGAGGACAGCGAGCAGCGCCGCCGCTACCTCAACACCCGCGCGACGCTGCGCACGCTCCTGGACCTCGGCACAGTGCCCATCGTCAATGAAAACGACACCGTTGCGACCGACGAGATCCGCTATGGCGACAATGACCGGCTGGCCGCGCAGATCGCCTCGCTGGCCGGGGCCGATGTGCTGGTGCTGCTGTCGGACGTCGACGGGCTCTACACCGCCAACCCGCGCGAGGATGCCAGCGCCCAGCACCTGCCGCTGGTCGAGCATCTGACGCCCAAGATCCGCGCGATGGCGGGCGGCACCGGGACCGCCGGGGCCAAGGGCGGGATGAAGACCAAGCTGATGGCCGCCGACATCGCCATGCGCGCGGGCTGCGCCATGGCGATCACGCTGGGCAATCTCGACCGCCCGCTGTCCGCGCTGGCGAATGGCGCGCGCGCGACATGGTTCCACGGTGCGACCGACCCGACGGCCGCGCGCAAGCGCTGGATTTCGGCGATGAAACCGCGCGGGCGGATCACCATCGATGCGGGCGCGGTGCGCGCGCTGCACGCGGGCAAGTCGCTGCTGCCGATCGGCGTGACCGAGGTCACGGGCCGGTTCGGGCGCGGCGATCCGGTAGAAATCGCCGGTCCCGAGGGCGAGGTGCTCTGCCTCGGTCTCGCCGGCTACGACGCAACGGACGCGCAGGCCATCCGCGGCTTGCAGTCCGGGCAGATCGCGGAAAAACTGGGCTATCCGGGCCGGGTGGCCCTGATCCACCGCGATGACATGGCAATCTGAACCAACCGAGGACATTCCGATGGACGGAGCCGAGATCGACATCCACGCCATGATGCAACAGCTGGGCCAGAACGCCCGCGCTGCCGCGCAGGTGCTGGCCTCGACGCCGCCAGAGGTGAAGAAAAAGGCGCTGACCGCCGCCGCCGACGCGGTGCTGGCCAGCACCGACCGGATCATCGCGGCGAACGCGAAGGATCTCGAGTTCGGTCGCGCCAAGGGCCTGTCGGATGCGATGATGGACCGGCTGACGCTGACCCCGGATCGGGTGAAGGCGATTGCCGACGGCCTGCGCACCGTCGCGGCCCAGCCCGACCCGGTGGGCCGGGTGCTGGCGGAATGGGATCGACCCTCGGGCCTGCACATCCGCCGCGTGGCGACGCCGCTCGGCGTGATCGGCGTGATCTACGAAAGCCGCCCCAACGTGACGGCGGATGCGGGCGGGCTGTGCCTGAAGGCCGGGAACGCCGCGATCCTGCGCGGCGGCTCGGAAAGCCTGAACAGCTCCACGGCGATCCATGAATGCCTGGTCGAGGGCCTGCGCGCCGCCGGTCTGCCCGAGGCCTCGATCCAGCTTGTCCCGACCCGCGACCGCGCCGCTGTGGGCGAGATGCTGACGATGACCGACTATATCGACGTGGTCGTGCCGCGCGGCGGCAAGGGTCTTGTCGGGCGCGTGCAGGCCGACGCGCGCGTGCCGGTCTTCGCGCATCTCGAGGGCATCGTGCACATCTATGTCGATGTGGACGCCGACCCCGAAAAGGTCGCCCGCGTGGTGCTGAACGCCAAAACCCGCCGCACCGGGATCTGCGGCGCTGCCGAATGCCTGCTGTTCCACCGCGACTATCCGCAGACCGAGGCCGTGCTGAAGATGCTGCTGGACGCAGGTGTCGAAGTGCGGGCAGGCGAGGGGCTTCAGGTCGCGGGCACCGTTCCGGCGGCGCAGGACGACTGGGGCCGCGAGTACCTCGACAGCATCATAGCAGCGCGGAACGTCGATGGCGTCGAGCAGGCGATGGAGCACATCCGCACCTACGGCTCGGGCCACACCGATTGCATCCTGACCGAGAACGACGCGACCGCCGAGCGCTTCTTCGCCGGTCTCGACAGTGCGATCCTGATGCGCAACGCCTCGACCCAGTTCGCCGACGGGGGCGAGTTCGGCATGGGCGCCGAGATCGGTATCGCCACCGGCAAGATTCACGCCCGAGGCCCGGTCGGCGCCGAGCAGCTGACCAGCTTCAAGTATCTGGTCGAAGGCGACGGCACGGTGCGCCCGTAAGCGGCGAAAGGTCCGCGCGGCGCTCGCCCTCCGGGCTGGCGCTGCGCCCCCGAATGGGGCGTTTACGAAGTTTTAGGATTCCGTTTCCAAGTAATATCAGGGGCTTAAAGGGGTTTTCACGATGAAACCCCCTATTTTCACGCTGCAAACGCGGCGCGTCTACAGGTCCCGGCTGTACATCACCACATGCTGCGCCCGCATCCCCAGCGCCTTGTAGAGCGCGTTCCCCTCGACATTCTCGGGCTCGGTCGCCAGCCAGATCTCGGCGCAGCCCTCCTGCCGCGCCAGCTGAGCTGCCCGCTCGGCCAGGGCGGTGCCGATCCCCTGCCGCCGGGTCTCGGACGAGACGCCCAGTTCCTCGATGAACAGGTTCGGCCCCTTTTCGGGATGCCGATGCACCACGGCCTTGAGCTGCCCGACCACGGTGCCCCTCAGCACCGCGACAAGCAGGTGTTGCGCCGGGTCGTCGATATACGCGTCCAGATGTTCGGGAGAGATCGGAGCGTCGAAGACCTCTTCGGCCAGATGCTCCAGCAGCGCCATGTTGCGCCGGTCGATGCGCGTGATCCGCAGCAGGCCCGGATCGGCGGTCTTCATGAAGAAACGCCCCGCGCAGGGCAGGGCGTTTTCTGATGCATCGGTCCGATCAGCCGCGCCAGGTGCGAACCGGGCCGCAATCCATGTGCACGAAGTTCGACCGGCCGTACTTGCCGACGCCGCCCGCGTTGCAGGCCTCGGCGGCTTTTGCCATCTGGTGGATCGAGCGCGACGACAGTTTCAGATCCGCCGCCATTCCCTTCATGTGGTAGGAGTTCTGCGCCACCCCGCGGCTGCGGCTGCGGAGCATCCCGTTGGTCGCCGGGCTGCGGTAGCCGGACACGACGTGATACGCCTCGTCCGTATCCATCAGCCGCAGGGTCGCGGCCATGATGTCGATGTTGCGCCGGTCGTACTGGATCACCTCGTTCTGGCGCCAGTCGCGCATGAACCAGCTGATTTCGGAGACCGCTTCGGGGATATACTGGCCCTCGATCCAGTAGATGGTGTCGACCGCCTCGCCGGTGCGGGTGCTCCGCAGCCGGATTCGACGTACATCGCCTGCGCCACGCAAGAAGCCCGCGGCGTTGCCATAGACAGGAGCGGCACAAACGGCGGTTCCGGCGAAGATGCCCGCAAGCACGTTCCGCCGACTCAGATTCGTTTTCTGGTTTTTCATTTGCCTGCTTCGTCCGTTATCGGTTCTATCTCTTTTCGGTCCTGCCAGTTTTCTGGCTAATGACCGATGAAGGTTCGCCTCACGGCATGTATACTTCATTTTCCAGCGATTGGCCCGAACTTTTTTCTTCCAGGTTCGAACGTCCTCGCGTTCGCGTGAGCGGAACATGCCAGCCGCTCGCGCGTTATCCAAGCCACTGTTCCCGATCATGCGGGGGCATGGGCAACTTTCCGCCGAATCGGATTCCGGTTTTCGTGGACCGTGCCCGCGGGGCAACAGGGAGGCACCATGGCAAAAGTCACACGCCTGCTCGATTTTCGCCCATCTTCAGCGGCATGTTACTTTCTGGAACGGTGTTCCGCCCGTAATTGTTACCCTCAAACCGCACGGGCCGAGGTCCGTTCAGAAACGTCTTAAATGGGGCATGAATGACATACCGGTCGACGAGCTTTCTTACCGCCATCAGCCTGGCTGCTGCCCTGGGATTCGGGCTGCCGACTGCTGCGCAGCAGGCTGACGGCACGCAGACTGACGTTATCCAGCCGGAGGCAGAGACGGCGCTGTCGGTCCATACCGAAGCTGCGGCGGTCCTTGACGCCGACCAGGCCGCGTTGCGCGACGCTCTGCGTGCCGCCGGTCCGCAGGTCGAGGCGGTGCTGGGCGTCTACGAGGTACATGGGTTCGAGCCAATCTGGTCGGAGGCGCGCGCCGGTGCTCTGCTGATGGCGCTTGAGGGGGCGGGCGACCATGGCTTGCCCGTCGAGCGCTACGAGATGGCCGGCCTCGACGCCGAACTCGGCACCCCCGAGGCCGAGATCGCCCTGACCCGCGCCTTTCTGACCTATGCCCGCGACGTGAATTCCGGCGTGCTCGAGCCGCGTCGCGTCGACGAGGATATCGTGATCTCGCCGAAACGTCCGGATCCGTTCGCGCTGCTGGAAGGGCTTGCCGAGGCGCCGGATGCAGGTGCCTACCTGGCCGCGCTCGTCCCCTCGCATCCCGACTATGCGGTGCTGATGGCCGAGAAGGTGCGGCTTGAGAAGCTGGCGTCCGAGGACATCCATGGTGCGACCGTGCCCGACGGGCCGACCCTGCGCCAGGGCGACAGCGGCGCGCGCGTCGCGGCGCTGCGGGCGCGGCTTTCGTCGATGCTGGGTAGGGACCTCGGTACGGACACCTATTTCGATACGGCTCTCGCCGAGGCCGTGAAGGAATTCCAGCGCAGCAGCAAGCTGAACGATGACGCCGTCGTCGGCCCGGCCACATTGGCGGCCCTGAACGTTAAGCCCGAGGACAAGCTGAAGCAGGTCCTCGTCAACCTCGAGCGTCAGCGCTGGCTGAACTTCGAGCGTGGCTCGCGGCACATCCTGGTAAATCAGGCGGCGTTCACGGCGAAGCTGATGGACCATGGCGATGTCACGCTTGAGACCCGTGTGGTGATCGGCAAGAACGGCCACCGCACGCAGGAATTCAACGACTCGATGACCCATATGGTCATCAACCCGACCTGGCACGTGCCGCGTTCTATCGCGACCGAAGAGATGCTTCCGAAGCTGCGTCGCAACCCCGGCGCGCTTGGGGGCTCGATGCAGATCATGACCCGCTCCGGCACGCGCATCAATCCGATGCTCGTGGATTTCCGGCAGTTCAACCAGTCGAACTTCCCTTTCGTCATCAAGCAGTCACCGGGCGCCAGCAACGCGCTTGGCAAGGTGAAGTTCATGTTCCCGAACCAGTTCAACATTTACCTGCACGACACGCCGTCGAAGAACCTGTTCAACCGCGACGTCCGCGCCTACAGCCACGGCTGTGTGCGGGTGCAGAAGCCGTTCGAGCTGGCCCACGCGCTGCTGGCGCCGCAGCGGGATGATCCGGAAGGATACTTCCAGTCGGTGTTGAACGGCGGCAAGGAGCGCCGGGTGAACCTCGACAAACCGGTGCCGATCTACCTGACCTACCATTCGGCCTTCGTGGGCGAGAACGGCACCGTCGAATATGCCGGCGACATCTACGGCCGCGACGCCCGCGTCTTCGACGCGCTGCAGGCGGCGGGTGTCAGCCTGGGTGCGGTTGAAGGCTGACACATAAACGTTTACTTCTCGGGGGCGGCGCGCGGATGCGGGCCGCCCTTTGCTTTTGTCCCGCCCAAATACGCAGGTTTTCCCTATGGTCCACACCCTGAGAGCGATTGCCGAAGCCCTTGGCGCACAGGCGGACGGGGACCTCGACATCCAGATCTCGGGCGTGTCCGAGCCCGCCTATGCCGCCGCCGATCAGCTGGCACTGGCGATGGAGCCGAAGTTCGGCAAGGAACTGTCCGAAGGGGCCGCGCAGGCGGCGATCCTCTGGGAGGGCGCCGACTGGCGCGAGCTAGGTCTCAAGGCGGCGATCTTCGCGCCGCGCTCGCGCTATGTGCTGGCGGGTGTGGGCCGGGTGTTCGACAAGCCGGTGCGGCTAGCTCCCGGCATCCACCCCTCGGCTGTGGTCGAGGAGGGGGCGCAGATCGGCAAGGACGTGTCCATCGGCGCTTTCACTTATGTCGGTCCCGATGCGGTGATCGGCGACGGCAGCCGGCTGATGAACCATGTCTCGATCGGCGCCGACGTGCGGATCGGCCGTGACGCGCTGATCCATCCTCAGGTGCACATCGGCCCGCGCGTGGTGATCGGTGACCGTTTCATCGCTCAGCCCGGCGCGATGATCGGCGGCGACGGTTTCAGTTTCGTCAGCCCCACCCGCGACAACCTCGAGGCGGTGCGCGAGAACGGCCAGATTTCCGAGGCGAGCCGAACGCCCGGTTTCGCTCGAATCAACTCGCTCGGCGCGGTGCGGATCGGAGATGACGTCGAGGTTGGAGCGAACGCCGCGATCGACCGCGGCACGGTCATCGACACGGTGATCGGCAACGGCACCAAGATCGACGATCTGGTGGATATCGGGCATAACGTGCAGGTCGGGCAGCACTGCCTGCTGTGCGGCCAGGTCGGGATCGCCGGCAGCACGAAGATCGGCGACCGGGTCGTTCTGGCGGGCCAGGTCGGGGTCGCGGACCACATTACCATTGGCTCGGACGTGATCGTCGCGGCGGGCTCGGGGGTCGGGACGACGATCCCCTCGGGCAAGGTGATGATGGGGTATCCGGCGGTCGACATGAAACAGAACATCGCCAACTTCAAGGCCGTTCGCCGCATTCCGCGAGCCCTTACGCGGATAGAGGAACTGGAGAAACGGGTTTCAAAGCTCGATCCGACCGAGTAAGGGATGGCGGAAACATATTGAGGATCGCATGAGCAAGTCTGTCGAAGAACAGGTCATCGCCATCATTGCGGAGCAGGCACTGATGGAGCCGGAAGACGTGTCGCCTGAGGCGACACTGGAAGATCTCGGTATCGATAGCCTGGGCCTGGTCGAGGCGGTGTTCGCCATCGAGGAGACGTTCGACGTCTCGGTCCCCTTCAACGCCAACGAACCCTCGGAGTCCGATTTCGATATCACCAACGTGCGGTCCATGGTCCGGGCGGTGGAAGAGCTGGTCGCGCAGAAGGCCGACACGGGCGCGTGAAACGGGTCGTGATTACAGGCCAGGGGGCGGTCTCGTCCCTGGGCATGAGCGCCAGCGAGACGCTCCAGGGCATGCGCGAGGGCCGCAACGGCATCGGTGTGCTGGAATTCCAGGACACCGAGCGGCTGTCGATCCCGATTGGCGGGCAGATCAAGGGCTATGATCCGGCCGAGCGCTTCTCGCGTCAGCAGATCACGCTCTACGACAAATTCACGCAATTCGCTCTCATTGCCGCCGAAGAGGCGATCGCCCAGTCTGGTCTCGAGTTCACCGAGGAACTGGCCGAGCAGGCCGGTGTCGTGCTCGGCACCGCCGGTGGCGGATTGCAGACCCAGGACGAAAACTACCGCTCCGTCTACGAGGAGGGGAAGAACCGGGTCCACCCGTTCGTCGTGCCCCGTCTGATGAACAATGCCGCTGCCAGCCATGTCTCGATGACCCATAACCTGCAGGGGCCGTCCTTCACCGTGGCGACTGCCTGTGCGTCGTCGAACCACGCGATGGGGCAGGCGTTCCAATTGATCCGTGCGGGCGTGACCAAGGCGATGCTGACCGGCGGCTCGGAAAGCATGCTCTGTTTCGGAGGCATCAAGGCGTGGGAGGGGCTGCGTGTCCTGTCCCGCGACGGCTGCCGCCCGTTCTCGGCGAACCGGAACGGCATGGTACAGGGCGAGGGCGCGGGCGTTTTCGTCTTCGAGGAATACGAGCACGCGAAGGCCCGTGGTGCCGACATTCTGGCCGAGGTGGTGGGCTTCGCCATGACCTCGGATGCGTCGGACATCGTGATGCCCAACAAGCTGGGCGCCTGCCGGGCGATCAAGGGCGCACTGCGGGATGCGGGGCTGGCGACCTCGGACGTTGGCTATATCAATGCGCACGGCACCGGCACGACCGCCAACGACCGGACCGAGTGTGCGGCGGTGCGCGACGTCTTCGGGGCGGATGCGGACAAGCTTATGATTTCGTCGACCAAGTCGATGCACGGCCACCTGATCGGCGGCACCGGTGCGGTCGAGATGCTGGCCTGCATCATGGCCGTGCGCGAGGGTATCGTCGCGCCGACGATCAACTACGAGCAGCCGGATCCGGAGTGTGATCTGGACGTGGTGCCGAACGAAGCGCGCGAGGCCGATGTGCCGGTGGCGCTGTCGAACGCGTTCGCCTTCGGCGGGCTGAACGCGGTGGTTGCCGTCCGCCGGGTCTGACCGGCGAACGACGGTTTCGCGGCGCGGCTCAGTTGCCGCCGGTCTTTTCGGACAGCGCGTTCCACGCGGCGGTGAAGCCGGTCAGCGACAGTTCCAGGATCACCGGCTGCTCCGGGGCCGAGGCAGACACGATCTGCGCGCGCGCCACGGCGCCCGCCTTCATCGCGTTGATTTCGGCGTCGGTCAGACCGAAGCGGGAGAAGCAGCCCGAGCGGGTGCACCAGGTGTACGGATACTGACGCGCCTGGCCGCTATCGACCTGCAGCACGAATCCTGCAGTCAGCATGGTGCCGAGCGGGGTGATCGCGGTGGCACCGGCGGCGGCTTCGTTGCCGTCGGGCAGCTGGATCATGGTCATCTCGGCGACAGGATTGCCGTTCGAATCGTTCGCGAGCTGGTAGATGAAACAGGCGCCGCCGCCGGTCTCGCAGCGCAGTTCCCATGCGCCGAACGTCTCGATGTCCACGTTGTCCGGCAACTGCGCGGCCGCACCTTCGGCCGCCGGCGCGTCGGTTGCCGCAGTGCCTTCGGCGGCGCCATCCGTTTCGGCCGGCGCTTCGCCCTCGGCGGGCGCGGCGTCTTCGGCGGGCGCTTCGGTCTCCGCGCCGTCTTCCGCGGTCGTTTCGGCCTGGGGCTCGGCCGGAGTTTCGGCTTCGGAGGCGGCCGGGGCGCTGTCCTGCGCCATCGCGGGCATGGTCGCCCAGGCCGCCAACAGCGTCGCTGCTAGGATCCGGGTGCTGAGTGAAGTCATGTCAGAGCATCTCCCTTCGTGTGCCTGTGGGCGAGGTGTCAGCTATTGCGAAGTCTGTCAACGGCCAGCGCCCACAGAGCGCCTTTCGGCAGCCTTGCCCGGTTCGACCGGGCGGAAAAGGGGAGGCTTCGGACGTTGAAAAAGGCATCCCGAAGGATGCCTTTCCGCTGCAAGCAGCTGTTCTCCCTGTCGGACCGGCCGACTTATGTGGGCAACGCTAGGCAAAGCCTTTGACTGCGTCAACAGGCCTCAACAAAAAATCTGCACGCTTTCTCGTCATGCGTGCACGAGTGCCTGAAACACGTGAAATTGCACAAAAAAACCGCACCCAAAGGGTGCGGTAGGTCCAACAGGGAGGAAAAGCGAGTTGACGCTGAACGTCCGTTCGCAGGTACATACTGCACCACAAGGGTTAACCACGTATGTATCAATCGACACAAAACGTGAGCGGGGCAGGACATGAGCGAGACCGAGTCGATCTTTCTGGGCGGAGGCGGGCCCGAGCAGAACACGGCGCAGGGCCTTGCGCTGAAATACGCCAACCGTCACGGATTGATCGCCGGCGCCACCGGGACCGGCAAGACGGTGACCCTGCAGATCATGGCCGAGGCGTTCTCGGCCGCCGGGGTGCCGGTGTTCCTGGCGGATGTGAAGGGCGATCTTTCGGGGCTCTGCGTGCCCGGCAGCGCCGAGGACAAGCTCCACGAGGCGCTGCACAAGCGCGCCGCGACCATCGGCCTCGATCCCTATGACTCCACCGCGTTCCCGGTAGTCTTCTGGGATGTCTTCGGCGAAGCCGGCCACCCGGTCCGCACCACGATCTCGGAAATGGGCCCATTGTTGCTGTCGCGGCTGATGGAACTGACCGAGGCGCAGGAGGGCGTGCTCAACATCGCCTTCCGCATGGCCGACGAAGAGGGGCTCGCGCTGGTCGACCTCAAGGACCTCCGTGCGCTGCTCGTCTGGCTGGGCGAGAACGCCAAGGAGCTCTCGCTGACGTGGGGCAATATCTCGAGCGCCTCGATCGGTGCGATTCAGCGGCGACTGGTGGTGCTCGAGAACCAGGGCGGTGCCGGGCTCTTCGGCGAGCCTGCGCTGGCGCTCTCCGACATGATCGCGACCGAGGCCGATGGGCGCGGGCGCGTCAATATCCTGGCATCGGACCGGCTGATGCAGTCGCCGCGGCTCTACGCGACTTTCCTGCTGTGGCTTCTGTCCGAGCTTTTCGAGGAGTTGCCCGAGGTGGGCGATCCGGACAAGCCGAAGTTCGTCTTCTTCTTCGACGAAGCGCACCTGCTGTTCGACGATGCGCCCAAGGCGCTGGTCGACAAGGTCGAGCAGGTGGCCCGGCTGATCCGTTCCAAGGGGGTCGGGGTCTATTTCGTGACCCAGAACCCGGATGACGTGCCCGAGGATATTCTCGGCCAGCTCGGCAACCGGGTCCAGCACGCGCTGCGGGCGTTCACGCCGCGCGATCAGAAGGCGCTGCGCGCCGCCGCCTCGACTTTCCGGCCGAACCCTGCCTTCGACACCGAGACCGCGATCCGCGAGGTCGGCGTCGGCGAGGCGCTGGTCTCGACGCTCCAGAAGAAAGGCGTACCCGGTGTCGTCGAGCGGGTGCTGATCCGCCCGCCGTCCTCGCGCCTCGGCCCGGCGAGCGCTGCCGAGCGCAAGGCGGTGATGCAAGCCTCACCCGTGGCAGGCCGCTACGACACCGCCGTGGACCACGACTCGGCTTACGAGATCCTGCAACGCCGCGCCGAAGAGGCCGCCGCAGAGGCCGAAGCCGCCGAGAAGGCCGCAGACGCCAAAAAATTGGCCGAGACACGGGAATACAATGCCGGCCGCCGCTATTCCGGCGGAAACAGCCGGTCCTCGTCCCGCAGTAGCCGCTCGAGCTCGGACGGCCTCGGCGATGTGTTGATGCGTGAGGTGGTCCGCACCGCGACTTCCCGCTCGGGCAAGAAGTTCATCCGCGGCGTCCTCGGCAGCCTATTCCGCGGCCGCTGATCCGCGAGCGGCGCCTGCGACAAGGGTGCCCGCTTTCCACGTTCTCCAAATATCCCCGCCGGAGGCATCCGGCGGCGGCCCGGAGCACAAGGCCCGATCAGATGGGTTCCATCGCCTCCACTGCAGGCGTCTGCGCCCGATCTTCCGAGCGGGCACGCGCGGCTTCGACCAGTGCCCGAAAGATCCGCCGCTGCCGGCGCGCATAGACCAGATGCTCCGGGTGCCACTGGACGCCGAGATAGAAGACCTCGCCGGTGCACTCCACCGCCTGCACCACGCCCGAGGGCTCGCAGGCGGCGATCCGCAACCCGTCCCCAAGCCGGTCGACCGACTGCGTGTGCAGCGCGTTCACCCGCATGGTCTCGTGGCCCGATATGCGCGACAGCCGCGAGGCCTCGACGATACGGACGGTCTTGCGTGGCAGTACGGTCCAGTGACGCTGGGCGTCCGCGTAGACTTCGTAGATATCCTGGTGCAGCGAGCCGCCGAGCGCCACGTTCATCATCTGCGCGCCGCGGCAGATGCCCAGAACCGGGCGACGGTGTTCGCGGGCGTCCTCGACCAGGCGGCGTTCCAATGCGTCCCGCTCGGGATCTACCCGGGCCTCGGGCATCAGCCTGCCGCCGTAAAGGTCGGCGGAAATGTCGTCGCCGCCGCCGACGATCAGCCCGTCGACGTCGCGGATGTCGGCGGGGCGGCCCACGCGCCACCATACCGCGCGCCCGCCCGCCAGCAGAACCGACGTGGCGATGGCCGGGAAGATCCGCCAGCCACTACGGGCCGAGGTGGTCACGCCGATCAGCGGACGGTTTCGGCCGCGATCCGTCCCTCCGTTCACAGTCCGGCCTCCTCCAGGCGCTGCGCCACGCTTGGCGCCCAGTCGCCGCGCAGCGTGGTCCAGCTGTGACGGTGGTGGCGCCAGTCGGCGGCCAACTGCTCCAGAAGGGCCTCGTCCTCGGCGACGCGCTCGACCAGCACCCAGCGGTTCCAGTCCTGAGCCATTGTCCAGCCAGGCTCGTCCAGGCGGCAGTCAGGCAGACGGAAATGGAAGGTGGGGCGCGGGTTGACCTTCTGGTCCGGGCCAAGC
Organism: Halovulum sp. GXIMD14794; assembly: GCF_054457455.1. Lineage (NCBI taxonomy): Bacteria > Pseudomonadati > Pseudomonadota > Alphaproteobacteria > Rhodobacterales > Paracoccaceae > Halovulum > Halovulum sp. GXIMD14794. The sequence continues at coordinate 390,101 of NZ_JBTLNF010000005.1, read as the reverse complement.
GCGCGATCCAGCTGTCCGCGGTGCTCCATCGCAAGGATCACGGTCATGTCGAGCGCCCTGTTGCGCGTCGGGTTGTACGCCAGGTAGAGCCGGGCTAGCGCTGCGCCGTCCACGGGCACCTCTCCTTCGGCCAGCGCGTCGACGAAGGCGCGGGGGTAGGGGTCCACGAACGGCAGGGCGCGGCGGCTGAAGTCGATGCCGGAGCCCTCGCGGAGGTAGTCTTCCAGGTAGGCGAATGCGCTCATCACCCGCCACAGGTACTCCGGTTCCAGCGAGACGCAGGAGATGTTGTAGTGCATCCCGTAGGCGTAAAGCGCGGATGCCTTTGTACCCTCGGCACCCGCGTCGGCCAATGCCCGCGCGAGCGCGTCGATCCGGTGCAGGTCCTCGACTTCGACGGGCGGGCAGACCAGTTCCACAGGGATAACCGGGCGGGCCATGCTGCGGCCAAGTTTCTCCAGATCGCTGCCGTCGGCCTTGAGCGCGGTGTCGAGTTCGATCTTGAAGGTGCCCAGCCCGGTGTCCGTCACCTCGTACAGATCCGGTCCGTCCGGCATCGGCTGCCCCCCCAGCACCTCGGCCACCACTTGTGCCGCCTGGGCGGGCGGCAGCCCGCCGAACTCCAGTTCGGCGCCCACGGTTCTTGGCCGGCCCTTGTCGTCCAAGGGCCGGGGCAGAGGCGTGAAGGGTTCAAGTCCCGTCATATTTTCCGAACGCGCAACTGGGTCAGACGGTTCCGTTCCCGCGAGACGACCTGGAAGCGGAAACCGTGGAAGGTGAAGCTCTGGCCTTCGGTCGGGATCGTCTGCGCTTCGTGGATCACCAGCCCGGCGACGGTGTTGGCCTCCTCGTCGGGCAGCGACCAGTCGCAGGCGCGATTGAGATCGCGGATCGTCATCCCGCCGTCGATCAGCACCGAGCCGTCACTCTCGGGCGTCAGGGTCTGTTCTTCTTCGTCGTGCTCGTCCGAAATCTCGCCGACGATTTCCTCGAGAATGTCCTCGAGCGTGATCAGACCGCGCAGCGCGCCGTATTCGTCGACCACCAGCGCGAAGTGCGTCCGGCGGCGCAGAAACTCGCGCATCTGGTCGTCGAGCGTCGTCGTCTCGGGGACGAAATAGGGCTCCATCGCCACGTCCATGACGTCGAAGTTCTCGAGCATCTCCAGCCCGCCCTCGCCGGTGTTGAGGATCGCGTTGACCGCGCGCAGCAGGTCCTTGGCGTGTATCACCCCGACGATGTTCTCGGGCTCGTCCTTGTAGACGGGCAGGCGGGTGTAGGTGGACTCGAGGCATTTCGCCAGGATGTCCTTGGGTGGCGCATCGGCGTCGATCATCTCGATCGACTGGCGATGCAGCATGATCTCCTCGACCTCGCGCTGGCCGAGGTCGAGTGCGCCCAGCAGGCGGTCGCGATCCTCGCGCTCCACCGCGCCTTCCGAGTGGTGAAGGGCAATGGCACCGGCGATCTCCTCCTGCGCGGCAAGCACGCTGGCGCCGGGATCGGTCTTGACGCCCATCAGGCCGAGGATCGCGCGGACCAGCCAGCGGACCGCGTTCACGATCGGCGAGAACACCCGCACCACGACACTGATGATCGGGGCGACCCGCGTGGCGGCGGTTTCGGCGTTCGTGATCGCATAGGTCTTGGGCATGACTTCGGCAAAGATCAGCACTAGCGCGGTCATAACCAGTGTCGCCACCGCGACGCCACTTTCCCCGAACAGCACCGTCAGGGCCGAAGTCGCGAGCGAGGTCGCGAGGATGTTGACCATGTTGTTGCCCAGCAGGACCGAGCCGATCAGCCGCTCGTTATCCTCGGTCAGCTTCAGAGCCCGGATCGCGCCCCGGTGGCCCTTGTCCGCCATGCCGTGCAGCTTGCCGCGCGAGGCGGCGGTCAGCGCGGTCTCGGAGCCCGAGAAGAAGGCCGAGAGCATCAGCAGGGCCAGCACCGCCGCCACCGTCAGCCACAGCGCGGCATCCCAGCCCGCGGCAGCGGTTTCGGTCACGATCTCGGTATCCATCAGGGCAGCCCTTGCGAAGTTAATGTCTGACCGTAGTTATGGGGGCGCGTGGCTCACTTGCAAGAAGGCGCTTACGTGATGGACACCATCCGCGACATCGGTGCGCTATCCGGTGAGGTGCTGATCTTCGGCGGCCCCTACTCCAATCTGCAGGCGACTGAGGCGCTGATTGCGTGCGCAGATGCCCTTGGGATACCGCCCGAGCGGATGGTCTGCACTGGCGATGTCGTGGCTTATGCCGCCGATCCCGAAGCGGTGGTCGCGCGGATCCGGGCACTCGGCTGCCTGGTGGTCGCGGGCAATTGCGAGGTGCAGCTTGGTGCCGGGCAGAGCGATTGCGGCTGCGGTTTCGACGATGGCTCGGCCTGTGATCTGCTGTCGCGGGGCTGGTACGCGCATGCGGATGCCGCGCTCTCGGAGGAGAACCGCGACTGGATGCGCGGTTTGCCGGATGTGCTGGTCTTCCACCATGCCGGGCGTCGCTGCGCTGTGGTGCACGGCGGCGGGACCGCGAACAACCGGTTCCTGTGGCCCACGACCCCGGACGTCGAGCTTGCCGACGAATGGGCGGCGGTCGAGGCCATTGCCGGGCCGGTCGACCGGGTGATTTCCGGGCACAGCGGCGTGCCCTTCGTGCGGGAAGTCGGGGCGGGGGATCGGATCAACGCGGGGGTGATCGGGATGCCGCCGCATGATGGCGCGCCCGAGACGCGGTTCGCTTTGATCGACACCAAGGGCCGTGTAGAGGTGCGGAAGCTCTCCTACGATCATTCCGCTGCCCGCGCCGCGATGGAGGCGGCGGGCCTCATGCAGGGCTATCACGCCGCGCTGACAGAGGGCTGGTGGCCCTCCGAGGACGTCCTGCCGCCCGATCTGCGCCGCTAGGGTTTCGCCAGCGGGTGGGTCTCGAGCACGATCTGTTTCAGCCGCTCTTCGAGGACGTGGGTGTAGATCTCGGTCGTCGCGACGTCCGCATGACCCAGCAGCGCCTGGATCGACCGCAGGTCTGCGCCATTCGCAAGCAGGTGCGTTGCGAAGGCATGGCGCAGCGTGTGCGGCGAGACAGAGTCCTGTGCGATTCCCGCTGTCGCGGCAAACTGTTTGACCAGCAGAAAGAACTGGGTGCGGGTCATGTGCCCGGCCTTGGAGCGAGACGGGAACAGGAAGGCCGAGGCGGGGCGGCCCTTCTGTGCGGCCTCGTCCTCGGCGGCGTCGCGCGCCCTCAGCCAGTCCGCCAGTGCCTGCCGGGCCGGATCCGACAGCGGTACCATGCGCTCGCGCCCGCCTTTGCCGCGCACCAGCAGCATGCGCGGATCCCCCCGCGCGGCGGCAACCGGCAGCGAGACCAACTCGCTTACCCGCAGGCCGGTGGCGTAGAGTAGCTCCATCAGGCAGCGGTTGCGGATGCGGTCATCCTCGGTGCGCCCGGTTTGAGCGGCTGCGTCGAGCAGCGAGTCCACGTCATCTTCGGAGAGCGTGCCGGGCAGTTTCCTGCCCTGACGGGGACCGGGGATCAGCGCGGCGGGATCGTCGTTGCGAAAGCCCTCGGTGAAGGCAAACCGGTAGAAACCCTTGAGCGCCGAAAGCCTACGGGCGCGTGTGCTGGCGGCGCGGCCGTCGAGTTCCAGCGCGGTCAGATAGTCTTCGATCTGGCTGCGGCTGGCGCTGTCGACGGTGCCGCCGGCGCGCTCGATATGCCCGGCAAAGTCGTGCAGGTCGCGGGCATAGTTTTCGAGTGTCGCGCGCGCCGCGTTCCGCTCGACCTGAAGCGCCTCGAGGAATGGGCCGGTCCAGGGGTGCGTGCTCATGCCTGCGGCAGCAGCAGCAGCGTTTCGGCGGCGACCTGCCGGGCGACATCCTCCAGCCCCATCGCGCGCAGCAGGTAGAGCGCGGCGGTCAGGTCGCCCGGGTCAATCTCGGGGCCGGGCTCCAGCAGCGCGAGGGCGCGCAAGAGGCCCTCGCCGATGAATCCACGGTCGATCAGGCGGCTGATCTGGAGCGCATCTTCGGTCGGCGGCTCGGTCGCGGTCAGTCCGCTTGAGACCGCGGCCTTGAGCGGCGCCAGCGCCGGGGTGTCGGGCAGGTCGGTCACGCCGCTGGCCAGCGCAAGCAAGTAGCGGCTGGTGATATCGTTGCTGTCGGGGAACCAAGGCCCTGCCGCGGCGTGCTCGCCGGCCAGCATCAGCAATGCTCCGACCTCTACGCGCAGTGCCGCGCCGTAGTCGGCGGGCTGCTGCGCCTTCAACTGCCGCGCATAGGTTCTGGCAAGGGCCGGGCGCAGGCCCACGTCAGAGAGCATCAGGTCGGCCTCGGCCAGCGCGGGCGCGATTTCGGCCGGGTCGCCCAGTGCAAAGGCGCGGTCGAGCGTCTGGACGGCCTTGGCACGCTCCCAGACGCCGCCCGAGGCGGCGGGGGTTCCGGCGCGATAGGCCTCGAACAGCCGGGCAGGGGCCATGGCGCCCTCGCGGGTCAGGCGCTCACGGGCGGTGATCCGCATCTTCAGCGGGCTGTCGTCCGAGGCATCCGGCACGATGAACGCCAGCGGCAGCGCGTGGCTGGGGCGGGGCAGGGCGACCGCCTCCCGCACGACATAGTCGAGCGTCGTCAGCGGCTCGGGCGCTGCCGGGGGCGGGCTGCCCTCGAATGCAGGAGGGTCGAGGAACCAGGCCAGGGCCATTTCCTGCTCCGGCGAGATCCCGCCGACTTCGCGCGCAAGGCTCAGTGTCAGCGCGGCTGCGGACCAGTCACCCAGCCGCGCGAGGCAGTAGACGCGCGCCGGAAGCGTCGGCGACAGCGCCGGCGAGTCGCGAAGCCGTTCGCAGTCATCGTCCACCTGGCCGGTCAGCAGGCCGATGTCGAAGGCACGGCGAAACAGCTCGGGGTCGGTGACACCCGCAGCGTCGACCAGTTGTTGCGCCTCGTCGAGGCGCCCCGCAGCCATCAGCGCGTCGATCCGCGCAAGCAGAACGCGCGTGTCGCTGCCCGAACCTGCAGGCGGCTCGCTTTCGACCAGCAGGAGCGCGTGGCCGAGGTTGCGTGCGGCGGGCACGCCGCCGGGCACGTAATCCGAGATCAGTCGACGCACGCGTTGCGCCGAGGCACCGCCCCAGAGGTCGCGCGGAAGGCCAGCGGTCTCGGGCGCCAGTACGCCGATACCGTTGCGGGGAAGGTCGTCGAGCGCGTGCACCTCGATCTCGCCGGGATCGAACGGGCGGACCGTGGGCAGGCCCGGGCGGCCCGGCAGATCGGGCAGGCCCGCGTCCGAGCCGGTGTTGATCACGTCGGAAAGCCAAGGGATCGCGCTGCGCGGATCGGCCTGCTGTGCGAGAGCGGGGCCGGCGGCGGCCAACCCGAGAACAAGGACCGCTGCAAGAGGACGTTGCATGTCTACTCCGCCGGCGGGCTCACGGGGACGACCACCCGCTCCACCGGGGCGGGCGGGGGCGCAAGCTGGGCATAGGCGACAAGGACGATCGCGCCCAGGGCCACCAGGTAGGCGAGATACTTGAAGACGCGTTTCATCGTTTCGCTGCCTGCCTCTTTGGATTTCCGGACGTCTGACACGCCTCGTTTCGCTATGGAATCTACCCCGCCCTTCGGGTTACATCAATCGCCGACCGACAGGAAAGATGCGCCCGTTGACCGCCACGACAGACCGCCAGATCACCGTCACGCTGAACCGGCCGATCGTGCTGGTCGGATTGATGGGGGCGGGCAAGACCAGCGTGGGCAAGCGGTTGGCGACGATGCTCGGCGTGCCGTTCCGCGATTCCGACCACGAGATCGAGGCCGCCGCCGGTCTCGAGGTCCGCGAGATCTTCGAGAAATTCGGCGAACCCTATTTCCGCGAGGGCGAGGCCCGCGTCATAAGCCGTCTGTTGGGCAGCGATCCCGGTGTGCTTGCCACCGGCGGTGGCGCGTTCATGTCCGAGAAGCTGCGCCGCGAGATCGCCGAGCGGGCTGTCTCGGTCTGGCTCGACGCCGATCTCGAGACGCTCTGGCAGCGGGTCAAGGACCGGCCCACGCGACCGCTCCTGCAGCAGCCCGAGCCGCGCAAGGTGCTTTCGGATCTGCTGGACAAGCGCGGCCCTGTCTACGCGCTGGCCGACGTCCGGGTGCAGTCGAAGTCCGGCGTCACCCATGAACAGATGGCCCGGCGGATCCTCGAGGGGATCCGGGCCCATGACCTCTCACATCCCGATGCGCCCCCGGTGCTGGAGAAAGGCCCCTCCTGATGACCGTCAGAACCGTGAACGTGGACCTGCCCGGACGGGCCTACCCGATCCGCATCGGCGGCGGCCTGATCGATAGCGCGGGGGCCGAGATCTCTCCGTATCTGAACCGAAAGCGGGTGTTCGTGCTGACCGATGAGACGGTGGCGGCGAAGCACCTCGACCGGTTCCGCACTGCCTGTGCCGCGGAAGGGATCCTTGTCGAGTCGCTGGCCCTGCCGCCGGGCGAGGCGACCAAAGGCTGGCGTCAGTTGGAGCGCGCGGTCGAGTGGCTGCTGGAAAGCAAGGCGGAGCGACGCGATCTTGTGGTGGCGCTTGGCGGCGGGGTGATCGGCGACCTTGCCGGGTTCGCCGCCGCGATCCTGCGCCGGGGCGTGGACTTCGTTCAGGTTCCGACGTCGCTGCTTGCGCAGGTCGACAGCTCGGTTGGGGGCAAGACCGGGATCAACGCACCGCAGGGCAAGAACCTGATCGGTGCGTTCCACCAGCCGAAGCTGGTGCTGGCCGATATCGGCGTGCTCGAGACGCTGCCCGAACGCGATTTCCTCGCCGGCTATGGTGAAGTGGTGAAGTATGGCCTGCTGGGCGATGCGCATTTCTTCGAATGGCTGGAAGGCGCGGGGCCCGCTCTGAAGGCCGGCGACGCCGAGGCGCGCCTGCGGGCGGTCGAGCATTCCTGCAAGATGAAGGCCGAGATCGTGCTGCGCGACGAGACCGAGCAGGGCGACAGGGCGCTGCTGAACCTCGGGCACACGTTCTGCCACGCGCTGGAGGCTGCGACCGGGTATTCGGACCGGCTGCTGCACGGCGAGGGCGTCGCAGTTGGCTGCGCGCTGGCCTTCGAGGTCTCGGCGCGAATGGGACTATGCAGTCAGGAGGACCCGTCGCGGGTCCGCGCGCACCTGAGGGCGATGGGAATGAAGACCGATCTTGCGGACATTCCGGGCGACCTGCCGGGAGCGGAGGCGCTGCTGGCGCTGATGGGCCAGGACAAGAAGGTGCAGGACGGACGCCTGACCTTCATCCTCGCGCGCGGTATCGGCGCGGCCTATGTCGAGCGGAACGCGGATCTGGGCCTCGTGCGCGCCGTGCTGAACGACGCGCTGCAGTCGCGGACGGCGGCCTGAGCCGGAAGGCTCAGCCGCTGCAGCTTGCGCCGCCCAGAACGCAGAACTTGGCGCAATGAGGATGGTTTAGCTGCACCGGGCCCTCGGCCTCGGCAAGCGTGGCGCCAAGCTCGAATTCGGGACTATAGGGCAGCAGGGTGCACGCCAGCACTGCCGGTGTCTCGGCACCCTTGCGTTTGACCACCATCCGCGACGAGGCGCACATCATCGCATCCGGGCTTTTGTCGAGAATGCCCCAGCAAGCAGTGGTGATCTCGGGCACGTCAACGCGTTCGTCCATTTCGGGGAAAAGCACGGTCTGCGCAGGGTTGAACGGATCGATGTCGAAGCATTCGCGGGCGAAGAGTTCCGCGAACCCGGCGCGGGCGTCGGCCTCGGGCTCGCCCCAGAGGGTGCGGGCGGCCACAGCCATTCTGATCTGCGTATCGCGTAGCCAGCGCATGCCTTTGAGGCTGCGTTCGAACGCGCCCTTGCCCCGGATCTCGTCATGCATCGCCGGGTCATGGTGATCCAGCGAGATGCGTAGCGTCAGCCGGTCGCCGTGGGCGATGCGCAACTGCTCGAGCCCCTCGCGGATGCGGGGGCGCATCATCGGCTGCATCGCGTTCGTCAGGACTAGGACCTCGAACCCCGCTTCGAGCGAGCGTCGCAGGATCTCGATGATCTGCGGGTTCATGAACGGCTCGCCGCCGGTGAAGCCGATCTCGCGCACCGGCCACTTGCGGTCGTCGATCTGGCGCAGATAGTCCCAGACCTCGTCGGCGGTGATGTACTCCAGTCGGTCGTTGGTCGGCGAGCTTTCGATGTAGCAGTTCGTGCACGTGATGTTGCACAGCGTCCCGGTGTTGAACCACAGGGTCTGGGGGTCGGTCAGCGCCACCGAGGCGCGCTGCTGTCCGTCCGCCGTGAAAAGCGGGTTCTGGAACTTGCCAGGTGCAAGCGGCGGAACGGGAATGTTGGACTGATCGTTCATGGGACATGATCTTGTCCGCAGCGGCGAAATGGTCAAGGCAGGCGCGGTTGACGCGGTGCAACAAGTTCGTGAACCAGTGAAACGCGGCCGCCGCTGCGTCGCGGTCGCTGGACAATGCCCGGACCCGGACCCAATATGAACCGGACGAGGAGAGGAGACGGATGCGCAAGTCCGCACGAGCGACTCGCGAGATCAGCTACGCCCATTCAGCCCAGACAAAGGCGGGGCGGGGACTGATCCGCCTGACCGAGAACCTGACCGGACGGATCAGCCTGATCCGCATGGCGCGCGGCTACGAGCACGAGGTCGGGGCCGGCGCGGACTTCTGGCAGGTTATGGTGCGCCGTTACGGGCTCGGCCTGGATGTGCGCGGTGGCTCGCTGGACAACATCCCGAAGACCGGTCCGCTGGTGGTGATCTCGAACCACCCGTACGGCATTCTCGACGGCCTGATGCTGGGGTACATCCTGTCCACAACCCGTGGAGACTTCCGCATTCTCGCCCATCAGGTATTCCGGAAGGCCACCGAGCTGGAAAAAGTCATCCTGCCGATCAGCTTCGACGAAACGAAAGAGGCGATGCAGGTCAATCTCGAGACCCGCAAGACCGCCATTTCCTACCTGGCCGAGGGCGGCTGCGTCGGGATCTTTCCGGGCGGGACGGTTTCGACCGCGCTCAAGCCCTTTGGGCGGCCGATGGACCCCAGTTGGCGGCGCTTTACCGCCAAGCTGATCGCGAAATCCGGGGCGCAGGTGGTGCCGGTCTATTTCGATGGGCACAACAGCCGCATGTTCCAGATCGCGAGCCATGTTCATTTCACGCTGCGCATGGCGCTGCTGATCAACCAGTTCAAATCCCGCGTCGGGGAAAAGGTTCCGGTGGTCATCGGCAAGCCGCTGCCTGCGGAAGAGCTGTCGAAATACGCAAGCGATCCCAAGGGGATGATGGATTACCTTCGCATGAAGACCTATGGGTTGAGCCCCGAGCCACTCAAGGACTACGGCTACGGTTTCGAGTTTCCCTGATCCATGCCGATCGGAGTTTTCGACAGCGGCCTCGGCGGTCTTACCATCCTCGGCCGACTCCAGGCCGCGCTGCCGGGGCAGTCCTTCGTCTATCTGGGCGACAACGCCAACGCGCCCTACGGCGTGCGCCCCCCGGGTGAGATTTTCGATTTGACTGTAAAGGCTTGTGCGACCCTGTTCGACGAGGGCTGCAAGCTGGTCATCCTGGCCTGCAATACCGCCTCGGCGGTCGCGCTGCGGCAGATGCAGGAGTTCTGGGTACCCGCCGACCGCCGCGTGCTGGGGGTGTTCGTGCCGATGATCGAGTCGGTGATCGCGCGGCCCTGGGCGCTGCGCGGCCCGGCGATCCCGTCGCCGGTCAGGGATATCGCGCTTTTTGCCACCCCCGCCACGGTCCAGAGCGGCGCTTTCACCCGCGAACTGGTCCTGCGCGCCCACGGTGCCCGCGTTCTTGAGGTGCCGTGTCCGGGCCTTGTCGACGCGCTCGAGGCCGGTGACGCGGATGGGGCCGAAGCGGTCGTCACCCGCGCTGTCGAATGGCTGCTGGCGGGGATGTCTGCCCCCCAGGTCGTGGGGCTGGGCTGCACGCATTACCCGCTGGCCCGGGACGCGTTTGCCAAGGCTCTGCCGCCGGGCACGCGGATCCTTAGCCAGGGTGACCTCGTGGCGGCCAGCCTGGGCGATTACCTCGGTCGTCACCCGCAATTCGCGTCGGCGGGTGGTAGCAGGTACCTGACAACGGGTGATCCGCTGGCTGTCTCGTCGGCGGCGAAACGGCTATTGGGCCGCGACCTTCCGTTCCAGCGCGCGTGAATTGCGCAAGACGCCGGAAAGGACTATCTGAAGTCGGCGTAACACACGGAGTTCAGGCATGGAAAAGGCGCGGATCGCGATCCTCGGGGCAAGCGGCTACACGGGGGCGGAGCTTGTCCGCCTGATCGCGACGCATCCCGGCATGCGTATCACCGCCATGACCGCCGAGCGCCGCGCGGGTGAGGAGATGTCCGCCGTCTTCCCGCACCTGCGTCACCTGGATCTGCCCAGGCTGGTCAAGATCGATGAGGTCGATCCCGCGGACGTGGACCTCTATTTCTGCGCGCTGCCGCACGCGACAACGCAGGAGGTCATCTCGGCCCTGCCGCGCAACAAGAAGATCGTGGACCTGTCCGCCGACTTCCGGCTGGACGATCCCGAGGCCTACAAGGAATGGTACGGCCACGACCACCTTGCGCTCGATCTGCAGGAAGAAGCCGTCTACGGCCTTACCGAGTTCTACCGCGAGGACATCAAGGCCGCGCGGCTGGTCGCGGGCACCGGCTGCAACGCGATTACCGGCCAGTTGGCGGTGACGCCGCTGCTGAAGGCGGGCGTGATCGACCCGGACGAAATCATCATCAACCTCGCCACCGGTGTCTCGGGCGCGGGCCGGGCGCCCAAGGAAGGCACGCTGCACGCCGAGGTCTCGGAGGGTATGCACGCCTACAACATCGCGCGGCACCGGCACATCGCCGAGTTCGAGCAGGAGTTCTCAAAGGCCGCCGGGCGTCCTGTCAGCCCGACGTTCGTGCCGCACCTGCTGCCGCAGAACCGGGGCATCCTAGCGACGGTCTACGTGAAGGGCGCCCCGCAGGAGATCCACGCCGCCCATTCCGTGGCCTATGCGAACGAGCCCTTCGTCACGGTGCTGCCCTTCGGCGAGGCACCGGCGACGCGGCACGTGCGCGGCTCGAACCACGCGCACATCGGCGTGGTGGCCGACCGCCGTCCCGGTCGGGCGATCGTGTTCTCGACGCTCGACAACCTGGTGAAAGGCGCGTCGGGGCAGGCGATCCAGAACGCCAACCTGATGCTGGGCCTTCCCGAAACCCTGGGGCTGGAGGCAGCCCCGCTGTTCCCGTGAGTGCGCCATGGCTGGTCTGAAGAAAAAGCGCCGCGTCCGCCTGATCCTCGTCGGTGCGGCATTGCTCGCCGCCGCCAGCGCCTTGGTGATCTATGCCGGGCGCGATGCGTTCGAGTTCTTCCGCTCGCCGTCCGACATCGCCACCGAGCCGCCCCGACCGGGCGAGCGTTTCCGTCTTGGCGGTCTGGTCAAGGAAGGCAGCTGGGAACGGGGACAGGTGCACCGTTTCCTCGTAACCGACCTCAACGCCGACTACCCGGTGGAGTTCACCGGCATCATGCCTGACCTCTTCGAGGAGGGGCAGGGCACCGTCGTGACCGGCACCATCGAGAACGGCGTCTTCGTCGCGACCGAGGTGCTGGCCAAGCATGACGAGACCTACATGCCGCGCGAGGTGGTCGATAGCCTGAAGGAACAGGGTGTTTATCGCGATCCGGCTGAACAGCCGGACGGCAGCTGAGCCTTAACGAAACCTGAACCCCGGCCTGTTAATCTGTTGGCGATTTTCCTGAAATCGTCATCATGAGGAGCTGGCCGATGCAGAGCGTCGATGCCATCGCGCGTGCGATCGTTGCGCGTGAAGGTGGCTATGTGAACGACCCCGATGATCCGGGCGGGGCGACGAAATACGGGGTCACGGTGCACACGATGCGCCGCCTTGGCCTGGACCTGGACCGCGACGGCGACGTGGACGCCGCCGATGTGCAGCGGCTGACCGTCGATCAGGCGGTTGCCATCTTCAAGACCCACTATTTCGAGAAACCCGGCATCTCGCGCCTGCCGAGCGCGCTGCAGGCGACGGTGTTCGACATGTATGTCAACGCCGGGGCCAATGCGGTGAAGATGCTGCAGCGCCTGCTGGCCGAATTCGGCGAACCGGTCGCCGTCGACGGTGCATTGGGGCCGATGACCGCCGCCGCCACCGCGCGGGCCTGGGCCAAGGCGGGCGACTACCTGATTGACGCTTACGGGATCGCGCGTCGGAACTATTACTATTCGCTGGCCGACAACCGCCCAGCATCGCGCAAGTACGCGCGGCGCCGCGACGGCGGAAAGGGCGGCTGGATCGCGCGGGCCGAGGAGTTCATCTCCTCCCGGTTCCACCTGAGCGACGCGCAGCACCGCGCGCGGGTGGCGGCATGGGGCTGATTCAGATGCTGGGCCTGGTTCCCGCGCTGAAGGACACCGCCGAGGTCTTCGTCGCCAATCGCACCGAGCGCGCCCGGCAGGAGCACGCCGAGCATGTTGCGAGCCTCGAGCAATTGGGAACCGAGTTCTCCAGCCCGCGTGACGGCTTCTTCGACGGGCTGGTGGATGCACTCAACCGCCTGCCGCGACCGGCGATGGCGCTGGGGACGCTGGGCCTTTTCGCCTTCGCCATGGCCGACCCGGTGGCCTTCGGCGTGCGGATGCAGGGGCTGGCGCTGGTGCCCGAGCCGCTCTGGTGGCTGCTGGGCGCGATCGTCAGCTTCTACTTCGGCGCACGGGAGTTGCATCACTATCGGGGCAACCGCGCGACGACCGACCCGGCGGCGGTGACACGCACGGTGGATGCAATGGCGCAGTTGCGGAGCCTGTCGGAAGAAGCTCCGGCCCAGGCGCCGGAGCCGAATCCGGCGTTGGCCGAGTGGCGCGCGCGCCAGTGACAAATGGCGGCCCGCGTGAGGCGGGCCGCTGACGCGCGCGTGAGCGCGACAAATGCGACTTTGAACCTTTCGCCGCGCTCAAATATCCTGCTCCCGAAAGGGGAGCCCATGAACGCGGAACTCGGACATCTCGCTGTCATCCTGGCCTTCATGGTCGCCATCGTGCAGATGGCGGTGCCGATGACAGGCGCACTTAAGGGCTGGCGGAACTGGATGGCGGTCGCCGTCCCGGCTGCGCTGCTGCAGGCGGCGCTGGTCAGTCTCAGCTTCGCGTGCCTCACCTGGGCCTTCGTTACCTCGGATTTCTCGGTCGCGCTGGTGGCGAACAACTCTCATTCCGCCAAGCCGATGATCTACAAGATCTCGGGAACCTGGGGGAACCACGAGGGCTCGCTGCTGCTCTGGGTGCTGATCCTGACGCTGTTCGGCGGCGCGGTGGCGCTGTGGGGTAGGGCGCTGCCCGACCGGCTCAAGGCGCTGGTGCTGTCGGTGCAGGCCAGCATCGCGGTCGCCTTCCTGGCCTTCCTGCTGTTCACCTCGAACCCGTTCGAGCGGCTGGCCTTCCCGCCTTTCGACGGAAACGACCTGAACCCGCTGCTGCAGGACCCGGGCCTCGCCTTCCATCCGCCGTTCCTCTACCTCGGCTATGTGGGCCTTTCGATGGCGTTCTCCTTCGCCATTGCCGCACTGATCGACGGGCGGGTCGATCCGGCCTGGGCACGCTGGGTGCGGCCGTGGACGCTGGCGGCCTGGGTGTTCCTGACCATCGGCATCGGGCTCGGCTCGTGGTGGGCCTATTACGAGCTTGGCTGGGGCGGCTGGTGGTTCTGGGATCCGGTCGAGAACGCCAGCTTCATGCCCTGGCTGATCGGCGCGGCGCTGCTGCATTCGGCCATCGTGGTCGAGAAGCGCAACACGCTGAAAAGCTGGACCATCCTGCTGGCGATTCTTGCCTTCAGCTTCTCGCTGATCGGCACGTTCATCGTGCGCTCTGGCGTCATCACCTCGGTCCATGCTTTTGCCAACGACCCGACGCGCGGCGTGTTCATTTTGCTGATCCTCGCCTTTTTCATCGGCGGCGCGCTGACGCTTTACGCCTTCAGGGCCAACTCGCTGCGATCCGACTCGGTGTTCTCGCTAGTCAGCCGTGAAAGCGCGCTGGTGATGAACAATCTGCTGCTGGTGGTAGCGACGCTGGTGGTTTTCGTCGGCACGATCTGGCCGCTGGTTGCCGAGATGATCAACGGCCGCAAGCTCTCGGTCGGGCCGCCGTTCTTCAACATCTCGTTCACGCCGTTCATGGTTGCGCTGGCGATGATCCTGCCGCTGGGCGCGCTGCTGCCCTGGAAACGCGCGAAGCTGGACAAGGCGATGAAACCGCTCTGGGGGCCACTGGCGCTGAGCGTCGCGCTTGGCGCGCTGGTCTGGTCGCTGCAGACGGGCGGGCGGATGCTCGCGCCCATCGGTGCGGTGCTGGCCGCCTGGATCTTCCTGGGCGCGCTCGCCGACCTCGGCCAGCGCGCGCGCTTCGGCAAGGCCGGTCTGGGCGAGGTTCTGCGCCGCCTCGGCAACCTTCCGCGCGCGGATTGGGGCAAGGCGGTCGCGCATGTGGGCCTGGGCGTGCTGGTCTTCGCCGCCGCCGCCATCACCGCCTGGGAGCAGGAGGATATCCGCGTCGTCCAGCCCGGCGAGAGCTTCGCCTTCGCGGGCTACGACCTGACGCTGGAGAGCGTCGAGCGGATCGAGGGGCCGAACTACACCTCGGACATGGCCTTCATCGGACTTGCTCAAGACGGACGGCAACTCGCCACGCTGACGCCCGAGAAGCGCTTCTACCCGGTCCAGCGCTTCCCGACGACCGAGGCGGGGATCGACCTCGGCTTCACCCGCGACGTCTATGTGGTGATCGGCGAGCAGCAGGCAGACGGCGGCTGGGTGGTGCGTACCTTCATCAAGCCCTTCGCGAACTGGATCTGGGCGGCGGTCGCGATCATGTCGCTCGGCGGCCTCTTGAGCCTGTCCGACCGCCGCTACCGTCTTGGTGCGGCGGTGCGTCCATCGGCCAAGGCGGTGCCTGCGGAATGAGACTGGTCCTGACCCTATGCCTGATGCTGATGGCGCTGCCCGCGCAAGCGGTGCAGCCCGACGAGGTGCTGGCCGACCCAGCGCTCGAGGCCCGCGCCCGGGAACTCAGCAAGGAAATCCGCTGCCTCGTCTGCCGCAACGAGAGCATCGACGAGTCGAACGCCGACCTCGCGCGCGATCTGCGTATCCTGGTGCGCGAGCGACTGGTGGAAGGCGACAGCGACGACGAGGTGCTGTCCTTCCTCGTCGACCGGTACGGCGAATATGTCCTGCTGAAGCCACGCTTCACCGCCGGGAACGCCGCGCTCTGGCTGGCGGGACCGGCGCTACTGCTGCTCGGCGGCGGCGTGGCCGTGGCTTTCGTCCGACGCCGTGCCAGGCCTTCGGACGTGCCGGAAGGCAGCCGCCCGGACCGGCCGCTCAGCCCTGACGAGCAGGCGCGGCTCGACGCGCTGCTCAAGGACGGAGAATAGACCCGGCGGCACCCTGACGCCACGTTTCGCCTTCCCATCGCGCGCGCGGCCCGGCTAGGGTCGCGGCAACAATTCGGAGGGCCGGGCGTGAGCGACTACAAGACCATTTTCTTCGACGTGGCCGACGGCGTCGCCACCATCACCTTCAACCGGCCGCAGGTGAAGAACGGCCTCAACCCGCAGATGCGGGCCGAGATTCTGCACGCCGTCCGTCACGCCCCCGAACAGGCCCGTGCGCTGGTGCTGACCGGTACGGGAGACGCCTTCTGCTCGGGACAGGACCTTGGCGACCAGCGCAGCATGGCGGACCTCGATATCGAGCGTACGCTGCGCGAGGAATACGAGCCGATGCTCAAGGCGATCTATAACTGCCCGATCCCGGTGATCTCGGCGGTCAACGGCGCGGCGGCGGGGGCAGGGGCCAACCTCGCGCTGGCGGCTGATGTGGTGATCGCCAAAAAGTCGGCGGTTTTCATCCAGGCCTTCGCGCGCATCGGCCTCATCCCGGACGCGGGCGGAACCTACTGGCTGCCGCGCCAGGTAGGCTTTGCACGGGCCATGGGGGCCGCGCTGTTTGCCGATCGCATCTCCGCCGAGAAGGCCGAGGCGTGGGGTATGATCTGGGAAGCCGTCGACGATGACGCCTTCGACGCCACGATCCGTGCCCGCGCGGCGCAACTGGCCCAAGGCCCGACCGAGACGCTCCGGCGTATCAAGCAGGCGATCCGCGAAAGCTATGGCAACACGCTCGACCAGCAGTTGGACCTCGAGGCGCATCTGCAGGGCGAGGCGGGCAAGACCCGCGACTTCATCGAAGGCGTACTGGCCTTCGTCGAGAAACGCGCGCCGAAGTTCGAAGGCCGCTGAGCGGGTGCGCCATGCGGCGCACGAATTCTGGTGGTTCGGGCTGAAGCAGGCCTGGGCCTGCCTGTTCGGCGGGCTGATGCTGGCGCTCATTCTCGGCACGAAGTTTCTGTACCCAAGCGATGCCTGGTTGCCGCGCTACGACTTCCTGTTCCTCGCCGCGCTCGCCATCCAGGGCGGGCTGCTGGCGCTGCGGCTGGAAACCTGGGCCGAGGCGCGCGTCATCCTGCTGTTTCACGTCGTCGGCACGATCATGGAGCTGTTCAAGACCCATGTCGGCAGCTGGATCTACCCCGAAGAGGCGTTCTTCCGCATCGCAGGCGTGCCGCTCTTCTCGGGGTTCATGTATTCCTGCGTCGGCAGCTACCTCGCGCGGGTCTGGCGCATCTTCGACTTCCGCTTCACTCGATATCCTCCGATGGTCGCGACCACGGCCATCGCGGCGCTGTCCTACCTTAACTTCTTCACGCATCACTTTACGGTCGACCTGCGCGTGCCTCTGATCCTGGCGACGCTGGCGCTCTATTCCCGGACCTGGGTGCATTACACGCCCGATGCGATGCGCCTCAGGATGCCGCTGTGGCTGGGCTTCGGGCTGGTCGCCCTGTTCATCTGGTTCGCCGAGAACATCGGCACCTTCGGCGGGGCCTGGGTCTATCCGGATCAGTCGAACGGCTGGAAGATGGTCGGCTTCTCCAAGCTGGGCGCGTGGTACCTGCTGATGATCCTCAGCTTCGTCATGGTCAGCTGGGTGCAAACCCCCGAGGAGGAGCGCGCACGCTCTTGACCGCGCCCGGCGCTCGGGGAACGGTGCGGCCATGAGCTTCGCATCCTCCGTCACCCGCGCCCCCATTCCCTACGACCCCGAAAAGGGGGCCGAGGCCGCCGCCTACGTCGCCGGCACCGGCAAGGCCTTCGAGGCCCTCGTTGCCGGGGCCGCCGGCTGCGCTCCGCATCTGGCCCGGCTGGTCGAGGCCGAGGCCGACTGGCTTGTAGAGGCCGCGCACGGCACGCCCGAGGATGCGCTGGAACAGGCGCTGGCCGAGGCGCGCGGCGGCGAGTTGCACGACCTCGCCTCGCGCCTGCGCCGGGCCAAGCGGCGCGTAGGCCTGCTGACCGCGTTGGCCGATCTGGGTGGCGTCTGGGGTCTGGACGAAGTGACCGGCGCGCTCTCACGCCTCGCCGACGAGGGCCTTCAGACCTGCTCCGAGCTTCTGGTCGCCGAAGCACAGGAGGCTGGCCGCCTGCCGAAGGTCGAGGCCGACTGCGGCGGGCTGGTGATCCTGTCCATGGGCAAGCTTGGCGCGCAAGAGCTGAACTACAGTTCCGACATCGACCTGATCGCGCTCTTCGACGAAAGCAACTACCCGCCCGACGACTACGCGACCATTCGCAAGCACTTCATCCGCATCGTGCAGCGGATGATGAAACTGATGTCCGAAGAGACCGGCGAGGGTTATGTCTTCCGCACTGACCTGCGCCTGCGGCCAGACCCCTCGGTCACACCCGTCTGCATCGGCATGGGCGCGGCGGAATATTACTACGAAAGCCAGGGCCGGACGTGGGAGCGGGCGGCCTTCATCCGCGCCCGCGTCTCGGCAGGGGATCAGAAGGCCGGGCAGCGGTTCCTGACCGACCTCACCCCGTTCATCTGGCGGAGGCACCTGGATTTCGCCGCCATCGAGGACGCCCACGACATGCGGCGGCGCATCCGCGAGCACAAGGGCCTGACCGGCGCGTTCCAGCTTCCAGGGCATAACGTGAAACTGGGCCGGGGCGGCATCCGCGAGATCGAGTTCTTCGTCCAGACCAACCAGCTGATCTGCGGCGGTCGCGACCCGTCCTTGCGCAAGTCGCGCACCCGTCCCGCGATGGCGGCGCTTGCGAAGGCCGGCTGGGTTCCGCAGGACCTGGCCGATGAACTGGCGCAGGCCTATGTCGATCACCGCAAGCTCGAGCACCGGATCCAGATGATCGAGGATGCGCAGACGCACCTCTACCCGAACACTTCGGAGGCCCGCGACCGCATGGCCGCCTTCTGCGGCGCCACCGATCGCGACGCGTTCGAGGCAGAACTCACCGGACGCTTCCAGCGCGTGCACCAGTTGGCAGAGGATTTCTTTGCGCCGGACGAGCCCGACGGTGACGGCGGTGACGGCTGGGCGGCATTCCCGGACCCCGAGCGGACCCGCGAAGTGGTCGAGAGCTGGGGCGATCTGCCAGCGCTTCGCACCGAACGGGCGCAGCGCATCTTCGACCGGCTGAAACCGCAGGCGGCCGC
Source organism: Halovulum sp. GXIMD14794 (assembly GCF_054457455.1). Lineage (NCBI taxonomy): Bacteria > Pseudomonadati > Pseudomonadota > Alphaproteobacteria > Rhodobacterales > Paracoccaceae > Halovulum > Halovulum sp. GXIMD14794. The sequence continues at coordinate 371,472 of NZ_JBTLNF010000005.1, read as the reverse complement.
GCGGTTGTCGGGCGCGTCACAGCCGGACAAGGCGCTCGAATCCTTTGACCGTTTCCTGCGCGGCCTGCCCGCCGGGGTGCAGGTCTTCTCGCTCTTCGACGCCAACCCGCAAATTCTCGACCTGCTGCTCGACGTCTGCGCCACCGCGCCCCGTTTGGCGGATTACCTCGGCCGTCACGCCAAGGTGCTGGACGCGGTGCTCAGCGGCAGGTTCTTCGACCCGCTCGAGCCGGTACCGGGCCTCGAGGCGGAGCTGACCGACCTGCTGGACCGCGCCGACGGCTACGAGGCGGTGCTGGACGCCGCCCGCGTCTGGGCGCGCGAACAGCGCTTCCGCGTCGGCGTGCAGTTGCTGCGCCGGATCGCGTCGCCCGACGAGGCCGGCGAGGCGTTCTCGGCTGTGGCCGAGGCGGTGCTTCGTGCGATCCTGCCGTATGTCATCGCCGAACACGCCCGCAAGCACGGTGCGCCGCCGGGTGGGGGCGTGGCGGTTCTGGCACTCGGCAAGCTCGGCTCGCGCGAGATGACGGCGGCCTCGGACCTCGACCTGATCATGGTCTACGACGCGACGCCGGACATGAACTCCGAGGGCAAGCGCCCGCTGGCCGCGCCGCAGTATTATGCGCGGCTGACGCAGGCGCTGGTCTCGGCGCTCAGCGCGCCAACCGCCGAGGGCGAGCTTTACGAGGTCGACATGCGCCTGCGCCCTTCGGGGCGGCAGGGGCCGGTCGCGACTTCGCTTTCCGGCTTCATCGCCTACCACGAGGAACGCGCATGGACCTGGGAACATCTGGCCCTGACGCGCGGCCGCGTCGTCGCCGGGTCCGAGGATCTGTGCAGCCGTCTGACGCAGGCCATGCACGACATCCTCGACCGGCCGCAGGACCGCGAGAAGGTGCTGGCCGACGTCCGCGAGATGCGCGCGCGCATCGCCGAAACCCGTCAGACCGACGACCCCTGGGCGATGAAGGAGCGCCCGGGCCGTCTGCGCGACATCGAGCTTGCCTTGCAGACCGGCAAGCTGCTGACGCCCGGGATCACCGCCTGCGCGCCCCGGCACATGATCGCGCCGCTCGCCGATGCCGGTTTCCTCACCGTGGACGAGGCCGAGCACCTGACCCATGCCGTCGCCCGGCTGATGGCGCTTCAGCACTACGCCCGGCTGGCGCTGTTCAAGGACTTCGACGTCGAAAGCGGCGGGCCTGGCCTCAATGCTTTGGTCGCCGAGGCCGGCGGCGCCGAGACCATCGACGAGTTGCGCGTGATGCTTGCCGAGGACGCCGAACGTTCGGAGCAGATCGTTACCCGGGTGCTGGAGGGCTGAGGGTGCTGCCCATTGTATGGCACCCGGACTACATCGCGCCTCTCAAGCCGGGGCACCGGTTCCCGATGTCGAAGTACGGCTACCTGAGGCGCGCTCTGGTCGCGCGGGGCTTGCTGCCGGAGGCCGGGGGTTACATTGCCCCGGCGCCCGCGTCCTTCGCGCATATCGCCGCCGTTCATGCGCCCGGTTATGTCGACCGGGTGCTGACCTCCACGACCACCCCCGACGAAGTCCGCCGCATAGGCCTGCCCGCGACCGAGGCCGTCGCCCGCCGTGCGCAGCTTTCGGCCGCCGGTACCACGCTTGCCGCGCGACTGGCGCTTGAGCATGGGCTGGCCTGCAATGCCGCGGGCGGCTCGCACCATGCCGGGCCCGAGGGCGGGGCGGGCTATTGCGTCTTCAACGACGTCGGTGTCGCCGCGCGGGCGCTTCTGGACGCGGGGCAGGTGGCGCGCGTTCTGGTGGTGGATCTCGACGTGCACCAGGGCGACGGAACCGCGCGGATTTTCGAGCACGAACCGGCTGTCTTTACCCTCTCGGTCCACGCAGCGCGGAACTATCCGGCGCGCAAGGCGCAATCCCGCCTCGACGTGGGGCTGGAGGACGGGGTCGGGGATGTCGCCTACCTCGACCGTCTGGGCACAGTTCTGGACGAGGTGCTGGCGCAGCAGCGGCCCGACATAGCCTTCTACAACGCCGGGGTGGATCCCCACGCAGAGGACCGCCTGGGCCGCCTGTCCCTGAGCGATGCGGGTCTGCGCGCGCGCGACCGGCTGGTGATCTCACGCCTTCGCGCGGACGGTGTGCCCGTCACCGGGGTGCTGGGTGGCGGTTACGACAACGATATCGAGGCGCTGGCCGCTCGGCACGCAATCCTCTTCGAAGAGGCCTCGGCGGCGCTGGCGGCGTGATCCATGTCGCTTTCCGCGCAGATCGCTGTACCGTCGCAGTATCTGCTGAGGCGGACAGGGCAGGGGAGCGCGATGAAGGGCGGCCTCGACATAGACCCGCGGGGCCTTCTGTTCGAGGCCTACCGGATCGAGGGCATCGGCGCCGCCGACTGCCGCACGATCTTCTTTGACTGGGCGTTGGGTCTGCCTGTCGAGGTGGATGCGGGAGAAGCCGTGCGGCAGGCTCACGAGCACTATGCGCCGCAGTTCCCGGGACACCCGATGACGGAGGTTCTCGCCGAAGGGCTGGCTACTCCGAAGAAGCGCCGGGGAAGACGACGTCGCGCGGAGTAGCCATGCTACCGGAGTGTCAGCCCCGGCTCGCGCCCAACTCAGGGGTGGGCGCGAGCCATTGGTCCAATAACCGGGCGGGGAACGTCACCGCTCGCTGATCGCCCCGATCACCCGCACCCACGACCGGATGCCCTTGTGGAAGCTGGTCAGCGAGTATTTCTCGTTCGGCGAGTGGATCCCGTCGTCGTCGAGCCCGAATCCAATCAGGATGCTGTCGACGTTCAGGATCTCGCGGAAGCGCCCGACGATGGGGATCGAGCCGCCGCTGCCTGCGAATACTGCCTCATTGGGCCACTCGTCGCTCAACACCTCGCGGGCGCGGGCGAACTCGGGGCGCTCGGTGGGCATCACGGTTGCGGGGGCGCCGTCGCGGGACCAGAACTCCAGTTCGTAATCCTCGGGCAGCCGCTCTTCCAGCCAGGCTTTGAACGCATCGCGGATCGCGATTGGATCCTGCGTGCCGACCAGTCGGAAACTGACCTTGGCGGTGGATTTCGCGGGCAGCACGGTCTTGAAGCCGGTCCCGGTATAGCCGCCCCACATGCCGTTAATCTCGGCCGTGGGCCGGGCCCAGATCTGCTCCAGCACCGAAAAGCCCTGCTCGCCGGCGGGCACCTTCAGCCCGACCTCTGCCAGGAAGGCCTCGCCGTCGAAGGTCAGCGCGCGCCAGCTTTCGGCGACATCCTCGGGCACCGGCTCGACGCCATCGTAGAAACCCGGCACCGTCACCCGGCCCTGGTCGTCGTGGAGCTGCGAGAGTACATCCGCCATCACTCGGTTCGGGTTCATCGCCGGGCCGCCGTACATGCCCGAATGCAGGTCCCGGCTTGGGCCTTTCAGCGAGAACTCGACCGCCAGCAGCCCGCGCAGCATGGTGCAGATCGACGGCGTGTCCTGGTCCAGCATGCCGGTGTCGCAGACGAAGGCGATATCCGCCGACAGCTCGTCCTTGTGGGCCTCGAGGAACGGGATCAGCGAGGGTGAGCCGGATTCCTCTTCGCCCTCGAACAGCAGCACGAGGTTGCCGGGCAGCGAACCTGTCGCGTCCTTCCAGGCGCGCATCGCCTCCACGAAGGTCATCAGTTGGCCCTTGTCGTCCGACGAGCCGCGGGCCCGGATCACCTTGCCTGCGGGCGTGTCCTCGATCGCCGGATCGAAGGGCTCGCGGTCCCAGAGATCCAGCGGGTCCACGGGCTGCACGTCGTAGTGGCCGTAGAACAGCATCTTCGGCCCCGGCCCCTCGTGGCGGGCGACGACCATCGGCTTGCCCGGCGTGTCCCGGCGCGAGGCGTCGAAGCCGAGCGCGCTCAACTCGGCCACCAGCCAGTCGGCGGCGGCAACGCAGTCGTCGTGATACTCGGGGTCGGTGGAAATGCTGGGGATGCGCAGCAGCTGGAACAGCCGGTCGAGCGAGGCGTCGATGCCGTCGTCGGCGGCTTTCAGGGCGGCGTCCAAAGTCATGCTATGCTCCTGTGGTCGGCCAATCGCGCGGACCATGCCTGCGCGCCCGCCCGAGGTCCAGTTGATTTGCGTCAAGGCGCCGTGAGGCTCGTCCGGGTCAGATCGACACAAGGAAACAGATGGCGGAGGGAACCCCATGTACAACCATATCCTGGTCCCTGTGGACCTGGCCCACGAAGACGTCGCGCAGCGGATCCTGGCGCTTGCCGGCCGCCTGCTGAGCCCGGGTGGCAAGATCACCGCGCTGCACGTGGTGCCGGACATTCCCGCCTTCGCCGAAGCCTACGTGCCGAAGGACGTCCGGCAGGTTCGCGACCGCGACCTGCACACCGCGCTCGAAGGGCTGATCTCCGGCGCCGGGCTGGAGAATACGCAACCTCTTCTGGAGCGGGGCGGGGCCTATGTCCGCATCCTCGAGGTGATCGACCGCGCCGCGCCCGACCTGGTGATCATCGGATCGCACCAGCCGGGGTTCTCGGACATCTTCCTCGGTTCCACGGCGGCCAAGGTCGTGCGCCACGCGCCGTGCTCAGTGCTGGTCGACCGGCATGCGGTCAAGGAAGCTGAAGGCTGATAGCCAAGCCATGAATGCAGACGGGCCGCCAAAAGGCGGCCCGTTTCTCGTTTCCGACCTTGGATATCAGTCCCGCGTGATCCAGCCGCCGCCCAGCACTCTGCTGCCCTCGGGGGCGTAGAACACGCAGGCCTGCCCGGGGGCGACGCCTTCCTCGGGCGCCAGCAACTCGACCTCGGCCGAAGTCGGGCCGGTCGGGCGAACCCGCGCCGGTTTCGGCGGACGGGTCGAGCGGACTTTCACGCCGACTTCCCAGCCGCCTTCGGGGGCGTCTTGGAAATCACCGTCGCCCAGCCAGTTGACTTCCTTCACCGGCACTCGTGCGGTCGCCAGCGCCTCGCGCGGGCCGACGACGACGCGGTGGGCATCGGCATCCAGCTTCACGACATAAAGCGGCTCGCCGCCGCCGATGCCGAGGCCCCGGCGCTGACCGATCGTGTAGTGGATCACGCCTTCATGCGTGCCCAGCACACGGCCGTCCATATGGACGATCTCGCCAGGCTCCACCGCGCCGGGGCGCAGCTTCTCGATGACCGCGGCGTAGGAGCCGTTCGGCACGAAGCAGATGTCCTGGCTGTCCGGCTTGTCGGCGACCTCCAGCCCGAACTCGCGCGCCAGCGCCCGAGTTTCGGCCTTGGACTTCAGGTGCCCCAGCGGGAACCGCAGGTAATCCAGCTGCTCCTGCTTGGTCGAGAACAGGAAGTAGCTCTGGTCCCGGTCGGGGTCGGCGGCGCGGTGCAGCTCGGCCTTTTCGGGGCCCTGAAAGCGCTGGATGTAGTGGCCGGTCGCCATGCAGTCGGCCTCGAGATCCTTGGCGGTCTCGAGCAGGTCGCGGAACTTCACCCGCTCGTTGCAGCGAATGCAGGGCACCGGCGTCGCGCCGGCAAGATAGGCGTCGGCGAACTCGTCGATGACGCTTTCGCGGAACCGGTTCTCGTAGTCCAGAACGTAATGCGGAAAGCCCATCTCGTCGGCGACCCGGCGGGCGTCGTGGATGTCGCGCCCGGCGCAGCACGCGCCTTTTTTTGCCAGCGCCGCGCCGTGATCGTAAAGCTGCAGCGTGATGCCGACGACGTCATAGCCCTCGCGCTTCAGCATCGCGGCGACGACCGAGCTGTCGACGCCGCCCGACATGGCGACCAGCACGCGCGTGTCCTCGGGACGCTTCGGCAGGCCGAGCGAGTTCAGGGGCGTGGAACGGGGCGCGCTATCGGCGTGCCGCAGCGTGGTCTGGGTCATGGCGGATCTCCGGAATTCCGCGGGAATATAGTAAAACCTTCGACATATTCAAAGGCCGGGTTCAGAGCCGATTAAGGCTCGCTGACTATCCCGGACCCGTGGGTGAACGCAAATCACGGGTGAGGGAGATGTATATCAGAAGAGACAAGGGGCCGGTCTATGTGACGCTGGCCGATGGCAGCCGGCTGACACGCTCGGATCTGCCGGACCGTGGCACGCGACGCTGGGTGGCGCGGCGCAAGGCGGTCGTGGTGCAGGCAGTAAACGGCGGCCTGCTGACCGAGGAAGAGGCTTGCCAGATGTACGGGCTGTCGACCGAGGAACTGCACAGCTGGCGAATCGCGATGGAAACGCATGGCGCGCGTGCGCTTCGGGCGACGGCGTTGCAGAAATATCGACAAGTTTAACGAGTATTTGACTCGCCCTATGCGTGTAGTAATCTCCGGTTAACCATTGGTACCTAATCGTTCTTGGAAAGATTAACGGCTATTGCAGGTCCGGAGGCACCCTCATGCGCATACTTCTGGTGGAAGACGACCCTACTACCTCGCGCAGCGTCGAGCTGATGCTGAACAACGCGAATCTCAACGTCTATGCCACGGACCTGGGCGAAGAGGGCATCGACCTCGCCCGGCTCTACGACTACGACCTGATCCTTCTGGATCTGAACCTGCCCGACATGACCGGGCACGAGGTATTGCGCCAGCTGCGCATGTCTAAGATCGAAACGCCGATCCTGATCCTGTCGGGGATGGATGACACCGACAGCAAGATTAAGGGTTTCGGGTTCGGGGCCGATGACTACATGACCAAACCCTTCCACCGGGAGGAGCTGATCGCCCGGATCCACGCCATCGTGCGTCGCTCCAAGGGCCATGCGCAGTCGATCATCACCACCGGACCTGTCGAGGTGAACCTCGACACCAAGACGGTGGAGGTTTCGGGCCAGCCCGTGCACCTGACCGGTAAGGAATACCAGATGCTGGAGCTGCTGAGCTTGCGCAAGGGCACCACGCTGACGAAGGAAATGTTCCTGAACCATCTCTACGGCGGTATGGACGAGCCAGAGCTAAAAATCATCGACGTCTTCATCTGCAAGCTGCGCAAGAAGATCTCGGAAGCGACGGGCGGCGACAATTTCATCGAGACGGTCTGGGGCCGTGGCTACGTGCTGCGCGACCCGGCCCCGAGTGCCGGAGCGGGGTCGCACCGCTTGGCGATGGGTGCCTGAACGGCACCCGGCGGGCGGTCCTTGGGCCGCTCGCGCCTACGGGACGCCAGGACGGCGGACCGGCCCCTGACACGGATCGCGCTCCGGCGCTGGCATTGCCGGGCAGGGGGCGCTAAATCTGCCTCGCCGGAAGACGCGGGGAGAAGGTGGCATGGCCAGCGACGCAAGCCGAAAGGCCGTGGAAGAACTGACCGAGGACGAGGCCCGGGGCGAGCTAGAACGGCTCGCCGCGGCTATTGCCGAAGCCGACATCGCCTACCACCAGCAGGACGCGCCCGATATTTCGGACGCGGACTATGACGCGCTTAAGCGCCGCAACGCCGCCATCGAGGCTCGGTTCCCCGACCTGAAGCGTGCCGACAGCCCCTCGGAGCGGGTCGGCGCGGCCCCCGCGCAGGGCTTCGGCAAGGTTGTTCACGCGGTCCGGATGCTTTCGCTCGGCAACGCCTTCTCTGATGAGGACGTACAAGAGTTCGACGGCCGCATCCGCCGCTATCTGAACCTCGATGTCGAAGCGCCGCTGACCTTTACCGCCGAGCCGAAGATCGACGGCCTTTCGCTGTCGCTGCGTTACGAGGGCGGCAAATTGGTGCAGGCCGCGACCCGAGGCGATGGCACCGAGGGTGAGAATGTCACCGCCAACGCGCTGACGATAGACGACATCCCTGAAACCCTGACCGGTACGCCCGAGGTGCTCGAGGTCCGCGGAGAGGTCTACATGGCCCATGAGGATTTCGAGGCGCTCAACGCCCGACAGGAAGCGAAGGGCGCGAAGACCTTCGCCAACCCACGCAACGCTGCCGCCGGATCGCTGCGCCAGCTCGATGCGAGGATCACCGCCGAACGCCCGCTGCGCTTCTTCGCCTATGCCTGGGGCGAGATCTCCGAGCCGCTGGCGGCCACCCAGTCGGGTGCGCTGAAACGCCTCGAAACCCTGGGGTTCACGATCAACCCGCTGACAAAGACGGTCGCGCATCCCGATGAAATGCTTGAGCATTATCACCACATCGAGGAGAACCGCGCGACGCTGGGCTATGACATTGACGGCGTCGTCTACAAGGTGGACGACCTCGACCTGCAGCGCCGCCTCGGTTTCCGATCGACCACGCCCCGCTGGGCCATCGCGCACAAGTTCCCGGCCGAGATTGCCATCACGCAGTTGGAAAAGATCGAGATCCAGGTGGGCCGCACCGGTGCCCTGTCCCCGGTCGCCCGGCTGACCCCGGTCACTGTGGGCGGCGTCGTCGTCTCGAACGCCACGCTGCACAACGCCGACTACATCGCCGGGCGCGACAGCCAGGGCAACCCGATCCGCGAGGGTCGCGACCTGCGCGAGGGCGACTGGGTCACCATCTACCGCGCTGGTGACGTAATCCCCAAGGTAAAGGACGTGGACCTCTCGCGCCGCCCCAAGGATGCACAACCCTATGAATTCCCGACGAAATGCCCCCGCTGCGGCTCGGACGTCATCCGCGAGGAGGGTGAGGCAGTTGCCTACTGTACAGGAAACCTGATCTGCCCCGCGCAAGCCGTTGAAAAACTGAAGCATTTCGTTTCTCGCTCGGCCTTCGACATCGAGGGTCTGGGCGCAAAACAGGTCGAGGCGTTCTTCGACGAAGGCTGGATCGCCGAGCCCGCCGACATCTTCACCCTGTCCCGGACCCACGGGCCGGACAGCGACGCGCCGCTGGAAAAGCGCGAGGGTTGGGGCCCGAAATCCGCAACCAACCTCTTCGCCGCAATCGACGAGCGCCGCCGCATCCCGCTCGCCCGGCTGATCTTCGGCCTCGGTATCCGCCACGTGGGCGAAACATCGGCCGCGCTGCTGGCGCGAAGCTACGGCAGCTGGACCGCCTTCCGCGACGCCATGCAGGCGGCCCGCGATCACGAGGGTCCGGAATGGGAGGCGCTGAACGCCATCGACGGTGTCGGCCAAGTGATGGCGGGCGCGGTCGTGGATTTCTTCCACGAGGAAAGTGCCCGCGCCGCCGTCGACCGCCTGCTGGAACACCTCGACGTGCAGGACGCCGAGGCGCCCAAGACCGAGGGCTCGCCCGTTGTCGGCAAGACCGTCGTCTTCACCGGCACACTGGAAACCATGACCCGCGCCGAGGCCAAGGCCACGGCGGAATCGCTCGGCGCCAAGGTCTCGGGCTCGGTCTCGGCCAAGACCGATATCGTGGTAGCGGGGCCGGGCGCCGGCTCGAAGCTCAAGAAGGCCGAAGAGCTTGGCGTCGAGGTCATGACCGAAGAGGAATGGCGCGCCCTGATCGGGTGAGCCGGCAGCCATGGCCCACCAGCGCCCCGAGGTCCTGTTCCCGCTATTCTCGGCCCTGACCGATCTGCCCGGCATTGGCCCCAAGACGGCGGGGTTGCTGGGAAAGATCGAGATAACAAAGCCAAGGGACATGGTGTTCACGCTGCCAGCGAGCGGCGTGGACCGCCGGCGGCGCGAGACAGTCCTCGGCGCACCGCTGCCCGGCGTGGTCACCGTCGAAGTAACGGTGGGCGCACACGTCCCTCCGCGCAGCCGGAACCGACCGTACCGGGTATTCGTCGAGGACGCCAAGACCGAGTTTGAACTGGTCTTCTTCCACGCCCATGCCGAGTGGTTGCAAAAGACCCTGCCAAGTGGCCAGCGCCGCCTGGTTTCGGGTAAAGCCGAGCTCTTTGATGGCCGCGCGCAGATGGCGCATCCCGACTACATCCTCCGCCCGGACGAGGCAGACGACTTGCCACTGTTCGAGCCAGTCTATCCGCTGACCCAGGGGGTCACGCAGAAGGCCATGCACAAGGCCGCTGCCGGGGGCGTGGCGCTGGCGCCGGAGCTGCCCGACTGGATTGATCCGCACCTGAAGACCCAGCGCGGCTGGCCCGATTGGCATGCTGCCATCGCCGCCGCCCATGCGCCGGACACCGGCGCCGACCTTGCGCCCGAAGCACCTGCACGGCAGCGCCTCGCCTATGACGAGCTGTTCGTGCACCAGCTGACCCTTGCCCTGGCCCGTGCCAAGGCGCGCAAGCGCACCGGGCGCAGCACGAAGGGCACCGGAAAGCTGGCCGACAAGGTGCTGGCATCGCTGCCGTTTTCGCCGACGGCAGCACAGCGCCGCGCGGTGTCCGAGATCCTCGGAGACATGGCTTCGAGCTTTCGCATGAACCGACTGCTGCAGGGCGACGTGGGCTCGGGCAAGACGCTGGTCGCGCTGCTCTCGATGCTGGCGGCGGTTGAGGCGGGCGGGCAGGCGGCGCTGATGGCCCCGACCGAGATCCTCGCCCGGCAGCATATGGAAGGGCTGGCGCCGCTGGCCGCAGCGGCGGGCGTCCGGCTGGAGCTGCTGACCGGCCGCGACAAGGGGGCCGAGCGCACCGCCAAGTTGACGGATCTGGCCGAAGGGCGGATCGACCTGCTGGTCGGCACGCATGCGCTGTTCCAGTCCGATGTCGCCTTCCGCGACCTGCGGCTGGCCATCGTCGACGAGCAGCACCGCTTCGGCGTGCGCCAACGCATGGACCTGAGCGAGAAGGGGCAGGCGGCGGATATCCTGGTGATGACCGCGACCCCGATCCCGCGCAGCCTGGCGCTCTCGCAATATGGCGACATGGACTTGTCGGTGCTGGGCGAGAAGCCGCCCGGACGGCAGCCGATCGACACCGCGCTGGTGTCTGCCGACCGGCTGGACCAGGTCGTCACCCGCCTGCGCGCCGCCGTGGCCGAGGGGCGGCGGGCCTATTGGGTCTGCCCGCTGGTCGCCGAATCCGAGGTGGTCGAGGCCACCGCGGCCGAGGCACGGTTCGACCACCTGCGCACCGCGCTGGGAGAAGGCGCCGTCGGGCTGGTCCACGGCCAGATGCCGCCCGCGCAGAAAGACGCCGCGATGTCGGATTTCGTCGCCGGGCGCACGCAGGTGCTGGTCGCGACCACGGTGATCGAGGTCGGCGTCAACGTTCCCGAGGCGACGATCATGGTGATCGAGGGCGCCGAGGGCTTCGGCCTGGCGCAACTGCACCAGTTGCGCGGCCGGGTCGGGCGCGGCAGCGGCAAGTCCACCTGCTTGCTGATGTACTCCGGTCCGCTCAGCGAAAGCGCCAAGGCGCGGCTGGCGATCATGCGCGAGACCGAGGACGGCTTCCGCATCGCCGAGGAAGACCTGCGCCTGCGCGGCGCGGGCGACCTGCTGGGCGTTGCGCAATCCGGCCTGCCACGCTTCCGCATCGCCGACCTCGAACGGCAGGGAGAGCTGATGGCCACCGCCCAGACCGACGCTCGCCGGATACTGGCGGACGATCCGGACCTGACCTCGGAGCGGGGTCAGGCTGTGCGCACGGCGCTTTACCTCTATGAGGCAGACCGCGCGATTCGAATGCTCTCGGTCGGCTGAGAGGGTCGGCAAGCCGTTGATATCACGGCATATCTCGTTTTGTTCTCAAATGTTCCCTAAAAGTTCTTGACGGTAAGCCGGAAAATAGAGAACATTCCGTTAACACGCAGCCGAGAGGACAAGCCGATGCGCCGACCGACCGACAACGAGTTTTCCGCGAACAAGGCCCTTCTTGGGGATGCGATCGGCCTTGCCGCGATCTGTTTCATGGTTCTCGTCGGGCTGGCGTTGCCCGGCCTGTCCTGAGGCTGCGTGTTCCAGTTGCCTGCGGATCGTCCCAGCCTGTCACCCCGTCCTGCCTGAAGGGGTCCGGCCATCGCCTCCCATGCTGCCCATGGAACCGATGCCAGTGATGAGACGCCACTTGCCGCCGCGATAGTCTCGCGGCGGCTTTTTCTTTTTTGTCACATGGTTAGAGCTTGATCGTGCGGTCGTTCCAGCAGCGCAGCAGCGCATCGAGGTCCTCGGCCACAAGCCGGTGTTCCGCCTCGATGCCGTACCAGGCGAAGACGCCCGGAATGCCCCGCCGGAAACAGAACTCGATCCCGTCCACGCCGGCGTGACCGACGACGAGGTCTCCACGCTCAGCCACCACATAGGCGCGGTCCGCGGGCAGGATCAGGTGCAAATGATTGAATGTGTCGTAGACACCGTCGGCGTAGCACTCGAAATAGCAGTCGCTCGCCGGGGACCACGGCGCCGCTTCGGCGCGGGTCACCATGTCAGGCGGCGACTTCCAGCGCCTTGTCGAATGCGTCCAGCGTCGCCTCGAGCGTCAGCATGATCGAGGCATGGCGGTTCTTGTAGTCCCGTGCCGGCTCCAGCACCTCGTAACCGTCGAAAGGCGCATCGGGCACCGGGCCGCCGGATTTCAGCATCGCCTTCAGCTGGTCGCGGGCCTTTTCCACCTCGTCCCGGCTCCGCCCGACGATGACCTTGCCCGATACCGCCGAAGATGCCTGTCCAAGTGCGCAGGCTTTCACGTCCTGCGCATAGTCGGCGATGCGCCCGTCCTTCAGCGTCAGGTCCACCGTCACCGTCGAGCCGCACAGCGGAGAGCGGCGCGTCGCCGTCGCTTGCGGGGCGTCCAGCCGCGTGGTGTGCGGAATCTCTGCCGACAGCGCCAGGATGCGCTGCGAGTAGAGCTTGATCAAATCCGCGTCGCCGCTCATGGCGCTCTCCGCTTTCAAAATTCGTCCGTCCCCCATATCTAGGCGCAAACAGCCGCCCGGGAAAGTGGAGCCGATGACAATGACGCGATTTGACCCTGACAGCCTGCGCTGGACCGATGCCGGCCTGATCCCCGCCATCGCTCAGGACCACCAGTCGGGCGAGGTGCTGATGATGGCCTGGATGAACCGCGAGAGCCTGGCCGAGACGATCAAGACCGGGGACGTGACCTACTGGTCGCGGTCGCGCGGCGCGTTCTGGCGCAAGGGCGCGACATCGGGGCATGTGCAGAAACTGGTGCGGCTGAGCGTGGATTGCGACCGCGATACGCTGCTGATGCAGGTCGACCAGACCGGGGCGGCCTGCCACACGGGGCGGCGCAGCTGTTTCTATACCGATGTCGAGAACGGAACCGAGCGGATCACCTCGGACCCGCTGCCGGAGTAGGGGCTAGCCCCACCATCTCGCGAATATCCGAGGGGGTTGCCCCCTCGGCCCGGTATTTCGCAATGGCCCGCGCGTCGTCGCGCTTGGCCAGCCGCTTTCCCGCCTCGTCCCGGATCAGCCGGTGGTGGTGATAGACCGGTACCCGCAGACCCAGCAGGCGTTGCAGCAGCACGTGGATCGCGGTCGCCTCGAAAAGATCGCGCCCCCGCGTCACATGCGTCACCTGCTGGTGCGCATCGTCCAGCACCACCGCCAGGTGATAGGACGTGCCCCAGCCGCGCCGTGCCAGCACAACGTCGCCGATCTCGCGGACCATGCGCTCGGGCGAAAGGTCGATCTCGCCACTCTCGCCATTCGGCCCATGGCCTTTTTCAAGAAACCGCGTTGCTCCGACGCGCTCGGCCGCGCGGGCCATGTCCAGCCGCAGCGCCGCGTCTTCGGGTGGTGGCCCGCCGTCGTAGCGATGCGCCCGGCAGGTGCCGGGATAGATCAGCCCGTCCGGCCCGTGTAGCGGGGCGCCCTCCTGTGGGGCCGAGAGCGCAGCCTCGACCTCCCGCCGTGTGCAGGTGCAGGCGAACAGCATGCCGTCGGCCCAGAGCTGCTCGATCACCATGCGATAGCTGCGCATCCGCTCGGATTGCCGCATCACCGGCTCGGGCCACGTCAGCCCCAGCCATTTCAGGTCGTCGTAGATCTGCGCCTCCCACTCGGCGCGCGCGCGGCTCCGGTCGATATCCTCGATCCTGAGCAGGAACTGCCCGCCCGCCGCCTGCGCACGCTCATAGGCCGTCAGTGCCGAGAACGCATGTCCCAGGTGCAGCGGACCGGTGGGCGAGGGCGCAAACCGCTCGGTGTGCAAGCGTCAGGCCTTCCTCAGCACGAACACGGTCGATTCCATGCCGATGCCCGGCAAATGCTCGCCGTGCTCGCGGAAGAGAAGCTGCGCCGCGCCGCAGTCGAGCTGGTTGTTGATGCGCCCGGGATAGTCCGTCGACGCAAGCCCGTGGTCGTTGAGCGAGAACACGAAAAGCCCGCCCGAGGGCAGCTTGGCCATCACCTCGTCGATGGTCGAGGCAGGCGCATGGCCGGGCGTCAGCACGCCGATCGCTGCGATCATCGGATAGGTGCCGTCCTCGAAGGGAAGCGGGTCGGAAAGATCGATCTGCGTCAGGTCCCGGTAGACGCCCTTGGCGCGGGCCTGCGTGAGCATCTCGGCCGAGAAATCGGTGCCGTCGATGGTGGTGAAACCGGCGTCGTGAAACTGCTTGCCAGCCAGCCCGGTACCGCAGCCGATGTCCAGCAGCGGCGCGGTCTTGTCCTTGGCATGCTCGGCCAGCGCGGCGGCGGCGCGGGCCGGGGTGACATAGCCTTGTCCGGCGACTTCGTCGTCATAGCTGCCGGACCATTCGTCGTAAAAGCCGCGCGTCTGCTCTCCGGACTCGAGGTCGTAGACCCGGTCCAGATATGTCTTGTCAGAATCCATGAATACCTCCGGCCCTCATTCTAAGGGCCGTGGTTCGAGTGTCTAGGCGAGGGCCGGGGTCGCGTCGAGCCAGCCTCGCAGATCCGCTTTCGCCCGGTCGGTATAGGCCTTGTAACGTACCTGCCGGCCCTTGCGCCCGCCGCGCACGTCGTCCACCGGCGGGAACAGCCCGAAGTTCACGTTCATTGGCTGGAAGGTCTTGGCATCCGCCCCGCCCGAGATATGCGTCAGCAGCGCACCCATCGCGGTCGTCGCGGGGGGCGGCGTCAGCGGCCGCTCCAGCCGTTCTGCTGCGGCCAGTCGCCCGGCAACCAGCCCCATCGCGGCGCTTTCGACATAGCCCTCGACCCCGGTGATCTGCCCGGCGAAGCGAAGCCGCGGCTGCGATTTCAGCCGCATCTGGCCGTCGAGCAGCCGCGGAGAGTTCAGGAACGTGTTCCGGTGGATCCCGCCAAGTCGCGCGAACCGCGCCTCTTCGAGCCCCGGAATCATCCGCAAAACATCGGCTTGCGCGCCGTACTTCATCTTCGTCTGGAAGCCGACGATGTTATAGAGCGTGCCCAGCGCATTGTCCCGGCGCAACTGCACCACCGCGTGCGCCTTGACGTCCGGCTGGTGCGGGTTGGTCAGCCCGCGCGGCTTCATCGGTCCGTGGCGCAGCGTCTCGCGGCCACGCGCGGCCATGACCTCGATCGGCAGGCAGCCGTCAAAATATCTGGCGTCGGCCTCCCAATCCTTGAACTCGGTCTGGTCCGACTCGAGGATCGCGTCGATGAATGCCTCGTATTGGTCCTTGTCCATCGGGCAGTTCAGATAGGCGGTGCGCTCTTCCTCGGTCTCGCCCTTGTCATAGCGCGACTGGAACCAGGCCTTGTCCAGGTCGATGCTGTCGAAATGCACGATCGGTGCGATGGCGTCGAAGAAGGCCAGCGAATCCTCGCCCGTTTCGGCGCGGATCGACTGCGCCAGCGCGTCCGAGGTCAGCGGGCCGGTCGCGATGATGACGCTGTCCCAGTCCTCCGGGGGCAGGCCCGGCACTTCGCGCCGGTCGATGGTCACCAGCGGATGCGCCTCAAGCGCGGCAGTCACGCCCTGGCTGAACCCGTGCCGGTCCACCGCAAGCGCGCCGCCCGCGGGCAGTTGGTGCTTGTCGCCCATCTGCATGATCAGACCATTCGCCGCGCGCATCTCCCAATGCAGAAGGCCGACGGCGTTCTGCTCGTCATCGTCCGAGCGGAACGAGTTCGAGCACACCATCTCGGCCAGTTCGCCGGTCTGGTGCGCGAAGGTGCCGCGCTCGGGGCGCATTTCGTGCAGGATGACGGGAACGCCGGCCTGGGCGGCCTGCCAGGCGGCCTCGGACCCGGCCATGCCGCCGCCGATGATGTGAATGGGGGCTGGTGTGCTCATGCGCGGGATTTAAGGACAGTGCGCGCAAAAGGAAAGGGGGCCGCGCGGGCCCCCTTGGGAAACGTCGAAGCCGGAAAGCTCAGGCCGGGACGGCGACGCCCGCCTTGCTGCGGTTGTCCACCGACAGCGGGCCGGCGCCGAAGGCCACCAGCGCCAGGAAGCCGCCAGCGATGCTCAGGTTCTTGTTGAACATGATCATCTGCATCATCTGCGCCATGCCCTCGGCGCTTTGCGCGGGGACATAGTGGAACAGCACGCCCGCCACGACCGAGAAGCCGGCCAGCAGGAAGGCGGTGATGCGGGTCTGGAAGCCCACCAGGATGAAGATGCCGCCCACCAGTTCCAGGGCGATGGTCGGCCAGACGAGGATGCCGGGCAGGCCGCCCGACTCGATGTACGCGGCGGTGCCCGCCGGATCGCCCAGCTTGCCCCAGCCGGAAACGATGAACATGAAGGCCAGCAGGATCCGTGCCAGGGGCGCGGCGAATTTGAGTGCTTCGGTCATTGGTCTATCCCGTTTGCGCCCCGGATCCGTGCCGGGGTGTGTTGCGATGCGGGGATAGATACAGCGTCGCCCGATCTGGACAATCCGGAAACGCATCCACAGATTGTCCACGATCGGGCGACGATAAGCGTTTACTCTTCGGGCGCCTCGGTGCCCTCGGCGGGGCCTGCGTCGTCCTCGCCGTTCTCGCCATTGCCATTCTCGGCGATCCACGCGACCGAGACGACCTCTTCGCCCTTGGCGGTGTTGAACACCTTGACGCCGCCAGCCCCGCGCGAGCGGAACGAGATGTCTCCGACCGGGCAGCGGATCGACTGGCCGGTATTGGTCACCAGCATGATCTGGTCGCCCGGATCGACCGGGAACGACGCCACCAGCGGACCGCCGCGCATGCCTTTGTCGATGGCCTGCACGCCCTGGCCGCCACGCCCGCGCACCGGGTAGTCGTGGCTGGAGCTGAGCTTGCCCAGGCCGCGCTTGGTGATCGTCAGGATCAGGTCCTCGGCCGCCGACATCGCGACATAGCGTTCCTGGCTCAGCGCCACGTCCGCCACGGGCTCGTCATCGGCATCCGCGCCTTCGTCATCGGCCCCGGCAACAGCGCGGCGCATCTTGAGATAGGCGGCACGCTCTTCCGAGCTGGCCTCGAAATGCCGGATCACGGCCATCGAGACGACCTCGTCGCCCTCGGCCAGACGGATGCCCCGCACCCCGGTGGAATCGCGGCCCTTGAACACGCGCACGGCGGTGGTCGGGAAGCGGATCGCCTTGCCTAGCGCGGTTACCAGCATCATGTCGTCGGTTTCCGACGCGATGCGGGCGTTCACGAGGCTCACGTCCTCGGGCAGTTTCATCGCGATCTTGCCGTTCGACTTCACGTTGGTGAAATCGCTGAGCGCGTTGCGCCGCACGTCGCCGGAACTGGTGGCGAAGACGATCTGCAGATCGGTCCAGTCCTCTTCGTCCCGGTCGACGGGCATGATCGCGGCAATCGAGGTGCCCTGCGGGATCGGCAGGATGTTGACGATCGCCTTGCCGCGCGCATTGCGCCCGCCTTGGGGAAGGCGCCAGGTCTTCAGCTTGTAGACCATCCCGTCGGTGGTGAAGAACAGCAGAGGCGTGTGGGTGTTGGCGACGAAGAGGGTCGTGACGACGTCCTCGTCCTTCATCGCCATGCCCGCGAGCCCCTTGCCACCGCGCTTCTGCTCCCGGTACTCGGTCAGCGCGGTGCGCTTGATATAGCCCGACATGGTCACCGTCACGACCATGTCCTCGGGCTCGATCAGGTCTTCGTCGTCGAAATCGGCGGCATAGTCGACGATCTCGGTGCGGCGGGGCACGGCGAACAGCTCGCGCACTTCGCGCAACTCGTCGCTGATGATGCCCATGATCCGCTCGCGCGAGCGCAGGATGTCGAGATACTCGGTGATCTTGCCGGCCAGTTCTTCCAGCTCGTCCGTCACTTCCTTGACACCCAGCTGGGTCAGACGCTGCAGCCGCAACTCGAGGATGGCGCGGGCCTGCGTTTCCGACAGGTTGTAGGTGCCGTCCTCGTTCATCTTGTGGCTGGGATCGTCGATCAGCTGGATGTAGGGCGCGATGTCCGAGGCCGGCCAGCGCCGCGTCATCAGCTTCTCGCGCGCCTCCGCCGCATCGGCCGAGGCACGGATCGTGGCAACCACCTCGTCGACGTTGGACACGGCAACGGCCAGACCGCAGAGCACATGCGCCCGCTCGCGCGCCTTGTTCAGGTCATGCGCGGTGCGCCGGGCGACGACTTCCTCGCGGAAGGCGACGAAGGCCGTCAGGAAACCGCGCAGGGTCAGCTGTTCCGGCTTGCCGCCGTTGAGCGCCAGCATGTTGCACGCGAACGAGGTCTGCAGCGGCGTGAACCGGTAGAGCTGGTTCAGCACCACCTCGGCGGTCGCATCGCGCTTCAGTTCGATCACAACGCGCACGCCGAACCGGTCGGATTCGTCCTGAACGTGGGCAATACCTTCGATCTTCTTGTCGCGGGCCAGTTCGGCGATCTTCTCGATCATCGTCGCCTTGTTCACCTGGTAGGGGATCTCGGTGACAACGATCGCGTAGCGGTCCTTGCGGATTTCCTCGATGGTCGAGCGGGCCCGGAGCAGGACCGAGCCGCGGCCCTCGAGATAGGCCTTCTTCGCGCCCGAACGGCCCAGCATGACGCCCCCGGTGGGGAAGTCGGGGCCGGGAACATACTCCATCAACTGTTCCGAGGTCAGGTCCGGCGTCTCGATCAGCGCCAGCGTCGCGTCGACGACCTCGCCCAGGTTGTGGGGCGGAATGTTGGTGGCCATGCCGACGGCGATGCCGCCCGCGCCGTTGACCAGCATGTTCGGGAACCGCGCCGGCAGCACCGTCGGTTCCTGCTGCTTGCCGTCGTAGTTGTCCTGGTAGTCGACGGTGTCTTTCTCGATGTCCGCCAGCAGGTAGTTCGCCGGCTTGTCCATGCGGACCTCGGTGTAGCGCATGGCCGCCGGGGCATCGCCGTCCATCGAGCCGAAGTTGCCCTGGCCGTCGAGCAACGGCAGCGACATCGAGAAGTCCTGCGCCATGCGGACCAGCGCGTCATAGATCGCGCTGTCGCCATGCGGGTGGTACTGACCCATGACGTCGCCAACCGGCCGTGCCGACTTGCGGTAGGCCTTGTCGAACGTGTTCCCGGTCTCGTGCATTGCATAGAGGATGCGCCGGTGCACGGGTTTCAGCCCGTCGCGCAGATCGGGGATCGCGCGGGAAATGATGACGCTCATCGCGTAATCGAGGAAGGATGTCTCCATCTCATCTTCGATGGCGATGGTGGGTCCGGAATGTACCGGACGCTCGGGCGGCTCTTCGCCGTCCTGCGGGGGGATCGGATCGTCGGTCACGGGGCGGTTGCCTGCTCTTCTTGTCCCGGTATCTTGTGTGCGGGACTATAGACCACGACGATATCGGGTAAAAGCTCAATGTGGCGCGGGCCGGTATCGGCGCGTGCGGCGGTTCCGGGGCAGGGGCCCCGAAACCGGGAGTTGGGCGGGGTCAGAACGGGATGTCGTCGTCCATGCCACCCGAGGGCGGGCCCGACGGGGCCGGTGCGCCGCCGCCATAGTCGTCGCCGCGGCTGTAGCCGCCACCGCCGCCCTGGCCACCGCCATAGCCGCCACCGCCGCCACCACCCTGGCCGCCGGGGCTGTCGAGGAAGGTCATTTCGCCCTTGTAGGGGCGCAGCACGACCTCGGTGCTATACCGGTCCTGGCCCGACTGGTCTTGCCATTTCCGGGTTTCCAGCTGGCCTTCCAGGTACACTTTCGACCCTTTGCGCAGGTACTGCTGCGCCAGGTCCGCCAGCCGTTCGTTGAAGATGGCCACGCTGTGCCACTCGGTCCGCTCGCGGTTCTCGCCCGTATTGCGGTCGCGCCAGCGCTCGGACGTCGCGACGCGCAGGTTGCAGACCTTGCCGCCGTTCTGGAACGTCCGCACCTCGGGGTCCGCCCCGAGATTGCCGACCAGGATTACCTTGTTCACGCTTCCGGCCATTGCCGTCTGCCCTCCACTCGAATCTGTAGTTCGCGCGACCCTATCCACTTTGCGTGGGCCGCGCCACGCCCGACCTTGCCCCGATCCGACACGGGGCAGGGTTAACACCGGGTTTAGGCGCCGCGTCGGGCGGTGTCACGCCGCGAAACCTCTGTTGAACCGCCAAGGGGTGCGCCGCGCGATATCCTCTGCTAATGAGGCCGCGGACGAATTGAGGATTACGGGCGAGGAACGATGGACAACGCGATGCGAGCGGTGGTCGCAAGCGCTTTGTGCGCGTTTGGGATTTTTTCGGCGGGCAGCGCGCCCGCACAGGGTCTTCTGGGGGGCGGCTCGGCGCTTTCGGCCTATGACCGCGACCTGATCCGCCTGCCCGAGAAGGGCAGCCGCAGGAACGCGCCGCGGATCCATTCCGCCGCCCGCGAAGAGGAAGAGCCGATGGGCATCTCCATCGACGCCTACAAGCCCGGCGATCCGTTCCTCAGCGCCGGCCGTGCGCCCGACAGCCCCTATGCGATCCACGCCCGCGCCGCCGCGCAGCGCTACGGCGTGCCGACCGATCTGTTCTACAAGCTGGTCACGCAGGAAAGCGGCTGGAATCCCCGGGCCGTCAGCCACAAGGGCGCCATCGGGCTGGCGCAGCTGATGCCCTTTACCGCGCGCAAGCTGGGCGTCGATCCGCACGATCCCAAGCAGAACCTCGACGGCGGCGCACGCTACCTGGCGGAACAGTACCGTCGGTTCCGCGACTGGCGGCTGGCGCTGGCAGCCTACAACGCCGGCCCCGAGGCGGTTCAGCGCTACAACGGCATCCCTCCGTATCGCGAGACGAAGAACTACGTCGCGGTCATCATGGGCGACTGACCGCCGCCCTCGGGTCGATGTCAGTAGACCCGAATGCCGGGTCTTGTAAATGTTCCGTTAATGTTCCAGTTTGCCGGGGTGGGATTCCCCGCTCCGTGCCTTACATAGGTCCGGGCGCAGGAGGGGCTTATGGCTGAACTCAAGAACATCGAGATCCGCGGCGCGCGGGAACACAACCTCAAGTCGGTGGATGTGGACATTCCGCGCGACCAGCTGGTGGTGATCACCGGCCTGTCGGGCTCGGGCAAATCGTCGCTGGCCTTCGACACGATCTATGCCGAGGGGCAGCGCCGCTATGTCGAATCGCTGTCGGCCTATGCCCGCCAGTTCCTCGACATGATGCAGAAGCCGGACGTGGATCACATATCGGGCCTCAGCCCGGCGATCTCGATTGAGCAGAAGACCACCTCGAAGAACCCGCGCTCGACCGTCGGCACGGTGACCGAGATCTACGACTACATGCGGCTTCTGTTCGCCCGCGTCGGCACGCCCTACAGCCCGGCCACCGGCCTGCCGATCGAGGCGCAGCAGGTGCAGGACATGGTCGACCGCACCATGGCGATGGAGGAGGGGACCCGCGGCTACCTGCTGGCGCCCATCGTGCGCGACCGCAAGGGCGAGTACCGTAAGGAATTCGCCGAACTGGCCAAGCAGGGCTTTCAGCGCGTCAAGGTGAACGGCGAGTTTCACGAACTCGACAGCCCGCCGACGCTGGACAAGAAATATCGCCACAACATCGACGTGGTCGTGGACCGCATCGTCGTGAAAGAGGGGATCGAGACCCGGCTGGCGGATTCGTTCCGCACCGCGCTCGACCTCGCCGATGGCATCGCGATCTTCGAGACCGCCCCCCGCGAGGGCGATCCGGTCCGCACGACCTTCAGCGAAAATTTCGCCTGCCCGGATTCCGGCTTCACCATCCCCGAGATCGAACCGCGCCTGTTCTCGTTCAACGCGCCCTTCGGCGCCTGTCCGGTCTGCGACGGGCTGGGCAAGGAACTGTTCTTCGACGAACGCCTCGTGGTTCCCGACGAAGGCATCAGCCTGCTCGGCGGGGCCATCGCGCCCTGGGCCAAGTCCAAGTCGCCCTATTTCCGGCAGACCGTCGAGGCGATCGCCAAACATTACGAGTTCGATCCTCGCACGCCGTGGCGCGACCTGCCGAAGAAGGTACAGCAGGTCATGCTGCGCGGCAGCGAGGGCACCAAGATCAAGTTCCGCTATGACGAGGGCGGCCGCGTCTACGAGGTCTCGCGCCCGTTCGAAGGCGTGATTCCCAATATGGAGCGCCGCTACCGCGAGACCGACTCCAGCTGGGTCCGCGAGGAGTTCGAGCGCTACCAGAACGATCGCCCATGCGGTGCCTGCGAAGGCTATCGTCTGCGCCCCGAGGCACTGGCCGTGAAGATCGGCCCCGCCAGCGATAAGGACAAGCTCCTGCATGTCGGCCAGGTGGTCGAGATGTCGATCAAGGAGGCCCACGCCTGGTGCGAGTCGGTCCCCCAGAACCTGACCGCCCAGAAGAACGAGATCGCCCGCGCGATCCTCAAGGAAATCCGCGAGCGTCTGGGCTTCCTGAACAACGTCGGCCTCGACTACCTGACGCTGTCGCGCTCGGCCGGGACGCTGTCGGGCGGCGAAAGCCAGCGGATCCGGCTTGCCAGCCAGATCGGCTCGGGCCTGACCGGCGTGCTCTACGTGCTGGACGAGCCGTCCATCGGCCTGCACCAGCGCGACAACGACCGGCTGCTTGGCACGCTCAAGAACCTGCGCGATCAGGGCAATTCGGTGATCGTCGTCGAGCATGACGAGGAAGCCATCCGAGAGGCCGACTACGTGCTGGACATCGGTCCCGGGGCAGGGGTCCACGGCGGCCAGATCATCGCCGCCGGCACGCCCGCCGAGATCGCGGCGACGCCCGACTCCGTAACCGGCGACTACCTTGCCGGGCGGCGCGAGATCGCCGTCCCCGCCGAGCGACGCGAGGGCAATGGCAAGTCCATCGTCGTCGAGGGCGCAACCGGCAACAATCTGCAGGACGTCACGGCGGAATTCCCGCTGGGCAAGTTCGTCTGCGTGACCGGCGTCTCGGGCGGCGGCAAGTCCACGTTGACCATCGAGACCCTTTTCAAGACCGCCTCCATGCGCCTCAACGGCGCCCGGCAGACGCCCGCGCCATGCTCGACGATCAAGGGGCTGGAGCATCTGGACAAGGTCATCGACATCGACCAGCGGCCTATCGGGCGCACGCCGCGCTCGAACCCCGCGACCTACACCGGGGCGTTCACCCCGATCCGCGACTGGTTCGCCGGCCTGCCCGAAGCCAAGGCACGCGGCTACAAGCCGGGCCGGTTCAGTTTCAACGTGAAAGGCGGCCGCTGCGAGGCATGCCAGGGCGACGGCGTCATCAAGATCGAGATGCACTTCCTGCCCGACGTCTACGTCACCTGCGAGACCTGCGGCGGCAAGCGCTACAACCGCGAGACGCTCGAGATCCAGTTCAAGGGCAAGTCCATTGCCGATGTGCTCGACATGACCGTCGAGGACGCCGAGCAGTTCTTCTCGGCGGTGCCCTCGATTCGCGAGAAGATGACCGCGCTGATGCGGGTCGGTCTCGGATACATCAAGGTCGGCCAGCAGGCGACGACGCTCTCGGGCGGCGAGGCGCAGCGGGTGAAGCTCAGCAAGGAATTAAGCAAACGTTCAACAGGACGCACTTTGTACATCCTGGACGAGCCGACGACCGGGCTGCATTTCGAAGATGTTAAGAAATTGCTGGAAGTCTTGCACGAGTTGGTCGCGCAGGGAAATTCCGTGATCGTCATCGAGCACAACCTCGATGTCATCAAGACTGCCGACCACATCATCGACATCGGCCCAGAAGGGGGCGACGGCGGTGGCAGGATTGTGGCGACCGGCACTCCCGAGGAGGTCGCGCTCGTGACAGAAAGTCATACAGGGCAGTATCTTAAGCCTATGCTGAAGGCCCGAAGGATAGCCGCGGAATAGCTGACGAATTTCCGCCTGAGCGCCCCATTCCTGCCCTAACCCATGGTTAACACTACAACCAACGGTGGTTCTAAACGGTAGGAAGGAACAAGAGCAATGTCGGGCATTCGCAAGGAACGCAAGCAGGATGCCGGCGAGAAGTTTACCGCGATTTTCTTTGTGTTGTGTGCGTTTGCTGCGGTGTTCGTCGGATTCCACAAGGACGCCTTACTCGAGGGACGGATCGTCGAAGTGGTCCTCTCTTACGTGCACGATAGCTGAGATCGAAGCTGACCCACGCCCGCTCGGGCAGGGGCGTGTACTGGGGCTGCTGCCGGATCGGCGCAGCCCCTTTTTCGTGGCGAGTTAGCGCGGTGGAACCGCCTTCGGCTCAGTCCGCCGGTTCGACCGCCGGAAAGGTCCAGTCCCCGGAGAGAATCGCCGACGACGGGCGGTACATCCGCACGACGTAGTTCCATCCGTCCATGATCGGCAGGCAGTTGACCCGGTCGTCCTCGCAGTCGCCGAAGTGCACCGTCATCGATCCGTCCTCGTTCCGCGTTCCGCTGACCGAGTTGACGTTGTAGGCGTCGCGCGCGTTCTTCTCGAAGAAGCCCCGAGCATTGTAGAGGCTGATGGACCAGAACGCCTCGACGGGCACATCTGACGGAACCTCGACCTTGTAGGCGCCCTGCGGAAGGCCCGGCTCCACGTTCAGATAGTAGGCCTGGGTCTCGGGCAGGCCGCCCCAGCCGAAGGCCGCCCCAAGGAAATACTTGATCGGCAGGACCTCGTCGGGAGAGCCGAAGGTCCGGCTGCTGTCGTCATTGTAGCGCGCAAGTTCGAGCGCCGCGTTCAGAACGCCGTCGAAGCTTTCCTCGTCATAGTTCGGCAGGATGAACGGTTTCGACGAGCCGGTCTCGAGCGTGATCTGGTCCTGCAGCGCGTTTACTTCCGCGACGTCCTCGGGGTCCGAGGCATCGACAAGCGTCCGGATGATCGCCACGACATAGGGCGTGTCGAACGTGTCCAGATCCAGAAGGTAACGACCGCCCCCCAGGAACACGTCGTTCATGTAGTGGTCCTGGTTCACGATCTGCGCCGAGATGTATCGCTCGCCCGTTTCGGGCAGAGTCAGCGTCGCGCCCTCGCTGATGTCGATCACCGCCATGCTGTAGAGCGTGTCGCGGTTCATCCGGATGGTTGGCTGAAGGTCGACCGATGTGGGCTCGCGGGCGTGGAACAGCGTGTTCACACCGCCGGCGAGCGCAAGGTACTTCCCGAACTCGATATCCGTCGCGGCGCGCACGAAGTTCTCGACCGTGACGGGTATTTCCCGGGTTTCGAACAGGGCACGCAGGTTGTCAGACGAACTTTCG
The DNA here is from genome assembly GCF_054457455.1 of Halovulum sp. GXIMD14794. NCBI lineage: Bacteria > Pseudomonadati > Pseudomonadota > Alphaproteobacteria > Rhodobacterales > Paracoccaceae > Halovulum > Halovulum sp. GXIMD14794. The sequence goes on along the minus strand of NZ_JBTLNF010000005.1, from coordinate 346,225 downwards.
GCCCGGGCGCCGCCCGGCAGCAGGGCCGCCAGGGCGGCAGCCGCGCACAGGGCGCTTTTCGATGGTGTCTTCATGATCTCCCCCTCTGCCTATGCCGAGGCTCAGGGCCTCGATCTCTGCAGGCAAGAGGATCGGGGGGCGTGCGGAAAGCCGCGTTGATCTGCGTCAAGACCGACCGGGCAGCGCCCTAGTCGGTCCGGTCGCGTCCCGCCAGCCACGGCAACATGGCCGAGAAATCCCGCCCGCGCCCTTCGCTCTCCAGCAACGCCTGGTAGAGCCGCGCGGCATGCGCCCCCAGTGGCGTGTCCGCATGGGCCTGCGCGGCCGCCTCCTGCGCCAGCTTCAGGTCCTTGAGCATCAACTCCGAGGCGAACCCGGGCTTGTAGCCACGATCGGCGGGACTTTCGGGCCCGACGCCGGGCACCGGGCAGTAGGTGTTGACCGACCAGCAGGACCCGGACGAGGTCGAGACAACGTCGAACATCTTCTGCGGATCCAACTCCAGTTTCTGCGCCAGCGCGAAGGCCTCGCAGACGCCGATCATGGTGACGCCCAGGATCATGTTGTTGCAGATCTTCGCGGCCTGTCCCGCGCCCGAGGCGCCGCAATGCACCGATTTCTGGCCCATGATCTCGAAGAGCGGCACCACCGCCGCATAGGCCTCGTCGCTGCCGCCTGCCATGAAGGTCAACGTGCCGCTCTCGGCGCCGCCGATTCCGCCTGATACCGGCGCATCCACCGCGCGCAGCCCGGCCTGTTCCGCCTGTTCGGCCACGGCCCGGGCGCTGGCGACGTCCACCGTCGAGCAGTCCAGGAACACCGCCTCTGAGTCCATGAAAGGGATGATCTCGTCCGCGACCCGGCGAAGGATTTCGCCATCGGGCAGCATGGTGATGACCACGGATCGGCCCGAGGCGGCGTCGGCGGCGGTGGTAGCCGGGTGAACGCCCTCGACCTTCACGCCGGTCACGTCGAACCCGTGGACCCGGTGGCCGGCCTTCGCGAGGTTCCGCGCCATCGGCGCACCCATGTTGCCCAGCCCAATGAACCCGATTTCCATCTGCCTCTCCCTATGGTCAGTCCGTAAATTCCGGTGCGTCCGCGACCGGCGCCAGCATCGCCGAGACATCCGCCTCGTGCACCGCGGCCAGCGAATCCAGCCGCCAGTGCGGCTGCCGGTCCTTGTCGATGATCGCGGCCCGGATGCCTTCGATGAAATCCCCGTCCGAGGCCGCACGCGAGGTGAACCGGTACTCCATCGCCAGCGCCTCGGGCACGCCCGAGAGGTGCCGCACCGTGTGGATCAGCGCCAGCGTGCAGGCCACCGACAGCGGCGAGTTGTCGTGGAGCGGGCCGATCACCTCGGTCCAGCCCTCAGCGCTGACAGCCTCGGCGATCCCGGCGGCGGTCTCGAGCCCGAACAGCCGGTCGATCCGCGGTCGCGTATCCAGCAAGGGCGACGGTCCCGGCGCCCGCGCGGCCTCGGCCAGGCAGGCCGGATCGCCGCTCAGCGTCATTTCCTCGATCAACGCGGGCCAGGCCGCGCGGGGCACGAATAGGTCCGCGAACCCGCAGCCGATGGCGTCGCCGGGCCCCATGCGTGCGCCGGTCATGCCGAGGTATTCGCCCAGCCGTCCCGGCGCCTGCGAAAGCAGCCAACTGCCCCCCACGTCGGGCACCAGCCCGACCGCGCACTCCGGCATCGCGATCTTCGTGCCCTCGCAGACGACCCGGTGCGAGCCGTGGCAGGACACGCCCACGCCGCCGCCCATCACGTAGCCCTGCATCAGCGCGACATAGGGCTTGGAATAGGCGTCGATCCGTGCGTTCAGCCGGTATTCCTCGGCCCAGAACCGGCGGCCGAAATCGAAATCCCCGGCCTTCGCCGTGTGATACATCTCGGCAAGGTCGCCGCCCGCGCAGAACGCCTTGTCGCCCTCGGCGTCGATGATGACCAGCGCGACTGCCGGGTCATCTTCCCAGCCCGCGAGCGCGGCGTCGATGGCGCGGATCATCTCCCACGTCAGCGCGTTCAACGCCTTGGGGCGGGTGAGGGTGATCCGCCCGGCGCGGCCCTCGATGCGGATGTCGATCTCGCTCATGTGTCGCGCTCGGCCAGCAGGGCGCGGGCCACGATCAGCCGCATGATCTCGTTCGAGCCCTCCAGGATCTGGTGAACGCGCAGGTCGCGCACCAGCTTCTCGATCCCATAGTCGGCGAGGTAGCCGTAGCCGCCGTGGATCTGCAGCGCCTCGTTGGCGACCCGGAAGGCCGCGTCGGTGACGAAGCGCTTGGCCATCGCGCAGCGCTTGGTGGCGTCCGGCGCGCCCCGATCCAGCGCCCAGGCCGCCTGCCGAAGGAAGACACGGGCGGCTTCGAGTTCGGTCTCCATGTCGGCCAGCTTGAACTGGATCGTCTGCAGACGGTCGAGCGCCGCGCCGAATGCCTTCCGCTCTCCGGCATAGCGCAGCGCGGCGTCGAGCGCCGTCTGCGCACCGCCCAGGGCGCAGGCGGCGATACTCAAGCGGCCCCCGTCGAGCCCCTGCATGGCGTAGGTAAAGCCGCGACCCTCGTCGCCCAGCAGGTTGCTGCGCGGGATCGGGCAGCCGTCCAACTGCACCTGCGCCGTGGGCTGCGCCCGCCAGCCCATCTTGCGCTCGTTCGCGCCGAAGCTCAGCCCTGCGCTGTCCGAGGGCAACAGCAGCGCGCTGATCCCCGACGGGCCCGGGCCGCCGGTGCGGCACATCACGACGTAAAGGTCCGCGAACCCGCCGCCCGAAATGAATGCCTTGGTCCCGGTCACCCGCCAGCCGCCACCGTCGGGCTCGGCCCGCGTACTCAACGCCGCCGCGTCGGAGCCCGAGCCGGGCTCGGTCAGGCAATAGGCCGCGACGGTCTCGAAGCTCAGCAGCCCCGGCAGCCAGCGTGCCTGCGCGGTTTCGGTGGCCAGCGTCGCGACCATGTTCGTGCACATGTTGTGGATCGAGACAAAGGCCGCGACCGTGGGGCAGGCCATGCCAAGCGCCTCGAAGATCAGCGTGGAATCGAGCCTGCTCAGCCCCGAGCCGCCGTGGTCCTCGGGCACGTAGATCGAGGCCAGTCCAAGCTCGCCAACAGCGCGCAGAAAATCGCGGGGGATCGTCCCGGCGTCTTCCCAGGCCTGGGCGTTCGGGGCGATGCGCTCCTGCCCGAAGGCATGCGCCATGTCGAACACGGCGCGGCTGTCCTCGTTCAGGCTGAAATCCATGTCCCCTCCCGCATGCGTTTTCGACAACGCTAGGGCGCGGGGTGGGCGCAGGCAAGACCGCTCAGTAGCGCGGGAAGTTCAGGTCGAAGCCGGGCCGGGAATAGGCGCGCCGGTTCTTCGGCGGCCGCATGCGCGGCGGGCTCGGCAGAGGGGCGACCACCGGCGGATAATAGGCCGGCGCTCCGCACACGATCTTCCACTTGCTGCCGCGCGTGGCGAAACCGCCGGGCTCGCCCTTGTGCCGGCGCGGCACGCGCACACAGCCGGGATAGACCCCGGCATAGCCGTTGTAGACGCCCACGTAGCTGTCGGAATACGGATCGACGCGGAACCCGCCGGGCGTGTCGTCCTTTTCCTTCGGCCGGTGCCGGTTCGTCTCGCGCGCGTCACGGATGTCCTGCCAGGCCTGATCGCGCTCCTCGGCCTGTCGGGCGAAGAATTCCTCGCGCTCGGCGCTTTCGCCGAAGACTGGGAAACGGCCGGACTCGGTCACCCTTTCCTGCGCGGACAGGGGTGCAGCGAGCGTAAGTGCCAGTCCCAGAAGGGCGGCGCGGCGGAAATGGATCATGCGCGTCATGGCCCGATCATACCGCAAGGCGCGGCGTATATCACGCGCCGTGAAAACGAAGCGGCGGGGCAGGGACCCCGCCGCAACAGTCCTCAGTCCATGGCCTTGAAGTGGAACTCGCCGCCTTCCTTGATCCCCGAGGGCCAGCGTGCGGTAACGGTCTTGGTCCGGGTGTAGAAGCGGAACGCGTCCGGCCCGTGCTGGTTCAGATCGCCGAAGCCGGATTTCTTCCAGCCGCCGAAGGTGTGGTAGGCCAGCGGCACCGGGATCGGCACGTTGATGCCCACCATGCCGATGTTGATCCGGGCGGCGAAATCGCGGGCGGTGTCGCCGTCGCGGGTGAAGATCGCGGTGCCGTTGCCGTACTCGTGATCCATCGCGTAGCCCAGAGCTTCCTCGTAGGTCTCGGCGCGGACGGTGGACAGGACCGGGCCGAAGATCTCGGTCTTGTAGATGTCCATGTCCTTGGTCACGTTGTCGAACAGGCACGCGCCGACGAAGAAGCCGTCCTCGTAGCCCTGCATCGAGAAGTTCCGGCCGTCCACGACCAGCTTCGCGCCTTCCTCGACGCCCCGGTCCACCAGGCCCAGCACGCGCTTCTTGGCCTCGGCGGTGACCAGCGGGCCGAAGTCCACGTCATTGCCTGCGGTGTACGGCCCGATCTTCAGCGCCTCGACCCGCGGGGCCAGCTTCTCCACCAGCCGGTCGGCGGTTTCCTGACCGACGGGAACGGCGACCGAAATCGCCATGCACCGCTCGCCCGCTGCGCCGTAGCCCGCGCCGACCAGCGCATCGACAGCCTGGTCCATGTCCGCGTCGGGCATGATGATCATGTGGTTCTTCGCGCCCCCGAAGCACTGCACCCGCTTGCCGTTGGCGCAGCCGCGGCCATAGATGTACTCGGCGATCGGGGTCGAGCCGACGAAGCCCACGGCGCCGATGTCCTCGTGGTCGAGGATCGCGTCCACCGCTTCCTTGTCGCCATTGACCACCTGCAGGATGCCGTCGGGCAGACCCGCTTCCTGCATCAGCTCGGCCAGCATCAGCGGCACCGACGGGTCTCGCTCAGACGGCTTCAGGATGAAGGCGTTGCCCGCGGCGATGGCCGGGCAGAACTTCCACATCGGGATCATCGCGGGGAAGTTGAATGGGGTGATGCCCGCGGCGATGCCGACCGGCTGGCGCAGCGAGTACATGTCGATGCCGGGGCCGGCGCCGTCGGTGAACTCGCCCTTCATCAGATGCGGCGCGCCGATGCAGAACTCGGCAACTTCCAGCCCGCGCATCACGTCGCCCTTGGCGTCGGGAATGGTCTTTCCGTGCTCGCGGCTCAGCGCCTCGGCCAGCTTGTCCATGTCGCGGTTCAGCAGGCCGACGAATTTCATCAGCACGCGGGCACGGCGTTGCGGGTTGGTGGCAGCCCAGGCGGGCTGCACGGCCTTGGCGCCTTCGACAGCCGCGGCCAGTTCGGCGCCCGAGGCCAGCGGCACCTTGGCCTGAACCTCGCCGGTGGCGGGGTTGTAGACATCCGCGAACCGGCCCGAGGTACCCTTGACGCGCTTGCCGTCGATGAAGTGGCAGAGTTCTTCCATCAGACTTCCTCCTGATCTGCTTTGCGCGCAGGTTAGTCTTGCGGAAATGCAGATAACAGGGGCAATGTCCCAAAAGCGTTTTGCAAAAATAGGGGTGCGTAATGGCGGAGCCGAACTGGGACGACCTGCGCATCTTCCTTGCCGTCGCCCGCGCCGAAAGCCTGACCGGCGCAGCCAAGGCGCTGCGGCTGGACCCTGCGACAGTTGGCCGGCGCGTCGCTCGGCTGGAAGAGGCGCTGTCCGCCGCGCTCTTCGTGAAATCGCCGCAGGGCTACGTGCTGACCGAACCGGGCCAGCACCTGCACGACCATGCCCAGTCCGTCGAGGAGGCGATGCGCGGTGCGCTGTCTCCGGGGCTCGACACGTCGGACCGGCTGACAGGGACCGTACGTATCGGTGCACCCGACGGCTGCGCGACCTACCTGCTGCCGCAGGTCTGCGCCGAGATCTGTGCCGAGCATCCGGGGCTCGAGGTCCAGATCGTCGCGCTGCCCCGGGTCTTCAATCTCTCGAAACGCGAGGCCGACATGGCCATTGCCGTCTCGCGCCCGGCCGCCGGGCGGCTGACCGTGCAGCGGCTGGCAGACTACAAGCTGCACCTGACGGCGGCGAAGCGCTATCTCGACCGGGCCGCGCCGATCCGCACCCGCGCCGATCTCACAGGGCATCCGGTGGTGGGCTACATCCCCGACATGATCTTCGACCGCGAACTCGACTATCTGGCCGAGCTGGGCGTCACGCGCCCGACGCTGGCCTCGAACTCGGTCGCCGTGCAGCTTTCTTTCGTGCGCGAAGGGGCGGGGCTCGGCATCGTGCACGACTTCACGCTGCCCTTCGCGCCTGGCGTGGTCCGCGTCCTGCCCGAGGAACTCTCGCTCTCGCGCAGCTTCTACCTGATCCGCCATGCGGACGACCGTCGCGTGGCGCGGCTCAACCGGTTCGCCGACGCGCTTGCCGCCCGCTTCCGCGCCGAGGTCGCCCGGCTCGAAACCGCCGCCTGACGTGCGCGGACGCACGCCGCGCGCAGCGCGTTCTTGACAGGACGGGATGGCGGTAGGACGCTTGCCGAAGAAACAAAGACAGCGGGAGGCTTTCATGACAGTGCGCCAGATTCTCAAGTCGAAGGCGATCGACAAGGTCCTGACGATCGCGCCGGACGCGAAGGTGCACGAGGCGGCGAAGATCCTTTCGGAGAAGCGGATCGGCGCGCTGATCGTGTCGAAGGACGGCGTCAGCCTCGACGGCATGCTCTCCGAGCGCGACATCGTGCGCGAACTGGGCAAGCGCGGCACCGAGGTGATGGACAACGACGTCTCGGCGCTGATGACGGCCAAGGTGATCACCGCCGCACCGGGCGACACTGCCGTGCAGGTGCTGGAAAAGATGACCAAGGGCCGGTTCCGTCACCTGCCGGTGCTCGAGGACAGCAAGATGATCGGCGTCATCTCGATCGGCGACGCGGTCAAGCACCGCATCGAGGAGATAGAGGCCGAGAACACCGCGCTCACCGACATGATCGTCGGCCACGGCTGACCGCAACCCGGGCGGGCAAGCCCCGCCCACGCAACTCTCCGCGACCCCAAGGGGCTTGACGCGCGGCCCCGTATCGGGTGCTTTGCGCCGCAACGGGTCAGACCGGACAGGCTGGTCGAAAACGGCGCAGGGACAGGTACATGCGGACAGGACTCTACCCCGGCACCTTTGACCCGGTGACGGTCGGCCATCTCGACATCATCGAGCGCGCCTGCACCCTGGTCGACCGGCTTGTGATCGGCGTCGCGATCAACCGGGACAAGGGGCCGCTCTTCACGCTCGAGGAACGGGTCGCCATGATCGAGGCCGAGGTCGCCCCGATCGCCGAGCGCACCGGCGTTCAGATCGTCGCGCACCCGTTCGAGAACCTGCTGATCGACTGCGCCCGCCAGGTCGGCGCGAACGTCATCATCCGTGGCCTGCGGGCGGTCAGCGACTTCGAATACGAGTTCCAGATGGTCGGCATGAACCGGGCCCTCGACGACACGATCGAGACCGTGTTCCTCATGGCCGACGCCCACCACCAGGCCGTGGCATCGCGGCTGGTGAAGGAAATCGCACGGCTGGGCGGCGATATCCGCCCATTCGTCACCGACCCCGTCGCGAAGGCGCTCAAGGCCAAGTTCGGCTAAGCCCGCGACCCATCAGAAGGAGGCTCCCTTGGCCGACATCAAGGATCCCGAGAACACGATCATCATCACGCTAAAGGACGGCGAGGTTGTGCTCGAACTGCTGCCCGACGTGGCGCCCAAGCATGTCGATCGCATCAAGGAACTGGCCCGGGGCGGCCAGTACGACAACGTCGCCTTCCACCGCGTCATCGATGGCTTCATGGCCCAGACCGGCGACGTGGCGAATGCCAACATGGAAAAGGACTACAACCCGCGCCGCGCGGGCACCGGCGGCTCCTCGCTGCCCGACCTGCCGGCCGAGTTCTCGAAGATCCCGTTCGATCGCGGCGCGCTCGGCATGGCCCGCTCGCAGAACCCGAACTCGGCGAACTCTCAGTTTTTCATCATGTTCCAGGATGGCCACTTCCTGAACGGCCAGTACACGGTCTTCGGCCGCGTGATCTCGGGGATGGAGCATGTCGACAACATTACCCGCGGCGAGCCGCCCGCGAACCCCGACCGCATGATCACCGTGCGCGTCGCAGCGGATGTCGCGGCATGATCCGGCGCAGCTTCCTGGGGGCGGCCGCCGCGGCGCTGGCCGCGTTCGCCGCCCCCGTCCTCGCGCAGGATCCCGAGAACACGCTGCTGATCGACGTCGCAGGCGAGGCCAACGGCACGGTCACCATCGAGCTGCTGCCCGACGTCGCGCCTCAGCACGTCGAGCGGATCAAGACGCTCGCTCGTTCGGGCGCCTATGACGACGTCGCCTTCCACCGGGTGATCGAAGGCTTCATGGCGCAGACCGGCGATGTCGAGTTCGCCACGCGCGAGAAGTTCGCCGACGGCCGCGCCGGGACCGGCGGCTCGGACCTGCCGGACCTGCCCGCCGAGTTCTCGGACGTGCCCTTCGACCGCGGCGTCGTCGGCATGGCCCGCGCGCAGAACCCGAACTCGGCCAACTCGCAGTTCTTCATCATGTTCGACGAGGGCTACTTCCTCAACGGCCAGTACACCGTCGTCGGCCGCGTGACCGAAGGCATGGAGATCGTCGACCAGATCCGCCGCGGCCGCGGCCAGTCCGGCGCGGTGACCGAGCCCGACTACATGACCGACGTCCGCATCGCCGCAGATCAGTAAGGCGTTCGGTCGCTCGCGCGATCTCAAACCCGGGTGAGGGCCGCTTCCGGCCCCGCCCATCCCGGCGCACACTTTCCCGGAAAAGAACCGGAGGAGATGATGCGCCGCCGTACATTGTTGATCACTGCCGCCGCCGCCCTGGCCCTGCCTGCCGCCGCGCAGACGAATTTCCTGAACCAGCAATGGCCCAACACGGATTTCACGCGCGCCGCTGTGCCGCTGGACGAGATCCGCTCGGGCGGCGTGCCCCGCGACGGCATCCCGGCGCTCGACATCGCACGATTCGGCCCCGCGACCCGCCTCGATCCGCGTGAGCCTGTCATCACCGTCGCCCTCGACGGCCAGCCCGAGCGCGCGTACCCCGTCCGCTACCTGATGTGGCACGAGATCGTGAACGACGAAATCGGCGGCGTGCCGGTCGCCGTCACCTATTGCCCGCTCTGCAACTCGGCGCTGGTTTTCGACCGCCGCGCGGCAGGCACCACGCTCAGCTTCGGCGTCTCGGGCCTTCTGCGCCATTCGGACATGGTCATGTACGACCGGCAGACCGAAAGCTGGTGGCAGCAGTTCACCGGAGAGGCCATCGTCGGCCGCCTCACCGGCACCACGCTCACCCAGCTACTCAGCTGGATGGAGCCGGTTTCCGCCTTCACCGCGCGCAACACCGGCAACGTCATGCAGCAACCGCGCGCCGCGCGGCGCTACGGCACCAACCCCTACACCGGCTATGACGGCGCGGCGAAACCCTTCCTCTATTCCGGAGAGAACCCGCCCCACGGCATCCCGCCACTCGCCCGCGTGGTCCGAGTCGGCCCTCGCGCCTGGCCACTCTCCCGCTTCGAGGCGACCCCGGTGATCGAGGAGGCCGGCCTGCGCCTGGAATGGCGTTCCGGCATGGCCTCGGCGCTCGACACGGCGACAATCGGGCAGGGCAGGGACGTCGGCTCGATCCGCGTCTTCGACGCCGCCGGACGCCCGGTCCCGCACGAGGTCGTCTTCGCCTTCGCCTTCCACGCCTTCACCCCGAACGGGCGGTGGATGCTGGACTAGGCGCACAGTCCGCGCGGAACGGGCGACACCCCTTTATAGTGACATTGCATTGTCGGCTGTCTGGCGAAGCTATCCCTAATTAGCCAAGAAAGTGAGCCTGTAGGGCATGAACTTTTCCGCCGGGTGGCTCCGATATTCTTGCGACGCCTGCCGGGTGTAAGATGCGATATTTCCCCAGAAGGGTGTCGCGCCGCCCCAATGACAATACCAAATGGTCCCATTTCAGACGAGTTTCGCTTCCCCGAGATCAGCGAATGCTGGCATCCGCAAGCCGGAGGCGCCGATTGCAGTTATCAATCGGTCGGAGAAAAACATGAAGTTTGGCAATCGCGGATCACGCCAGATATCGACGCCCTTACACACTGTCGCCGCATTGAGCGCTACCACGAAGTTTTCCCCTGGATCGAGACGCCACTCCTGGGTTCCATCAAATGTACTTCGGCTCGGCCCGCGAAAGTATCTGGCCTGTTCGGGCACGAAGGCGGACTTTCGGGCAAGTACGTGCAACATGCCCCAGCGACCGGGTATCGGCTTGTCGCGATCCGGCCTCAGATCCGGCGCTCGGTCACCGTATGGGCTTATGTTCTTCTGATCGAAGAATGGCAGCTCGATCATCTGGCTCGGCCCGAGATTGAACTGTGAGAGCAGGTCAATAAGAGCGCCCGAAACGAAGAGGGCAGCACCATTCATCACGGCGAGATCAGGAAAACTGCGGCTGACCGGGCGATGCGTATTGATGAATATGCAGTCAGGCTCCTGACCGCCGGGGAACTCGCTGTAATGTTCGCGTATCAAGGTGCCGATTCTCAGCTTGTCGTCGATCGACAGCGCCTGCCAGCTTTCGGCCCATACCCTTGCCTTGACTGCTTTGCGCCCCTCGTCGGTGTAGACGAAATCCCAATACCACACGGGCGGTGCATTGATGACTTCGTCATCGCCTACACCATCGTCGTCCTCGGGTGCGGTCATACTGAATGCTTCACCTTCGCCGGAACCGCGGAAAGCAGAAACGCGAGCGCGAGGAGGGAGCGGAGAAATCGAAATCGCATGGGTCTATGGCTTGCCTGAAACATCCAGTCTGAAACGCTGCAAGCATAGGGCGAGCAAGCCTTCCGGTCATCCCCTTTGATGGGGCCGGAAAAGCCGTTAACACTCTATATAGAAACTGTTTCCCATTTAAATCATGGGCTTAAAGGGGGGTTTCACGATGAAATCCCCCTTTTTCATGCTGAAATCCGGTGTCCGAAGCGGCCTTTACAGCCGCACCAGCGCGTGGCGCTTCTTGCCTGCCGACAGTTTCACCGTGCCCGCTAGGCGGTCGGCATCGACCATCAGCCCGGCGTCGGTCACCGCCTCGTCGTCCAGCCGCGCGCCATTGTCCGCAATCAGCCGCTTGGCCTCTTTGCCCGAGCCTGCCAGCCCCGACTTGACCAGCAGTTGCACGATGGAAATGCCGCCCTCGGGCACGTCCCCGGCCTCCAGCGTCGTGGTCGGCAGCTCGCCCCCCACGCCGCCTTTCTCGAAGACCTCGCGCGCCGTCGCCTCGGCCGCCGCCGCCGCCTCGGCCCCGTGACAGAGCGTCGTGACCTCGTTCGCCAGCCGCACCTTGGCCTCGTTGATCCCGGCGCCTTCCAGCGCGCCCAGCCGCTCGCATTCGGCAACCGGAAGCTCGGTGTAAAGCTTCAGGAACTTGCCCACGTCGGCATCCAGCGTGTTGCGCCAGAACTGCCAGAACTCGTAGGGGCTCAGCATGTCGGCGTTCAGCCAGATCGCGCCGCCTGCCGTCTTGCCCATCTTGGTGCCGTCCGCCATCGTCAGCAGCGGCGAGGTCAGGCCGTAGACTTCGTTGCCCAGCATCCGCCGGGTCAGGTCGATCCCGTTCACGATGTTGCCCCACTGGTCGCTGCCGCCCATCTGCAACACGCACCCGTGCCGGCGGGTCAGTTCCATGAAGTCATAGGCCTGCAGGATCATGTAGTTGAACTCGAGGAAGCTGAGGCTCTGCTCCCGGTCGATGCGGCTTTTGACGCTCTCGAAGCTCAGCATCCGGTTCACGCTGAAATAGCGCCCGACCTCGCGCAGGAAGGTCAGGTAGTTCAGATTGTCCAGCCATTCGGCATTGTCGAGCATGATGGCGTCGGTCGCCGCCTCGCCGAAGTCGACGTATTTCGCGAAAACCTGCCCGATGCCCTTGATGTTCTGCGCGATCGCCGCCTCGTCCAGCAGCTTGCGCTCGTCGGCGCGGAAGCTGGGATCGCCAACCTTGGACGTCCCGCCGCCCATCAGCACGATCGGCTTGTTCCCGGTCTTCTGCAGCCAGCGCAGCATCATGATCTGGATCAGCGATCCGACATGCAGCGAGGTCGCCGTCGCGTCGAAGCCGATATACCCCGGCGCGACGCCGTCCAGCAGGCGCTCATCCAGGCCTTCGAGGTCGGTGCAGTCGGCGATGAAGCCGCGCTCCTGCATCACCTGCAGGAACTCGGATCGGGGTTTGTAGGTCATTGCGTCCGTCCGGTCGGGGTGGTTTGGTCAGGCCGCATCTATAGCGGAACGGGACGTGAAGGAAAGAGGCATGGCCGAGCAGGACGCGCCCATATGGGCGCTGGGGCTGATGAGCGGCACCTCGATGGACGGGGTCGACGCCGCCGCCCTGCTGACCGACGGGGTCGAGGTGCTGGGTTTCGGCCCGAAACGGTTCATCGCGTTTCCCGAAGGATTGCGCGCAGACCTGGCCGCGGCGCAGGGCCTCTGGCAGGACGACCGTGAGCGGCTGCCGGGGATCGAGGCCCGGCTGGGCGAGCTTTACGCCGAAGCGGTGCGCTTCTTTCCGACGACCGAGATCGTCGGCATGCACGGCCAGACCCTGTCGCACGACCCGGGGGCGTTCCGCACCCACCAGGCGGGCGACGGCGCGGCGCTCGCACGGGAGGCAGGCAAGCCCGTCGTCTGGGATTTCCGAACCGCCGACGTTCTGTCCGGCGGCGAGGGCGCGCCACTGGCCCCGTTCTTTCACCATGCGCTGGCCCGGATGCTGGGGCTGGAGCAGATCACCGCCTTCCTCAACATCGGCGGTGTCGCCAACGTGACCTGGGTGGATCCGGCGGTCGCCAAGCCTGAGCGGGCGGACGCGCTGGTCGCCTTCGACACCGGGCCCGGGAACGCGCTGATCGACGATCTCGTCGCGCGGCGCGGACAAGGAAGCTTCGACCGCGATGGCTCGCTGGCCGCCGGCGGACAGGTGGACGAGGCCATCGTGGCCGAGGTCCTGGCCGATCAATACCTGGCGCGGCCTGCGCCGAAGTCTCTGGATCGCAACCATTTCAACTGGCTGCAGGTGCGGGTTGAGAGCCTGGATACGGCGGATGCGGCGGCGACGTTGGCCGCGGTGACAGCCGCGACAATTGCGGATTCGGTACGGCACATGCCCGAACCGCCGGAGCGCTGGCTGGTCTGCGGCGGCGGACGACACAACAAGACGCTGATGGGAATGATCGCGGCGCGGACCAATGCCGAGGTCGCAGCGGTCGAGGCCGAGGCGCTGGACGGCGATTTCCTGGAGGCGCAGGCTTTCGCCTACCTTGCAGTGCGGGTGGCGCGGGGCATGCCGACCTCGGCGCCGTCGACAACCGGCGCGCGCCTGCCGGTCAGCGGCGGGCGGAGCAGCCTGCCGTAGTCACCAAAGGGGGGCTCCCGCCCGGTGGGGCGCGCCGCTTGCGCGGCGCTTCCACCCGTTGGGCCCGGCCCGCTTGCGCTGGTCCGGGCGCCTGCTTCAGCGGGTGTTCTCGGTCAGCCGCCGGCCGACATAGGAATTCACGAGGCCCATCAACTCGTCCATGCCGGGCTCGAAGAAGTGGCCGGCACCCTCGATCACCTCGTGGGTGATGGTGATGCCCTTCTGCTGCTTGAGCTTGTCCGACAGGGCGGTGATGTCCGCGGGCGGCACCACGCGGTCGGCCGAGCCGTTAACGATCAGCCCCGAGGACGGGCAGGGCGCAAGGAAGGTGAAGTCGTACATGTTCGCGGGTGGCGCGACTGAAACGAAACCCTGGATCTCGGGTCGGCGCATCAGAAGTTGCATGCCGATCCACGCCCCGAACGAGAAGCCCGCGACCCAGCAGCCCTTGGCGTTGGGGTTCAGGTTCTGCAGGTAGTCGAGCGCCGAGGCGGCATCCGACAATTCTCCCACGCCCTGGTCGTATTCGCCTTGGCTGCGACCGACGCCGCGGAAGTTGAAGCGGAGCACCGTGAAGCCCATGTCGTGGAAGGCATAGTGCAGGTTGTAGACGACCTTGTTGTTCATCGTGCCCCCGAACTGCGGGTGCGGGTGCAGGATGATGGCAATGGGTGCGTCCCGGTTGGGTTGGGGATGGTACCGGCCCTCGAGCCGGCCTTCGGGTCCCGGGAAGATCACCTCGGGCATGTATCACCTCTCTGGCGTTGCCGCGATTGGTTGACGGAATCGCTCGGGCAACATAGAAACATTCTAATTCGCGCCGGGGCATGTCCGCGGTCGCAGGTAAGTAAGCACTGCCACAAAGTGCGTCAACTGTGAACGCCGCCGGGCCCCTGACGGAGCAAGTCCATGAAACTGAGTACGAAAGGCCGCTATGCCATGATCGCGCTGACCGATCTTGCGCGCGAGGGCGGCTGCGGACCCGACGGAAAGCTTGTGGCGCTGTCCGAAATTGCCGAACGGCAGGACATCAGCCTTGCCTATCTTGAGCAGCTTTTCGTGAAGCTGCGCCGCGCGGAGATCGTCGAGAGCGTGCGCGGACCGGGCGGCGGCTATCGCCTGGCGCGGCCAGCGGAGAAGATCCGGATCTCGGAAGTGCTCGAGGCGGTGGACGAGACGATGAACGCGCTGAGCCGCGGGGCCGGGGCGTCGGGCGCGATGGGCGACACCGAGGCGGCGAACCTGACCGAACGGCTGTGGGAGCAGCTGTCGGCCTATGTCTATGTGTTCCTTCACCAGACCAGGCTGAGCGATATCGTGGCCGATACGCTGGCCCCCTGTCCGGCCGTGCCGGCCTTCGTTGAACTGGTGGACGAATGAACCGGACGGTGGCTCCTGTGGCGGGCGGCGGATGCCTCCGGCGGGGATATTTGGGGAAAGTGGAAGGGGGGCGCGCGTCTTGAGCCGGGTCTACCTTGACTGGAATGCGACCGCGCCGCTTCGCGAGGAGGCGCGGGCGGCGATGCTGGCGGCAATGGACGTCACCGGCAATCCGTCGAGCGTGCATTCCGAGGGCCGCGCCGCCAAGGGCATGATAGAACGCGCGCGGGCCCAGGTCGCGGAGGCCGTGGGCTGCAAACGCGACGAGGTGATCTTTACCAGTGGCGCGACCGAGGCGGCGATGGTGCTGGCGCACCGGCGGCCGGGTCATGCGGTCTGCGTGGACGAGCTGGCGCATGATGCGCTGTGGTCGCATCTCGATCTGACAGGGGCCGAGAATACCGAGGCGCCGGGGCACACGTTGGCCATGGGCGTCGCTTGCGGCGAGACTGGCCTGCTGCGCCCGGTGCCGGAACAGGTGGACGGGCGCTGGCCCTATGGCGCGGTCCGCTGCGACAGCCTGCTGCTCGATGCGACGCAGGCGATCGGGCGGGTCCCCTTCGCCTTCTCGTGGACCGGGGCGGACATGGCGGTGCTCTCGGCGCACAAGCTGGGCGGGCCCAAGGGTGTCGGTGCGCTCATCCTGCGCGAGGGGCTGGATATCGACGCGCTGGCCACCGGTGGCGGGCAGGAGATGGGCCGCCGCTCGGGGACCGAGAACGTGATCGGTATCGCGGGGTTCGGCGCTGCCGCCGAAGCCGCGTTGAAGGACCAGGCCGAGGGCGTTTGGGCGCGGGTTGAAAAGTTGAGAGATTTGCTCGAGAAGGCCCTGCAAGACGCGGCAGGCGACATTATCTGTATCGGGCAGGGGCAGCGGCGGCTGCCGAATACCAGTTGTTTCGCAGTTCCCGGCTGGAAGGGCGAAACGCAGGTGATGCAGATGGACCTGGCGGGCTATGCGATCAGCGCGGGCTCGGCCTGTTCCAGCGGCAAGGTGAAGGAAAGCCGTGTGCTGCGGGCATTGGGATTTGACGGCGTCACCGCCGCGAGCGCGATCCGCGTATCGCTGGGGCCAGTGACGACGGAAGAGGACGTGATGGGCTTCGCCGAGGCCTGGACGGCGCATTACCGGCGCTGGAAGGCCCGCGCGGCCTGAGAGGGAACAATCCGCCGGGCGCGTTCCGGCGTAGCAGACAGGACGGCCCCGGACAGGGGGGCGACAGGAGATGAGGATGGCAGGATTGGACGACGTTCAGATGAAGGAAGCCCAGGCGAAAGAGGTCCAGGTCAAGGAAGGCGTGGACCAGGAGACCGTCGACGCGGTCCGCTCGGTCGGGGAGCGCTACAAGTACGGCTGGGCGACCGATGTCGAGATGGAATACGCGCCCAAGGGCCTCAACGAGGACATCGTCCGGCTGATCAGCGAGAAGAACAACGAGCCGGAGTGGATGACCGAATGGCGCATGACCGCCTATCGCCGCTGGCTTGAGATGACCGAGCCGGAGTGGGCGATGGTCCACTATCCCAAGATCGACTACCAGGAGCAGTACTACTACGCCAAGCCGGCGAGCATGAAAGAGAAGCCGAAGTCGCTGGACGAGGTCGATCCCGAACTGCTGGCGACCTATGAGAAGCTGGGCATCCCGCTGAAGGAGCAGATGATCCTCGCGGGGGTCGAGGGCGCGGACGAGGCACCTGCCGACGGCCGCAAGGTTGCTGTGGACGCGGTCTTCGACTCGGTCTCGGTCGGTACTACGTTCAAGGCGGAACTGGCCAAGGCGGGCGTGATCTTCTGCTCGATCTCGGAGGCGATCCAGGAGCACCCCGAGCTGGTGAAGAAGTACCTGGGCTCGGTCGTGCCGCAGTCGGACAACTTCTTCGCGACGCTGAACTCGGCGGTCTTCTCGGACGGCTCGTTCGTCTACGTGCCGCCGGGCGTGCGCTGCCCGATGGAGCTGTCGACCTATTTCCGCATCAACGCCGAGAACACCGGCCAGTTCGAGCGGACGCTGATCATCGCCGACAAGGGATCCTACGTCAGCTACCTCGAAGGTTGCACCGCGCCGATGCGCGACGAGAACCAGTTGCACGCGGCGGTCGTCGAGATCGTCGTGCTGGAGGACGCCGAGGTGAAATACTCGACGGTCCAGAACTGGTACCCGGGCGACGAGAACGGCAAGGGCGGCATCTACAACTTCGTGACCAAGCGGGCTGACTGCCGCGAGGCGCGCGCCAAGGTGATGTGGACGCAGGTCGAGACCGGCAGTGCCGTGACCTGGAAGTACCCGTCCTGCATCCTGCGCGGCGATGAAAGCCAGGGCGAATTCTATTCCATCGCCATCGCCAACAACTACCAGCAGGCCGACACCGGCACCAAAATGATCCACCTGGGCAAGAACACGCGCAGCCGGATCGTCTCGAAAGGGATCAGCGCGGGCCACGCGCAGAACACCTATCGCGGGCTGGTCTCGATGCACCCGCGGGCCAAGAACAGCCGCAACTACACCCAGTGCGACAGCTTGCTGATCGGCGATCAGTGCGGCGCGCACACGGTCCCCTACATCGAGTGCAAGAACAACTCGAGCCGGGTGGAGCACGAGGCGACCACGTCGAAGGTGGACGACGACCAGCTGTTCTACTGCCGTGCCCGCGGCATGGACGAGGAAGAGGCCGTCGCCTTGGTGGTCAACGGGTTCTGCAAGGAAGTGCTTCAGGCACTGCCGATGGAGTTCGCCATGGAGGCGCAGAAGCTGGTGGCAATCAGCCTGGAAGGCTCGGTCGGGTAAGGCCGCGTAGTAGGCAGGGTAAACGATGTTCCGCGCGGAATATTTTCAGGCAGAGACATACATCGAGTTGACCACGCGTCTGCCTCGGCAGAAATCCCGCGTGGCGGCATCGATGTTCGTCCTGAGCGTGTTCGCCGCGCTCCTGAGCCTCTGCCTTCTGGTGCTGGGCGAATGGGGTGCTGCCGCGTTGGCTGTTGTTTGCGCCATAGCCTTCTATCAGTTCGAGCGCCTTGCCCGGCGTGCCGCCCGCGCAGAACTGTCGGCGGGGGCGGATCTCGCGGAGCGAAGCGCACAGCGGCGGGCAGAGCAGGAAGCCGCGCTTGATGCCCGGGTCGCCGAAGCCAAGGCCTCGGGCGCGTTCGACAGGTTCGGTCCTGACAACGGGAGTTCGACATGAACTTCTGGGGGCACGGAACCGGGATCGCGGATCGAGCGTCCTCGCGTGATATCACCCATCCGGCGCACACCGATGGTAGGCGCGAAGGTTACCTCGTGTCCGCTACCGTACTCCTCGTCGGGCTGATCGCGATCCTGACAACGCCTATGACCGCTGTGTGGAACTTCATCGCCTGTGTCGGGCTTGCCGTAGCGGTGGTCGCATCCCGTGTTGCCGCGATCAGGGTTTTCCGAGGGAAAGGGCATGAGCCCTGGGTGCAGGAACCAGATCCGTCGCTCCGCGAAAAGCGGGCGCAGAGGGCGCGTGAAATGTGGGCGACCGAGCAGGAACGCCGGATCGCGGAGGCCAAGGCTTCCGGCGCGTTCGACCGGTTCGGGCCGAGGGATTGACCGGACAGGACTTCAGGGGACAGCTGCGATGATCATGACGACCACCCCGAATATCGAGGGGCACCGGATCTCGGCCTACCACGGCGTCGTGGTGGGCGAGGCGATTCTGGGGGCCAATGTCGTGCGCGACCTGTTCGCGGGCGTGACGGACATCCTGGGAGGGCGGTCCTCGAGCTACGAGGCCAGCCTGCAGGAAGCCCGCGATGCCGCAATGAAGGAACTGGGCGACCGCGCAGCGGCGATCGGCGGAAATGCGGTGGTCGGGATCGACCTCGACTACGAGGTGGTGGGCAGCTCGATGCTGATGGTCTCGGCCTCGGGAACCTCGGTCACGGTGGAGGGCGTCTGATGCAGTTTCTCGGCGCGAGCATCATTGCGGGGCTGATCTATTTCGTCCTGAGCCTGCTCTCGGGCATGTACCTGAGCGGGCCAAACGTCACCAATGTCGCCGCGCTGGTGCAGGCGGTGGTCAAGACCGCCGTGTTCGTGACGCTGTTCCACTACGCGCATAACTGGATCGCGAGACTTCTGGGCTGGTACCGGGTCGACCGGCCCGAGGACAAGCACACGTTCGACCGGCACCCCGGCCTCGACCAGGTGCGTGAAGAGCGGGGGCAGTGACATGAGCCAGCCGCGCCGCTACGTCCCTGAATCGAAACAGATCGACGCCCGCGAGCCCGAACGGAGCAGCGTCGTGCTTCCCTTCGTGCTCGGCCTTCTGGGAGGGCTGGTGCTTGGCGGTGTACTGCTGGCCTATCCGGACGCGCTGGGGCGGGCCTCGGCGCAGATCGTGGGGCTCTCCGACCAGATCGACGAGGACCGCCGCCGCTGGGTCGTCTGGGCGCTCGGGCTTGGGCTGGTCTTCATCGTCTTCATGCTCCGCAACCAGATCCTGCGCAGCGGTGCGCTGCTGGGGATCGTGCTGGGCCTGTTCCTCTGGTTGCCCTTCGGGCGCCAGATCGTCGCCTACACCCCCGGGCTGGATCGGCAGGTGCCGACATTGGCCGGGGGCCTCGACCGTTTCGTCGCCCGCTCACCTGCCTATGGCACCGTGCGCGGCTGGGGCGAATCCGTGTTTCCCGTTCCCGGGCAAGGGCCCGCGGAGCGTATTGCAAATTCCGCGAATGAAGGATGAATGATGCTGGATATCAAGAACCTGCACGTGAAACTTGAGGAAGAGGACAAGCAGATCCTCAAGGGTGTGGACCTGCATGTTCCCGCCGGCAAGGTGCACGCGATCATGGGCCCCAACGGGTCCGGCAAGTCGACGCTGAGCTACGTGCTTGCGGGCCGTGACGGCTATGAAGTGACCGAAGGCGAAGCCTCACTCGAGGGCGAGGACATCCTGGAACTGGAGCCGGAAGAGCGCGCTGCCGCCGGCCTGTTCCTGGCCTTCCAGTACCCGGTCGAGATCCCGGGCGTCGGCAACATGACCTTCCTGCGCACCGCGCTGAACGGCCAGCGCAAGGCGCGCGGCGAGGAAGAGATCAACTCGGCCGACTTCCTGAAGATGGTGCGCGAGAAGGCGGCGACGCTGAAGATCACCAACGACATGCTCAAGCGCCCGGTCAACATGGGCTTCTCGGGCGGTGAGAAGAAGCGCAACGAGATCCTGCAGATGGCGGTGCTCGAGCCGCGCATGTGCATCCTGGACGAGACCGACTCGGGCCTCGACGTGGATGCGATGAAGCTGGTCGCCGACGGCGTGAACGCGTTGCGCTCCGAGGGCCGGTCGTTCCTGCTGATCACCCACTACCAGCGTCTGCTGGACCACATCCAGCCGGACGTGGTGCACATCATGGCGAACGGCCGCATCGTGAAGTCGGGCGGGCCCGAGCTGGCGCTGGAAGTCGAGCAAAACGGCTATGCCGAGTTCGAAGGCGAGGTGGCCTGATGGCGGTCGCGCAACCTAAACTCGACCTGGCCGAGGCGCTGCTGTCCCGCCACGCCGCGCCCGAAGCGGGCGCGCGCTGGGCGCAGGATGCCCGCGCCGCCGCCGCCGCGCGGCTGCGCGAGATGGGTGCCCCCGTCCGCCGCGACGAGTACTGGAAATACACCGACCCGAGCGCACTGACCTCGGACGCGCCGAAGTCCGCCGCTCCGCTGGAGCCGGAAAAGGAGGCGCTCTACGGTGATCGGGCGCAGGTGAAGCTGGTCTTCGTGGACGGCGTGCTGGATGAAGGCCTGTCGGACGCGCTGTCGCTGGAGGGCCTGACCATCGAGCCGCTGGCGCAGGCGCTGGCGACCGACATCCACTGGGCCAAGGATCTTTACGGCGTGCTGGAAACGCGCGGTCAGAACCCGGTGCCGCGCCCGTTGGCGGCGCTGAACACCGCCGTGGCGGGGCAGGGCGTGGCGATTCGCGTCTCGGGCACCGTCGCGACCCCGGTGACGATCGTGAACCGGCAGCTGTCGGACAGTTCGGACGTGGTCCTGCACCACGTCGTGAAGGTCGACGACGGCGCCGAGATGACGCTGCTGGAGGCCGGCCCCGCCGGGGCGCGCTACAACACCTGTCTCGAGGTCGACCTTGGGCATGGCGCGAAGTTCCACCACGTCCGCACCCAGGGCCGCGACAACGAGCGGCACGCCGTCACGCACAGCTTCGCGCGGCTGGCGGCCGAAGCCTCGTTCAAGGCGTTCACCCTGACCGTCAACGGTGTGCTGACGCGCAATGAAAGCGTGATCGAGTTCACCGGCGACGACGCGCAGGCGCATGTGGCCGGGGCGGCTGCCGGGGACGGCACCTTCCACCACGACGACACCGTCTTCGTGACCCATGACGGCGTGAACTGCGAAAGCCGCCAGGTCTTCAAGAAGGTTCTGCGCAACGGCGCGCAGGGCACGTTCCAGGGCAAGATCCTGGTCAAGCAGGGCGCGCAGAAGACTGACGGCTACCAGATCAGCCAGGGTTTGCTGCTGGACGACGACAGCCAGTTCCTCGCCAAGCCCGAGCTTGAGATCTACGCCGACGACGTGGCCTGTTCGCACGGTTCGACCGTGGGGGCGATCGACGAGGACGCCATGTTCTACCTGACCTCGCGCGGCGTGCAGAAGGCCGATGCGCAGGACATGATGGTGCTGGCCTTCCTCGACGAGGCGATCCAGGAGATCGAGGACGAGACCCTGGCCGACGACATGCGCGAACGGCTCTCGGGCTGGCTGTCGCGGCGGCGCTGAGCGTGACCGACGAACCGCACGGGCTGGTGGCGTCCATCGCCGCCAGCTGGAAAGACCTGCGCGGCGGTGTACGGCGCAGGCTCGACGCCCGGCCCCCCGAGGCCGGGCTTCTTGCCCATGCTTATCTGGCGGCAGCGCTGGCCTTCGTGGCGGGGCTGCCCTCGGCCATCGCGGATGCGCGTGCGCTCGAGGCGACGCAGCGCGATGCGCTGACGGGCGTGCTCGCCGGCCGGGCTTTCGCGGCGATCTTCCTGTTTCCGCTGCTGCTGTACCTTCTAGCCGCCCTGCAGCGGCTGGTCGCGCGGGCGTTCGGCGGGCAGGGCAGCTTTTATTCCGCGCGCGTCGCCCTTTTCTGGGCGGTCGTGGTGGCACTCCCCCTGGTACTGGCCGAAGGGCTGATCTCGGCGCTGGTGCCCGCGCTGCCGCCCGAAACAGGCGGAATAGTGGCGCAGGCCGCATCGGCGGCAGTCGGCCTGGGTTTCCTTTGGATATGGGCGGTTATGGCCGCCGAATCCGAGGGCTTTGCCCGCGCCGGCCATGTTCTGGCCGTATTTTTGGGGCTAACAATGGCGACGTTGTTGGCGATCCGCGTGATTCTGGCTCAAGGCTGAGCGGCGGGAAGCCATATGGTGGCAAGGCCGCGTTAAGGTCTTGTTCGTAACTCATTGCTTACCTGGTTCGCACAGTACGGTGCCCGAACGCGAGTATGGCGCGCAATAGTCGCGTCCCAACGGGAAGAGGTGAGTGCCATGATCGATCAGACCGCCGAAGCCATGCTTTTGCAGACTGGCGGGACTTTCGAGGAACGACGCGCGTCCCTTGGCGATCGCATCATCGACGCCTGGAAGGACATGCGTGCCTCGACCGCGCGCCTGATCGCCGAAAATCCCTCGGAACACCGCCTCCTGTTCTACGTGCTGCTGTCGGACATCATCTTCTTCCTGTCCTGGTCGCTGAAGACGGTGGTCGCGCCGGTCTCGGGCGTGAAGGAACAGGTTCCTCTGGAAATCGGCCTCTGGCTGATCGCCGCGCTGATGCTTCGCACCGCGTCGATGTACGCCTTCTCGGGCACCGTCACCGTGTTCGTGCGCCTCTTCGGCGGCACCGGCAGCTGGCGTGCCAACCGCGCCGGGATCTTCTGGGGGGCGCTGGTTGCGGCGCCATTCGGCTTCCTGATGGCAGCGGTCACGGTGTCGATGTCCTGGCTCGAGCCGTTTTTCCCCGTGCTGCGCGAGGACTGGATCGCGCTGCCGCCCTACTGGATCAGCCTGGTGCCGTTCCTGTGGTTCATCAGCCAGGGGATCGCGCAGGCCAACGGCTTCCGCAAGAACGCCATCGCCTTCCTGTCGATGTCGGTCGTGGCGCTGGTGATGATGCTGGGCGCGATGTACCTGCGGAAGATCGGCGTCCTGTGACATGGTGCCGCTCGCGCGGCAGCTGATACTCGAAAGCCTGGTTCATCCCCGCACGGCGGCGGGGCGGATCCTCAGGCTCGGCGCACCGCCCCCGGTATCGGTCTGCATCGGATTTCTCGCGATCATCCTGGCCACCCTCCTGGGGGTGGCCTCTCAGTTCGTGCTGCCCATTCCGCAGGAAGCGCTGGTGCGCAGCCTGATGGCTGCGCCCATGCTGACTGCCGGGCTTCAAGCCCTTGTTTTCCTTGCGATGAGCATGCTTGTCCTCTGGATCGGTCGCGCCTTCGGAGGCAATGGCACCTGGCCGGGCGCGCTGGCGCTGATGGCCTGGGTTCAGGCCATGTTGCTGGTCCTGCAACTGGCACAACTGGTCACCTACCTTGCGCTTCCGGCGCTCGGGACGATCGTCAGCCTCGGCTCTGTCGTGTGGTTCTTCTGGGCGACCGCCGCGTTCACCGCGACACTTCACGGTTTCCGTGACGTGTTGAAAGTCCTGGGCGGGGTCTTTATCTCGTTTCTGGCCATGCTGATTGCGGCGGTTCTGCTTGTGGAGCTGTTGCGGATACCTCTGCCAGGGACGGGCTGAACTCATGTACGACGTCGAAAAGGTGCGGGCCGATTTCCCGATCCTGTCGCGCACCGTGAACGGAAAGCCGCTGGTCTATCTGGACAATGGCGCCTCGGCGCAGAAGCCGCAGGTCGTCATCGACGCCGTGACCCGCGCTTACGCCGAGGAATATGCCAACGTTCACAGGGGCCTGCATTTCCTGTCGAACCTGGCGACCGAGAAGTACGAGGCCGTGCGCGGCAAGGTGAAGGCCTTCCTCGGCGCTGCGCACGAGGAAGAGATCATCTTCACCACCGGTTCGACCCAGGGCCTGAACCTGGTCAGCTACGGCTGGGGCGCGCCGAACCTCCAGGCGGGCGACGAGATCATTCTTTCGGTGATGGAGCATCACGCCAACATCGTGCCGTGGCATTTCCTGCGCGAGCGGCAGGGCGTGGTCTTGAAATGGGTCGACGTGAACCCGGACGGCAGCCTCGACGCGCAGGCGGTGATCGACGCCATCGGGCCGAAGACGAAGATGATCGCCATCACGCACATGTCGAACGTGCTGGGCACTGTCGTCGACGTGAAGACCATCGCCGCCGCTGCACGAGAGCAGGGGATCGTCACCGTGATCGACGGCAGCCAGGCTGCCGTTCACATGCCGGTCGATGTCGTGGATCTCGGCGTGGATTTCTACGCGATCACCGGCCACAAGCTCTATGGGCCCTCGGCCTCCGGCGCGCTCTATGTCCGCAAGGACATGTACAAGCAGATGCAGCCCTTCATCGGTGGCGGTGACATGATCCGTTCGGTCCGCAAGGACGCGATCGAGTGGAACGACCCGCCGCACAAGTTCGAGGCAGGTACCCCCGGCATCGTCCAGATGATCGGGCTGGGCGCGGCGCTTGACTACATGACTGGCCTGGGGATGGAGAACATCTCGGCCCATGAAGCGGACCTGCGCGATTATGCCATGTCCCGGTTCAAGGGCCTCAACTGGCTGAACCTTCAAGGCACTGCTCCGAACAAGGGGGCGATCTTCTCGTTCACCATCGAGGGTGCGGGCCATGCGCATGATATCTCGACTGTCGTGGACCAGAAGGGCGTCGCCGTTCGGGCTGGTCAGCACTGCGCCGAACCGCTGATGGAGCACATGGGCGTGCACGCGACATGCCGTGCATCGTTCGGGCTCTACAACACCCGTGGCGAAGTTGACGCGCTGGTCGAGGCATTGGAACTCTGTCACGAGCTTTTCGCCTGAAAAATCAGGCATTAAACCCCGGTTTAGCCTGAAAAGACCGGGGTTTATTGCCCGGATCGCCCTCTGAAAGAATTGTCGGCACTGACAGCCGACGCTTTCGGAGGACTCTCATATGAATGCGCGCCTTTTTGCGACCGCCGCTCTCAGCCTGACCCTTGGGGCCGGGCTTGCCGTCGTTCCCATCGTCGATTTCGTGGCAGGTCCGGATATGGCCTACGCGAAGGGCAAGGACGACAAGGGTAAGGATGACAAGGATCGCGGTCGCGACCGGGACGACAAGGATCGTGGGCGCGACCGGGACGACAAGGACCGCGGGCGCAGCGATACCCGGGGCAACTCCGGCAACAAGGGCAACGCTACCAATGCGGGCAACCGCGGTCAGTCCTCGACCAGCGGTGCTTCGACCACGGCCAGCCGAGGCTCGGGCAATGGCAGCAGCGGCACTTGGGTCCCGCCGGGGCAGGAGAAGAAGACCGAGGCAACGACGTCCGGTGCCTCGCGGCAGTCGACCACGACCGCGTCCTCGATATCCGGCGATGACCGCCGGGTACCTCCGGGGCAAGCCAAGAAAATGTCGGCGACCGAAACCGGAGCCTTGGCCGATAGCGTTGCCGTCGAAGAACTCGATCCGTCGGGCAAGAACATCCGCGCGCGGATGGGGGCGCTCAACGCCGCACACGCCTCCGAGAACGCGCTGGCGAATGCCTCGCCGAACTCGCGGGTCGGACGCATCGCCGCCTACCGTGACGAGGTGCTCTATACCCGCGAACTGGCCGACGACTATGTCGAGGCCCGCGACCTGCTGGAGACGCTGGACCCGCCCGAGCGCGAGATCGGCGAAATCGAGGACGATCTGGCCGAGAACCGCGAGGACATTCGGACCCTGCGCAGAGAGATCGCCGACCTGGAGGAGGATGTCGATAACGGCGACGCCGATCCTTCGGAACTTGAGGCCGCACGGGAGGATCTGCGTGATCTGCGGAACGAGCGCCGCGACTTGCGTGACGAACTGACCGACGCCGAAGACTATGGCGAGGCCGAGATGGCCGTGGAGGACCTCGCTGACGAGATCTTGCTGTCGGTCGAGACCTCGGACGAACTTCTGGACTATGCCGCCAACAAGCCTGTTACCCCGGATGTCGAAGACGAGGTACAGCGCTTGCTGGGTCTGGACGGCGATCCGCTGGCGGACGTGGTGGACGAGATTGTCGAGGACTCACTGCTCGAAGATCTGGATGACGACGATCCCGTGGTGATCGTGGTCGAGACCGACTGAGTTACCGCGGAGCCCGAAAGGGCTCCATCCCCCGAGCCCGCCTCCGACCTACCCCCGGGTCGGAGGCGGCTTCTTTTTTGGCTTCGGATTCGCCAGAATCCGAGTTTTGCACTACCATCCTAATATCTGAATATCTGTAAGTGGGGTTTGGCGCGGGGGCGCGCCTTCTGGCATTGGGGGGAACGATGCCGAAGTTCCAGTATTCCAGACACGCTCTGGCAGCGGTCCTCGGGGCCGCGCTCGCTTGGTCTCCGGTTGGCCTGACGACGATCGATGGCGACCTTGCTTTCGCAAAGGGGAAAGACAAGGGCGGGAAGGATCGAGATCGCGACCGGGACAGGGACCGAGGCAGAGACAAGGACAAGGACCGGGGGCGGGACAAGGATCGCGACAAGGGCGGCAAGGACCGCGACACCCGCGACCGGGACAGCAAGGCGGACAAGAAAGACAAGAAAGACAAGAAGGACCGGAAGGGTGGGGGCAGAGGAAGCCCGAGTCCGTCCGGCGGATCGACCGGCGGCACGCAAACCCCCTCAAATCCCCAGCCGGCGCCGCAACCCGTCTCTACGCCCGCCCCTCGGGAAGAACCGCGCCCGGCTCCTCAGCCCGATCCGACCCCGGCGCCGAGAGAAGTGCCACAACCTGCATCGCAGCCGGCTCCGGAGCCGGAGCCGCGTGAAGAGCCGCGCTCGTCTCCCCAACCTGAACCTACCCCGGAACCACGAGACGATCCCGCGCCGTCCACGCGGGAGGCCCGGACACCGGAACCCGAACCCGCGCGACCGGAGCGCACCGCGCGCACCCCCGCGCCGGAGCGGGATCGCCCCGCGGATGAACCGGAGCCGCGGCAGCGTACCGCCGCGGCAACCACGGCGGCGAACGTGGCAAGGGACTATGCGACCAGCGATAGCGAGGAGGACGCCATTCCGTTGTTGCTAAGGCGACCGGCATCCGAAACGGCAACTATGGTTGCTGTCCCCAATGCGCCTGTTCCGAACGCCGTGTCGGCTCCGCCAGCGGGCGCAGCGCAGGCGACGTCGGCAACCCCGTTGGTGGAGTTCCCGGCGCCCGACATCCCGGGCACGGTCCCTGGGCCGTTTGCGGGCAGCTTCGCGGCGCAGCAGCTGGATCCCTCTGGAATACTCGCCGTTCTGACAGGGGCGCTCGATGGTGACGATCTGGACGATCTCGATCTTGCCGAGTGGGCCCCGAACAGCTTCCTTGGCCGGATCGCCGCCTACCGAGACGCGATCCTCGAGGGCAGGGACATGGCGGAGGCTCTTGCCGAGGCGCGCGACCTGCTCGCCGCGCAGTATCCGCCCGAGCGTTCCATGGCTGCCATGCAGACTGACATGGACGCGATCCGGCACGAGATGGCTGGCATTCGCCGTAGCATCGCCGACGCCGATAGGCTGGTTTCGGCGGGCGAAGCCTTCCGGCTGGAGCCGATACTCGCAGACTTGCAGCGCTTGCGGCTCGAACGCGAGACACTGCGCGGTGACCTGCTGCGGGCCATGGATCATGCGCAGACCTTGTTCATGATCCGGGAACTCGAAGACGAGATCCGGCTGTCGATGGACGATGCCGCCCGGCAGTTGCGCGCAGCCTCGGGCGGCGTGGTGCCGCCGGAGGTCGAGGTCGAGGTGCAGCGCCTGCTCGAGATCGACAACGACCCGCGCGCGGCGCTGGTCGACGCGGTGATGCGCGGTCCCGGTGATACCCCGGGCGCGCGCCTGAATCGGACCGCGCTGCGCTAGTCCGCGCCGCGCGCCGCGCCCTGCGGCACCAGCCGTGTGACTCCGACCGCACCGCCGCGCGCGACGGCCGGATCGAGTGCCATCGAGATGTACTCGCCCCGGCGCCAGAGTAGCGCCAGATCGTCGTAGTGACGTGACAGGACGTGCCCGCTTTGTCCGGTGCTCAGTACGAAGACCGAGCTTTCGGGATCGGCGAAATCCACCACAGAGCGGAACACGCTGGCGTGGACATTGGTGTAGGGGGCCTCGCCGCGCGCCCGGATCTGGCCGCGCATCAGCGTGGTATCGCCGCCGGGTGTCTCTTGACGGATGTTGACCAGCCAGCCCAGCAGCGGCACGTCGCCCAGCACCTCGTGCTTGTGGAGCGCGACATGCGCCGCGCCCCAGCGCCAGCTGTCCACGCGGTTGCCATAGGTTTCGGCCAGTTCCAGCAGCGCCGCGTCCAGGGACAGTCGGGCCATTTCCTCGCAGGTCTCGACCGTGTCGGATTGCCGGATGTCGCACCACTCCGAGGCGCCGTCGACGTCGCGGAAGACGCGCTCCAGGAACAACGGGTCGGGGCGCGAGAACCGTTCGGCCAGCGGCCCCAGCTCGTCGATCACCAGCCGCCGCTGCAACTGCCGGACCCAGGCGGTGTAGACCAGCGGCTCGAAACTGTGCTGGCTCATTTCGCCGTTCCAGTTCGCCATCGCCTCCAGCGCGATCTGGCGCTGCCGCTCCACCGTGTCCTGCGCGGCCGGCTCGCCCTGGTACCAGAGGTTCTTGGCGATCAGCGGCAGCAGAACCCGCGCTGCCTGCGAGACGGTATCGTTCTGCACCTCGACGAAACTGTCGAACGTGTGGAACTCGCGGGTGTTCAGCAGGCGCTCGGCGCGCAGGATGCGGTGCGAGTCGCCCCAGTCGAAGCTCCAGTGGTTCGGAAACTCCGCGTCGGTCAGCCGGTTGTTGGTGTTGACGACGATCCCGCCCTCGGGGTCCTTGCTGATCGGGTTGTCGTCCAGATCCGCATAACCCTGCCAGTCATTCTTCGCGACCCATCCGGCGGCGGGCATCCGTCCCTGGCTGTCGTGTTCGGGCAGGCGCAGGGGGGCGCGGCCCATGGCGCGCAGGGCGACGGTCTCGGCGTCGGCGACAATGATGTTGTTGGACGGCGCATGGTAGAGATCAGTCAGCTCCAGCACCTCGTCCACGGATCCTGCACGCATGATGCCGAAGGCGGCCTCGATGGTCCGGTCGTCGGTCTCGAACCCGGTCCAGGCCAGTGACGCGACATGACCCGAAGGCGTGATCTGCGCTGCGCCGAAGTGCGGGGCGGGGATCACCGGCCCGTGCCGAGTCCAGCGCAGCTGGACCGTGCGCGGCGCGGCGCCGTCGATCTGGATCACGCTGTCGCGGGTGCGGAAGGGCTGCATCCCGTTCGGCGTCTCGTAGCGCGAGGGATCCTCTGGATCGAGCCGTTCGATGTAGATGTCCTGATCGTCGAGATAGCTGGTGGTCAGCCCCCAGGCGACATTCCGGTTCCGGCCGATCAGGATCGAGGGAATACCGGGGATCGTCGCGCCGATCACGCCACCTGCCTCGAGTTCCAGCCGGGCCAGGTACATCGGCCCCGGCGCGGTCAGCCCCAGGTGCGGATCGCTGGCCAGCAGTGACGCACCGGCGGCGGCGCGGTCCGGCATTGCGGCAAAGGCGTTCGACGCGCCCGCAAGACCGACGGGCTGCACCGGAGACAGCGGATCGGGCTCGGGCCAGGCCTCGGCCGACTGCCAGGGCATGACCGAGAGGCTTCCGGCGTATTCCGGAAGCGCGATCACCGCGTTCGGCGGCTCGGGCATCAGGTCCATGATCCGCTCGGGGTCAAGGCGCAACGAGGCGGCGGCCCTCAGCGCCTCCTTGCTGGCCTTGTCCGAAAGGCGTAGCGCCATGACTTTCATCACTGCAACGCTGTCGGTCGGGGTCCAGGGCGCGATTTGCGGCTCGAACAGGAAGAACTCGGGCGCACCGCGGCCCAGGGCCTCGCGCTGCACCAGGTCGATATAGGCGTTGATCCCGTCCGCATAGGCTTGCAGTTGCGTAGTCACCTCGGGGGATTGCTTCCGCGCCGTCTCGCGCGCCACGCCGTAGATGTCGAGCGCCCGCATCAGGTGGTCGACCTCGACAGTCCGCTCGCCGAACAGTTCCGACAGGCGACCCTGCGCGACGCGGCGGGTCAGCGTCAGTTGCCACAGTCGGTCCTGCGCATGGGCGAAGCCCAGCCCGTAGAGCACCGCTTCGTCCGTTTCACCGAAGATATGCGGCACGGCGTAGTTGTCGCGAACGATCTCGACCTCGCCGGGTGCGTCCTGCAGGCGGTGCGTGGCGTCGTAATCCGGTAGCGAGTGCGAGGCCAGGTACCAAGCCAGACCGGCGGCAAGCGCCGCCAGCAGCACGACCAGGCCCAGAGCCCTGAGCAGCCAGTTGAAAAGGGTTCGCGTCATGGCCAGACAGTGCCCAGAGGCCGCGCCGGGAGCAAGCCACGACCGGCCCCGTGCGCGCAGGTATATCGCCGTCCACGCGGGACGGCCGGGTTCAGCGGATCAAGCGGTTGTACTTGGCGCCTTCGAGGCTCGCGCCCAGCAGCAGTCCGCGCTGGCCGTAGACCAGTTCGTAGATCGGCTGGTTGACGGTGTTTGTCGTGACGCTCGCCGCGACCCCGTCCTCGAGCACGGTCGCTTCGGCATCAACGCCCAGCTGCCAGCCATCGGCGCGGCGGAAGGCGGCCAACGCCTCGGGCGAGACGAAGAACAGCGCCTGGCCGAAAGTCTGTACACCGGCCTGGAAACCCAGCGAACCGGCCGCGACCGAGATGTAGTCGACCACCGCGTCGCCCACCAGCAGCGCGCCCTCGCCGTAGGCGGCGCCGACGATCAGGCCGCCCTTGACGATCTCGGGGATGATCAGAACGCCCGCCGAGCGATCGGCCAGGCTCTGGAACTGCGGGTACTGGGCAAACAGCTGATCGCGGCTTGCGCGCACCTGCGCATCGATCTGGGATCCGTTGGCCACGGGGCCGCACGCCGCCAGAGCCGCCGCTCCCGACAGCATGAAACTGCGTCTTGTCACGGGCATCGTCTTTTCTGCTCCTATGTCCGCCTCTGAGCCGGTCTTGTGCCGGTTGTCCTAAGGGATACACCTTGTAGACGCCAGTGTCACCGTTGCTTGTCCGGCAACGAATGCGTCGGCCAAAGCGCACCAGCGCGGTTTTGACAATGCTCTGGCACGATATTAGCACGAACGAGCCGCCCGGCGCGGCGAGGGAGGCCCCATGATGACTGGCCGAAGCGCCTATTCCGTGCTGCGCGACCCGCTGTTCAGCCCGTTCCGCCTGATCGTCCTGCGCGAGGCGCGGTTGGCGCTGGTATTGAACCCGAAGGTCGCGACCACCTTCCTGCGTGATCTGTTGACCGAGGGGCTGCGGCAGGCGGGGAAACCCGATCCTTCGAACGGGCGTTACCCGTTCCTCAAGATGGCCCGGCGGATGCCCGTGGCGCGCCTGCGCGACTACCGGCATTTCCTCTCCGATCCCGGCGCATACGCGATCTATGCAATCGTACGCGATCCCTATGCCCGGGCGGTATCGGCCTGGCGCGACAAGTTCCTCGACGGTCACAACGCGACGCCCGACGGGGCGGATGCGGGCTACCCGAGGTCGATGCGCAAGGGAGAGCTTGCCAAGATGCGCGCCCACGCCCGCGCGCGCGGACTGCCTGGGGCCGAGCCCGGCACGCTGGTTCCCTTCGCGACCTTCGTCGACAGCATCGAGGCCGGCACCCCGGGCCGCCGCAACACCCATTGGGAGGAGCAGCGCCGCGTGATCCTATTCGACACGCTGCCCTACACTGGCACCTGGCGGATGGAGGACGGCCTGGGCGAGCCGCTGGCGCAAGCGTTCGCGCCGCTCGGCATCGACCCGGACTGGGTGCGCGAGAAGGCTGGCACGCCGCGCAATGCCAGCTCAAAGGGGGCGTCGGTGCTGGACGAAGACCTCTGCCAGCGGTTGCAGCGGATCTATGCCCGCGATTTCGAAGCCTTCGGCTACGACCCGGAAGGCTGGCGGCAGATGCTCAGATGACCTGCGCCAGTTCCGGCGCGAAATAGGTCAGCACCCCGTCGCAACCCGCGCGCTTGAAGGCGGTCAGGCTCTCCAGCACGATCCGCTCCCGGTCCACCCAGCCGTTCTGGGCAGCGGCGGCGATCATCGCATACTCGCCCGAGACCTGGTAGGCGAAGGTCGGCGCGCCGAACTCTCGCTTCACCCGCGTGCAGATGTCGAGATAGGGCATCCCGGGCTTGACCATCACCATGTCCGCGCCCTCGGCAAGGTCCGTGGCGACCTCGCGCAGCGCCTCGTCGCTGTTGCGCGGATCCATCTGGTAGGTCTTCTTGTCGCCTTTCAGCGCGCCCGATGCGCCGACCGCATCGCGGAACGGACCATAGAAGGCCGAGGCATACTTGGCCGCGTAGCTCATGATTGCCACGTCCTGGAAATCGTTCTGCTCCAGCGCCTGCCGGATCACCGCGATGCGCCCGTCCATCATGTCCGAGGGACCGAGAATGTCGGCACCGGCCTCGGCCTGCGCCAGCGCCTGCTTTTCCAGCGCCAGCAGCGTCTCGTCGTTGGCGACCACGCCATCGCGTACGATCCCGTCGTGCCCTTCGGAATTGTACGGATCGAGCGCCACGTCCAGCATCACACCCATGCCCGGCACCGCCGCCTTGATCGCGCGCGTCGCGGTGTTGACCAGGTTGTCCGGGTTCCACGCCTCTTCGGCCTCGGGCGTCTTCACGCTCGGGTCGGTATAGGGAAACAGCGCGATGCAGGGAATGCCGAGGTCCGCCGCCCCTCGCGCCGCCTCGACCGCCAGATCCACCGACAGCCGATCGACATCGGGCATCGAGGGCACCGGCTCGCGCCGGTTCTCGCCGCCGGTGATGAAGATCGGCCAGATCAGGTCGCCCGGGCTCAGCGCCACCTCGGCGACCATCTCGCGGATCCAGCCGGTACGGCGCAAGCGCCGGGGACGGGACATGGGGAAGGGGGCGGTGATCGGTGTCATGGCGTGCTCCTGGAACCTGCGGCTTTCCTGCCAGAGCGCGCGGCCATGGGCAACTGCAAGGACGGAAGTGATTGAAATTCGCCCACGATTGGGTAGGTCGATAGGGACCGACGCCCGCCGAGGACCTGCCCTTGAGTATCGTTCGCGAATACATGAGCCCCGACAGCTTCTGGACGCTGTGGTTCTGGATCGCGCATGTCGTCACCTGGTCGATGGCGTCGCATTTCGCCATGGGCGTACCCTACGACATGGTTGTCGAAGCCAACCGCGAGAAGGACGAGGACGGCCCCTGGTCCCGCGCAACCGAGGCGCTCATCCTCGCGCAAAGCTTCCGCTTCGCCAGCATGGCGCGCCGCTTCGGCACGGCGTTGGCAGCTGCCGTGGCCTTCCTGATCACCATGCTGCTGACCCTCGGCATCCGCTCGGACATCGAGTTCGCTCGCGCGGTCGCGACCATCGTGGTGCCGCTTACTCTCGTCTACGTGCTGACGGTCCGCATGGCATTCCGTATCGAGAACCGCGCCCTTCGCGGACAGGCGCTGCGCCTGATGATCCGGAACCTGCGGCTGCAGAACCAGCTGATCGGTTTGATGGCAATCTGCTCCGCCGTCGCCGTCGCGATCTGGGAAATCGCGCGAAACATCATAGCTATCTGACCGAACCCGCCCGAGCGTCCGCGACGCTCTTGCCGATACCCAGCGCAAGGAGTACCCCGCGCGCATGAAAGCCGAAGCTCCACTCACGCCCGGTCGCGCGACGATCGGCGGCGCGCCGGAAGGATTCGACGCGACGGTCCTCGCCGGTCTTGCCGCGCGCGGTTCCGCGCCGGTCCTGCACGTCGCCCGCGACGCCGCGCGGCTCGAGGCGATGCGCGCCGCGCTCGCCTTCTTCGCGCCGCAGCTGCCGGTGATGGCCTTCCCCGCGTGGGACTGTCTGCCATACGACCGCATCTCGCCGGCTGCCGAGATCTCGGCGGCGCGGATGTCGGTTCTGGCGGCGCTGGCCGACAAGCCCAAGGGGCCGATGGTGGTGCTGACCACGCTCGCCGCCGCGACCCAGAGGGTGCCGGCGCGGGCGACGATCCACGACGCGCGCTTCTCGGCCCGGGTGGGCGAGCAGATCGACGTGGACGCGCTGCGCAGCTTCCTCGTCCGCATGGGTTTCGCGCAAACTCCCACCGTCACCGAGCCCGGCGACTTCGCAGTGCGTGGCGGGCTGATCGACATCTTCCCGCCGGGCGTGCCGCAGCCCCTGAGGCTCGACCTCTTCGGTGACGTGCTCGACGGCATCCGCCGGTTCGATCCGGGCACCCAGCGCAGCGGCGCGTCCGAGAAGCGCATCGACCTCGCGCCCGCGTCGGAAGTGATCCTCGACGCCGACGCGATCCAGAGGTTCCGGCAGACTTACCGCGCCAGTTTCGGCGCAGCGGGCTCGGACGATCCGCTCTACGAGGCGGTCAGCGCAGGTCGCAAGCATCAGGGCATGGAGCATTGGGCGCCATTCTTCCATGATCGGATGGAGACGCTGTTCGACTACCTGCCCGGCGCGCCCGTGGTGCTGGACGACAAGCTGGAAGCCGCACGCGACGCGCGCTGGACCTCGATCGAGGACCAGTACCAGAACCGGGCCGAGGCGCTGAAATCCCGCGACAGGATGGAGACCGTCTACAAGCCGGTGCCGCCCGATCAGCTCTACCTGGATGGAGACGCCTGGGACGCGGCGCTTGATGATCATGCGGTCCGCCAGCTGTCAGTGCTGCCACAACCCACCGGTCTGGGCGTCACCGATGCGGGCGGCCGCGTCGGCCGCAACTTCGCGCCCGAACGCCAGCGCGAGGAGATCAGCCTTTTCGGTGCCCTCGCCGAGCATGTCCGCGAGCGGCGCGGCGAAAGCCACGTGATCCTCGCGACCTATTCCGAAGGTGCGCGGGAGCGGATGGGCACGCTGCTCGAAGACGCCGACCTGACCGGTGCGCAGGTGCTCGAGGATTTCCGAAAGCTGCCCGAGGGCAAGGGCGGGCTGTTCCTCGCCGTTCTGGGCATCGAGAGCGGTTTCACCACGCCGGGCCTGACGGTCATCACCGAGCAGGACATTCTCGGCGACCGCCTTATCCGCGCGCCGCGCCGCCGTCGTCGGGCCGAGAACTTCCTGACCGAGGCGACCAGCCTGCACCCGGGCGATCTGGTCGTGCACCTCGAACACGGCGTCGGGCGCTACACGGGGCTCGAGACACTGACCGCCGCGGGCGCGCCGCACGAGTGCATCGCGCTGGAGTACGCGGGTGGCGACCGGCTCTACCTGCCGGTCGAGAACGTCGAACTGCTGTCCCGTTTCGGGCACGAGGAAGGGCTTCTGGACCGGCTTGGCGGTGGCGCCTGGCAGGCCAAGAAGGCCAAGCTGAAGGAACGTATCAAGGAGATGGCGGATCAGCTGATCCGCATCGCCGCCGAGCGCGCCCTGCGCACCGCCCCCGAATTCACCCCGCCGGACGGGCTCTGGGACGAGTTCTGCGCGAGGTTCCCGTATCAAGAGACCGACGATCAGCTGAACGCGATTTCGGACGTGCTGGAGGACCTGGGCTCGGGCCGCCCGATGGACCGGCTGGTCTGCGGCGACGTCGGCTTCGGCAAGACCGAGGTGGCGTTGCGCGCGGCTTTCGTCGCCGCCATGTCGGGCCACCAGGTCGCGGTGATCGCGCCGACGACGCTGCTGGCCCGGCAGCACGCAAAGGCCTTTGCCGAGCGGTTCCGGGGGATGCCGGTGAAGGTCCGGCAACTCTCGCGCTTCGTGGGTCAGAAAGAGGCCGGCGAGACCCGCGAGGGCCTGCAGAAGGGCACCGTCGACATCGTCGTCGGCACCCATGCGCTGCTCGCGAAGTCCGTGAAGTTCGCGCAGCTGGGCCTCGTCATCGTCGACGAAGAGCAGAAATTCGGCGTCACCCACAAGGAGCGGCTGAAGCAGCTGCGCTCGGAAGTGCACGTCCTGACGATGACCGCGACGCCGATCCCGCGCACCCTGCAACTGGCGTTGACCGGTGTGCGGGACCTGTCGCTGATCGCGACCCCGCCGGTCGACCGGCTCGCGATCCGAACCTATGTCAGCGAGTTCGACGGCGTGACCATCCGCGAGGCTCTGCTGCGCGAGCATTATCGCGGCGGGCAGAGCTTCTTCGTCGTGCCGCGCGTCTCGGACATTGCAGAGATCGAGGAATTCCTGCGCGAGCAGGTACCCGAGGTGAAGGTGCTGGTCGCGCACGGCCAGATGGCGGCGGGCGATCTCGATAGCCGGATGAACGCCTTCTACGACGGCCAGTACGACGTGCTTCTGGCGACGACGATCGTGGAGTCTGGCCTCGACATCCCGGCGGCGAACACGCTGGTCGTGCATCGCGCAGACATGTTCGGGCTGGCGCAACTTTACCAGATCCGGGGCAGGGTGGGACGTTCCAAGCTGCGGGCCTATGCCTATTTCACTACCAAGCCGCGGGCCAAGCTGACACCAGCTGCGGACCGACGGCTGCGGGTGCTGGGCTCGCTGGATTCGCTTGGCGCCGGTTTCACGCTGGCCAGCCAGGATCTGGATATTCGCGGGGCCGGCAACCTGCTGGGCGACGAGCAGTCAGGCCATGTCCGCGAGGTGGGCTACGAGCTTTACCAGGACATGCTGGAAGAGGCGATCGCCAAGATGAAGTCCGGCGAGATGGAGGGTCTTTCCGAGACCGACTCCGGCTGGGCGCCGCAGATCAACCTCGGGGTGCCGGTGCTGATACCGGATGACTACGTGCCGGATCTGGACGTGCGCCTCGGCCTGTATCGCCGCCTGTCCAGCCTGACCACCAAGGTCGAGATGGAAGGGTTCGCGGCGGAACTGATCGACCGGTTCGGCAAGTTGCCCAAAGAGGTCAACACGCTGATGAACGTCGTGCGGATCAAGGCCATGTGCAAACGGGCCGGGATCGCCAAGCTGGACGGCGGCCCGAAGGGCGCGACGATCCAGTTCCACAACGACAAGTATGCGAACCCCGCCGGGCTGGTGCAGTTCCTCGAGGCGCAGAAGGGCCTCGCCAAGGTGCGCGAGAACAAGATCGTCGTGCGGCGCGACTGGAAGCGCGACTCGGACAAGATCAAGGGCGCCTACGCGATCGCGCAGGACCTGGCGAAACTGGCGTCAGCCTGACAGCTAGCGGCGGCCTCAGAAGAAGGCCGCTGCCACACCGCCCATGAACGCGCGTCCGATGCTGCTGCGGGTGTGCAGGCCAGAGCGGGTTTCGATGTCATTGTCGACAAGCTGTGCGCAGCCGGGCTGAGTGCTGTCGCAGGCCACCCGGGTCGCCGATGCCGGCGCGGTGTCGGCCTTGCCAACCTGTTCCTGCGGGATGTCACCGCACGCAGACAATCCCAGCGCGAGAAGCGGCACGAAGAGAGCGGATTTCATGTCCAAGTCCTGTTTGTTTTTCGTTCAGGTACTCGCGCACTCTGCAAGGCAAACGGTTCTCAACCGGTAAACACGCAAGAATCATACGCAGCATTTCTGTCACAATAAAGATGAGCGAAAAACAAACAGCCCCATTGTCGCCATCTTGTTGCTGACGTGGCGGCAGTCGGTGGCAGGCCTCAGCCTTCTCCTCCCTGAAGGGACTGCCGAAGTTCCTCCGTCTTTTCAATGAGCTCGTCGATGATGCTCAACCACGTCTCGGTGGGCTGGGCGCCCGAAACCGCGTACTTGCCGCCAATGATGAACATGGGCACTCCGGTCACACCCATCTCGCGCGCGCGGGTGTCGAGGCCCGAAACCTCCTCAAGATCCGCGTCGCCCTCCAGCAGCCGGGCGGTCACGTCCGCGTCCATCCCGGCGCTGCGCGCGACGTCTGTCAGCACTTCGGCGTCGCCGATGTCCTGGCCTTTCAGGAAGTAGCGGTGGAACAGCTGGTTAGCGACAAGGGTCTGCCGCCCCTCGATCCCCGCCCAATGGATCAGCCGGTGCGCGTCCAGCGTGTTGGGCGTGCGGCGGATCGCACCGAAGTCGATCTCCAGCCCCGAGGACAGCGCCTCCTGCTCGATGTGGGAATAGACCTGAACCGCCCGGTCGCGACCGCCGAACTTGGTCTCCAGGTACTCGGCCCGGTCCATGCCCTCGCGCGGCATGTCGGGGTTCAGCTGAAACGGCAGCCAGCGGACCTCGAACGGATGGTTCGGACGCTGTTCCAGCGCCCGGTCCAGCCGCACCTTGCCGATGAAGCACCAGGGGCAGATCGGGTCCGAGATGATGTCGAGCGTGGTGGTCATGGCTGTCCTTTCCGGCCGCTGCCGGTTGTCTTTGCCGTCAGTTCCGGCCTATTGAAGCCTTCTAACGCGCCTGCCGGGGGGATTGAACCCGTGCCGGCGGCCATCCAGGAGGCCCCCTTGGGAGACGAGCGCAAGATCCCCTCGCTGCTGAGCGTCGCGCGCGGCGAAGGCAATGCCGAGCCGGTCGAATCGCTCGAACTGGGAAAGCGCGTGCGCGAGCTGCGCAAGGCGCGCAACTGGACACTGGAACAGGCCGCCCGCAAGGCCGGGCTCGCACGCTCAACGCTCTCTAAGATCGAGAACGACCAGATGTCGCCGACTTTCGAGGCGGTGCAGAAACTGGCGCAGGGGCTCGACATCTCGATCCCGCAGCTGTTTACGCCGCCCAAGACCGACAAGGTGATGGGGCGCCGCGCGGTGACGCTGTCGGGGCAGGGGCAGCCGCATCCGACCAAGACCTACGAGCACGAGATCCTTGCGACCGACCTGCGCTCCAAGCAGATGCTGCCCTACAGGACCATCGTCCGCGCACGCAGCTTCGACGATTTCGAGGGATGGGTCCGCCACGACGGCGAGGAATTCCTCTACGTGCTGTCGGGCATCGTCGAATTCTACACCGAGTTCTACGCCCCCGTGCGCCTGCGCCGGGGCGACAGCGCCTATTACGACGCCGCGATGGGGCACAACGTGATCTCGGTCAGCGAGGACGATGCGACGATCCTCTGGGTGACCTCGGTCGAGCCCTGAGGCTTCAGCCGAACATCTCGCGCAGATCGACGGTACTGCGCTGGGTCAGATCGGCCCTGTGATCGCGCAGGAAAGCGTCCATCCGCGAGCGCCCCGCCGCCTTGAGATGCAGAAGGAACGACCGGTTCGGAGTGATCTTGGTGGCGACGCCTAGACTGCTCATCAACTCGTCGTCCATGATCGAGTGGATCAGCACGTCCTTCATCGTCCCGCTTCGTACCTGTCCATCCTCGATCAGCCGCCGCACGAAATCGATGGCCCGCAACTCCCGCAGCAGCGATGAGTTGAAGCTGATCTCGTTGATCCGGTTCATGATCTGCATGGCCGAACGCGGCACCTCGTCCCGGTAGGTCGGATTGATGTGCACGATCAGCACGTCGCGGCTCTCGGTCTCGTAGAACAGCGGGAAGAGAGCCGGGTTGCCCATGTAGCCGCCGTCCCAATAGGCCTCCACACGGCCCGTCGCGGGGTCCTCGATTTCGACGGCCTGGTAGAGCGTCGGCAGGCAGGCCGAGGCCAGAAGGCTGTCGACGCTGATCTCGTCGCCCGAGAACACCTTGATCTTGCCGGTGCGCACATTGGTGGCCGAGACGAACAGCTTCGGCCCGCCCAGTGCGCAGACCTTGTCGAAATCCAGCATCTTCTCGACCACCGGGCGCAGCGGGTGGATGCCCAGCGGATTGATCTCGTAGGGCGAGAACATCCGCGTGGCGATGTCCATCGCCGCGTAAGCCGCGCTGCGTTCGACCAGTTTCGAAAACTGCGCCGGGTCCGGCATCAGCGGCGCCAGCCAGGTGTTGATCATGCAGTTCGGCATCACGGTGTGTGCCGAGATCTCTTCCCAGAACGCGTTGAGCTTGGCCCGCGCGCCTTCGTGTCCGCCGAGCATCCAGCCGTATTTCAGCGCAGCCGCGTTCATCGCCCCGGCGGAGGTCGCAGTAATGCCCTCGACCTCGATGTCCTCTTCCTCGAGAAGCCGGTCGAGCACGCCCCAGGTGAAGGCGCCATGCGCGCCTCCGCCCTGAAGCGCAAGGTTGATGCGGATCGTGTTGCTCATCGGCCCGGGATCAAAGCGCGGTCCAGCCGCCGTCGACCGAGATCGTCGTGCCGGTGATCTGCTCGGCCGCGTCCGAGCACAGGAAGACGGTCGTGCCGCCCAGTTGCTCGATCGAGGCGAACTGCTTCGACGGCTGCCGCTCCAGCAGCACATCGCGTTCGACCTGCTCGCGGGTCATGTCGTATTTCTTCATCGTGTCGGGGATCTGCGCCTCGACCAGCGGGGTCAGCACGTAACCGGGGCAGATCGCGTTGCAGGTGATGGGCTCTTCGGCGGTTTCCAGCGCCGTCACCTTGGTCAGCCCGACGACGCCATGTTTCGCGGTGACATAAGCCGACTTGAAGGGCGAGGCGGTCAGCCCGTGCGCCGAGGCGATGTTGACGACGCGGCCCCAGCCGGCTTCGCGCATCTGGGGCAGGGCAGCGGCGGTGGTGTGGAAGGCCGAGGACATGTTGATCGCGATGATCGCATCCCATTTCTCGGCCGGAAATTCGGGAATCGCGGCGACGTGCTGGATACCGGCGTTGTTCACCAGGATCTGCACCGGGCCGAACAGTTCGGCGGCTTTCTCGACCAGCGCGCGGCACTGATCGCCCTTGGACATGTCCGCCTGAACATAAGCCACCTTCGCGCCGGTTTCCTCGGCAAGGTCGGCGGCGAGCTTGTGATCCTCTTCCCGGTCGGTGAACGAGTTCAGCACGACGTTCGCGCCCTGTTCGGCCAGCGCCCGCGCCACGCCCAGGCCGATGCCCGAGTTCGACCCTGTGACGACCGCCGTCTTTCCGCTGATGCTCATGTCCGATGCTCCCTCTCGCGCCGATTCCACGGATACCCGGACTGTATGTTGCGCCTGCGAAAAGGCAAACTGCGCTTGGTCACGAAGGGGCGAGAGCATAAAAAAACGCCGGCACGAAGCCGGCGTTAAGTTATTGAGGCAGGTTTCATACAGGCAAGAAACCTATCGAGCAGTGCCCTCTTTATACGGAAAACTCGCGCCGCGTCCAAGATAAAAATTCAAGCAGTGGTTCAGCTTGGATATGATCCTTAAAAAAGCAGGCCAAGACAGCAGCAGGAGACAGGCGGAATGGATTTGAATCGGAGACTGATCGCGGCGGCCGCCGGGCTGACCGCGCTGGCCTCGGTCGCATGGGCCGAGCCGCAGCATGGCATAGCCATGTATGGCGAGCCCGCGCTGCCACAGGATTTTGTGTCACTGCCCTATGCGAACCCGGATGCGCCCAAAGGCGGGAAGATCGTCTTCGGCGAGCGTGGCGGCTTCGATGCGCTCAACCCGTACATCCTCAAGGGGCGTTCGCCCTATGGTCTGCGCGTGCACGTGTTCGAGTCGCTCATGGGGCGAAGCTGGGACGAACCGTTCACGCTTTACGGTCTTCTGGCCGAATCGGTCGAGACCGGGCCGAACCGCGAATGGGTTGAATTTCACCTAAGGGAGGAGGCGAAATTCTCGGACGGAACGCCCGTGACCGTCGACGACGTGATCTGGTCCTACGAGACTCTCGCCGAAAGCGGCCTGCCAACCTATGCCAACGCCTGGAACAAGGTCGGCTCGGTCGAGAAGGTCGGTGAGCGGGGTGTGCGATTCACCTTCTCGGAGCAGGACAACGAGCTGCCGCTGATCCTCGGCCTGCGCCCGATTCTGAACCCGCGCGACTGGGACGGGCGGGATTTCGCCGAAAGCACACTCGACGTTCCGACCGCCACCGGCCCCTACACTGTCGGCGATTTCGAGCCCGGCCGCTTCATCGAGTTCGTGCGCAATCCCGACTACTGGGGCAAGGACCTGCCGTTCAACGCAGGCCAGCACAACGTGGACACCATCCGGTACGAGTATTTCGCCGACGGCGACGTGATCGCCGAGGCGTTCCGCGCAGGGGAGCTTTCGACCTATCGCGAATCGAGCCCCGGCAAATGGGCACGGGACTACGACTTCCCGGCGGTCCGCGACGGGCGCATCGAGAAATCCGAGATCCCGCACCAGCGCCCCTCGGGGATGGAGGGCTTCGTCTTCAACACCCGCCGCGACCTCTTCGAGGACTGGCGCGTGCGCGAGGCGCTGATCCAGGCGTTCAACTTCGATTTCGTGAACCGGACGCTGAATGACGGCGCCTACAAGCGGATGAGCAGCTACTACGCCAACTCTCCGCTGGCGATGCAGCCCGGTGCCGCCGAAGGGCAGGTGGCCGAGCTGCTGGCGCCTTTCGCTGATGATCTGCCGCCGGGCGCGATCGACGGCTATGCGCTGCCCGAGAACGCCGCCGGGGGCCGTGACCGCGCCGCGATCCGCCGCGCCTCGGGTCTGCTCGAGGAAGCCGGCTGGACCGTGCAGGACGGCGTTCTGCGCAATTCCGAGGGCAATTCGTTCAGCTTCACCATCTCGCTCGACAGTTCCGCCCGGCTGATCTCGCTGACCCCTTCCGAGCAGGAGGCGGTGGCCAACATCTGGCGCGACAACCTGGCCCGGCTGGGCATCTCGGCCGAGATCGCGCTGGTCGACAGCGCCCAGT
Source organism: Halovulum sp. GXIMD14794 (assembly GCF_054457455.1). NCBI lineage: Bacteria > Pseudomonadati > Pseudomonadota > Alphaproteobacteria > Rhodobacterales > Paracoccaceae > Halovulum > Halovulum sp. GXIMD14794. Next base: position 303,707 of record NZ_JBTLNF010000005.1, on the reverse strand, counting down.
TCGCCGAGCGCAAGGAGATCTACGACTACGACGTGATCATCAACCGCTGGGGCCTCAGCCTCAGCCCCGGCAACGAGCAGTATCTCTACTGGGGGTCGAACGGCGTCGAGGAGCCGGGCACGCGCAACTACATGGGCATGAACAGCCCGGCGGCCGAGGCGATGATCGAGGCGATGCTGACCGCCGATGACCAGGACGGGTTCACCGCCGCCGTGCGCGCGCTGGACCGCGTGCTGATGGCGGGCCGGTATGTCGTGCCCTTCTGGTACTCGGACCGCACGCTGATGGCGCACAAATCCTCGCTGCACTTCCCCGAGATGCTGCCGCTCTACGGCGACTGGATCGGCTTCCTGCCAGACGTCTGGTGGTCCGAGGAATGAGCCTCAGGCGCTGGCGAGCAGCCCTGCCGCCAGCGCCCACATGACAAGCGCGATCCCCGCGTCGAGCCACCGCCAGGCCCGCGGGGAGCGCATCACCAGTGCCAGGAACCGCGCGCCGTAACCCAGCCCGAAGAAGAAGACGAAGGACGATGTGACCGCGCCTGCGCCGAAGGCGACGCGGCCCGCGCCCTCGTATTGTGTCGAGATCGCGCCCAGCAGCGCCAGCGTGTCCAGGTAGACATGCGGGTTCAGCCAGGTGAAGGCGAGGCAGGTCAGAATGGCACCGCGCAGGCTCTGCGTGCTCTCGGTCCCGTTGATCGCGTGCCCGCCGACCAAGGCCGCGCGGGCGCGCAGCGCGCCATAGACGATCAGGAAGGCGGCCCCGGCCAGCGCCATTGCGCGCGGCAACCAGGGCGCGGCCTCGACCAGCACGCCGAAACCCGCGACGCCTGCGACGATCAGCACGGCGTCGCTCACCGCGCAGACGAGGCAGACCCAGAACACATGCGCCTGCATCAGCCCTTGCCGCAGGACAAAAGCGTTTTGCGCACCGATGGCCAGGATCAGCGAAAAAGCGGTCGCGAAGCCGACCAGAAACGGGGCAGTCATTCAGGCGTAGTCCGGTGAAGGGAAAGTCAGCGCCCGGCGGAAACCTTGCGCGGCGGGGTCTTGGCGGGCGGCTTGCTGCCGTTCCGCGGCGGCGGGGCAGGTCGGCGCCCGGAGGCGATTTCCTCGGCCGTGGGTGGTACCACCAGACCGGCCGAGATCACCAGCTTGGCGGCATCCTCGACGCTCATGTCCAGCATCACGACATCGGCGCGCGGCACGAACAGCAGGAAGCCCGAGGTCGGGTTGGGCGTGGTGGGCAGGAACACGCTCAGCATGTCAGACCGCCCGGCCTTGATCGGCACTTCGCCCAGAGCCTCGGTCGAGACGAAGGCCACGGCCCAGATGCCGCGGCGCGGGTACTCGACAAGGCAGGCATGCTGGAATGTCGCGCCGGACTGGTTCAGGACCGTCTCGACGATCTGTTTCACCGCATTGTAGATCGAGCGGACGATCGGCGTGCGGTCGAACAGGCCTTCGCCCCATCGGACCAGCTGACGGCCGAACAGGCCCTTGGTCGCGGCACCGACACCTGCGGTGAACAGCAGGAAGATGACCACGCCGAACCCGGCGATATTCTTCCCGAGGTAGGTTGCCGGATTGTAGACGTCCGGAACGAAGGGCACGACCCGCGCGTCGATGAAGTTGATCGCGGTCCAGATCACCCAGATCGTCAGCGTCACCGGGGCGACGATGACCAGCCCGGTCAGGAAGTTCGAGCGTGTTCGCTGCCACAGGCTCGGCTTGTTCAGCCGCTTGCGGCGCTTCTGGGAAGTCGGTTTTGCCATTTCGTTCCGTTGTCCGGGACGCACAATACCTAGTGCGCCGCACCCGCCGCCGCAATGTTCGGCGTCGCCAAAGCAGTGGCGATCCCGGCGGCAAGCCGCGCATTGTTCAGAACGAGGGCAATGTTCGCTTCGAGTGAGCGTCCCTCGGTCAGCTCGAGGATGCGCTGCAGCAGGAAGGGTGTGACCTCCTTGGCCGAGATCCCCTTGGCGCGCGCCTCGTCCAGCGCGGCGTCGATATGCGGGGTCAGCTCCTCAGACGGGATCTCGGCCTCCAGCGGGATCGGGTTGGCGACCAGCTGGCCACCGGGCAGACCCAGGCGGCGGCGCATGGCGAAGGCGTCGGCGATGGACTGCGCATCGTCCAGCCGCGCCGGGGCCGGGCAGCCGCTGTCACGCGACCAGAACGCAGGCAGCGTGTCCTGGCCGACGGCGATCACCGGCACGCCGCGGGTCTCCAGAACCTCCAACGTGCGCGGGATGTCCAGGATCGCCTTCGGCCCGGCGGCGACGACGACGACGGGCGTTTCGGCCAGTTCGGTCAGGTCCGCCGAGATGTCGAAGGTTTCCTCGGCGCCCCGGTGCACGCCGCCGATCCCGCCGGTAGCGAAAACCTCGATTCCGGCGGCATGGGCGGCGATCATCGTCGCGGCCACGGTGGTCGCGCCGGCCCGCTTCTGCGCCAGCGCCACGCCCAGATCGGCGCGCGACAGTTTCCACACGTCCTTGGCCTGCGCCAGCGCGGCCAGCCCAGCATCGTCCAGCCCGACATTGATCCGGCCGTCCTGCACCGCGATGGTGGCCGGGACCGCGCCGCCCTTGCGCACCTCGGCCTCGACCGCGCGGGCGGTCTCGAGGTTGCGCGGGAATGGCATTCCGTGGGTGATGATCGTGCTTTCAAGCGCGACAATCGGGCGGCCATGGGCGCGCGCGGCAGCAACTTCGGGCGAGAATGTCAGCGGCGCGCTCATGACGCCTCCTTGCAGATATGGGCCGCGGCGGCGTCTATGGCGGTTTCGAGCGCGGCTTCGGCGCTCTCTCCGCGGCGGGTTGCGTGTAGGTGCGCGGCGAGAAAGGCATCGCCCGCGCCGGTGGTGGTGCGCGCGGGCACCCTGGGCGGCGTGCGGCTGACCACGCGCCCCCTCTGGGCTGAGGCGGCGGCGCGCGCCCCGTCGGTCACGACCGCCTGCGCCGCGCCCAGCTCCAGCAGGGCCTCGGCCGCTTCGGCGGCATCGCCGAAGTCGCGGTCGGCGAGGATCTCGGCCTCGATCTTGTTGACGTAGAGCGTGCTGTCCTTGTGCCGCATCGCCTGCATCAGCCGCCCGGCCTTGCCGGGGCTCGCCGGAACCAGCGCAAGATGCAGCGCCGAGAACGCGGGATCGTCGGGCAGGGCGTCCAGCATGGCCTGCGGGAAATTGCCGTCGATCACCGCGATGCCGCGCCACGGCACGCGCCCGCTGCCAAGCCGCCCGTCGCGCAAGGGGGCCAGCACCGCGTCGCCGTGCAGCTCCAGCGCGGCACAGTCGGCGACGGCCGCGAAGACCTCGCCCGCCGGGTCCTCGATCGCCAGATAGGCGTCGGTCGGCGCGTCGGTCTGGGCGACATGGGCGCAGTGAATGCCCGCGGTCTCGGCCAGCGCGATCAATGCGGCGCCGTCGGCGTCACGGCCGACATGGCTCAGCAACGCCACGGGGGCCTTGCGCGCGGCCAGCGCCAGCGCCACGTTCAGCGCCACGCCGCCCGGCTGGCGCGCGATGCGGCCGGGCACGTCGAAACCGGGGCGCATCCGTCGCCCGGTCCGGGCGATGATGTCCCACAGCGCCGAGCCCGCGCAGAGGATTGGAGGTTCGCTGTCCATTGAACCGACCAATGGCCGCAAACCGCGGGCGGGTCAATTCCGGGCCGCGCTCCAAGGCAGGATGACGCAGCGCCTGCGGGGGTTGCGCAATCGGGTGATTGGGTCTATTAGCGCGCCACGCAATCCACAGGCGGGGTTCGCGGCCTGCGGGGGAGACATCCCCGTCGGTCCACCGGTTGGGGCGTATCTTACGTCTCTTCTCCCCGCTGAGGCCAAACCGGAAAGGAAACGGACGCATGGCTCTTCCCGAGTTCACTCTGCGCCAGCTTCTCGAAGCTGGTGTTCACTTCGGCCACCAGACGCACCGCTGGAATCCTCGCATGGGCGAGTACATCTATGGCGCGCGCAACGGCATCCACATTCTCGACCTGACCCAGACCGTGCCGCTGCTCGACGCAGCGCTGCACGCGGTTCAGCAGACCGTCGCCAAGGGCGGCCGGATCCTGTTCGTCGGCACCAAACGCCAGGCTCAGCGCCCCGTCGCCGATGCCGCCGAGCGCTGCGCCCAGTACTACATGAACCACCGCTGGCTGGGCGGCACGCTGACCAACTGGAAGACCGTCTCGGCCTCGATCTCGCGTCTGAAGAACATCGACGAGCAGATGGAAGGCGGCGCCGAGGGCCTGACCAAGAAAGAGCGCCTGAACATGGAGCGCGAGCAGGCCAAACTGCAGGCCTCGCTGGGCGGCATCCGTGAAATGGGCGGCCTGCCGGACCTGCTGTTCGTCGTCGACGTGAACAAGGAAGCCCTGGCCATCACCGAGGCCCGCAAGCTGGGCATCCCGGTCGTCGCGATCCTCGACACCAACTCCTCGCCCGAGGGCATCGACTTCCCGATCCCGGGCAACGACGACGCCGCCCGCGCCATCGCGCTCTACTGCGACCTGGTGTCGGCCGCCGCGCTGGACGGCATGGCCGCGCAGCTGGGCTCGGAAGGCATCGATCTCGGCGAGATGGAAGAGGTCATGGGCGAAGAGGCCCTGGCCGAGGAAGCCCCGGCCGAAGGCTGAGGGCGGCGAGCCGTCACGTATCTGTCGCACTAGGGCGCTATCGCCCGCGACAGGCCGATCCTGTACCGGCCGGGGGCACGGGTCCCCGGTCGAAGACCAAATCCTAAGGAGAGCACCGATGGCGATCACCGCTGCGATGGTGAAGGAACTGCGCGAGATGTCCGGCGCAGGCATGATGGATGCCAAGAAAGCGCTGACCGAGAACGACGGCAACATGGAAGCCGCGATCGACTGGCTGCGCACCAAGGGCCTGGCGAAGGCCGCGAAGAAATCGGGCCGCACCGCGGCCGAGGGCCTGGTGGCCGTGAAGGTCGACGGCGGCACCGGCGTCGCGGTCGAGATCAACTCGGAAACCGACTTCGTTGCCAAGAACTCGGAATTCCAGGCGATGGTCGCCAGCTTCGCCGACGCCGCGCTCGGCGTTGACGATATCGACGGCCTGAAGGCCGCCACGATCGACGGTAAGTCGGTCGAGGACGTCCTGACCTCGAAGATCGCCACCATCGGCGAGAACATGACCCTGCGCCGGATGGCCAAGATCTCGGGCGATGCGGTTGCCGCCTACGTGCACAACGCCGCCACCGACGGCATGGGCAAGATCGGCGTGCTGGTCGCGCTGAAGGGTGCCGACAACGGCATCGGCAAGCAGATCGCCATGCACGTCGCCGCGACCAACCCGGCCTCGCTGAGCGAAGCCGACCTGGATCAGGCCCTCGTTGAGCGCGAGAAGCAGGTCCTGACCGAGCAGGCCCGCGAAAGCGGCAAGCCCGAGCAGGTCATCGAGAAGATGATCGAAGGCCGCATGAAGAAGTTCTTCGAGGAAGTCACCCTCGTGAACCAGAAATTCGTCATGAACCCCGACGTGACCGTCGGCGACGCGGCCAAGGAAGCCGGCGTCGAGGTCCTCGGCTATGTCCGCCTTGCGGTGGGCGAGGGGATCGAGAAGGAAGAAGAGGATTTCGCGGCCGAGGTCGCCAAGATGGGCGCCTGATCGCCCCGCGATCGGACCGGAATTCGGAAAAGGGCCGCGGATCACCGCGGCCCTTTTTCTTTCGGTTGACCCCGTCTATCCCCGAGATTGCCGCGCAGGATCGTTGCGGCCCGACGTGGGATTGCGCCGAACAAGGGAAAAGTGACATGCCGGACACGATCAGGCTGCGCATCGAGAGGGCCGAAGACCGAGCGTCGGTCCATGCGCTGCACGACGCGGCATTCGGGGCGGATGCCGCGATCCCGGATCTTGTCGACGATCTGCGCCGGCTCGATGCGCCGCTGCCGACCGTCTCGCTGGTGGCTGCGGACCCGGCGACTGGTCCGCTTGGCCATGTCATGCTCAGTCACGCTTGGCTGGATACTTGGCAGCGGTTGATCGACGTCATGGTCTTGTCCCCGCTTGGGGTCAGGCCGGATGCGCAGCGCCAACAGATCGGGACGCTGCTGGTGAAGGCTGCGCTGGCCGAAGCGGAGCGGCTGGGGGCACCTATGGTGTTTCTCGAAGGCAGCCCTGACTACTACGGTGTGCGCGGTTTCGAACCCGCTGGCGCGCGCGATATTCGACGTCCCTCGCTCAGGATCCCCGAACGGGCGTTCCAGGTCTGCCGGCTGCAAGGCTGGACCCCGGAAATGACCGGCACGTTCGTCTACCGTGATGTTCATTGGAAACATGGTGTGGGCCTGTATAGAAATGCCTGACCGTGGCCCCGTCTGATTTGTCCCGCAAACGATCTTGTGCTTCCGGAAGGATACCCGATGCCTCAGCCCGCTCCGACATTGCACATGACCTGCGGCAAGGCCGGTTCCGGAAAGTCGACACTGGCCCGCACGCTGGCCGGGCAGGGCGGCACCGTGTTGATTGCCGAGGATGCCTGGCTATCGGCGCTCTATTCAGACCAGATGTCCACCATTCAGGACTACGTTCGGTGCAGCGCGAAACTGCGCGGCGTCATGGGCCCGCATGTGTCGGCACTTCTCAATGCGGGCGTCTCGGTCGTGCTCGATTACCCGGCGAACACCGTCGAGACCCGCGCCTGGATGCGCGGAATCCTTGCCGGGACCAACGCCGCGCACGTCCTGCACGTCCTCGACCTGCCCGACGAGGTCTGCCTGGCCCGGGTGAATGCCCGCAACGCCGAGGGCGAGCATCCGTTCACGCTGAGCGAAGAGCAGTTCCGCAAGCTCTCGCAGCACCATGTTGCACCGACGCTGGACGAGGGGTTCACGCTTCGCCTTCACGATGCCCCGGCCTAGGGCACTTTGGAAAACCGGTCCCCGCCGATGATCGCAAGCTACAGATTGCCCGAAGAGCTTCGGACCCGGCGGCTGGTCCTGCGCAGAACCCGCGTCGCCGATGCCGAGGCAATCTTCCGCGCCTATGCGACCGACCCCGAGGTGACGCGCTACCTTGGCTGGCGCCCGCATGACGACGTCTCGCAGACCGAGACGTTCCTACAGGCGATCTCCGGTGACTGGGATGCCGGTGAATCCTTCCCGCTGGTTGCTATCGAGACCAAGGCGGATGGGCGGCTGCTGGGCATGATCCACCCGAAGCTGCGCGGGGCGACGGTCAACTACGGCTATGTCCTGCGCCGCGACAGCTGGGGGCAGGGCTATGCCAGCGAGATGCTGCGCCATCTCGTGGACCATGCGCTCGCGAGCCCCGGCGTCTACCGGACCGAGGCGTTCTGCGATCTTGAGAACCGCGCCTCGGCACGGGTTATGGAGAAGGCAGGGATGCGTTTCGAAGGAGTGCTGCGGCGGTATTTCGTGCATCCGAATGTCTCGCCCGAGCCGCGCGATTGCGCCATGTACGCACGGATGAAAGCTGGCGCGACAGGCCACTTCTAGGGCGGTGTTTTTGCCGTTTACGAAGTTTTCACGAACTTTTCACGTTGTAAATCATATGATTAAGGGGGTTTTCACGATGAAATCCTCCATTTTCATGCTGAAAGCGGCCGTTCAGCCTCGCACCCAGATCTCCACCCGCCGGTTCCGCAGCGCGGTGTCCGCATCGCCGCAAGCCACCGGCGAGAGCGCGCCCATGCCGACGGTCCGCAGGATCGTGCTGCCCAATGCGCCTTGGGTGTCGATCTGGTTCATCGCCTGACGGACCCGGCGTGCGGCGAGCCGGCTGACCTCCCGGTCCTTCACCGCATCACCGCTGCTTTCCGCGTGACCGACCAGGAACAGCTCCGGCAAGCCGTTCTTGGCGGCATGCGCGATGGCCTGCTGCAAAGCCTGTTCGGCACCCGGCAGCAGCCTGTTGCTGCCCGGTTCGAAGCCGATCACCATCGGCAGCTGCCGCGAAACCTCGATGTTCCGGAGCGCCGCCGAAAGTGTGCGCCGCACCTCGGGCTCCGATGCTGAGGAACGCATGGCACGCTGCAACTGCTGACGCTGCGCGTCGAGCGGTCCCGGGGCCATACCGGGTGCGATCAGCGTGGTGTCGGCAATGGCAGAGGGCAGGGCGGCGATGACCGCTTCGGCCGTCTCGCCGCGCGGCGCCGCGGTCGCGGTGATCGAGAAACCTAGGGGGTAGCGCCCGGTTTTCACCGTGGTCGCATCGGGCAGCGTGGCGACCCCGCAGGTCGTTCCGAGCGGCAACGCCCGCGCCGGTGCAGCCATTGAAAGCGTCGTGATCCCGATCGACCGGCTGGCCGCCGCGACCTCTTCCGCCAGTGCAGCAGTTGTCTCGACCATGACGGTCGGTGCTGCGGGCTTCTTCCCGGACGAGGACATCAGCAGCGTGTCCCGAAGGGCTGTGACCGGGTGACCGGTAGGCAGGCCGACCAGCCGGATCTCGCCGCCGGGGCCGCCAAGCTCCGCCCAGTCGGTGATTTCGCCCGAGAGAATCCCCGCAAGCTGCTCTCGCGTCAGGCTGTCCGTCGCATTGCCGGGGGCCACCACGGCAACGAGCGCGTCATGGGCGACCACCGCCTCGGCTTGCCGGTCTATCATCGGTACGGCCCAGAGCATCGCGTCTGCCGCGCCGTCGCCAAGCAGCGCCTGTGCTGCCGAGCCGGTGTCGGCGGGTTGGAGCACCAGCCGCAGGCGTGCGCCGTCGTCTAGCGGCTCCATCGTCACCTCGGTGCTGCCATCGACCTCTGCCAGTTCTCCCGGCTCGAGCCCCTCGGCCTCGGCGACCGCCCCCGAGAGCGGTCCGGCCAGCGCTGCCAGAACGTGATCCGGTCCCGTCAGGACCACGACGTCCAACGGCGGTTCGGGTTCCGGCGCGGGCGTCGGTTCCGGTTCGGTTTCCTGAACGGTTTCGATCTCCGGTTCGGCTTCGGAAGCGGGCTCTGCCTCGGGCGTCTCGGCGACCGGGGCAGAGGTTTCGGGTGTGGCGGACGGGGTTGCGGCGGGTGGCTGCGCGGCGGCATCCTCGGGCGTGCCGAGCGGCATGGCCTCGGTTTCCGGCATCTGCGGCATGGTCATCGCCGGTCCCGGTTCGCCCGGAGCCATCGGTTGTGCAGGGGCCTGCGCCAGCAGAGGCGACTCGGGCGCCGATTGGGCGTCGCCGCGAATGCCGCTAAGGTCCGGCGGACAACCGGGCCCCTCGCAGCGGGCCTGATCGACCGCAACCCGCATGTCGCCAATCGCGGTGCGCACCGTGAAGACCGATCCGTCATAGTCGGTCAGCACGCCTTCGAGGCTCACTGCGCCCCCGGCACTCGTCAGGACTACGGCGCGATCATCCGATTCGGACTCTGGGGCGGCCTCGGGCGCGGACGCTGTTTCCGGCTCTGTGGCGCCAGTATCGGCCCCACCGACGACCGGGCATCCCGCGCCCTCGCAGATCACGCCGGCATCGCTGACGGTCATCTCGCCCATCTCGGTCGACAGCGTGTAGACCCCGCCGGTATGGCTTTTCAGCGTCCCGGCGATCACCACGCCGCCGTCCGGCAATGTCAGCTGGACGGCATCCTCCTGCGCCGAAACGCCGGAGGCCGTGAGCAACAGGGCCAGGCAGGACAGCGCGGGACGTACAGGACGTGATCCGCCGCGCAGGCGCGCTCCGTTATCAGCCATCCCCGTTCCCCTTGTCGTTGTGCTCTTCGATGTCGATTAACGATAAGCCGCGACTCGCTACACGGGTAAAAGAAATCGCAGGTTCCCGTGTCGGATCAAGCATCATCGGGCATTTTGCGCGATTAGTGGCCCGCTATTCCGGGTTCGGGTTCGGTTTGGCCGTTGAACCGCCGGTGGTTTTCCGACATTTTAGCGGCGCTAACGAAAAACGGGCGGAGCAGGGGAAACATGACAGACGCGGTCGAGGCGCCGGATCCGCAGTTCGAGCGGGTGATGCTCAAGATTTCGGGCGAGGCGCTGATGGGCCCCCAGGGCTTCGGTCTGCACCCGCCCACGGTCGAGCGTATCGCGCTCGAGGTGAAGAAGCTTCACGACCTTGGTGTCGAGATCTGCCTGGTGATCGGCGGCGGCAACATCTTCCGTGGTCTGCAGGGCAGCGCGCAGGGGATGGAGCGGACGACCGCCGACTACATGGGGATGCTCGCCACGGTGATGAACGCGCTGGCGATGCAGTCGGCGCTGGAGACGCTGGGCGTCTTCACCCGCGTCGTCTCGGCGATCCCGATGGACCAAGTCTGCGAGCCCTACATCCGCCGTCGCGCCGTGCGGCACCTGGAAAAGAAGCGGGTGGTGATCTTCGCCGCCGGGACCGGAAACCCGTTTTTCACGACCGATACCGCCGCGACGTTGCGTGCGTCCGAGATGCGCTGCAAGGCGATCTTCAAGGGGACGCAGGTCGACGGGGTCTACGACAGCGATCCGAAGACCAACCCGGACGCCAAGTTCTATGCCCGGATCACCTATGACGAGGTTCTGGCCAAGAACCTGCGCGTCATGGATGCTGCGGCCATCGCGCTGGCGCGCGAGAACCGACTGCCTATTGTCGTGTTCTCGCTGAACGCGCCGGACGGGCTGGCGGGCGTCGTGCTCGGCAAGGGAAAATACACGATCGTCGGGCCGAAGGAGCCCGAGGCGGCGGTCGCCTGAGCGGCCGCTTGAAGGAGCAGCAAGCATGAACGACAACGATACCGAAATCGATCTCGACGCGCTGGAGAAGCGCATGGACGGAGCGCTGGTCGCCCTGCGGCACGAATTTTCGTCGCTGCGCACGGGTCGCGCCTCGGCGTCGATGCTGGACCCGGTCCAGGTCGATGCCTACGGCTCGATGATGCCGCTGAACCAGGTCGCGACGATCAACGTCCCCGAGCCGCGCATGGTCACCGTGAACGTCTGGGACAAGTCGATGGTGAACGCGGTCGACAAGGCGATCCGCAACTCGGGCCTCGGCATCAACCCGGTGATGGACGGTACCACACTGCGCCTTCCGATCCCCGAACTGAACGAAGAGCGCCGCCGCGAACTGGCAAAGCTGGCCGGTCAGTACGCCGAGCAGGGCCGCGTCGCCGTGCGCAACGTGCGCCGCGACGGCATGGACCAGGTCAAGAAGCTGAAGAACGAGATCGCCGAGGACGAGGCCAAGCTTTACGAGGACGAGATCCAGCAGCTGACCGACGCGGCGATCAAGAAGATCGACGCCGCGCTCGAGAGCAAGCAGGAAGAGATCATGCAGGTCTGACCTGCACGTCCGTTTCATGCCAAACACCCGAGCCCTTCACCGCCGCCCGCACCCGAAACACGTTGCCATCATCATGGACGGCAACGGCCGCTGGGCGCTGCGCCGCGGCATGCCCCGCCTTGCCGGTCATGCCCGCGGGGTGGAGCGGGTGCGCGACATCCTCAAGGCGTGCCCGGACCTCGGGATCACGCATGTGACGCTCTATGCGTTCTCGACCGAGAACTGGCGCCGCTCCTCCGAGGAGGTCTCGGGCCTGATGCGCCTGTTCCGGCGCTACATCCGCAAGGAAAGCGTCAAGCTGATCGAGGCAGGCGTCCGCGTCCGCTTCATCGGCAACCGGCATCGGCTGGACGACGACCTGCAGCGCCTGATGGCCTGGCTCGAGAACGAGACCGCGCATTTCACCGAACTGCACGCCACCGTCGCCATCGATTACGGCGGGCGGGACGAGATCGCCCGCGCCGCGCGCCGCGCCGCCGAGGCGGTCGCCCGTGGCGAACTGGATCCTGCCGCTCTGGACGAGGCGGCGTTGGAGCGGTTCATGGACACCGCCGGACTGCCGGACCCGGACCTGGTACTGCGCACATCGGGCGAAGTACGTGTCTCCAATTTCCTGCTGTGGCAGGCGGCCTATGCCGAATACGAATTCCTCGACGTGTGCTGGCCGGACTTTACGCCCGAGATGCTGGCCGGCTGCGTCGAGCGCTATGGGCGTCGCGACCGGCGCTACGGCGCCGTGGCTGAATGACGGAACAGGATCCAGACCCCTCCAGCGGCGGTCAGCCTTCCGGTTCGGTGCCGCCTCGTCCGATCCGGGCCTTTCCAGACCTCGGCGTGCGCGTGGTATCGGCGGTGGTGCTGGTCACCATCGCGCTGGTTGATTTCTGGCAGGGCGGCATCTGGGTCACGCTGCTGGTGACCCTGGGCACCTGCCTGATGATCTGGGAACTCCGCCGCATGCTCACGCCGACGCTGAGCCTCAAGGACCCGGCGTTGTGGTGCGCGGTGGTCGCCGGCGGCGCCTGTGTGATGATGACCGGTCTACACACCTTCTGGAGCGGGTTGATCCTGCTTCCGGCTGCCGTGGTGCCGGTGCTTCTGGTGCGACGGGGACACACGGCATGGATGGCGGCAGGGATCGTCTATATCTCGGTCGCAATGGCGCTGCTGGTGCAGATGCGCGCGCACCCCGAGTTCGGCTTCCCGCTGGTGCTGTGGCTGGTCTCGGTTGTGATCGCCGCCGATGTCGGTGCCTATTTCGCGGGCCGGACAATCGGCGGACCCAAGCTCTGGCCCTCTGTCAGCCCGAACAAGACCTGGGCCGGGGCGATCGGCGGGCTGGTGTCGGCGCTGATCGTGGGTGTCGGCTTCTACTTTGGCGGGCACGTGACCTTGCCGTGGCTGATCATGCTGTCGGTCATCCTGGCGCTGGCGAGCCAGGCGGGGGACCTGTTGGAAAGCTGGATCAAGCGGCGGTTCGGCGTGAAGGACAGCAGCAGCATCATTCCCGGTCATGGCGGCCTTCTGGACCGGTTCGACGGATTGATGGGTGCGCTCTGGGCGTATCTGCTGCTGTCGTTCACCAGTTTCGTGTCGATCTAGGCCATGCGGCGCCGCGTCTCGATCTTCGGGAGCACCGGCTCCATCGGCCAGAACACGGTCGATCTGCTGCTGCGGCAGGGCGGGTCCGAGGCCTATGACGTCGTCGCGCTGACGGGTTCGAGCAACATCGCGCTGCTGGCCGAGCAGGCGAAGACGTTAAGGGCGCAGATCGCCGTGACCGCCGATGCCGAGCGGGGCGCGGATCTGGCCGCAGCGCTCGCCGGAACCGGGATCGAGACCGCAGCCGGGCCGGAGGCGCTGCTGGAGGCTGCGCGGCGGCCCGCCGATTGGGTGATGTCCGCCATCGTTGGTGCGGCGGGCCTCGCGCCTGGACTCGAAGCCGCGCGGCATTGCCAGACGCTGGCGCTTGCGAATAAAGAGAGCCTGGTTTGCGCCGGGCGGCTGCTGTTGGATGCCTGCGCCGAGCACGGCACCCGCCTGTTGCCGGTGGACAGCGAACACAGCGCGATCTTCCAGGCCGTGCAGGGCGAGGATCCCGACCGGATCGAGCGGCTGCTGCTCACCGCCTCAGGTGGTCCTTTCCGGAACCGCAGCCTTACCGAGATGGAGCATGTGACCCCCGAGGAAGCCTGTGCACACCCGACCTGGGACATGGGGCTGCGGATCTCGATCGACAGTGCGACCATGTTCAACAAGGCGCTGGAAATGATTGAGGCCCAAGTGCTTTTCGGCATCGACCCGGACAAGATCGAGGTCGTCGTGCACCCGCAGTCGATCATTCATTCGATGGTCGGCTACACCGACGGGTCGATCATGGCGCAGCTTGGCCCCTCGGACATGCGGGGCGCGATCGGCTACGCGCTGAACTTCCCGGCGCGCAGCCACCTGCCAGTGGAACGACTGGACTTCGCCCGCCTGTCGCGTCTCGATTTCGAGCCCGAAGACCCCGAACGGTTTCCCGCGCTGAGCCTTGCGCGGCAGGTCATGGCAGCGGGCGGCCTGACGGGTGCGGTGTTCAACGCCGCCAAGGAAGCCTCGCTCGACGCGTTCCTCGCGCGGCAGATCGGGTTTCTCGACATGAGCCGGTTGGTCGCTGCGGCGCTCGACACGCTCGGGCCGGATGCGGCGGAAGAAACCGAAAACATTTCATTAATCGACGTCATGCGCTATGACCGGAACACGCGGGAATTCGGCCGCAGTTGGGTCGAGGGCCATGCCCGCAAGCCGGCGTCGTAGGTACAGGGCAGTTCATGGAATTCATATCGGATCTTCCGGTCGTCGGCGGCTTTCTCTCGGCAGCGATCAGTTTCATCGTCGTGCTGGGGGTCGTCGTCTTCGTCCATGAATATGGACACTACATCGTCGGCCGCTGGTGCGGCATCAAGGCGGACGTGTTCTCGATGGGCTTCGGGCCGAGGCTTGGCAGCTGGGTCGACAAGCGCGGCACGCGCTGGCAGATCTCGGCGCTGCCGCTGGGCGGTTTCGTGCGCTTCGTGGGCGACGCGGACGGCTCCTCCCGTGCGGATCCCGACCGTATCGCCGCGCTGAGCGACGAGGAACGCGCGCACAGTTTCCACGGCGCCGCGCTCTGGAAACGCGCGGCGACCGTCGCCGCCGGGCCGGTCGCCAATTTCATCTTGTCGATCGTGGTCTTCGCCGGCATCGCCATGTGGGTCGGCACCGCCACCGAAACGCCCCGCGTGGGCGAGGTCACGACGCTGCCGGGGCAGGCGGCGCCGGATCTTCAGAAGGGCGACGTGATCCTTGCCGTCAACGGTGAGGAAATCGCCAGCTTCGCGGACATCTACGCCGTCGCCAACGAGATGGAGAACGCCGCCCCGGTGGTCGTGACCGTCGACCGCGAGGGTCAAACCCTCGACGTGACGATCCCGTTCCCGCTTCCGCCGCTGGTGCAGGGCGTCGAGCCGCTGTCCGCCGCCGCGAACGCCGGTCTGAAACCGGGCGATTTCATCCGTGCGGTCAATGGGACCGAGCTGCACTCCTTCGGCGACCTGCGCGATGCGGTGATGGGCTCCGACGGGGCGGAGCTGGAGCTTGAAGTGGTGCGCGGCGACACGCTGCTGACCATGCCGATCCGCCCGCGCGAGGTCGAGCGGGTGAATCCGGATGGCACTGTCGAGACACGGGTGATGATCGGTGTTGGCGGCGACGTGCTGCTCTACCCGCTCACCGAAACCCCGGCGCCGTGGACAGCGCTGGCGATCGGCGCCGAGCGGGTCTGGGAAGTGATCACCATGTCGCTGACCGGCATCGGCCACATCATCGCAGGCAATCTCGGGGCCGATAACCTTCAGGGGCCCTTGGGGATCGCGCAGATCTCGGGTGCGAGCGCGGCTCAGGGCGCGTCTAACCTAATCACGCTGATCGCGGTGATTTCGACCGCCGTGGGGATGCTGAACCTGTTTCCGATCCCGGTTCTCGACGGCGGGCACCTTCTGATGTTCGGATACGAGGCCGTTGCGGGCCGTCCTCCGGCGGAATCGGTTCTTCGTGTCGCGATGTCGCTGGGACTAGCTATGGTGCTATTGCTCATGGCGTTCGCAACATATAACGATCTCCTGAGACTGGTAACGAGCTGAACCGGTACTGAGGCAAGACGGCAGGGGCACAAAATGATCGGGCGGGCACTCCGGAACAAACCGTTTGCGCGGATCGCGATACTGGTGGCAGGTGCAATGCTGCTGCTGGGCGTGGTCGCACAGCAGGCCACGGCGCAGGTCACCGTGAACAGTATCCAGGTCGAGGGAAACCGGCGCGTCGCGACGGAGACCATCCAGGTCTTTTCGGGGCTCCAGCGGGGGCAGGTGGCCGATACCGGGGATCTGAACACCGCATTCCAGCGCCTGTTCGACACTGGCCTCTTCGAGGAAGTCTCGGTCACCCCGGCCAGCGGCGGCGTGCTGATCCGCGTGGTCGAGAACCCGACGATCAACTTCATCAACATCGAGGGCAACCAGCGTCTCGACGACGAAGTCATTCAGGAAGTTATCGAACTGCGGCAGCGGCAGCCGTTCTCGCGCGCCGCCGCCGAGGCCGACGCACAGCGGATTCAGGAGCTCTATGCCGCATCGGGCCGGATCAACGCCACCGTCCAGCCGCAGATCATCCGCCTCGAAGACAACCGCGTGAACCTCGTCTATCAGATCAGCGAGGCGCCGGTGACCGAGGTGCAGCGCATCAGCTTTACCGGAAACCGCGTCTATTCCGACCGCCGGCTGCGCCGCGTTATCGAGACCGGGCAGGCGGGTCTGTTCAGCTTCTTCTTCCGCAACGACACCTATAACCAGGACCGCCTGGAGCTTGATAAGCAGCAGCTGCGCGAGTTCTACCTGAACCGCGGTTACATCGACTTTGACATCCAGGCCGCGTCGGCCGAGTTCGCCCGTGAGCGCAACGCCTTCTTCCTGAACTTCCGCGTGTTCGAGGGCGAGCAGTGGTCCTATGGGAACATGTCGGTGACGACATTTGCACGCGGCCTGCCTGCGGCGGACTTCGAGGCGCTGATCGACGTGAGACCGGGGCAGGTCTACTCGGCCAAGCGGATCGACCGGATCATCGAGCGGATGAATTTCCAGGCTGGCCAGCAGGGCTTCGCCTTCGTTGAGATCGTCCCGCAAGTCACCCGCGACGTCGCCAACCGCCGCGTGAACATCAACTTCGAACTGATCGAGGGGCCCCGCGTCTTCATCGAGCGCATCGACATCCGCGGCAACGTCGAGACTGTTGATAGGGTGATCCGCCGCGAGTTCCGCGTGGTCGAGGGCGACGCGTTCAACTCCCGCGAACTGCAGGATGCCGAGAACCGGCTACTGGCGCTCGGTTTCTTCGAGTCCGTCGATGTCCGCGTGCGCGAGGGCTCGTCTCCGGGCCGCGCGATCATCACCGTCGACGTGGTCGAACAGCCCACGGGCTCGCTGACCTTCGGTGCCGCCTACGGCTCGTCCGAGGGTCTGACCGGCACGATCTCGCTGACCGAGCGGAACTTCCTCGGCCGCGGCCAGACTGTCGCGATCGACCTTGCCGGGGGCTCCGAGACTTCGGTGCTGTCGTTCAGTTTCACCGAACCCCGGATCTTCGATCAGGATCTGTCGGGCGGGTTCTCGATCTACTGGCGCGAGTTCGATTACGACGAATCGTCGGTCAACACCCGCCGGGCCGCGTTCCAGCCCTTCCTCGGCTTCCCGCTGACCGACGACTCGCGTCTGCGCCTGCGTGCCCGCATCGGTCAGGACGAGATCGAGATTCAGGACAGCAACATCTCGCCGATCCTCGAGCGCGAGGCAGGAGACGAGTTCTCGACCGCTATCGGCGCGACCTACACGCTGGACAAGCGGAACTCGCCGGTCGACCCGACCGCCGGTTTCATCTTCACGCTCGATCAGGAATTCTCGCTGATCGGCAGCGGCTCGCGCTACTCCAAGACCGTGGCAACGGCCCGTACATACACCAGCCTCTTCGACGAGGAAGTGATCCTCAGTGCGGAAGTCGAGGGTGGTGCGCTGATCGCTTTCAACGACGAGACCCGCTTCATCAACCGCTTCAATCTTGGCGGCGACAGCTTCCGCGGCTTCGAGCGGGGCGGTATCGGCCCTCGCGACATCTGCGACAACTGCGGCGGTCCGGACGGTGACGAGGATGTCGACGACGCGCTCGGCGGCAACATGTTCGGCGTTGCGCGGCTCGAGGCGACGTTCCCGTTGGGTCTGCCGTCAGACTACGGGATTTACGGCGGTGTCTTCACCGACGTCGGTTCGGTCTGGTCGCTCTACGACACCGACGGCGCCATGGGTGAAGTGGACGACGGCTTCAAGCTGCGTGCCTCGGCAGGTGTGTCGCTGTTCTGGCGGACCGCGATCGGCCCGCTGCGGTTCAACTTCGCGACGCCCTACGTCAAGGAAGAGTTCGACGAGCCGGAGTACTTCCGCATCACCATCGACACCCGGTTCTGATGCTCCGGCGGCGGCTCGTTTCGCTGGCCCTCGCGCTGCTGCTCCCGCTCGGGCCGGTTGCAGCGCAAACCCCGGGCAGCCTCTTGCCCGCACAAGCCTCGCCGCCGCCGTTTCTGATTCTAGATCAGGACCGTCTCTTCGCGAACTCGGCCCTCGGGAAGGCGGTGATCGCCACCAACGAGGAAGAAACCGATGCCCTGCGCCGCGAGGGCGAAGCGCTGGACCTGCAGTTCGAGGCGGAAGAACGCGAGTTGACCGAGCGGCGCAAGGAACTGGAACCGGTCGAGTTCCGCCGCCTCGCTGACGCATTCGACGAAAAGGTGGTCGCCACCCGTCGTGAGCAGGAGGAGAAGGCCGCGCAGCTTCAGCAGCGCATCGACCGCCGTCGCCGCGATTTCTTTCGCGAGGCCGGGCCGGTGCTGCTGGGCATCCTGGAAGAGACGGGCGCGGTGGCAATCGTCGAGCAGCGCTCCATCCTGATCGGAAAACAGGATTTGAACATCACCGAAGAGGCGATTAAACGCTTGGACGCAGCCTTCGCGGCCCAACAGCAGCAAGACCTGGACGGAACGGCCCCGGACGATACGGGCAACGCGCCGCCGGGCGACGAGGAGTAGGGAAGAACATGGGCTTCACCGCAGTTGACCCGGAACTTGGCCAGGCCGACATTCACCAGATCAAGCGCTTGATCCCGCATCGCTACCCGTTCCTCTACATCGACCGGGTGATCAACATGGTGAACTCGGAAAGCGCCGTGGGGATCAAGAACGTCACGGCGAACGAGCCGTTCTTTCCAGGCCACTTCCCCTCGAAGCCGGTTCTGCCGGGTGTCATCATCATCGAGGCGATGGCCCAGTCGGCGACGGCGCTTGTGTCCTGGTCGACGGATCTCGATGACAGCGGCGCGCTGGTCTACTTCATGGGCATCGACAAGGCGCGCTTCCGCCGCATCGTCGAGCCGGGAGACCAGCTGGAACTACATGTGCAGGTGATCCGCAAGGGTGCCAAGGTCTGGAAATTCGGCGGGGTCGCCCGCGTGGGCGAGGAAGTCGCTGCCGAGGCGGAATTCATGGCGATGATCCAGAAACCCGAAACCCCGGCGGAGAGTTGAGGCCATGCCCATCGATCCCAGCGCGCAGGTACATGCCACGGCCGTCGTCGACGACCGCGCCGAGATCGGCGCGAATGTCGTCATCGGCCCGTTCTGTGTGATCGGCCACGATGTAACCATCGGTGAAGGGACCGAACTCAAGGCCCATGTCGTCGTCGACGGACACACGGTGATCGGCAAGCGCAACCGGATCTTCCCGTTCGCATCGCTGGGGCAGGAACCTCAGGACCTGAAGTACAAGGGCGAGCGCACGCTGCTCGAGGTCGGTGACGAGAACACGATCCGCGAATACGTCACCATGAACACCGGGACCGTAGGCGGCGGCGGCGTGACCCGCGTCGGCTCGGGCAACCTGTTCATGAACTATGTCCACATCGGCCATGACTGCATCGTGGGCGACGGCGCGATCTTCGCGAACTGTGCCACGTTGGGCGGCCACGTGACCGTCGGCGACCGCGCGGTGATCGGTGGTCTGGCCGCCGTCCACCAACACTGCCGTATCGGGGCGGGCGCGATGATCGGCGGCCTCGCCGGTATCGCCGCCGACGTGATCCCCTATGGTACGGCACTTGGTGAGCGGGCCCATCTTTCGGGGTTGAACCTGGTCGGGCTCAAGCGGCGCGGTGCTGGAAAGTCCGATATCAACGGCCTGCGCGCCGCCTACGGTCTGCTGTTCGATGGTGAGGGCACGCTCACCGAACGCGCCGAGCGTGTCGCTGCCAGCCATGGCGACAACCCGCTCGTTGCCGAGGTTCTGGCCTTCATCACCGAGGGCTCCTCGCGCCACCTGACGACACCGTCCTGATGCCTGCCGGAATGCAGGCTCAGCCCGGCTCTGCCGGCGCGCTGGCCATTGTCGCCGGCACTGGTGCCTTGCCGAAGATGCTGGCCGAAGAGTGTCAGCGCCGGAAGCGCCCCTATCAGGTGATCGTCTACGAAGGCATCCGTCTTGACTGGACCGAGAACCATCCGGTGATCCCGGCGGTCTTCGAGAAACCGGGCAAGCTGTTCTCGGCGCTGCGCCGCGCGGGCTGCACGCAGGTCACCTTCGCGGGCGGCGTGCGGCGGCCCAAGCTCAGCCCGATGCGTTTCGATCTCAAGGCGATCCGATTGGCGCCGATGCTGTTCCGGGCGCTGCGCTCTGGCGACGATGCGGCTTTGCGTATCGTGACCGAGATCTTCGAGGACGAGGGGCTGACCATCGTCGGCGCGCACAAGCTGCTTTCGCACCTGATTGCGCGCCCCGGCGTGAGAACCGCGGTGCAGCCCTCCGAGGCCGACCGGCAGGATGCGGCCCGCGCCGCGGTGATCGTTGAGGCACTTGGCCAGGTCGACGTGGGGCAGGGCGCCGTGGTCGCGCAGGGCATATGCCTTGCGACCGAGAGCATCCAGGGCACCGACGCGATGCTGGAGTTCGTCGCCCGCACCGGCGCCCCGTTCCGGCCGGACCCTGAAGGCGCGAGGGGCGTGCTGCTGAAAGCGCCGAAACCCGGCCAGGACTGGCGCACGGATCTGCCCGCGATCGGCCCGCAAACCGTCGAGAAAGCGCACGAAGCGGGTCTTGCCGGTGTCGTCGTCCAGGCCGGCGGCGTGCTGATCCTCGGCGAGGCCGAGACCATTGCCCGTGCCGATCAGTTGGGTCTGTTCCTCTGGGCACGCGAGCCGTGAGCGCCCCGCACCTGTTTATCATCGCGGGCGAGCCCTCCGGCGACCGGCTGGGCGCCGCGCTGATGGCGGGGCTGAAGGCCGAGACCGATGGGCAGGTGCGTTTTTCGGGAATCGGTGGCCCGCTGATGGAGGGCGAGGGGCTGCAAAGCCTGTTCCCGATGGACCGCCTGTCCGTCATGGGGCTGACCGAGGTGCTTCCGCGCCTGCCGGAACTGCTGAGGCTGATCCGCCAGACCGGCGATGCGGTTGGGCAGGCGTCACCGGATGCGCTTATCACCATCGACAGCCCGGATTTCTGCCTTCGCGTGGCGAAACGCGCCCGCGCGGCGCGGCCGGACCTGCGGACGATCCACTATGTGGCGCCCTCGGTCTGGGCCTGGCGGCCCGGGCGCGCGGATAAGATGGCCAAGGTCATCGACCACGTGCTGGCCCTGCTGCCGTTCGAGCCGCCCTACATGACCGCCGCCGGGATGAGCTGCGACTTCGTCGGTCATCCGGTGATCGAGACCCCTCCGGTCACGGATGCCGAGGCCGCCGCTTTCCGTGATGCTCACGGGATCGCCGGGGATGCGCCGCTGCTTTGCGTGTTGCCCGGCTCCCGCGCGGGTGAGGTCTCGCGGCACGGGGCGCTGTTCCGCGAAGTGCTCGATCGGCTGTCCGCTGCGCGTCCCGGCCTGCGGGCGGTCATCCCAACGGTTTCGACCCGCGCAGAGGCGGTGCGAGAGCTGTTCGCCGGCGCACCCTCCGATCCGGTGATCCTCGATCCTTCGCGCCTGCCGGGGGCCGAGGCCGAGACCCGCAAGCGATACGCCTTCGCCGCCTCGACCGCCGCACTGGCGGTGTCGGGGACGATCTCACTGGAACTGGCCTTCGCACGCACACCGATGATCGTGGCCTATCGCGCCAGTCCAATCAGCGCCTATCTTGCGAAGCGACTGGTGAAGGTGCGCTATGCCTCGCTGGTCAACATCCTCGAGGATCGGGCGATTATTCCGGAATACCTGTTCGAGCAGGCCACGGCGGGGGCGCTGACCGAAGCCACGGGCGCGCTGCTGGACGATCATGAAGCGCGCGCCACACAGGTCGCGGGCTTTGGCGACGCCATGCACGCGCTGGGGCAGGGCGGCGATCCGCCGGGCCTGAGGGCGGCCCGGTCGGTGCTTTCTGTCATTCGGTGAAGTCGGCCTCGACCGCACCGGTTGCGCCCTTCAGAACCTGCGGTTCGATCTCGAACACATGGTGCGGCGTGCCTGCGGCGGCCCAGACGGCCGCGTAGGTCAGCACCTTCGGATCCAACCAGGTCCGCAGCACAGTCTTATGGCCGAAGGGCGAGACGCCGCCGATCGCGAAACCTGTCACCATGCGGATACTGGCCGCGTCGGCCTTTTCCAGCGCCATGTCAGCCACTTGCGCGGCCTTCTCCATGCTGACGCGGTTGCCGCCGGCGGTCAGGAACAGCACATGCTCGCCACTTTCCGGGTTCCGCAGCACGATGGATTTCACGATCTGATCGGGCGTGGTGCCGACGGCATCGGCGGCGGCCTGCGCTGTCAGCGTGCCCTCGTCCAGCCGCACGGCTTCAATGCTCAGGCCGCGCGCCTCGGCATCGGCCAGCACGCGTTTCAATGACTTGCTCATGATGAAAAAAGGGGCCGGCGCTAGGGCCGGCCCACCTGTCTCAGCGGTTCTTCACGTCCACGTAGTCACGCTGCGGCGCGCCCGTGTAAAGCTGGCGCGGACGGCCGATCTTCTGGCTGGGATCGGCAATCATCTCTTTCCACTGCGAGATCCAGCCGGCGGTGCGGGCCAGCGCGAAGATCGGCGTGAACATCGAGGTCGGGAAGCCCATCGCGTCGAGGATGATGCCCGAGTAGAAGTCCACGTTCGGGTAGAGCTTCTTCTCGACGAAGTACTCGTCGGTCAGCGCGATGCGCTCCAGCTCCTGCGCGACCTGCAAGGTCGGGTTGTTCTCGACGCCCAGAAGTTCCAACACTTCCTTGGCGCTTTCCTGCATGACCTTCGCACGCGGATCGTAGTTCTTGTAGACCCGGTGGCCGAAGCCCATCAGGCGGAACGGATCGTTCTTGTCTTTCGCGCGCTCGATATACTCAGGGATGCGATCAACGCTGCCGATCTCGCGCAGCATTTCGAGGCAGGCCTGGTTGGCGCCGCCGTGTGCCGGGCCCCAGAGACAGGCGACACCGGCCGCGATGCAGGCGAACGGGTTGGCCTGCGACGAGCCGGCCAGACGTACGGTCGAGGTCGAGGCGTTCTGCTCGTGATCGGCGTGCAGGGTGAAGATCCGGTCCATGGCCTTCGCCAGCGCCGGCTCGACCTTGTACTCCTCGCACGGGACCGAGAAGCACATGTGCAGGAAGTTCTCGGCGTAGCTTAGGTCGTTGCGCGGGTACACGAACGGCTGGCCGACGTGGTACTTGTAGGCCCAAGCGCAGATCGTCGGTATTTTCGCGATCAGGCGGATCGTGGCGACCTCGCGCTGCCAGTCGTCGAAAATGTCGGTCGAGTCGTGGTAGAAGGCCGACATCGCACCGACCACGCCGCAGACGATCGCCATCGGGTGTGCGTCACGGCGGAACCCACGGAAGAAATTGGTCATCTGCTCGTGCAGCATGGTGTGCCGGGTGACGCGACCCTCGAAGTCCTCCATCTGCGCGGCGGTCGGCAGCTCGCCGTAGATCAGCAGGTAGCAGACTTCCAGGAAATGCGATTGCTCGGCCAGTTGGTCGATCGGGTAACCCCGATACAGCAGTTCGCCCTTGTCGCCGTCGATATAGGTGATCGCGCTTTCGCAGGACGCCGTCGAGGTGAAGCCCGGGTCATAGGTGAACACGTCGCCCTGAGCATAGAGCTTGCGGATGTCGATCACGTCCGGCCCCAGGGTGGGGCTGGCCATCGGCAACTCGAGGGTCTTGTCACCGAAACTGAGGGTCGCCGTAGCGCCGATATCCTTGGCCATGATGAAGTCCTTGTTGCTGCGGGCGCCATGCCCGGACGGGCGGCGCGAAAATCCCGGTTGTTTCCGGCCCTTCAGCCGGTCGCATCCGCCAGGCGTGCCAGCGTCTCGTCCTTGCCGATCACCCCCATGACATCGAAGACCGAGGGAGACACGGTGCGGCCCGTCAGTGCGGCCCGCAAAGGTTGCGCGACTTTGCCAAGCTTCAGCCCTTCCTGTTCGGAGAAATCGCGGATTTCCTCCTCCAGAATGTGCTGCTCCCAGCTAGCATTTTGCAGGCGCTCAGTCAATCTATTCAGCATACCACGGGATACAGTGTCGAGCTGCTTGGCCGCTTTCTCGTCCGGCTCGAAGGGGCGGGATCCCAGGATGAAATGAGCCATTTCAAGAAGTTCCGGCATGGTCTTGGCGCGATCACGCAGGCCTGCTCCGGTGGCGCGCAACTGCGCTTCCTGCGCTTCCGTCGGGGCAGCGAGTTTTTGCGATGCACAAAAATCCTTGATCTCCTGCACCATCTCGTCGTCGCTCATCGCGCGGATGTGTTGGCCGGAGAGATTTTCAAGTTTCTTGAAGTCGAATCGAGCCGGGGACTTGCCGATCCCGTCCACGCCGAACCAGGCGATGGCCTGCTCGTCGGTGAAGAATTCGTCGTCGCCATGTGCCCAGCCCAGCCGCGCCAGGTAGTTCCGCATCGCACGGGCCGGGTAGCCCATGTCGCGATAGGCCTCGACCCCCAGCGCGCCGTGGCGCTTGGACAGTTTCGCGCCGTCCGGGCCGTGGATCAGCGGGATGTGAGCAAAGATCGGCGGCTCCCAGCCAGCGGCCTGGTAGATCAGCGTCTGCCGGGCCGAGTTCGTCAGGTGGTCGTCGCCGCGGATCACGTGGGTCACGCCCATGTCGTGATCGTCCACGACCACAGCCAGCATGTAGGTCGGGGTCAGGTCCGAGCGCAGCAGGATCAGATCATCCAGCGTCTCGTTCTTCCAGGTGACAGTGCCCTGGACCTGATCATTGACCACGGTCTCACCCTCGCGCGGGGCCTTCAGGCGCACGACATATGGCGTGCCCTCGGGGGCCTCGCCACCGTCGCGCCAGGGCGAGCGGAACAGGGGCGGGCGGCCAGCGGCCTTCTCGGCCTCGCGGAAGGCGTCGATCTCTTCCTTGGTCGAATAGCAGCGGTAGGCGGTGCCGTCGGCGACCATCTTCTGTGCCACCTCGACGTGCCTGTCGGCGCGCGACGCCTGGCTGATCGGCTCGCCATCCCAATCAAGACCCAGCCAGGCCAGCCCGTCGAGAATGGCCTGCGTGGCCTCGGGGGTCGAGCGGGCGCGGTCGGTGTCTTCGATGCGCAGAAGGAAGGTGCCGCCGTGGTGGCGCGCGAAAAGCCAGTTGAACAGTGCGGTGCGTGCGCCGCCGATGTGCAGGAAGCCCGTCGGGGACGGCGCGAACCGTGTGACTACCGCGTCAGAACCCATGTGCTTAACCTCTTGGAAACCATGTCGGGGGAAGTGTGCTTGCGCACTGTCTAGGTCGTGGAGCACATGGTGACAAGAGCAGCGCTTGCGGCGTGGATCGTCGAACAGGCCGAGGCGCAGCGCCACACGGGCCTGCTCTGGGCGCCGGTGACGCTGGGCGCGGGAATAGCGGCCTATTTCGCGATGCCGGTGGAGCCGTCTGCCGCCCTGGCCTGGTCGCTGCTGGCGGGTGCGTTGATCCTGATGGCACTGCTCGCGCGCTTTAGGCGCGGGGGGCTTGTGCTTCTGCTGGCACTGGCCTTTCTGGGCTTCGCGATATCGAAACTGCATACCGACAGGCTGGCGGCGCCTGTGCTGACGCAGGAATATTTTGGCCCGGTGGTCGGGCGGATCGTCGGCTTCGACCGGTCCGAAAGCAATAAGCTGCGGCTGCTACTGGATCAGGTGTATCTGCCGGGGATCGAGGCTCCGCATACGCCTGCACGGGTCCGGGTCGTACTGGGGCGGACACCCGACCCGGCGGTCGCGCGCCCCGGTGCGCGGGTGATGATGCGCGGGCGCCTGACGGCACCGCCCGAACCGGTGGAGCCGGACGGTTTCGATTTCCGCCGCTGGGCCTGGTTCCTGAAGATGGGCGCGATCGGCTATTCCAGCGAACCGGTGGTCCTGGCCGAGCCGCACCCCGAAGGACTTGCCGGAGTGCCACTGCTTACCGTGCGGATGTGGCTCTCCGAAGCCATCCGCTCGCAGATGCCCGAGCGCAGCGGCGGTTTCGCTGCCGCGATCCTGACCGGAGACCGTTCTGCTGTCGATCCGCAGGATCTGGTCGGGCTGCGGGCCTCCAATCTTGCGCATCTGCTGGCGATTTCGGGCCTGCATATGGGATTGCTGACAGGCGTGGTCTTCGCCAGCCTGCGTTTCGGCCTGGTGCTCTTGCCCGGACTGACCTTGCGGGTTCCAGTGAAGAAGATCGCCGCCGTCGCCGCGCTGCTGACAGGGGCCGGATACCTGGCGCTGTCAGGGGCGAGTATCGCGACGCAGCGCGCCTTCATCATGGCCGCAGCGATCTTCGGCGCGGTGCTGGTCGACCGCCCCGCGCTGACGCTGCGCAGTGTGGCGTTGGCGGCCTTGATCGTGCTGCTCTGGCGTCCGGTCAGCCTGATGGGCCCCGGCTTTCAGATGTCCTTCGCCGCGACGACGGCGCTGATCGCGGTCTACGGTGCGCTCAAGCGGCATGGCTGGTGGCAGGCGCTGGGGCAGGGCAACCTGCGGTGGGGCAAGGGCGTGGTGGCGCTGGTGCTGACCTCGTCTGTGGCCGGGTTCGCGACCGCCCCCTATTCCGCGTTCCATTTCAACCAGATGGCGCAATACGGGCTGGTAGCGAACGTGCTCGCCGTGCCCGCGATGGGGCTGATGGTGATGCCGGCGGCGCTCGCGGCGCTACTGCTCTGGCCGCTGGGGCTTCAAGGGATCGGTTTTGGGCTGATGGAAATCGGCATTGATCACATCCTGAACGTTGCCGGCTGGGTTGCGCGGCGAGATGCGCCGACGACCCCGGTGCCGACCGGCCCGGCGTGGGTGCTGGGCCTGTTCACGCTGGGTGCGATGGTTGTCATCGCCCTGCGCGGCCCGCTGCGCGCCTCAGGCGTGGCTGTCGCCTGTTTCGCGCTGGCGGGCTGGGCGCTGTCCGAACGTCCCCAGGTCCTGCTCGACCCAGAGGGCAAGATCGTCGGGGTGGCGACGGCTGAGGGCAGGGCGCTGTCCCGGCCACGCGGAGCCGGGTTCGCTGCCAAGGTCTGGCTGGAAAACGACGGAGATCCGGCGGACCAGAAATCTGCCGCCGCCCGTGCGCCTGAGGGTCAGCCCTGGCGCATGCCGTTCAGCGGTGGCGAGGTTGTCTTCGTTACTGAGGCCGAGGTTGCACCCGACCTCTGCGGCAAGGTGATCCTGATCGCGCCCAAAGCGTCCTCGGACGTCACCTGCGCCCGGATCACTGCCGCCGAGATACGCCGTTACGGCGCGCACGCTTGGTACGCCGGCAATCCCCGCCCAGTGACAACGCGCGACCGCGAAGGCGTGCGCCCGTGGACCTTTCGTCCTGGGAATCAGTAGCTTCGGATCAGCCCGACCAGCTTGCCCTGAACCTGCACCTGCTCGGCCCCGTAAAGCCGGGTCTCGTAGGCCGGGTTGGCCGCCTCGAGCGCAATGGCCGAGCCCTTGCGCCGGAACCGCTTCAACGTCGCTTCCTGGCCCTCGACCAGCGCGACGACGATGTCACCGTTCTGCGCCGTATCCTGTTCTCGGATCACGACGATATCGCCGTTGTTGATCCCCGCCTCGATCATCGAGTCGCCCCGGACCTCGAGCGCGAAATGCCGTGAGGCGCCACGGACCATGCTGCCGGGCACGGCCGTACGGTGTGACACCTGCTCGATCGCCGCAATCGGCGTACCGGCGGCGATCCGGCCCATGACCGGCAGTTCGGCGACATCAAGGGTGCGTTCCGGCATCGGATCCGGCTCCGCTGCCGGGCGGGCAGCCCGCAGAGAGGTGACGTTGCTGTCGCCGCCCATGCCATCGGGCAGTTTCACGATCTCGATCGCGCGGGCCCGATGCGCCAGTCGCCGCACGAAGCCGCGTTCCTCGAGTGCGGTGATAAGCCGGTGGATGCCCGACTTGGAGCGCAGATCCAGCGCCTCTTTCATTTCGTCGAACGAAGGCGGCACGCCGTCCTTCTGAATCCGCTTGTGGATGAAGGTCAGTAGATCGAGCTGTTTTCGCGTCAGCATTGCCCAATACCTCAGAACTGCGACCGGAACATTTTGCGCCGGTTAGTGCTTCGTTCCCTGAGGTTCTACATGTGTTCCCGTTTTGTGTCAATTCCCGGCAAGAATACGAATAAGTGCCATGCGACTGTTCTAGGGAAGCGGAACAACCGTGACGGGATCACCGGCCTCCGCCGCCTCGGCGCGGATCGGGCGGATCGCAAGGCAGTTCGCGGCCTGCAGAACATGCAGCAGGGCGCTGTCCTGCCGCTCGAACACGGTGACCCGGGGGCCGTCGACGGTTTCTTCCAGTCGCGCGCGCATGTAGTGCTCGCGAGGTCCGTTGGCACCGACCGGCGCAGCAAGGCGCGCCGCGCGCGTGGTCGGGTCCGGGTCTAACCCCAGCAGCGCCCTGATTGCGGGCAGAACGAATATCACACCGCAAACCATTGCCGAAACGGGATTTCCCGGCAGGCCGATCATCGGAGTGCCATTCAACGATCCCGCCATCAGTGGCTTTCCGGGCCGCATCGCGACCTTATAAAAATTCAGCGTCAGTCCTTTCGAGACCGCGGTATCCTGCACCAGGTCATGATCCCCGACCGAGGCCCCGCCCAGCGTTACGATCAGGTCCGCGCCCGAGGCCAGGTCGAACAGCGTCGCCAGGCTCTCGGGCCGGTCTGCGGCGATCGGCAGGATACGAGGCAGCGCGCCTGCGCGCTCCAGCAGCGCGGCAAGGCCGAAATTGTTGGAACTGACGATCTGGTCCAGCCCCGGCTCGTTCCCCGGCATCACCAACTCGTCTCCGGTCGCGATCAACGCGACAACGGGGCGTCGGCGCACGGACAGCTCCGCATGGTTCATCGCGGCTAGCAGGGCGATATCGGTCGGACCCAGCGGGCCGAGGCCGGGGAAGGCGTCTCCGGCTGCGAAATCGTCGCCCGCCGGGCGGATGTGGCGCTTCTGGTCACGGCCCTCGCGCACGGTTATGCGGTCGCCGTCTCGGTCCGCATCCTCCTGGATCAGCACGTCATCCGCGCCCTCGGGCACCGGCGCGCCGGTAAAGATCCGCACCGCCTGGCCGGGACCTACCGTCCCGTCGAAGCGCGACCCGGCGGCGCTTTCGCCGATCACCCGCAGCACCGCCCCCGGCACCGCCTCGTCCCGGCGCACGGCATAGCCGTCCATGGCAGAGGCATCGAAGGGTGGCTGCGTCCGTCGTGAGACCACAGGTTCGGCCAACACCCGCCCATTGGCCTGCGCCAGCGAGATGGTTTCGGCAGGCAGCGGCGAGAGGGGCGCGAGGATCCGCGCCCGCGCCTCTTCGACCGAGATCATGGCGCCTCGAACCGGCCCGACGCGCCGCCGTCCTTGAAGGTCAGCCGTGCGCCGGTGATCTCCATCCCCCGGTCCACGGCCTTGACCATGTCATAGACGGTCAGCGCGGCGACGGTGGCGGCGGTCAGCGCCTCCATCTCGACGCCGGTCTGGCCCGAGGTCTTGACCGTGGCCGAGATCTCCACGCGGGGCGGGGCCTCGGCCGGGGTCAGCTCCAGCGTGACCTTCGACAGGGCTAGCGGATGGCACAGCGGGATCAGATCATGCGTCTTCTTTGCGGCCATGATGCCGGCCAGCCGCGCCACGGCCAGAACGTCGCCCTTCTTCGCGCGTCCCTCGCGGATCAGCGCCAGCGTCTCGGGCTGCATGTGGATCTGCGCGATCGCGGTCGCGGTACGCGAGGTGACGGGCTTTTCCGACACGTCGACCATCTGCGCCGCGCCAGCCTCGTCGAAATGGGTGAGCTTGCCCGGCTCTTTCATTTCACGGCCTCCGGAGCACCGGTCAGCAGGGCGCGGGTCGCGGCGGCGACGTCGTCCTGGCGCATCAGGCTTTCGCCGATCAGGAAGCTGCGGACGTTCGCCTCGGCCATCTGCGCGAGGTCGGCGGGGGTGAAAAGCCCGCTCTCCGAGATCACCAGCCGGTCCTCGGGTACCCGCGGCGCAAGGTCGAGCGTCGTCTGCAAAGACGTCTCGAAGGTCTTGAGATTGCGGTTGTTTATTCCCATCAGCGGGGATTTCAGCTTGAGCGCCCGGTCCAGCTCCTCGCCGTCGTGAACTTCCAGCAGCGCTGCCATGCCCCAGCCATGTGCGGTGTCTTCCAGCTCCGCGGCCTGCGCGTCCGAGACCGAGGCCAGGATGATCAGGATGCAGTCCGCGCCCCAGGCTCGCGCCTCGGCGACCTGGTAGGGGTCGTACATGAAATCCTTGCGCAGGATCGGCAGATCGACCGCCGCGCGGGCTGCGCGCAGGTAGTCCGGGCTGCCCTGGAACGAGGGCGTGTCGGTCAGCACTGAAAGGCAGGACGCGCCGCCCGCCTGATAGGCTTGCGCCAGCGCAGGCGGGTCGAAATCGGGCCGGATCAACCCCTTGGAGGGCGAGGCTTTCTTGACTTCCGCAATCAGCCCGTAGCCCTCGGCCTGCGCGTTGCGCAGCGCGGCGGTGAAATCTCGAGGCGCGGGCGCGGCCTTGGCCTCGGCCTCGACACCCGCGATCGGGCGCGCGGCCTTGGCGGCGGCGATCTCGTCCAGCTTGTAGGCCTTGATGCGGTCCAGCATGGTCTGCGTCATGTGTCCTCCGTTCCCGCCCAGCTTATGGCGGGTTCGCCCTGGCTTTCCAACCATGTATTCACGCGGCTGAACGGCTTCGAGCCGAAGAACCCGCGCCGCGCCGACAGGGGCGAGGGATGTGCGGTCTCGATCTTCAGATGCCGGTCGGGATCGACCCTCGCCGCCAGTTTCTGCGCCGGTCGCCCCCAAAGCAGGAACGCCCGTGGCCGGTCGTCCAGCGCCGCCAGCACCTGCAGCGCAAGTTGATCCCAGCCCAGCTTCATGTGGCCGCCCGCCGATCCCGGCGGTACCGTCAGCGCGGTGTTCAGCAGCAGCACGCCCTGTCGGGCCCACGGCCGCAGGTCGCCGTCCTGAGGGCATGCCCCCAGATCGTCCTGCATCTCTTTGTAAATGTTGTTCAAAGACCGGGGCAGGGGCCGCACATCCGGCTCGACTGAGAATGCCAGCCCATGTGCATGCCCCGGCGTCGGGTATGGGTCCTGGCCCAGGATCACCACGCGTACGTCCTCCGGCTGGGTCAACTCCAGTGCGGCGAAGACCTGTGGCGCGGGCGGCAGGCTCTCGCCCTCCAGCCGCGTGGCAATCCCCGGCAGCGTGTCGCGAAAGAACGGCAGCCCGGCCCAGCCGCCGAGGCGCGAGGTATCGAGGCTCATGCGCCCTTCGACGCCCGCGCCAGCCCCTCGACCTTGGCCTTGGCGGCCCCGCTGTCGATGCTCTCGGCCGCCTTCGCCGCGCCTTCGCGCAGGTCCGAGGCTACGCCCGCAATCACCAGCGCCGCCGCAGAGTTCAGCAGCACCGCGTCGCGATAGGCCGAGTGCTGCCCGCCCAGTAGCGCCTTCAGTGCGGCGGCGTTCGCGGCAGGCGTGCCGCCCATGATATCCTCGAACGGGTGCACCGGCAGGCCGGCATCCTCGGGGTGAACCTCGGTCATCGTGACCGTGCCATCCTCCAGCGCGGCGACGGCGGTCGTCCCGCAGATGGTGATCTCGTCGGTGCCGTCCGAGCCGTGCACCAGCCAGGCGCGCTCGGTCCCGAGCGCGCCCAGAGTCTCGGCCATCGGTCGGATGACTTCGGCGCTATAGGCCCCGGTCAGCTGACGTTTCACACCAGCCGGATTGGTCAAGGGCCCGAGAATGTTGAATATTGTCCGCGTGCCCAGCTCCTGCCGCGAGGGCATCACATGGCGCACGGCCGGGTGGTGCATCGGCGCCATCATGAAGGCGATGCCGACCTCGGCCAGTTCCTTCTCGACCACTTCGGGGCCGACCATGACGTCGATCCCCAGTTCGGTCAGCGCGTCGGCGGCGCCGGACTTGGAACTCAGGTTCCGGTTCCCGTGCTTGGCGACGACGACGCCGGCACCGGCTACGACGAAGGCCGTCGCGGTCGAAATGTTCAGCGTCCCCTTGCCGTCACCCCCGGTGCCGACGATGTCCATCGCGCCCTCGGGCGCCTTCACCGGCAGGCATTTGCGCCGCATCACGGCGGCGGCGGCGGCGTATTCGTCCACGGTCTCGCCCCGCACGCGCAAGGCCATCAACAAACCGCCGATCTGGCTGGGGGTCGCATTGCCCTCCATCAGGATATCGAAGGCGGTTTCGGCCTCGGCGCGGGTCAGGGGGCCGTCGGCGGCGCGGCCAATCAGCGGCTTCAGGGGATCGCTCATGCGGGTTCGGGCACCTGTTCGAGGAAGTTGCGCAGCAGGGCGTGGCCATGCTCCGAGGCGATGGACTCGGGGTGGAACTGCACCCCATGCAGCGGCAGTTCGCGATGGCTGAGGCCCATGATCGTGCCATCCTCCAGCGCGGCGGTCACTTCCAGCACGTTCGGCAGGCCGTCACGCTCGACCACCAGCGAATGGTAGCGCGTTGCTTTAAGCGGCGAGGGCAGGCCCTTGAAGACGCCGCCGCCCTGGTGATGCATCAGCCCGGTCTTGCCGTGCACGATCTCGGAATGGCGCGAGACCTTGCCACCGAAAGCCTGGCCCAGGGTCTGATGCCCAAGGCAGACGCCAAGCAGCGGCGTGCCGGTCTCGGCGGCGGCCTGCGTCAGCGCGAGGCAGATCCCGGCCTGGTCCGGCGTCGCGGGTCCGGGCGACAGCACGATCCCCGAGGGACGCAGCGCCATCGCCTCCTGCACGTTCAGCGCATCGTTGCGATGCACCGCCACCTCTGCGCCCAGGTCACCGAAATAGTGCACCAGGTTGTAGGTGAAGCTGTCGTAGTTATCGATCAGTAGCAGCATATGCGCCTCGAGCTATGCCGGTCGGCCCGAGGCCTCCGGTCGTCGCCGGTATACATGCGCGCCCGAAGGCGGCATGGTCAAGGGGCGCGCCCGGCGCGCGGCGCGGGATTTCGGCCTTCGCGCCGCAAGCCGATTGCCGCAGGCGTGCGGGCAAGTTATTGCGGTAGACAAAGAAGATTGCCATCACAGGGCCACAACTGGGGGCATCATGCCCCGACGGAGCAGGCAGGGCCGGAAATCGACCGGCGGGAAGGGGACACGAGAATGATGAGGTTCTTGTTCGGTGCAATTCTGGGCTTCATCGTCGCGGGGCTTGGCCTGTCGACGGTCGCGGTGTTGAACCCGAAGCCCGATGGCCCGATCGCCAATGGCGACCTGGTGCGCGAGCCCGAGGTTGCGCCGCAAGCCGCAGCCGAACCCGAGGCGGCGCCGGAACCGGAAGCCGCGCCCGAAACGGCGCCCGAGCCCCAGCCAGAGCCTGAACCTGAGCCTGAACCCGAAACTCCGGTAGCGCCCACCCCCGAGGCCGCGCCAGAAACGGCCCCTGCGCCCGAGCAACAGAGCGGCGCCGCGCCGGAAGCCCCGGCTGCGCCTCAGCCCGCGCTGCTCCCGACGCTGACGGCTCCCACGCCTGGTGCGGAAGGGGCTCCCGAGGCGGGCGACACCGCGACGCTCGGTGCCCCTACGGTCGAAACCGGGTCCAACGCCGGGATCGGCGGCGGCAGCGACGCCGCGCCCGCGCGGACCACGGTCGCCCCGACACAGATCGCCTCGGCCACGCCGGGCACCGACAGCGGCCCCTCGGTGAACACCGAAAGCGCCGCCGTGCCCGAGATCTCGAGCAATGCCGCCGCTTCCGCCCTGATCGAAGGCGAGGCGCTTCAGGAATTCGCCGCTCCCTTTGCGGGCGACGAGGGCAAGCCGTTGATGGCCATCGTGCTCATCGACGAAGGCGAGGCCCCCGTGCTGCGTCCCGGCATGGCCGCCCTGAACGAGCCAGTCACCTTCGGTGTCAGCGCCGATCTGCCGGATGCCGCCCAGGTTGCCGGACGCTATCGCGAGTCCGGGTTCGAGGTCGCAGCCGTCGCGCCGACCGAGGGCGCGCTCAGCCTCGGCACCGCCACGGGGCCCGAAGCGGTGAACCAGACACTGGCCTCGATCTTCCAGAAGGTGCCGGGCGCGGCGAGCTTCATGGACGGCATCGACGGCCCGCTGCCCTCGAACACGCGCCTCGCCGAGAACGTGATCCAGGCGCTCGCCGTCACCGGTCACGGACTGATCAGCCATCGCGGCACTGGGCTCAGCGCCGTGCCGCCGGTGGCCGAGGGAGCGGGCGTCCCTGCCGAGGTGGTGTTCCGCGTGATAGACACCGACGCCGGCGGCGCCGCGATCACCCAAGCGCTGGAGCGCGCCGTCGAGGATGCCGAGCGCACCGGCAAGGTGATCGTCGTCGGCCATGTCCGCCAGGAAACCATCGCGACGCTCTCGCAGTGGATGTTCGGCACCAGCCCCAGCACCGTCAGCATTGCGCCCGCGTCCGCCGTGCTCACCCGCTGAGGCGCGTCCAGCCCCGCTTTCTCTATCCCAGAAATACTACCGCCGGAGGCCCCCGCCTGCCTCCGGCGCAATGCTGGAAGCTTCGGAAACACCGGCATCCAAAGCGCGTTAACACTCTGTCAGGATTTTGTTTCCATTACAGAACAAAGGCTTAAGGGGGTTTTCACGATGAAATCCCCGCTTTTCACGATGAAATCGACGCCCGCGGGGCGGATCAGTTCCCGCCGCGCCGTTCCACGAACAGCTGCGCATCCGCTGCCGCCGCACGCAGCGCCTTGGACTTGTTCACGGTTTCCTCGAACTCGGCCTCGGGCTTGCTATCGAACACAACGCCGCCGCCCGCCTGTATGTAAAGGGTCTCGTCCTTGATGACCCCGGTGCGCAGCGCGATGCAGATGTCCATGTCGCCGTTCGCCGAGAAATAGCCCACGCCGCCGCCGTAGACACCGCGCTTGTGAACCTCGAGTTCGTCGATGATCTCCATCGCCCGGATCTTGGGTGCGCCGCTCACGGTGCCTGCGGGCAGGCCCGCCAGCAGCGCGGACAGAGCGTCGTGATCCTCGCGCAGTTTGCCGTCCACGTTCGAGACGATGTGCATCACGTGGCTATAGTGTTCGATGATGAACTGCTCGTTCGGATCGACCGAGCCGACTTTCGCCACCCGGCCGACGTCGTTGCGGCCCAGGTCCAGCAGCATCAGGTGCTCGGCCATTTCCTTCGGGTCGCCCAGCAGGTCCGCTTCGTGGGCGCGATCCTCCTCGGGGGTCGCGCCGCGCGGGCGGGTGCCGGCGATCGGGCGGATCGTGACCGTGTCGCCCTTGACCCGCACCAGGATCTCGGGGCTCGCGCCGACGACCTGAAAAGCGCCATGGTTGAAGAAGAACATGTAGGGCGAGGGGTTCGTCCGCCGCAGCGCGCGGTAAAGCGAGAACGGCGGCAGATCGAAGGGCTGCGCCCAGCGCTGCGAGGGCACGACCTGGAAGATATCCCCGGCGCGGATGTACTCCTTCGCCTTCTCGACCATCGAGAGATAGGCGTCGTGCGGCGTGTTCGACACTGGCTCGGGCAGGGGCCCGTCGTCCACCGGATCAAGGCTTTGCGCCGCCGCCGGACGGTCCAGATCACGCACCGCGTCCATAACGCGCTCGGCCGCCTGGGCATAGGCCGCGCGGGCCGATTGACCGTCGGCGGCCCACGCCGGGCTAACCACCGTCACCTCGCCCTTCACGCCGTCGACGACCGCGACCACCGTGGGGCGCAGCATCAGCGCGTCGGGCAGGCCCAGAGGGTCCGGGTTCGGCTCGGGCAGGCGTTCGACCAGCCGGATCATGTCATAGCCCAGATAGCCGTAGAGCCCGGCCGCGATCGGCGGAATGCCCTCAGGCAGCTGGATCCGGCTTTCCGCGATCAGCTTGCGAAGCGAGGTCAGCGGCTCGTCCGCTTCGGGCACGAACCCGTCCGGGTCGTACCGCGCCGAGCGGTTGATCGAGGCCTTGTCGCCGTCGCAGCGCCATATCAGGTCCGGCCGCATGCCGATCACCGAGTACCTTCCGCGCACCTCGCCGCCGGTCACGGATTCCAGCATGAAACTGTCCGGCCGCGCCTGGGCCAGCTTCAGCATCAACGAGACCGGTGTCTCCAGGTCGGCGACCAGCCGGGTCCAGACCAGCTGGTT
Organism: Halovulum sp. GXIMD14794; assembly: GCF_054457455.1. Classification (NCBI taxonomy): domain Bacteria; kingdom Pseudomonadati; phylum Pseudomonadota; class Alphaproteobacteria; order Rhodobacterales; family Paracoccaceae; genus Halovulum; species Halovulum sp. GXIMD14794. Next base: position 267,839 of record NZ_JBTLNF010000005.1, on the reverse strand, counting down.
GCGGCCTTCGGAGTGAGCCTTCTCGAAGGTCTCGAAATCGGGGTGCAACTGCATCGGCGCGTCCGGTCTAGGGGTACTGGGCCAGGGTCTCGTCGATCAGCGTCTGGTTCACACTGACGTCCTTGCCGTCGATCACCATCTGCGCATAGCCGTCGAAAACCTCGGAGGAGAGTGCGCCGTCGAGCTGCCGCTGCAGGGCGGCGCGCTGCTGTGCGTACTCGGGGCTGGATGTGTTGGCTGGCCGCACTTCGGTGACTTGCACGAGATAGGCGAAGCCCGGCTCTTCCAGCACGGTCGAGCCGCCCATGTTCAGGTCGAACACGGTCTGAATCAGATCGGGCGGCATGCCGGCACCGGGCTGTTCCGAGCGGCCGACCGGGCCGACACGCTCGATCGCGACACCGCTTGCCTCGGACACGCGGGCGATGGTCTGGCCTTCGTCCAGCTGCGCCTTCAGGGCTTCGGCGCGGGCGAGCAACTGCGCCTGCGTTTCGGCCGCGCGCCAGTCCTCGGCGACACTCTCGCGGACCTCGTCGAAGGGGATGACCTGCGGCGGATCGATCCGTTCGACCCGCAGGGCGGCCAGACCGCCGTTTTCCAGCTCGATCATGTCGCGGGGCTCGCCCGGTTCGGCCTCGAAGGCCTCGGTGCGGAAGGCCGTGTCGGCGGCCAGCCCTTCGCCGGGCTCGTCGGAAACGCCGACCTCGCCGAACTGAAGGTCTGTCTCCTCGGCCAGTTCCTCGAGCGTGGCACCGGCGGCGAGCAGGTCCTGCACCGGGTCGTAAAGCTCGATGATGGCGTCCTGCGCGTCTGCGGCGGCAAGCTGCTGGCGGATCTGTCCTTCGACTTCCTCGAAGGACGTCTCGCGCGCCGCGAGCACCGCGTTGACCCGGTAGAGGCCGGGGCCGAGATCGCTTTGAACCGGGCCGACCAGGCCGGGACCGTCAAGGCCGAAGACCGCCGCGCGGGCCTCAGCGCCAAGCGCTTCGGGCTCGATGGCGCCCAACGACAGGTCATCCGCCGAGAGGCCGCGCTCTTCGGCGAGCTTGTCGAAGCTGGTTTCTCCGGCGTCGATCGCATCGCGGGCCGCTTGTGCATCCTCGGCACTCCCGAAGCCGATCAGATCCACGATGCGCCGCTCGGGCGTGTTGAACTGCTCGGAGCGTGCGTCATAGGCGGCGCGCGCGGCCTCGTCCGAGATATCAATGCTCTCGGCCATCATTTCCGGCGTGATGGCGGCATAGCTGACGACGCGGGTCTCGGGCCGGGTGTAGAGATCCTCGTGCTCGGCATAGAAGGCCTGCAACTGGTCATCGGTCGGATCGGCAATGGCCTCGTCCAGCGTTGCGGGCGAGAGCTCCATCACCGCAAAACGGCGGGTTTCGTTCTGCCACGCGAGGAGCGTGTCAGCCATCACCCCGGGCATCGCGGCCCCGCCTGCGACGCCGATTTCGAGCAGGCCACGGGACAGGTCGCCGCGTACCTGTTCCTCGAAGTCCTTGGCGCTCATGCCGCTGTTGTCGAGGAAGAACTCGTAGGATTGCGCGTCGAACCCGTTCGACAGACCCTGGAAGGCGGGGTTCCGCACCAGGTCATCGCGCACCATCTCGTCGGTGACCGAGAGACCCAGCTTGTCGACCTCGCCATCCAGCGCGGCGCGGGTCACCAATTGTGCGAGCACCTGCTGGTCCAGTCCGAAGGCACGGGCCTGCTGGACCGTGAAGCTCTGGCCTGCACGCTGCGACAGCGCGTTGACCTGCTGCAGAAGCTGGCGGACGTATTCCTCGCGCTCCACCTTTTCCGAGCCGACGGTCGCCACGTTCTGGCTGGCGATGCCGGTGACCACGCCGCCGAGGCCGAGGCCGGTCAGGCCGACGATCAGCAGGCCGAGCAGCGCCCAGATGACGATCGAGGTTCCCTTGCCGCGGCTCGAGGATCTGAAGCGGTTGAGCATGCCTGTTCCCTTGTCGCTGGGCGCGGAGATTGCGCCGGGTCCGGCCGGTTTTAGGCGTCGGGCGGCATGGCCGCAAGGGGCCTCAGGGGTGGAACGTCTTCAGCCGCTCGGCGAGCGTTCCGATCCCGGTGGAATCGACGTTGGCGAAGGCAATCCGAAGCTGCTTCTCCGCGCTGCCGTCGCCACGGTCACGGGTGCGGGGTGCAAACATCGTGCCGGGCAGGAGGAGTACCCCGGCCTCGGCCACCAGACGCCGGGCGACCTCGTCCGAGGGCAGGTCCCAAGGGTGTTCTAGATAGGCGAAGTAGGCGCCCAGGCCCAACAGGCGCCAGCCTTCCAGTCCGGCGACCGCTTGGCGGATCGCGTCGCGGCGGCGCAGGATCTCCGCCCGTTCCCCGGCCACCCAGTCGCCCAGCGATTGCAGTCCGAACAGCGCGGCGCGCTGGCCCAGCTGGTTGGGACAGATCGTCATCGTGTCGAGGAACTTCTCGATCTCGGCCAAGCGATCTTTTCCGGTGATCAGTGCGCCGACCCGATGGCCTGGCAGGCGGAAGACCTTCGAAAAGGAATAGAGGTGAATCAGCACGTCCTGCCAGTCGCCGGCGAACAGACCGTGCGGTGCGCCCTCGCCGGAATGGAAGTCCCGGTAGGTCTCGTCGAGGATCAGGCTAATGCCATGTTGCCGGGCGAGATCCGCGAAGGCGGCGATCAGACCAGCCGGATACTCGGCGCCAGTGGGGTTGTTGGGGGTGACCAGAACGATGGCTTTCACCCGTTCGTCGATCATCTCGGCAGCGCGCTCGGGTTCCGGCAGCATGCCGTCGCCGCAGGGCAGCAGGCGCGCCTCGATCCCGGCCATGTCGAGCCACATCTTGTGATTGAAGTACCAGGGCGTTGGCAGGAGCACCGCATCCCCCGCGTCGCCAAGCGAAGCGACGGCGGCGCAGAAGGCCTGGTTGCAGCCGCTGGTGATCGCGACGTTGCCCGGCTCGATCCGGCCCCGGTAGCGGGCGGCCCATTGCGCGGCAACTTCCTCACGCAGGGCGGGCAGGCCCAGGACCGGGCCGTAGCCATGAACTGCGGGATCGTTGAGCGCGACTTCGGCGATGGCCTTGCGCAGGGCCTCGGGGGGCGGATCGATCGGCGCGGCCTGGCTGACATTCACCAGCGGCATGTCCTCGGGCAGATCGGCCGCAGCGGCCCAAGTGCGGGCCTCCATCACCGGGGGCGGGAAGGCAGAGGCAAGCTGGCGGGCGATCCGGGTCATGGTCTGGTCCTATTGGTCTTTGCCCTGCCATATCGGGTTTTGAGGGCCGCGCAAACCGTATGGCGCGTAAACCCTATCGGGGGCATTGCAGCGGCGCGGGCGCGGCGCTATGGGGCTGCACATGGCTCCTGCACCGCTTCTGACACTCTCCGACATTGGCCTCGGCTTCGGCGGCACACCGTTGCTGGACGGCGCTTCGCTGACCGTCGCGCCCGGCGAGCGGCTTGGCTTGGTTGGCCGCAACGGCTCTGGCAAGTCCACGCTGATGAAGATCATGGCCGGACTGGTCGAGCCCGACAGCGGCGAGCGGTTCGTGCCGCCGGGCAAGGCAGTTGCGTACATGGAGCAGGACCCGGACTTTAGCGGTTTCGAGACGCTGGGTGATTTCGTTCGCGAAGGTTTCGAGCCGAGCGAGGAATACCGCGCCGAAATCGCGCTGGAGGGTGTGAAACTCGACGGCAGCCGGCGTTGCGATGCCGCGTCAGGCGGCGAGCGGCGGCGGGCGGCGCTGGCGCGGATCATGGCCTCGGACGCGGATGTGTTGCTGTTGGACGAGCCGACCAACCATCTTGATATCGAGATGATTGCATGGCTTGAACGCGAGCTATCTGACACCCGCCGGGCCTTCGTTCTGATCTCGCACGACCGGGCCTTCCTGCGTGCGCTGACCAAGGGGATGCTCTGGGTCGATCGGGGGCAGGTACGCCGGTTGGAGAAAGGCTTCGACGCCTTCGAGGATTGGCGAGACAAGATCTATGAGGAAGAGGACTTGGCCCGCCACAAGCTGGACCGGCTGATCAAGTCCGAGGGCCGCTGGGCGGTCGAGGGCATCTCGGGGCGGCGCAAGCGCAACCAGGGCCGGGTGCGGCGTCTGCAGGAGATGCGCTCGGAGCGCGCCAGCGAGATCCGGCGTACCGGGACCGCGGACCTTGCGCTCGAGAGCGGGCAGAAGTCCGGCAAGCTGGTGGTCGAGGCCGAGGGCGTCTCGAAGCGCTTCGGCGAGCGGGTGATCGTCAAGGATTTCGATCTGCGCATCCAGCGCGGCGACCGGGTGGCGCTGGTTGGGCCGAACGGCGTCGGCAAGACCAGCCTCCTGAACCTGCTGACCGGCCGCGATGAGCCGGACGAGGGCCGCATCCGTCTGGGCACCAACCTGCAGATGGCGTTGTTTGACCAGAACCGGGCGCAGCTGGATCCGGATGTCTCGCTCTGGGACAGCCTGGCGCATGATCCCGATCTGGGTGTGCGCGGGCGCAACGATCAGGTGATGGTACGGGGCGCACCCCGGCACGTCGTGGGTTATCTCAAGGACTTCCTGTTCACCGAAGCGCAAGTCCGCAGCCCCGTCCGCGCGCTCTCGGGCGGCGAGAAGGCGCGGCTTCTGTTGGCCAGGATCCTCGCGCGCGAGAGCAATTTCCTGGTGCTGGACGAGCCGACCAACGATCTGGACGTCGAGACGCTGGATCTGCTCCAGGAACTGCTGGACGACTATGACGGGACCGTGCTGCTGGTCAGTCACGACCGCGATTTCCTCGACCGGGTCGCGACGCTGACGATCCTGATGGAGGGGCAGGGCAAGGCGACCGTCTACGCGGGCGGCTGGAGCGACATGCTGGCTCAGCACGGTCCGCTGGAGAGTGCGGCGAGCGAGAAGCCCAAGGCCAAACCCGCCGCTGCGCCGGCGCCGAAGCCGAAGCCCACAAAGAAGACAGTAGGTCTGACGCAACCGCAGCAGCACCGGCTTGCGAAGCTTCCGGCCGAGATGGCGCGCCTTGAATCCGAGATTGCCAAGCTCGAGGAATTCCTGTCGGACCCGGACCTGTTTACCCGCGAACCGACGAAGTTCGCCAAGGCCTCGGAGGGGCTGGCCGAACGGCAGGAGAAGCTTTCAGCAGCCGAGGAGGAATGGCTGGAACTGGAAGAGCTTCGCGAACAGGCCGACTGACAGGCTTGTGACTTTCGCCTAAGCCCTTCCCGGGCCAAGATCCGGCCGGAACACGGTTCGGAGGGAGGTCCCAGATGCGCCTGATCGCCTTGCTGCTGACGCTGCTTGCCGCGCCGCTGACCGCCAATGCGTGTGTAGAACTTAAGCCCTGCATTCTGGGTGAGCGGTCCTATCACGTGCTGCCGCCTGATGGCTGGGACGGGCAAAGCCCGCTGCCGGTGCTCATGCATTTTCACGGCTGGAAGCGGCAAGGTACGGTGGTGGTGGAGCATCCCCGCATCGCAGGGGCGACACGGGAGCGCGGCGTCCTTCTGGTCGCACCGAACGGGGAGAGGCGGACGTGGGATTTCTGGCGCCCGGAGACGCCGGACGTGGCTTTCGCCCGCGCGGTGCTGGAGGACGTCGCCGAGCGTTATCCGGTGGACCGGTCACGAATATACGTCTCCGGCTACTCTTACGGCAGCGCAATGGCGTGGCGCTTTGTTTGCCAGGATGGCGCGGACGTGGCCGCGCTTTTGGCAGTCGCGGGTACGCTGCTCCAAGACACGCACTGCCCGGAAGCGCCGGGCGCGGTACGGCATGTGCACGGGACTTCGGATACGGTGATGGATTTCCCTATGGGCCCCGGCGGGGACACCAGCTATCCGGTGCAGTTGTGGCGAGCCCGGATGGACTGCGCCGAGGAGCGGTCTGATGGCGATTGGCGGGTCACCGAGCATGACCTTTTCACTCGCACCCATTGGTCCTGCGCCGGCGGTGAGGTCGTGCTGGACCTTCACCCGCGTGGACATTTCATCCCACGCGGATGGATCGCGCGTCAGCTGGACGAACTTCTGGCCGAGGATGGGGCGTCCTGAAGCAGGCGTAGCCAGTCCGCGTGGCCAGCGGCCTCGAGCGCGGCGACGGCAGCCAGGCGGCCGGGGCGGCGCGCCTCGGTATCGGTGGTAAATGGTTGCGCGCGGAAATAGCGGTGCACGTCGTCGGGCAGGGCGTGCTGATGCGTGCCCGCGAGGATCAGGGCGAGGTACCAGTCGAGCGGTCGGACCGGGCCCGTGGGCGCGCTTGCGATGTAGGTGCTGGCGCCGATCGTTTCGCCGTCGAGTTGCACGCCCACTCGATCCAGCCTGTGATAGCCGTGGCCGACACCCTCGATCAGATCGAGGGCCTCGAGATCGGACAGGGCCAGTTCGAACAGGACTCCGTGCGCGGTACGCCCCTCCTGCGGAAGGATCGTCGCCTTGCCGGATCCGTCCACGCTGCTGAGCTTGGCGAACTCGACCCGGTGACCCGACAGCGTTGCAGGTCCGAGGGGGCGGGCCGTTGGGCACCGCGCCGTCAGGCGTTGGGTCAGCAGGTTGGAGCCATAGGCGAAGTAGAACCGGGTCATGCGCGGTGACTAGTCCTCCGATCCGTTGACCGCAAGGATCGGGGCCCCGTAACGGGGATTGTCGAGTACCGCAGTTCGCTCTAGCTTCTCAGAGAGGGAGGTCGTCCGTGCGTTATCAGGAACTTCCATTGCTGGTCCGCTTCATGATTCGTCATGCTCTCAACGGCATGGCGCTCGGCGCGGTGCTGTTGCTCATTGCGATCCGGGTGGACCTTATGGGCCTTGGCGCTGCGCTCAGCACGGACACGTCGGGGCTTGCTACCGGTATCCTGTTCTTCCAGACCATGCTCACCTTCGGGGCGGTCTGGATGGGCGGCGCGGTCATGCTGCTGGGCGAGGACGCCGAGTGAGACGACCGCTTCGACTCGCCTGCCTCGCTTTGCTGCCCATCCTGGGGGGCTGCGCCTCGCCATTGAAGCAGTGCCTACAGGCCAATGCCGGAGAGCTTTACGCCGTGCGGGCGGATATTGCGCGAACGCAGGGCAATATCGAGCGCGGATACGCTGTTCATCGCCAGACCGTGACCACGACACAGGTCGGGTTCTGCGGCGGTTTCGGACGGTATTACGATCCGGTCGGGATATACATGTCTGGCTGCCGCTATCCTTCGTCGACCCGTGTCGAGACACCGGTCGCGATCGATATCGATGCCGAACAGCAGAAACTCGCGGCTCTCCAGCAGCGCGAATTGGCGCTGAGGACCCAGTACGAGCCCGCAGTTTCAGCCTGCTACGCCAGGTTCGGCAGCGGTTAGGTCAGTCCACCTTCTCGACGAAGCCGCCGCCCGTGCTGATGTAACTATCGCCGGGGATCGCGCCTTGCCGGATCAACTCGCTGCGGGTCTGCGACACCTCGGAATTGGCGAATGGGCCAATCGCGGCGGCGAACATGCCGTTCTGCGTGCGGACACGCAGGAAGCTCTGGTCGTCTGGCAGGTCCGCAAAGCTGTCGCGGGTCAGGGCAGTCTCGTCGCGGGAGCTCGCGAGCACGATCCAGCGCTGATCCGGGGGCAGGGCGAGGACGAGGTCTTCTGGCGCTTCGGGTTCGGCCTCCAGCTTAGGTGCAGCGTCTTCCTCCGTGACTACAGCCTCGGAGGCCAATGGCTGATCGGTGCTGGCAGTCTCGATGTCCGAAACGGCCTCGGTGTCGGCAGGAACCTCGGTGGTCTGCGTCGGTTCGGCATGCTCCGAAGCAGTTTCTGCGGTTTCGCTTCCGTCAGTGGCGCTTTCTTCTGTCTCGCTTACCTCTGTGAAGGCTTCCGCGACCGGCGCGATCTCCGGTTCCGGTGCCTCGGTGACTTCGGTCTCGACCTCAACCTCGTCCTCGGTGAAGGCCGGGGTTTCCGGCGACGGCACTTCTGCTATGGGCTGCGCCTCTAGAATCGGTTCGGGTTTGACCGTTTCCCGCGCCGGGTCCGCGGCAGCTAAAGGCTCCGCGACCTCGTTGGTCTCAGGCTCTTCAGGTGCCTCGGTTTCGGCCGAGGTGAGAGCAAGCTCCTGTTCCGAGATCGTGATCTCGACGCCGAGCTCCGCCACTGCGGCGCGGTCCATCCAAAGGTCTGGCGCCGCACCGTCGCGCGAATAGGTGATGCCCCGGTTCGCCTCGGTCATGTCTATGTCACGCAGATAGTTGCGGATCAGGTTCTGCAATGCGGGCAGTGACGGAGCGGCCTGTGTCGCCGCCGAGTCGACCGTCAGGTTCAGTCGGGCTGTCGGGGCCATGAAGCGCTCCGCCCCGGCGAGCCAGACAAGGGCGCAGCCGGAATCGCATTCAGCATAAGGCACGATCGCGGTATCGAAGCCGCGCTCGGAAATCACGGCTCCGATATTCATCGCCGCGATCGGCGAGCCGCCCGGTCCACGAAGCAGGACGATGGCATCCTCGATGCCGCGTGTCCGTGCCGCGAAGACCATGTCGTTCCCGTCCTCGATTGGCCCGGCGATCATGACGATCTGCGGTCCGTCGATGGTTTCGAGGATGTCGACCTGCGCCGCATGAGGTTCCGTTGCGGCAACCACGGCAACCACGGCAAGCGCCGCGCCGCCCAGGAGCGCGCGGACCGAAACGATACTGGTCTTGTGCATCACACGTCCACAGCCTCGACGAAGCGGGCGTTTTCCTGGATGTACAGGAAGCGCTGTTCGGGTTTCTTGCCCATCAGCCGCTCCACCAGGCCGAACGTCTCGCCCGGCTCGTCCTCGTCAATCGATACGCGGATCAGCTTGCGCGTTTCCGGATTCATCGTGGTTTCCTTGAGGTCCTTGGCGTCCATTTCGCCGAGACCCTTGAAGCGCGAAACCTCGATCTTTCCACGGCCCCCAAGCCCCGACTCCATAAGACGGTCTTTCTCTGCGTCGTCCATTGCGTATACGCGGTGTGCCCCCTGAGTGAGGCGATATAGTGGCGGGCAGGCGAGGTAGAGATGGCCGTTGTCGATCAGCGGTCGCATTTGCGTGAAGAAAAAGGTCATCAGAAGCGCGGCGATGTGCGCACCGTCCACGTCCGCATCGGTCATAATGATGATCTTCTCGTAGCGAAGATCCTCGACGTTGAACTTGGTGCCCATGCCGGTGCCGAGCGCCTGGCAGAGGTCTGACAGTTCAGTGTTCTGGCCCAATTTCGAGCTGGCCGCGCCCAACACGTTCAGGATCTTGCCGCGCAGGGGCAGCAAGGCCTGGATCTCGCGCATGCGGGCCATCTTGGCCGAGCCGCCGGCCGAGTCGCCCTCGACCAGGAACAGCTCGGTGCCTTCGCGGGCGCTGGTGGAACAGTCGACCAGTTTGCCCGGCAGCCGCAGCTTCTTGGTGGCGGACTTGCGGGTGGTTTCCTTCTCGGCCTTGCGGCGCAGCCGTTCCTCGGCCTTCAGCACGAGGTAGTCGAGGATCGCACCCGCCGACTTGGTGTCCGAGGCGAGCCAGTGGTCGAAGTGATCGCGCACACTGGCCTCGACCAGGCGTTGCGCAGCGACGGTCGACAGCCTGTCCTTGGTCTGGCCGACGAAATCCGGCTCGCGGATGAAGACCGATATCATCGCCGAGCCGCCCGCCTGCACATCGTCGCGGGTGATCTGAGCGGCCTTGCGGTTGCCTACCAGCTCGCCATAGGCACGGATGCCCTTGAGGATCGCGGCCCAGAACCCGGCCTCGTGCGTGCCGCCCTGAGGCGTGGGTACCGTATTACAGTAGGAGGCGACGAAGGCGTCGCGGCCGGGGGCCCAGTTGATCGCCCATTCGACATAGCCGGGCGTGTCGTCGCGGAATTTCTCGGCGAAGACGACCTTTCCTGCGAACGGCTTTTCCGAATAAGTCGCAGCACCTTGGAGTAGATCGTTCAGGTAATCCGCGAGACCGCCGGGGAAGTGGAACACCGCCTGATCCGGCGTGTCGTCGTCCTTGCCCAGAAGTTCCGGCGCGCATTTCCAGCGCACCTCGACACCCGAGAAAAGATAGGCTTTCGACCGCGCCATCTTGTGCAGACGCGCGGGTTTCAGTCGAGCGGTCGCGCCGAAGATCTGTGGGTCGGGTAAAAAGGTGAAGCTGGTGCCGCGCCGGTTCTGGGTCGCGCCCAGGTTCTGGATCTTGCCCTGCGGGATCCCGCGTGAGAACTCTTGCGCGTAGAGTGTCTTGTTACGCGCCACCTCGACCCGGACCAGCGAGGACAGCGCGTTGACCACCGACGCGCCGACGCCGTGAAGGCCGCCCGAGGTCTGGTAGGCCTTGCCGTTGAACTTGCCGCCAGCGTGGAGCGTGCAGAGAATGACCTCCAGCGCTGAGCGGTCGGGGAATTTCGGGTGCGGGTCGACCGGAATGCCACGGCCGTTGTCGCGGACGGTCACGCTGCCGTCGGCGTGGAGCTCCAACTCGATCCGCGTGGCGTGGCCGGCGACAGCCTCGTCCATTGAGTTGTCGAGCACCTCGGCCACAAGGTGATGCAACGCCCGTTCGTCGGTGCCGCCGATATACATGCCGGGGCGCAGGCGCACTGCTTCGAGCTGTTCGAGAACCTCGATCGAGGACGCGTCGTAACCGGTATCCTCCGGCGGATCGTTGAACAGGTCGTCGGCGGCCATATGAATGCTCGATATAGTGGTTTCTTGGCTCGGCATTAGAACATCTGGAGTGTTTGGACGCAATAGCACCAACCGCACCCGATGTCGCGAACAGGCCTTCCCGTGCTGGTTGCCAAGACTATCTTCGGTCCCGAAAACCGCCCACGAGGTCCCCAATGGAAGCAGGCACTTCGAAGTCGCTGATCGAGGCGCCGGACTGGCGCTACCTGCTGAATGAGTATTACGAATTCTACCGGCGCATGTCCTCAGGTGGAAGCGACCGAATCCGCAGCCATCAACGTGCCGTGCGCGAGGGGATCAGCAAGGCACTATCGGACAGGCCCGAGGTGCGGCTTCTGCCTCCGGTTTCGCGTCCGGTGACCGTGCATCTGCGGCGCGCGCTCGACCTCGGGCGGCGCTATCAGATGGAGGGCGTGATCCGGGCGGTCGATGCGGTCTCGCCGGAACTCAGCTGGCAGTACGGCTATGACAAGGTGCCGAAAGGTCTGGAGAACCGTTATGCTTACGCCGAGATCGCTGGGCCACACGGGCCGGTGGTCACCGACCGCGTGATCCTGGGCCTCGTGCTGTTTGCGCCGGGATGCGTCTATCCGGCACACGCACATGACGGGATCACCGAGAGCTACATCTGCCTCTCCGGCGCGGTTTCCGAGAACCATCAGGGGGTCTATGAACCCGGCTCGCTGATCTTCAATCCGCCGGGGCACATGCACCGCATCACGGTATCGGACAAGGAGCCGTCACTGCTGGCCTATGCCTGGGTCGGCCCGCCCGAGAAGCTTCGGGACCAGAAGATGGTGTTCTCCCGGCCCCGACAGAAGCCATGAGTCGGCTCAGTCCGCGTGGACAGTCTCGGCGACGAGGGGCGGGGTCTCCATCGTCTCGAGTTCGGTGCGGACATGCACCCGCGATTCCAGCGTGCGGTGCACAGGGCACTTGTCGGCGATCTCGAGCAGCTTCTGGCGCTGATCGATGTCGAGGTTCCCGTCCAGCGTGATCCGGCGGTGCATCACGTCGATCTTCTCGTTTGAGGTGCAATGCTCGCAATCCGAGGCGTGGACCTTGTCATGGGTTACATCGACCGAGACATGACGCAGGTCCCATTTCTTGCGCCGCGCGTACATGCGGATCGTCATCGACGTGCAGGCGCCGAGCGCGGCGGACAGGAACTGGTAGGGCGTCATTCCAGCATCGCTGCCACCCATGGCCTTCGGCTCGTCCGCACGGGTGTAGTGGCGCGGCCCGGCGATCACGTCCTGCAGGTAGCCGTTCGCATCGGCCTCGGACACGCGGACCACGCCCTCGGGAGCGCCGATGGGCGCGGCGGGGCGTTTGATCTGCAGGTAGCGGCGTGACCAGGCGGCGATCACCTCGGCAGCGTATTCCGCATCCTTCGAGCGCGTCAGCAGGTGGTCCGCATCGTCCAGCGTCACGAAGCTTTTCGGGTGCTTCGCGGCCATGAAGATGTCCGAGGCGTTGTCGATCGAAACCGTCTCGTCGGTCGGGGCATGCAGGACAAGCAGCGCCTTCTTCATGCCGCCGATCGCATCGGAAAGCTCGGTCTCGGCGATGTCGTCCAGGAACTCGCGCCGGATCGTGAAAGGGCGGCCCGCCAGGTCCACCTCGGCCGCACCGTCGCGCAGGATATCGTCCAGCCGGTCATGGAAGTTGTGGGCGACATGGCTCGGGTCGAACGGTGCGCCGATGGTGACCACTGCGCGGGCCGAGGGCACCTGCGGGGCGGCCTTTAGTACCGCGGCGCCGCCCAGCGAGTGGCCGATCAGCATGTCCACCGGATGGCCGAGGCTTTCCAGATGCTTGCACGCCAGCACAAGGTCCTCGACGTTCGAGGTGAAATGGGTGTTGGCAAACTCGCCCTGAGAGTGGCCGAGGCCGGTGAAGTCGAAGCGCAACACGGCGATGCCCATCGCGGCCAATCGGTCGGAAATCCGGCGGGCCGCGGCGATGTCCTTGCCGCAGGTGAAGCAGTGCGCGAACACCGCAGTCGCCTGGTGCCCCACGCTTGGCAGGTCCAGACGCGCGGCGAGGTCGTGGCCGGAGTGTCCGGCGAATGTCAGTCTCTCGGTTGGCATGTCGGTATCCGTGGCATGGGCGAGCGGAATCGCGCGCCCTGATCATGGCGTAAGGTGGGATAAGGCGATACCGCCCGCGAGGGGATGGCACGGTTTTGTGAGAGAGCAGGAGCAATCATGCGCAACTGCATGGAGATATGTGACAGGCGTATGACTTTGGCATGCCTGAGAAATTTCCCCCGAATTTCAGAGCCATGCGCTAGAGCCATGGCTGCTATGCGGCGTTTCGTTGCTGAGCTTGCAACATTTCCGACGTCTAGCCGCGTCGCGCCGAGGAATGAACGGCGGGCTGGATGCGCGCGGCCTGCGCGGTGCATGCTGGGTCCGTGACCGGAAGAGGGCGGGCAGGATGACGGATGCGATTCGCGGGGCGGTGTCGATGCTGACGGCATTGGGCATCCTGCTAGTGCTGGCGGGCTATTTCGGGCACGCGCACCCCGCTTTCGACAGTCTCGCGGCGCTCCGCATCCAGTTCGCCGTCGGCTTTGCCTGCGTACTGCTGTTCTCGGTGGCCTTCGCGGCGCTGACTGCGCGTCTGCTCGCGGTGACGGGGCTGCTGATCGCGGGCGCGGGTATCGCTCCGGCAGCGTTCCCGGGCGATCCGGTCGCCCAGCCGCAGCTGAGCGTCTACAGCCACAACCTGCGCTTCGACAACGGGGCGCCGGACGAGCTGCTGGCGCAGATCGCCGCTGCCGCCCCGGACGTTGTCGTGCTGCAGGAGATCGGCGCACCGAACGAAGATATCGTACAGAGGCTTGCACGGCGTTACCGAAACCAAGTGGTCTGCCCGTTCGCCAGCGTCGGCGGCGTCGCGATCCTGACAAATGCGCGGCTGCTCGACAAACCAGGATGCCTCGAGGGGCAGGGCGCCGCCTGGGTGCGGCTTGGTACCGATGGCGGACCGCTGACGGTGGTCGGCCTGCACCTGCACTGGCCCTGGCCCTACGGGCAGCCGGAGCAGATCACCAGCATTGCGCCTGAGCTTTCGGCGTTGGACGAGCCGGTGCTGATCGCGGGTGACTTCAATGCGCCGTCCTGGAGTCACGCGGTCGACCGGATCGCCGCCGCGACCGGGACACGACCGGCTTCGGGGTTGCGGCTGACCTTCCGCCGTCCGGGCGTCTGGCCGGGATTGCCGCTGGACCACATGCTGCTGTCCGAGGATCTCTCGGGCCAGGTGGCGATGCTGCCGGCGGCTGGCTCGGACCACATGGCGCTGCTTGGCCGGATCGCCTTCCGAAACCGCACGCTCGCCAACTGATCCGTCGCCTCGCCCTCAGGAAAAGCTTTGCTGTTCCGGCCTGTGCTGAGGCAAGCTGAGGGAAAGGGAGGCAAGATATGACGGAGATCGCCAAACGCCGCGTGCAGCTTGAGGACCGACTCGCCGTGATCGAGGAGAAGCTTCGCGAGATCGAGCACGAACTCGAGCAACCCGTGCCCAAGGATGACGAGGACCGTGCCACCGAGCGGGAGGCCGACGAGGTTATGGAGAGCATGGGGCGCGAAGGCCTGCATGAGATCCAGATGATCCGCGCGGCGCTTGACCGGATCGAGAAGGGTACCTACGGGATCTGCGCGAAATGTGGCGATCCGATATCCGAGGAACGGCTGGATGCGGTGCCGCACGCGCCGCTCTGCCGAGACTGCGCGAGGTGAGATCATGAGCTTCGAATCCCTCAAGGCTTCTGCGTATGCGTTGCTTGAAGAGATCGCCGGCACGCCCACGGACCGGCACGTGCTGCACGAACGCCTGCAGGAGACGATCCGCGAGATGTGGGCGATGGGGCAGACGCCGCCTGACGACCTGGTAGAACTGGAAGCGTGGCTGGCCGAGGATCTTGCGGCCGAGACACATGGTCGAGAACGCGCGCCCATGCCGGAAACCCTGCGCCGCGTACGGGGTGAGCCCGTCGGCAAGCCGCGAAGCGGTCGCGGGACGCGTGAACGCGGGCACGATTGAAAAAGGTGTTAGCGCCGCACTGCGGATTCTCCAGGTGCGATCCAGACCTCGATCAGGCCGGGTTCGGGCGTGGGCCGGAAATGGGTAAAGTCCTGGAGATTGGCCGGATGGCCATAGGCGGTCAAAACACGGGTGACGCGTTCAGCGACCGGTCTGTCTGACGGGTGGAAATAGCGGACGTTGGGCTCGTTCAATCCGAAGCGGAACGAGCGAAGGGCGAAAACGTCCAGTCCATCGGCCATCAGGTATTGCGCGATCCTCCGACCAAAGGCGTTGTCGTTCGAATAGGGCACGTGGATCGCGACACGTGTGCCTATGACGGCTGGTGGTGGCGATCCGGTGATCTCGGCCATGCTGCGACCACCTTGAAACGCACTCGCGTCTTCGGGCTGGGTCAGCGCGTCCTCGCGCGCATCGGCCCGCGCCGAAGTCTTTCGCGGGTCCGCAATGGCAGCAAGTTCGCGGCGCACGGCTTCCAGTTCCCGCGCGTTCGGCCCTGCGTCAGGAGTGCCGAGCGTCGACTTCTGTGTGGCTGTCCGGGGAGCGCCATCCCGCGAGTCCGAGATGATGGCTCCGCCGCGCGTACGCGCCAGCCCCGGTGGCGGCGTCAATTGCATGCTGTAGCGCGGGCGCTCTCCGGGCTCGTTCTGCTGCGATGCAGGCGGGGCGTCCGCGATCTCTGCCTCGGGGGCCACGGGGGTGTCGGCAGTGGCATTGCGCGCGGTCTCGACGCGCGGTGCGATGGGAGGCGGATCGGCGGTGAATTCCACCGGAGCAAGTGCCGAGGGCGCTGGAGCGCGCTGGGGGGTGAACGAGGGCGCTGCGCTTGTCGTGCGGTTGTTTGCGGTCGCTTGTGGCGGATCGGCGATCACCGCCGATACGGATGCTACCTCGGGCGCCGGTTCGGCGGATTTGCTCGCGGGCTCAGGCGTTGTGGAGGTTTCGACGCGCATCGCCTGTTCGACGATCCGGGAGATGCCGTCCGGCCGCTGTGTCCGCTCGGCTTCTGGCCAGAACATCTCGCCCGCGACGGCAAGCGGCGCGACCAGTGCGATCGACCAATAGCCGACCGTGCGCAGCCAGCTTCGGCCGCGTGATTTTTCGCGCCAGGGATCGTGCCCCCCGGGAACGACGCTCTCCGCCTGGCCAAGCTCGGCCGGGCGCGAATACCGCTTCATACCACCTACCCATCTCCGCCGAGGCGGAAATTTCAAATGGCCCCCCGATGACAACGCGCCACGATCGGCTGCGCCGTCTTCGGTCCTCTTTACGCTCGATAGTCCCCAATTACCCGTCCGGCTTGACCGCTAGTCCCCCTGGCGGCCCGGATGGTTCAGGTCCGAATCATCTCGCAGCTTTCGCTGCATGACAAGCCCGTCGCCGGAAACCGTGCGATAATTGTCATATCCGGTGCCAGCGGGTCACGGCTCAGGTGGGGTGCCCGCGCGGTCTTCTCCGCGTGCCAAGAAAGACGCGGTGTCGTTGCTGCGGGGGTAGGGCTCCGTCGGGACAGGTATGCCGAGAAATGCGCACAAGGGCTCCCAGCCGTCGCCGGTCCGGTAGACCAGAAGGCGATCCGCGGGCAGCGCGGATCTCACGGTTTCATTATGCTGCTCGAAGACCGAGATCGCATGCTTCCGGTCCATGACACGTCCGCCGAAGACCTTCTGGCCTATCACTGCGACACCGAACGAGTCCGGATCGTTGGTGGTCGGATCCACGTTCGGACCGATGGTTTTCGAAACGCTCTCGAACCAGGCCTCAGGATCGCGGACGGTCAGAATCACCTTGGCCTCAGGGTAGTACGCCGCCAGTTCGCGCCAGAAATAGGCCGTTGGCCAGTCGACCGCCGAGCGATAGCCCGCATAAGCATTGTCCCAATCCGGCAACTCGCCCCGGCCTGCCGCGCGCCAGATCGGGACCTGCTCGGGATTTGCCATGACTTCGAACATGTGATGGCAGGGGCCCATTCCCAACTGGTTCAGGGCAAGTCGCAGGGAATTGGTGCCGGTTCGTCCCATTCCCGCACCGATCACGCTCAACGCCATACTGTCCCCCAATGACTGCGCTCCGAAGTCTTTCACGAGCGGGGCAGGATCGCAAAACGGTTTCGGAAAAAGGAAAGGGCCGCCCGAAGGCGGCCCCAATTTGGCTCGATGCGGCTGCGATCAGCAGCTGTAGTACATCTTGAACTCGACGGGGTGCGGGGTGTGCTCGTAGGTGTACACCTCTTCCCACTTGAGCTCTGCATAGCCCTCGATCTGGTCCTTCGTGAACACGCCGCCGGCGGTCAGGAAGTCGCTGTCGGCCTCGAGGCTTTCCAGCGCCTCACGCAGGCTGCCGCAGACGGTCGGGATGCCAGCCAGTTCCTCGGGCGGCAGATCGTAGAGATCCTTGTCCGCCGCGTCGCCCGGATGGATCTTGTTCTTGATCCCGTCCATGCCCGCCAGCAGCAGGGCCGAGAACGCCAGGTAGGGGTTGGCGGTCGGATCGGGGAAGCGGGTCTCGACGCGCTTCGCCTTCGGGCTTTCCGTCCACGGAATACGAACCGAGGCCGAGCGGTTGCGGGCCGAGTAGGCCAGCAGGACCGGAGCTTCGAAGCCCGGGATCAGGCGTTTGTAGGAGTTGGTCGACGGGTTGGTGAACGCGTTCAGGGCCTTCGCGTGCTTCAGAACGCCGCCGATGTACCACAGGGCCTCGTCGCTCAGGTCGGCGTATTTGTCACCGGCGAAGAGCGGCTTGCCGTCTTTCCAGATCGACTGGTTGACGTGCATGCCGGTGCCGTTGTCGCCGGCGATCGGCTTCGGCATGAAGGTCGCCGACTTGCCGTAGGCCTGTGCAACCTGATGGATGACGTACTTGTACTTCTGCAGCGCGTCGGCCTGCTCGGTCAGCGAGCCGAAGATCAGACCCAGCTCGTGCTGGCACGAAGCCACCTCGTGGTGGTGCTTGTCGACCTTCATGCCGATCCGCTTCATGGTCGACAGCATTTCCGAGCGCAGGTCCTGCGCGGCGTCCACGGGGGGAACCGGGAAGTAGCCGCCCTTGACGCCGGGCCGGTGGCCCATGTTGCCCATCTCGTACTCGGTATCGGTGTTCCACGAGGCGTCATGCGCGTCGACTTCGTAGCCCACCTTGTCCATCGAGACCGAGTAGCGGACATGGTCGAAGACGAAGAACTCGGCTTCCGGACCCCAGAACGACTGATCGCCGATGCCGGAGGATTTCAGATATGCTTCGGCTTTCTTGGCGGTCGTGCGCGGGTCACGCTCGTAGGCCTCGTTGGTGTCCGGCTCGAGCACGTCGCAGTGCACGCAGAGAGTCTTCTCGGCGAAGAACGGATCCATGTAGGCCGACGAGGCGTCGGGCATCAGTTTCATGTCCGACTTGTCGATCGACTTCCAGCCGGCGATCGACGAGCCGTCGAACATGAAGCCTTCGGCCATGAAGTCCTCGTCGACGAGATCGTTGATCACCGTGACGTGCTGCAGCTTCCCGCGCGGGTCGGTGAAGCGGATGTCGATGTACTCGACGTCCTCGTCCTTGATCGTCTTGAGAAACTTTTCGTTGTCGCTCATCGGTTTCTTCCCTGGTTCAGTTTAGGGTTATCGGGGGTCAGAGGGCGTCGGAGCCTTCTTCACCGGTGCGGATGCGGATCGCCTGATCCACGGTCGAGACGAAGATCTTGCCGTCGCCGATCTTGCCGGTCTTGGCCGCGGCGATGATCGCCTCGATGGCCTGATCCAGCATGCCGTCGTCGATCACGACCTCGATTTTCACCTTGGGCAGGAAGTCCACGACGTATTCCGCACCACGGTACAGCTCGGTGTGGCCCTTCTGCCGGCCGAAGCCCTTCGCCTCGATCACGGAAAGCCCCTGGATGCCGATTTCCTGGAGCGCTTCCTTCACTTCGTCGAGCTTGAAGGGTTTGATGACGGCCTCGATTTTCTTCATGTATCCTGTCTCCAATGCCCCCGCGCACGGGACGGGCGATCCTGTTTCGGGCGGTGAAAGCACCTCGCCCGGGCGATTTCAAACCGGTAGCATGGCAGGACATGGGGCGTCAGCAGGATTTGACGAAAACTGCCCATTATTTGTGCAAATTGCCCATCCGCTGGGCTTGATGAAAAGGAACCGCGATGACCGAGCTGCTGACCGCGGCGCAAATGCGCGCCATAGAAAAAGCGGCGATGGACAGTGGTTCGGTCACCGGCCTGGAGTTGATGGAGCGCGCTGGTTCAGGCGTTGTCGAGGCCATCATGGAATGGCGGCCCGAGCTGGTCGAGGGGCCGCGCCACGCTGTGATCCTTTGCGGTCCCGGCAACAACGGCGGCGACGGGTTCGTCATCGCGCGGCTCTTGAAAGAACGGGGCTGGGAAGTCGACGTCTTCCTCTTCGGTGATGAGTCCAGGCTGCCCCCCGATGCGGCTGAAAATTGCAGGCGCTGGCGAGAGCTTGGGTCGCTGCGCGGAAGCACCGAACTGATGGAGGCTGCCGCGGACATCTATGTCGACGCGCTTTTCGGGACCGGTCTCACACGCTCGGTCGAGGGCGAGGCGCGGCGCGCCCTGTGCGCGTTGGGAAAACCCATCGTAGCCGTTGACCTGCCTTCGGGGCTCTGCTCGGACAGCGGTCGGTGGCTTGGGTCCGAGACCGAACGGCCTCAGACGGCGTTGACCGTTACATTTCACGCGCCGCGGGTCGGGCATGTTCTGGCGGGGGGGCCGGAGGCATGCGGCGCCCTGGCGGTGAAGGACATCGGCCTGGACCGCCAAGCGAGCCTCGCCGTGCTCGAAGAAATTCGCGGGCAGTCGAGCAAGGAGACTGCACAATCCGCAGCGGTTGTGTCCCTTGTGGCGCCCGAACCCCTCCGGCTGCGGAAGCTGACCTCAGGTCACAAGTACAACCACGGCCATGCCCTGATCCTTTCGGGTGACGCCGGGAAGGGGGGCGCGGCGCGGATGGCGGCGCGGGGGGCGTTGCGGATCGGAGCGGGGCTGGTGACGGTCGGTTGCCCGCCCGCCGCTCTGGCCGAGAACGCGGCCCGTCTGGACGGGATCATGCTCAGGCCGGTGGATGGCTCCAGGGCCCTGGCAGACATGCTGAGCGACGAGCGCCTGAACGCGATCCTGATCGGTCCCGGACATGGTGGCGGCGAAGCGACGCGCGAAATGGTTCTGACGACGCTCGAGGCCCGGCGACCGACCGTTCTGGACGCGGACGCGCTGACCGCTTTCACGGACGACCGGGCAATACTATATGATGCGCTGCACGAGGATTGTGTCCTGACGCCCCATGCCGGAGAGTTCGCCCGCCTCTTCCCGCAAGCCCAGGCGATGCTTTCAGAGCCCGCGACCAGTGGACCGGCCTGCTCGAAGGTGGATGCCGCCCGTACGGCGGCGTGCCAGGCAGGGTGCACGGTTTTGTATAAAGGGGCGGATACGGTGATCGCTGATCAGACCGGTGCCGCATCGGTCAACGCTGCACAGGACGAGCGGGCGGTCCCCTGGCTTGCCACCGCCGGCGCAGGGGATGTTCTGGCCGGGTTCATCACCGGACTGCTGGCGCGCGGGTTCCCGCCGAAGAAGGCCGCCGAGACCGCCGCCTGGCTGCACGTTGAATGCGCGCGGAGCTTCGGCCCGGGTCTGATTGCCGAAGATCTGCCCGAAGAGCTGCCGGCGGTTTTTCGCGATCTCGGCGTCTAGCGGACGGGTAGGGCAGCGGGCTTTGCTTGCGCCCGAGGGCCGGGTGATGAAATTTCCCCTCGCCCCCGCCGAAACGCTTTGCTAGAAGGCCCGGGATTTCGGGACGCCCGGCGCCCGGAAGCCGGTCTTGCGGGTGTGGTGGAATTGGTAGACACGCCAGATTTAGGTTCTGGTGCCGCACGGCGTGGGGGTTCAAGTCCCTCCACCCGCACCAGGTACCGGCGACGGGCGGAAACACGGCAATGAGGACGACGTACGGATGCAGGTCACCGAGACCCAGAACGAAGGACTGAAGCGCGCTTACGCGATCACCCTGACCGCCCAGGAACTGGACGAGAAGGTCAACGCGAAGCTGGAAGAGGCCCGGAAGAACTTCCAGATGAAGGGCTTCCGCAAGGGCAAGGCCCCGGCTGCGCTGATGAAAAAGATGTTCGGCAAGTCCGTTCTGGGCGAAGCGATGCAGGAAAGCATCGACGAAGCCATGCGCGAGCATTTCGAGCAGACCGGCGACCGCCCGGCGATGCAGCCCGATGTCAAGATGACCAACGAGGACTGGGAAGAAGGCCAGGACGTCGAGGTCGCGCTCTCCTACGAAGCGCTGCCCGAAGTTCCCGAAGGCGACTTCTCGGGCATCGAGCTTGAGAAACTTGTCGTCGAGATCGACGACGAGTCGGTGAACGAGGCGCTGGATAACCTGGCGAACTCTGCCAACCACTTCGAAGCCCGCGCTGAAGGCGAGGAAGCCCAGGATGGCGACCAGGTCGTGATCGATTTCGTCGGCAAGGTCGATGGCGAGGCCTTCGAGGGCGGCTCGGCCGAGGACTATCCGCTGGTTCTGGGCTCGAACAGCTTCATTCCCGGTTTCGAGGATCAGCTGAAGGGCGTGAAGGCCGGCGAAGAGCGCAACGTCAACGTAACCTTCCCCGAAGAGTACCAGGCCGAAGCCCTGGCCGGGAAGGACGCGGTCTTCGAGTGCAAGATCAAGGACGTCAAGGAGCCGAAAGCAGCCCCGATCGATGACGAGCTGGCCAAGCGGTTCGGCATGGACGACCTCGAGGCCCTGAAGGCCCAGGTACGAGAGCGTCTGGCCGACGAATATGCCGGCGCCGCCCGTCAGGTCCTCAAGCGCAAGCTGATGGACAAGCTGGACGATCTCTTCGACTTCGACCTGCCGCCGAGCCTGGTCGAGACCGAGGCGAAGCAGATCGCGCACCAGCTGTGGCACGAAGAAAACCCCGACCACCAGGGCCACGATCACCCCGAGATCGAGCCGACCGATGAGCACAACAAACTGGCCGAGCGCCGCGTGCGCCTGGGTCTGGTCCTGGCCGAGGTCGGGAACAAGGCCGAGATTTCGGTGACCGACGCCGAGATGCAGCAGGCGATGATGGCCCAGGCTCGTCAGTATCCGGGACAGGAGCGGGCCTTCTTCGAGTTCATTCAGAAGAACGCCGGTGCCCAGCAGCAGCTGCGCGCGCCGATCTTTGAGGACAAGGTCGTCGATCACATCGTCGAGCAGGCCAAGGTGACCGAGAAGGGTGTCAGCAAGGACGATCTGCAGAAGGCAGTCGAAGAGCTGGACGAGACCGACGCCTGATCGCGGCGTATCAGAGCAGGATTGGAAGGGCGCCCCATGTGGCGCCCTTTTTCTTGGCTGGACTGGACCGCCAGCGACGTTGAAACACCCTTGTTGGTCGTTCGCCGCCCTGCATCGCTTGCAGCTCCCGGCCAGACTGCGCTAGCTACAGCCTCGAGGAGGATCCCGTGACCGAACTCGACGACACCGCCGTCACCGACTACTCGGACGACGCCGCGACCTTTGGCGACCGGATTGCCGCCGCGCGTGACGCCATGGGCATGGACCAGGCACAACTGGCCCGCCGTCTGGGTATCAAGATCCAGACATTGCAGAACTGGGAGGACGACCGCTCCGAACCGCGCGCGAACAAGCTGCAGATGCTGGCGGGCGTGCTCAACGTCTCGATCATCTGGCTGATGAGCGGCGAAGGGCAGGGCGTGCAGCAGCCAAGCGACGCCCCGGAGGCGAACGAGGTGCAGGCGCTGGTCGAGGAATTGCGCCAGCTGCGCAAGCTGCAGCACGAGGTCGCGAATCGTACCCTGAGGCTCGAGCGCCGGCTGCTTGGACTGGCTCGGTAATCGATGAGACCTACCGAAGGCCTTACCCCCCGTCAAAAGCAGCTACTGATGCGCAGCTGGCGGCGCGGCACGAAGGAAATGGACCTGATCCTAGGTCCCTACGCCGATGCCCGGCTGCCCGCCATGTCCGAGGCGGAACTGCTGGCCTACGAGGCGATGCTGAACGAGAACGACCAGGATCTCTACGCTTGGATCACTGGCCAGCAGCCCATGCCCGAATCTCTTCTTCCGGTCCTCGGGCCGGTGCGCGAACACCACCAAATCGGCTGAACCGCCGGCCCGGTGGGGCGTCAGGCCTTGTTAACCGGATCTTGTGACTATCCGTGAATGTTGCGGGAACGCCCCGGAATAAGACACGGAGTCCGGCCATGAACGCCCTGACAGAACATGCTCGTCTCGAACCCGCCTGCGCCGAGGCCAGCTACCTTGCGCGCTATCTCGAACTTCTGGCAATGATCGAACGGCTGCATCGCTTGCTGTTGGACGTCATCAAGGACGAGTTCGAGCGGTTGGCAATCCTGGACATAAACGCGGTGCAGGCGCTGTTGATCTTTAATGTCGGCGACCATGAGCTGACGGCAGGCGAGCTGAAATCTCGCGGTTACTATCAGGGCTCTAACGTCTCGTACAATCTCAAGAAACTGGTCGAAGCCGGCTACATGCATCACGAAAAATGCAGTGTGGACCGGCGAGCGGTGCGGGTACGGTTGACCGAAAAGGGCCAGAGGGTCTCGACCTTGGTTGGTGAACTGTTCGAGCGGCAGGCCCGGGAGCTCGAGTCGAAGGGCCAGCTCGGAAAGACACCGCTGGCTGAGGTTACGGAGGCATTTCGTCGCCTTGAGCGTTACTGGAGCGACCACATCCGCTACATCTACTGAGGTCTCGGCTGATTTTCGCCGGTCCAGCTTCGCGTGATCCGGCCGCGATATCGGTTATTTCCGAATAAATTCACGGGAATTTGTTAAAGCCCTGCAACGGACTTGAAGTACGATTGTAATCGAGTTCCCGAGACAGCCAAATACATCTTGGAACAAGCGGTTTGTTTGTATGGAAGTTCATAAGAGCTTTGGGGGTTATCATCTGGCAGGCACCTGAGTTCGCTGAGGAAAAGGTTCTCAATTGTCTCGTAAACATCTGTAATTTAAAGATTATGATGCGCTATCCTGCAGCGACCGAGGAGCGGTATTGTTAAAGTGGGTAGCGTTCTGTCAGCGATGGATGTCGCGCTGACGTCGGGGCGTGAATGTTGCGCGAGTTCGGCAAACTGCTAAGAAGGCCGCGCGGAATCGGCGATATGTCCGTGCGGAGACGACCGGATGTCATCGGGTGGTCGGATGCGCGTCCAATAGGTCGCACTGCCAAGTCTTCATCGGCGTAGGTCAATCATTTGTCCACATGTAGCGGGATAGATGATATTCAGGCCTACAAAAAGATAACGATTGGCAGGACATACGATTCGTTCGTCCCGTAAGGGAAGAAAGAGGGCGGCACGCGAATTGATGGGCAGTGAGGATCTAGATACCGAACTCCGAGGGTTCGACGCGTATGAGGTGAGGCTTGGCGATCACCTCCGTGGCGAGCGTGCGACTCTGGGCAAGTCGTTGCTGGACGTCCAGCGCGAGCTCCGAATCCGTGCGTCTTACATCGCAGCCATCGAGAATTGCGATATGGCGGTTTTCCCTAACCCGGGATTCGTCGCCGGATACGTGCGCTCCTACGCACGTTACTTAAAGTTGAACCCTGACGAGGTCTTTGCCCGTTTCTGCCACGAAAGCGGATTCGACGGCGTCAACGCGGCGCTTCAGAACCGGAAGTCGGATACGGCTGGCAAGATCGTCTCATCCGGCCCAGTCAAGGTCGCTTCGGACGATCCGCTGATGCGTTCGTTGCGGGTGCCTGCGTCCGACCTGCAACCCGGTATGCTGGAACGGATGTCGGTTTCGGCCATTGGTTCGGTGCTTGTGCTGGCAATGCTTGTTGGCGGTGTGGCCTACGGTGGCTATCGGGTGCTTCAGAACATCCAGCGCGTGACCATCGTGCCCGTTGACCAGCGCCCCGACACATTGTCGGACCTGACGGGGCTAAGCGCGCCTTCGGTAGGTACGGAAACAGCGGCTTTGGACGGCACCGCTGCCGACGAGCGGACCGATGACATCGAACTTGCCCGGCTCTACCAGCCGCGCGAGCTCGAGGTGCCGGTGGTCGAAAGCCGCGACGGACCGATCGTCGATATCAATCCCGCGCAGTCGGGCTATTTCATGACCGCCAGCGCCGAGCAGCCGATCGAGGCCGAAACGCCGGCGCCCGAAGACGTGCTGAACGCGGTCATGGCGATCGATCCTGACGAGCCCCTTGTCCGCGAGCCTGCGAGCGCACCGATGGTCCACGTAGTCGCCCAACAGCCCGCATGGGTGCGGATCTACCTTGGCGATGGCACAGTTCTGTTCGAGAAGATCCTCGAAACCGGCGAGACCTACACGTTGCCCACCGATATTGATCAGGCGCCCCTGCTGAGAGCCGGCAATGCCGGTTCGGTCTATATCGCCCTGAACGAAACCAGCTACGGCCCGATGGGCAAGGGCGCTTCCGTGATCAAGAACGTCTCGCTTCTGCCCGACGATGTTCGCGAAGCCTGGCCCGAGGTCGCGGACCCGCCAGAAATCGTCTCGGCAACCGTCAGCGCGCTGAACCTGCCCCCTGCGGCGCAGTAACCCGGCCCCCGTGACATTGGGCAGCGGCTTCGTTAAATCACCGGGAAATGCAACGCTGATAGCGGAAGCAGTTCTCCGATGACCCAGAATCACATTCGTCCCTGGCGCAACATCTACCGCCGCAAGAGCCGGCAGATCCTTGTCGGCTCTGTGCCGGTTGGTGGCGATGCGCCGATCACCGTGCAGACGATGACGAACACGCCGACCCATGACGCGCGCGCCACGATCGAGCAGATCAAGCGCTGTGCCGAGGCCGGTGCCGACATCGTCCGCGTTTCCTGCCCGGACGAGGCGTCCACCGCAGCGATGAAGGAAATCGTCCGCGAAAGCCCGGTGCCGATCGTCGCTGATATCCATTTTCACTACAAGCGCGGCATCGAGGCCGCCGAGGCCGGTGCCGCTTGCCTGCGGATCAATCCGGGCAACATCGGCTCGGAGGAACGTGTTCGCGAGGTGATCAAGGCCGCGCGGGACCACGACTGCTCTATCCGTATCGGCGTGAACGCCGGCAGCCTTGAGAAGGACCTGCTCGAGAAATACGGCGAGCCGTGCCCCGAAGCGATGGTCGAGAGTGGCCTGCGGCATATCCGGATCCTTGAAGACAACGACTTCCACAATTTCAAGATCAGTGCCAAGGCGTCGGACGTGTTCCTGGCCGCTGCCGCGTACCAGGGGCTGGCGGATGCCACAGATGCGCCGATCCACCTTGGCATCACCGAGGCAGGCGGGCTGACCAGCGGAACGATCAAGTCGGCCATCGGCCTCGGCAACCTGCTGTGGATGGGGATTGGCGACACGATCCGCGTCAGCCTCTCGGCCGACCCGGTCGAAGAGGTCAAGGTCGGCTACGAGATCCTGAAATCCCTCGGCCTGCGCCATCGTGGCGTGAACATCATTTCCTGCCCCTCCTGCGCGCGGCAGGGGTTCGACGTCATCAAGACCGTCGAGATACTCGAGAAGCGGCTGGAGCATATCAAGACGCCGATGAGCCTCTCGATTATCGGCTGCGTCGTGAACGGCCCGGGCGAAGCCTTGATGACGGATGTCGGGTTCACCGGCGGAGGTGCAGGACACGGAATGGTATATTTGGCGGGAAAACAGGATCACCGCCTAGATAATGACAAGATGATCGATCACATTGTCGAAATGGTCGAGAACAAGGCCAGAGAGTTGGACGAGAAAGCGGCAAAGGCCGCAAAGACAGCCGCGGAATAGTCTTATGAAAACAATGTTCATGGTCATCCTACTGGGCGTGCTTGGGCTCGCAGGCTATCTGGCCTACGCGGTTCGGACCGTGACGCACGACCCGGCGATCTGGCACGTGGAGCCGCTGCAGGCGCTGCCATCGGATTCGCCCAACGACTATCGCGTCGCCCTGACCGAGTTCACAGAGCATCGCGTCGACCGGGAAGCGCCCGTCTATGCCGCGGACGCCCGGACGCTTGCTGCCGCATTTGACGAGTTCGTCATGGCCCAGCCACGGGTCGAGCGCGTGGCCGGGACTGTCGACGAGGCATGGCTGACCTATGTACAGCGAACCGAGACGTTGATGATGCCCGACTATATCAGTGTTCGGTTCTATGATCTCGATCCGGAAGTTGCGGAGGCGCAAGAGGCCGAGACGGCGCAGGCGACGACCGAGGGCGACGATGCCTCGGATGGTGAAGCAAGCGCGATCGTGCAGACCTCGGCCGAGCCGCGGGCAAGCATTGCCCTCTATTCCCGATCGCGTTTCGGCTACGGCGACATGGGCGTAAACGAGGCCCGGGTGACTGCCTGGATGCGCGCTCTCGACAGCTTCGTCGTCGAGGAGTGACCGCGCCCGCTTGACCTTACTGCAGGGCGGGGGCATCACCGCTGAATGCTTCCAGACGAGACCCTTGATCAGATCACCCGGCGTTTTGCCTTTCTCGAGGCGCGGCTCAATGAAGGGCCGCCGCCCGACGAGTTGACCGCGCTCAGTCGCGAGTATGCCGAGTTGCGTCCGGTGGTTGAAACCGTCACCCGTTACCGTGACTGCGCGTCAAGGATGGCTGACGCCAAGGCTCTGCTGGATGATCCGGACATGCGCGAGTTGGCCGAGGAGGAGCTTGAGACCCTCCGTGCCGAACAGCCAGCATTGGAACAGGAGCTTCGCCTTGCGCTGTTGCCGAAGGATGCGGCGGATGCACGCCCGGCGATCCTGGAAATTCGCGCTGGCACCGGCGGGGACGAGGCCGCGCTTTTCGCCGCGGACCTAGCACGGATGTACCAGCGCCTTGCCGAGCATCACGGCTGGCGCTTCGAGGTACTCGAGCAGTCAGCGACCGAGCTTGGCGGCTACAAAGAGTTCGTCGCGGCGATCAAGGGAGATGGCGTTTTCGCGCGACTGAAGTTCGAGAGTGGCGTCCACCGGGTCCAGCGCGTGCCGCAGACGGAAAGTGGCGGACGCATACACACCTCTGCGGCGACGGTTGCAGTACTGCCCGAGGCTGGTGAGGTCGACATCAAGATCCCCGCCGAGGACATCCGCATCGACACCATGCGGGCCAGTGGCGCAGGCGGGCAGCACGTCAACACAACCGACAGCGCGGTTAGGATCACCCATCTGCCGACTGGTATCGTTGTGACCAGCTCCGAGAAGTCTCAGCACGCCAACCGCGCCCGGGCGATGGAAGTTCTGCGTGCGCGGCTTTTCGATCTGGAGCGGCAGAGGCAGGCAGACGAACGCGCGGCTGCGCGCAAAGGGCAGGTCGGCTCGGGTGACCGATCCGAGCGCATCCGGACCTACAATTTCCCGCAGGGGCGACTGACCGATCATCGGATTAACCTGACACTCTACAAGCTTGACCAGGTGATGCAGGGTGAGCTTGACGACGTGATCGATGCGCTGATCGCGGCGGATCAAGCCGAACGGCTCGCCGAGTTGGAGCCATGACCGAGACCTTGGCGCAGGCGCAAATACGCGCCACCGCGCTGTTGCGTGAGGCTGGAGTGCCGGATCCCGCGCGCGACGCCCGGGCGCTGTTGGCGCATGCGGCTGAGCTACCCGCCGATCGGCTGGGACTGGAACGGGATCGGCTACTGGATGAGGCCGCTGCAACACGTCTCGAACAGGCCGTAGCCGAACGCGCCCGGTTGCGCCCAGTGGCGCAGATCATCGGTCGGCGCTGCTTCTGGGGCAGGGACTTCCTCGTCTCTGGTGATGTACTCGATCCACGCCCCGAGACCGAAACGATCATCGCGCTCGCCTTGGAGCAAGCACCGGCATCGCGGGTTCTAGATCTCGGAACCGGGAGTGGAATACTCGCGCTGACTATGCTCGCCGAATGGCCAGGTGCGCGGGCCCTCGCGGTTGATCGCAGTGCTGAGGCTCTGGACATTGCGCAGCGGAATGCCCAGCTACTGGGTGTGGGCGGCCGTGTGGAATTGCGGAAAAGCGACTGGTTCCACGGTGTTGAGGGGGCTTTCGATTTGATCCTCTCGAACCCTCCCTATATTCCCGAAGGCGACGCTCCGGGGCTTGAAGCCGCTGTGCGTCAGTGGGAACCGAACCTTGCGCTCTTCGCCGGATCTGATGGGCTCGACGCCTACCGGGCGATCGCGCGGGACATCGCGGCGCATCTGGCGCCGCAAGGACGTGCGTTGCTCGAACATGGGGCAGGGCAGGCCGACGACGTGGCAGCTATATTTCGCGAAGCTGGCGATTTCATGCTGTCACATCATCGCGACATGGCCGGAAAAAGACGTGTCATCGAAGTCACGAGCCACAGCTGAGCAGGTATTCGCGCCTTCAGGGGTTGTGTTTTCGTCATGGCGGGGTATAGCTAAGTTACCCGCAGCGGTCAGACGGCGCATCTGAGCCTGACGGTTTACACACCGATATTCGGAACGACTGGCGTTCGACGCACCGGGTGCGTGAGATAAGCGGGCGCCTCGACAATCTAACGAACAAGCGAAATGGACCTTTATGAGATCCTCCAACAAATCGCGATCGCGCAGTAAGAACAACAATCGCAGTCGTGGCGTCGGCAACGTCGTCAACCGCGTGTTCGACAGTGCCGGCCCCGAGGGCAAGGTGCGCGGTACGCCGCAGCAGATCATTGAGAAATACCAGACGCTGGCGCGCGATGCGCAGCTGTCCGGCGATCGGGTTGCAGCCGAGAATTTTCAGCAGCATTCCGAGCACTACACTCGAATGCTGAACGACGCACAGCGTGAGCAGGCAGAACGGCAGGCGGCGGACAACCGCAACCGGCAGCAGACCCAGGGCGAGGACCAGAGCGCGCAGGCGCAGCAACCCCAGCCCGACGTTGCCGAAACCGACCAGCAGCCGGACGTCCAAGCCCGTCAGTCCGAGGAGAAGCCCGCGCGCGCCAACGGCGGAGCGCACAAGGCTGACGACAGCTCGACCGAGGTGCTTGGATCCGAGCCTGACAGCGGTCTCGTGGAAACGCCGGAAAGCAGCAAGGCCGACGGGAACGGCGGCGCCAAACCGCGTGCGACGCGCACGCGCAGCAGGAAGCCGAAGAAGGACGCCGCCTCTGAGGCGGAGCTCCCGCTCGAGCGTCCGGCCGACACGCCGGTTCAGTAAGATCAGCTGACGCTATTCGGTTGCGATCAGGCGCCCGGGATCACAGTTCCCGGGCCAGCCTGCAGAACGCTTCCAGATCGAGCGTTTCGGCCCGCGCCGTCGGGTCGATCCCCAACTCAGTCAGGCGATCCGAGATATTCGGCGCGATCCCCTTCAGCGAAGCACGCAACATCTTGCGCCGCTGGCCGAACGCCGCGGCCACAATGGTCTGAAGTCGATCCGGATCGGCGGGGAAGCGCGGCTCCTGCAATGCCTCTAGATGCACGATGGATGAGGTCACCTTTGGCGGCGGCGTGAACGCCTGTGGCGGCACATCGAAGGCGAGCCTCGGCTCGCTACGCCATTGCGCCAGCACCCCGAGCCGCCCGTAGGCCTTCGAGCCAGGGGCTGCGGTGATCCGCTCGGCCACTTCGCGTTGGAACATGAGTGTCAGCGACTGCCAGAACGGCGGCCATCTGCCCGGTGTCAGCCAGCGTACCAGAAGTTCGGTTCCCACGTTGTAGGGCAGGTTGGCGACGATCCGAACAGGATCTGTCAGCAACCGCGCCGCGTCTACTTCCAGAGCATCGCCCTGGATGATCTCCAGCCGGCCAGGGTAGGCGGCGGCGATCTGTTCCAGAGCGGGCAGGCAGCGTGGATCGCGCTCGATGGCGACGACGCGGCGCGCGCCCTCCATCAGCAGGGCGCGGGTCAAGCCGCCGGGGCCTGGTCCGACCTCGAGGACATCGCAGGCGGTCAGATCCCCGGCGCGGCGCGCGATCTTCCGCGTCAGGTTCAAGTCCAGCAGGAAGTTCTGGCCAAGTGCCTTGCGCGCGCTCAGCCCGTGCTCCGCGATCACCTCGCGCAGCGGCGGAAGTCCGTCGTCGCTCATGCCGCCTCCGCACGGTTGTCGGCGATGCTCGCAGCCAGCTTTAGCGCCTCGATCAGGCTGTCGGGGTCGGCTTGTCCGGTACCTGCGATGTCGAACGCGGTTCCGTGGTCGGGCGAAGTGCGCACGAACGGCAATCCGAGCGTCACGTTCACCCCAACGGAAAAGCCGAGCGTCTTCACCGGGATGAGCGCCTGGTCGTGGTACATGCAGACCGCCGCATCGTAGCGCGCGCGTGCCGGGGGATGGAACATCGTGTCTGCCGGCAACGGCCCGCGCAGGTTCATGCCTTCGGAGGCGAGTCGCGTCAGGACTGGCCGGATCACATTGTCGTCTTCGGCGCCCAGCAGGCCGCCTTCGCCGGCATGCGGGTTCAGTCCGGCGACCGCTATGCGCGGTTTGGAAATAGCGAAGTCGTAGCTAAGCGCTTCGTGTGTGATCCGCAGGGTCTGTTCCAGCAAGTCCGGCGTAAGTGCCGCGGGCACTTCGGACAGTGGAATGTGAATCGTTACCGGTACGGCGCGCAGCTCTGGCGCGACCAGCATCATCACCGATCGCTCGACGCCGCCAAGCGCCGCGAGGTACTCGGTATGCCCGGGATGCTCGAAACCGGCGCCGTCCACCAGCACCTTCTTCGCGATCGGGTTTGTCACGACGGCGGAGCATTCGCCCGAGCGCGTCAGTGCTACGGCACGGTCGATCGACCCGATTACCGCAGCCGCATTGCGCAGCTCGGGCTGTCCCGGGACCGGGCGCACTGGCAGTGGCTGGTGTAGAACGGGCAGCGCGTTAGGCATAACCGCTGCCGCTTCGGACGCGGTTTCGATCTGTGTAATCGGGACCCCAGCCGCTTTGGCAAGGTTGGCCATCATATCCGCATCGGCGATAAGCACGAAGGCCAGATGACCTTTCACCTGCTGCCAGGCCTTAAGCGTGATCTCGGGGCCGACGCCCGCCGGATCGCCGCAAGTCAACGCGAGCGGCGCGGTCATCGCTCCTCGATGACCGCTTCGCCGCGTAGTTCCTGCAGGAAGCCCTGGGCGAACGTGTTCATGCGCTCATTGAAGATCTGCAGGCGCAACGCCTCGCGCTCCTCAACGGTGGCCTCGCCGCCTTTGGCGCAGAGCATCAGCAGCACCACGCCGCGCACGTCCGTGAGGATCCGTTTCTCGCCGGACTCCATCGAGGTAAGGATCGCTCGCAGGTCCGGTGAAAGCGCCGAGGCGGGTGTGGGGCCGAACTGGCCGCTGCCCGCATCGAATTCGGAAGCGCGCTCGGTCAGGGCGCTGCAGGTGCCGACCTCGTCACGGACCTGCTGCGCCCTCACGCGCGCTGCGAGCAATGTGTTCTCGGACGGGTTCGCAGGCAGTTCTTGGACCATCTGGACATAGGTGACCGCGTCGGTCGGTTTGTTGGAGGCCGAGCTTTGCTGTCCTACGCGCATGTCGCGCAGCTTGAAGATCGACAATCCGCCGCGCACCGGGACCGGGGCAGTGACCTCGCCGGGCATCAGCGCCATGACCTGGCTCGCCACCGCAGGCGGCAACTCGGACGTCGGGATCCACTCGAGACGTCCGCCGCGCGCCGCCGAGGCGGCATCGGAATAAGTGGCCACCGCTGCATCAAAATTGCCGCCGCGGTTCAGCTCGCGCGATAGCCGGGTGGCAAGCGCGTTTCCTTCATCCTCGCCGCGTTCCTCAAGCGAGATCGAGAGTTCCTGCAGTAGCACGCTGTCGTCCGACGAGGTGTCGGCGAAGCGCAGCGCATTGTCTAGATCCTCATCTGTGGGCCGGGCGCGGTTGCGAAACGCGGCCTGAACCGCGTCGCGCCAGCTGAAGCGAATCGCGAGGAAATCACGCAAGGTTTCCTCCGCGATGCCGCGCTGACCGAGTGCGGCGATGAGCTGATCGATCGACAACTCACGTTGGTCAGCGAAGTCGAGGACCAACTCGTCGATCTCCTCTTCGGTCATCTCCATTTCCAGCCGGGTGACGACGCTCTGTTTCAGGCGGTCGTCGATCAGCTGATCCCGGGCCAGCGCGCGGGTGTCTCCGCCGGCGCCGAAGACCGACAGCAGCAGGGCGCGCTGGTCCAGCTCCCAGCCGGTGATGGCGCGTTCGTTGACGATGATCACGGGCTCGACGCCCTGCGCGGCGACCGGGATAGCGACCGGTGTGGCAGGCAGGGCGAGCATCAGGCAAAGCGCCAGGCGGCGCGTAAGGTTCGTCTGTCTCATGGCCATCAGATACTCCGGCAACGGCGCGCGGGCCAGTCTTCTTGTGACCCCGGCCCGCCGAGGCCCAAAAGATTGACTTCAAGGGCGATCCGAGTGTCCTCGGGAACGTCGTTCGAGCTGGTGAAGCGGCGGTAAACGGTCAGCTCTGCCTCGACGCACTCATTTCCATAGGTCACGCCGCCGCCAGCGTATGTCGAGCGGTTCGCAGCAAGATCGAAGCGCCACTCGCCGCTGATATCCCAGTTCGGCAGGATCCGGTAGCGACTGTCGATAGCGAATTCCTGCCGCTCTACCACGTTGCCCAGCACCGGATCGTCCCTGTCACCGGCGAGGAAGGTGTAGCTACCGTTCAGATCGAACTTCGTCGATTCATAGTCGAACTGGAATTCGGCGCGTTTGAAATCCAGATCTCCGCTGAATAGCGAACGGCCGATCACGGTCAGACCGCGGGGCAACTCGAACGAGGCCGCCGCGACATAGTCCGATTCGTAGCCGCGCAGACCTGAACCCATCGGGAATTCCTGGTTCTTTTCGGCACGGAGCACGCGGCCGAATGTTGCCCCGATAGCCCAGCCCGCCGGATCGATGCGGGTATAATTGATGCCGAGGTTCAGGCGCAGCCCGCCTTCCTGCCGGTCCAGTCCGGGGAAGCGGTTGAGCGCGAAGAGATTGGTCTCGTCCAGTTCGGGCGAGACGCTGTCCTCGTTAGGCACGTCGTCGCCGATGGTCTCTGAGAACAGCAGCTGCGCAACCGGCTCGACCACGTGGGTGGCGGTTCCCGAACTGCGTGCGAAGGGCCAGCGGATCTCGGCGCCGACAAGCGGGACGAGACGCGCCAGCAGTCCGTCGTCGTATTCGGGATCATCATCGACCTGATAGAGTAGTCCGGCCAGATCGGCGTAGCCGGTGACACGCATCCCATTGCTGAGGAATGTGTCGCCGCGCCAGTCACCGCCGACATTCAGTCGCAGCATGTCGCGGCCTTCCTCGCGCGTGATGCCCAGCACACCGGCGTCGAGGCCCGCAACGCCATCGCCGATTGGCCAGGTGCGGCGATAGGTGACCTTCGGCAGGACCAGAGGTATCTCGGACTGCAGTTCGTCCTCGCGGAGCGTCTGGTATCCCTCGACCCGGACGTCGATCAGCTCACGCTCCCGCACACGGTTCACCGAGGCGTAGCTTAGCAGGCGGTCGGTATCCGAGTAGCCGAACTGGCCCAGGAAGCTTCTGTCGCTCGCAAGGTTGAGCAGCACGTCAGCGCGGAAACCCTGCGGCAGCGCGAAGGCACCCTCGGATGTCACGAATCCGCGGTTCTGTTCCCCCAGGCCGTCGTCGAACGCATAGGCGCCGGACAGTCGGAATGCGCCGAACCTGAGCCGCTGCCGGTATTCGGCCTCGAGGATTGCTGCGCCCGTAGTGGTGGCGAAGGGCGTCAGGGTAATGTCGGAATGCTCGCCCAGCGGATAGTAGAACGGCAGTTTCGCGCCGAACCCATAGACGTCCGAGGTGGTGGCCACCGGCGGCAGGAAACCCTCGGCCCGCTCGGCGCCTGGGGCGGGGATCTTCACGCGGGGCGCCCAGAACACCGGCACTCCGAAGACGTCGAACCAGGCGTTCTCGAAATAGATCCGCTCTTCCTGCTCGTCGTGGACGATGCGGCGCGCGCGGATCCGCCAGAGGGGGATCGGGTTCTCGGCACAGACCGCACAGCTGCTGGCGACGGTCTTGTAGAGTGTGTTGTAGCGCCCGCCGGTGCGCGCCCCCTCGACCGAGGCGATCTGGAACTGCTGCTGGAAGATCAGTCGCGCACCCTGAACGAGGCCTTCCTGGAACCAGGTCGAAAGTTCCGCCAGATCGGCCAGCAGTACCACGCCCTCCGGGCTTTCCAAGCGGATTGGCCCTTCGGCGCGGACGGTCTCGGTCGCGGCGTTGTAGTAGACTCGCGTCGCGCTCAGGCGGCGGCCCTGGTAGTAGACCTCGACATTGCCCTCGGCGACCAGTTCCTCGGTCTGGGTGCTGTAGGTTATGTTGTCCGCGAACAGAGCCACCTCGTCGCCGGGCACGGTCTGGGCGGTGAGGGGCGACGTCAGAAGAGTCGCCAGCAGCAAGGTCGTTCGCAGCACGCGCATTCAGCCGTCTTCCAGGTGCAGCAGCAGTCCGAGCGCTAGCAGGATCGCTGCAGCCGGCGGGCTCCACGCCGCGAGCACCACCGGGATTTCGCCATTCGCGCCAAGCGTTTCCGAAATGTCCTTGAAGAAGTAAAGCGCGAATCCCGCGAAAACCGCGAAAAGGATCATCACGCCGATCTGCCCGAAGCGGACATGGCGCAGCGAGAACCCCGCGCCGATCAGCACCATGGCGATGAAGAGCGCGGGGCGCGCCAGTTCGCTTTGCAGGAACACCCGATGGCGGGTGGCCGAAAACCCGGCTTGTTCGAGTTGGCGGATGAACCCAGGCAGTTGCCAAAAGGCTATCGACTCGGGCTGCGCGAAACTGTCGAGGATCTGCTCGCGGGTAAGATTCGTTGGCAGGTTCAGCTGTGGCAACTCTTCGGGCGCGCCAATGGGTTCCCCTTGGTCGGCTCCTGCAAGCGACCAGCGGCGCACGTTGCGCAGTTCCCACGCTTCGCGGCCCAGGCTTGCGGAGTCCGCCTCGATGCGTGCAACAAGCCGGTCGTCGGTGTCAAACTGGTGCAGACGGACGTCGTAGAGCACCGAGCCTTCCTCGCTCACGTGCTGCGCCTGGATCACCGTCTGGCCGCTGGAAAGACCTTGCCGCAGCCACAGACTGCCCTCGTCGACCGAAAGCGCGTTGACGCTGGTGCCCGAGAGCTCGGCGCGCAGGCTGCTCTCGCGGGCCATCGAGGCGGCAACGATCGGGTTGTAGAAAGTCGTCGCGACGCCGCCGAGCACGGCGGCAGCGACCACTGGCAGCGTCAGGATCTTAAGTGCCGAGACGCCCGAGGCGCGGATCACCACCATCTCGGAGGTGCGCGAAAGGTTAAGGAATGTGATGAGCGAGCCCAGCATCAACACGAGTGGAAAGGTCTGGCCCAGGATCTCGGGCATCTGGAACAGGGTCAGCGCGACCGCGTCGCTTGTCGCGCCCTCCTTGCCAGCGACGTAGCGCATGTTCTCGACCAGCGACAGAAGCGAGCCGATCACCGCGATCACCAGCGCGACGATAGCGATGTTCTTGAGAAACCGTCGCGTGACGTATGTGGCAAGCGTCATCATCATGCCGAGGCGGGCCTCCGCCGGGGCAGGGTGGCGCTCCAGAGCAGATAGAGCGAAAGGGCCGATGCGATTGTCGCCGGAAGGTAGCTGACTGCCCAGAGCTCGGGGGCGCCGATGACGACGGACTTCGCCCACATCCCCGCGACCACCAGCAGGATACCGGCGCCCACGGCGATCAGGATGCGCTTGCCGAAGCCCCGCCGCTGGTATCCGCCGGTCAGCATCACGGCGAGGCCAAGCACCGGCAGAAGGAATGCGTGGATACCGAAGACGATCCGCTCGTGCCCGGAGGCAAGGAAGCTGCCGCGATTGAACCGTCGGAGTGCGCGCACCTCGGCATCCGGCGCGAGCAGTTGCCAGGTCCAGAGCGCCCCGGCCCGCTGCGGTGTCGTCGGCGTCTCGGCGACGAGGTCCGAGAGGTCATAGGTGAACTCGTCGAATTGAACTCGACCCAGCATCCGGTTCCTGTCGGAGTAGTTGAGCGCCGCACCGTTGCGCATGATCAGCCGGGCAACATCGCCCTCTCGCAGCAGCAGCGCTTGTTCGGCGGTATAGGTAACGGCCGCCTCCGGATCACGCTCGTCATGCAGGAAGACGCCCTCCATCTGGCCGTTGCCGCCCGCGCGCCGGATGAACACCGTCAGACCGTCGGCTGGATGCAGGAAACGCCCCTCGCGGATCAGCGCGTTCGCCAGTTCCGAGGTCAGCGCCTGCCGGCTTTCGTCCAGCTTCTTCTCGCCCCAAGGGGAGAGCAGGTTCGTCATGATAAGCGTGGTGATCGCCAGGAACAGCGCGAATACGGCAACCGGGCGCAGCAGCGCCCAAGGGCCTTGGCCCGACATCATCATCACGACGAGTTCGGCCTCGGAGTAGAGCTTGTTCACGATGTAGAGAACCGCCGCAAAGCCCGCGAGCGGGACGACCATGCTCAGCACCTGCGGCAATACCAGCAGCGAGAACTCGAACAGCCGCACCAGCGACTCGCCCGAGGACAGTACCAGGTCGATCAGTCGGACCGCCTGCGTCAACCAGATCACGCCTGCCAGGATGAACGTAAAGAACACAAAGGCATAGGCGATCTGGCGCAGGATATAACGGTCGAGCTGCGGCATCTGTTTCCTCAGGGGGCGCGCAGGTTGGCCTGCGCGGGCGGCCCCATGTGACAGCCCCGGGCGGTGCTGGTCAACTGCATGCGCTTTGCCTAAACAGGTCCGGCAACAAAGCGGAGCCTCAAATGACCGACCTGCCCGAATTCCACTTTGCGGAACCGTCTACGGATGTCCTGGCCGAGGCCGAGGGTACCGTCGCAGTCTGCGTGGGGCCCGATGGCAAGATGGATCGCGCGGCGCGCCGTGCCGACCGGCTGACTCGTGGCGCGCTGAAGCGCCTGGTGGCAGACGTCTCGTGGGAGAAACTGGACGAAGGCCGCGCCCAGGTCCTGGCCTGGCCCGGCGGGATGGCCGCCGCACGGCTTGTGGTGCTGAAGGTCAGCTCGCGCACCGGCGCGGCGGAACTCCGCCTTGCGGGTGCGGTGGTGGCGAAATCCGCTGCCGCCGGGAAGCCCGTGCAGATCCACGCGGCCCGCGCCAAGGCCGCCGCCTCGATTGCGCAGGGTTTTGCGCTGCGAGCCTACGCGTTCAATGCCCACCGGACATCAGAAACCGATGCGCCCGCCGGGCCGGTGAGCCTGCTCGCGTCCGACCCCGAGGCCGCGCAGGCCGAGGCGGAGGACCTTCTGGCCGTAGCGCGTGGCGTCCATCTGACCCGCGATCTGACAAACGAACCCGCCAACGTACTCACGACGACCGAGTTCGCGACCCGTCTCGAAGGACTGCGCGAACTGGGGGTCGAGGTCGAAGTGCTCGAGGAGAAGCAACTCGAAGAGCTCGGCATGCGGACGCTGCTGGCCGTGGGGCAGGGCTCGCGCAGCCCCTCCAAGGTGGTGGTCATGGAGTGGCGCGGTGGCGGCGACGAGGCGCCCTTCGCTTTGGTCGGCAAAGGCGTCGTGTTTGACACCGGTGGCATTAGCCTCAAGCCTGGTCCGGGCATGGAGGAGATGACCATGGACATGGGCGGCGCGGGTGTCGTCGCAGGCACCATGGCGGCGCTGGCCGGCCGCAAGGCGAAGGCAAACGTCGTGGGCCTTGTCGGCCTGGTCGAGAACATGCCGGACGGTGACGCACAGCGTCCCGGCGACGTGGTCAAATCGATGAAGGGCGACACGATCGAGGTGCTGAACACCGACGCGGAGGGTCGTCTGGTCCTGGCCGACGTGCTCTGGTACGCGCAGGAGCGGTTCAAACCGTCGGGCATTGTGGACCTCGCGACGTTGACCGGCGCGATCATCATCGGACTCGGCCATCACCGTGCGGGCGTCTTTTCGAACAATGACAAGCTGGCGAACGCCTTCCTGAAAGCCGCCGAGACCGAGGTCGAGGGCGCATGGCGCATGCCGCTTGGTCCCGAGTACGACAAGCAGCTCAAGAGCCGCGTCGCGGACATCGCCAACATCGGCGGCCGCCCTGCGGGCTCGATCACCGCGGCGCAATTTCTGCAGCGCTTCGTGAACAGAGACCAGCCCTGGGTGCATCTCGACATCGCCGGGGTCGCCTCGCGCAGCGACGAGACCGACTTCGCCCCGAAAGGTGCCACCGGCTGGGGTGTGCGCGCGCTCGACCGGCTGATCCGCGACGGCTACGAGGCGAAGTGAGCCTGATGGGCGAGGTCCTCTTCTATCATCTGACGACCTCTCCCCTGGAACGGAGCCTGCCCGAGCTGCTGGCCCGTTCGCTTGACCGGGGCTGGCGCGTGGTGATCCGCGCCGGCTCGGAACCGCGGCTGACGTGGATCGACGAAATGCTGTGGACCCATGACGATCAGAGTTTCCTGCCGCATGGTACGGCGGCGATGGGGCACGCGGACCTGCAGCCGATCTATCTGACGACCGGAACCGAGAACCCGGCGAATGCCTCGGTTCTGATGTTGGTGGCCGGCGCGCGCGTGGATGCGGGCGAGGCCGCGAACTGGGACCGGGTCTGCCTGATCTTCGACGGTGACAATCCGGACGAACTGGCCGCGGCGCGCGCTGACTGGGTCGCTGTACGAGATGCGGGGCTCTCAGGGAAATACTGGGCGCAGGAAGGCGGCAAGTGGACCCAGAAGGCCACTACCGGGACTTGAGCACCATCTTGTTGCCGCTCATTTCAATGCTTTCCAGTCGTCGCAGGAAGCTCATCCCCAGCAGCGACGTGTCGAGTTTGCCGCCGTTCACCGCCGCACGCACGTTGCGCATGGTGACACCTTCAAGGGTCATCTCGTCGAGCGTGACGGGAGCCATCTTCACCTCGCCGTTCGCTGTCCGGGCCCGGCCCGAGTAGCTGAGGCTGTCCGGATCGAGTCCGACCTTGCGCGCGTCTTCTTGGGTAAGGATCACAACTGTCGCCCCGCTGTCGACAACGAAGCGTACTTTCGCGCCGTTCACCGCAATGTCGCTGTAGAAATGTCCGTCGAAAGAGCGGCGCAACTCGACGTCGTTTGCGACGAAGGATCGGACCTGCGGCTTGCCATCCCGCGCCGCCGCGACCTGCGTGCCGGGCAAGTAATCGTTCATCACCAGCGCGCCGAGAAAGAGTGCCAGGATTACGATGCAGCCTGACAGGGTTGCGATGAACCGCCGTCCCGCATCGAAGAAGACCAGCGTTGCCGCCAGCAGTGCCAGGAAAGGCACGATATAGGTTCCGTCACCCAGGGCCATTTTTGCTGCTCCCCCTTGCCTCGGACAACATATAGCACCCGACATGAGGC
Organism: Halovulum sp. GXIMD14794; assembly: GCF_054457455.1. Classification (NCBI taxonomy): domain Bacteria; kingdom Pseudomonadati; phylum Pseudomonadota; class Alphaproteobacteria; order Rhodobacterales; family Paracoccaceae; genus Halovulum; species Halovulum sp. GXIMD14794. The sequence goes on along the minus strand of NZ_JBTLNF010000005.1, from coordinate 227,874 downwards.
TTGTCGCGGGCCGCGCGTCACTCCTCGACGAGAAGCATCCTCTCGCCCTGGATCTCGATCCGGTCGAACCGGTTCAGATAGGCCATGCCGAGCAGCGACACGCCCAGCTCCCCCTCGTTGACCGAAGCGCGTACGTTTCGATCCTCCCGGCCAGCGAACACCAGGCTATCGAGTGTCACCGAAGCCGTCCGAACTGTCCCGTTCGCGGTCTGCGCGCGGCCCAGGAAATTCAGGTCGGTAACATTGAAGCCCGCCCGTGCGGCATCTTGCCGGGTCAGCACGATATCTGTCGCGCCTGTATCGATCAGGAATTGCACCCGGACGCCGTTGACCTCGGCGGTGGTCAGGAAGCTGCCCGAGGGCGTGCGGTTCAGCGCGATGGTCTGCGGATCCAATTGCCGGGCCTCGCGGGGGAACAACTCGCGGTGCAGCACGTCGCGCTGCCCATAGAGCACGATCAGCGCCGCGAAAATGCCGACCCAGATCAGGATATACTGAATGGTCCTCGCAGCCTGACCGCGCCGGAACCGCGAGATCGCGAAGCCGCCGATGAAGGCCAGTAACAGGACCAGGTAGAGCAGGTAGGCATAGTCGTCGCCAGTCATCATCCGTCCTCAGCCGGGCAGGGGCGCCAGAGCCCCTACATCGCGCAGACCATCGATCACGAACTGCACCGAAAGCGCCGCCAGCAGCATGCCCAGAAGACGGGTAATGACGGTGATGCCGACATGACCCAGGACATGCTCCAGCAGCGAGCTGGCTCTCATGCCTATATAGGTCAGCAGGACGACCAGTCCCGTGGTGCCGAGGATCGCCGCCTGCATAGCTAGATCTCCCTGGTTCTGGCCCATCAGTAGAATGATCGTCGCCAGCGCACCGGGGCCGGCCAGCAGCGGCACCGCCATCGGGAACACCGAAGGGTCGGGGCCGTCATGCTCGGCCTCGGCGGTGTCTACGGCCTTGCTGCGCCGTTCGGTTCGGCGATCGAAGAGCATCTCGACAGAGATCAGGAACAACAGGATCCCGCCCGAGATGCGGAACGCCGGAAAGCCAATGCCGATCACGTCCAGCAGCCGTTCGCCCGCGACGCCGAAGAGCGCCAGCACCCCGAAGCCGATAAGTGCCGCGCGTCGGGCGGCGCGCCGCCGGGTTTCGCGGTCCATGCCTTGGGTCAACGCTGCAAAGAGCGGCGACAGCCCGATCGGGTCGATAATGACGAACATCGTCACAAACGCGGTCAGGGCGACGTCGATCATGCGGTCTCTCCGGCCGCCTCTAGCCGTTCCATCGCCTTCATCCAAAGCGCCTCGGCGCGTTCGAGCCCGTCGATGATCTCAGCGCGCTTCTTTTGCCATTTCTCGAATTCGGCAGGCTCGGCCGACTGGTAGAAGCGCGGGTCGGCCAGTTTGCCGTCCACCGTTTCGCGAAGTTCCTCGAGTTTCTGCACCCGGGCCTCGCACTTACGTGCCTCGGCGCGCAATTCGGCGAGCGGTGCGGACGGGCGCAGCGATTTCTTCGGCGCGGCCTTTTCCTTCTCGGCCTTCTTCGCGGGCTGGCCCAGCAGCATCCGGCGATAGGCGTCGAGATCCTCGTCCCACGGCAAGACCCGGCCGTCCTTGACCAACCACAGCCGATCCGCAACCAGCCCGACAAGGTGCGGGTCGTGGCTGACGAGGATCACCGCGCCTGAATACTCGGTCAGCGCCTGCACCAGCGCCTCGCGGCTTTCGATATCGAGATGGTTCGTCGGCTCGTCGAGGATAACCATATGCGGCGCGTCTAGCGTCGCGAGGATTAGGCTCAGCCGCGCCTTCTGGCCACCCGACAGCTGCGCCACCGTCGTCTCGACGATATCCGCGCCGATCCCGCCCCGCGCCAGCCGCGCGCGCAGCTTGGCGGGGGCCTCTTCGGGGCGTTCCCGGCGGAGGTGCTGCAGAGGCGTCTCGTCCAGATGCAGCTCGTCCACCTGGTGCTGCGCGAAATAGCCGATCCGAAGTTTGGTCGAGGTTGTGACCGTGCCCTCGCTCGCCTCCAACCGCCCGGCGATCAGTTTCGAGAGCGTCGATTTGCCTTGGCCGTTGTTGCCCAGAAGCGCGATCCGGTCATCTTGGTCTATGCGCAGGTTCAGCTTGCGCAGCACGGGTGGGCCGTCATAGCCGACCGAGACATCCTCCAGTCGCACGATGGGTGGGGAAAGCTCTTCGGGCTGGGGGAAGTCGAAGCGTGCGACCGCTTGATCGACGATCAGGCTGACACTCTCCATCTTCTCCAGCGCCTTCAGTCGGGACTGCGCCTGCCGCGCCTTCGATGCTTTGTAGCGGAAACGGTCCACGAAGGACTGCATGTGCGCCCGCTGCGCCTCTTGCTTCTTGGCCATCGCCTGCGCCTGCTCGGCCTTGGCGGCGCGCTGGCGCGCGAAGCTGTCGTAGCCGCCCTGGTAGAGCGTCAGCTTGCGCTGATCGAGGTGCAGGATCGCGCCCACCGCCCGGTTCAGAAGCTGCCGGTCGTGGCTGATCACCAGCACCGTGTGCGGATAGCGCGCAAGATAGCTCTCAAGCCACAGCGTGCCCTCGAGGTCGAGGTAGTTCGTCGGTTCGTCGAGAAGCAGCACGTCAGGTGCCGAGAACAGCACCGCCGCAAGCGCGACGCGCATCCGCCAGCCGCCCGAGAAATCGCTGCACGGGCGCTGCTGCGCCGCTGCATCGAAACCGAGGCCGTTCAGGATCGAGCCGGCGCGCGCCTCGGCCGAATGAGCGTCGATATCGGCGAGCCGGGTCTGGATCTCGGCGATGCGATGCGGGTCGGTTGCCGTCTCGGCCTCGGCCATCAGCGCGGCACGCTCGGTGTCGGCGGCCAGCACCGTGTCGATGAGGCTGGTCTCGCTCGACGGGACCTCCTGCGCGACGCCGCCGATGCGGGCGAGGCGGGGCAGATCGATGCTACCGCCATCCAGCGCCAGTTCTCCGCGGATCAAGCGGAACAGCGTCGTCTTGCCGGTGCCGTTGCGGCCCACCAAACCTACCTTGTGGCCCGCCGGAATCACCGCACTTGCCCCTTCGAACAGGGGCTTTCCGGCAATGGCGTAGCTGATGTTTTCGATCCTGAGCATGTGCCGGGTTTGGAGACTTCCCGCGGGGCTGTCAACGGCGCCGCGCATTGGGGCTTTATCGGGCGCGCGGGGCGTGGTAGCTCCCGCGCGAAAACAATCAATACCAAGACACCACAGACAAGGACTTCCCGATATGGCGATCCAACGCACCTTCTCGATGATCAAGCCGGACGCGACGAAGCGCAACCTGACCGGCAAGATCAACGCCAAGCTGGAAGAAGCCGGCCTGCGCATCGTAGCCCAGAAGCGCGTGCACCTGACCCCGGCCCAGGCCGGCCAGTTCTACGCCGTCCACAAGGAACGCCCGTTCTACGGCGAACTGGTCGAGTTCATGAGCTCGGGCCCGATCGTCGCGCAGGTCCTGGAAGGCGAAGACGCCGTTGCCAAGAACCGCGAAGTCATGGGCGCCACCAACCCGGCCGAAGCCGCCGACGGCACCATCCGTAAGGACTTCGCCCTGTCGATCGGCGAGAACTCGGTCCACGGTTCGGACGCTCCTGAGACCGCTGCCGAGGAAATTTCGTTCTTCTTCTCGGGCCTCGAGTTGGTCGGCTAAGCCGGCGGTTCGATAACGCCCAAGGCATCAAGGGCCGCTTCGATCTCGGAGCGGCCCTTTTTCGTGCCATCGACAATTTCGTCGAAGCGCTCGCGAAGTTCCGCTTTCTCGGCCGGGCCGAGGTCGTTCCACGGCCGCCCCTGAAGCCCCATGACCAGCGCGTAGTAGGCGATGAAATGTGGACGGCTGCCGGCGGCCAACAGGCGTCGGTAGGTCTCGTCCGCACCAAGCTCGATCACCTGCTCGGCCGAGGTCAGCCCGGCCCGGGCGAAGCTCTCGACCGATTTCGGCCCCAGATTGCGGATCGTGTCGACCGGGCGGGCCATAGGTTTAGAGCAGGGCGAAAGGGGCACGGTCCCCGGCTGCAAAGCGGCGCAGCGCCTCGGGGTAGAGCCGGTGTTCGACAGGCAGTAATTTCTGCGCCAGGCTCTCGGCTGTATCCTCGGGCAGGATCGGAATCACCGCCTGGCCCAGGATCGGCCCGGCATCCAGTTCGGCGACCACTTCATGGACCGTGCAGCCGTGAATCGCCATGCCCGATTCGATAGCTCGCGCGTGCGTGTCGAGCCCTCGGAACAGCGGTAGAAGAGAGGGGTGGATGTTCAGCATCCGACCTTCCCACCCGCGCACGAAATCGGCGGTCAGAATTCGCATGAACCCGGCGAGGCAGACCAGTTCGACGCCATTGTCGCGCAGAACCGCGTCGATCTCGGCCTCGAAATCTGGACGAGACTTGCCGCGATGATCTACGACCGCGGTTTCGACGCCCAGTCTGGCGGCGGTCTCGAGGCCCTTGGCATCGGGACGGTTCGACAGGACCAGCGCGGCCTGGGCCGGGTGGCTGTCGTCCTGCATGCTCTCGACCAGACGGACCATGTTCGACCCGGTGCCCGAGATCAGGATCCCGACGCGGGTGCGGCTCATTTCACCGTGCCGGAGTAGCGCACGCCTGCGCCCTCGACGACCGATCCGATACGGAAGACCGTCTCGCCCTCGCTTTCCAGCGCGGCCTGCACGCCGGCGGCGGCATCCTCGGCGACCACGGCGATCATGCCGATACCGCAGTTGTAGGTCTTGAGCGCTTCGGCCTCGTCGAGGTTCGCCTCGTCCAGAAGCCAGCGGAACAGGCCCGAGAGTTCCCACGAGTCCAGGTCGATTTCCGCGCCCAGGTCCTGGGGCAGGACGCGCGGCAGGTTCTCGGTGATACCGCCGCCGGTGATGTGCGCGAAAGCATGCACGCCGCCCGCCGCCATCGCGGCGCGCGCAGCGGGGACGTAAATCCGGGTCGGGGTCAGCAGAGCCGCGCCCAGCGAGCCGCCTCCGAACGGGGCAGGGGCGTCCAGCGCCAGTCCGCTGCGCTCTATGGTACGGCGGACGAGCGAAAAACCGTTGGAGTGCACACCGTCCGAGGCCAAGCCAAGCAGAACGTCGCCTGCTTCGACATGGGCAGGCAGGACCGCGTCCCGCTCGACCGCGCCGACGGCAAAGCCCGCAAGGTCGAAATCGCCGGGCGCGTACATGCCCGGCATTTCGGCAGTCTCGCCGCCGATCAACGCGGCGCCCGCCCGGTTGCAGCCCTCGGCAATACCCTCGACCACGGCTGCGGCCTCGTCGACAGACAGCTTTCCGGTGGCAAAGTAATCAAGGAAGAACAGCGGCTCGGCCCCCTGGCAGACCAGGTCGTTGACACACATGGCCACCAGGTCGATGCCGACGCCCGAAAGCTGTTTCGCATCGATCGCCAGACGCAGCTTGGTGCCGACACCGTCGGTCGCAGCGACCAGGAGCGGATTCACATAGCCGGCTGCGCGCGGATCGAAGAAGGCACCGAACCCGCCTAGCCCCGCCATCGTGCCGGGCCGTGCCGTCGCGGCGGCCGCGGGCTTTATCCGCTCCACCAGAGCGTTCCCGGCGTCGATGTCGACGCCCGCCTCGGCATAGGTCAGCCGGTCCTTCGTCATGCTCTTCTGCCCTCGCAAAGCTTTCGGCGCGGTCTTAGACCATGCGCGCGGGCATGGAAACGGCCAATTGACCGGGTTCGCATTGCGCCCCCGGTTGACCAGCGCGCCAACCTGCCGTACCGGAGATGTCCAGCGGGCCTGTAGCTCAATTGGTTAGAGCAGAGCGCTCATAACGCTTTGGTTGGGGGTTCAAGTCCCTCCGGGCCTACCATCCGCTTACCTGCTATTGAAATAATTGGGTTTTTCGAGAAATGTGTCCAACCCCCTCGGGGGCATTGGACACCCTTTCTACCAATCGTAGCCTTCGAGCGCGTTCATGGCTCGTTCCGCTAGGCGGCGGCGCTCGGCGTCTTTTGTGTAGATTTCGGAGGTTTTGGCCTCGGTGTGGGCGAGCACCAACATCACCTCGTACTGCGTCATCCCGCGCTCGGACAGGAGCTCCGCGACCGACTTGCGGACACCATGCGAGGAGCGGTTGTTAGGCCCCGCCTGAGGGATCCAGTCACGGACCTTGTTGCCGAGAGCCACCGATCTCGCGAAAGGCTGGCCGTCAGCGCGCAGGACTAAGGCGTGGGCGTGAGCGACCTTCTGCGCCTTGATCGCCCATTCTAGCGGCGGCATCACGGAAGTATGACGGCGGCCGAGCCCTTTTTGCTGGTTGCCACTTGAGTTAGGTGCGGCCGCTCATCTTGATCATCTGGTTCGGCCCGAACTCAGACTGCATCTGAGACCCGGGGGGCCAGCGAATATAAGGAGCGTGTGGCAAAGGGGAACCATAGTGCCCGCCGGGTCAGGACCGTTCGTAGTCGGAAAATACAAACAGGACCTATTCCAGCTGATCCAGCACCCCCCCGGCGACTTCCGCTGTCTCCTCCCAAGTCGGAAGCTTCCCTCCTGCGTCAAATGCCTCTCGTGCCATCCTAGTACGCAGAGGCTCATCGCTCAGCAGCTTCCGCAGCGCGTCGGCGATGGCGGCGTCGTCGCCCACCGGTACGAGCAGTCCGGCTTCCTCTGGGACGGTCTCGGGAACGGCTCCCGTGCGGCAGCTGACGATCGGCAGGCCCCTTATGAGCGCTTCGTCGAAGACGATGCCGTAGCCCTCGTACTCGGTCGCCAGAGCGAAGATCGTGGCATTTGCGTAGAGTTGATCGAGCTCGCCCTGGGGCACTTCGCCGAACACTCGGAGACGCGGTCCGAGGTCCAGTTCCTTTTCCAGCGCGCGAAGGTCGTCGAATGCCGATTGGTCGTGCACGCGGCCGACGATCGCGGCCTGCCATTTCAGGTCACTCACCCGGGATAGCGCGCGCAGCAACGTGGCATGGCCCTTGCGGGCGTGGTGGATACCAACCGAGAGGATCAGCGGTGGCGTGACGGGCGAGGAAGGAATGTTCTGTCGGTCGGTCCCGGGGCGGGCGATCGTGATGCGGCTTTCGGAAACTCCATAGTCCGACATGAGGATCCTCGCCGTATGCGGGCTGGGCACGAGCACATGCGCAGCGTGATCCAGGTTCGCGCGCTCGGTCCGATAGAGGTGATCGCGTCGCTCTTGGGAGAGGCCGGTTTCCATTGCGAGCGGATGATGGATCATCGCGACCACTGGAGGACGTACCTGCGCCAGTCCGGCAGGGTCGATCGATCCGAATACCAGCCCGTCGAGGATCAGTGGGGCATCATCTGGCAACTCGGCAAGGACGCGTACCGACAGGGACATTTCAGCCGATGTCGGATCGGGAAACCCGGCGGGAAGCTCCACGTGCGTCACGGTTCGGCCCTGTGCTCGGAGCCCAAGCAGCAGGCGCTTCTCGTAGATGTAGCCGCCGGTCAGCGTGTCGATGTCTCCGGGTATCGCGAAGGCGGCGTTCCTGAGGGCTTTACTCATGTGATCTGCTCGCTGGCGTAAAGTGCAAGGACCCGCGTCTCGAGCGCCGCGACGCTTGCGTAGATGACCGCGGACAGCAGGGCAACTACGACGACAGCGCTCCAGAGCATGCCGTAATCCGAGAGCGACGCTGAGAGCGCCATCAGGCTGCCGATGCCCCGACCCGTCGCCAGCCATTCGACCACGGTGACGGCCAGTACCGCGGCCGGAACGGTCATCCGCGCTGCGGCGAAGAAGGCCGGAAGCATCGCCGGCAGTTGCGCATGCGCCAGCCGGGAGACCCGGCCCGCGCCGTAGCTTGCGAACACGTCCAGGACCTGTCCCGGTGCCTGCTTGAGGCCATGCAGGCAAGCGACAAGAACCGGGAAGAACACCATCACCGCGACCAGCGTGACGGTTCCGACCAGTCCGCGTCCGACCAGCAGTACCAACAGTGGGGCGGTGGTCACGATGGGCACCGAACGCAGCGCGATGGCGAGCGGCAGTGCGACCGCCCCGAGGGCCGGCACGATGGTCAGCGCGATGGCGAGCCCGGCTCCCATTGCCAACCCGGCCACATACCCGGGGCCGACCGTGACCGCAGTTTCGGTCAAGGCGGCACCGAGCGTGGCACGGTTTGCGGCGGCGTCCGCTTCGGCGAAGAGGAAGCGCCAGACGTCGTCGGGCCGCTTGGCGAAGAAGGCGTTCATGTCGAAGACTTCCAGCGCCGCCCACCAGCCCAGAATGGCGAATCCCAAAATGCTGAGGCTCATTGTCGCCAGTGCCAACAAAGGTGCGGCTGCGCGTCCGGATCGGGCCACAGGCGGCGGGGCTAGGATTACCGGTGGCGGCGCGTTCAAAACCGTGCGAGCCAGTATTCCGATCGCAGCATAAGCGAAGATCGACACCGCCGCAGCAATGGCTGCCAGCGCCCAGGTCGCCTCGACGTCAAGCGCGCGCATCGCACGGATGGTCAGCACGCCCATGCCGCGCTCGGCGCCGGTGAACTCGCCGACCATCGCGCCAAGAAATGCGGCCGGGGCGGCGATCTGCAGCCCGGCGAAAAGGTAGGGCAGGGCGGCACGCGCACGGACATTCAACAGGGCGGCCAGCCTTCCACGCCCATAGCTGCGCACCATGTCGATCCAACTGGCCGGAACCGCCCGCAGCCCCACGAGCAAGGGCACGAGGGTCGTGTAGTAGACCGCAAGCGCCGCCAGTGTGACCTGCGGCCCGGGGCCGGGTCCATAGAGTACGCGCAGTATGGGGCCGGTCGCGACCAGCGGCATGCAGAATACGATCAGCGCGAGGCCCAAGACGACCCGCTCGGACCTGGGCCAGAGGGTCGCGATCGCTGCGAGGATAACGGCGGCGAGGTTTCCGAAGACAAAGCCCGCTGCCGCTTCCGCCAGTGTGGTCCGAAGCGCCCGGGCGTAGAGCCCTGCGTTCTCGACGATATGCAGCACCACGGCCGAGGGCGCGGCGAGCAGATGGGCGCCGTCAAGCGACCTTGCCGCCAGTTCCCAGCCCAGCAGGATCAATCCCGTGCCGATGGCCGCCTGACCGGCATCGCTGCTAGGCGTGCGCGCGACCGCACTCGTCATTGGGCAGCCAGACCCATCGACCCCTGTGCCCGGCCTGCCGCAAGCGCCTCCGAGACGGCCTCCGCGGTACTGGCGAACTCGGTGGAGTGAAGCATGGCTGCCTTGCGGGGCCGCGGCAGGGTCACCGGGATATCGGTCGAAACTTTTGCGGGACGCGGCGAAAACACCAGGACCCGATCCGAAAGCATGACGGCCTCCGTCACTGAGTGCGTGACCAGCAAGGTCGTCGTTCCGCGTGCCTCCCAGATCAGCGGCAGGTCTTCGGCCAGTTGGTGCCGGGTCAGTTCGTCGACCGCGCCGAAGGGCTCGTCGAGCAACAGCAGCTTCGGCCGCGTCACCAAGCACCGGGCGATTGCCGCACGCTGGCGCATACCTCCCGAAAGCGCGCCGGGCCGGGTGTCGCCGAAGCCCTCCAGGCCGACCAGCCGGATCAACTGGTCCACCGCCGTCTTGTCCTGCTTCTGTCGCGCGAGTTTCTGCGCCAACGAGATATTGCCCCGAACCGTTCGCCAGGGCAGCAGCGACGGATCCTGAAACGCGACCGAGAGTTCCGCCCGCGCCCGCACCTCGGCCGGGGTCGCGTCGCCGATCCGTACCTTGCCGGCGGTCGGGTCTTCCAGCCCTGCGATCATCCGCAGCAACGTGGACTTGCCGCAGCCGGAAGGTCCGACAAGCGCGGTCGTCTGACCTGGTGCGAAACGTAGGTCGAGTGGGCTCACCGCCTCGGTCTCGCCGAACCGCTTGGCAAGGCCCGAGCATATGACTTCGGGCGGTAAGTCGCTCTTCTCAGCCGCCATGCACGTCTTCAAGGATCGACCGATCCCAGAGATCCGGCGTCACGTCGCGTCCCAGAAGCGCCAGTGTCTCGATGTTCGCGGCTACTGTATCCTCGGTGAACCAGCCAAACCCGTGTTCTTCGGTCAGGTCCGAGAACATCAGCGGCACCTGGCGCTGCGCCTGCAGTTTCTGCGTTTCGAGGTCGAGCCCGAGATCCGGGAAACGCTCGACGGTCAGTTGTGCGGCTGCGTCGGTATCTTCCCGACAGGCATCCCAGCCGCGGGTCTCGCCGCGCAGCAGTGCCACCAGTTCCTCGCGGCGGTTCGCGATGCTGTCCTCGGTCGCGATATAGGTCTGCGAATGCAGCGCGTAGCCATAGTCGGCCATCAGCATGGTCAGGCTGTCGACGCCCTGCATGGCCATGGCGACAGGGAGATCCGTTTCCCAGCAGAGCAGGCAGTCGACTTCGCCCGCCAGCAGCGGCGCGGCGGAGTATTGTGTTGGCACCATCTCGATCGCATCGATATCCACGTTGTTGAGCGTGCACAGGGCTTCGAGCACCGGGCGGTTCGCCAGCGCCATGCCGATGCGCTTGCCTTCCAGATCGCCCGGCTCGTTGACCGGGTTGGCGGGCAGCGAGGCGATTACGAACGGGTTTTTCTGCATCGCGACCGCGAGGATCTTGAACGGCGCGCCCTGCGCCACGGCGGCGGCGGTATAGTCGGCGGCCGAGATCCCCACGAGTGCGGTGCCGGAGACGACCGGCGGCTCGACCGGCGCATTCGGGCCGCCGGGGTCCAGTGCGACATCGAGGCCCGCTTCCTGCCACCAGCCGCGCTCCTGCGCAATGTAGCTGCCCGCGAACTGGACCGAGTGCAGCCAGGACAGTTGCAACCTGACCGATGTCTGCGCGCCGCTTGGACGGGCGCCGAGCCCCCAAGCGAGCCCCGCGGTTCCCGCGAGGCCGGTTCCTAGCAGCTTGCGGCGAGTGAATAGGCGCTGTGTCACGGGTACTCTCCTTTTTCCGGACGAGGTCAGGGTGTCAGCTTTGCAGCCGAGCGATCAAGGGTCGTTTCGGCTTCGGTTGGCCGACCGCGAGCGAGCGGCAGCAGACCGGGCAGGGACGAGGCGGCGACAGTCAAACCGAATGCCACGCTGGCGGCAAACGCGGCGGGCGGTGCGACTCCGGCAAGGGGGAGAAGGGCCGCCGCTGTTCCTTCGCGGAGACCCCAGCCCGAGATCGTGACCGGCAGGACCATTGTCAGCAGGATCAGGGGCACGAGCGTTACAGCATCAAGCCAGGTCAGGTGCACCCCCACGGCCCGGGCGCAAAACGCGAACGCCGCGAGGTTGCAGGCTGCGGTTCCAAGGCTGAGCGCAGCCTGCCGGGGCAGAACATCGGGGTTCAAAACGGCTTCGCGGAAGGCTTGCGCAACGCGAGGCACTGCGCGGGCAGCAATTGCACCGACGGCGATCCCCGCCACCCCCAAACCGCCGAGGCAAAGCAAAGCGGCCTGTTGCGGCACCGGAGTCTGGGAACCTGCAAGCAGGGACGCGAAAAGTCCTGCCGCGAACAGAGCCAGCAAGCCCAATTGCCCTGCCAGTCGCTCGAACACCACCGCCTGCGCGGCGATGCCGAGTCCAGCTTGGGACCGGCCGCGGACCGCGCGTCCGGCGTCCCCCAGCACGCCACCTGGCAGGGATTGGTTCAGGATCTGCGCCAGGAAGTACTCGGAAACCGCATGGCGGCGCGTGATCCGCTGCCCCAGCCGCGCCGCCGTCAGACGCCAGCGGGCGGCGGAGAGCAGAGTTTGTACGATCAGTGCCAGACCGCCCAGAAGCAGCCAGCGCAAATCCGCGCGTGCTAGGGCCTCGGCTACGGCTGACATGTCCAGCGTCGCCCAGAGCAACGCAAGGACGCCAAGCGTCGCAACGAAACGGAACAGGGGGAGCCTGCGACGCATCAGCCCGATCCCTGCGCTACGATGCTGCTGGAAAATGCATCGAGGAACCTGTCGCGAAATGCATCCATCCGCCAGACAGGCGCATCAGGCGCAGGAACCAGTCCTGCGGTCCATCCCCAGTCCCCGGTCATCGAGACCAGGTCGCGCGGGCCGATCAGGTGGATCGGTACATGCGCCGACTCCGACTGGGCCACGAAGGGGGCTGCCTGATGGTCGCCTAGCAGCACAATCAGCGGTGGGTCATCCGCACGCCTGGCCGCGTATTCAAGCGCCGCTTGCAGCGCGTAGTCGACCGAGTCCCTGTATTGGTCGCGGACCCGCTCGCGGTCGCGCCAGACCGCCTCGGGCGTATCGCCGGAGGTTGCCATTTCGTCGAATACACGCCCATCGCCGATCGCCTCCCACGGGACCATTTCCGGGACGGGAATCCAAGGGGCGTGGGAGGATATCAGCGCTACCTGAGCGAAGATCTGGCCCTCGGATCTGGCGAAGGCGCGGTCCATTGCAGCCAGCGTGAATTGGTCAGGCATGGTCACCCAGTTGAACGCCTGCCCCTGGTATCCGAGGTCCTTGGCGGCGAGTAGGGTATCGAACCCCATCCGCAAACCCTCGGGCCAATCCAGCGTGATCCCGGGCATCACCGCAGCCGTGCGAAAGCCTGCGCTGCTTGCAAGGTGATAGAGGCTCTGCCGCTCGCTCGCCAGAACCGCGGCGTGCCGCACGTGCCCGTCGATCCACAGCCCGTTTGCAAGCGTGGCATGGGACAGCCAGCTTTGCCCGCCACGCGTCGGCGCTTCGAGATAGCCGGACCGCATCGCGACGCCGGCGTCGCCCAAGGCGTGCTGAGCGCGCAACAGCGTTGTGCGGTGCAAGGACGAATAGCGCGGCACGTCGATGCTCGAGCGACCGTAACTTTCGACGAAGATGATCAAAACGTCCGTATCGATCCGGTCCAGAAGCGGCCTCCGGTCGGTCCAGCGATCCTGGCGGGCGGCGATCTCGAAGGCGCGCAGGTCTCCGACCGTCTTCTGCGCAGTTAGAAGTTTCTCTACCCCCACACGGGCCGTGAACGCGGTGCCGGGTGGGTTTCGGGGAAGCTGCCAGACCCGCATGGTGTGGCCGATTTCGGCAAATGCATAAACCGCCGCCAGGCTCGCGGCGATCGCCAGGACGGGCCGCAATCGACGCGAGGGTTCCAGCGCAGCCCAGCGTCCGGTTGCCCACCACAATGTCCAGGTGGCGACGCCGAAAAGCATTAGTGCCGCAATAACCGCCGCTATCAGGGCAAGCCATCCGGACGCCCCATGAAGCAAACGCATGCCAGCGACTGCAAGCGGCCAGTCGGCCACCGGGTTGAAGCTGCGATTGAATGCCGTGAACATGGCGAAGTCCGCCAGCTTCAGCACGATGATGACCATCAGCAAAGCAACCAGCAGTACTCGTACCGGCCGAGAGGCGGCGCGGGGTAGGGCGACGAGCAGCAGCAGGATCGCAGGTAGCTCCAGCGGAAACAGACGCAGTGCTCCCCAGGTCATCGCCCCGGGGTGGTTCGGCTGGATCAGGACCAGATGCAGCAGACCTGCGGCAATTGCCAATCCGAGAAGCCGCACCCAGACCACCTCAGCCCCGTTCCCGGTGCAGCCAGAGGATATCCCGTCCGAACGACCACGCGAGCGCTGCCGCGGCGATGAACGCAAGGCCCCCGGAAAGCGGCATGGTGATGATCGGCGCCTGCAGTGCGATCAACACTGAGAGCTGCAAAACGCAGACCGCCTTGCGAGAGAAGCGTTCGGGCAGGGGCGCGGCGAGCCAGGGCATGGCGAAGCTCGCCCCGATGAATATATAACGCGCCGTTCCAAGAAGCAGCACTTCGGGTCCGGCCTTTCCCGCCGCAAAGGCGAGCATGGCAAGCACCAGCGCGAACCCCGAGTCCACCTCCATGTCGAAGCGTGCCCCGAAGGCCGAGACAAGCCCTCGGTTCCGCGCGAGCCATCCATCGACCCCGTCGAGCGCAAGCGTGATGGAGGCGACAATGACCACGAGCCAGCCGGTCTCGCCGGCCACCAGCGGCGAGGTCAGCGCCAAGACCAGCGCCCCGCGCATCAGGGTGACTGTGTTGCACCAGCCGAAATCGCCGTGGGGATAGTGCCGCGCCACCTGGAGCCAAAGTCCGGCGACCGCCATTCCGAAGAGCCCCAGAAGCACGGGAAGAGCTACACCGTGTGGCAGAATCGACGCGGCAAGCAGCAGCGCACAAACTCCCAGCGCGGCGGCCCCGAGGAACTCCACGAGTACCCGCGACTGGGAGCGCGCAAGGCCATCAGGATCTGGCCCTGGACGAGTGATGTGCATAAAATCTGTCATGTCTGCGGAAAATAGATTTTGCCTGCTCTCTTCAAGTGCGGCAAGTTCCCTTTGGTACGGAAGAAACCCGGTCCACGAGGATCCGTGACAGGGAGCACAGAATGGCACGCAGCACGACCGGCTACACAAGGACTGCGCGATTTTTCCACTGGGCGGTCGCGATCGCGGTACTCGGAATGATCCCCGCGGGCGTAATCATGGTGCAGGAGGGGATTTCACGGCCGCTCCAGAACACGTTGTTCCTGTTCCATAAGAACACCGGGGTCGTCGTCCTGCTGGTCGTCCTTTTGCGGCTGGCATATCGGCAGATCGTGCCGCCTCCGCCGTTGCCGGCAAGCGTGCCGGACTGGCAGCGTCGCGCCGCAGCTTGGTCTCACCGGGTGCTTTACACGCTGCTGATCGTGATGCCCGTGGCGGGGTATGTCCGGGTGAAGGCGGGGGGCTTTCCGATTGAAATGCTTGACGCTATGGGCATGCCGTCTCTCGTACCCAAGTCCGAACTTCTGGCGAATACCGCAAAGGCCGTGCACTTTCTGGGCGGCCTCGCGATCGCTGCGCTGATCCTGTTGCACATCGGGGCCGCGCTTTACCATCTGCTGATCCGTCGCGACGGCGTGTTCAGCCGCATGTGGCGCGGCGGCGAACCCCTTGCCTGACCTCGAGGGGATCGGAGGCTGCCGCGTTCAGCTGTAAAGGTCGATATCAGCTATCAATGGCAGATGATCCGACGTCTCTAGGATTGCCTCGCTCCGGAGGGTTTGAAGTGAAAGGACTCGGGCTGGCGGGGTGCACATCACCCGGTCCAGGGGCAAGAATGGGCGCGCGGCGGGAAAGCTCGCCTTGGCCGGCCCGGTCAGCGGATGTCCGACGATCTGCCGAGCGAAAGCCAGCCCGCCCCACGGACGCCACTCGTTCAGGTCGCCGATAAGGATCGTCGGCTGTTCGGGGCGCCGATGCAGGTACTGTCCGATTGTGCGCATCTGGGCGATACGCAACACCTGAGAGAGCGACAGATGCGTCACGATCAGGCGGAACCGTTGCTCGTCTCGTTGCAGGTCGAAGATGCACGCACCCCGGTGATAGACGCCGGGCAGATCCAGGATCTCGGCATGGATCACCCGGATGGAGGGGTGAAAGAGGACGACCGAGCCAAGGAAACCGTGGCTCTGTTCGCTCCAGCGCAGCGCGCGGTCGGCTTGCGCGTGCCGAAGCCCCGTTCCCGTTTCAACCGCCGCCAGATTCAGGAATCCGTGGTGTGGCCTTGCTTCGGCATCGGCTTCGGTCAGGGCCAGGACCTCGCACCCCTCATGCCAGACCTCTTCGATGAGCGTCCTGAGCGTACGGTCCGGATCGATCCGTCCATCCCGGCCGCGGCCGCGATGGACGTTCCATGTGAGGCATCGCAGATCGCCAGGCGGCATCAAGGTCCTTCTCGGATCGACGGCGGGCTTCCGCACGCCTCCCAAGCCGGGTACCTTGATGAGCTTTCCGCGCGGACAGTGTTTTCTCTAGCGAAACTCCGTCCGGTAGTTAAGGAGTCCCTCGCAAAAGTGCGGGCCGGATCACGCCGCAGTTTCCTTTCGGCCCACCTGCTCGGCAAGATTGTCAAAGAACTTGGCCGAGAGCTTCTTGGCGGTACCCTGGATCAAGCGGCTTCCCAATTGAGCGACCTTACCTCCGATCTGGAAGGTCGCCGTGTAGCGCAGGATCGTATCGTCGCCGTCCTCCTCAAGATCGACGTCCGCGCCACCCTTCGCAAAACCGGCCGCTCCGCCCGTGCCTTCGCCGGCGAGAGTCATCCGATCCGGACCTTGGGAGGTGTCGAGCGTGACGGTTCCCTTGAAGCGCGCCCTCACGGGGCCGACCTTGAGCGCCACCGTCGCGTTTAGCTCGCTTGGGGATGTCTGGACGAGTTCCTCGCATCCCGTAATGCAGGCCTTCAGGATGTCCGGATCGTTCAGGGCATCGAACAGCTCCTGTTTCGGGGCGGCAATCCGGATCTCGTCGGTCATTTCCATCGGTCGGTCCTTCGTTACTGGCGGTCAAACAGGTGGCTGGAGCCTACTGCGCTCAGGCGAGCCGTTCATCGTGCCCGATGTCCGCGGTCCGGCGGTTGCGCCAGACCACGATCTCGGCCAGCACTGAGAGGGCGATCTCGTGCGGATCGACGCCCCCAAGATCGAGACCCGCGGGGGATTTCAGGACTCGCGCCCGATCTTCGGACAGCCCTGCTGCGATCAGCTTTCCGGTCAGGACCTGAGCCTTGCGCCGGCTGGCCACCATCGAGACACGCTCAGCCGGGCTTTCCAAGGCTGCACGCAGCGCTGCCAGATCGCCCTGGCCTTGGGAGGCGACGACGATGAAGTCGGTTTCGGTGATAGCAAGCGCCGAGAGATCTTTTCCATCAAACCGATTGGCCTGAGGCGGGGCACCATCCAGCGCCTCAGGCACCGCGACGCGAAAGCCTGCCAGCGCGGCATGCGCGGCGAGGGCGCGGGCGATCGGTGTGGTCCCGAAGATCACGACTCGAGGCGGGTGAGCATAGGGTTCGATCAACAGATCGACGGTGCCGCCGGAGGGGCAGCCGCTCTTGTAAAGATGCGCACCGTCCTGGTCGGTGACCGAGACGACCTTGTCGGACGGTTTCACCCGGATCACCCGGGGCGCCCCGTCCCGCATTGCCTCCTCGGCGGCCTGCCGTACCGCACGCTGGACGCAGGCGCCGCCCAGGTGTCCGAGGATTTCGCCGCCGCTGGTCACCGCAGCTTTCGCGCCTGCCTTGGCAGAGGTCGCGTCGGCGGTGCGCATGACCGTCGCGACGCAGAACGGCGCACCGGTCTTCCTGAGCCTCTCGATCGTGTCGAAGATGTCGAACGTGGGCATGCCGGATCCTCCGTTCAGAGCTTGGCGAATTCCGCTTCGAGCGCGGCGAGCGACTCGAGCGTGTTGGCGGAAAGATGTGCGTCCAAATACGGCTGGGCCGCCGCCATGGCTGCCGCAACGGGGGAATAGTCTTTCCAGCCCTTGAGCGGGTTCAGCCAGACGATTCGACCCGACTTGCGGCGAAGCCGCATCAGCGCACCAGCCAGCGCGTCCGGATCAGAGCTGCAGTAGCCGTCCGACAGGATCACGACGACCGTTCGCCCGCCAAGCGCCCGGGCGCCGTGGCCGTCCAGAAAGGTCGTGAGGCTGCCTGCGATATCTGTTCCGCCGCCGAAACCTTCAGCCATCAGGGAAAGCCGGGCGGCGGCCCGCAACGTGTCGCGGTCCTTGAGCGCTTCCGTGACACGCATCAGCCGCGTGTGGAACAGGTAGGCGTCGGTCCGGGTGTCGGCAGCCACCAGGCCCTTCAGGAAGGCCAGGAACACCCGCGCGTAGATCGTCATGGAGCCGCTGACATCGCAAAGCGCAACGATCCGCATCGGTCGTGGCGGCTTGACCCGCCGGTAAAGGTCGATTGGCTCGCCGCCGCGTGAGAGGCTGCTGCGCTGGATCCGCCGCATGTCGAGACCTGCGCCGCGGTTCCCCGCCTTGCGTCGGCGCGACCGGCGGTCGCGGATGGCCTTTGCGAGTTTGAGCGCCGCCGCTTCGGCCTCGCGAAGGCTGCGCTCGTCAGTGAGTTCCCGCAGGTCTCGCCGCGAAAGGTTTTTTGTCCGGGTGGCGATCAGGCGCCCATCGATACCCTCGGCTTCCGTCGTGTCATCGTCTGCCTCGATGGCGTGGTCATCGGAGGACGCCTCGTCACCGGATCCTTCGCCGAAATGGTTCTGCCACAGGATCGGGCGCGCGGACTGCACCCGAACGTTCTCGGACGGGGAAGTTCCGGCACGCTGCTTTCCGGCGTTGAACCAGTACGCGTCGAAGAGGTCGTCGAACTTGCGCCACCCTTCGGCATCGGGGACCAGCAGGGCCGCCAGGGCGATACGCGCCTCGGCCGGATCCAGGGGGTCGATCTGCGCGAGCGCCGCCAGCGCGTCGCCGGTCTCGCGCGGGCCGAGCTTCATGCCGTTCATCCGCAAGTGCGCGATGAAGCCCGACATACGGTCGGCCAGCCCTTCGGCGCGGGTTGGGAACCGTGTTACCCCCATCACGCCACCTTTCCGATGAGCCGGTCCATGACCTCGCGCGGGGCGGCATCCCGGTCGGCGGCGGTCTTCAAAAGGCAGACTAGCGTCGCCTGAACCACGGCGGGGTCCTGCGCCATGTCGTTGACGCCCAGACCGGAGAGGGCCGCCGCCCAGTCCAGCATTTCGGCGATACCGGGTACTTTCTCGAGTTCTTCGCGCCGAAGCGCCTGCACGACGCCGACGATCTGCCGGGAGAGACGGCTTTCCAGCCCGGGCATTCGGGCCTTCAGAATCGCCAGTTCCGTCTCGCGGTCCGGATAGTCGATGTACGAATAGAGGCAGCGGCGGCGCAGCGCGTCCGAAAGGTCCCGGGTCCCGTTGGCGGTCAGAATGACAATCGGCCGAGATGTCGCGCGGACCGTACCGAACTCCGGGATCGTGATCTGGAAGTCGGAAAGGATTTCCAGAAGGTAGGCTTCGAATTCCTCGTCGGCCCGGTCGATCTCGTCGATCAGAAGGACCGCCTGTTCGGGCTCGGAAATGGCCTCGAGGAGTGGACGCTTCAGCAGGTAGGTTTCGGAGAAGAGGGCGTCCTCCTCCGTGCCGCCGCGGGCCTCGGACGCGCGGATGGCAAGCAACTGCCGCTGATAGTTCCACTCATAGATAGCGTGGTTCGCGTCGAGGCCTTCATAGCACTGCAAACGGATGAGCCGAGCCCCTCTCATCTCGGATAGGGACTTGGCGATCTCGGTCTTTCCCACGCCCGCAGGGCCCTCGAGCAGCAAGGGCCGCCCGAGGGTCAATGCGAGGTGCAGCGCCATCGACAGCCGGTCGTCGGCGACATAGCCCTGCCGGGCAAGGCCTGCTTTCACGTTCAGATGGGTCATTTGCGCTTTACGGGCGCGCCCGGCGGGTCTGCGGGGCGCGCTCTTTCCCTTGAACTCAGCCGTGCAGGCCGAGCTGGTTGGCGGTCTGCCACACGCGCCAGTGGTCGTGCGGCATGTGGCTCTGCGTAAGACCGAATGGCCGGAACGCGTCGTGAACCGCATTCGAGAAACAGGGCACGCCACCCACGTTCGGGCTTTCGCCCACGCCTTTCGCGCCGATGGGGTGATGCGGGCTGGGCGTTGTGGTGTAGTCGGTCGTGTAGTTGGGCGTCTCCCACGCGGTCGGCAGGAAGAAGTCCATCAGCGTGCCCGTCTTCACGTTGCCCATCTCATCATACGCGATCTCCTGGCCCATGGCGATGGCGAGCGCCTCGGTGAGACCGCCGTGGACCTGCCCCTCGATGATCATCGGGTTGATCCGGGTGCCGCAATCGTCCAGCGCATAGAACTGGCGAATGTCGGTCTCTCCGGTGTCCACGTCCACGTCCACGACGCAGATGTAGGCCCCGAACGGGTAGGTCATGTTTGGCGGATCGTAGTAGCTGACCGCTTCCAGCCCGGGCTCAACACCCGGAATGGCCTGGTTGTAGGATGCGAAGGCGATCTCCTTCATGGTCTTGAAACGCTCCGGCGCGCCCTTCACCACAAACCGGTCGATATCGAACTCGACATCGTCGTCGTGCACCTCGAGCAGGTATGCCGCGATCATTTGCGCCTTGGCGCGGATCTTGCGCGCGGCCATCGCCGTGGCTGCACCCGCAACCGGCGTCGAGCGCGACCCATAGGTGCCGAGGCCATAGGGCGCCGTGTCGGTGTCGCCTTCCTCCAGCGTAATGTCATCCGCCGGAATGCCGATCTCGCTGGCGATGATCTGGGCGAAAGTGGTGGCATGGCCCTGGCCCTGACTGATCGTGCCGAGCCGCGCGATCGCCGATCCGGTCGGGTGGATGCGGATCTCGCAGGAGTCGAACATGCCAAGCCCGAGGATATCGCAGTTCTTGACCGGCCCGGCACCGACGATCTCGGTGAAATGGGTCAGTCCGATGCCCATGAGCTTGCGAGTCTTGCCGGCCTTGAAGTCCTCGACCCTCTGGGCCTGCTCCTTGCGCAGACCCTCGTAATCCACGGCCTTAAGCGCCTTGTCCCATGCTGTGTGATAGTCGCCGGAGTCGTATTCCCAGCCGAGCGCGGACTGATAGGGGAATTGGTCGGCCTTGATGAAGTTGATCCGGCGCAGCTCGGCCGCGTCCATGTTCAGCTTCATCGCCAGAACCTCGATCATCCGCTCGATGAAATAGGCGGCCTCCGTGACCCTGAACGAACAGCGGTAGGCAACACCGCCCGGCGCCTTGTTGGTGTAGACGCCATCGACGGCCAGATAGGCGACCGGGATGTCATAGGAGCCGGTGCAGATGTTCATGAACCCGGCCGGGAACTTGGTGGGGTCGGCGCATGCGTCGAACCCGCCGTGATCGGCGGTTGTATGACACCACAATCCCGTGATCTTCCCATCCTTCGTCGCCGCGATCTTGCCCTGCATCCAGTAGTCGCGGGCGAAGGCGGTGGACATCAGGTTCTCCATCCGGTCCTCGACCCATTTCACCGGCTTGCCGGTGACGATGGAGGCGACGATCGAGCAGACATAACCCGGATATACCCCGACCTTGTTGCCGAAACCGCCGCCGATGTCGGGCGAAATCACCCGGATGTTGTGCTCGGCGATCCCCGAGATCAGCGCTGCGACCGTGCGCACCGCATGTGGCGCCTGGAATGTGCCCCAGAGCGTGAGCTTGCCCGTCACCGGATCCATCGAGGCGACGCAGCCGCAGGTTTCGAGTGGGCAGGGGTGCGTGCGGTGATAGTAGATCATCTCCTCGGCCACGACGTCGGCCTCGCCGATGACCGCTTCAGTGGCGTCCTTGTCGCCCTGTTCCCAGGTGAAGATGTGGTTGTGATGCTTGCGCGGCCCGTGCGCGCCTTCTGTCTGGCCCTGGAGATCCTCGCGCAGGACAACGTCGGACTTCAGCGCTTCAAACGGGTCGACGATGACCGGAAGCTCCTCGTATTCCACTTCGACCAGTTCGACGGCATCGGCCGCGATATAGCGGTTCTCGGCGATGACGAAGGCAACCTCCTGGCCCTGGAACAGGACCTTGCCGTCAGCCAGAACCATCTGCTTGTCTCCGGCCAGCGTAGGCATCCAGTGCAGGCCGAGCGGCTCAAGGTCCGCTGCGGTCAGCACGGCGACGACGCCGGGCAGGGCCTTTGCGGCGTCGGCGTTGATGGATTTCACCCGCGCATGTGCATAAGGGGAGCGGACGAAATCGCCAAACAGCATGCCGTCGAGTTTCAGATCGTCGACATAGTTGCCCTTGCCCTGCGTGAACCGCACGTCCTCCACCCGCTTGCGGGCGCAGCCCATGCCCTTGAGATTGGCCGAGCGTTCTTCGGGGCTCATGGTCTGATCGTTCATTCCGCGGCCTCCTTCTGGGCGTTCAGCATGTCGGCCGAGGCGAGGATCGCCTTGACGATGTTCTGGTAGCCGGTGCACCGGCAGAGGTTGCCTGCCATGCCGAAGCGCACCTCCTCCTCGGTCGGCGTCGGGTTCTCCTGAAGCAGGCGGTGCGCGCGGGTAATCATGCCCGGCGTGCAGAAGCCGCACTGAAGGCCGTGGTGTTCACGGAACATCTCTTGGATCACGCCCAGGCTGCCGTCCTCGTTGACCAGCCCTTCGACCGTGGTGATCTCGGCGCCGTCGGCCTGTCCCACGAAGAGTGTGCAGGCCTTCACGGACTTGCCATTCATGTCGACCGTGCAAGCGCCACAATGCGAGGTCTCGCAGCCGATGTGCGGGCCGGTGATCTTCAGATCCTCGCGAAGAAAATGGATCAGAAGCGTTCGCGGTTCGGCGAGCGCTTCGACCTGCTTGCCGTTTATCGTCATCTTGACGTGCATCTTTGCCATCCGGTTGTCCTCCCTCAGCCCGCGCGGCTCATTGCGCGGTCGATGGCACGCCGCAGGATCACGCCGGCCAGGTGTTTCTTGAACTCGACGGGGCCTCGATTGTCTGCCACTGGGTCGATCGCGCCGATCATCGCCGCGACGCAGCCCTCGACGTCGCCGGAGCCGAGCGCCGAGCCTGCCTCCGCCGACCAGATCGGTGTGTCGGCGAGATTGGTCATCGCGACCGAGGCGGAGCCGTTCCCGCAAAGCACAGCCGCAGCTGCCGTGGCGTAGTCGCCGATCTTGCGTTTCTGCTTTTCATAGGCGTGTCCCATGCCCGCGGCGGGGCGTGGTATCCGGATCCGGGTGAGGATCTCGTCGTCCTCGCGGGCGGTGAAATAGGCCGCCTCGTAGAACTCCCGCGCCGCGACTTCTCGGGTCCCGTCTGCGCCTTGCAGTTCGAAGACAGCGCCCAGGCATTGCATCAGCCCCGGCATGTCGTTGCCGGGATCGCCGTTCGCGACATTGCCCCCGATCGTACCCATGTAGCGGACTTGCGGGTCGGCGATCTGCAGCGCGGCCTCGCGTATCAGCGGCACCGCCGCCGCCAATGCGTCGTCCGTGATCAGTTCGTGCTGAGTGACCATCGCGCCGACCGTCACCGAGTCCGCACCGATCTCCACACCCCGTAGCTCCGCTATGTCCTGCAGGTCGACCAGGTGCCCCAGTTCCGCCATACGCAGCTTCATCGTTGGGATCAGGCTATGCCCGCCCGCGACCACGCGGGCTTCGTCCCCATGCGTCTGCAAGATGGAGATGGCCGACGCGATGTCGCTCGGCCGGTGGTACTCGAACCCGGCTGGTATCATCTTCGTTTTCCTCCCTGCGGCCGCTTGCCGCGGCCTTGCCACCTATGAGTGCGGGGAAGGAGCGCCCCAGCCATGCCAAGGAAACGAAGAACGCCATGTTTTGCACGAAATGCGAATGAGTCGCACGAGTTGCGTGCGTCAAAGCCCCAGCGCTTCGCGCACCGCGCCCATCCGCGAGCGGCTGACCGGCACCTTCACTCGCTCGTCCGCGCCAGAGAAGTACAGCGCTCCGCTGTCCTTGGTCCGCGTAAATTCGGAAACATGGGCCGGGTTCACGAGATAGCTGCGGTGAGCACGGATGAACCCGGCGCTGGTGAGCCTGCTTTCCGCATCGGTGATCGACCACGGGCAGAACAGCTTCTCACCGCCCGAGTAGAGCACGGTGTAATGCCCCTCGGCCCGGATTGCCGCAATCGCCGCACGCGGCGCAAACCGGGTGCGACCGTCCTTCTCGTAGGGCACACCGGCGGCGGCCCCGGTCTCGCTCGCGATCGGCTCGGCGGAAGACTGCGGCTCGGGAACAGGCGTAGCAGTCCTGGCCTGTGGGGCAGGCTCTCGCGCGGGGGCAGGGGGCTCGGCACCGGGAAGCTCGAAAAACGTCACCCCCGTCAGCAGAAACGCACCGCAGAGCAGGAAGGCCGCAACGGTTACTCCCATCGCGAGCGTCTGGTTGCTGAGGACGGGGCCTGTTCCCGTGGCACCTTCGTCCGCGAGCGTAAAACCAGTTTGCCAGATGGCGAAATAGTGGACGGCTACGACCGCGGCAGCGAAACACACCGTGCCGAACAGGATGTTGCGGTTCGAGCGCCGGTCATAGGCGACCCAGATTGCCAGGATCGACAGGATCACCGCCGCTACCGTCGAAAGCAGGTAGTCGGTGAGCCCGTTCACTGGCTGGCAAACCTGCATCCCCATCATGCCGACGAAATGCATCAGCACGATGCCAAGCCCCATGATCGTGCCTGCCACAACGAAGCTTGTATGCGATCTGGGCAGGAAGTGGAGGATCAACAGGGCAAGCCCAACCATCAGGATCGCGATCAGTGCCGAGATCAGGGTGATCAGCGCGTCGTAGTAGAAGGGATAAGGCAGCTGGAGGCCCAGCATCGCGACGAAGTGCATCGACCAGATGCCTCCGCCGAGCGCGACCGCCGACATCACCGCGACGAGCTTGCGGCGTGCGATCGGTTGGGCCGACGCTCCCTTGGTCAGCGACAACCCGGTGAACCCCGCCATCAGGGCGACGGCGACCGAGGCGAGAACAAGCCAGGAGTTGTGCGATACGTCCAGCACCGGTCCGGATCCGTGTAGTCAGGAATGCCGCTCACGCTATCAAAGGTTCTGTGCCCCGGCCAGATTTGCTCGGCGTCAGGTGTTGCTTTCTCGCGGGACGGGGTCCTTCGCGCCGACGCTTTCCTCGGCCGGAATCCCCCGGATCTGGGTGCGCGTCTCGATGAAGAGCCAATGCTTGGGCGGGTAGTACGTGAAGAGGCTGTACGCGACCAATTGCAACGTCAGGAGGACCAATCCGGCCCGCCTGAGAGCCTGGCTCTGCAACACGCCCGAGGACAGGAGCGAGACCGACAGCAACTGCCCTGCCACGATCGCCGCCACGAAGGTTCCAATGTCCAACGGCAGCAGGTTACGCCCGAGAATGGCCGTGTAGCTGGTGAAGACCATCACGATCAGCACACCTGTCACGAGGAGGGTCACTCCCTTCGCGGCAAGAACCCGGGATCGTTCTTGCCCTGCCGCAAGGGGAGCGACCAACGCCCAGAGCACACCGGGCCAGAACGCAAGCTTCAGGTGCTCCCATACCGACTCGTTCACGGCCGCGACGACCGCCAGCGGCCGCCAGCCGCCAATCCAGTCGAAAGCGAAGTGCAGCGCGGACCCCAGGGCGATCATCAAGCACGCGCCCAGCATTTCGACCCGGAGCAGACGTCCGAACGTTGGCGTCATGTTCACCCTATTGCCACCGACCTCGCAGAGAGATGCCTGCCAACTCAGACTAACGCAATTGTTGCGCCAGACCATCGTTGCGCCAGGTAACAGGCTCTCCGCCGGACTTTCTCGGCTGCAGGATTTGCCAAGGACATCGCTCGCGGCGAGGAACTTTTCCTGCCGAGCCGTCATTTCCTCTACTGTCCCATCCATTAGTCAGAGGCCCGCTGCCATGACCCGCGATACGTCCGTTCCCCCAACCACCACCGACGCCGGCATCCCCGTCCAGAGCGACGAGCATTCGCTCACCGTCGGGCCGAACGGCCCGATCGTCCTGAACGACCATTACCTTCTCGAGCAGATGGCCAACTTCAACCGGGAGCGCATCCCCGAGCGTCAGCCGCATGCGAAAGGCGGCGGGGCCTTCGGTCATTTCGAGGTCACCCAGGACGTTTCGCGCTATACCAAGGCAAAAGTTTTTCAGCCCGGTACCAAAACGGATGTCCTCGTGCGCTTCTCGACGGTCGCGGGCGAGCGCGGCAGCCCGGATACCTGGCGCGACCCGCGCGGATTTTCGGTGAAGATGTACACCGAGGACGGCAATTTCGACATGGTGGGGAACAACACGCCGATCTTCTTCATCCGCGACCCGATGAAGTTCCAGCACTTCATCCGCAGCCAGAAACGCCGCGCCGACAACGACATGCGCGATCACGACATGCAGTGGGACTTCTGGACGCTGTCACCCGAAAGCGCCCACCAGGTCGCCTACCTCATGGGTGACCGGGGGATCCCCCGCACATGGCGCGAGATGAACGGCTATTCCAGCCACACCTACTCGCTGGTCAATGCCGACGGCGAGAAGTTCTGGGTGAAGTTCCACTTCCACACGGACCAGGGCGACGGGAATGCCTACCTCAGCCAGGACGAGGCCGACCGGCTTGCCGGCGCCGATGGTGACTACCACAGGCGCGACCTGTTCAACGCGATCCGGGGCGGAGACTTTCCGAGCTGGACGTTGAAATGGCAGATCATGCCCTACGAGGACGCCAAGACCTATCGCATCAACCCGTTCGATCTAACCAAGGTCTGGCCACACGCGGATTACCCGCTGATGGAAGTCGGCCGGATGGCGCTCGACCGCAACCCGACCGATTTCCACAGCGAGATCGAACAGGCTGCCTTCGAGCCCAACAACATGGTGCCCGGTATCGGCCTGTCGCCGGACAAGATGCTCTTGGCACGTGGCTTCTCATATTCCGATGCGCATCGGGCGCGGCTCGGGGTGAACTACAAACAGATCCCGGTCAACAAGCCCCAGGCGGCCGTCTTCAGCTACTCCAAAGATGGGGCGATGCGCACCGAAAAGGTTTCGGATCCGGTTTACGCGCCGAATTCCTATGGTGGCCCGGCGGCGCAGCCGGACATGACCGGCGAGGCGGGCCTGTGGCACGCCAACGGCGACATGGTCCGCCAGGCCTACACGCTTCGCGAGGACGACGACGACTGGAGCCAGGCCGGCGCGCTGGTTCGCGACGTCATGGACGATGCCGCCCGTGACCGTTTGGTCTCCAACGTCGTCGGGCATCTCTGCGACGGTGTGAGCGAGAAGGTCCTGCTCCGAGCATTCGAATACTGGCGCAATATCGATCGCGAAACCGGCAACCGTATCGAAAAGGGTGTGAGAGAGAAGCTTGGTGGAAAGTCCGATCAGCCGGGGCTGTCCTCTGCGCTCAGCATCGGCCATCGGGCAGCGGCGGAATAGGGGCTGAGATCTCGCCGGTTGTAAGCTTGGCTGGGCTTGTCGCTGATCGACATGCCCAGCCAGCTGACGCGCGCCGCAGTCACCAAAGCCGTGACCGGAGTGCCCGACCGGCTTGAGCCGAACGGGCAGGACTACGCGCGTTCCTTGAGTTCGTAGCCGACCGCCCAACGCTCTACCGGATCGTCGAGGAAGCGCGGTTCGCCGATCCCGAAGCGTACAAGGCCTATTTCATCGGGTTCGCCCAGGCCTATGCTGCACAGCTGTCCGAGGCGGCGAGTGCGGGGCGGGTCTCGGGTGGCGATCCCGAGATACGGGCCTAGGCGCTGATGGGGATAGCTAAGACATTGGGCGAGCGGTTCGTGCTCTGGGATGACGCACCCTAGATCGACAAAGTCGTCGAGGAGGCCGACCCGGCGAATGCAAGCGCATTGGCGTCGAAACGGCTGATCTGGGACCGTGCGAGGCTTGATTTGGTCGAGACGCGTCTTTCAGCCGAGGCCTTCGTCGCGCAACTCGATACCCCGGTATACAAGGATGGCATGGCGCACTTCCTTGAGAAACGGGCCCGGGCGCATGTTTGAGCGAGTAACGGAAATGGCCGCGAAACGGGCCGAGATATCATCCAATGCGGTTGCCTTCGGCGACAGTTCGACAGGCACCGCCTGGACGTTCCAAGACATAGACGATGCGGCCAACGCAGTCGCGGTTGGCATGACAGGCGCGGGCCTCGATGAATGAGACCGTATCGCCATCCTCTGCCTCAACCGTACCGAATTCTTCATTCTGTTTTTCGCCCGCCAGAAAACGGGGATCATGCTCTGCCCGCTGAACTGGCGACGGCCTGCAGGGGAGCTGACCGGCTAGATGGCGAGCTTTGGCGCCGAAGGCCCTGATGTACGATGGCGCCTTGGATGACCTTGCGACCGACATTTAGAACAAGACGCCCATCCAGCTCTTCAGTATTGAAATTCATTTCGCACGCTGGACCGCGGGAGGCGCAGCGCGGCTGGGCGCGGACTTCTCCGCCGCCCGCCCTTGGTACTTTATGCTAACCTCACGCATTACCGGCCAGCCATCGGTTGTAGTCCCGACGGCACAGTTGTCCTAGGCCAACGCGGTGGACATATTGCAAGCGAGGTGGATGAGCGCCGAGAAGAGTTCTGTGATTTCCTGCCGATGTTCCGTACTGCGGGGACTAACCGTTTTAAGCACGCGCATTCCTTATGGCCGGGTGTTCGACCTTGCTGCCGAAGTTCGACGAGCTTGTTTCATCCCCTCAGTGATCTGCGCAACATCGGCCGCACTTTGGCCGATCGGTCAATAATCCCGGTTGCTGGAATTGCTTAGGGTCATCCAAATGTCCACGCTCATTCCCCCCGCAAGTCAGGGCCGAAGCCCTCCACGTATAGCCAGGCGATCGAGGCGCCAATTCACCGGCTCACCAGCAGCACCCGGTGCTTACCAAAGAATATTTTTACGAGACATCTGGCGGCGGCGTACAGCGAGGGTGTGTCGCCAGCCCATCCGGCAGCGGGACGATCAAGTCCTCGATCACCGCGCCATACATCGTGCCCATGCCGCCGATAACCACCATCAGCAGGATGTCGAGCATGATCTCGAAGGAGAGGGTCGTGTCCGGCCCGACATAGCGCAGCCAGATCGCGAAAAGGCTTCCGGCAACCGCTGCCACCGCCGCTGAAAGGCAGGTCGCGAGTGTACGGTAAAAAACCACGCGATAACCGATCGCCTCGGCCCGGAAGTCGTTCTCGCGGATCGCCTGGAGCACGCGTCCGAAGGGCGAGTTCACGATGCGCAGCGGCAGCAGGAACAAGGCCAGCGAGGCGAAGAACACGAGGTAGTAGTTGAAGAGCTTGCCGTTGATCCGTACGCCGAAAACCTTGCCCGGCCGGAAGGCCGGCGTCAGCTCGCGCGGGATCGAGTAGTTCAGCCCGTCTTCGCCCCCCGTCAGCGCGGAAAGCTGGCTTACCAGCACCGCGACCGCCGAGGCGACGGCCAGCGTGTTCATCGCGAAGAAGTTCGCCCGGACCCGCAGCGAAAACAGCCCGATCACCAGCGCTAAAGCGGCGGCCGCCAGCGCACCCAGCACGGTACCGACCAGCAGCGCATCCCAGCCGCGCCCCTTATGCGTAGAGGCCAGCGCCACACCGTAAGCTCCGAGGCCGAAGAACATCGTATGCGCTAAGCTGACGATCCCGGTGTAGCCGAGCAGCACGTCGTAGCTCGCCACCAGCACGATGAATATGCAGATCCGCGCCGCCGTCTCAAGCGAGCGGACGCCCGGAAACAGGAACGGCGCAAAGGCGAGGCCCAGAAGGATCACCAACAGGATCGCCGTCAGGATGAGCGAGCGCGGCCGATCGCCGGAAAGCAGGTTAACCATCATCTCACTTCGTTTTCACGACTGGCATCATCCCCTGCGGACGCCACATCAGGATTGCCGTCATCAACGCGATGTTCGACACCAGCGCCACTTTGGGCTCCAGAAACGCGATGTAGTTCTGCAGCAGGCCCACCAGCAGCGCGCCAATAAAAGCGCCCTCCACCGAGCCGAGTCCGCCGATGATCACGACGATAAAGACGAGGATCATCATTTCCTCGCCCATGCCGGCGGTAATGACCTCTTGGTACAACCCCCACATCACCCCGCCGAGGCCCGCCAGCGCCGAGCCTGCGATGAATACGCCGATAAAAACCCGGCGCAGCCAGTAGCCCAGCGCCTCGACCCTCTCGTCGATGCCGAGTTCGCGCACCAGCAGGGGAACGCCGTAATCCTTGCCGTCCTGTTCCGCGATCCGGAAGTGATACATGGACTGCAACGCCCGATTGACCTTGGCGCAGAAGCGCATGGTGTCCTTGAGCGTCATCCACTCCATGCCTTCCGTCGCGCCGAAAAGCGCCTTGGGTCATCGACTCCGCCGATATTTTTGATCGCCTCGAAGATCGCAAAGCCGGCCGCCATGCCGCCGGCGGTAGAGAAATCGGGCGTGGTGCCGAAGTGCTCGATGTATTGTACGACCAGCCAGTCGTTCGCGTCGTTTCTCGGATTTTCCAAGTAATATTAAGTCGCGCCCTTCAAGACGAGCTTTACGCCGAGGATCTCCATCGTGCCGTCGATCGCGTATTCCAGACCCACTATCAGGGCAGTGTGCGACTGCGCGGCATAGCCCTCAAGAGCGCCGGTCTTTTGGTAGGCAAGAGCGGTCCAGATATCGGCGGTGGACGAGCCTGCGATCAGCAGGGCTGCAATGCCGGGTGCCGTCATTTTATTCAAGATGAACGCCCTCCCCGAATGTGATCTCGATTACAAATTGTGAGGAATGAAACAATATTCACATCGAAGAGTAGGGACTTTCTGGGCCTTTAACTTCAGTGGTTAGGGAGCATGCAACTCCGGGCTAGACGCCGAGAGGATGCATTAAGGTTAGCTGCCGCCGCGAACCACCTGGATCGGCGCGTTTCCGAGCAGATCATCAAGCGCAGTCCGGTTCATTCTTCCGTACTCCGGGATCGCGTTCAGCCCGCGCCCGATAAGCTGGACCACCTCGGGTGAGCCGGCGAACTTGGAATGGCTGTCTGTCCGGGAATCGTTGATCTCGGTTAGGTCGATAGCGGTCACTCCAAGGTTCGCCAGAGCCTCGGCGTCGGCGGCCCCAACGCGCGGAACGCCTCCGGCGAGGAAACGCGAGGCCCGGAGCGCGTAGTCATCCTTTGAGAGCAGGACGAAGAACCGATCGAAAGTTGTACGCATCTGCCCGACCTGAGAGCGGAACAGATCGATGTCGATGTCCGGCGAGGCAAGCACGATGGTCCTCAGCCGGCCGGTCCGGTCGAACTGATTCAACTGCGCCGCATCTACGATGGCCTCCATCGTCAGGAATCCGCCCATCGAGTGCGCAAAAATGTGGTAGTCCTCGGCCTTGGTCCTAGTGACAATATGTGCAGCATCCAGCACAAGCGGGCGTGCCACCAGCGCGCTGTTCAGGTCGTAGACATAGCGCGTCGTCTTGCCTGCCGAGGCCCAGGTGAACAGGATCGGAACACCCTCGAACCCGCTGTCCTCGACGAACTGGGCGACCCTCAGGATCGCTTCGGTGGTGGTGGTGTTGTAGCCGTGAACGAAGAACAGGGCGTCCCGGTTCTCTCGGCTCCGGCGGTCGAACTCCCGGTTCATCGCCGAGATGAATGCGGTGTCGTTCGCGTAGATTGCGGGGCTTACGATTGCGAACTCGGTTCGGGGATCGGGCGGCAGTTTGCGCGGGCGCTCGAGATCGCCCTCGACATGGGTCGGCGGGATCGAAACCTCCACCGAGGCTAGCCCCAACTCGTCGGCGCGCAGATCCGAGAACAGTGCCCCCACGACTTCGCTATCTTCGCGCGTGGTCGCGATGAACACCTTGTGCCGGGTCGCGCCCGGAACCGAGGCGACAGGAACCTCCGGGTTGTCGATGCCGACGATCTCGGGCGGGACGGAGCAGGAGGCCAGCAGAAGGCACAACGCGCCTGCGATGGCGCGGACGGCGCGCGAAATGTCGGTGGTCATGCGATCGGCTCCCAGGTCGCGGTATGCGCAGTTGCAGTTCGTTCGAGTGGCCCGGGTCCGGACCTCACCTGCCATCAGCATACACTGGCCTCTTCCCGGAAAAACACATTATCTGGAGCGCTTGCGCGGAAACTGGAGTGCGCTGCATGAACACGCGGATTTCATTCCATTCCGACCGTGGTTTCGGCAAAGATGCAGCCGTACCGGCGAAGACTCGGCGATGGGGAGGTATCATGGACGGTCCGCGTAGTTGGTCACTGGGTTTGCTCTCGGGCATGTCGCGGCGTGGGTTCCTCGTGTCCTCCGTCGCGGCGCTTGCCGTTGGACAGGTTCGGGCACAGGAGGTGGCTACCGAACCCTCTCTTCTCGAAATGGCCATGCAGTTGCGAGATCGACCCTACGTCCCGCCATCAGGCGAGCTTCCGCCGCCGTTCGCCGGGCTCGATTACAATGCCTTTCGCGCAATCCGGACAATGCGCGGGCATTCTTCATTCCTGCCGCTCGGGGACGACTACGCTTACGACCTGCTGCCGCCGGGGCTCTACTTTCCCGACCCCGTGACCGTCGAGGCCCCCGATGCAGAGGGCTTTGCCCCGGTCCCGTTCTCGCCCCGGCTGTTCGAATTCGACGCGCGCTATTTCACTTCGGTGCCGCAGGAGGCGCCGGGCGCAGGGTTCTCGGGGCTGCGGGTGCGGCATCCTCTCAACGATTCCACGGTGATGGACGAGTTTCTCGTCGTGCAGGGAGGCAGCTATTTCCGGGCAATCGGACGTGCGATGGTCTACGGGCTGTCCGCCCGCGCGGTCGCCCTCGGCACCGGCGGTCCCACGCCCGAGGAATTCCCGCGCTTCACCCAGCTGCGCTTGCTGAAACCTCGCGAGGGTAGGGCGCGCCTCGAAGCGGTGATCGACAGCGCCTCGCTGACCGGGCACATGTCGCTCGAGGCCGAACCGGGCGACGAAACCCGGCTCTCGGTCACAGTAACGCTGTTCCCGCGCCGCGAGATCGCGGACGTCGGCATCGCGGCGTTGACGTCGATGTACCTGAAGGGGCCGCTGCGGAATGCCGTGTCAGACGACTTCCGCCCCGCGGTTCATGACACCGACGTGCTGGTAATCGAGAATGGCGCGGGCGAAACGCTCTGGCGGCCACTGTCGAACCCTGCTCGGGTCGAGACCTCGGCTTTCGGTGACGTCAACCCGCGTGGGTTTGGCCTCTACCAGACCGACCGCGACTTCGGCGATTTCGAGGACGCCGAAGCACGCTACCATGACCGGCCCTCGGCCCGTGTCGAGCCGCACGGCGACTGGGGCGCGGGCGCTGTCATCCTGGTCGAGATCCCGACTGGCGACGAATTCATGGATAACATGGTAGCATTCTGGCGGCCCGAGGCCGTGCTGGCGGCAGGCAGCGAACACGCCTTCTCCTACGATATCGTCTGGACCCGGCAACCACCTGCACAGCCGGGGCCTGCGCAGATCATCGGCGCGCGCGCAGGGCGCGTGCACGACCGGCCTGGCGCGTTGCGCTACGTCGTCGATTTCGATCACCATCCGGAAGAGTCCGTGGCCGATCTGACCGCCAGCAACGGCGCCGAAATCGACGGTGTCGCCTCGGTGGCACTACCTGATGGGCGGCACCGGGTGACCTTCGTGCTGCTGCCAAACGATGCTGATGCTGCGGAACTGCGCCTCGTTCTTCGCACTGCGGAGGGTATGCCCGCCAGCGCCGTATGGCTGCACCGCTGGACGCCGGCGCGAGACGGCGGGGTTTGATCTGTCAGTCGCCAATGGAGACAGCAGGCGCCGAGGAAACCGTGTCGGTACCAAGCTCGATCTGGGCTGCGATCCGGGTCTGGTATCTGAAGACCACGGTATATTCCGGCCCGAGGACCTCGAGAACCGGCTCGCGCAAAGGCGTATCGCGGAGAGCATCGGGCAGCATGTCCGCCACGGATGCGATCTGGTACTGAGCCTCGATTGGTAGGTCCACGATCAGCCAGACCTCGGCGAAATCGCGTCGGGGCCTGACATCGACACGCAATAGTTCGACCGAAACCGGATCCGACCAGTCGCGGATCACTGCGGCAAGGGCCGCTTCCGCGCGGGTCTCGTGGTACCTGTTCACCGTGGAGGCGATCAATTGCGCTGCGATCAATCCCAGGAATCCCAGGATTGCGATCAAGCCAGCCGAAAAGCCCACGACACGTTTGTGCAATCTCGCCCGGAATGCGGAACGGCTGCTATAGACGTAGACAGCGCAGGCAGACAGGATGATCGCACCAAGGTTGGTCGCGAACAGGAGCGCCGCCTCGTAGGCGTCATCCATCTCGCCGTAGTAGAGCAGTATCCCGGCCGCACAGAGCGGCGGGACCAGCGAGACACCGATCGCAGCACCGGGAAGCAGGCTGATCTCGGATCTCTGGATCTGAACGTAGGCGCCGGCGATGCCTGCCGCGAGGGCGACGATCAGCTCTTCTGTGCCGGGATCGGTGCGGGCGATCACTTCGGACGGAATGATTATGCCGCGCGGCACATCAGATACGAACACAAGCACCCAGGCGAGCGCCACGCTTGCCGATGCGGCGATGCAGACGGTTAGCAAAAGCAGGAATGCGCGCCGCGACCAGCCCATTACCATCGCAGCCGCGATCCCGAGAATGGGAGTCATGAGCGGGGCGATCAGCATGGCTGCGATCACCACGGCGCCGGAGTTCCGAAGCAGGCCCATGGTGGCTATCACGACCGAAAGCGAGAGGAGCATGGCGAACCTCTGCCAGTAGATGTGCGGCTGCACGCCCTCGAACTTGAGGATGTTCCGGGTCGTGCTGATGGCCTTTACTGTCATCCGGCTAAATCCCGCACCGTTCGTCAGACCGTCACTATATCGACCTAAGACGCAGGCAGACCAGCAACTCCTTCACGGATGAATAGAATTGCGACAAGCCGGGCCGGATAAAGACCGGAGTCAGCGCACCTCTCGCCAAAAGGCAAGGTGACCGGTGCTTCCGAGGTATGAGTTTGGCAAAGCGGTCACCACGGTGGCGGGCGTGCGGCGAAGACCTCGCGCAGTTCGTCGGCGCGAGCGTCAGACCAGCCCTCAGGGTCGGTCAGGGCCGCCCAGGCGTCGATGTAATCGGCGTAGTAGTAGAAATGCCCGTAGCCCTCGAAGCCGAGCGCCACGATCATGTCCAGCCCCACCTGGAACGCGGTCACGAACGGATACCAGCGCATCTCGGGCGCGACATCCGGGGCTCGCGGTTCTTCGGTCAGCCAGGCCGGAGGCCGCCAGATCGTCGCGCTGTCGAAGACCACGATCGGATCGCTGCCATAGTTCAGCATCACGAAACGGATCGGGCCCCAGGGCGAAGCCGCATCCTCGAGGACGTTCTGCTGGTTCGTCACCCGGATCAGCGAACCGTTCCCATAGGTCGGCCGCCACGCCGGGCTGTCCGGGTTCCGGTTGCGGCGGACATAGCTCCAGATAGGGCTCAGGAAAGGCGAGCCGGCCCAGAACGCGCCGTCGAACGGATCGCCCAGTGTGTCGAGAAAGGGCAGGGTGTACTGGCTATTCATCGCGCCCTGGCTCAGCCCATGGAAGTAGAGCTTGGGGCGGTCGTCTTCGGGCAGGGCGCTCCAATGGTCGTAGATCACGTCGAACAAGGCCTCGGCCTGTTCCAGCCCGTACTCTACCTCGGCCAGGATCGACAGAACCGAGGTCAGGTAGGAATATTGCGCAGCGACATGCGCCGTATCTCCGCCGAACATGAAATCGATCACGTCATGTGATCCCGGATCCATCCAGCCGGTACCGACGGGCGTGGTGACGATCAGCAACTCACGCTCGAACCCGCCGGTGCGGATCAACTCGGCCAGCGCCAGTTCGGCCCGTTCGCGCGCAGTATCTGCCGAGCGTCGCCCGACATAGACCCGTACCGGCCGCGTGGCTTCCTCGCCGGTGAAGGCTGCGATCTCGGCGGGGTCTGGCGTTCGGGTGATGAAATCCCGCCCCTTGTTGCCCATCGCATCCCAGTCGATCAGCGAGGCATCGCTGCCGGTCATCATCGGATCGGTCGGTTTCACCTGCTCAGGGGCGATCAGTGCGTCCGTTGCCTCGAACGAGGCATCGGCGATTTCGAATGCGCGGCGAACCAGGACGCCGTCGATGGCAGCCCAGAAGACATAGGCCGCCAGAACGACCCCCAACACCGGCCCGACACGACCCGGCAGGACCCGTCGCAAAGCGCGTCCGGCACGGTCTGCGAGTACGACGAACACGGTTCCGGCCAGCCAGAGCACTGCGAACACGGCCAGCGCGATCAGCAGGATCAGCACGCGGTCGCCGGTCTCGACGGGGGGCGCGTCGATGGCGCGCCGCGTGGCGTTCTGCCAGTCCGGTGCGGCGAGCATTGCGAGGACAACGGTAACCAGCGCGGCGGCGAACATCAGGCGTTGCGCTGCACGGCGGATCCGAGGGTTCCCTTCGGGCAGCCGCATAAACAGCCAGACCCAGCCGAGCGCGGCCCCGATGGCATAACCGATCCCCGCCGATATTCCAGAAAGTGCGCCCTGCCATTCGGGTGGTCTCGGGATCAGTGAAGGCGTCAGCGAAGCGGCGAAGAACAATGCCGCCAGCAGCATCCCTGGTGGAGAAATGCGCCAATGGCTCCGCCGTTCAGGTTCCCGATCCTGCATCCCGGCCTCCGTGTATCCCGCGCGGAGTCTAGGGGCTGCAAGCCCATGCGCCAACGGGGCTTTCGCCCCCTTTGAGGTAATGTCACACTGCTATTCATGACGGGTTTGACGAAGCGGGGAAGACGGCTGCGCTGGCTCGCCATCGCGGCAGCCGGGCTGGTGCTCGTCGCCTTGGTCATCGTATCGAACATGGCTGGACAACACACCGGCGCGCTTGTTCAGGCGACCGCGCCCGAGACGCATGCCGAGCGGCTTCGACCCTACTACACGGTGCACGGTGTCCCTGAGAATGGTGGCCAGGTCCCGGTCGCCTTGCTGTTTTCCGGATGCGACGGTCCCTCGGACAACGCCGCCCGCTGGGCGGACAAGCTGGCTGAGGCCGGCTGGGCCTCGGTCGAGGTCGATAGCCACACACCGCGCGGACTCGACGAGATGAACCTCTGGCGTCTGGTTTGCAGCGGGCAGGCCTTGCCGGGAGTCGAGCGGGCGGGAGATGTGGCGGTCGCAATCGCCGACGCCCGCGCCTTGCCCTTTGCCGATCCCGCGCGGATTGCGCTGGTCGGCGCGTCGCATGGCGGTTGGGCCGTGCTGGATTTCCTGGCCTTCGCCGGGCGGGGCGAGGTGCCCCCCTCGCTGACCGAATGGCCGGAAAGCCTGGTCGAAGATCCGCTGGACGGAGTGGTCGGGGCCGTCATGCTTTACCCTTACTGCGGCTTGCTGAGCGAGGCGGGCGAAACCGCCTGGCAGGACCGCGTACCGGCGCTGTTCCTGCTGGTCGAGGACGATACGATCACCGACGAGGAAGCCTGCCTCGACCTCGTCCGCGCGGCCGAAGCCTCCGGTGCACCTGTCGAGCACCACGTCTATTCCGGGACCACGCATGGGTTCGACCAGCAGAACAAGGCCCCGCTCAGCACGCTGGAGTTCGACCCGGGCGCGACGGAGGACGCGTTGCGTCGCATCAGTGACTTCCTCGCTCGGGTAACCTCTGAAGGCTCCGTGCGGCATTGACCTTCCGCGTACGCTGGTAGACGGTCCAGACGCTTTTTACGTGATGCAGGACACGTGCGGATGGACAGCCGGATTGAAGGACGGGGGCGGAGCAGCGGGCAGGGGCCGCAGACGCGCGACAAGAAGGACCTCTTTCGCCCGGTCGCACCCGTCGTTTCCACCGAAGCTCCGGGCTGGCGCGCGCTGATCCGCGGCATCCGCCGTGCCGATTTCTCCCATTTCCCCGCCGAGGCCTATCGCAAGCGCGTCTTCGCCGCTCCGCTGCGCGGCCGCGAGTTGTTGATGCCCCGCGCACCGCAGCAGGTCCGCGAAGTGCTGGTCTCCGAATACGAGAACTACCCGAAAAGCCAGGTGATGCGCCGCTTGCTCGCGCCACTGATCGGCAACAGCATGTTCATCACCAACGGCGAGACCTGGAAGCGCCAGCGCCGAATGGTCGACCCGGCCTTCGAGCTGTCGCACCTGAAAGAGTTCATGCCCCTGATGCAAGGCGCGGTCGACGACATGATCGCGCGCATGGGTCATGGCGGCGAGATGGACCTCGACCAGGAAACCATGCGCGTCGCCGCCGACATCCTCTGCCGCTGCGTATTCTCGGAGCAGGTACACCCCGGGATGGTCGACGAACTGGCCGAGACCTTCCGCGACTACCAGGCGCTTGTACCGGCGTTCCTCATGCTCGAGGGCGTGAACCTGCCGCGCTGGGTTCTGCCGATCCGGCTAGCGCGCGCTCGGCGGGCGGGCAACCGCATCCGGGCGCAGATGCGGGCGCTGATCCGCCAGAGGTTGGAAAGCGGCGCGCGCCCGACGGACCTGCTGACCACGCTGATCGAAGCGCATGACGAGGAAACCGGCCACCGCTTCACCGAGACCGAACTGGTTGACGAGGTTGTCTTCTTCTTCCTTGCAGGGCACGAGACCTCGGCCAGCGCGCTCAGCTGGTCACTGTATCTGCTGGCCAACGACACCCACACTCAAGACCGTGCCCGCACCGAGGTGTTCGAGCATCTGGGGCAGGGACCCGCCGACTTCTCGGGGCTCAGAAAACTGCGCTTCACCCGCGACGTGTTTCGCGAGGCACTGAGGCTTTATCCGCCCGTGACAGCCTATGTTCGCGACGCTGTGGGTACCGCGAAACTGGCAAAGCGCGAGATCAAGCCGGGGGACCTCGTGGCGGTCACCCCGTGGTTCGTGCACCGAAGCCCGCGCAACTGGTCGCATCCGGACCTATTCGACCCGGACCGGTTCCAGACCGATGCCGGAAAGCAGTCCATGCGCGACGCCTATGTGCCCTTCAACACCGGCCCGCGCGTCTGCTCTGGCGCGGCATTCGCCACGCAGGAATCGCTGTTGGTGCTGTCGGCCGTTCTGGCGCGCTATCGGCTTCACCCGGTCAAAGGAAAAGAGCCGCAGCCGGCCGCGTGGTTGACCCAGAGGTCGCGCAACGGCACCTGGCTGCGGCTCGAGCCGCTATAGGGATCAGTCCCGGAACACGTCCTGCAGGACGTCGACGAATTGCGCGACGCGCGTGTCGCTCAGCCGGTAATAGATCGTCTTGCCATCACGCCGGCAGGCCACGAGGCCTTCCTGGCGCAGCCGCGCAAGCTGTTGGCTGACCGCCGCCTGCCGCGTCTCCATCAGGGTCTCGAGCATGCCGACGGATTTCTCGCCGGTCGAGAGATAGCGGAGAATGGCAAGACGACCCGGATGACCCGAGGCCTTCAGGTAATTGACTGCGAGTTCGGTGTCGAAACGGCGGTCCAAACGTCTTGGTCCCGGGGTTACGACATCATCGCTAAGAGGTTTTGGCACAGATTTCATACCACTTCCGCGTATTCGTTGTAATTGCGCACCCAGGGCAGCGGCCCGTACGGACCAGCCACCTCGCGCCCCCAGTTCTGGTAGGGTCGGGGATGATGGTGGCGAAATCATGGTGCGACTGTGTTCATGCCAAGAGTGCGCCGAGAACTCGTCCCAGATCCCCTGCATGGTTTACGATTGGTAAAGGAAAAAGTGCGCCGCGGTCACTGGAGCGGGTGAAGGGAATCGAACCCTCGTCGTCAGCTTGGGAAGCTGCTGCTCTACCATTGAGCTACACCCGCGACGCCGTTCTGAGTATCTGCGCCTGTGCAGCCCGTCAAGCTTGCTCGACAGCGACCGGACTGCTGGTTTCCGCGCGTTGCAGCGGTGCCTCGGAACCAACCGCGGTGCGGCACGTTGAGCGCGCGACGGGAAGGGAGACCCTCCCGCACGAAACAAGGAGACGAACCATGACGAAAGCACCGATCCTCGCCGCCGCGCTGTCCGCCACCGCTCTGCTGGCGGCCTGCGATACCACCGAGCAGAACGCCGCCGCAGGCGGTCTCGCCGGGGCCGCGATCGGTGCGACGGTAGCAGACGACGACGTGAAGGGCGCAGTCATCGGCGGCGCAATCGGGGCCGCCGCCGGAACGCTGATCTCCGAAGCGCAGCAGCCTGGGCAGTGCGTCTACCGCGACAGTGCGGGCCGCGAGTACATCGCCGACTGTCCGAACTGATAGTCCGGAATACTGCAACGAGCCCGGCCCCACATGCGGCCGGGCTTTACCATTTCTTTCCAGGATATTGTGCGGCGTTGTGGGGGCGGCGTGTCAGCCTTCGCGCCGCCGTCGGCGCCGCTGGCCCCGGTCCGAACCCGGGGCAGAGAACGCCACATCCGGCAGGATGGTCTCGCCACGCAACCTCGCATAGGGCGCACTGGCATGCGGGATGTGGTTGGCGGCAACGAAATGTTCCTGGAAGCGCGGCTCGACAGCGGTCTCGACCTTTTCGATCTGCGTCACCAGCACCTCGATCTCTCGTCGCGCCGCGGCATTGAGCAGGGCGATCCGTGCGCCCGTCCCGGCGGCATTCCCCGCCGATTGAACCTTGTCCAGCGCGCAATCCGGGATCATGCCCAGCACCATCGCGTGCAGCGGGCTGATATGCGCACCAAACGCCCCCGCCAACACGATCCGGTCGACCTCGTCGACTTCCAACTGGTCCATCAACAACCGCGCCCCAGCGTAAAGCGCTGATTTCGCTAACTGAATCGCGCGGACGTCGTTCTGCGTTACCGCGATCCGGGGGCCTCCCGCTGCTGTTCCGTCGAACAACAGATAGGCATGTGTCCGGCCT
Source organism: Halovulum sp. GXIMD14794 (assembly GCF_054457455.1). Lineage (NCBI taxonomy): Bacteria > Pseudomonadati > Pseudomonadota > Alphaproteobacteria > Rhodobacterales > Paracoccaceae > Halovulum > Halovulum sp. GXIMD14794. The sequence goes on along the minus strand of NZ_JBTLNF010000005.1, from coordinate 187,784 downwards.
TCGGGGGTCAACCGTGTAGTGCCGGTTTCCTCCGGTCCCCCGATAAGCCCGGCCGCATCTACCAGCCCTGCGATCCGCATCTCGGCCACCGCCTCGATAATCCCCGAGCCGCAGATCCCGGTAATGCCGGTGGAGGCGGTCGCGGTCTCGAATCCTGGCTCGTCCGACCACAGATCGCAGCCGATGACCCGGAACCGCGGCTCCTTGGTCACCGGATCGATCCGCACGCGCTCGATCGCGCCGGGTGCCGCCCGTTGGCCCGAGGATATCTGCGCACCCTCGAAGGCCGGCCCGGTCGGCGACGAACACGCCAGGACCTTGTCCTTGTTTCCCAACAGGATCTCGGCGTTCGTTCCTACGTCGACGATCAATACCAGATCCTCGGACCGGTTCGGTGCCTCGGAGAGCGCCACCGCCGCCGCGTCCGCACCGACGTGTCCGGCGATGCATGGCAGCACGTAGATCCGCGCGTCCGGGTGCAGCGTCAACCCGATCTCGTTCGCCCAGAGCGTCAGCGAGGTCGCGGTCGCCAGCGCGAAGGGCGCCTGTCCCAGTTCGGTCGGATCGATCCCCAGAAGCAGGTGATGCATCACCGGGTTGGCGACGAAGACCGCTTCGAAGACCAGCTCTGGATCGACCATCGCCTGCACAGCCAGTTGCTGGACCAGCGCGTTGATCGCATCCCGCACGGCGCGCGTCATCTCGTCCGCGCCGCCGGGGTTCATCATCGCATAGCTGACCCGGCTCATCAGGTCCTCGCCGAAGCGGATCTGCGGGTTCATCAGCCCGTCCGAGGCCACGACTTCTCCGCTTTGCAGATCGCACAGATGCCCGGCAACGGTGGTCGAGCCGACGTCGATCGCTACGCCATAGATGCCGCCGTCATAGAAACCCGGCCAGACCTGCATGATCCGGGCCGAGCCAAGGCCCCGTCCATGATAGACTGCGCAAGTCACCTTCCAGCCGCCCTCGCGCAGCGCCGGTTGCAGCATCTGCAGCGTACGAAGGTCGCCCACGACATGCGCCAGGCCCCATTGCTCGGCGAGCGCCCGCTCCAGCCGCTCAAGATCGCCACTGGGGTTGTGGATGTCCGGCTCCTCGACCTCGACGAAATAGAGCCGCGTGGCGGGGTCCAGCACGATGTCCCGCGCCTCGGCGCGCTTGCGGACCACCTGCCGGTGCACCTGGCTTTCGGCTGGAACGTCGATTACCACGTCCTGCTCGATCCGCGCCTGGCAGCCCAAACGCCGGCCTTCGGCCAGGCCACGCTTCGACCGATAGCGCTCCTCGACCGCGTTCCAGTCCGAAAGGGCATCCTCGGCGACGGTCACACCGTGCTTGGGGAACTGTCCGTAGGAGGGCTGTACCTGGCAGCGCGAACAGATGCCGCGCCCACCGCAGACGCTGTCGAGATCGACGCCCAGCTTCCTGGCCGCATCCAGCACCGGAGTGCCTACCGGGAACCGGCCTCGCTTGCCCGAGGGAGTGAAAATGACCAGGGGATCCGTCATGTGCCTGCTGCCCGTCGCTATCCTGCTTACCGGTATGGGCTCATTGTTCCGCCCGTGCCAAGGCCGTTTCCGCCGCCCGGTTGCCCGTTCGCGTCACGCAGACGTGATCGCCTCATTCAACAGCATCTTCGGTCGCGCTATATGAACCTTGCATCCAACCTGAGGGAGCCGATCATGCGCACTCTTCTGACCATTGCTACCTACCTGACGGGCGCGACCGCCGCGCTGGCCTGGGGGCCCCTTGCCGAGCCCGGCGAAGAAGCCCAAGCCGAGCGGATCCTCGACATCCGCAGCCCCGAGGACTTCGCCAAGGGCCATCTGCCGGGCGCGGTCAACGCGCCCTATGGTGACTGGCGTGGGCCGGCAGACAACCCCGGCGAGCTTATTGACACGGCCACGCTTCAGCAGCTGCTGCGCGACGCAGGCGTCGAGGACGGCCAGGACATACTGATCGTTCACCAGGGGGACAGTACTACCGATTTCGGCGCAGCCGCACGGGTCTACTGGACCCTCAAGTCGGCAGGGCTCGACTCGCTCGCCGTCCTTAACGGCGGCTACGCGGACTGGGTTGAAGCCGGAAATTCGCCCTCGACCGAAGCCGCGAGCGTCGAGCCCACCGAGATCGATGTCACTTGGGACAACAGCTGGACCATCGATCGCGCCGGCGTGGCCGAGGTCGTGGATGGCAAGTCCGGGGCAGTGCTCATCGACGCCCGCCCGCATGAGTTCTTTACCGGGGAGACCAAACACGACGCAGCCTCTCGGCCTGGCACGCTCGCCGGCGCGCTGAACCTCGTGAACACCGTCTGGTTCGGCAACGGCGATCCGCGCATCGACGCCCCGCAGGAGATGATTGACCGCGTGAAAGCGCTGGCTGCGGAGAATGGTGACGCGCCGCTTGTCAGCTTCTGTAACACGGGCCACTGGGCGGCGACCAATTGGTTCGCGGCCTCCGAGCTTGCCGGGATCGAGGGCGTGAGGCTCTACCCCGAAAGTATGGTCGGCTGGACCCTGTTCGGTGGCGACGTCGCCAAGGGCACCAACTGAGCCGGACAAAAAGCGGGCGCTCCAGTCTCTAGGCGCCCGCCTTCCACTTTCTCAAAATATCCCCGCCGGAGGCATCCGGCGCCGGCCCGAGGCCCCAAGCCCCGTTAACCGGTCGAAGGCGTCAGGCGCTGCGCCGCCGACGACGCCCCTCGCGGCCTGCGCGGGCGCCTTGCGGAACCTCGCCCTCGGCAAGTACCGGCTTGTTCGCCCGGATCCAGGCCGCTCCATGCGGGTCATTGTTCATCAGCAGGTTCGCGGCACGGATCGCGTCCATCTCGGCGGGGCGGACCGGGTTCATGATCGCGCTGGTCATGCCCGATGCAATCGCCATCGGCAGGAAGGCCGCGTTGATCCCGTGCCGGTTCGGCAGGCCGAAACTGACGTTTGACGCGCCGCAGGTCGTGTTGACACCCAGTTCCTCGCGCAGGCGGCGCACTAAGGTAAAAACTTGCAGCCCAGCGGTGGCCATCGCGCCGATTGGCATCACCAGCGGATCAACCACGATGTCATGCGCGGGGATACCGAAGTCAGCGGCGCGCTCGACGATCTTCTTCGCCACAGCAAAGCGCACGTCCGGATCCTCGGAGATCCCGGTGTCGTCGTTAGAGATCGCCACCACCGGTACGTCATATTTCTTGACCAGAGGCAGCACCAGTTCCAGCCGCTCTTCCTCGCCGGTCACCGAGTTCACCAACGGCCGGCCTTCGGCGGCCTCGAGCCCGGCTTCCAGCGCGCCAGGCACGCTCGAATCGATACAGAGCGGCACGTCGACCAGCCCCTGCACCAGGTCGATCAGCTTGCGCATAAGCGGCGGCTCGGTCTCGTTGGGATTGGGGTTGGAGTTGTAGACCACGCCTGCATTCACATCGAGCATCGTCGCCCCGGCGGCCACCTGCTCGAGCGCGTCCTTCTCGACGGTCGAGAAATCCCCGGCTTCCAGCTCGGCGGCCAGCTTCTTGCGCCCGGTAGGGTTGATCCGTTCGCCGATCACGCAGAAGGGCTGGTCGAAGCCGATGATAGCGGTCTTCGAGCGGGACGAGACAATCGTTCTGGTCATTTGGGCCTCAGGCGCGGGCGGCGGCGGTGGAACCGGCGGGACGGCCGGCGGCGTTCATGAACTCGGCGGCGCCGGGAATGCCCCCCAGCGGGAAGACATGCACCGCCTCGACCTGGAACTCGGGATGCGCGGCCTTGTGCGCGGCAAGGTCCTGCAAGATCTGGTCAGGCGTAAAGGGCAGCATCAGCTTGGTGATGTCCGCCGCGCGGCGCTGGAGCACCCGGATCGAGGGGCCGACCCCACAGGTCATGGCAAACTTGATGAGCGTCTGGAGCTTGGCCGGACCCGCGACGCCGATGTGGATCGGCAGGTCGACACCCGCTTCACGCAGGCGGTCGGCCCAGGCGATCACCGGCTCGGCCTCGAAGCAGAACTGCGTGGCGATGGCCATGTCGGCGTCGGTGCGCTCGGCGAAGTCCGACTTCCAGCGCAGCGCCTCCATCACCACCTGCTCACCGCCCTTGGGATCGATGTCGCGGTTGCCCTCTGGGTGGCCCGCAACGTGCAGTCGGGCGAAGCCGCGCTTGTCCAGAACGCCGCTTTCCATAACCTGCATCGAGCTGTGGAAGTCGCCCACCGGCTCGGACACGCCGCCGGCGATCATCAGCGCCTGCGAGACGCCGACATCGGCATAGCGCGCTGCCCAGTCATCAAGCGTGGCGCGGTCCGGGATGATCCGGGCGGGCAGGTGGGGCATTACCGTGAAACCCTCGTCAACCAGCCGGGCGGCGGTTGCGATCATGTCCTCGATCGGCGTTCCTGCGATATGGGCAACATAGACGCGGGTACCCTCGGGCAGGATGGCGCGGAAATCCTCGACCTTGGCGGCGGTGCGCGGCATCACCTCGATCGAATAGCCCTGGACGAAATCGGCCAGTTCGCCGCTCGCGCTGGCCGGCTGGGCGGCGCGAGCCGCCTTGCGTCCAAAGGGCAGGATTGTCGCCATGTGCCGTATCCCTTCTTTCAAGCCGTCGCTCAGGATTCGCGTCCGCCGTTTTCGACCAGCGCCCGCAACTTCTCCGTTTCGTACGCGGCATCGAGGCGCGCCGCTTCTGCAGAAGCGACATCTTCCGCGTCACCTTCGACAGAAAAAGGCTCCGCGCGGCGCCATTCGGCCAGGTATGCGTCGGTATCGCGTGCGCCGGATTTCATTGCAGCACGGTCGATGGCCTGCTCGAAACGCTCGGGCAGGGGCCGTTTCACGGCCTTCCGGCCTCGACCCACGATCACCTGGGCGGGAATGTCTCGCCAATAGACGATGGTCACGTCGGGCATGGCTCCTCCTTCGTGGGTGGTCGTTTTCCCGTTTCACCACAGATATGTGGAATATTCGCCCTTTGTCAGCCCTGCGCGGTAATAACCAGTTCAAAATCCCGCGCGGATGGCGCATATTGTGCGGCAGCGACAAGCTTTGACGGTAGGACCGACGCTCATGACCGATACTTCGACGACCGCGGGCAAGCAGCCCGTGACGCTTTCCTTCGAGTTTTTCCCGCCCGCCACGACCGAGGCCACGCTGCAGTTGTGGCGCTCGGTGGAACGGCTAGCGCCGCTGGACCCGAGCTTTGTCTCGGTGACATACGGGGCAGGGGGCACAACGCGCCAACGCACCCATGCCGCGATACGCACGATTCAGGACCGCGCCCACCTCGCCGTGGCCGGACACCTGACCTGCGTCGGCGCCAGCCGCGAGGAAACCCTCGAGGTGGCCGAGACCTATCGCGCCAACGGCGTGAACCGGATCGTGGCCCTGCGGGGCGATCCGCCCAAGGGCGCCGACAAGTTCGAGCCGCACCCCGACGGCTTCCGCTCCGCCGCCGAACTGGTCGAGGCGCTGGCCGAGCGCAATTTCGACATCACGGTGGCCGCCTATCCGGAAACCCACCCCGAGGCCGCCAGCCCCGAGTCGGATGTCGAGAACCTGAAGCGCAAGCTGGACGCGGGCGCCGACCGGGCGATCACCCAGTTCTTCTTCGAGATCGACCACTTCCGCCGCTTCCGCGACCGGGTCGCCGCCGCCGGTATCGACGCGCCGGTGATCCCCGGAATACTGCCGATCGAGAATTTCACCCGCATGGCCCGCTTCGCCCGTGCCTGCGGCACGAACGTTCCCGACTGGATGGAGACCGCCTTCGGCAACGCAGCGACCGAAGAGGACGCCTTGTTGCTGGCCGCCTCTATCGCGACCGAGCAGTGTGATCTGCTGATCGGCGAAGGTGTGGATCACCTGCATTTCTACACGCTGAACAAGCCGAACCTGACCTACGACGTCTGCCGTGCGCTGGGGTGCGAGCCCAAGCCGCTCGGCTGGGCCGCGGGTACCGGCGCCGCCTGATTTCGGCGCTGCACCCGGGGGAACGCTTGCGCGATCCTGCATGCCTGATGTAGCGTGATCGCAAATGGTTGTGGCACCTGGGCCGCAATCTACCGATTGGCTACATAATGGCGCAGAGAACGCACGTTCCTGCGCAGGAAAAACCAAAGCAGGCCCGCACCGGCGGGCCGCGCCCGCCTGCGCAGGCGTCCGGCGAGCTTTATGCCGCGCTGGACCTGGGCACGAATTCGTGCCGCATGTTGATCGCCGCTCCGAACGGCGCACAGTTTCGTATCGTCGATGCGTTCGCGAAATCCGTGCGTCTGGGGGCCGATCTGGAACGCACCGGCCATCTGTCCAGACCCTCCATCGAACGGACCATCCGTGCGCTTCAGGTGTGCGCCAGCAAATTGCGCAAGCTCGAAGTGCAGAACTCCCGTCTTGTCGCGACCGAGGCTTGTCGCCGGGCACTCAACGGCAAGAGCTTCCTTGCGCAAGTCAAGAAACGCACCGGCCTGCAACTGGAGCTGATCCGCCCCGAGGAAGAGGCACGCCTTGCCGTGATTTCCTGCGCGCCGCTGGTCGCACCGGAATCCGAACACGTGATGGTCTTCGACATTGGCGGCGGCTCGACGGAACTGGTTTGGATCGACCTGACCGATGTCGACCCGTCAGAGCGGGTGGATGCGGTTATGAAGCTGGACATCCGCAACCGGGCCAGCAATACGCACAAGCCGGGCCAGGCGCGGATCGTGGATTTCATCTCGGTCCCGCTGGGTGTGGCGACGCTGCACGAACGGTTCGACGATGTGGATGACGAAAGCGCACGCTTCGCGCTGATGAGCTGGTATTTCGAGGAGCATCTTTCCAAGTTCGCGCCCTATGTGGACCTGGATGTTCTGGAGGGCGTGAACGGCTTCCAGATGATCGGTACCTCCGGCACTGTGACGACCGTCGCCTCGGCCCACCTGGGCCTGCGCCGCTACGACAGGCGCAAGGTGGACGGGCTGACCCTGACCGAGCGGCAGATCGAGAATGTGATCGCGCGGCTGATGTCATTGGGGCCGGACGGGCGGCGCAATGATCCGTCGATCGGCAAGGACCGGGCAGAGCTGATCGTCTCGGGCGCGGCGATCCTGCAGACCCTGTTGCGGATCTGGCCGACCGACCGGCTGGGCGTTGCGGACCGGGGCCTGCGGGAGGGCATGCTCTTGTCGATGATGAGCCGGCGCGGTGCGCTGCGCACACGAGAGGAATAGACGATGGCCAAGAGTGGCGGTGGCTCCAAGGGTGGAGCCAAAGGCGGAGGTGGCGAACGGCGCGGCTCGGGGCGTGGTCAGCGCGACCTGAAGGTACGGGTCAAGACCGCACGCGGGCGGCGGATCAGCTCGGTCCGCTGGCTGGAGCGGCAGCTGAACGACCCCTATGTCCAGCGCGCCAAGCGCGAAGGCTACCGGGGTAGGGCGGCCTACAAGATCCTCGAGATCGACGACAAGGCCCGGTTCCTCGTGCCCGGCGCTCGTGTCGTGGACCTCGGGTGCGCCCCCGGTGGATGGGCGCAGGTCGCGGCGCACCGCGTCAACGCGCTCGGCGAGAAGAAGGGCAAGGCCGTGGGCCGGGTCCTCGGCATCGACATTCAGGAGGTCGAGCCGCTGGAAGGGGCCGAGTTCCACGTGCTCGACTTCCTCGAGGACGGGGCTGACGACAAGATCAAGGAATGGCTTGGCGGGCCAGCCGATGTGGTGATGTCCGACATGGCCGCCGCCAGTTCGGGGCACAAGCAGACAGACCACTTGCGCATCATCGCGCTCTGCGAGGCCGCCGCACAGCTTGCTCATGACATCCTGGTTCCCGGTGGAACTTTTGTCGCGAAGGTCCTCGCCGGTGGTGCCGAGAACGACCTGCAGGCGCAGCTCAAGCGCGACTACACCAGCGTGAAGCACATAAAGCCGCCCGCAAGCCGCTCTGACAGCTCAGAAAAGTTCGTGCTTGCGACCGGCTTCCGGGGCCGGAAGGACGAACAGGCGGAGTAGGCGGCTATGCCATCGGCTCGGTCCGGATCATTCCGTCTGGAGTGACGCGATATACTCGATCAATGCCAGGATCCGGGCGCGGGCAAATACCTCGGCTTCTTCGGCCATCGTGTCCGGATTGGCCCCCTCGGCACCCCGGGTCATATAGCGCAAGCCCCAAGCCGGCATCTCGCGGGTGCCGTGTGCGCCCAACTCGGCCGTCCCGTCGATGCTCTCGTAGAGCCGGGTCACGGGAAAGACGCCACCGTTCTGCGTCTGCAATTGCGTCAGGTCCGGCAGCGCGGTGTTAAGATAGCCCGCGAGCGGCCCGTCTCCGGTCCCATCGATGCCGTGGCAATAGGCGCAGCTGTTCATGTACTCGGTCTCGCCAAGGCTCTGAGCTTGCGCGCCACTGTTGAATACAAACCCGGCGGTCAGAGCCGCCGCCAATATCACGGTCAGAAACTTCATGCCGGTTCCCCTTCCTTCTCATTTGGGTGAGCGCATAGCCACTGAAGTTCTGCCCAGCCGCACCGCATATGCTCGCCGAATGGCATGCAGTTTCCGGGAAGTGGCAGCATCGCGCCTTGTCCTGGGTCAAGGTCAAAGACCGGGCGGAATGCCCGGCCGCGAACGGACTGTCATTGCGAGAAAGGTGTATCTTTCATTGATCTGATACAGCTATTCGCTCGATGCTCTGGGGCTTGCGCCCATCACCAGCGCTGGCGGCTGACGCTGATCCATACGGTTTCGATCCCGGCAACCGTCACCTTGCTGAACCCGGCGGGGTTGACCTGCGTGGCGTGATTGGCGGAGCTCTCTTGGCGCGCTAGGAGCGATCGCCTCGACCGCGCCTGCCGGCGAGTAAAACTAAACCGACCGCGCCGCTGGGTCGCGTACCGCAGGATTGAGCCCAACGGCAGAGCCGTTCTGGGCGCAAATCGCTCGGACCAAATACTGCCGCCGGCCTGATCGGTATGGCGGCAGCACCGTCCTCCGCGGGGGGCTTTCCTTTTCCCCGGCGGCGTGAAATAGGAAAGCGCCAACACCGATGTCCCCGAGGAGTGCGCTATGGAGATTCGTGAGGCCCTGACGTTCGACGATGTACTTCTGGTGCCCGCCGCGTCGAGCGTTCTTCCCGCGACAGCTGACACCCGCACGCGTCTGACGCGTGCCGTAAATCTGAACATTCCGCTGGTCAGTTCCGCCATGGACACCGTGACCGAGGCCCGCATGGCCATCGCCATGGCGCAGTCGGGCGGTCTCGGCGTGCTGCACCGCAATCTCGATGTCGAGGAACAGGCCGCGCAGGTCCGCCGTGTCAAGCGGTTCGAAAGCGGCGTTGTCTACAACCCGATCACGCTCGATCCCGACCAGACGCTAGGTGACGCCAAGGCCCTGCAGGAGCGGTATCGCATCACCGGGTTTCCCGTTGTGCGCGACCGCCGCGTTGTCGGCATCCTGACCAACCGCGACATGCGCTTCGTCGAGGACGAGGCGACCCCGGTGCACGCCATGATGACCTCGGAAGGCCTCGCCATGCTGCGCGAGCCGTTCGATCTCTCCGAGGCGAAAAGCCTGATGCACGCCCGCCGGATCGAGAAGCTTCTGGTCGTCGATGACCAGGACCGGCTGACGGGGCTGCTGACCATCAAGGATATCGAACAGGCGGTGCTGAACCCGCAGGCCTGCAAGGACCCGCTGGGCCGATTGCGTGTCGCCGCTGCCTCGACCGTAGGAGACAACGGGTTCGACCGTTCGCAGGCGCTGATCGATGCGGGCGTGGATGTGATCGTGATCGACACCGCGCACGGCCACTCGGCCAGCGTCGGCGAGGCGGTGACCCGGATCAAGAAGCTCTCGAATGACGTGCAGGTGATTGCCGGCAACGTCGCGACGTCCGAAGCCACCCGCGCGCTTATCGACGCTGGCGCGGACGCAGTGAAGGTCGGCATCGGCCCGGGCTCAATCTGCACCACGCGCATCGTCGCCGGTGTAGGCGTTCCCCAGTTGACCGCTATCATGGACTGCGCCGAGGCCGCATCAGCCAGCAGCACGCCGGTTATCGCTGACGGTGGTATCAAGTTTTCGGGCGATTTCGCCAAGTCGATCGCCGCAGGTGCAAGTTGCGCCATGGTGGGCTCGATCCTCGCCGGCACCGACGAGGCCCCGGGCGAAGTGATCCTGTACCAGGGCCGCAGCTTCAAGGCCTATCGCGGCATGGGCTCGGTCGGCGCCATGGCGCGCGGCTCGGCGGACCGCTATTTCCAGAAAGAGGCCTCGGCCGACAAGCTGGTTCCCGAGGGCATCGAGGGCCAGGTCCCCTACAAAGGCACCGCGAACGCAGTCGTTCATCAACTGATCGGCGGCCTGCGCGCCGCCATGGGCTACACCGGCTGCGCCACCGTCGACGAGATGCGCCGTAACTGCAACTTCGTCCGGATTACCGGCGCCGGGCTCAAGGAAAGCCACGTCCACGACGTGCAAATCACGCGCGAAAGCCCCAACTACCGTATCGGCTGACACGAATTGGTCTCGCCGGTCGGAGGTTCTTGCTCCGGACGGCGATAGACCCTGTCGCTCAAGCATCCGTGGATTGGTTGCTTGCCTCGATAGTTGTCGCCGAGAGCCGGGGTGCGGTGGTGGAGGGTACCTGAACGTGAATACCCTTGGTGCTGTCGGGCTATGACGTTTAAGTCATGTCGATCCGGTTCTTGAGTGCCGCTAGATTGAATCGCTTGCTTTCAGGCCTGTCGACCCAATTCCGGTGCGGGTTCTCGTCATTGGCCTGTTGTTGCGGTCGCTCTCCGTCGCAATCATCTCCAAGATGAAGGCGCTTGCTTGGTTGAAGCCTGGGAGTAGGATTTCTCTTTCACCGAGTTCAGTGACGGTGAGCACGGCGATGAAAGCACCGCAGATTTCCGTTATGACTGGTCACAAACGCCCCTGCGGACCGAACGAAACGAGGCTTACCGTATGACCCAGATCCACTCGCTAGTCCGATACTCCGGCCTCGCCATTGTCGCGGTGCTTGCCGCGCTGTTTCTGGTGATGGGACTTGCGGTCGACAGTTGGTTCTTCTTGTTTTTCGCGGTGTTCGGGGGGCTCACTGCGCTCGGGATCAGCGACCTGATTCAGGAGAAACACTCGATCCTGCGAAACTACCCGGTTGTCGGGCATCTGCGGTTCCTTTTCGAAAGCATCCGGCCCGAGATCCGCCAGTACCTGATCGAGAGCGACCGTGACGAGGCGCCCTTCGCGCGAGAAAAGCGCAGCCTGGTCTACAAGCGTGCCAAGGGCGTCGAGGACAAGCATCCGTTCGGCACGTCCGAAAGGGTCTACGATTCCGGCTACGCCTGGCTCACCCACTCCGTGATGCCGGTGACGATCGAAGACACGGATTTCCGCGTGAACATCGGCGGACCGGAGTGTGCGCAACCCTACAGCGCCTCGATCTACAACATCTCGGCGATGAGTTTCGGCGCGCTCTCCGGCAACGCGATCTCGGCGCTGAACAATGGCGCGCGGATGGGTGGATTTGCCCACGACTCCGGCGAGGGCGGGATCAGCCGCTACCACCGCGAGGGCGGCGGGGACCTGATCTACCAGATCGCCTCGGGCTATTTCGGCTGCCGGGATGCGGCAGGGCGTTTCGATCCGCGGAAGTTCTCGGATCAGGCCAGTAACCCGCAGGTCAAGATGATCGAGGTGAAGCTCAGCCAAGGCGCGAAGCCTGGTCACGGCGGTATGCTTCCTGCCTCGAAGATCAGCCCCGAGATCGCCGAGGCGCGCGGAATTCCGATGGGCCAGGACTGCATTTCTCCGGCGGCGCACGGCGCGTTCTCGACCCCGGTCGAAATGATGCGGTTCATCGGCCAGTTGCGCGAACTGTCCGGCGGCAAGCCTGTCGGCTTCAAGCTCTGCATCGGCCACCGGCGGGAGTTCATGTGCCTCGTCAAGGCGATGCTGGAGACCGGGATTGCTCCGGACTTCATCGTCGTTGACGGGAAAGAGGGAGGCACCGGCTCGGCGCCGCTCGAGTTCGCGAACCGTGTCGGTATGCCGATGCTCGAGGGGCTGGCCTTCGTGCACAACACGCTGCGCGGGGCAGGGCTGAGGGATCAAATCCGGATCGGCGCGGCGGGCAAGATCATCACTGCCTTCGACATCGCCCGCGCTTTGGCGCTTGGGGCGGACTGGTGCAACTCGGCGCGCGGCTTCATGTTCGCGCTCGGCTGTATTCAGGCGCAGTCTTGCCACACAAACAAATGCCCGGTCGGCGTTGCGACACAAGACGCGCGGCGACAGCGGGCGCTGGACGTTGGAGACAAGAGCACCCGCGTCGCGCGTTTCCACCGCAACACACTAAAGGCTCTGGGAGAGATCGCTGGGGCGGCTGGCCTTTCGGATCCGGGTAATTTCCTGCCCTATCACTTCATGTTCCGCACAAAGGACAACGAGTTCATGGACGGCAACCAGGCATTCCCATACCTGCCCAAAGGTTTCCTGCTGACCGGGGACCATGCCGAGGATCTGGAGGAGTGGCACCAACGCTGGGCGCGGGCCTCGGCCGAGAGTTTCGCGCCGCCCGAGATTCCTCAGGGTCCGTTCCCGAAGGTTGCAGTCGGCATTCACGCGGTGGAGGGGACGGCGCACCCGTGAGACGCGCCATCCGGGCCGGGTACCGCTGTTTTGCGGTACCCGGCAAGAGGTGTCAGAGAACCAGCAGGTAGCCGCCCACGACGACGCCGACGACTAGCAACTGCACCACGCAGAAGCCCATGATGTCGCGCGCCTTGAGCCCGGCGATGCCCAGCATCGGCAGCGCCCAGAACGGCTGCAGCATGTTCGTCCAGGCATCGCCCCAGGCCACGCCCATCGCGACGCGGGCAACGTCGGCGCCAAGCGCCTCGGCTGCTGGCAACATGACCGGCGCCTGCACCGCCCACTGACCGCCCCCGGAGGGGACGAAGATGTTCACGATCCCCGCGGCGATGAAGCTCCAGAACGGCAGGGTGTCGGCGGTCGAGATCGCCGCGAACCAGCCCGAAAGGCTGGCCGCGAGGCCCGAGCCGGTCATGATCGCCATGATGCCCGCGTAGAACGGGAACTGGATCACGATCCCCGCCCCGCCTTTCACGCCGTCGTCGAGCGCGCCCAGAAGGCTGCGCGCGGTGCCGTGCAGGGTGATGCCGAGGAACAGGAACAGGAAGTTGATGACGTTCAGGTTGATCCCGCCGCCTGCAAGGAAGTGCTGCGCCAGCCACAGCAGACCCGGAATGCCGATGGCCCACATCAGGATACGGCTGTTCTCCATTCGCTCGGCAGGTGTCGCACCCGAGCCCAGTGGCTGGACGGGCTCGCGGTCCTTCAGCTGTGCGGGATCCACCAGAACGAACTCGTTCTCCTGGGGGAGCATCATCCGGTTCACCAGCGGCACCAGGACGAACAGCGTCGCGACGATAATCAGGTTCCAGCTCGAGAAGATCGTCTCGGAGGTGGGGATCAGGCCGATCTGCGCCTCGGCGAAGTGCTCAGGTGTCGAGATCGCCAGCGGGATCGAGCCTGAGATGCCGCCGTGCCAGATGATGAAGCCGCTGTAGGCTGCGGCAACCAGAAGTCGGTAGTCGACCTTGACCTTGCGCGCCAGCTCGCGCGCGAAGATCGCGCCGACGACAAGGCCGAAGCCCCAGTTGATCCACGATGCCGCCAGCGAGACGACCGACACCAGAAGGATCGCCGATCCCGCCGATCCGGCAAGGCCCGCGACCTTCGACAGGAGCGCCCGGACCGGCGGCGAGGATGCCAGGATATAGCCGGTCACAAGGACCAGAAGCATCTGCATCGCGAAGGTCAGAAGCGCCCAGAAACCGTCGCCCCACATGCGCAGGACCTCGACGGGAGAGGCGCCCTCGAACGCGATCGCCGAAATCGCGGCGACGAGGGTCAGGATCAAGACGAAAATGAAGGCATCCGGCAGCCACCGCTCCATCATGCGGGTGGCCGGCCGGGACAGGAAACGCAACATTCGGGATTCCTCCGGGTATGGTTGTGTGGCCTCCATACCGACCCGGGCGGCGCCATCGCAATACCCGCCTGAGGGGTGCGGACGCTGTAGATTCCTCGTGGCGAATTGTTGCGCCGACCGCGGATCTAACGCAGTTGGATTTCGTCAGTAACTACTTCGAAGCAATCTTGTTAGAGCTCGGATTTTTGTTGCTAAATATATAATCTTGCAAAGGTATTTCAGCGATTGCCTCGGTGCCCCTGTAGCGGATCCTCCCGCCCGCACTTCTGACCAGTGCAGCGATTCTCTGGTTCCCGCTCGAGAATGTCAGATCCGCGGTCTGTGCGCCGAGCGCGCGCGCTCGCCTCAGCCCTGCGTTGAAAAGTGCCCGTCCCAATCCGCGCCCCTGGTAGGCGTCTTCAACCGACAGCGCGATCTCGGCACGGTCACCGTCGAGATAAATCTCCAGGCTCCCGCGCAACTCTCCGTATTCGTCGAGTCCTATGACCGCATCGGGTCTGACCCGCGACGCCACCGCGAGGATCCCGCGATCCTGAACCGCAGACAGAAAGCGGAACCAGCGAGAACGCGCGCCTAGCCGGGCCCAGTGGGCAGCCAGACGTTCCCGGATCGAGGGCATCGATCCCGTCAGTGGGGTTGGACTGAGTGTACTGTCGAAAGCCATGCCTGCTCGTTTCCCGTGCTTCGCTGCAATAGATCGTTCAAAGGGGGACGCAGGGAAGGCCATTCGGGTGAAAGCGGCTTTGCCCCCCTTTCACAGCACCGCGGTTACGCATTCTTAACTTGGGTACAGAACAACAGGGGCGACTGGAGATCTGCTCGCCATGACCCAAGCCCGCTGCGCTTTTGAACCGCAACAGACGACGATCTTAAGGCCAGGGGATGGTCCGGCACCTCGGACCCCGGATCCTTCGGCCGAGATCGCGTCTGCGGTGCGCGTGCTTCGGAACCTGCCGCGGCTGATGCTGGACGATCTCAAACGCGCACCCGATCATGTCCGAAGGCCCTGCGAGGCGGCGCTCGCGGTATTCTCGGCACAGGCCGACCGTATCGAATCGGCGCTTCGCCGTTCGGAGGAGGCGCTGCTGTCGGGCGAGCGCCACGTCCACCCGCCGGATCTCTCGGAATTGGCCGCCCAAGTCTGCACGGCGCGCAGCCTCAAGCGCGACCACCCAATCGGTTGCATGGTGGAAGCGCCCAACGCGCGGATTTCCATCCACTGGTTCACAGCCCTGATCGAGGGACTGATCGACCTCGGCGCCGAGCGGTTGGTCGGTCGTGCCGATCAGGGATTCGCGCTGCGCGTGTTCTCGGGCCCGGACGCGTTGCGCCTGTCTCTGCTCGAGAACGGCGGAACGGCGCCATGCGCCAACGAATTCATCGGCCCCGAGGCGGGACTTGCCGCAGCGCACCTTTGGTGGCTTGCCAACACGCTGAACGCCGATCTTGAATTGGGCCCGGGTCCGGGCGGTGCCGGAAACCGGGTGACTATATCGCTGCGGCTTGATGCTCGCGGCAGTGCAATAGGTAATGGTCAACCGGAAACGGCAGCGATATAACGCGGTTCCATGAAAACCATTACCACGACGGACGCGCTCGCGGCGTTCTGCGCGCGGGCCAGCGGCCAGCCATTCATCACCGTCGATACCGAATTTCTGCGGGAGCGCACGTATTACGCGCAGCTTTGTCTCGTGCAGCTCGCCATTCCCGGCGATGCCGAGGATGACGCCGTATTGGTCGACACCCTCGCCGACGGCATCGATCTGTCGCCGATGTACGCGGTGTTCGACGATCCCTCGATCGTCAAGGTGTTCCACGCCGCGCGGCAGGACCTCGAGATATTCTTCAACGCGGCAGGGCGTTTGCCAGCGCCGCTTTTCGACACACAGGTCGCTGCAATGGTCTGCGGTTACGGCGAACAGGTCGGCTACGAGACGCTGGTGCGCAAGATCTGCCAGACCGGGCTCGACAAGTCATCGCGCTTCACGGACTGGAGCCGTCGGCCACTCAGCGAGAAGCAGAAGGCCTATGCGCTGGCCGACGTAACGCACCTGCGCCAGATCTACCGGACGCTCGCCCAGCAATTGGCTGAGAATGGACGTGCTGCGTGGCTCGAAGAGGAACTGGCTGCGCTGACCAGCCCCGAGACCTATACCCAGCGGCCCGAGGACGCGTGGAAGCGCGTCAAGACCCGCTCGAACTCGCCGCGTTTCGTCGCCGTCGTACAAGCTCTCGCGGAACTGCGGGAAAAAATCGCGCAGCAACGGGACGTTCCAAGAAACCGTGTGTTCAAGGATGACGTGATCCTCGAGCTTGCGGCCACGCGCCCAACGAAAGCGGACGACCTGGCCAAATCCCGGCTGTTGCAGCGAGAAGCGCGACGCGGCGATCTGGCTGACGCGATCCTCGCAGCCGTCAATGCCGCGCTAGCCTTGCCGAAAGAGCAATTGCCGGACCTGCCGCAGCCAAAGGTCCGCAAGCCGGGGCAAGAAGCGCTCTCTGACCTGTTGCGCGTCCTACTGAAGGCGCGAGCTGAATCCTCGGGTGTAGCGCAGAAGCTGATCGCCACCAGCTCCGATCTCGACGACATCGCCAGCGGCGAGGAGTCCCATGTACTTGCTGGCTGGCGGCGCGAGGTGTTCGGCGCGGATGCGCTGCGACTGCGAGACGGTCAAATTGCCCTCGCAGCCGATGGCGATCAGGTTCGGGTGGTGGAACTCTGAGTTCGGGAGAGCGCGGTCGGCGTCACCTGCCTCCAGGGGTTGGAAACGGTGACGCCGGCCGCAACCGGCGCCGGGGGTCTTGGCGCCGGCAGGTCAGGCGACCAGTGCTTTGGCCTGATGCGCTGTCAGAGTCGGACGGCAGGCATGGCCGTAGGTTGCAGGGTTGTCGGCAAGCTCGGGGAAGAGCTGCAGAACCTCGGCCCGCGTATCCTGGTCGAGGTCGGCCAAGCCGGTTTCTCCCGGATGGTAGCTTTCGCTCGGGACACCCTCCGATTCGACGATCTGATGAGTGTCGAACAGGATATGATAGTAGGTGACCTCACAGGTGCGATCCGGCCGGATCTTATCGCCGTTCACCAGGTCGCGCGCGGCCACCAACACCTCGGGTTCACCGAACATCACTTGTGCGCGCCAACCGGTAAGCAGCATCCGGTGGCAGGGCGATACGCGCAGTTCCCGATCATTTCCAATCGCACCGGGGCTGAACACGATGGGTGCGAAAGCGCCTGGCATCGCCAGGTGACGAGATCCGATCCAGCGCAGGGGCTGCAAGCCGGCATCGCGTGTCTGAACCAGATCGCCTTCGGAGAGTTCCTCAATCAGTCTCGGACCTTCCGAAGTCCGGATACGCGTGCCCTTTGCGAAGCAGGTGAAGGTCAGCGTGATCGTGTCGGTATCGGTTTCGACGACGACTTCATTTCCGCCCAAGTCGACTTCCAGAAGCCCGGCTGAAACTTCGATTTCGACGGTATCACCGATGCTAGCAGTGCCGTTCGCGATAAAGCTCCATTCTCCGGTAACCGGATTCTCGAATAGGGAGCCGAACTCGCCGCCTGACAAGACGGTGAAGTCGTAGTCTGTGAGAAGCGCACTCAGGACCTCGGCGTCGTAGTTGCCGAGTACGGTGCCATCAATCTCGATGTCCAGCTCGAGATCGGGATCGCCGATGGACGTTTGCCCATTTGCGCTATCGTAGATGTTGAGAACCATGGCCGCTCCAATCGGGGAGAACGCTGGCCGAGACCTGTTCACAATCCGCCAGCGCGTTTCAAATGCTAGGGGACGCCTGAACCAGCTAAAACACGCGGCTTATGGAGTATTTTCTATGCTTTGGGAAAAGCGTGCCGCAACCTCAAATTAACCAATCTCAAGGTGCATTCAACCCTTAGTTGGCTTCAGCCCGGTCATTCGGGCCGTCTGACTTAGCGTGCTAGGCTGACAGTGTTCGTTCGCGACAGCACCCGGAAGCCCCGCACGTTGGCGAGTTCGCTGTCCTGGATGAAAACCGCCGCCGTTAGTTGTCGGCTTCGCGGCGCACCGACCGGCTGGGGAACCTCTGGCGGGAAGGCGCGGAACGCGAAGGTAACGATACCGTTGCTGTCGGGTGCGCCCCCGTAGGCGGGCAGCAGGATGGACCCATAGTAACCCTGCGTCGGCGCGATCGAGGTCGCCCGGATAAGAAGGCCGCGCAGCGCAGGCTCCGGTATCACCGAGGCGAGACCGTCCATCAGAACCGACCCGTTGGCACCAACAGGGGCTGATATCTCCTGGACTGAACGTCCGCCGATGACCGCGCCCTGCGCGACATAGGTTGTCGTGCCCGCCGGCGGTTCCCCCTGGGAACAGGCCGTCATCGCAAAGATCGCCAGAACCGCAGCGCGCCGCATCCGTTTCCTCCGGAATACCAACTCCATGACCGTCGATACAGAAGCCGCGCGCCGATGAAAAGCCGCGACTGGACGCGCGCGGCGGATAGGCTTACCTAAAAGACCAGCAGAACGGAGCCGACCCATGTCCGCCAGTTTCGACGAGATCGCCGACAACTTCGCCTTCCTCGACGAGTGGGAGGATCGCTATCGCTATGTTATCGAGCTCGGGAAGGAAATGCCGCCCCTAGACGAGACGCAGAAGCTTCCTGCCACCAAGGTCGAGGGTTGCGCCAGCCAAGTGTGGCTGGTGCCGCACGTCGATGGCGAGGGGCAGGGCGCTCGGATAAGTTTCGATGGCGACAGTGACGCGCTGATCGTACGTGGCCTGATCGCGATTCTGCGCGCACTCTACAATGGCAAGACCGCCGCCGAGATCGCCGGGATCGACGCTCAGGCGCGGTTGGGCGACCTCGGTCTACAGCAGCATCTGTCCGCGCAGCGC
The DNA here is from genome assembly GCF_054457455.1 of Halovulum sp. GXIMD14794. Lineage (NCBI taxonomy): Bacteria > Pseudomonadati > Pseudomonadota > Alphaproteobacteria > Rhodobacterales > Paracoccaceae > Halovulum > Halovulum sp. GXIMD14794. The sequence goes on along the minus strand of NZ_JBTLNF010000005.1, from coordinate 168,941 downwards.
TCCAACGGCCTGCGCGCCATGATCGGGCGGGTCGAGGCCATCGCCCGACAGGTGAGGGAAGCTGCGTGAAAGCGGCGCTCGATGCGCTGCTGGCCGAGCGCGACTGGCTGTTGGCGGATGGCGCGACGGGAACCACGCTCTTTAACATGGGTCTCGAGGCGGGCGAAGCGCCGGAGCTCTGGAACACAGACGCACCAGAAAAAATCCGCGCGCTCTACCAAGGGGCGGTGGATGCGGGCAGCGATCTGTTCCTGACCAACAGTTTTGGCGGCACTTCCGCCCGGCTGAAATTGCACCATGCCGAGGATCGCGTACACGAGTTGAACCGCACTGCCGCGCTTCTGGCGCGCGAGGTCGCCGATGCGGCCAACCGCCCGGTGGTCGTTGCGGGCTCGATGGGGCCGACCGGCGAGATCCTGGAACCCGTCGGCAGCCTGCCCCCGGAAGAGGCTGCCGCCATGTTCGAGGCCCAGGCGCGCGGATTGGTCGACGGTGGCGCGGATGTGTTGTGGGTCGAGACGATCTCGGCCCCCGAGGAACTGCGCGCGGCTGCAGCCGCGATCGGCCGAGTCGGTGCACCCTGGTGCTGTACGATGAGCTTCGATACGGCCGGGCGGACGATGATGGGCGTGACGTCGGCCGATATGGTGGCGCTGGTCGCGGATCTTGCCCCTGCGCCGCTGGCGTTCGGCGCGAACTGCGGGGTGGGGGCTTCGGACCTGCTGCGCACCATCAGGGGCATGACCGAGGCTGGCGCGCCGCTGCCGCTGATTTCCAAGGGCAACGCGGGCATCCCGCATTTCGTCGACGGTCACGTGCATTATGACGGGACGCCCGAGTTGATGGCGGACTATGCCGAGCTGGCCCGCGCGTGCGGCGCCCGGATCATCGGCGGCTGTTGCGGCACCGGTCCCGAGCATTTGCGGGCGATGCGCGCCCGCCTTGAGACACTCGACGGAACGCAGGCGATTCCGTCGCTCGCCGAGATCGCGGCCCGGCTCGGCGCCTTCTCGTCGGAAAGTGACGGGACCGGTGACGCACCCGTTGGCCGCCCTCGGCGTCGTCGGCGCGGCTAGAAGAGCGACAGCTGGTCTCCGGGTTTCGGCGGGACGCGGAACAGATCGCGGCGCAGTGCTGGAAGCTGGCGTGACAGGCCGTTGCGCGCCATGGCAACCTCGTAGCGCTTTGCCAGCAGCTCGGCCCAGAGCCCCTCGCCGCGCATGCGCTTGCCCCATTTGGGATCGTAGTCCCGCCCACCGTGCAACTCCTGCACCCGGCCCATGACCCGGCGAGCGCGATCCGGATAGACCTCGTCCAGCCATTCCCGAAACAGCGGCGAGACCTCGAGCGGAAGCCGAAGCACGATGTAGCTGGCTGCCTTGGCGCCTGCATCGGCCCCCGCTTTCATCAGTGCCTCCAGCTCGTGATCGGTCAGGCCCGGCACGACGGGCGCGATCATCGCCCGTACCGGAATACCGGCCTTCGCCAGCAACTCGATGGTGCGCAACCTGTGCGCAGGCGCGGCAGCGCGCGGCTCCATCTTCCGGCTCAGGCCGGGATCCAGCGTCGTCAGTGAGATCCCGACATGCACCAGGCTTTCCGCGGCCATCTCCGCCAGCAGACCGAGGTCCCGACGGATCAGCGCACCCTTGGTTACGATGGCCACGGGGTGCCGGAACTCCTGCAGCACCTCCAGCACGCCGCGCATGATTCCCAACCGCTGCTCCACGGGCTGATAGGGATCGGTGTTCGTCCCCATTGCGATCACATCAGGCCGGTAGCTTCTCTTCGAGAGTGTGGCACGCAGAAGCTCTGGAGCATGGGGCTTGGAAAACAGCCGCGTCTCGAAATCCAGCCCGGGCGACAGGCCGAGGTAAGCGTGTGTCGGCCGCGCGAAGCAATAGATGCAGCCATGCTCGCAACCACGGTAAGGGTTGATCGACCGGTCGAAGGGAATGTCGGGTGACGTGTTCCGGGCGAGGATGGATTTGCTGCGATCCTCCTGCACCTGGGTGCGAACCAGCGCCTCGGGCTCGCGCTCCCAGCCGTCATCGGCGTGCAGGCGGCGGTGGGGCTCGAACCTGCCCGCCGCATTGGATATGGCGCCACGGCCGCGCGCGGCGCCAGGTAGCACCCGTTCTGATTCGTGTTCGGACATTCCCCGATAAGAACATAACGGGAACATATGCGCCAGCGTGAGATGCCCATAGAGCACAGGTCGCCAGCGAGCAGTTCCGCGTCGCAAATTACTCTCCGGCTTGGCGAAATTCGTGCGACGCAAGTATTCAGGGAAACCGAATGCGGAGGCGTGGGCCATGTCCGACGAAGAAGACGACATCGTCCTCAGCGAGCTCGACGACGAAGAGCTTGTGCAGCAGATGCACGATGACCTCTACGATGGTCTGAAGGACGAGATCGAAGAGGCCGTGCATATATTGCTGGACCGCGGCTGGATGCCCTATGACATCCTGACCAAGGCGCTGGTGGAAGGCATGCGCATCGTCGGCATCGATTTCCGCGACGGCATCCTCTTCGTCCCCGAGGTGCTTCTGGCCGCCAACGCCATGAAGGGCGGCATGGCGATCCTGAAACCGCTCCTGGCCGAGACCGGCGCGCCGCGGCTCGGACGCATGGTGATCGGCACGGTGAAGGGCGATATCCACGACATCGGCAAGAATCTGGTCTCGATGATGATGGAGGGCGCGGGCTTCGAGGTGGTGGACCTAGGGATCAACAACGCCGTCGAGGCTTACCTGGAAGCACTGGAGAAAGAGCAGCCGGATATTCTGGGAATGTCGGCGCTGCTGACCACGACCATGCCATACATGAAGGTCGTCATCGACACGATGGTCGAGAAGGGGCTTCGCGACGACTACATCGTGCTGGTCGGCGGCGCGCCACTAAACGAGGAGTTCGGTCGCGCGATCGGCGCCGACGCCTACTGCCGCGATGCAGCCGTTGCTGTGGAAACCGCCAAGGAGTTCATGGCCCGAAAGCACAACCAGCCCGTGGTGTCGGGCTGATCGCGCGTTCAGCGCACGACTGCGGCCCGCTCGCCCATGCCGCGCACGCCCTGCGCGGTCTTGGCTACACCCAGCACGGATTTCGACATCCAGCCCAGCCACCACGGATGCGGGCGCAACACGTCCAGCAGCAGGACGATGCGCGGCGTCTCCGCCCGGTTGATCGCCGCGTGCATGTAGGTGTCGTCCCACAGCAGATCGTCGCCCGTGTGCAGGTAGTGGGTCTTGCCGTCGATCACCAACTCGCCCGAGGTCTTTCCCTCGCCCAGTTCCTCGACCAGGTAGGCCAGGTGATAGCGCCAGACGCCTTTCCACGGGCCCCGGTGCGGGCGCAGGTGTTTGCCACCCGGAAACACAGACACCGTCGCCGAGACCACATGCGGATTGCGCCGCAGGAAGTCCGCCATCAACGGCATCTGCTTGAGGTTCGCCTCGTAGTCGTAGCTGTAGGCCCGAAGCGCAACCATCTTCCACGGGATCTGGTCGTGGTCGTAGAAGGTTCTCTGCTCGGGCATGATCTCGTGGTTCGCGGGCAGATCGCGCCCGGTGGCGACCGCCAGAGCCTCGGCCCTGAAGGCATCGAAATTGGCGCGCAGTTCGGCCGCCTCGGGGAACTCGGCCAGCAGGTCGTCGGCGACGGCCGGCGTCGGAAACGCCTTTTCATAGGGCGCGCGCATCAATTCACGCCAGAAGCGGTAGCCCCAAGGGCCGTATTTGACGAACTTGCGCAGGCGTTTCTTCAGCTTCATTTCTGTCCTCAGCGCCGGAATATGTCCTCATGTCTACCGCATCCGGCCTGATGGTAAAGGGAAAGCCATGAACGGCGCGAAACCGGCACCGGATGACCATAGTCTCGCGGAGCGCGGGCTGCCTCCCGAGGGTGAGGGTCGCATCCTGCTGCTCGCCTGCGGGGCTTTGGCGCGCGAAATCCTCGCCCTTCGGCAGATCAACGACTGGGCGCATATGGACCTGCAATGCCTGCCAGCCAAACTGCACCTGACACCGCAGGCGATACCGGATGCCGTCGAGGCCGCGGTCAACGCTGCACGGGGCTACGAGCGCATCTTCGTGGTATACGCCGATTGCGGCACAGGCGGGCTGCTCCAGGCACGCTGCGCCGACCTGGGTGTCGAGATGATCGCAGGGCCACATTGCTACAGCTTTTTCGATGGCAACGAGGCCTTCGCCACCTGCGCCGAGGAGGAGGTCACCAGCTTCTATCTGACCGATTTTCTGGTACGCCAGTTCGACGCCTTCGTCTGGCGCCCGATGGGCCTCGACCGGCATCCGGAACTCCGAGACATGCTGTTCGGAAACTACGAGCGCCTCGTCTACCTCGCACAGACCCGCGATCCGGCGCTTGAAACCTTGGCGCAAGACGCTGCGCAGCGGCTCGGCCTCGAATACCGGTACCGCTTCACCGGCTACGGCGACCTCGCCACGGCGCTGGAAGGCCAGGCCTGACGCCCCGCCTTCTACGTTCTCCAAATATCCCCGCTGGAGGCTCCAACGTCGTCACCGGGAACCGCGGGCGGGATCAAAGGTACTCCGCCCGCACCAGCCCGTACTTCGCCATCTTCTCATTGAGCGTCCGACGGGGCAGGGCCAACTCCTCCATCACGGCGGACACGGCCCCCCGATTCCGCCGCAGCGCGTTGTCGATCAGCATTTTCTCGAAGGCCTCGACATGTTCACGCAAGGGCTTCTCGACCATGATGCTGGGTGCGGCGGGCATCGCCGTGCCCTCGTCCAACAGGTTCGCGATCCCATCCTCGCCGCGCCGTTTCTGAAGCACCGCGCGCTCGGCGACATTCATCAGTTGCCGGATGTTACCGGGCCATTGCGCCTGGATGAGCCGGGCAGCGTCCTCGGCCGAGACCTCGGGCGGCTCACATCCATAGTCTTCTGCAAAACGGGCGCAGAATCGATTGAAAAGCAACAAGATATCCTCCCCGCGATCACGTAGTGGCGGGGTCGACAGGTGCAACGCGGCCAGTCTGTAAAACAGCTCGTCGCGCATCCCTTCGGGCAGCGTATCCGTCGTGCTGATCTGGCTGGAAATCGAGATGATATGCAGGTTGCGCGGCGCCTGTTCGACGTCCGCGGTTTCGCCCCGGCGCAGTTCGGACACAAGTCGGGCCTGCAGCGCCTCAGGCAGGCTCTCGACATGTTCCAGGCACAGGGTTCCGCCGTCCGAGGCTTCTATTGCCGGGCGATCTTCCGGCTCCTCCGCAGGGCCGAACAGAAGTTTCTCAAGGTCTTCGGGCGAATGCGCCGCGCAGTTCACGTAGATGTAAGGCTTGCCCTTGCGCGGCCCGCAGGCGTGCAGAGCATGCGCGATCAGCGACTTTCCGGTGCCGCTTTCGCCCGTGATCAGCACATGACCGTCGGCCTGCGCCAGGTCCAGGATCGTCTCGCGCAGCTTCTCGATCACCTGGGACGAGCCGACCAGCCGGCGCAGCAGCATAGAGCCGTCGGTCATCTCGCGTCGCAGGTTGCGGTTGTCGAGCGTCAGCCGGCGGGTAACCGACGCGCGGCGAACCATTTCGGCCAGGCGCTCGGGGTCGAAAGGTTTCTCGATGAAGTCATAGGCGCCCAGTCGCATGGCCTCGACCGCCAGGCTGACGTCACCGTGGCCGGTGATCAGGATCACCGGTAAGCCCGGATCGACGCTCTGCAGACGGCGTAGCAGGGTCATGCCGTCCATGCCTGGCATCCGAATGTCCGAGATCACGACTCCGGCGAAATCGGCGCGGATTTCCCGCAGGGCGTTCTCGCCGGATTCGAAGCTGACCGGGTCATAGCCGGACAGGTTCAGCCATTGCGCGATGGAGCCGCGCATATCGGCTTCGTCGTCGATGATCGCAACGGGTGTCTTGGTGTTCATGCTTCACTCACTCCGCAGCTTGCGCGGCACGGCTTTCCGCCCGCGGCAACCGCAATTCGAAGATGGCGCCGTGCGGCTCCGCGTTGCGGGCCAGCAGTCGGCCGCCAAGCTCCTTGGCAATCCCGGCCGAGATGGCGAGGCCGAGGCCGACGCCCTCTCCGGGTTTCTTGGTAGTATAGAACGGCTCGAAAAGGGCGTCGGGATCCTTGATCCCGTGTCCGTTGTCACGCACCGAAAGCGAAACCTGTCGGCCCTGCACGACGAGAATATCGATCATCGGATCGTCCTCGTCCGCCACGGCCTCGACGGCGTTGCGCAGCAGGTTTACGATGATCTGGTCCAGACGCACCGGGTCGGCCAGAACCTTGACCGGCACGTTCGGCATTGTCTTGCGGATCTCGACCCGGGTTTCGCCCAGTTGCGGCGCCATCATCGACAGGCTGCCGTCTACCGCATCGCGCAAGTCCACCTCGACCAGCGTGTCGGTGCCCTTTCGCGCGTAACTCTTCATCTGCTTGGTGATCGTGCCCATGCGTTCGAGCAGGTCGTCGATCCGATGGAACGATGTCAGAGATTCGTCGACGCGGCCCCGTTGGAGAAGCAGGCGGGCACCCGCGAGGTAGGTCCGCATTGCGGCCAGGGGCTGGTTCAGTTCGTGGCTGACGGCCGCAGACATCTGCCCGATGGCCGCAAGTTTCGACGCTTGTTCAAGGCTTTGCTCGGCGACTTCGAGATTTCGTTCGACCTTCTGACGCTCCTCTATTTCGGCGCTGAGGCGAGCGTTGAGTAGGCGGAGCTGGTCCGACTCCTCGGCAATCAGCCGAGATTGACGCCGCAAGCGCTTATTCGCCAGGAACATCAGCCCGGCCATCAGCAGCGCCAGACCAAGGCCTTCGAGCGCGAGGATCGCGTTTACCTGCGTCCGCACGTCCTCGAGCGTGGCAAAAAACGTCAACCGCCAGCCACGGAAACCGGTCTTGATTTCGGTCCTCAGCAACCGCTCGCCGTCCATGAAGACATAAGGCGTCTCTTCCGCCGTATCGCGCGGGGCTACGCCGAAGGCCTGTCTTACCGTCGACGGTGGCGGTTCCGATGCAAGCACGTTCGTCAGCGTGTTGTTGCGCCATTCCGGACGTGAGGCCAGCACGATCCGGTCCGAGGCGTCGGTCACCGCGACAAGGTCGTTGCGATTGCGCCAGCTGAGCTCGACGATGCGCATGTCGACCTCGACCACGACCACCCCGATGGCGTTCGGTCCGTCGGTCACCTTCCGCGCATAGTGGAAGCGGATGTCGCCGCCGTTCTCCTCGCCGGTCACGGTAAAGATCGTCGCCGGATCCCGAAGCGCACTGCTGAAATAGGGCTGTTCAAGCAGCGTCGTGCCTAGTTCGCGCCGGTCAGAACTGGCGACGATCCGGCCCTGCTGATCCAGAAGCATGATCCGCTGGACGTTGATGTCCTCGGCAACCTCGATCAACCGCTGCGAGGTGTTGGTGAAATCCTTTGACTGCAGGGCGGTGATCAGCACCGGGTCTCGGGCCAGTAGCTGCGGCACCAGCGACTGTTGCCGCAGCAGCGTCACCATGTTCCCGGAATAGAGCGCCGCGCGCAGCTGGCTTTCAGTGCGCAGCGTCTCCGAGAACCGCGCCGTCAGCCAGCTGTTTGAGGCCAGCAGAAACGCGATGGCAGCGACGAGCAGCAACCCCGCCGCCGCCCGCATCCGGGGCGACATGCTGGTGCGCAGCATCTGGATGCGCGTCGGCTCGGGCCGCGCGCTGTCTTGCGCCGTCTCGTTCATGGTCGAAAGCTAGGCCGAAGCGGGAGGGGCGGCAAGAGCACCCAAGTCGACGCGCGGTCAGGCGCCGATGGACGCCATGCCCGCCAACCCCTTGAACAGCGCCGCCCCATCGGTCCCGCCGATCGCCGGGTCCACGGCGCGCTCGGGGTGGGGCATCATGCCCAGCACACGGCGGTTCTCGGATAATACGCCGGCGATGTCCGCGGTCGAACCGTTAGGGTTCCCGCGATAGGTGAACGCAATCCGATCATCGCCGCGCAGCCGCTCAAGCAGGGTGGCGTCGGCCAGGTAGTTTCCGTCGTGATGTGCCACCGGCACGGTTAGGGTCTGGCCCTTGGTGTACTCACTGGTGAAGACGCTGTCGGATGTCGCGACCTCGAGCGCCACGTCGCGGCATACGAAGGTCAGTCCGGCGTTGCGCATCAGCGCGCCCGGCAGCAGCCCGGCCTCGATCAGCACCTGGAAACCGTTGCAGACGCCCAGCACGTGCCCGCCCTTGTTGGCGAACTCGACGACCGAGCGCATCACCGGCGCCTGCGCGGCGATTGCACCGCAGCGCAGGTAATCCCCGAACGAGAAGCCGCCGGGGATCGCCACCAGGTCCAGCCCCTCGGGCAGGGCGGCGTCCTTGTGCCACACCATCTGGGGCTTGCGGCCGGTGGCCTGCTCCAGCGCGACGGCCATGTCGCGATCGCAGTTCGAGCCCGGAAAGACGATGACGGCGGTTTTCATGCGTCAAACCTCGTGATGACGGCGACGCCCGGAGCGGTCGGCCCGTTGAACGCGCGCAGCTCGGCCGAGGCGTCGGACAGCGCCACCTCGCGGCCGATCAGCGGCGACAGGTCCACAGCGCCTGAGCGGATCAGGTTGAAAAGTGGCGGATAAGCCCGCGTCGGCATACCGCGCGAACCATAAAGTGCGAGGTTGCCCATGTAGACGGCGCTCATGTTGATCTCCATGTGCGCGGTGTGGCCGACGGGCATGCCGACCTGCACATGACGGCCCAACGGACGCAGGCATTCCAGCGAGGCGTTTGCAACGGCCGGGTGGCCCAGCGCCTCGATGGAGACATGAGCGCCACCGCCCGTGATCTCACGGATCGCCTCGGCGGTGTTTTCGGTCTTGGCGTTGACCGCAGCATCGGCGCCCAATTGCTTGGCGTGGTTCAGCTTTTCGTCGACGATATCGACAACGACCACGCGTGCCCCGAGCGCCTTGCCCAAAAGCATCGCGGACAGGCCAATACCGCCAGTGCCGTGAACGGCCAGCCATTCGCCGGGGTGCAGGTTCGCGCGTCCGGTCAATGCGTGCCAAGCGGTAGTGACGCGGCATCCGAGCCCCGCCGCCATCACCGGCGACATGTCCTCGGGCAGAAGCGAAAGGTTGTGGTCGCGCGGGACGGCGATCATGTCGGCGAATGCGCCCGGTTCAATGAAGCCCGGCAGGCGCTGGTCGGCACAGGTGTTTTGCTCCCCCGCGCGGCAGGCGGGGCAGGTGCCACAGGACAGAATGAACGGGGCAATAAGCCGGTCGCCGACTTTGTGGGTTGCGCGAGGACCGGCAGCGACGACTTCGCCGCAATACTCATGGCCGGGGATCTGCGGTGGCTTCACACGGGGATGCTCGCCCACCCAGCCATGCCAATCCGAGCGGCAGATGCCACAGGCCAGCGTTCTGAGGACGACCCCGTCCTCGGGTACGGCGGGATCGGGCAGCGTCTGGAGTTCCAGGTCCGCATTGTACTCGACCATCACCGCCGCGCGCATGTTACAGAAGCTCCACGCGATAGTCTTCGATCACGGTGTTGGCCAGCAGCTTCTCGCACATCTCGGCCAGCTTGACCTCGGCTTCCTCGCGCGAGGTTGCGTCCAGCTCGATGTCCAGCAGCTTGCCCTGACGGATACCGCCGACACCGTCGAAACCCAGAGACCCGAGGGCGTGGCGCACGGCCTCTCCCTGGGGGTCGAGCACACCCTGTTTCAGGGTCACGTAGATCCTTGCCTGCATCGTCCTCACTGCACCAGTTTGGGGCCCTTGGTGGTTGCGCCGTTGCGGGGCAGGACGCCCAGTCGCCGCGCAACCTCGGTATAGGCGTCAGACAGGTCACCCAGATCCTGCCGGAAGACGTCCTTGTCCAGCTTTTGACCGCTTTCCACATCCCACAGCCGGCAGCTGTCGGGACTGATTTCATCGGCCACGATCAACCGTTGGAAATCGCCCTCGAAGATCCGGCCGATCTCGATCTTGAAATCGATCAGCTTGATGCCAACGCCATACATCAGGCCCGACATGTAGTCGTTCACCCGGAGGGCCAGCGCGATCATGTCGTCGATGTCCTGCTGGCTGGCCCAGTTGAAGGCTATGATGTGCTCTTCGGTGACCAGCGGGTCACCCAGCTTGTCGTCCTTGAGGTAGAACTCGATGATCGGACGGGGCAGGGGCGTGCCCTCTTCGATGCCCAACCGCTTGGCCATGCTGCCGGCGGCGGTGTTGCGCACCACGACTTCCAGCGGAATGATCTCGACCATCCGCACCAGTTGCTCGCGCATGTTGAGCCGGCGGATGAAGTGGTTCGGAACCCCGATCTGCGTTAGCCCCGACATGAAGAACTCGGAGAGCCGGTTGTTCAGCACGCCCTTACCCTCGATCACCGCATGTTTCTCGGCGTTGAAGGCGGTCGCGTCATCCTTGAAGTATTGGATGAGCGTGTCAGGCTCAGGCCCTTCATAAAGGATCTTGGCCTTGCCTTCATAGATCATGCGGCGGCGTGCCATGGGTCTGCTCCGATGCGTGGAATTGGCCGCAGCTATAGGGCAGGGGCGCATCGGGGGCAAGTGGACTCGCGTCCGTGATTTTCGGCGGCCCTGCGGCAAGATGGGGCGCAGAGCACTGGTGCATCGGGGGGTGCATGTGGCTATATGGGACAACACGGGCCAACACGGCCGGAATGGCCACAGGAGAGAGTGCGATATGACCACGTTCGACGATCGGGAACAGGCGTTCGAGAAGAAATACGCCCACGACGCCGAGATGCAGTTCAAGGCGGAAGCACGGCGGAACAAGCTGCTGGGTCTCTGGGCGGCGGAACTGCTGGGCAAGCGCGGTGACGAGGCTGATGCCTACGCCCGCGAAGTGATCAAGGCCGATTTCAAGGAAGCCGGTCACGAGGATGTCGTGCGGAAGGTTTCCGACGACCTCGGCGACATGGCGACCGACGAGGAAGTGCGGGCCAAAATGGCCGAGCTTCTGGGCCGCGCCAAGGACCAGGTCCTGACCGAAAAGGGCGACTGATCGGTTGGCTGCCCCGGTTCGCAACCCGAACGACCTGCCGGTGAAGACCTGCGCCGCCTGTGGGCGGCCCTTCACCTGGCGCCGGAAATGGGCGCGCGACTGGGAAAACGTCAAGTATTGCTCTGACCGCTGCCGGAAGGCGCGGGGATAAGACGGGGGCGGGCCACGGGGTCCGCCCTTTCGGTTTTAACGCCTCAGAGAAGCCGGTCGATTGCCGATATCAAAGCGGGATCGTCGGGGCGTACGCCGCTCGCGAAGTCCCCGGCAATCCGCCCGTCGCCATCCAGCAAGATCTTGTGGAAGTTCCAGCGCGGTTGGACACCCTGTGCCGCCGCCCAGGCGTAGAACGGGTGCGCCCCGCCGCCGCGCACCGTCGTGATCTCGGTCATCGGCAGGGTCAGGTCGAAGTTCACCTCGCAGAACGCCTTCACCTCGACCTCGCTCGCAAACTCCTGACCGCCGAAGTCCTGGCTTGGCACCGCCAGAACAAGCGCGCGGCCCTCGTAGCGCTCATGGAGTGCTTGAAGAGCGTCGTATTGCGGCGTGTAGGCGCAGCGAGAAGCGGTGTTTACCACGAGCACCGGCTTGCCGCGCCAGTCGGCGAGGTCGATCTCGCCACCGTCGATGCTGGGAAAGGCGAAACCGGGGGCCCCTGCGTACAGGCGCAGGGGGATGGCCGCGGCGAGCGCGGTCAGAGCAAATTGGCGTCGGTCGAGCATGAACATATCCTCCGTGCTGGGATTACGGCATGCAGCCGACGCCGGTTCACTTGCGCATCTCATCCAGCGAACGAGACCACACCGCAGGCGATCCGGCCGCCCGCTCCCGCATCCTCGCCATAGCTGTCCGGGTTCTCGTGGACGATGACGGCAGTGCCGTCGTTGTCATTCAACGTGGCGTCCCCATCGACCTGCAGGGTCACGTCCGAGGTGAACACGTCGGCTTTCGCCATACCATCCGCGGTCACCCAGATGTTCGGAAGATCGCCCGCGTGATGGTCAGCGCCCGCAAGCAGGCCGTGCCCCGCGCCGTCCGGGTTATAGTGATCCCCCGCGGCCGCGAAATCGGGATCGCAGCTGCCTGTCTCATGAAGGTGGAAGCCGTGCCAGCCCTCGGACAGACCGGTCAGTTCGGCGCGGATCAGGACGCCCTGATCGCTCTCCATGAAGGTCACGGTCCCGACGGCGTTGCCGTCCGTGTCCTTCATCTGCGCGGTCGCGCCCGGAGACTGCGCTGCGACGGGTGCAGCCAGTGCAAAAACGATAAAAGTTGTGAAAACGGCATTCGGCATCGTCGGATCCTCCCCCTTGCCCAAGGTGCCGGGTGCAACAATAGCACCCGGACGCCCAACGTGCGAAAGCTGGATTGGATACGGCGGATATCAGCTCTCGCCGAAGACCCGCGCGAAGATCGTGTCGACGTGCTTGGTGTGGTAGCCGAGGTCGAACTTTTCCTCGATCTCGGCGGCCGACAGCGCCTTGGTCACGTCGGCATCACCCTTGAGTTCGGCCATGAAATCAGCGCCTTGCTCCCAGACCTTCATCGCATTTCGCTGAACCAGGCGATAGGCGTCCTCGCGGCTGACGCCCTTCTGGGTCAACGCCAGCAGCACGCGTTGGGAATGCACGAGGCCGCGGAACTTGTTCATGTTGGCGATCATGTTGTCGGGGTAGATCACCAGCTTGTCGATCACCTGCGTCAGGCGCGCCAGCGCGAAGTCCAGCGTCACGGTGGCATCCGGGCCGATGTTCCGCTCGACCGAGCTGTGAGAGATGTCCCGCTCATGCCACAGCGCGACGTTCTCCATCGCCGGGACGACGGCCATCCGCACCAGTCGGGCGAGGCCGGTGAGGTTCTCGGTCAGCACCGGGTTGCGCTTGTGGGGCATCGCCGACGAGCCCTTCTGGCCTTTCGAGAAGAACTCCTCGGCCTCGAGCACCTCGGTCCGCTGCATGTGGCGGATCTCGGTGGCGACGTTTTCGATCGAGCTGGCGACGACACCGAGCGCCGCGAAGAAGGCCGCGTGACGGTCCCGCGGGATCACCTGGGTGCTGATCGGTTCGGGCTCCAGTCCCAGCTTTTCGCAGACATGCGCCTCGACCGCCGGGTCGATGTTCGCGAATGTGCCCACGGCGCCGGAAATAGCACCGGTGGCGATCTCTTTGCGTGCAACTTCAAGGCGTTCACGGTTGCGCTTCATCTCGGCATAGAAGCGGGCGAAGGTCAGGCCCATCGTCGTCGGCTCGGCATGAATGCCATGGCTGCGGCCGATGCGGATGGTGTCCTTGTGCTCCAGCGCGCGGCGCTTCAGCGCGTCCAGAAGACCGTCCATATCCCCCAGCAGGATGTCGGCGGCGCGCACAAGCTGCACGTTGAAGGTCGTGTCCAGAACGTCCGAGCTGGTCATGCCCTGATGGACGAAACGGGCTTCCTCGTTGCCGATGATTTCGGCCAGGTGCGTGAGGAAGGCGATGACGTCGTGCTTGGTCTCGCGCTCGATCTCGTCGATCCGGTCAACGTCGAACTCGACGTCCTTGGCTTTCCAGACCGCCTGCGCGGACTCCTTCGGGATCACGCCCAGATCCGCCTGGGCGTCGCAGGCATGGGCCTCGATCTCGTACCAGATGCGGAACTTGGTCTCGGGCGACCAGATGGCGACCATGTCGGGGCGGGAGTAGCGCGGGATCATCGGCAGGCCTTTCGTATGGGACGCGCGCTCTGATAGGGCAGGGGCATGACAGTGACAAGCCTTGCCGATTTCCGTGGCCTTTGGACCCTGACCCGCCGGATCGAAGATGCGCGCGCCGGCGAAGTGCTTGCGCTGACCGGCACCGCGCGGTTCTCGGACTATGTCGAGGGGCTGATCTGCGAAGAAGCAGGTACGCTGACCCGCGCCGGGCAGCCGCCGATGACCGCGACGCGGCGCTACCTCTGGCGGCAGTCAGGCCCCCGGATCGAGGTTCTGTTCGAAGACGGACGTCCCTTCCACGGTTTCGCGCCGGGGTCGCGCGCCAGTGCGAAACATCACTGCATGCCAGATACTTACGAGGTGGAGTACGACTTCACACGCTGGCCGGACTGGCGTGCGATCTGGACGGTCCGCGGGCCGCGCAAGGACTACGTGATGGTCTCGGACTACACGCTCTCCGGCTGATTGCATCTTGCACTGCAATGCGCGCTCGTGCCAAATCCCCGGCAACCGTTAACTGACGAGGGCATATCATGGCATTCGCGACGACCGACAAGGTTCTGGCCGACCTCGGCCCGGCCGAGGGCACGGGTCTCTGGGTAAAGCGTGCGGTACTGGTCGCCGCCGGCATCGCTGCAATGGCGATCGCGGCGAAGATCCGCGTGCCGATGTGGCCGGTGCCGGGTACGATGCAGACGTTCGTCGTGCTGTCGGTGGGCGCCGCTTATGGCATGCGCCTGGGCCTCGCCACCATGCTGGGCTACCTGCTGGTCGGCGCCTTCGGATACGACGTGTTCACCAGCTCGTCCGCAAGCTCGAATGGCCTCGCCTACATGGTCGGCCCGACCGGTGGCTACCTGGCCGGTTTCGCCGTCGCTGCCGGCGTCATGGGCTGGCTGGCGCGGAAGGGCTGGGACCGGACCTTCGTGAAGATGGCCGCAGCGATGCTGATCGGCAACTTGATCGTTTACGCTTTCGGCCTACCCTGGATGGCATACCTGTTCGCTGCCGAGAAGGGCATGGAATGGGTAATCAGCTGGGGCATGACCAACTTCTTGGTCTTCGACGCGCTGAAACTCGCGCTCGCCGCCATGCTGTTCCCAGTGCTGTGGAAGATGGTGGGCGACGCCCGCGGCTGAGCCTGTCTTCCAGACGACCGGAACGGGGCGTCCTTCGGGGCGCCCCTTTTCGTTTCAACCTGCTACCGCCCAGAGGTCGTGGTGATGCTCGTTCATCGGGTGCCGGGTCACGCCCAGAACGCCGGGACGGTGATGCAGGAACAACTCACGCCAGTAGGGCTGTATGATTGTGCCATCGGCCAGCAGTGTCCGCTCCATTGTTGCCATGTGCGGGCGGCGGGCTTCGGGATCCGGCTCGGCCAGGGCCCGCACAAGGGCGGCATCGAACTCGGGATCCGAGAAGCCGGTTTCGTTCCAAGCGCTGCCGCTGGCATAGGCAAGGGCCATGTTCTGCACCCCCAGGGGCCGCATGTTCCATTGCGTGCACGAGAACGGGTGCTCGCGCCAACCCTCCCAGAAGCTGGTGCCGTCCATCAGCGTTCGTTTGATCCGGAACCCGGCGTCCCGCAGTTGGGCTATGATCGCGTCTGTGCTGGCGCGGATCCAGTCGTCGTCGATGGCCCGCAGCTCGTGTTCTGCCTCTGCGGCGCCAGCCTCGCGGAGCAGGGAAAGTGCCTGTGAGGGATCGGGGTCCGGCGCCGAGATCTGTGCGTGATCCGGGTGCATCGGCCCCACATGGTGGTTTTGCGCCGGTAGCCCGAGCCCGGCATAGCCGAGTTCCAGCACGACCGTATTGTCCACCGCCAAAGCCATAGCCCGGCGCACACGCGCATCGCCGTAGAGCTCCGGTGCAGCATCACGGTTGCCGCGCGCCACCAGCGTCGCCCCCGAGAGCACCGCGCTGCGCTCCAGCCCCATGCCGTCCAGCAGGTCGACATAAATGCCGGTGCTTTCGTAGACCATGTCGATCAGTCCGGTCTCGAACCCAAACACAAACTCGGAGGGATCCGTACCGAGATCCAGATAGGCGATCCGCTCCAGCGCCACGGCACCGCCCCACCAGCCTTCGCGGCGCACCAGCGTTGCAGAGGTTCCCGGCGTCAGATTCTCAATCAGATAAGGACCGGTGCCAACGGTATCCGGTCCGATGCCCGCCGGCGCATCGAACCCGCGGTGCACGACGAGGGCAGGGTAGTCCGCCAGTCCCGCGATCAAGGTGGCGTCCGGGGCCTCGAGGCTCAGCCGGACGGTCAAATCGTCAACACGGTCCACCGCACCGCTCCGAAGCTGTCCGGTCTCCGTATCGACCAGCGCGGCCACCCGCTGCGCCATCGAGTTCCCGGGCACCGTGCGGTCCGCCCAGCGCTCCAGGTTGAAGATCACGTCGTCCGCGGTGAACGCGTCGCCGTTCGACCAGGTGACCTCAG
Source organism: Halovulum sp. GXIMD14794 (assembly GCF_054457455.1). Classification (NCBI taxonomy): domain Bacteria; kingdom Pseudomonadati; phylum Pseudomonadota; class Alphaproteobacteria; order Rhodobacterales; family Paracoccaceae; genus Halovulum; species Halovulum sp. GXIMD14794. Next base: position 152,807 of record NZ_JBTLNF010000005.1, on the reverse strand, counting down.
GCCTAAGATGCAGGGTGTAAACCCGGCCGCCGTCGGTGATATCCCAGCGATCCAGAAGCCAGGGTTCCAGCGTGAAATCATGAGTGTAGCGAACCAGGTTCTCAAGCGTACCGCGTGCCAGGTTGCCCTTTTCCGACCAGTCGAACAGCCGCGGGTCGTCCAGTTCGAAAACCCGCATCTGACAGGTCAACTGGGCGTCGGTTTCGGCTTGGGCTCGCGCACTCCTTGGAGCCGCCGCCCCAAGCAAACCATAGGCTGAGGCTGTACCGAGCCCCAACGACGTCACGCCGGCCAGGAATTCCCGTCGCCCGAGATGTCCCCGGCGCAGGGCGCGGAGATGTACGTGCACGGCTGCGTCGTTCGTGATCGGGCGGGTCATTTCCGTCGCTCCCCTGGCTGCGGCTCCCGTTCCGGGGTTTCACAGAATGCGAAGCGCCCGTCTTCTCAATTGTGTTCCACATCACGGCGTTCGGGGCAACTCTCCGGGCGGCGTTGTTGCGTCCCGAAACTGTCGCTTTCATTTCACCGACAATGGGTTAGTTTCAAAAGGGCATCCAAGAGGAAACGCGAAACCAACGGGAGAGATCATGTCAGACAAGCAAATCGACCGTATCGTCGCCGAGATCATGGCACAGGCGAAGGCGAAGAAGCTTAACCGTCGCGGCTTCATGGAGGGCATGCTTGCCACCGGCGCCACAGTCGCCGGGGCATCGGCCCTGTGGGGAACCAAGGTTGCGGCGCAGACCCCGAAGAGAGGCGGGACCTTCCGCGTGGGTGTCCATGACGGTAATACCGCCGACAGCCTGGATCCGGGGACCACGGAATCGGTCTTCATGATCCAGCTCAACCACGCCACCCGTTCCTATTTGACAGAGATCACCAACACGAACGAGCTTGGCCCGGACCTGGCGGACAGCTGGGAAGCAACCAAGGACGACGCGTCGGAATGGCGCTTCGTGCTGAATTCGAACGCGACCTTCCACAATGGCAACAAGGTCACCCCGGAAGACGTTGTGGCGTCGATCAATTTCCATCGCGGGGATGAAACCGCCTCGGCCGCGAAAGCGCTGCTGACCGACGTGACCGACGTGAAGGCTGACGGCGACAATGCCGTCGTAATCACCATGGCCTCGGGCAATGCCGACCTGCCGTACCTGATGTCGGACTACCACCTGGTGATCCTGCCGGCGAACCCCGACGGCACCATCGACTGGGAAAGCGGCGTCGGCTCGGGTCCCTACAAGATCGAGAACCTTGAGGCCGGCGTGCGCGCGGAACTTGTCCGCCACGACGGCTGGCACCGGGAGGGCGCGTGGTTCGACAGCATCAACATGCTGGTGCTGAACGACCCGAACGCGCGTCAGACCGCGCTGATTACGGGCGAGGTGGACGCGGTGACGCTGGTCGACCTCAAGACCTCGTCGCTGCTGCAGCGCGCTCCGGGCGTCCTGCTCGACGATGTGCCGTCTGGCGCGCACATCACCCTGCCGATGTTCTGCGATGTCGAGCCGTTCAACGACGTCAACGTCCGCCTGGCGCTGAAGCATGCGATCAACCGCGAGGAACTGATCGACAAATTCCTGTTCGGCCATGGCACCATCGGCAACGACCACCCGATCGCGCCGACGTTGCCCTACCACGCGGCGGATATCGAGCAGCGGACCTACGATCCCGACAAGGCCAAGTTCCACCTCAAGGAAGCCGGGCTCGACAATCTTTCGGTCAAGCTTTCGGCGGCCGACTCGGCGTTCTCTGGTGCGGTCGACATGTGCGTGCTCTTCTCCGAGCAGGCCAAGAGCGCCGATATCGATATCGAGGTCGTACGCGAGCCGAACGACGGCTACTGGTCCAATGTCTGGCTGGTGAAACCGTTTGTCTTCGTCGCCTGGGGCGCGCGACCGACGCCGGACGTGATGTTCTCGCTGGCCTACAAATCGGACGCCGCCTGGAACGAGAGTCACTGGCAGAACGAGCGCTTCAACGAACTTCTGCTGCAGGCCAAGTCCGAACTGGACGATGCCAAGCGGACCGAGATGTACGCCGAGATGCAGCTGCTCTGCCGCGACGACGGCGGCACCATCGTCCCGGTGTTCAACAACCGTGTCGGCGCACGGCGCGACAACGTCATGCACGAGGAAAACATCGCCTCGAACTGGGAGCTTGACGGCGCGCGCGGTTACCACCGCTGGTGGTTCGCCTGATACTGACGGGGCCCGGACCAGCCCGGCTCTGATTTCGATTGCTGGCGCGGGTCGCGCCGGATCTTCACTTCATGCGGCGCGCCGGTGTGGACCCGGCGCGCCCTTTTCTCCCGGGAGGTAACTACCGATGAAACGTAAGGCTTCCGCCGTTTGGACCGGCGATCTGAAGAATGGCGAGGGCACCGTATCCAGCGCCAGCGGGGTGCTGGACGATACCCGCTACGGGTTCAAATCCCGCTTCGAGGAAGGTCCCGGCACCAACCCCGAGGAACTGATCGGCGCGGCGCATGCTGGCTGCTTCTCTATGGCGCTTTCGGCGATCCTCGGCGAACAGGGTGTGACGCCCGAACGGATCGAAACCAGCGCTACCGTGTCACTGGAGAAAGTCGGCGACGGGTTCGAGGTCACGAAAATTCACCTCGATGTATCTGCAAAGATTGCCGGAATCGATGATGAGGCCTTCCAGAATGCGGCCGCGGCGGCCAAGGCCGGCTGCCCAATCTCGAAGCTGCTGAAGGCTGAGATCAGCATGGACGCGAAGCTCGCCTGAGCCGTCGCACGGTGCGCCGGACCCCGGCGCACCGCAACACCGTATCGTGACAGCGAAACGGCTGATTTTTCCCTGAATTTCTGGTATCTTGAAGCTTGGGGTTGCCCGGGCCGCGCACTGGCTTGCCCGCTTTTCACGGCCTCGGCCGCCGGACACGGAAACGAATGCCGGAGGGGAAGCCATGGTCAAGACGATAGGGAACCCGCTCTCGTGGAGCGTCGGAGCGCTGGAAGAGGCCGGTCGCGGGGCCGGGCATCTGGCCGGTCGGTTGGGCGGCGTCGAGGAAACCGGGCCGCCCGTGGTCCGCACGCTCGATCAGGAGGATCTGCGTGAAGCCCTGCGGCGCGGGATCGAGGATTTCCGCGTGTTCCGCTCGGATGTCGTCATGCTCTGCCTGCTTTACCCGGTGATCGGCGGGCTGCTGGTTTGGTTCGCGCTCGACCGCGATCTGCTGCCACTGCTGTTCCCGCTTATTTCGGGGTTTGCTCTCGTCGGCCCGCTGGCCGCCGTCGGCCTCTATGAGCTCAGCCGTCGGCGCGAGCGGGGGTTGGAGGCAAACTGGGGCGATGCGCTCGGCGTGATCCGCTCGCCCGCCTTCGCGCCTATCATGGCGCTCGGGTTGTTCCTTCTGGCGCTGTTCGTTGCGTGGATGTTCGCCGCGTGGTTGATCTACGGTATCACGCTTGGCCCGGAACCGCCTGTTTCCCTTGGGGCTTTCATCATGGACGTGCTGACGTCGGGGGCGGGTTGGGCGATGGTCATACTGGGCGCAGCCGTAGGCTGCGTCTTCGCCATCGTGGCACTCTCCGTATCTGTCACCGCGTTCCCGATGCTGCTCGACCGGGACGTGGGCGTGCCGCTCGCCGTCATCACCTCGGTCGAGCTTTGCCGGCGCAATCCGCGCGTGATGGCGCAATGGGGCCTGGTCGTCGCAGTCTCGCTGGCATTAGGGGCGATCCCCGCGCTCCTCGGTCTCGCGCTGGTACTCCCGATCCTGGGGCACGCGACCTGGCATCTCTACCGGCGCGGCGTGGGCTTCGAGGGGCAGGGGGGCTGATACCCCCCTGGATGCAAAGGCGGTTCAGGCGCCCGCTGCGCCAGCCGCCTCGCCGATATTGTCGCGTCCACGCTCTTCCAGAAGCTCGGTCAACCAGTCCGGGTCCATCTCGGGCACCGAACTGAGCAGGAGGTCGGTGTAGGGATGGTGCGGCGGACGGAACATCTGGTCCTTCGGTCCCGCCTCGACAACCTCACCCTCCTTCATCACCACAACCTCGTCGGCGATGGAGCGCACGGTCGCAAGATCGTGGGTGATGAACATGTAGGCGAGGTCCAGCTCCTTCTGAAGCTCGTCCAGCAGCCGCAGGATGCCCTCGGCGACCAGTTGGTCGAGGGCGCTCGTTACCTCGTCACAGATGATAAGTTCGGGCTCCGCCGCAAGCGCGCGCGCGATACCGACGCGCTGTTTCTGGCCGCCGGACAGCTCTGACGGCAGCCGGTGATAGAACTTCGACGGCGACAACTCGATCTGGTCAAGCAGCCCGTCGACGCGTTTCTTGAGCTCGGCGCCCTTGAGCCCTTGGTAGAAGCGCAGCGGACGCCCGATGATCTGACCGATGGTCTGCTTCGGGTTCAGCGCCGTGTCCGCCATCTGATAGATCATCTGCGCCTGGCGCAGCTGTTCCTTGTTGCGGTCCTGGTATCGGGCGGGCAGGGGCTTACCGTTCCACAGGATCTCACCGTCGATCGGCGGCAGAAGTCCGGTGATACAACGCGCCGTGGTCGATTTTCCGGACCCCGACTCGCCCACGACAGCCACCGTCCTGCCCTTGTGGATGTCGAAACTGACTCCATCCAGCACTTTGGTATCGCCATAGGCCGCCGAGACGTTCTTCACCGATAGCAGTGGTACCGTGCCGTCGGCCGGTCGGGGCTTCTGCTCGCGCTTGAAACTGCGCACCGCCCAGAGCGACTTGGTGTAGTCCTCCTTCGGGTCTGAAAGCATCTCGCGCGTTGGTGCCTCCTCGACCTCGTCGCCACGCAGCAGCACCTTGATGCGGTCGGCCATCTGCGCGACCACCGCCAGGTCATGCGTGATGTAGAGTGCGGCCGTGTCGAACTGGTCGACGATGTCGCGGATCGCCGCCAGCACCTCGATCTGAGTGGTCACGTCCAGCGCGGTGGTTGGCTCATCGAAGATGATCAGGTCGGGCCGGCAGCTCATCGCCATGGCAGTCATCGCGCGCTGCAACTGGCCGCCCGAAACCTGATGCGGATAGCGGAAGCCAATTTCCTCGGGGTTCGGAAGACGCAGGCGGCGATAAAGCTCGATCGCGTCCGCCTCGCTTTCTTTCCGGCTCATCCGGCCATGTAGCACCGGCGCTTCGGTATGCTGGTCGATCAACTTGTGCGCCGGGTTGAACGAGGCCGCCGCAGACTGCGCGACATAGGCTATCCTGCTGCCGCGCAGAGCGCGCTTTTCGGATTCGCTGGCCGACGTCAGGTCCATACCGTCGAAGACAACCTCCCCACCCGAGAACCGGCAGCCGTCGCGTGTGAAGCCCATGGCCGCGAGACCAATCGTCGATTTCCCCGCACCGGATTCGCCGATCAGGCCCATGACCTCGCCGCGGTGCAGTTGCAGGTCGATCCCGTGGACGATCTCGAACCACTTGTCCTCGGCGAAGCCTTCGATCCGCAGGTCGCGAATGTCGAGCAGCAGCTCCTTGTTCTTGGCCATGGTCTACTCCTTCAGACCCGAGGAGATGTGCAGCATCCAGTCCACGATGAAATTCACCGCGACTGTCAGCAAGGCGATGGCGGCGGCGGGGATCAGCGGGGTGATCTCGCCGAAGCTGATGAGCGAGGCGTTTTCCCGCACCATCGAGCCCCAGTCCGCCGTCGGTGGCTGGATACCCAGGCCCAGGAACGACAGCGCCGAGATCGCAAGGAACACGAAGCAGAAGCGCAGGCCGAATTCCGCGGCCAGCGGCGCCGTGATGTTCGGAAGCACTTCTTTCGCGATAACGTACCATGTACGCTCGCCGCGCAGGCGCGCCGCCTCGATATAGTCCATCACGACGATGCCGCCAGCAACCGCACGGGTCAGACGGAAGATCAGCGGCGAATAGAGCAGGGCGATCACCAGCGTCACGTTCACGACGCTTGGCCCGGTGATGGTCAGCAGCAGCAGCGCGAAGATCAGTTGCGGGATTGCCAGCAGCGTGTCCACGATCCGACCTAGAACCTGGTCCACCCAGCCGCCCATGCTGGCGGCGATCAGGCCCGTCACGGTGCCGACGACAAAAGCGATGGCCGTGGTCACAAGAGCGATGCCGACGGTGTTCCGTGCCCCATAGACCAGCCGGCTGAACAGGTCGCGACCCAGCTGGTCGCCGCCCAAAAGCATACTCTCGTCGGCAGGCTGGAAGGCTGCGCCGACGACCTCGGACTCGCCATAGGGCGCGATCACCGGTGCGAAAATTGCCGTCAGGATATAGATCGCAACGACCAGCATGCCGAAGACCGCCGTCAGCGGCGCGGTCTTGATCAGCCGCCCCCCGGCCTCGGGCAGGATGTGCACGAGGCTCTCGCGCACCATGAACGAAATGCCTGCAGCGGCGGCCAGAACGGCGGCGAAATAGCTGATCGTGCGCAGGACGCCCGGTCCCATGATCATGGCCGCCAGCCCGGACAGGCAAAGCAGAACGAACAACAACAGCAGCGGTCCACGCCGCTGCATCAGCCCGGCGATCACGCCGCCCAGGATCAGCACCGCAAAATAGGCGAGGGTAAACCAGCTCATGTCCAGGCCCTCACTTCGGATGCCGCAAACGCGGGTTCGACAGGATGGCACCCACGTCCGCGATCAGATTGAACAGGATAAACGTCGCCGCGAAGATCAGACAGCAGGCCTGCACCACGGGGAAATCCCGTTTCGAGACGCTGTCGACCAGCAATTGGCCGACGCCCGGATAGACGAAGACCACCTCGACCAACACGACCCCCGTGATCAGATAGGCAAGGTTCAGCGCTACGACGTTGATGATCGGCGCCAGCGCGTTCGGCAGCGCGTGTTTCAGGATCACCCGGCGGTTCGGAACGCCTTTAAGCCGGGCCATCTCGATATACGGGCTGGCGAGCAGGTTGATGATCGCGGCGCGCGTCATCCGCATCATGTAGGCCGTCACGACCAGCGCCATCGTGATGGCGGGCAGGGCACAGGCCCGGATCCGGTCGGGCAGGGGCGTGTCGGGCGTGACATTCGCGATCGCCGGAAAGACCGGATTCTGCACCGCGAAGAAGAAGATCAGGATGTAGCCCAGGAAAAACTCCGGGCTCGAGATCGACACGAGGCTCGTCGCGTTCGCGACCCGGTCGAAGATCGAGTTGCGGAACAGCGCCGCCATGACGCCCAATGTGATCGCGAGCGGCACAGCGATGATTGCCGCCATGCCAGCAAGGAACAGCGTGTTCATGAAACGCGGCCCAAGCTGCTCGGCCACGGAGCGCTTGTTGGCCAGCGAGGTTCCGAAATCGCCCTGAAGTGCGTTTCCGAGCCATTCGAAATAGCGAATATAGGGCGGTTGATCGAGGCCGAGCTGACGGCGCAATTGCGCAACGGTCTCTTCGGTGGCGGACTGGCCCAGGATCTGCTGCGCCACATCGCCTGGAAGGAATTCGACCGCGCTGAAGATGATGATCGAGACAACCAGTAGAGTGACAAGTCCCAGAAGTAGCCGTTTTCCGATCAGCGGTAGAACGCTGCTCATTATGGATCACCTCCGGGGGATGTTGTCAGCATGATTTCGCGGCGTGTCCCTTGTTGTTCTTGTCCAGCGCGCCCGCAAGGCGCGGGCCGGGGCGAGCGACGAGCTATGTTGTCGATCAGCGGCGTTCATGTTTGCCGCGTCACTTGGATCGCCTTCAGTTATGTAGCCGCAATTTACGTGCGAAAACAACAGGGCACAGCAAAGGTTTCTTATGCGAAGCAGCGCAGGGCGGATATCTGAGGGCATGCAGCGTCGGGTTACTAGAATACCGATAATCATTATTATGTTAATTAAAGCATTGGCAAACGGGCTGGACGAGGCCCCTGAGTTTCCACAACATACCCGTAATGAGCAAACGTGAACACAAGCCGATCCTGATCGCCGGGCCGACCGCCTCCGGAAAGTCCGCGCTCGCGCTTGCGCTGGCGGAACGGCTTGGCTCGACAGTCGTCAACGCCGACGCGCTTCAGGTCTACGACGCATGGCGTGTCCTAAGCGCGCGTCCGTCTCAGGACGAAGAAGAGCGCGCGCCGCATGCGCTCTACGGCCACGTACCTCCCGAAACCGCGTATTCCGTCGGCGCGTGGCTGCGTGAACTTCGGCCCCTGATCGTGGCCGGCGAGCCTCTGGTCATCGTCGGCGGCACCGGGCTCTATCTCTCGGCGTTGACACGCGGCCTGGCGCCCGTGCCGCACACACCGCCGCAGATCCGTGCCGAGGGAGACCGCATCCGCTCCACCGGTGAATTCGAGGCATTTCGCAGCTATCTCAAGCAGTTCGACCCCGAGATCTACGGGCGCATCGACCTCGCGAACGGTATGCGCCTGCAACGCGCCTGGGAGGTTCATCGCGCGACCGGGAAACCACTTTCTGCTTGGCAAAGAGAGACACCGGAACCTTTGATTTCAAAGCGTAACGCGGTTGTTTTGAAGCTGGAAAGCAACGCTGAGTGGCTTGGCGAGCGCATTGCCGTGCGCTTCGGCAAGATGGTCGACCTCGGTGCGTTGAACGAGGTCCGCGCCGCCGAGGCCTGGTGGGATGAGAGCTTGCCGGCCTCCAGGGCGCTTGGCGCAACGGAACTGATGGAGCATCTTGAGGGTAGATTGACCCTGCAAGAGGCTGTAGACAAAGGAATAATCGCCACGCGACAGTTCGCGAAACGCCAACGAACCTGGTTCAGGTCCAACATGCAGGACTGGCAACCGGTCGACGCCTGCTCAGCCACTGACAAGGATGTGATTGATCACATCATTTCAATGGCTTGAATAGAGTTCCCTAAAGCGCTGCTGCTGCCGAGCAGTCCACTGGACCGACATCGCGTATCCGGTGTCGTCCTGCTTTTCGTCCTGCACCACATCCTGCTCGTGAAGCCATGCGCGCGCCCTGCCCTGGCTGAAATCTAGGTGCAGTTTGTCCTCGGTCACCGGATCGCCCAGGACCAGGTCGACGGCTTCGACCAGTTCCGAGATTCCGTCACCTGTCACCGCCGACAGCATCACCTGACGCGGGTTCCGTGCGGCCTGCTGGGCGACTCGTTTGCGCGGTTCCTCGTCCAGCAGATCGGACTTGTTGAGGACCTCGATGATGTTTTCCTGCCGGGTCTCGTCGATCCCCAGTTCGCGGAGGATCTTGTAGACGTCCTCGGCCTGTTCCTCGCTCTCGGGATGAGCGATGTCGCGCACGTGCAGGATCAGATCGGCGTCTAGAACCTCTTCCAGTGTCGCCCGGAAGGCAGCGACCAACTGCGTCGGCAGGTCCGAGATGAACCCCACGGTATCGGACATGATGACCCGGCGCCCGCCCGGCAGGGTGATGCCCCGCATGGTCGGATCCAGCGTCGCAAACAGCATATCCTGGGCCAGGGTCCCTGCCCCGGTCAGCCTGTTGAACAGCGTCGACTTGCCCGCGTTGGTGTAGCCAACCAAGGCAATCACCGGGAAAGGGACCTTCTTGCGGCCCGCGCGGTGAAGCGTCCGGGTCTTGACGACCTTGGCCAACTGCTTGCGTATCTGGATGATCCGCTCGCTTAGCGCACGCCGGTCGGCTTCGATCTGGGTCTCGCCGGGACCGCCGACAAAGCCCAAGGCGCCGCGCTGACGTTCCAGGTGGGTCCAGCTGCGCACCAGCCGGGTCTTCTGGTACTCCAGATGCGCCAGGTCGACCTGCAGCACACCTTCGCGGGTCTGCGCACGCTCGCCGAAAATTTCGAGGATCAGGCCGGTCCGGTCCAGGATCTTGACCTTCCAGGCCCGCTCCAGATTGCGCTGCTGGACAGGTGACAGCGGGCCATCGACGATGACCAGGTCGATTTCCTGTTCCTTGCAGCTTTCGGCCAACTCGTCGACCTTGCCAGGGCCGAACAGCGTGCCGGGGCGTGGCCGGGGGACGGGTACCACGAAGGCATCGACAAGCTCCAGCTCGTCGAGCGCCTCGGTCAGGCTGACAGCTTCATCCAGCGCACGCTCGGGCGCGCGCCGGTGTTCATTGCCAGTCAGGTTCGGATGTAGAACGCGTGTGCGCAATCAGGCCCCGTTGCCCTCGCCCTCGTAGAGCGAAACCGGCTGCGACGGCATGATCGTCGAGATCGCATGCTTGTAGACAAGCTGCGACTGACCGTCGCGGCGCAGCAACACACAAAAGTTGTCGAACCAGGTGATCACGCCCTGAAGTTTCACGCCATTCACCAGGAAGATAGTAACCGGGATCTTCGCCTTTCGGATGCTGTTGAGAAAGGCATCCTGCAGGTTCTGTTTGTCGGCAGCCATTTTTTTGAGCCTTGTTTCTGCTTTGCCCGTTATTTGGGCGTTATCGTTGTCGGTACCGGATAGGTATGTGCATTTTTGCGCGAATTTCCAGAGGCAATCACCACAATTCCGATGCAGTGCAACAAAATCGCGTCAACGGCGCCAGATATCCGGGTTCAGCAGCGAGACAAACACAAGGACCTCGACCCGGCCGAATACCATCGCCACGCATAGCACCGCCCGGGTCGCGGCGTCGAGGGTCGTGTACGAAAACGACGGGCTCAGAAGCTGCGCGGCAGGGCCGGTATTGGTCAGCGAGGCGACCGAAAGCGCCAGCGCATCTGCGAAGGGTTGGCCAAGGCCGGTCAGCACGACCAGCAGCAGGCTCATGCCCAGCAGGAAGAGCATCAGGAAGACCCAGGCGATCTGCGCACCCTCGCGCCGGATGCGCCGTGCGGTGATCCCTGCCCCGCCCACCGAGTTCGGGTGGATCAGCCGCTGCATCTCGCGCACACCATGTTTGTAGAGCGCATAGACCCGCAGAAGCTTTACGCCGCCGGCCGTTGTCGCGATGCCCCCGCCCACGAGGCAAAGCAGCAGCAGGATCAGGCCCGGCGTCTCGAGGCCGGACCACTGCCGCGCCTCGCTCCAGTCGCGGCTTTCAAAACCGGTGGTCGACAGGAACGAGACCACGTTGAACAGGCTGCCCCAGGTCGCAATCGCCGCCGCCTGGATGTCGCCCTGTTCTTCGACATCGACCGCGCCGAAGAAATGCCGCGCGAAAAGCAGGCCAGAAACGGACAGCACCAGCACTGCCGCAAGCCGGTACTCGGGGTCGTGGAACGGACCACGCCCCGATTCCGAGCGGCTGAACTGGATCGAGTTGCGGCTGAGCGCCAGCAGCAGGAACAGGAAGATCAGAGCCTCGCCTGCGTGGCCCGACGGCGCATCTCCGAGCGTCTTGAGCGGAGTGATCGCGCTGGTCGAAAGCGTCGACATCGCGTGGCTCACGGCCACCAGCACCCGATCACCGGCGATCAGCAGTCCCAGAGTCAGGATACCCGTCAGCGTCACGTAGATCGGGCCGATCGTCGTGGTGTAGTGCCAGAGGCGCTCGCCCGCGCCGCTGCCGCCTCCCATCGATTGCCTACGCAAACTGCGTCCCGGAGCGATAGCGGCCTCGATCTCGAAGCCGCCGAGTTGCAGCGGCTCCAGCAGAGCTACTGCGACAACCAGGATCAACAGCCCTCCGGCCCAGCCGCAGATCGCGCGCCACAGGTGAATGGCATCAGGAACCGCGGTCGGATCGGGAAGAAGCGTCGCACCCGTGGTGGTCAGGCTCGACATCATTTCAAAATAGGCCTGCCCGAATGTGATCGAGGGCACAAGGTAGTTCACGGGCGCAGCCATGATCGCCGGCAGAAGGGCATAGGCCAATAAAAGACGCAGAATCATCGACGTCGGCGAGGCCCGCAACGGCCGGGCCGACAGCGCCAAACCCACCATGATTGCGATCACCGCGAAAAAAGCGCTGTGATAGAAGAAGGCCCGCGCTGCGCGCCAGTCTTCCAGCCAGACCGAATGCGCCAGCGGCGCCTGCATCAGAAGGCAGGCGATCAGCACGAGGTTGACGGTTGGGGGAAACCTGCCGAAGACGCTCAGCATCGCGCGCGGATCCGGTCAAAAATAGTCAAGGCTGACCTGGAACAGGCGCTCGACCTCGGCCACATCCTTGCTTAGCGAGAAGACGGCGACCGTATCGCCCTCTTCGATGACGGTGTTCCCCTTGGGTAGAACCAGCTTGCCGCGCTTCGAGACCGCGCCGACCAGCGCGCCCTCGGGCCAGTCGATATCCCGGATCTGCTTGCCCGCGATTGGCGAAGTGCCAAGCACCATTGCCTCGATCACCTCGGCCTCTGCGTCGCCCACCGAATAGACCGCCTGGATCCGCCCGTGCCGGATATGGCGCAGGATCGAGCTGACAGTCGTCGCACGCGGGTTGATGAACGCATCGATGTTCAGCGGCCGTTTCAGGGTCGCCAGTGTCGGATCATTGGTCAGCGAGATCGCCAGCGGGCAGCCCTCGGCTTTGGCCCGGACGCAGGTCAGAAGGTTCGTCTTGTCGTCATCGGTCAGCGCCAGCAGCGCGTCGGCCTGCGCGAGATTGGCCTCGTCCAGCACCTGCAGGTCCAGCCCGTCGCCGTGCAGCACGACCGTGCGGTTCAACGCGTCTGCCGTCGCTTCGGCAACGCTCCGGTCAAGCTCGATCAGCTTGACCCGGCGCTTGGTCGGCGACTCCTCCAGCGCCCGTGCGACAGCAAGGCCAACGTTGCCGCCACCGATGATGATGATCCGTTCGGATTTGCGGTTATGCTTGCCGAAGATCTCCATCGTCCGTTCGACGTCTTCAGTCGCGGCGATGACGTAGACCTCGTCGTTTTCGTACAGCTGATCCGTCGGCTCGGGCGCGAACAGCGTGCTTTCGCGCCGAATGCCCACGACGACTGCCCGCAGGGTCGAAAACAGCTCGGTCAATTGCCTCAGCGGCGTATTCAACACCGCGCAGTCCGGCTCGATGGTCAGGCCGATCAGCTGGGCCGCGCCGCCAAGAAAACTTTCGGTGTCGAACGCGGCAGGTGCCGCAAGCCGGCGCAGCGCCGCCTCGGCCACTTCCTGCTCGGGGCTGATAACCACGTCGATCGGTAGGTGATCGCGCCGGTACAGATCCGAGTAGATCGCGTCGAGATAGGACTTGGAGCGCAACCGCGCGACCTTGCGCGGGACCGAGAAGACCGAGTGCGCGATCTGGCAGGTGACCATGTTCACCTCGTCGGACTGGGTCGCGGCGATCAGCATTTCGGCATCGCGCGCGCCTGCCCGCTCCAGCACATCCGGATGCGAGGCGAAGCCCGTCACCCCCTGCACGTCCAGCCGGTCGATCAGCCGCCGCACCAGGACATCGTCCTGATCTACGACGGTGACGTCGTTGTCCTCCTTCGCCAGGTGGCGCGCCAGCTGGCCGCCAACCTGGCCGGCGCCGCAGATGATGACCTTCATGGAATGGCTTTCACAGGCTCTCGTCGACTTCCGCCGCGTCGGCCACGCGGGCCCCGCCGCGCGCGGTAGTGATGACGTTCAGCGATTTCAACTTGCGGTGCAAGGCCGAGCGCTCCATGCCGACGAAACTCGCTGTGCGCGAGATGTTCCCGCCGAAACGGTTGATCTGCGCCACCAGGTACTCGCGCTCGAACTGCTCTCGCGCCTCGCGTAGCGGCATGCCTGCGAACAGCGCCGAGATCAGGGATCCCGCCCCCTCGCCCGCAGCGGCGGCGTTCTCCGTCGGGAACTCAGGCGGCTCGATCGCGCCACTATCCGGACCCAGGATCAGCGCCCGTTCGATCACGTTCTTCAACTGCCGGATGTTGCCGGGCCAGGACATGGTCTGCAGATGCGCCTCGGCCTCCGGGGAAAGCTCCCGCAGCGGCAGGCCCTGGGCCGAGTTCAGTTCGGCGATGAAATGCTTGGCCAGTTCCGGAATGTCGTCCCGTCGCGCGTCCAGCCCCGGTACCTGGATCGGCACCACATTCAGACGATGGTACAGCTCCTCGCGGAAGGTCCCCATCGTGATCAGCGACTTGAGGTCCTTGTTGGTGGCCGAGATCACCCGGACGTCGACCCGCACGATGTCCGAGCCCCCTGCCCGCTGGAAGCTCTGGTCCACCAGCACACGCAGGATCTTCGACTGGGTGCCCAGCGGCATGTCCGCCACCTCGTCGAAGAACAGCACACCGCCATGCGCCTGCTCGAACAGGCCCGGCTCGTGCCCGCGCTCGGGCGAGTTGCGGCCGAACAGGACATCTTCCATGCGCTCCGGCTCGATCGAGGCGGAGGAGGCAACCACGAACGGCCCCTTGGCCCGGTCCGACTGCTGGTGAATGTAGCGCGCGGCGACCTCCTTGCCGCAGCCGGCGGGACCGGTCAGCATCACCCGGCCATTGCCCCGCGCGACCTTTTCAAGCTGGCTTTTCAGGCTGCGGAACGCGGCGGAGGTGCCGAGCATCTCCTGCGCGGCGACGTCGCGGGTGCGCAACTCGGCATTCTCGCGGCGCAGGCGGCTGGTCTCGATCGCACGGGTGATGACCACCATCAGCTGGTCGATGTTGAACGGCTTCTCGATAAAATCGTAGGCACCCTGCTTCACGGCCGCGACGGCAATCTCGATATTGCCATGCCCCGAGATGATGACCACCGGAATCGAGGGATTGTCGCGCCGCACCGATTTCAGGATGTCGATCCCGTCGTGCTTGCTGTCCTTCAGCCAGATGTCGAGGATGACAAGATCCGGCGGCTCGCGGTTGATCTCGCCATACGCGCTGTCGCTGTCCCAGGCCAGACGGACCGTGTGCCCTTCGTCCTTCAGGATATCGCCGACCAGTTCGCGGATATCGCGCTCGTCGTCCACGACCAGAATATCACCCATGGTCTCTTACCTTTCCCCCGTTTCCGCCCCGCTCAATGCGTCCTCGTAAAGTCCTATGCAACATCTTGATGTTGCTGCGGAACGACCCCGTCCTGTCCGATCGGCAACAGGATCCGGGCCTCCGCCCCGAAATGCGCGTCTTCCTCGTGGAACGGCGGCGCGTCCATCAGTTCCAGCCGTCCAGCATGTTCCTCGATGATCTTTCGCACGATCGACAGCCCCAGCCCGGTGCCCTTGGATTTATGCGTCACATAGGGCTCGAACAGGCGGGAGCGGTGCTGAGCCGGCAACCCGATGCCGTTGTCCTGTATCTGGATAAGCAATGCACCATAGGTGTCGGTCACGATCACGCGAATTTCCGGAGCATAATCCTCCGGATGCTCTTTTTCGATATACTCGTCAATAGCTTCACCGGCATTCTTCAGAAGGTTCGTCAACGCCTGGCTGATCATCGTCTCGTCGATACTGGCCTCGATCGGCGCATCCGGCGCGTCCAGCACGAACTTGATGTCCGACCGCGCGCTGTCCTGCAGCAGCGTCGCATCGCGGATCACGCCCATCAGGTCGGCGCGGCGACGTTCGGCGGCGGGCATCCGGGCGAATTTCGAGAACTCGTCGACGATCCGGCGCAGATCGCCGGTCTGCCGGATGATGACGTCCGAGTACTGCTCCAGCGTCTCGCGCTCGTCGCCGACCTTCGGGCCGAACTTCCGCCGCAGACGCTCTGCGGACAGCTGGATTGGCGTCAGCGGGTTCTTGATCTCGTGGGCGATACGCCGGGCGACATCGCCCCATGCTGCCATGCGCTGCGCGCTCACCAGGTCAGACACATCGTCGAAGGTCACGACGAAGCCCTCGACCTGCCCGTCCGCACCGGCGCGTGTCGACATCCGCACCAGAAGCGTCGCCTCGCCACCGGTCCGCATCATCCGCACTTCGGATTGCGTGACGGCTCCGATCTCCCGGTCGAGCTTGTGGAAGAGGTCCGAGAATTCCGGCACCGCTTCTTCCAGGGTCATCTCGCCTGGCCTGACGGCCTGAATATCCAAAATCTCGGTCGCAGCGGCGTTGATCATCTCGATCCGGCCCGCGGCATCGAGGCCGATCACGCCTGCCGTCACGCTGGTCAGAATCGAGTCGAACAATCGCCGCCGCCGCTCGGTCTCGGCATTGGCCTCGACCAGTGCATCGCGCTGTCCCTTCACCTGGTGGGTCATGCGGTTGAAGACCCGGCCCAGCATCGAGATTTCGTCGTCGCCGTCATCCTCGGCCACCTGCACGTCCAGATCGCCCGCGCCAACGCGCTGCGCCGCCTCGGCCAGCTTGCCAACCGGATGCGACAGACGCTCGGCGAACCAGAGACCCAGCCAGATCGCCGCAAGGATCACGATCAGCGCGAAGCCCAGATAGATCAGCGCGAACTCGAACAGAAGCCGCCCGCGCTCGGTCTCGAGCTGCTGGTACAGCTTCACCGTCTCCTGGGTCTCATCCAGAAGCTGGAGGATCTCGCCGTCCACGTCGCGGGTCACATAAAGCAGGTGGTCGACGAAGGCGGGCAGTGCGACCAGCGCGCGAAATTCAAAGTTCGGCTGATCCTCGATGATCACCGTCTCGCCGTTCAGCGCGCGCTCGATCTCCTCGGGCGTCGGCTCTTCGTAGTCGAACAGGTAGCTGCGCTCGCCCCGCGCCCGAAGCTGGCCGTCGCCGTCGATCACGTAGGCTTCGGGCAGTTCACGCTGCATCTGCAGCTGGCCCCGGTTCAGCAGCTCCCGGAACTGCGCCGGCGAGATCAGCGGAAAGCGTTCCTTCTGATCGTTCAGGAACCCGGCCAATAGTTCGGCGTCCTCGATGAGGTTCGAGCGATGCTCTTCCTCATAGGCCTGCGCGGCGGCCAGCGAGTTGCCGACCACGTTGCGGACCCGATCCGAGAACCAGCCCTCCAGCCCGAAGTTGAGGGTCAGCGTCGCGAACACCGCGACGAGGATCGTCGGGATCAGCGCGATCAGGGCAAAGACACCCATCAGCCGCATGTGCAGGCGGGATCCCGCCGATTTGCGCCGCCGCGCGCTGAAGGTCGCGGCGACCCGTTGGGCCACCAGCCCCAGAATCACCAGTACGTAGACGAAGTCCAGCAGCAGCAGTGGACGCAGGACCTGAACCATCAGGATGCCGTCCTCGCTTAGCGCCAGCCCGGTCGCCAAAGCCAGCACCGGACCAAGCACAACCAACGCCAAAGTCAGCGTGTTTCGGGCGCGCCGGGTACGCAGGAGGTCCAGGGCCAAAGCGGGTAATCGAAGGGAAGGGCTCTGTTGCACCAAGGGGACAGTTTCGTGTTCAGACGGTGACTGTGGCGAGCCTACATCATTTTCTTCCCGCGCGTCACCGAAATGTCGAGGTCCTGAATCTTTTTGCGGAGCGTATTCCGGTTGATCCCCAGAAGCTCGGCGGTGCGCACCTGGTTGCCCCGCGTCGCGGCCAGCGACAGGGCGATCAGCGGCAGCTCGACCTCCTTGATGATGCGCTCGTAGAGCCCCGGCGGCGGCAGCCCGTCACCGTGCAGGTCGAAATACCGTTTCAGATGCGTCTCGATCGCCTGGCTCAGTTTCTGCCCCTGCTCCCCTTTCGGCCCCGCGACGGAACTGGGCCGCGCCTTGATCTCCTGCTGGACCACGCCGGCCGAGATGATCTCGTCCGGGCACAGCACCGCAAGGCGCTTCATCAGGTTTTCAAGCTCACGCACGTTGCCGGCCCAGTCCAGCTTGCGCAGCTCGTCCAGCGCCTCCTGGCTGATGGTCTTGCGCGGCAGTCCCTCGGCCTCGGCGTTGCGCAGGAAGGACCGCGCAAGGTCGGGAATATCCTCGAGCCGGTCCCGCAGCGGAGGCAGCCGCACGGGCACGATGTTCAACCGGTAGAACAGGTCCTCTCGGAATCGTCCCTCGTTGACCAGCTGACGCAGATCCTGGTGCGTCGCGGCGATGATCCTGGCGTTCGCGGTCTGTGTCTCGCGCCCGCCGACGCGGCTGAACTGGTTGTCCTGAAGCACTCGCAGCAGCCGGGTCTGCGCGGCCAGCGGCATGTCCCCGACCTCGTCGAGGAACAGCGTCCCGCCATCGGCCTGCTCGAACTTGCCCGCGCCTTCGGGACCCGGAACCTGAGCGGTGCCGAACAGTTCCACCTCGATCAGGTCCGGCGGAATCGAGGCCATGTTGATCGCCACGAAATCCCCGTCCTTGCGCAGGCCGAAATTGTGCAGCGCGCGGGCGACGAGTTCCTTGCCGGTGCCACTCTCGCCCGAAATCATGACCCCGAGATCGGTCGTCATCAGCCGCGCCATGATGCGGTAGACGTCCTGCATCGCCGGAGACCGGCCGATCAGCGGCAGCTGCTGCTGCTTGTCCTCGGGCCGCTCCTCTGTCGCGCCATTGCCCAGTGGGCGGCGCTGACGGCTGAGCGCCTTGTTCACCTGGCTCAGCACCTCGCGCAGATCAAAAGGTTTGGGGATGTACTCGTAGGCCCCCACCTCGGTCGCGCGGATCGCGGTCATCATCGTATTCTGGGCCGACATGACGATCACCGGAAGGTCCGGGCGCTTGCGCTGGATCGCCGGCAGCAGGTCCAGCGCATCGCCGTCCGGCATCATCACGTCCGAGACGACGCAATCGCCCTCGCCTTCTTCGATCCAGCGCCAGAGCGTGCTGATCGTCCCGGTCGAACGCACCCGGCATCCCGCGCGGGTCAGCGCCTGGCTCAGAACGGTGCGGATCGTGCGGTCGTCGTCTGCGACGATGACTGTGCCTTCCATCAGGCGATCTCCTGCTGTGCAGCCACCGCGCCGGTCATCAGCGGCAGGCGGATGCGGAATTCCGTACGTCCGGGCTGGCTGTCGACCTCGACCACGCCGCCGTGGTCGCTCAACACCTTGCTGACCAGCGACAGGCCCAGCCCCGAGCCATTCGCTTTCGAACTCACAAAGGGCTCGAAGATGTCGCGGATCAGCGCCTCGGGAATGCCGCCGCCGTTGTCCACGACCGAGACCAGCAGCGGCAGGCTTTCAGCCTTCCGACCGGGCAGTGACAGCTTCACCCCAGGCTGATAGCCGGTGCGGATGCGGATCACGCCGCCAACAGCCGGGCAGGCCTCGGCGGCGTTCTTGAACAGGTTCTGGAACACCTGCATCAGCTGATCTGGATCGCCCAGCGTCGGCGGCAGCGAAGGGTCATAGCTCTCGATAAAGCGCACATGCCGCGCGAATCCGGCCTCGGCGGCGCGCTTGGCCCGGTCGATCACGTCGTGGATGTTCACCGGATTGCGCGAGGCAGGGCGGATATCACCGAAGGCCTCGACTCGCTCGACCAGCTTGCCGATGCGGTCGGTCTCGGCACGGATCAGGTCGGTCAGTTCCTGGTCGGCCTCATCAAGGTTCATGGACAGAAGCTGCGCCGCTCCCGAGATGCCCGCCAGCGGATTGCGGATCTCGTGTGCCAGCATTGCGGCCATCCCCGTGACCGAGCGCGCGGCCGACCGGTGCGAGAGCGAGCGGTCCATCTGTTCGGCCATGCCTAGTGGGTGGAACAGCAGCAGAATGCCGCCGTTCGCATCCTGGACCTGCGCCGCGTGCAACGTATAGGGCCGCGCCGGGCGATCCGCCCACGAAACTTCGACGTTGTATTGCACGACAGAGGCGGCGCCGCCGCGGGTCTGGCCGATGCTCTCCATGATCGGGCTGTCCTCGCCCACGAAACCGCCCAGCGGCTTGCCCCGCATCTGCCGGTGCGACATCGAGAATGCGTTCTCGGCGGCACCGTTGCAGGACAGCACGTTGCCCTCCATCGAGATCATCAACGCGGGATAGGGAACCGCGCTCCAGAGCGGGTCGGTATGCAGGCTCATGCAGCCTCTCTTTCTTCGTCGGCCGGTCGCAGCCGGGCCAGAGCCGTCAGCACGATCTTCGGATCGCGTGCGGTCAAGATTTCGCGGCGCAGGGCCGTCGGCGTGCAAAGGTCGTCCATGTACCAGCCGAGGTGCTTGCGCGCGCAGCGCACGCCCAGATCGCCCCCGTAGAAGGACAACAGGTCCTCGTAGTGACGGCAGATTAGGTCGGCCAGGGCCGCGCCATCCGGGACCTGGGGCCGAGGCCCCTGCCCCAGGTCATGCGCGATCCGCGCCAGCAGCCAAGGCCGCCCCTGCGCGCCGCGCCCGACCATGACGCCTGCCGCCCCGGATTGCTTCAGGGCCTGCGCGGCAGTCTTGCCGTCAACGATGTCACCGTTCGCGATCACCGGTACGTCCACCGCATCGACCACGGGCCGGATCGCCGACCAGTCCGCGTGCCCCTTGTAGAACTGGCAGCGCGTGCGCCCGTGGATCGTTACCATAGAGACGCCCGCCTCCTGCGCCCGTCGCGCGATGTGATCGGCGTTGTGGCTGCCGTAGTCCCAGCCCAACCGCATCTTGACCGTTACCGGCACGTCGACCGCGCCGACGACCGCCTCGATAAGGCCCAGGGCGTGATCCGGATCGCGCATCAGGGCCGAGCCGGACAGCCCGTTCGTCACCTTCTTCGCGGGGCAGCCCATGTTGATGTCGACGATACGCGCGCCCATGTCCGCGACCATGCGGGCACATTCCGCCATCCAGCGCGCTTCGCGCCCGGCGATCTGCACGGCGCTGCCTTCGACGCCAAGGCCAAGCTCTGCCCGGGCGCGGGCCAACGGGCGCGCCTGCACCATCTCTTCGCTGGCGACCATTTCGGAAACGACGAGCCCCGCGCCGAAGGACTGGACCAGTCTCCGGGTGGGCAGATCGGTGATTCCGGCCATGGGTGCCAGAAAAACGGGCGTTTGCAGTGTTTGTGATCCGACAACTACCACTAACTGCTCAATCCTTGTGCAACGTTCCGCCCGGTGTAGCGCAAGCTGTCGAAACGGGCAATCCACTTGTGCAGGCTCTGCGCTTTCCCCTAGATGGCGCTGCATGAAGCCGCAACACACAGAATTCTCGGCGCTGATCGTCGCCGCCGGCCGGGGCTCCCGCGCGGGCGGAGGATTGCCGAAACAGTATCGCCTCTTGGGGTCCGAGCCGGTCCTCGCCCGGACGATCCGCGCGCTTGCCGCCCATCCGGGATGCACCGCGATCCAGGTGGTGATCCACCCGGAGGACGCCGAGATTTACGCGACGTCAGTCCCGGTCGATACCCGCCTGCTGCGCCCGGTGATGGGCGGCGAGACCCGCCGCGACTCGGTCCTCGCGGGGCTGGAGGCGCTGGCGGAACATGCGCCGGAACGGGTTCTGATCCACGATGCCGCCCGCCCTTTCGTGACTGTCGAGGTGATCGAGCGGGTCGCCGCAGCCCTCGCCCCCGACCGGGCCGCCTTCCCCGCGCTTCCCATCGTGGACGCGCTTTGGCGGGCCGAGGAGGGGCTCGTCGCCGCGCCTCAGCCGCGCGAGAACCTATGGCGGGCCCAGACCCCGCAGGGCTTTCCCTTCGCCCCGATCCTTGCCGCGCATCGGGCGGCTTCAGGGGACGTGCCGGACGATGTGGCGATTGCGCGCAGCGCCGGGATGGCGGTTGCGGTGGTCATGGGGGATGGCAACAATTTCAAGATCACGCTGCCGGGCGATTTCGAACGCGCCGAACGATTGTTGCAGCAGGAGAAGGGTCCGTCCCAGATGGATGTAAGAACCGGCAACGGCTATGACGTTCACCGCTTTATGCCCGGCGATGGGGTGGTGCTTTGCGGGGTGAAAATCCCGCATACGGCGGCGCTGAAAGGGCATTCGGATGCCGATGTCGCGATGCACGCGATCACCGACGCGATCTTCGGTGCGCTGGCCGAGGGCGATATCGGCCAGTGGTTTCCGCCCTCAGAGCCCGAGTGGAAGGGCGCTGACTCGTCAATTTTCCTGCTGAAAGCCATCGAGCGGGTCGCGGCGCGGCGGTTCACGCTGACCCATGTGGACTGCACGATCATCTGCGAGCGCCCCAAGATCGGCCCCCACGCCGAGGCGATGCGGGCGCGGATCGCCGAACTTTGCGGGATCGAGTCCGGGCGTGTCTCGGTGAAAGCCACCACGTCCGAGCGACTGGGCTTCACCGGCCGCGAGGAAGGGATCGCGGCACAGGCCACTGCGACGCTGGTGTCGGCATGAGCCGCTTTATCGCGAGCGTCGGTTTCGTCGGACTGATCCCTCTCGCGCCGGGCACGTTCGGCTCGCTGGCCGCCCTGCCCCTTGCCTGGCTTCTGCATGGGCTGGGAGGCTTCCCGCTTCTGGCCGGGGCGACGCTGGCGGTGTTCCTGCTCGGCCTCTGGGCGGTCGGGGCGCTGCCCGAGGGCGAGCATGACCCGTCCTGGGTGGTGATCGACGAGGTCGCGGGCCAATGGATCGCGCTCTTCCCGCTCTCGTTCGGACTGTGGCACGCGGGCGTGAACGGCTGGACCGTCCCCTGGCCGGGCTGGGTCGGGGCGTTCCTCATGTTCCGCCTCTTCGACATCTGGAAACCCTGGCTGGTCGGCCGCGCCGACGCGATGGGCGGGCCGATGGGAGTGATGCTGGACGACGTGGTCGCGGGGGTCTTCGCGGCGCTCGTGGTCGCGCTGGCCGCCGCGATCGCTCATGGGTGGCTGATGTGAGCCTGGCAGCGCAAGTTCTCGACGCCTGCCGGGCGCAGGGCTGGATGCTGGCCACGGCGGAGAGTTGCACCGGCGGGCTGGTCGCCGGGGCGCTGACCGAGGTGCCGGGCAGTTCCGATGTGGTCGAGCGGGGCTTCGTGACCTATTCGAACCGGGCCAAGGTCGAGATGCTGGGCGTGCAGAATGAAATCCTGGCGGCGCATGGCGCGGTGTCCGAGGAGACGGCGGCCGAGATGGCTTCGGGCGCGCTGGCACGGGCTGGCGTCGATGTTGCGGTCTCGATCACCGGGGTCGCGGGGCCCGGTGCAAGCGAATTCAAGCCCGAGGGGCTGGTCTGTTTCGGCCTCGCTGTGAAAGGCCGGCCGGTGGAGACGAAGGCGATCGAGTTCGGCCCACTGGGACGGAGTGCAGTGCGGGCCCGTTCTGTCGAGACGGCGCTGGAGTGGCTGCTGGAAGCGGCCTCGGGCTAAGGGGCGCGAAGACCGGATTTCAGCGTGAAAATCCGGGATTTCATCGTGAAAACCCCCTTAAGCCTTTGGGATTTATGATGAAAAGAATCCTGATAGATCGTTAACGGCAATTTCGAAGGCGCCAGCACGTGGCCAATGGCAAGATATGGCGGCGTCGCACGGGCGGCGGGTGGGGGCCTCCGGCGGGAGTATTTCGGGGATAGAGAAGGCCGGGGCGCCCGGTATGTCCGGTGCCTGTCAGGTGCTCTTCGGCGGGCCGTAAAGCTCGGCGGCGCGGCGTTCGAAGGCGCGCACGATGCGCTGCATCGCATCGTTGAAAACGAGGCCGATGAGCGCCTGGAGCGCGCGCGATTTGAACTCGAAATCGACGTGGAAGTGAACGTTGCAGCGGTTCGGGCCGAGCGGCTTGAACTGCCAGTCGTTGACCATGTAGCGAAACGGGCCGTCGAGATACTCGACGCCGATCTTGCGGCCCTTCGGGTCCAGAGTCACCCGGCTGCCGAAGCGCTCGCGGAAGACCTTGAAGCTGATCACCAGTTCGGCGTCGACGATCTCGCGCTCGCCCTGGGGGGTGCGGCGGCGGATCCGGGCCGCGCTGCACCAGGGCAGAAATTCGGGATAGCGTTCGATATCGGCCACCAGCGCATAAAGCTGGTCGGCGCTGTAGGGCATTTCGCGGTCTTCGGTGTGCGTCGGCATGGGGCGCTATATGGGGCGGGCAAAGCGGATTGACAAAACCCCGCATTGTCGCAGGGTGCGCGCGCCACAACACCACGGGAGTCGCACGCCATGCAACCGGATCATTCGGCCTATGTGATCGACGAGATGATTTCGGCGAAAGCCATCGCCGCACGGGTCGAGGACCTTGCCCGCCAGATCTCGACGCATTTCAAAGGGACCGACAAGCTGGTGGTCGTCGGGCTGTTGCGCGGCAGTTTCGTATTCATCGCCGACCTGGTGCGCGAGTTGGACCTGCCTGTGGAGGTCGATTTCCTGGAAGCGTCGTCCTACGGCAACTCGATGGAGAGCAGCCGCGAGGTGCGGATTCTCAAGGACCTGCGCGGCGAGATCGAGGGCCGCGACGTGCTGGTGGTCGAGGATATCGTCGACACGGGCTATACGCTGTCGCACGTGCTGAACATCCTGCGCACCCGCAACCCTGCCCGGCTGGAGGTCTGCGCCCTGCTCGACAAGCCGACGCGGCGCGAGATGGATATCAAGGCGACCTGGACCGGGTTCGAGATCCCGGACGAGTTCGTCGTCGGCTACGGCATCGACTACGCGCAGCGGAACCGAAACCTGCCGCATATCGGCAAGGTCCGGTTCACCGGCACGGATTGAGCCCCTACGTCCTGCGCAGCGTTCCGGATCACCCGCAACCCTGACAACTGCTTGACTGGGACAGGTTTTTGGCCGCCCTACCCTCCTGTCGGAATGAAAAGCGACAGGAGACGATCATGGACATCCAGACCGCCCCCATCATGCGCCTGAAGGACCGTCCGGAATACTCCGGAAAGCCCGCGCCCCTGTGTCATCCGCCCGAAGCGACCGTCGCCGACGCCGTTGCCGACATGTCGGAGAAAAACTACGGCTCGGTGATCGTGACCGACGCTGATCGCAAGGTGCTGGGCGTCGTGACCGAGCGCGACATCCTAAAGAAGCTCGTAAACCGTGGGCTGGATCCGAAGGCGACGGAACTCTCCGCGATCATGACATCCAACCCCCGCGTTGCCGGGGAAGACGACGATGTCCTGGACTGGCTGCGGGTCATGTCGAACGAACGATTTCGCCGCCTGCCGGTCGTCGACGCCGATGGGCGCATAAAGGCGGTCATGACCCAAGGCGATTTCGTCAGCTACACGTGGCCGGAGCTGGCCTACCAGGCGAAGCATATCGCGCGCGCCACGATTGGCCGAAACTGGGGGCTGGTCCTCGTTGGCGGCGCGGTTCTGCTGTGGATCCTGGCCGTGCTGGTGATCATCCTGTCCGTTTGAACATCAGCGTCCCGCCAGAGCCGCCTCACGCGCGGCACGGAGGCGGGCGAAATCGTCTCCGGCGTGGTAGGATGAGCGGGTCAGCGGCGTCGCCGAGACCGTGAGGAAGCCCTTGCCGTAGGCGGCCTTCTCGTAGGCGGCGAATTCCTCGGGCGTCAC
Organism: Halovulum sp. GXIMD14794; assembly: GCF_054457455.1. Lineage (NCBI taxonomy): Bacteria > Pseudomonadati > Pseudomonadota > Alphaproteobacteria > Rhodobacterales > Paracoccaceae > Halovulum > Halovulum sp. GXIMD14794. The sequence continues at coordinate 127,806 of NZ_JBTLNF010000005.1, read as the reverse complement.
GAAACGGTCGACGTGGTGGTGCTTGGGCGTGGGCTGCAGGTACTGGCCGATGGTCAGGAAATCCACGTCCGCCGAGCGCAGGTCGTCCATGACCTGGTGGACCTGCGGCCGCTGCTCGCCGAGGCCGACCATGATGCCCGATTTGGTGAACATCGCGGGGTCGATTTCCTTCACCCGCTGCAGCAGGCGCAGCGAGTGGAAATAGCGCGCGCCGGGACGCACTTCGGGATAGAGGCCCGGCACCGTCTCGAGGTTGTGGTTGAAGACGTCGGGTTTCGCCGCGACGACCACTTCCAGCGCTTCGGGGGCGCATTTGAGGAAGTCGGGGGTCAGGATCTCGATCGTGGTGTCCGGGCACTTGCGGCGCACGGCGCGGATCGTCTGGGCGAAATGCTCGGCGCCGCCGTCCTCAAGGTCGTCGCGGTCGACGCTGGTGATGACCACGTGGTTGAGGCCCAGCTTGGCGACGGCATCGGCGACGCGGCCCGGCTCGAACACGTCGAGCGCGTTCGGGCGGCCGGTCGCCACGTTGCAGAAGGTGCAGCCGCGGGTGCAGATCTCGCCCATGATCATCATGGTGGCGTGGCCCTGAGACCAGCACTCGCCCACATTGGGGCAGCCTGCCTCTTCGCAAACGGTGACCAGCTTGTGCTCGCGCATGATCTTGGCGGTGTCGCGGTAACCCTGGCTCGTGGGCGCCTTGACGCGGATCCAGTCGGGCTTGCGCAGCATCGGCGCATCGGCCCGCTTCTGCTTTTCCGGGTGGCGCTGGGCGCGGTCGCTGAGGTCGCGGGCCCGCAGCGCGCGGGCCGCCGGGGGTGCCTTGAGCGCAACCTCGGGGATCTCGGGCGCGGTAATGTCGGCCGGAATTGCGCCGTCCTTCGGATCGCGGATCGTCATGCGCGGGCTCCTTGCAAGATCGTTCAGCGTTAAACGGCCTGCCTGCCGCCTTCGCCGGTTGGCCTGATACTAATACCTGCCGAGGCGGAATTGAACCCGTCCCGCGCGGCAGCGGCATTCGGGCGCGCGGCTTTCCCCGCGCCGCGCGCCGCGCTACTGTCCGCCCGAACAGGGCACCATGGGGGCGACATGCAGGACTTCGCGAGAACGGAACGGTTCAACGGCGGCGCGGTATTCATGGCCGCGGTGCGGCTGCTGATGGGCAACGCCCTGCCGCTGATCGGATTCGCGGCACTCGCAAACCTTGCCATGGCGGTGGTCTCGATGGGCGTGTCGGTGCTTCTGACCGGCAGCATCGTCGGGCCCGGAGGCATCCTGGAATACATCATCGGGCCGCTGATCTTTGCGATGCTGGTGCTGCGCAGCTCGGACGCACTGGCGGGGGCGCAGCGCCCGCTGGGCGATCAGTTGCGGCAGGTGCTTGCGCATGCGCCGGCGCTGATCGCGCTGTCGCTGGCGGCGTCGATCATCACCGGGGTCGGGTTCATCCTGCTGGTCATTCCCGGGCTCTATGCCGCCGCGGTGCTGCTGCCCCTGACTCCTGCGATCCTGTTCGAGAACGCGGGTTGGGACGCGATGAGCCGCAGCTACAAGCTTGCGAAACCTCATGCCTGGGCGATCGTCGGCGTGCTGTTGCGGATGACGTTGGTCGGGCTGATCGTGATCGTGCCGCTCATGCTGCTGATCCTGAATGACGAGGGCGGCGGCGGAATCGCGGTCACTCTGATCTCGGTTCTGGGCGGCGCGGCGCTGGCGGCGCTCTACGCGGTGGCGGGGTACATGATCTACCTGCGGCTGCGGGATCTTTCGGGCACCGGCGCCGATCTCAGCGACGTGTTCCGGTAGGGTCCGGGCATGACCCCTGCCCCGGACCGCTCGCGCGCCCGGCGCGCCCGGCGCATCGGAGGGGTGCAGACGCATCTGAAGCAGATCGTCTATGGCGGCAACGACGGGATCGTGACCACGTTCGCGATTGTCGCGGGATTCGCCGGCGCGGGCTCTGGCGCCGGGGCCGAGGTCGGAGGCATCGCTGTTCTGCTCTTCGGGCTGGCGAACCTGTTCGCCGACGGCACCGCGATGGGTTTGGGCGATTTCCTGTCCTCGCGCGCGCAGGCGGATGTCTATCGGCACACCCGGGCGGGCACAATTGATGCCTTCCGGCGGGATCCGAACGGCGAGGGCGACGGGTTGGTTGCGGCCTTCTCCGACCGGGGTATGACGCCGGAGGACGCCCGAGAGGTCGCCGGGATCCTCGGACGCTATCCGGAGGTGCACGCCGAGATGGTAATGCAGCACAGCCTCGGAATGGCGGACCAGACAGAAGAATCGCCCGGGTTGTCGGGGCTCGTCACTTTCCTGTCCTTCATCCTCTTCGGAGCTATCCCGATCCTGCCCTACGCGGTGCTTGGGCCGGAGCCCGGAACGTTCACCTGGTCGGTCTCGGCAACCGCGACCGCGCTTCTGGCGCTAGGCCTCCTGCGCTGGCAGGCGACGAAACAGAGCCTCGGCCGGGCGGTGGGCGAGACCATGCTTCTGGGCGGAATCTGCGCTGCGGTTGCTTTCGGGGTCGGCCTGCTGTTCCGGTAGCGCTTGGCGCGAACCGGAGCGCGACACCAAGGCCGCGTGCCAGGCTCAAACGGCAGGATAACCGGAACCGGAGGCAACCCTTTTCAAAACGGCAAGCTCGCCGGTAACGCGTTCGGCCTACCCTTTCTTCGCTACCGGCTTACGCCCACTACGGCTGGCGCACGACGGACAGCGGCGAACTCGAGTTGACCGGCCCCATCAGCGAGGCGTGGCTGGCCCGGCACAGGACAAGCGATAGCCGCCCTGCGCTGTGTGGTGCCTTATGCGATCCAAGTCGTGCCGCCGCCATTCTAGGCCAAGAAACCTCCGGTGGGCCTGCCAACAGTCAATGCGCTACAGTATCCAGGCCGCCCGCAGGTGTGCCAACGCACTGATCTCGCTGGTTTCTAGGCCAAAAATACTCCAGTACGACCGCCTCGTCCGCTGCGGTTGAAGACAAGGCGCCCCGGCTTCTTCATCCCCGAAATACTCCCGCCGGAGGCGTCCGCTGCGTGCCGAAGGCGCAAGGCCTGCCGGAACGCGTTCACGTTACGGTCCAAACATATTCTAAATTACAGATATATCACCGCCCCGTCAGGCGACATAGCGGTCCATGTGATCCCGTACCCTCTCGACCAGGTCGTTGAGCGAGAACGGCTTGGCCAGATAGCTGGACCGCGGCACCGCCGCCTTGCCGTCAGCGAACATGTCCTCGGAGTATCCCGAGACGAACACCGTGCTGGCCTCCGGGCGCATCTCGTAGGCTTGCCGCACCCAACTGGGACCGTCGATGCCGGGCATGATGACGTCCGAGACGAACAGGTCCACCTTCAGTTCGGGGTCCGAAAGCACCTCAAGCGCGGCCTCGCCGCAATCGGCCTCGAGCACGGTATAGCCGCGCATCTGAAGCGCCCGTGCGGCAAAGGCGCGAACCGGCGCTTCGTCCTCGACCAGCAGGACGACACCGCGTCCCGTGGTGTCGCGGAAGCCGGGCTTCTGGGGCGGATCCTCGGTGCGGCCTGTCTCCGACCGGTCGGTCTCGGTCTCGGCGGGCAGGTAGATCTGGAACAGCGTCCCCTCGCCCGGCGAGCTGTCCACGAAGATGAATCCGTCCATCTGCTTGACGATCCCGTAGGCGGTCGAGAGCCCCAGCCCCGTGCCCTCGCCCACCTTCTTGGTGGTGAAGAACGGCTCGAAGATCTTGCCGATCTTGTCGGGCGGGATGCCGGTGCCGGTATCCTCGACCTCGATCAGCGCATAGTCGCCGGCGGGCACGATGGCGCGGTCCCGCTCCAGCGGTTCGTCCAGCGTCGCCTTGCGGGTCCGCAGATGTACCACGCCACCCGAGGGCATGGCGTCGCGGGCGTTGACCACCAGGTTCACGATCACCTGTTCCAGCTGTCGCTCGTCGGCGCGGATCGGCCAGATGTCCTCGGCATTCGAAATCTCGAGCGCGACCTTCTCGCCGAGCAGGCGGTCCAGCAGGTTCGCGAGTTCCGCAAGCGTATCATAGAGGTGCAGCGATTCAGGGCGCAGCGTCTGCTTGCGGCTGAAGGCCAGAAGCTGCCGTACCAGCGCGGCGGCACGGTTGGCGTTCTGGCGGATCTGCATCAGGTCAGCGTGATCGGCGTCGCCCTGCAGATGGCGCAGCAGCAAGAGGTCGCAATGGCCGTTGATTGCGGTCAGCAGGTTGTTGAAGTCATGCGCGATTCCGCCCGCAAGCTGGCCCACTGCCTGCATCTTCTGGCTCTGGACAAATTGTGCCTCGAGCGTCTTCAGCTCGGTCGCGTCGCTGATCACGGTCAGCAGTTCCGGCCCGTCGGGCCCCGCCATGCGGGTCATCGTGACCTGAAGAAAGCCTGTGTGCGCGCTGTCGCGTCGGCGAGCGACCTCGGACCTGCCCTGCGCGCGGCCCGCAAACGTGTCGCGCAGCCGGTCGGGGATCGACTTTCCCAGTCCTTCGAGCAGATCTGGCAGGTCCCGACCGCAGGCCGGTTCGACGCCCAGCAGCGCCCGCGCCGCGGCGTTGGCCGAGAGGATCTGGCCGCGCGCGCCGATCCGTGCCAGCGCCACCGGCAGCGGTTCCATCAGGGCGTCCGGGTTCGCCGTCGGCTGAGGCTCTGCCTCGGGCGCGGGGCGCAATCGCCAAAGTTGGCAGTCTGTGCCAAGCGGCTCGACCACGAGCGTCCAGTCGGTGCCGCGATAGCGCAGCCGCGCCTCGGCCCGCCCGTCGGCGATTGCCTGCCGCGACAGCCGGTAGGCGCTGGCACCATCCTCCGCGAGCCCGTCATCGAAGGCCGCGTCGATCTGGTCCCCTCGGGTCAGAAGACCCTGTGCCGCGTCATTGGCGCTCAGGACCACGCCGCAGGGATCGACCAGCGCCGCCGCATCCCGCGAGTGGCCGTGGAGACGGTCGAACGCGTCCGCGAGATCCGTCCTGGCTCGTCCACGCCGCCAGATCTGCGCCGCGCTGCCGGCCGAGACCATGCGCAGTCCGCGCCGTCCGGATCCCAAGTTTGCCGCCATCGTGCCCGCCCCGGTCGTTGTCGATTGCCGCACCGTATTGCGCTCTCGAAGTAAACAAGTGCTGAAGAGGATGCACGCAAAGATTGCGTCAGGCTACGGTAATCTCGCAAAAATAGAAGCCATCCCCTGGCGCGCCGGGAAGCCAGCGGCGCTCCGTGCCCTTATGGCAACCTTTGGAGCGCGCCAGGAACGCCGCGACGCGGTCCTCGTTCTCGCACGCGAGCAGGCTGCAGGTGGCGTAGGCGATCCGGCCGCCGGGGCGCACCACGGCGCGGGCACGCTCCAGAACCTCGGTTTGCACCGATGCGAGCCGGTCCAGGTCCCGCGGTGCAATATTCCATTTCTGCGCCGGATCGCGCCTCCAGGCGCCGCTGCCGGAGCAAGGCGCATCGACCATCACCAGGTCATAGGGTCCCTCGTCCTCGACCTGGGGCGAGTCGAGCAGTCGGATGCTCACGCCCGCGCGCTGCGCGCGCGACGGAAGGTCCCGCATACGGCGCGGGTTGGCATCGAAGGCCGAAAGCCGCCCCTGCCCGGCCATAGCCGCGGCCAGTGCCAATGTCTTGCCGCCGCCCCCAGCACAGAGGTCGAGCACAGTTTCTCCGGGCTGAGCGCCCGCCAGCGCGGCGACGGCCTGGCTCGCGGCGTCCTGCAATTCGACCAGCCCCGCGCGGAACGCCTTGCCGGCGGCAACGCGGCGGGGGTTCTCGGTGACACGCAGCGCACCGGGCACCTCCGGAACGGGCTCGGCGGCCACGCCATCGGCGGCGAGTGCCGCGCGTGCCTGTTCGGGTGTGGCCTTGAGCGTGTTGACCCGCAGATCGACCGGCGCGCGATCCTTGAGCACTTCGGCCACGTCAGGCAGCGCTGTGCCGAGCGATCGCACCAACTCGTCATGAAGGAAATCGGGATAGTCGCCCCGTACCGACGCGTGCGCATCTTCGAGCGTTCGGAAGGCCCTGCGCTCGTCAGCCGTCAGTGGGAACGGTGCGTGCGTCTCGCCCGTGAATAGTTCTAGCGCCTGCGGATTGGTCTGCAGAAGCAAACCGGAGATCAGCGCGCGGCCGGTTTCGACAACTCCGCCAGAACACCAGAGCGCGCTGCGGCGACGCCGGAGGACATCATAGACGAGATCGCGGATCGCGGCCCGGTCCTTCGACCCGGCATAGCGATTCTCACGCGCCCAACGTGTCAGGATTCGTTCTGCGGGATCGCCTGCGATAATCGCATCGATGACGTCCATGGCAGCGGTCAGACGGGCGGCAGGGGTCAATTATGAACAGCTGAAACGGTAACAGGCATAGGCGCCCGCGCCATGGAAGCCAGAGAGATTAAATTTCGCGGTTTCAGTACAACAACCATGTCACATCAAACCGTCGCCAGGTCCCGGGTCGGACCATAAGCATGAATACCCCCATACTCCGCCCGCAAATTTCGTTCGCCCCTGCTCTAGCGCCGGTTAGTAGTACGCGTCCAGTCCTTTCAGGGACAAAGCACTTTACGAACGTACTGCACCCATCGAGATCGCGTCCTGCCACGGGCCTCCTGAGTCGGCGATGCTCCTCACATTGTGGTCCAACTCACGTACGGACCACGAAGCCTCAGTTTGGTACTTTCCAGCCGCTTTGCAGATTCTCCTGTGCTTCGAGCGAGACGCCTATTGCGGCGACGGCGAAGCACTGCCTGTCGGGCTCCATCTCGTCGAGAGCAACGTAAAACCACGCTGCAACTTCGCGTCGCGGTGCGCGCTTATTCACGCCCCCGGTAGACAGATTGCGTGGCGCAAGGGTTCGATAGCGGCGTTGGGACAGGCAAGCTCGTGGGCTGCGATCTCCGAACTCCGAACCGGGGCGATGTCGCTCAGTAGCGTCCGCCTGTGAGTGTGCACCTTCGCGTTGCAGGCGGGCATGAGAACGCAGCGGCAAGAGCATAGCATCTTTTTGTGCATGGTCCCGACTCCAAGCCCTCGGGTTGGGGGGAGGCCGACGCCAATTTAACCCAGCGGGTCGGTATTCGAGATGCGGCCGCTAAAGGGAACGAAATCCGCACGGCTCCAACTCCCGAACCAGGAATCGAGAGAAAGGGCGGTCTCTGGCATTCACCAGATAAAACCCAGCATTGTCAGGTTCTTGAGTAGGTGTTGGCTCCGGCGGTAGGATTCGAACCTACGACCGATCGATTAACAGTCGAGTGCTCTACCACTGAGCTACGCCGGAACAACAACTGCGTCTTGCGAACGCTGGGAGCGTATAGCGCAGGGATTTTGCATCGTCCAGAGGAATTCCCTCGGTTTTCCGCATTTCCTGGCGAAGCAGTTCTGGCCCTCCGTCAGTCTGCCGCCAAGGTGTATTCGGCCTCGGTCAGGGGCCTATCCGGCAGGGCGACGCGGCCCTGCTCGACAAGATCCAGAAGATGCGCCAACACGTTGCGGCGCGCAGCCGGGCGCAAGGCCTCGGCGAGGTGCGTGTAGATCTGCTCGGTGAGCACGGTCACAGTTGCGGGGCGCTGCTGCAACGCGGCGACGATCTGGGATTCGCGGATCCTGCGGTGAAGCGCCTGGGCGCGCGCCGCCTTGGGCCCCTCCGGCACCGGGTCTCCGTGGCCCGGCAGATACAGCGACTCGGTTCGATCCCCCAGAAGCGCCATGGATCCGAGGAAAGCGCCTATGCTGCCGTCGGGCGGAGAGATCACCGTCGTCGACCAGCCCATCAGTGTATCCCCGGTGAAGATCGCCCCGGCCTGCGGACAGGCGAAGCACATGTGGCTCGACAGGTGCCCCGGTGTGTGAAGCGCCTCGAGCATCCACTCGCGGGTTTCGATCCGTTCGCCGTGCGCCAGTTCCCGGTCGGGGCGGAACGCGGCATCGATCCCCTCACCGCCTGCCAGGTCTCCGCGGTCGGCGATCGCCTGCATCATCGGGCTGCGGCCGGCGCTGGCGGGCCCGAAGGCCAGCACTTCGGCGCCGGTGGCGGCTTTAAGCGCGGCGACGCCCGCAGAATGATCGCTGTGCGCGTGAGTCACCAGGATGTAGCGCAGCCGGCCCTGCCCCAGCGCGCCCAGGACGGCGGCGAGGTGGCCGCTATCCTCGGGGCCCGGATCGATGACGGCACAATCGCTGGCGCCCAGAATGTAGGTGCGTGTCCCCTTGAAGGTCATCGGACCTGGGTTCGGCGCGGTCAGCGCGCGGATGCCCGGCGCGACGGTCTGCGGGGTTCGGGTCATTGCATGTCCTTGCGGCGGGACCGGGGGCTGGGTAACGCTCCTACCATGAAGCCGCCCGTTCTCAAGTACCCGCTGCCACGCTCGCTGTTTCCGCGCGCCACGCTTATCGTGGTCGTGCCGCTGATCGCCCTGCAACTGGTCGTCGGCTTCGTCTTCGTGCAGCGGCACTTCGAGGACGTCACCCGGCAGATGACGCAGAACATCGCCCGCGAGATGGCGGTGGCGCAGCAGGTGATCGATACCTCGTCCACGACCGAGATCGCGCAGTTGCGTCTCGACAACCTGTCCACCCCGCTTGCGATCACCTTCCGACTCGGCGCAGACGAGTTGCAACCGGGCGCTCATGCCCGCGACTGGTTCGATCTGTCTGGCCGCGCGCTGATCGCCGAGATGGCGGATCTGCTGGGCGACGGGATCCAGGTAGACCTGGCCGACGACCGCAAACGGGTGGACGTGCGGATGCCGACCGAGATGGGCGTGCTGCGCGCGGTCATTCCGCGCAGCCGGATGACCGCCTCGAACCCGCACCAGCTACTGGTTCTGATGGCTGCGGCGTCGCTGATACTGGCAATCATCGCACTTCTGTTCCTGCGCAATCAGATGAAACCGATCCTGCAACTGGCAGAGGCAGCGGATGCGTTCGGCAAGGGCCGCTCGGTTCCGTTCCGGCCGGCCGGCGCCGACGAGGTCCGCCGCGCCGGCGCTGCGTTCATATCGATGCGCCACCGGATCGAGCGCGCGATGGAACAGCGGACGCAGATGCTCTCGGGGGTCAGTCACGACCTGCGCACGCCCCTCACGCGGATGAAGCTGAGCCTCGCCTTGGCGGACGACCTGCCCGAAGCCGAAGAGATGTCCCACGACGTCGAGCAGATGGAGCAGATGCTGAACAGCTTCCTCGCCTTCGCCCGGGGCGATCAGCTGGACGATGCCGAGGAAGTCAACCTCTGCGCGCTGCTCGAGGAGTTGGAAGAGCAGGCGCGACGCGTCGGTCACAGGTTGGAATGCGAGATCGACCTCGGCGGCGAAGAGGCCCCGGTGGCGATGCTGCGTCGCGCCGCGGTGGTCCGGGCATTGCAGAACCTGCTGTCCAACGCTGCTCGCCACGGAACCCGCGCACGGCTCTCCCTGAAGGTCGCGCCCCGAGCAATCCTGTTTACGGTGGAGGACAATGGGCCCGGCGTGCCCGAGGACAAGCGCGAAGAGGTCATGCGCCCCTTCACCCGCCTTGACAGCGCGCGCAACCAGGACCGTGGCGGCGGCGTGGGCCTCGGCCTTGCCATTGCGCTTGACGTTGCGCGATCGCACGGCGGCGCCCTCGAACTGGGCGAAAGCGAGGCGCTGGGCGGCCTCAAGGCCGTACTGCGGCTGCCACGTTAAAACTTTGGAACGGCGCAGCGCCCATTATTGGCAGCGTCACTCGCCTGTTGACAGGTTTTGTTAATTCCACCGCGCCTGCCTTCTCGAACTGGAAGCTGGGATTTCCCACCATAGGGGTGGCGAACCTGCCGGTCACACGGTGGACAAAGCGCCCCTGCGAGACCGTATCCGCGAAACCGGATCTCCCGCTCGGTCAATTGCTGGGATTGGGCGGTCCAGATCCCGATGATCCGTTCAGTCGGCGGCCTTCACGTCGATGCCTTATTCCGCAAGGCCCAGTTCCTTGTAGGCTTTCTCCGCGCCCGTGTGCAGCGGGGCCGAGAGGCCGTCCTTGACCATTTTCGCAGCCTCGAGGTCGGCGAAAGCGGGGTGCAGGCCGCGGAAGTCGTCGAGATTCGACATCACTGCCCGTGCGACCGTATAGGCTACGTCTTCGGGGACGCTTTCCGAGGTGATGAGCGCCGCGCTTACGCCAAACGTGAGCACATCTGCGTCTGTGCCGTCATACATGCCACCAGGGATGGTGGCGACGCTATAGTAGCGGTTATCGGCAACCAGTTTGTCGATCGCTGCGCCTGAAACATCGACCAGTTTCACCGTACAGTTGGTAGTCGCTTCCCTGATCGCCGCCGCCGGGTGGCCGATCGTGTAGATCATGGCGTCGATGTTGTTCTCGCAGAGCTGATTTGCCATTTCCGACCCTCGGTACTCAGCTGCGAATGCGAAATCGCCCATCGTCATGCCCACGGCGTCCATGACGACCTCCATCGTTGCGCGCTGCCCCGAGCCTGGGTTGCCAACATTCACGCGCTTGCCCTTCAGGTCTTCGAGGCTGTCGATACCGCTGTCGGCACGTACCACCAGCGTGAAGGGCTCCGGGTAAATCGAGAACATCACTCGCAGGCCAGGAAAGGGGTTACCGGAAAACTGCGAGGACCCATTGAAAGCGTGGTACTGCCAGTCCGACTGAACGATTCCGAACTCCAACTCTCCCGCCTTGATGGCGTTGATGTTGTCGACTGAACCGCCGGTCGACTCCACCGCGCAGCGGATCCCGTGATCTTTGCGACCGCGATTCACCAGTCGGCAGATCGCACTCGCAGTCGGGTAATACACACCGGTAATACCGCCGGTGCCGATCGAGATGAACGTCTCGTCCTGAGCGATCACCGGAGCACCAACCAACATGGCCGCGGCCGCGGTTCCTGCGATCAGGGTCCTGAAGTTCATGGCTTTTCCCTACGTTGGACCATGGCGGCGCTCCGGCGTGCACATGTGGCGCCCGTCGCGCGAATCGCCGATGGCCCGAGTTTATCGTCAAAACTTTGGAATTGCCCATGCGATCCGCAGAAAACCCGCGTAACGCATGGAATTCATTTCTCAAAATGCCGTCAGCCCCTGTGCGGCTCGCGGTTGTAGTCCGCATCGGAGACCGCTTCCAGCCAGGCGGTCTCGTCGCCGTGTGGACTGGGCTGGACTGCCATGTGGGTCATGGCGTTGTCGGGCCCCGCTCCGTGCCAATGCTCAACATCCGCTGGGATCCATACGCTGTCACCTGCCCTGATCCGGCGCGGCGCCTCGCCCCGCAGGGCGATGAGCCCGGATCCCTGCGTGACATGGAGCACCTGTCCGTGGGTGTGGCTGTGCCAGAAGGTCCGCGCCCCCGGGGCGAAGGTCACGACATTCGCCCGGATGCCCGGCGCATCTGGCGCTGCAGCCACGGGATCGAGCCGGACGCTACCGATAAACGTGCTCTCTGGCCCGTTCTGTGTCGGCCGGCTGCCGCAGGGATAGATGATCATGACGCCCTCCATTCTGTCGGAGGTCAGCATCGACGATATCCATCAGCCGGGCAACGACCGGTGTCGCCCCGGCCGGAGAAAGATGCGAAGCATCGCGCCAGAGTGGCGTCCCCCGCCGGTCCAGCACCCGACAGGCGTCTGCGCCGGGCGCACAGAAAAGGTCTCGCAGCGGTACCAGCTGAGCACCGGAGCGCAGCGCGAGCTTGGCTAGGGCCGTCTGCGTCGCCTGAACCCGTTCCCCGCCCAGGGGCACAAGAGTACCCGTCGCGTCTCCCGCCCAGGCAAGGCGTGCCAACCTGTCGGGGACTGAGCCGTCGAACTCGGGGACCGGTTCAGGCATCAGAACCAGCTTTCCGGACAATCTTAGCTGCTCGGCCAACGGCGCGAAGGCCACCTCCATCGCGGTCACATTGTCCTCGGGCGCACGGGCAGCAAGCGCAGCGCTGCCGTAGCGGACCGACGGCAGCATGCCCCGCCCGCCCTCGACGACATTGCCCCATTGCGCCGCGGCGATTACGGTGGTCAGCGCCGGATCGTCCAGCACCTCCTGCCACGCCGCGCTCATCTTCCCGGCACAGTCCCTGCCCCGCCCCGGCGCCCGCGCACCGAATCCCGGCACCGGCACGCACCAGCTGCCCGTGTAGACCACCGCCGCCTGCCCGCGCGCGGCCAGCGCCCGGCTCAGCGCCGGACCCAGGTGATCCGCATGGCTGTCGCCGATCAATGCAAGGCTCGGTGCAACGCCAAGCGCCCCGATCAGGCATCGCTCACCCCGCTCGATCGCCGACGCGTCCAGACTGTCATGGCACCGCGTGGTGGCGGTCTGCGTCAGGGCAAGGATTTCCCGCGTCTCGCCCGGAAGCCGGCCCGGCAGGCCGTTCAGCAGATGATACCCCGTGCCGGTGACGACCAACGCAAGCGCTACACCCGGTGCCCAGCCGCAGCTGCCCTCGCCCCGGAATGGCCGCTCGATCCAGCGCCAGCTTGCCCAGCCGAGCAGTACCGAGCCAAGCACCAGCCACGGTCCGGCGACAGCCATCGAAACCTTGGGGTGGGCCAGCGCGAAGAAAGTCAGCACCGGGTAATGCCACAGGTAGACACCATAGCTGATCCTCCCCAGGAAAACGGGGCCGCGGCGCGCGAGCACGTCACTCCCACCGGCAATCACGAGCATCGCTCCGACGACCGGTAACAACGCCGCCGCCCCCGGCCAGGCCGTGGCGCCGTCGAGCGTCCAGAACGCGATCCCGATCAAGCCGAGCCCAAGAAAGCCCGCGATGCGCGGCAACTGCACCGGCCAAAATGCCAAGAGCGCCCCGGCAAGGAACTCCCACAGCCTGAACGGGGCCAAGTAGAATGCCGCTTCCGGAACTTCGCGGGCGGCCCAGGACGCCGCCACAAATCCCAGTACCGCCAGCCCGGCCACCAGCCCTCGGCCGCGCAACAACACCAGCGGTGCCAGAAGGTAGAACTGCCCTTCGACGCCGAGACTCCAGAGGTGCAACAGGGGCTTCTCGGCCGAGACCGCAGCGAAGTAGCCGGCCTCCTGCCAGTAAAGCAGGTTCGCAAGGAAAAACGGTGCCGCTGCAACGCCTTGCCCGAAGTCTTTCAATTGCTGCGGAAGCAGGACCAGATAGGCTACTGGAACGCAGACCACCAGAAGCGCAAGCAGCGCGGGAAGCAACCGTCGTAGCCGCCGGGCGGCGAAGGCAGGAAGGTCGACCCGTCCGGTCCGCGCCTGCTCCTCAAGAAACAGGCTGGCGATCAGGTAGCCGCTGATGACGAAGAATACGTCGACACCGGCGAAGCCCCCGCCCAGTCCAGGCAGCCCGGCATGGCTGAGCACCACACCTGCAACCGCAACCGCCCGCAACCCGTCGATATCCGCCCGATACTGCATTTTGCCTCCGCCATAACGGGGCGAGCGAACAGCAACAGGGTTAAGAAACGGATAACTGAAAGCCGTAAAAGAAAAGGCCCCGCGCGATGCGCGAGGCCTCTGATCTGCGGAAACGCCGGATCAGCGCTTCGAGAACTGGAAGCTCCGACGGGCCTTGCGGCGGCCGTACTTCTTACGCTCGACGGTACGGCTGTCGCGGGTCAGGAACCCGGCGGCCTTCAGCGCAGGGCGCAGCGACGGCTCGTAGAGGGTCAGCGCCTTCGAGATGCCGTGCTTGACCGCACCGGCCTGGCCCGACAGACCACCGCCCTTGACGGTCGCCATGACGTCGAACTCGCCTTCCACGCCAGCGACGGTGAAGGCCTGGCCGATCACCATCTGCAGCACCGGACGGGCGAAGTACTGGTTCATTTCCTTGCCGTTGACGATGACCTTGCCGTTGCCCGGCTTGATCCAGACACGGGCAACCGCGTCCTTCCGCTTGCCGGTGGCATAGGACCGGCCCAGTTCGTCGCGGACCGGCTCGTAGCTCGGCGCGGCCTGAACGGCGGCGGGCGTGTCGACGCCGTCGACGGCTTCACCGAGGCTGTCGAAGCTTTTGATTTCGTCGTTCATCGGGCCTGCTCCCGGGTGTTCTTCGAGTTCATGGCGCGGACGTCCAGAACTTCGGGCTGCTGCGCTTCGTGAGTGTGCTCGGTCCCGGCGTAGACGCGCAGGTTCGAGAGCTGCTTGCGGCTCAGCGGGCCGCCCGGCAACATGCGCTGCACGGCCTTCTGGATCACGCGCTCGGGGTAGCGGCCTTCCAGCAGCTGGCCGGCGGTGCGGGACTTGATGCCGCCCGGGTGCCCGGTGTGCCAGTAGTAGTTCTTGTCGGCGCGCTTGTTGCCCGTCAGCTGCACCTTGTCGGCGTTGATGACGATAACATTGTCGCCCATGTCCATGTGCGGGGTGAAGCTGGCCTTGTGCTTGCCACGCAGGCGCATGGCGATGATCGAGGCGAGGCGACCCAGAACAACGCCTTCGGCGTCGATCAGGACCCACTTCTTCTCGATCTCGGCCGGTTTGGCAGAGTAGGTTTTCATCGCAGTCTTCCAGATCATCTAAGGCAAGCGGGCCAAAGCCACGCCACCCGGATTGCGGATGCGCCGTTTCTATTAGGTTCTACACTCATGTCAATGGGGCGAATATCAATATAAACCAGCAATATCAATGATTTAAAAAATAGGTATCATTTTACCCCATATTTTACGCCATCATTCCGCCGCAAATATAACGATTCCATGAAAGAACCGGCACAGATGTTCAAACTGCCGTAGTCCTGAGTAAGTTATGGTAAGCAAATGACGTTACAGTCCAATTTCCCCCTCCGTTCTCCTGGCACTGCGTATGTGCAAAGGATCCGAATCCACGACCTCTACAAACCGATGTTTGTCGCAACCGTTTCGGGCGCGTTTGTCTGCCTTGCAGCACTGTTGGCGGAGTTGAACGGATACACGGCGACATTGCTCGTTCGTGACCCCGCGGCGAGTTTCGACTTTCCACCATTTGTCGGCATGATCTCGAATATCGGCATCTCGATCATGGTCGCGACTGCCGCTATCTGCACGTTCGCTTCGACTTTTCGCGGCGCCACGCTTGCACCTTTGCTGCGTATTGCAGGGATCTTTACTTGCTTTGTAGCGGTTGATGATCTTTTCATGTTGCATGAGCGGCGCGGAATGATAGCGGGTGCAGTACCCGACTATATAATATTCCCGCTCTACATCATCTTCGGGCTTTGGCTTATGGGCCGCATCTTTCATGCAGGCAGAACGGGACATATGCCCACTCTCATTTTTGCGGGTGCCCTTCTGCTTGGGTCGATGGTCACCGACATGACTCTCCCGCAGCACCGGGCAACTGTAATGATCGAAGACGCACTGAAGTTCATGGGGTATTCCGTCTGGGCGCTATATTGGATCGGCCTCGCACGGCGCGCGCTGCATCCTCCAGCGTCCGCACACATCTGACTCGAGACCTCGATACGCCCCGGAGTGTTTGAGACACCATGTGTCGGATGTTTCTGTCCCATTCGGCAGAAACCACTTGAAACGGCCGTCCTCTCCCATTAGTTCGCCGCCCACAGGGTTGCCGATCCCAACTTCGGGTTATCTCGGGGGGGCGCTAAGGAACCGCTGGATTCATTCTACTGGCTGGCATGGAGGACGCGATGAAAAGCGCCACCCACGTCCAACTGGGGAACGGTCTGGAGACAGGCGCCACCCACGCGGGCTTTCCCGTGCAGACATCGGTGTCTGCGCAAGAAACTCAACTTGAACTGGTCCACGACCGCGATCTCTTCGATGAAACGCGGGACGATCACTTCATCCGTCGCGGCGGCAAGGTCTTCGCGGGCACCCATCTGATCATCGAGGTGATCGACGGCACCGGACTGGATGACCAAGCCCGGATCGAGCAGGCCTTCCGCGACTGTGTCGACGAGTGCGGCGCGACGCTGCTGCATCTGCACACGCACAAGTTCTCGCCCCAAGGGGTGAGCGGCGTTGCTGTCCTGGCCGAAAGCCACATCTCGGTGCACACCTGGCCGGAGATCGGCTATGGCGCCTTCGACGTCTTCATGTGCGGCGACGCGGAACCGTGGCGTGCGGTCAGCGTGCTGCGCAATGCGTTCGCCGCCGGCGATGTCCGCGTGCGCGAGCTGCTGCGCGGCGAAGAGATCGTCGCCGAACGCCTCTGAAGAAACCGGGCCGACCCTTTGCCGGCCCGACCTTCCATCCGTGAGGAGAGCGAGATGACCGACGCCCCCCGCACCACCCTGCCCGGCTGGACCTTCGAGGCGCTCTACGACGACTACCGCCAGGCGCTGGCCGAGGACGAGGTTCTCTACGACAGCGAGACCGACCATCAGCGCATCCGCGTCTTCACCAACCCGCGCTTCGGCCGGGTGCTGACGCTGGACGACGTGGTGCAGACCACCGAGGGCGACGAGTTCATTTATCACGAGATGCTGACCCACGTGCCGATCCTGGCGCATGGCGCGGCAAGGCGTGTGCTGATCATCGGCGGCGGCGATGGCGGCATGGCACGTGAGGTGCTGCGCCACACCTCGGTCGAGCATGTCACAATGGTCGAGATCGACGCGGGCGTGGTCGAGTTCTCGAAGAAATACCTACCCAGCCTCTCCGCCGGAGCCTTCGACGATCCGCGGCTGAACCTGGTGATTGCCGATGGAGCCGAGTTCGTGCGTGAATGCGCCGACCGCTTCGACGTCATCATCGTCGATTCCACCGACCCGGTGGGCCCCGGTGAAGTGCTGTTCACGGACACGTTCTACGGTCGGGCGAAATCCTGCCTGGCCGAGGGCGGCATTCTCGTCACCCAGAACGGCGTGCCCTTCTTGCAGGGCGAGGAACTGACCAACACCATGCGGGCCTTCAAGGCGCTGTTCGCGGATGCGACGTGCTACATGGCAACCATCCCGACTTATGCGGGCGGCCCGATGGCGTTCGGCTGGGGCACCGACGGCGCCGCGCGCGAGACCTCGCCAGAGGTTCTTGCGCAGCGCTTTAAGGCTGCCGGGATCAGCACGCGCTACTATACGCCGCAGGTCCACACGGGCGCTTTTGCCCTGCCCCGCTACGTTCTGGACCTGATCCCGAACGGCTGACACCGACCGGTCGGTCGCGAGGTCACCTCGATGGTGGGATCGAATATGTGATGCTGGCCTGCGCCACCGGCGCGTCCATGCCGACCGAATACAGCAGCACATCCCCGACGCTCAGGCTGCGCCCGAGTTTCAGGATCCGCGCCTCGGCCCGGATCGGACCCGGAGCAGGCTTGCGCATGAAATTGATATTGGCCGCCGTGGTCACCGTCAGCGCCTCGCGCCCGATCATTGCCAGCGTCGCAAGATAGAAGGCGCAATCGGCGGCCGTGAACATCGCCGGCCCCGAGACCGTGTTGCCGGGTCGCAAATCGTCCTCGGTGACGCTCATCTCGCAGGTCAGCCGGTACGGCACAAGTTCCAGGATTCGGAACCGCCCGGTGATCTGCGGAAAGACCTCGCCCATGAAGGCCAGAAGTTCGTCCGGCTCAAGCTTCAATCGGGGGAGCGACTTATCCACGGGCGATCCTCTGCTCGGGCGGATACATCGCCAGAAACCGCGCGCGCAGCACGGTGACAAAGACCAGAACCGCGCCAAGCTGGTGCAGGATCGCGATCTGCCAGGGCGAGGCGTGGATCAGCGTCACGATCCCAAGCACCACCTGCGCGAACAGCGCCACCGAGGCCCAGTCGATCCCTCGCCGCACCGCCATGATCGGCGAGCGGCGCGCGCGCTGCCACAGCACCACGGCGACGACCAGCAGCGCATAGGCCCACATCCGGTGCACGAACTGCACGAGGCCCGCGTTTTCGAAGAAGTTCCGCCACGCGGGCTCGAACATCCACGGTTCGGGCGGCAGCACCTGACCGTTCATCAGCGGCCAGTCGATATAGGTCCGGCCCGCGTCGATCCCGGCGACAAGCGCGCCGATCACGATCTGGCCGAAGACCAGCGCCGCAAGAACGCCGGCAAAGGCGGCAAGCCCCGCCTCGCGTCGCCGCCGGGCCTGTATCAGCGCCATCTGGCTCTGCGACAGCTCAAACGCGTACCAGGCGATCAGCCCGAGGATCAGGAATGCAAGGCCCAGATGCGTCGCCAGCCGGTAGGAGGCCACGTCCACCATCTCGCCGCCGAGGCCCGAGGACACCATCCACCAGCCGATCGCGCCCTGCAGGCCGCCCAGCAGGCCGAGGCCAAACAGCCGCGGCGTCCAGCCCGAGGGAATACGGCCGCGCAGCAGGAACCACAGGAACCCCGCGGCCCAGACCAGGCCGATCACGCGGCCCAGCTGGCGGTGGCCCCATTCCCACCAATAGATGAACTTGAACTCCTCCAGCGTCATCTCGCTGTTGACCAGTTCGAACTCGGGGATCTGTCGGTATTTGTCGAACTCGGCCAGCCAGTCGGCGCCGCTCAGCGGCGGGATCGCCCCGGTGATCGGTGCCCATTCGGTAATCGACAGGCCGCTGTCGGTCAGCCGGGTCAGGCCGCCCACGGCGATCATCACCACGACCAGTCCGAAGAGAACCATCAGCCAGGCCCGGATCGCGCTCCGCGCGCCCTCGCGCGGGTCTGCGCGGCGCGGCGCCGGTGCCGCCTCTTCGCGGGTCTCGACTTCCTGAAATATGCTGCGTTTCTGGCTCATTCCGGGCTCCTCGTCTGATCCGGACATAAGCCGGGGGACGGGGGCAGGCAAGCGGACAGAACTGCGCAGTCTCCTGACCTGCGGTCAGTCGCGGGGTTTCTTGTCCGCCAGCGTCCGGAACACGCCGTAGAGCGTCCGCACGTCCGGATCGGTCAGATCCATGCGCAGGAACAGGTTCCGCAGGTTGTCCTCGAGGCTTTGCCGCTTGTGCTCGGGCCAGAAGAAATTGCGCGCGTCGAGCCGAACGGACAGCTCGTCCACCATGCGCGTGATTTCTTCGCGGGTAGCGGGCCGCGCCTTTTCCGGGCGGTCCGGCAGGCTCGCATCCCCCGACCGCCGCCACTCGTAAGAGGTCAGCAGCACGCACTGCGCCAGGTTCAGCGAGGCGAAGGCCGGGTTCACCGGCACGGTGATGACCGCGTTCGCGCGGATTACGTCGGCATTCTCCAGCCCTGCGCGCTCGGCGCCGAAGAGAACGCCGACCCGCTGCCCCTCGGCAATCCGGGCGCGCGCGTCGCGCATCGCCTCTTCGGGCGTGAAGACTGCCTTGGTCAGATCACGCGGCCGCGCGGTCGTGGCGTAGACGTAGTTCAGATCGGCGATCGCTGCGTCTGTGTCGGCATCCACCCGCACCCCATCCAGCACCCGCGCCGCGCCCGTGGCCATCGCCACCGCCGCCGGGTTCGGCCAGCCGTCGCGCGGCTCGACAAGGCGCATGTGCTCGAGACCGAAGTTCCACATCGCGCGCGCGGCGCCGCCGATGTTCTCGCCCATCTGGGGGCGCACCAGCACCATGACCGGCTGGGGACCGCCCCATTCCGCACCCTGACCGTGATCCGTTCCCGACATCCGTCCCTCTCCGTTCCGCCGCTGGCCCTAAGCCATCGCAGGCGGTCACGCAAGCCGCACCCACTGTGCTAGGCTGACGCGAGACAACGGGGGAGGCTCATGGCCTACAGCGAGGAAAGCGCGCAGATCCTGCGGGACCGCCTGGACGGCTTCCAGGGCGTCGAGGAGAAACGCATGTTCGGCGGGCTCTGCTTCATGCTTCAGGGCAACATGCTCTGTGGTGTGCACAAGGGCGGCGCGATGTTCCGGGTCGGCAAGGACCGCCACGCCGAGGCCCTGAGGATCGAGGGCGTCCGCGAAATGGCCTTCACCGGGCGTCCGATGGGCGGCATGGTCGAGGCGGACGGCGATCTGTTCGAGGACGACCGGCTCGAGTCGGTGCTGCGCCTGGCGCTGGACTTCGTGACGGCGCTTCCGGCGAAGTAAAGGCATTTCCGGTATACCTGCGTATACCGGGCTTTCCCTACGCCGCGCTTTCGCCTATACCGGCGCCGACGAATCCCTTTTTCAACGAGGACCGACATGACCAAGATCAAGGTGGAGAACCCCGTCGTCGAGCTCGACGGCGACGAGATGACCCGGATCATCTGGCAGTTCATCAAGGACAAGCTGATCCTGCCCTATCTCGACATCGACCTGCTTTACTACGATCTGGGCATCGAGGAGCGCGACCGCACCGACGACCAGATCACGGTCGATGCGGCCAACAAGATCAAGGAAGTCGGCGTCGGCGTGAAATGCGCCACCATCACCCCTGACGAGGCCCGCGTCGAAGAGTTCGGCCTCAAGCGCATGTACCGCTCGCCCAACGGCACGATCCGCAACATCCTGGGCGGCGTCATCTTCCGCGAGCCTATCATCTGCTCGAACGTGCCGCGCCTGGTGCCGGGCTGGACCCAGCCGATCATCGTCGGCCGTCACGCCTTCGGCGACCAGTACCGCGCCACCGACTTCAAATTCCCCGGCGCCGGCAAGCTGTCGATCAAGTTCGTCGGCGACGACGGCGAGACCATCGAACACGAGGTCTTCCAGGCCCCGGGTTCGGGCGTCACCATGGCCATGTACAACCTCGACGACTCGATCCGCGACTTCGCGCGCGCCTCGATGAACTATGGCCTCGCCCGCAACTACCCGGTCTACCTGTCGACGAAGAACACGATCCTCAAGGCCTATGACGGCCGCTTCAAGGACATCTTCCAGGAAATCTACGACGCCGAGTTCAAGGACGAGTTCGAGAAGCGCGGCCTAACCTACGAGCACCGCCTGATCGACGACATGGTCGCCGCGGCGATGAAATGGTCCGGCGGCTACGTCTGGGCGTGCAAGAACTACGACGGCGACGTGCAGTCGGACACCGTCGCACAGGGCTTCGGCTCGCTGGGCCTGATGACCTCGCAGCTGATGACCCCGGACGGGAAGATCGTCGAGGCCGAGGCGGCCCACGGCACCGTGACGCGCCACTACCGTCAGCACCAGGCGGGCAAGGAAACCTCGACCAACTCTATTGCCTCGATCTTCGCCTGGACCGGCGGCCTGAAGCACCGCGCCAAGCTGGACGGGAACGAGGCGCTGGGCAACTTCGCCGCGACGCTGGAGAAGGTCATCGTGCAGACCGTCGAGTCGGGCGACATGACCAAGGATCTGGCGCTGCTGGTCGGCCCCGACCAGAAGTGGCTGACCACCATGGGCTTCCTCGAGAAGATCGACGAGAACCTGAACAAGGCCCTCGCCGGCTGAGTTCTGCCTGACATTCGGGCACTTCGGGGGCGGTCCGCACGGGCCGCCCCTTTTCGTTCCCTGTTTCCCTTGCCGTCAGCGTCAACCTCGGCCATAGCGGAACCATGGTCGAGAAGGTCGAACACAGTACGCTGGACGATATCCAGGGCATTGCCATTGGCGTGCTCTGCTGCGCGCTTGGTATCCACATCCTGACCTTTCTCGGGCTTTTCACCGGCCAGACTGCGGGACTCGCGGTGGTGATCTCCTACCTCACCGGATGGAGCTTCGGGGCCGTCTTCTTCACGGTGAACCTGCCCTTCTACTGGCTGGCGTGGAAGCGCCTCGGCCCGGTCTTCACGGCGAAATCGCTGGCCTCCGTCACCCTGCTCTCGGTGTCTACCGAACTGCTGCCGCACGGTTTCGTTCTGGATCAGGTCGCACCTGCCCTCGGGGCCGTGATCTTCGGGGTACTGGCGGGCCTCGGCCTGCTGGGGCTGTTCCGGCACGGAGGCTCGCTCGGCGGCGTCGGGGTTGTCGCGCTGCTCCTGCAGGATACGACCGGCTTCAAGGCGGGTTACACGCAGCTCGCCTTTGATCTGGTGCTTTTCTCCATCGCCGCCTTCCTGTTTCCGCCCGGCATTGTCCTCTACTCTCTGCTCGGTGCGGTGGTGCTGAACCTCGTGATCGCGATAAACCACCGCCGCGACCGCTACATCGCCACCTGAGGCCCGCCCATGCCCTATGTCCTTCTTGTCCTCGCCGTCATGGCCGAGACCATCGGCACCTCTGCCCTGCAAGCCAGCCAGCAGTTCACGAGGCCCCTGCCCTCGGTTCTTGTGGTGATCGGCTATGGGCTGTCGTTCTACCTGCTGTCGCTGGTTCTGCGCACGATTCCGGTAGGCGTGGCCTACGCGATCTGGTCGGGCCTCGGCATCCTGCTGATCGCCGGCATCGGGCGCGTGGTCTTCGGCCAGCGGCTGGACCTGCCCGCGATCCTCGGCATGGCGATGATCCTGTGCGGCATTGTGGTCATACAGCTCTTCTCGAGTGCCGCCCGCCACTGACAGCGCACCACGCACCGTGCCATCCTGTCGCCCATCTTGAGGCGCAAAAGTCGCCCCGACGCGGCCACCGGGCCGCGGCAACGACGGATGGTTCATGCTGCTGCGCGCACTGATATTGCTCGGGCTTGTCGCCTCCGCCTCGGTGGCGCTCAGCTACATGTTCGGCGCCGAGGTGCTGGCCGCGCTCGGCATGATGATCAGCCAGGCAAAGATCGTTCTGGCGAAGCTTTTCACCGTCACCACAAAGGGCGCCTTCATCTGGCTCAAGGCGCAGGGCATCAATTTCGCGCGGGTCGAGATCGGCAAGCGCTGGTTCATGAAATCGCTGGTTCCGATGCTGATCGGCGCGGCGAACCAGCGCCGCATCGCGGGGTTCTTCGCGACCTTCAAGGAGTCCGCAAAGACCCGCTACGCCGCGATGATGGACTGGTACAAGGAACTGCCCCTCGCGGTGAAGATCATCAGCATCCTGATCGTGATGTTCGCGACGCTGGCGCTTGCCATCAGCTCGATGAGCCTCTGGCTGCTGGTCTTCTCGGTCCAGCTGCCGTTCTGGATCATCGCCGGTGCCACGGCCTTCGGCACGATAATCTGGAAGTCGGTACAGAAACTGGTGTTCCGTACCATTGCCTTCATGCAGCTTTACCGGATCTGGGGCTTCCTCAAGAAACGCGTGCCGCCCGAATACCTCGCACGCAAGCGCCGCTTCGACTACCGCATTGCCCGGATCGTGGTGCGACGGCGCAAGATGACGCTGGCGCAGATGAAGACCGGCAAGGACAGTGTCGCGATGCGCCTCGCGCTGATCCGCGAGTACTTCCGCCACGTCCGTCCGGCCGTCCCCTCGAAAGAGGAACTGGACCGCGCCCGCGCCAACCGCGCCGCCCGGACCGAGGACACGCCCGCGGAATGACGCGCCCAGCTTCCACGTTCCGAAAATATCCCCGCCGGAGGCATCCCCCGGCGGGCACCGGGCGCTATTCGTCGGTTTCGACGATCACCAGCTGCCGCTCGGCGGCATCGCCTGCAATCCCGACCACAGCCTGGTATTCCGCGGACTCGTAGCAGCCCTGCGCGGCTTCGAGCGTCGGGAACCAGGCCACGACATTGCGCGGGAAATCCCGGCCCTCGAGCTGCACATAGCGCCCGGCGCGGGCGATGAACTTCCCGCCATGTGCCGGGATCACCTCGCTCGCGACCTTGGCGTAGCGGCCGTAGGCCTCGGCATCCTTAACATCGACATGCGCGATCCACAGCGCCGGCATGTCAGGCCCCTTCCACGATCACCAGGTCCCGCTTGGCCGCGCCAAGCGCGATCGGCAGGATCTTCTGGTAAGCGTCGGAATTGTAGAACGTCTCGGCGGTCGCGCGGTCGGGAAACTCGATCACGACGTGCCGACCCGGACCAGAGCCCTCGACCTGGGTCATCTCGCCGCCCTTCACCAGGAACCGGCCGCCATGCTCCTCGGCCAGCGCCACCGTCTGGACCGCGTATTTCTTGTATTCGTCGAGATCGTGCACGTCGATCCGGCCGATGATGTAGGCAGCCATGCTCAGGCCTCCAGAACTGCGCGGGCGGCGCGGATCGCGTCGTCCGCTTTCGACGGATCGGGCCCGCCCCCCTGCGCCATGTCGGGACGGCCACCGCCGCCCTTGCCGCCCATGGCTTCCGCCGCCGCGCGGACCAGGTCCACCGCCGAAATCCGGCCGGTCAGGTCCTCGGTCACGCCCGCAGCAATCGCGGCCTTGCCGCCGGTATCGGCCAGCAGCAGCACCGCGCCCGAGCCCAGACGGCTTTTCTGCTCGTCGATCAGCCCGCGCAGGTCCTTGCCCGAAACGCCGGTCAGGGCCTGGGCCAGGAATTTCACGCCCGCAACTTCCTCGGCCTGCGGGCCTTCGCTGCCACCACCGCCAAGCGCCAGCTTGCGGCGCAGCTCGGCTACCTCGCCCTGCAGCGCGCGGCGCTCGTCCATCAGCGCCTTGACCCGCGCGACGACATCCTCGCCGCCGGTCTTGAGCACGCCTTCCACCGCCGACAGTGTCACGTCACGCTCGCGCAGCAGCCGCTGCGCATCTGGCCCGGTCACCGCCTCGATCCGGCGCACACCGGCAGCAGACGCGCTTTCCGAGACCAGCGCGAACAGGCCGATATCGCCGGTGCGCTCGACATGGGTGCCGCCGCACAGCTCGATCGAATAGGTCTTGCCGTCGACGCCCTTGCCCGAGCCCGCATCGGTCCCCATCGAGACCACGCGCACCTCGTCGCCGTATTTCTCGCCGAACAGGGCCTGCGCCCCGATCCCGCGCGCGCTGTCCGGATCCATGATCCGCGTCTCTACCGCGGTGTTCTGGCGGATGAACGCATTCACCTCGGCCTCGACCGCCGAGAACTCCTCGGGGCTCAGCGCCTTCTGGTGGCTGAAGTCGAAGCGCAGCCGGTCCGGCGCATTGAGCGAGCCGCGCTGCGCGACGTGATCGCCCAGACGGCGCCGCAGCGCCTCGTGCAGCAGGTGCGTCGCCGAGTGGTTGGCCCGGATCGCCGTGCGCCGGCTGTGATCCACTTCCAGTTCCGCCGGCTCGCCGGTCTTCAGCGTGCCCTCGACCACCTCGCCGATGTGCCGGAAAATTCCGGCGGTCTTACGGGTGTCGGTGATCCGCACTCGGCCATCCTCGGTCCGGATCTCACCGGTATCGCCGACCTGACCGCCCGACTCGGCATAGAACGGGGTCTGGTTCAGCACGACCTCGACCGTGTCGCCCTTCGCGGCGGTCTCGACCGGTGCACCGCTCTTGACCACCGCAAGGATCTGCCCCTCGGCGGCCTCGGTGTCATAGCCCAGGAACTCGGTCGAGCCGTTCTTGTCGGCGATGTCGAACCAGACGCTGGCGTCAGCTTCCTCGCCCGAACCGGCCCAGGCGGCGCGCGCCTTGGCCTTCTGCTCGGCCATGGCGGCATCGAAACCGGCCACGTCGACCTCGCGGCCGCGCTCGCGCAGCGCATCCTGCGTCAGATCCAGCGGGAAGCCGTAGGTGTCGTAGAGCTTGAACGCAGAGGCACCGGGCAACGGCTGGCCTTCTTCCAGCTGCTCCAGTTCCGCATCCAGCAAGCTCAGGCCGCGGTCGAGCGTCTGCTTGAAGCGGGTCTCTTCCAGCAGCAGCGACTCCTCGACCAGCTTCTGCGCACGGACCAGTTCCGGATAGGCTTGGCCCATCTGCCGCAGCAGCACCGGCACCAGCTTGTACATGATCGGATCCTGCGCGCCGAGCAGGTGCGCATGGCGCATGGCGCGGCGCATGATCCGGCGCAGGACATAGCCGCGCCCCTCGTTCGAGGGCAGCACGCCGTCGGCGATCAGGAAGGACGACGAGCGCAGGTGATCCGCGATCACACGGTGGTGCACGTTCTGCGGGCCGTAAGGATCGACCGAAGTCAGGTTCGCGCTTGCCTCGATCAGGTCGCGGAACACATCGGTGGCATAGTTGTCATGGCTGCCCATGAGCGTCGCACCCATGCGCTCCAACCCCATGCCGGTATCGATCGAGGGCTTGGGCAGCGGCTTGCGCGTACCATCCTCGAACTGCTCGTACTGCATGAAGACCAGGTTCCAGATCTCGATGAACCGGTCGCCATCCTCTTCCGGGCTTCCCGGAGGTCCGCCCCATATGTGCTCGCCATGGTCATAGAAGATCTCGGAGGACGGGCCGCAGGGACCGGTCGGCCCCATCATCCAGAAATTGTCGTCGGTCGCGATGCGGATGATCCGCTCGTCCGGCAGACCGGCGTATTTCTTCCAGATCTGTGCAGCCTCGTCGTCGGTGTGGTAGACCGTGACGTAGAGCTTGTCCTTCGGAATGCCGAAGTCCTTGGTGATCACGTCCCAGGCGTGGGGGATCGCCGCTTCCTTGAAATAGTCGCCGAAGCTGAAGTTCCCCAGCATCTCAAAGAATGTGTGGTGGCGCGCTGTGTAGCCCACGTTGTCTAGGTCGTTGTGCTTGCCGCCGGCGCGCACGCATTTCTGGCAACTGGTGGCACGCGTGTAGTCGCGGCTCTCGACGCCGGTGAAGAGGTTCTTGAACGGCACCATGCCCGAGTTCACGAACATCAGCGTCGGGTCGTTGCGCGGAACTAGCGGCGCACTGGGCACGACTTCGTGGTCGGCGGCCCGGAAATGCTCCAGGAAGGTGGAGCGGATGTCGTTCAGGCTGGTCATGGCACTCCTCGGTCAAAGGCGCGCCGCGCGCGGCGCGCCCATCGTCAAGGAGCGGTGTTAGCTTGGATAGGCGGGGCTGTCCACAAGCCCCGCACAACGTGCCGGAGGGTCAGTCCTCCAGCACGTCCTCTGCGTCGGGCGACGCATCGAAGTCCAGCCCGTGCGCGGCACGGATCTTGTCCTCGATCGTCGTGGCGATATCCGGGTTTTCCTTCAGGAAGGTCTTGGCGTTCTCACGACCCTGCCCGATCCGCTCGTCGCCGAACGAATACCAGGAACCTGACTTCTCGACCACGCCGGCCTTTACGCCGAGGTCGATCAGCTCGCCCATCTTCGAGATACCCTCGCCGTACATGATGTCGAACTCGACCTGCTTGAACGGCGGCGCGACCTTGTTCTTCACGACCTTGACGCGGGTCTGGTTGCCCACCGTCTCGTCCCGATCCTTGATCGAGCTGATGCGGCGGATGTCCAGCCGGACCGAGGCATAGAACTTCAGCGCGTTCCCGCCCGAGGTGGTCTCGGGAGAGCCGAACATGACGCCGATCTTCATGCGGATCTGGTTGATGAAGATCACCATGCAGTTCGAGCGGCTGATCGCACCGGTCAGCTTGCGCATCGCCTGGCTCATCAGGCGGGCCTGGGCACCGACCTGATGGTCGCCCATGTCGCCCTCAAGCTCGGACTTCGGCGTCAGCGCAGCGACCGAATCGACCACAACGACCGAGACCGCACCCGAGCGCACCAGCGTCTCGGTGATTTCCAGCGCCTGCTCGCCGGCGTCGGGCTGCGAGATCAGCATCTCGTTCAGATCGACGCCGAGCCTCTTGGCGTACTGCGGATCGAGCGCATGTTCGGCGTCGACGAAGGCGCAGACGCCGCCCTTCTTCTGCTCTTCCGCGATCACGTGCAGCGCGAGCGTGGTCTTGCCCGAGCTTTCCGGCCCGTAAACCTCGATGATCCGGCCCTTCGGCAGACCGCCGATGCCCAGAGCGATATCCAATCCAAGCGAGCCCGTCGAGGTCGCTTCGATGTCGGCCACCGGATTGTCGCCGCCGAGCTTCATGATCGAGCCTTTGCCGAAGCTCCGCTCGATCTGACTCAGCGCCGATTCCAGCGCCTTTTCCTTGTCTATGCTGCGCTTTTCTTTCACGTCGAAGAGAGAAGTTGCCATTGGGATCGGACCTCTTATTTCACGTCTCGCACCCCCCTGCAATCGGGGGCCGAACGCCGCTCTGTTCGCCTCTTGTTCTCGCGAACATGGAGACAAAACCGGAACATTGCAAGTTTATTTTAACTCTGTCCCAACTTTCCCGGCTCTGGTTTAACAAAGCGTGAAGGCACCCGGAGCGGTGCTGCGGAAAAGACCGAAGAGGTGCAGGCGTGCTTTTGAACATCGACGGCCGGTTTGCTTATCTGGCGATGACAAAGACCGGATCGACCTCGGTCGAAAACGCGATCCGCAGGCATTGCCACGTCATGTTCACGCGCCATCACCGCGCCACCCATATGCCCGCGCACCATTTCGAACGGTTCATCCGGCCGTGGCTGGACGAAAGCGGCATCGAACATGTCGATACCGTCTGCCAGCTTCGGCATCCGGTCGACTGGCTGGAAAGTTGGTGGCGCTATCGCTCGAAACCGGCCGAGTGGGAGCCGCACGTGTCGACCAAGGGCATCAGCTTCGAACAGTTTGCCGAGGAGTTCGCCGCCGGCGAGGAGCGTCCCTACCTGGGCCTTCACCGGCCGCAAAGCTTCCTTTGCGACGCGGAAGGCAAGCTGTTGGTGGACATCGTCTACCGGTTCGAGGACATGGGCCTATTCGCCGACTTTCTCGAAGTCCGCCTGGGCAAGCCGGTCAAGATCGAGCGCCATAACAGCTCTCCGCGCCGCTGGGCCCGCATGTCCCGCGCCGCCCGGTCCCGGCTGGAAGCCCACTTCGCGCCCGAACTCGACATTTGGGAGAACAGGACCGCCCGCAGCGCCGCGCCGGACTGCCGCGCCACCAGAGCCTAATCCTGCCGAACATCCACACGGGCTTCCTCCAACGACGGCACAGCGATCACCTCAGGCGCGGTCAACGCGTTCAGGTGCAGGCGTATTCGCCAGAGGTGATAGGCAACACGGTGCAGCCAGCGGGCGGCGTCGAGCCTTAGCCACACCACCTCGTCCGGGATCGTATCGTCCGCCGCATCGGCGATCAGCCTGCCCCTCTGCACCTCCCGCTGACGGCGGAAGAAGCCGCGCGTTCGATCCAGCAGGTTCTCGCAGGCCTGCCCGTCGGTCGCTGCGGCCTCGTGCCCGGTCACCGAGATCAGGACCCCTGTCAGGCGTTTGAGCCGCCTGTCGCGCGCGAGTTCGGCAATCCGCTCGTGCTGTGAACAGCGATAGAGCAGCCGGCCGAGATGATCGAGGATGTGGAACATGCCGGTGATCTGCCGCATCGACGCGCTGTCGCCCTCGGGCACGACGATCCGGCCGAGGTAGTCACGCGTGTCGGCCAGCGCCCGTTCGAGGCTTTCGGCACGGAGCGTTTCCTGATCGACACCGGAAGCGCCGATGACCCCGCGCAAATGCGTGACGACCGCTTTCGCCAACCGCTCGACGGCGGTACGGGCCGCGGCCGTGGCGGCTTCGGGATCGCGCAGCATCATTTCGTCGAGCGACCGGGTCAGGATATCCCCGCGCTCGGGCACTAGCGCCTCGACCAATCGCGCGAACTGTCGCGCGAACGGAAGGATAAGAATGACCCCCAGGAAATTGAAACTGCTGTGAAATGCGACCAACGCGGTCAACGGATCTCCATTTTCGACCCAGCCCGAAACCGCCACGCTGAACGGCCCCAGAAGGAAGAAGGCCATCATTCCGGTCAGCACATTGTAGATCACATGCGCATATCCCGTGCGCTTTGCCATTGTACCGCCACCCAAGGTCGCAAGCGCCGCGGTGAACGTCGTGCCCACGTCCATGCCGATCACCAGCGCGGCAGCCTGCTGGAAGTTCAGCGCCCCCGCACTCAGCGCCGCAAGCGCAGTCGCGACGCCCGCACTCGAGGACTGCGTGATCAGAGTGATGACGATTCCAAGCAACACCAGCTTGAACCGCCCGAAGAGCGTATCGGGCGGGAAATCCTCGGGCGTGATCACGCCGCCAAACGCATCCAGCCCCAGCTTGAGCTGTTCGATCCCGACAAAGATCAGGCTGAACCCCGCCAGCGCCTGCCCGATCACCGAGAGCCGCCGCCGGCCAGAGAGCTTCATCAGTGCGCCTATGAAAACCAGCGGCATGACCACCTGCCCCAGGTCCAGCTTGAAGCCGAGCAGCGCCACAAGCCAACCGGTTAGCGTTGTGCCGATGTTCGCGCCGAAGATCACTCCCAGCGCCTGTGGAAATGTCAGAAGCCCCGAGGCCACGAACCCGACTGCCGCGACGGTGGTCGCGCTCGAGGACTGGATCGCCGCCGTGGTCAACGCACCGGTGACCGCGCCCGAGAAAGGCGTCGATGTGAACCCCGCCAGCACATTGCGCAGCCGATGACCGGCCAATGCTTTCAGCCCATCGGTCAGCATCATCATGCCGACCAGGAACAGGCCGATACCGCCGAGTGCAGACAGGATACTCAGGACCATGCCCGCCATCTTGCCGGATCAGCAGATCGTCGGCAAACCTCTGACGAACCGGGAAAAAGAAAAACGGCCGGAGTCTCCTCCGGCCGTTCTTCGGTCAGGAGCGCGCGGTCAGAAGTGGATCGCGCGGCCGTAGGCGTCGAGCACACTTTCGTGCATCATCTCGGACAGCGTCGGGTGCGGGAAGACGGTGGCCATCAGGTCCTCCTCCGTCGTCTCCAGCTGGCGGCCGACGACGTAGCCCTGGATCAGCTCGGTCACCTCGGCGCCGACCATGTGCGCGCCAAGAAGCTCGCCGGTCTTGGCGTCGAAGATCGTCTTCACCATGCCCTCGGGTTCGCCCAAAGCGATGGCCTTCCCGTTGCCGATGAACGGGAAGTGGCCGACCTTGACGTCGAAACCCAATTCCTTGGCCTTCGCCTCGGTGTAGCCGATGCTCGCCACCTGCGGCTGGCAGTAGGTGCATCCGGCGATGGCCTCGGGGCGAACCGGGTGGACATCGTTCTTGCCGGCGATCAGCTCGGCGACCATGACGCCTTCGTGGCTGGCCTTGTGGGCAAGCCAGGGCGCACCGGCGAGATCTCCGATGGCATAGACGCCTTCAACGCCCGTGCGGCAGTACTCGTCGACCACCACATGGGTGCGGTCGACCTTTACCCCGAGTTTCTCCAGCCCCAGGCCTTCCGTGTTGCCGACGATACCGACGGCGGAAATCACCGTGTCGACCTCGATCTTCTCAACCTTGCCGCCGGCCTCGACATGCGCGACGACCTTGTCGGACGAGCGGTCCAGTTGTTTGACCGTCGCCTTCTCGAGGATCTTCATGCCCTGCTTGGCGAACTGCTTCTTGGCAAAGCCCGAGATCTCGGCGTCCTCGACCGGCAGGATGCGGTCCATAACCTCGACCACGGTCGTCTCGGCGCCCAGAGTGTTGTAGAAACTGGCGAACTCGATCCCGATCGCGCCCGAGCCGATCACCAGCAGCTTCTTGGGCATGTGCGGCGGCTGAAGCGCATGCTTGTAGTTCCACACCCGCTTGCCGTCCGGCTCCAGCCCCGGCAACTCGCGCGCCCGCGCACCGGTCGCGAGGACGATGTTCTTCGCCTTCAGCTCTTCGGTGCCCTTGTCGGTCTTGACCGAGACCTTGCCCTTGGCGGGAACGGTCGCCTCGCCCATGATCGCGGTCACCTTGTTCTTCTTCAGAAGATGCGCCACGCCCGAGCTGAGCTGCTTTGCGACGCCGCGAGAGCGCTTCACCACCGCGTCGATGTCGTAGCCGATGCCGTCCGCCTTGAGGCCGAACTCCTTGGCGCGCTCCATCAAGTGGAACACCTCCGAGGAGCGCAGCATGGCCTTGGTGGGGATACAGCCCCAGTTCAGGCAGATGCCGCCATAGTGCTCGCGCTCGATCACGGCGGCCTTCAGCCCCAGCTGCGCCGCGCGGATGGCGGCAACGTAGCCGCCGGGACCAGCGCCGATCACGACGACATCGAATTCAGTATCGGCCATGTATCGCTCCTTCCCCAGGAATTTGCTTAACCCTAAACGATCCCTGCGCGCATGGCCATGCGCGCGAGGTCAAAGCCGCTATGACTTCTGCAACTCACGCAGGATGCCCGCGTACCCCTCGCCGTCCAGAAATGCCTGCTCCTCGGGCGTCGTTTCGCGCCCCAGGGCGGCGTTGCGATACGGAAACCGGCCGAACCGGGCGATGATCTCCTGGTGGACCAACGCGTGCACCAAAGTCTCGCCCTCGCCCATGCGGTTACGGATCAGCTCGACGCCTCGGGCCTGGTCCAGTGGGTCCTCGGAATGCTCGTAGGGCAGATAGAAGAACTGGCGCTGGGGCACCGGCGTCTCGCGGTCGTAGTTCCAACTGATCGCCGCCGCCGCGCAGGCCCGGGCCGGTCCGTCGGTGGCGAAGCTGCGCGGATCGCCGCGGAACATGTTGCGCGGAAACTGGTCCATGAGGATCAGCGAGGCGAGCGCGCCTTCGGCATCGTCCATCCATGGCGCGGCCCCGGCGTGGTGCACCGCCTCCCACGCGGGGAGAAACCGCTCCACAATTGCCGCATCCACTGCGTCGTCAGCCTTGTACCACCCCGCCTCTCCGACTTCCTCAAGCCAGAACTGCAGGATTTCGCGGGCCGTTTCGGGAGCGAGCGCGTCTGTCATGACGGCCATGAAACACGCACGCTCGAAGCTTGGCAACCGGGATCAGGCACCAACCTCCGCCTTTTCGCGCGCGAGTTCGTCGGCCTCGGTCTCCTCATCCTCCAGCGCCAACTCGGCCGCGTATTCCTGTGCGATCTCGACCGCCACCGCCGAGGCCTGCGACAGCACCGGCACGTAGGTCGAGGTCTCGTCCGCCGACGGCGCCGCGCGCTTGGACATCCGGTAGACCGCATAGGCCGCGATCGCCGCCATCAACGCTCCGGTAAACCCGAAGAAAGTCCAGGTGCCGAACTGATCCATCAGCACACCGATCAGGATGGGCCCGGAGATCGCGCCCAGACCGTTCGCGAACATAAGCCCGCCCGAGGCGGCGGCCATGTCCTCGTGCTCGAGAAAGTCGTTGGTATAGGCGATCAGCAGCGCATAGAGCGGGTTCGCCACGCCGCCGACGATGAAGCCAGCGATACAGACGACGGTGAAACTGTCGAGCAGCGGGATCGAGCCGAACACCACCGCCGCCCCGAGCGCAGTCGAGCCGGCGATCAGTACGCGCCGGTCCATGCGGTCCGACAGCCAGCCTATGGGATACTGCAGGATCAGACCGCCCGCGTAGATCAGCGCGACGAAAATCGAGGTCTCGGCAGCCGAGAACCCGGCCTCGGTCGCGAAGATCGCCGACATGCCGAAAATCGCCGACAGTACCCCACCGAGCGCGAACATGCCGACCATACCCAGCGGCGATGCCTCGTAGAGCTGTTTCAGCGACATTGGCTTGGCAGCCTCGAACACGGGCGCGGGCGTCGCCGACAGCAGGATCGGCGCGACCGACACCGAAACCAGCACCGAGATCACCACGAACAGCGTGTAGCCCGTCGGGTCCGCGACGTTCAGCAGCAGCTGCGCCGAGATCACGCCGACCATCTGCACCATGACATACATCGACAGCGCCTGGCCGCGCGTCTCGTTGGTCGCGCTCTCGTTCAGCCAGCTTTCCGAGACGATGTAGACCCCGGCGAAACAGAAGCCGACCATCAGCCGCATGATGCCCCAGCTGATCGGATGCGGGATCGCCGCGTAAAGGATGAAGCCCGCCGAGATCAGCGAGGCCAGCGCCGCGAACACCCGCACGTGCCCTACCCGCCGGATCAGGTTGCCGCTGACCCGGCTGCCGATCAGCATGCCGAGGAAGTAGGCCGACATCACAAGCGACATCGTGCCCGCCGAAAACCCTTCCAGCGAGCCGCGCACACCAAGCAACGTGCCTTGCAGCCCGTTCCCGATCATCAGCAGCAAGAGCCCGAACAGCAGCGCCCAGGCATTGGTCAGCACGGCAAGCATCAGCGCCTCCGGTTACTCGTGTCCTTGTGTGAATCCCCCGCCGACGCCTATCAAGGCTGCCAGCGACTTCAACCGTCGTTTTCAGCCCTCGGGCAGAAGTAGCGACGAGTCGCCGTACGAGAAGAAGCGGTAGTCGTTCGTGATGGCGTGGGAGTAGATCGCGCGGATCCGCTCCACCCCCATCAGCGCGGAGACCAGCATCATCAGCGTCGAGCGCGGCAGGTGGAAATTCGTCATCAGCCCGTCCGCCACCCGGAACTCGAAACCGGGCCGGATGAAGATGTCGGTCTCGCCCCGGAAAGGGGCGATGGCACCGGTCTCGCGGGCTGCCGACTCGATCAGGCGCAGCGCAGTTGTACCGACCGGGATCACCCGACCGCCCTTCGCGCGGGCCTCGGCGATGGCCTGCGCGGCAGCTTCGGTCACTTCGCCCCATTCGGCGTGCATCTTGTGGTTCGCAATGTTGTCGACCGTCACCGGCAGAAACGTCCCCGCCCCCACGTGCAGCGTGACATGGGTACTGCCGACACCGGCTGCCTTCAGACGCTCCAGCAGATCCTCGTCGAAATGCAGCGAGGCCGTCGGCGCCGCGACCGCCCCCGGCACCCTGGCAAAAACCGTCTGGTAATCCTCGAGGTCCTGCGCATCCGCCGCGCGCTTGCCGGCGATGTAGGGCGGCAGCGGCATTTCGCCGAGCCGCTGAAGCGCCGCGTCGAATGCGTCGCCCTCGGCATCGAAGCGCAAATGCACCTCGCCGCCTTCCCGGTCCAGCACCTCGGCGCTCAAGGAACCGTCGAAGCGGATCTCATCGCCCGCGGCGAGCCGCTTGGCGGGCTTGGCCAGCACCGTCCAGGTCCCGTCGGGCCGCGCGGTGGCCAAAGTCACCTCGATCCGGGCCTCTCCCGAACCGTGCGCGCTGTCGCGTTTTCGCACGCCGCGCAGGCGGGCGGGCAGCACGCGGGTGTCATTGAAGACCAGCAGATCACCTGGGCGCAGGATCTCGGCCAGATCGCGCACATGGCGATCCGCAATCGCGTCGCCCTGCGCCAGCAGCATGCGGGACGCCGGACGCGGTTTCACCGGGCGCAGCGCGATCAGCCGCTCGGGCAGGTCGAAGTCGAAATCGTCGAGCGTCAGCTCGGCCATCGGCGCATCCCTCGGGGTTCAGCCCCCGGGTGCGTTCCGGGAGCGGCTCTGGAAAATCTCCCGCGCCGCGCCGGGTGTCAGCAGCGACAGCGGATTGACCGCCACCTGAGGCGCGGACGCGCGGCCCGTAACCCGAAAATTCGCGCCCAGCAACCCCTCGCCCGGCCGGCCGCCCAGCAGCCGACCGATCCCCTGCACGCGCTGCACGATCCCGTTGAGCGCATAAATCGGCGAGACGACCCCAACGAGGTCGAGCGCATCGGCGCGGGTATCGTAGATCCCGTCGAGCGTGATCCCGAGACTGCTCCCCACGGCCCGCGCCTGCTGGATGTAGATCCGGCTGCCGTCGATTGTAAACTTGCCCTGAGCGTCGCGGAAGTTGATCCCGGAACTCGACAGCCGCTCGGCCAGTCCGATCACGCTGATGTCGGACAGCATCTGCGCCATGACCGGCGCATTGATCAGCGTCGCGTTCTGAAGCGAGAACGTTCCCCGCATCGGCCCGCCCGGATTGGGCGCCACCGAAACCCGGAGCGTGCCGCCCTTCACGTTCCTGTTCAGCCCGGCCGCGCGAAGGATCGCGCCGCCCTCGCCCTCGGCGCTCTGCAGGTAGATCTGGCCGTCATCGCCGATCACGCCCGAGATCGGGACCTGCCCGTTTACCCGTCCACTGAACCGATCCGCGCCCGCACGCCCCGAGGCGATCTGCCCCTGGAAGCCTGTCAGCCGGATCGCGTCCGAGACGACCACCTCGGTTCCCGACAGCTCCAGCACTGGCCCCGTGCCGCTGGCCGAAGGCGGCAATCCCGCCCGCAGATCGACCCGGCCTCCACCGATCGTGACCCGGCCGCCATTCGCCGCCGACCAGCGCACAGGTGCATCCAGCCAGTTGCCAAGACTGAGCCGGCTCAGCTCGGCCCCGGCAAGGCCCGATTGGGTCAGGTTCAGCCGTCCGGCAAGGCTCAGCCCCGGCCCGTCGAGCGCGATCCGATCCACGCGCACCGGCTTGGTCAGCGCCCCGGAGAGCCGCAGTGTGCCGCCTGAGCCCGCCGATTTCTGCCAGCCGAGCGCCGGCACCCGAACGGTCGCGCCCGAAAGTGCCACATCGACATCGAAGGTCGGCGCCGTCCCCTCCGGCAGGGTCAGGCTGAACGTGCCCGTCCCGCGCCCATCCAGAGTGCCGCGCGGCAGATCTATGCCGAGCCCGGCGACAGCGGTGGGCGTGACGTCCAACGTGCCCGTGACGGTCGGAGGGGCCGCGTCGGGCCCGAAGCCGCGCGCGAAGGCAATTTCCATCGGTACGTCCGACAACTCCACGGGCCCGGCAAGCCGCATGTTCTCGGTATCGGCGGTAAGCTCCAGCCGCTCGGCGGTCAGCGTCTTGTCCTCGATCAGGCTGTCAGAGGCCACGTCCGTCAGAACCGCGCGCGCCGCGACTTTCACCTGCTCCGCCTTGATGCGCCGCATCAGCGGCAACTCGAGCTCGGCCTCGGCCACCGCTTGCCCCGACGCCAGGTCTGGTGTCCGTCCGGCGCGAGACAGCAGACGGAGTGGCGGATTGTCGATCAGCGCAAGGATATCCGGGATCGCCCCCTCGGCCTTCAGCGCCACCGTCCCGGTCGAGGGCTTCGGCCGCGTGTCCGCCACTGTGAACCGGCTGCCTGCCAGGTCGACGCCCGAACCCGCCCCAGGCCCGGTCACGCCTTTTTCCAGCATCAGGTCGAAGCGCGTGCCGACCAGTTGCCCGCGCCCGGCCGCATCGACCAGCGGCGGCATGTGATCGAGGATCTGTCCGCGCGCCTCGCGGAACTGGAAATCGAGCCCCAGCTTCGGCCTGCCGCCATCGGCGCGAATGAACGCATCGGCGCGGGTCATCATCCCCCCCTCGATACGCTCCTGGAGCCACTGGCGCAGCTTCGGCTCCAGCGCTGCGGGCCACCCGGCCATGATCTGTCCGGCGGTCAGCTCCTCGGCGCGCGCGTCGATCGAGACCTGCCAACGGTCGGGACGCGCGGCGACATGCCCCGAAAGCTCTGCCCTCAGCGGCCCCTCACGGAGATCCACCTGACCCAGATCGACCCGGAACGGATCGAGAGAGACCCGCGCCAGCGCGCTCCCCTGCGAGAAGGTCAGCGCTTCGCCCTCGCCGGCATTGGCGCGCAGGCTGAGGTCCGTCAGGTCCAGCTGCGCCGTCAGCGTCTCTATCGCGCCCTCGGCATCGCGTCCCAGCATCACATCGCCGCGGGTGCCCAAGGCGCCATACATCGTGTCGACCCGAAGCCCGCTGACCTCGAAAGCGTCGCGCTCCGCATCGTAAGTGAAATAGGTGTCGGCCCCCGCGAACGCGATTGTGCGGCCCGGCATCGGCGTCACCGCACCCTGCTCCATTCTCAGGTGTCCCGACAGTGACAGAAGCCCGCCATCGTCGTGGATTTCGGCAGCGAGCGCGCCGCTTACGGGTGCATCGACCAGCGCCAGCCAGGCCAGCACCTCGACCTGCTCGGCCAGGTCCGAGGGGCGCGCGTCCTGGAACCGGATCTGGTAGCGGGTCTCGCCGATCCGATCGTTGCGCGTCACAGAGGCCTGCACCGGGAGCGGCGCGCGCCCGTCCTGCGTCAGCACTGCATTGACCGAGCCGCTGTAGATATCGCCGTCGCGCAGCAAGCGTGCGCCTGCGTTGTCAGCCTGCCAAACCTCGCCATTGCGCTGATCGCCGAAGCGCAGCGCGACATCCTCGAAGCTGACGTTCTCCAGCGCATCCAGCATTAGCGGTCCATCGCCGCGCGTCGCCTCGCGCAGGAACGCGGTCAGCTGCGCCAGCTCGTCGCCGCTGCCGACCGGCGGCCAGACCTGCAGCGGGGTTTCATCGCCCGCCGCGCCGAGGCGCAGGACGCCTTGGGCGTCGCGAGCGAGGGTCAGGTCGATCCCGTTCAGCTCCAACGATTTCGGCCGGATCCGCCCCTGAAGACTGTCCATCATCGAGAACCCGGTGGCGATCCGCGGAACGACGACCTGGCCGCCATTGGCCAACCCGCCGATGCGCACATTCGACAGCGTTAGGCCCGCTGGCCCCTCACCTTCACCCAGGCTCAGCGAGACGTCACCAACCTCGATCCTGCCCTCGCCGCCAAGCCGGCCGCTGGCCCATTCCCCCAGCTGCGGTGCGATCCGCGCCAGCGAGAATTTGCCGTCCTGCAAGATCATCATGGCCGCGACCGCAAGGATAATCAGCGCA
Source organism: Halovulum sp. GXIMD14794 (assembly GCF_054457455.1). NCBI lineage: Bacteria > Pseudomonadati > Pseudomonadota > Alphaproteobacteria > Rhodobacterales > Paracoccaceae > Halovulum > Halovulum sp. GXIMD14794. Next base: position 89,837 of record NZ_JBTLNF010000005.1, on the reverse strand, counting down.
GTGACCGCCTTGGTCAGGACCGAACAGCACTCGCGGATGCAGAAACTGCAGAAGGCAGCGCCCGGACCACGGCGCGCACAATTGCGCGCGCGCACCGATGGCACGGCCTGGTTGTCCTGCAGTCGCTTCGCCTTCAAGCGATGTCCCTCGCGGTCCGTCCATGGCGCAGCTTCTGCGGCGCGCCCACCCGTTTCTACGTGGCCCGGCGCCGATTCCGGCGCCTTTGACCTGCCCTCACCCTTGCCGGGCGCGGATCACGTAACATAACAGTGTCAACAGACGGTACCAAGCCAAAGGGTTCAGACATGACTCAACCAAACGTCGGCGATCCCGCGCCTGAATTCACCCTGCCCCGCGATGGCGGCGAAACCATGTCGCTCTCGGATTTCGCCGGAAAGGCGCTTGTGCTGTATTTCTACCCCCGCGACGACACCAGCGGCTGCACCAAGCAGGCGATCGCCTTCACCGGCATGCTCGACCAGTTCCGCGCTGCCGGAGCCGAGGTCGTCGGCGTCTCCAAGGATCCGGTCGCCAAGCACGACAAGTTCGTCGCGAAGCATGAACTCGGCATCCCTCTGCTCTCGGATGAGAATAGCGACCTTTGCGAGCGCATGGGCGTCTGGAAGGAAAAGAGCATGTACGGCAAGACGTACTTCGGGATCGAACGCTCGACCTTCCTGATCGACGCCGAGGGCCGCATCGTGCGCGAGTGGCGGAAGGTAAAGGTGCCGGGTCACGTCGAAGAGGTGCTCGAGGCGGTCAAGGCCCTGTGACCACCGGCCCCGCTGCAACCGACTGCGCTTCGCTGGCCGAGGCTGCCGTCGCCGTCCTGACCACCGCGAACGCGCGCGACAAGACCGCACTCTCGCGCCGGCTGGCCGCACGCTGGTTCGAAGGCCGTGCCGCCAGCACGCCGGTGCCACTGGGCTCGGCCAGCCCGCCGGACATGCCCGCACGGCCTGAAAAACCTGAGCTTCTGGACCCGCGCGACGTTCCGCGCAGGCGCCCCAACACCGGTCCGGGGCGGCGCGCGATCCTTCATGCCATCGCGCATATCGAGCTTAACGCCGTCGATTTGCACTGGGACATCATCGCCCGTTTCGCACACGTTCCGATGCCCCCCGGCTTCTACGACGACTGGGTGAAGGCTGCGGACGAGGAGTCGAAGCACTTCAACCTGCTCGCAAACCGGCTCGAGGCCCAGGGCAGCCACTACGGCGCCCTGCCCGCCCACGCCGGCATGTGGCAGGCAGCCACGGACACCGCCGATGATCTCGAGGCCCGTCTCGCCGTCGTGCCGATGGTGCTCGAGGCGCGTGGGTTGGACGTGACGCCCGGCATGATCGCGCTCTTCGAGAAGGCCGGTGACACGGAAACGGTCGCCGCACTGAACGTGATCTACGAGGAAGAAGTTGGCCACGTCGCCTATGGCTCGAAGTGGTTCCACTTTCTTTGCGGCCGGCACGAGCACGATCCGAAGGACCGGTTCCACGCGCTGGTTCGGCGCTACTTCCACGGCGCGCTCAAGCCGCCATTCAACACCGAGAAGCGCGCCGAGGCCGGGCTTCCGCCGGACTTCTACTGGCCGCTGGCAGAAGGTGCCGGGACCTAGCCGCCCCTTCGGTTCCCTCCCACCTCTACACGAGACCGTGAGCGGGATTTCGCCGACACTGTCCAGCACTTCCTGTCCGGGCGTTGCTTCAAGGCCACGTCACCGTTAAGCACCTTGGAACAGGCAACCGGGCCCGCTGGCAGGTGTGGACCCGCAAGAAGCAACGAACGGAAGTTTCATACACGATGGCGGCTGAAACCCCCGCGACCGACGTCGAAACGCGCTCTCACCGAATTCTCATCGAAACGCCCTGCGGATCCCGCGAGATCCGCCTGACCCGGGCGCGGATGACGGCGCTTGCCGCCGCTGCCGCGCTTGGCATGGGCTGGACCCTGACCGCGACGGCCGGCTTCCTGGTCTCCAGCCTTGGCGACACCGGACAAGGTGTCGAAGTCGGCATGGTCGAACAGGCCTATGGCGAGCGGATCGATCTTCTCGACAAGCGCCTCGCTGCGGCGACCGCACGCGCTGCCGACGCCACGGCGAAACTCGACGCGGCGCTGGGCCGGATCCTCGAGCAGCAGACCGAACTGCGGGCCAGCCTCAGCGCCGAGGAAGAGCTCCGCGCCGAGCTTGATGCCATGCGCGGCAAGCTCGTCGCCGCCGTTGCCGCCCGTGACACCGCCACCGAGAAGACTGCCGCTCTGACGGCCCGTCTCGCCTCGATCCGCGAGGACCTGGGCGCCGACGCCGAGCAGGCCGGCGAGATGCAGGTCGTGCTCGATGCGATGTCGGACGTCCTGCACACCGCCGTGCGCGAGCGTGACGGCCAGAAGGAAGACCTGACCCGGCTCCAGGCGCAGATCGCCGCCATGGAACTGAAGATGGAGATCAACGCCGAGCGGCAGGAGCGCATGATCGCCACGCTCGAGGACGCTGTGCAGGTTTCGTTCAAGCCGCTCGAGTCCATGTTCGAACGTGTCGGCCTCGACGTCGACAGCATCCTGCGGAAGGTCTCGGTCGACTATAGCGGCGTGGGCGGTCCCGAGATGATCATCCCCGCCAGCGTCGGCACCAGCGACGCGCCCGAGATGAACGCCCGCCTCGCTGCCCTGATGACCGACATGGACCGGGTCAACATGATGCGGATCGCCGCACAGCAGATCCCGTTCGCGATGCCGGTCCGTCAGGCACACCGTTTCACCAGCGGCTTCGGCAGCCGCCGCGACCCCAAGACCGGCGGTCGCCGGGCGCACAACGGCATCGACCTTGCCGGCCCTCGCGGCACCCATATCGAGGCGACCGCCGACGGCGTTGTCGTGCATGCCGGCTGGCAGAGCGGGTTCGGTAAGCTGATCAAGGTCCGGCACGCCTACGGCTTCGAAACCTACTACGCGCATCTGAACAAAATCCACGTCAAGGTCGGCGATCGCATTGCCCGCGGCGAGCATATCGGCGATATGGGTACCACGGGCAGAAGCACGGGTGTCCACCTGCACTACGAAGTGCGGCTGGGCGGCTCTCCCGTGAACCCGCTGACCTACATAAAGGCTGCTCAAGATGTTTTCTAAAAGCAAACCGACCAACGAGGGGAACGACCAGTCCATGACTTCGACGACCGCAAAGCCGTCCGCTCCGCCGTCCTCGCCGCCCTCCTCGGCGCCGTCGACCGCCAGTTCGGCCCCGTCGTCGCAGCCCAAGCCGAAGGCGCAGCCCTCGGTGCTGTCTTCGGACCTGGTCGTGACCGGTCACCTGAAGACCACCGGCGACATCCAGATCGAAGGCTCGGTCGAAGGCGACATCCACGCTCACCTGCTGACCGTCGGCGAGAACGCCACCGTGAAGGGCGAAGTCGTCGCCGATGACGTCGTGGTCACCGGCCGCGTCGTCGGCCGCGTCCGCGGCCTGAAGGTCCGCCTGACCTCGACCGCCCGCGTCGAAGGCGACATCGTGCACAAGACCATCGCCATTGAAAGCGGCGCCCACTTCGAGGGCTCGGTCCAGCGCAACGACGATCCGCTCAAGAACGACGGCAAGGCCGCACCGGTCAAGACCGCAGCGACCACCGGCTCCTGAGCCGGGCACAGATTGACGAACATGTTCGGCACCGCTCTGCGGTGCCTTTTTTTGTCGTCGGACACGGGGCAGAACAGCCACCAGCGCCCGACCGCGGCTGCGGGTCCGTACCATCGCGACGCCCGGATGTTATGTCCGGCTCTCGTGGTCGTAGTGCATCAGCCATATCAGCAGCAGTACTGGGACACGTCGTCGAGCCGTCCTAGAAACTGTACAGGTCAGGCGCACAATTCCGTTTCCTGTTCAGTCACAAAAGAGCGTCGCGCGCCTTTCACTGCTACGAATTGCAGACCTCCGACTCGCTTGTCCGCATCGCGGTTCTGTCGGTGCCTCGCAATGGGGCAACCGACGCTTATTACTCCGGCCCGAGAGGTGATCTCACCCCCGCAAGCCGTTCAGCTTCGCACCATCACGCGGTTCGCCTCAGGCAGGCCCTACCCGCGCCTATGGACCTCTGCCATGTCCGTTCCCCGAGGCGTCTCCCATGAGAAACGCCGCGGCCCATCTCCGGTGCCGCGGCGTCTTAGATGGGGCGGGTCTCAGGACACCACGTCATAGGCCCGTTCGCCATGCGAGGCCAGGTCGAGGCCGATAACCTCGTCCTCTTCGCTGACGCGGATCGGGAAGACCAGCGCGCACAGCTTCACCAGCACATAGCTGACAACCAGCGTATAGACGCCTACGACGGCCAGCGCGCCCAGCTGCGGGAACAGGCTGCCCGCGCCGAAGATCCCGATCATGATCGTCCCGAAGATGCCGCCGACGCCGTGCACCGCGAACACGTCGAGCGTGTCGTCGATGACCAGCAGCTCCTTCACCAACCGGCAGCACTCCTGGCAAAGCACGCCCGCCACGGCGCCGATGATCAGTGCCTCGACCGGGCCGACGAAACCCGAGGCCGGTGTGATCGAGGCCAGACCCGCGATCGTGCCCGTAACCAGGCCCACCATCGACGCCTTGCCGTACTTGATCCGCTCCCAAAGCGCCCAGGACAGCGAGGCGGTGGCGGCCGAGATATGCGTGACGACCAGCGCCATCGCGGCACCGCCGTCGGCGGCCAGTTGCGAGCCGGCGTTGAAGCCGAACCAACCGACCCAGAGCATCGAGGCCCCGACCATCACGTATCCCGGATTGTGCGGCGGCTTCGACTTGTCTGTGCGCGCGCCCAGCACCAGCGCGACGACCAGCGCGGCAAGGCCGGCGGTCTCGTGCACCACGATGCCGCCCGCGAAGTCCTTGACGCCCTCCGCGCCCAGGATACCGCCGTCAGCCAGCATTCCGCCGCCCCAGACCCAGTGCGCGACCGGCGCATAGCACAGCAGCATCCACAGCGCCGAGAACAGCATCACGAACCCGTAGGAGATCCGCTCGACATAGGCGCCGACGATCAGCGCAGGGGTGATGATCGCGAAGGTCATCTGGAAGGCGAAGAAAAGAACCTCGGGGATCGTGCCCGAAAGCGTCTCGGCATCGACGCCCGCAAGGAACATCTTGCCGAAACCTCCGAAAATCCCGCTCTCGCCCGGCCCGAAGGCGATCGAGTAGCCCGCGACCAGCCAGAGCACCGACATCAGGCAGGCGATCGACATTGTCTGCATCAGAACGCTCAGCACGTTCCGCGAGCGCACCAGCCCGCCGTAGAAAAGGGCAAGCCCCGGCAATGTCATAAAGAGAACCAGCGCCGTGGCCACGATCAGCCAGGCGGTATCCGCGCCATTCATACGTTTCGACTCCCGTCCAGGGCCGCTTCATGCGGCCGCTTTTCCATTGGCGGGAACTGGTCTGCGCAGCGCGGTCCGCGCACAAGGCCGAAGCCTTAGCGCGACTCGCCCCCTGCGCGAAATGCCGGGATAAACAGCAGTTACGGGGTATTTTGCCCGTTACACAGGCAGAGTGAGAGGGGCGGCCTAGCGCGCCCGCCCCTCAGTAAAGTTCTGCGGTTGCCAGCGGTGCGCGGCCGAGGTGGCCCGCACCGAGGCAGAGTTTTTCAGCTCGCGCCGCAGCAAGTCGACATTGCGGCGGTTGCTCTTGAACGCGATATCGAAGAGATCGCCGATGACCGGGATGCCGCCGATCACGGTGTCGATGCCGGTGTTGACGGCCATCCGCGCCAGCGTCCGGCGGCGCGCGCCCATTCGGTGAGCGCGCCAGATCAGCCAGGCGGCAGGCGCCAGCGTGGCGGCGTCACCGATACCCGGCACGAAGCCCAGCAGGCTGTCCCAGCCGAGGCGGATGCCGAGTACCGGCACCCGAAACCGGGCGTCCAGCAAACCGGCCAGCTTGTCCAGTTCGGCCAGGCGCGGACCGTCCTTCGCGACGATTTCGGCGACGGACTCGCGCACGGACTCAGGCGGTACGCGGGCTGTCATTGCGCGCAATGATGTAGACGGCGTGAACGATGCCCGGGATGTACCCCAGAATCGTCAGCAGGATGTTCAGCCAGAAATGCTTGCCAAAGCCGACCTGAAGGAAGACCCCCAGCGGCGGCAGGATGACGGCCACGATGATACGGACAAGGTCCATTTTGTCTTCTCCCCTTCTCTACGGGGGAAGAACGCGGAACCGGGCGTGCCGGTTCCGGATACACCCGATTTCAGTCCTCGGCGTTGGCTTCGGCGCGGCTCTTGCCCGAGACTTCCTGTGCCAGCGCGGCGGCCATGAACGCGTCCAGATCGCCGTCCAGCACGCCGGACGTGTCCGAGGTTTCCACGTTGGTCCGCAGGTCCTTCACCATCTGGTAGGGCTGCAGGACGTAAGACCGGATCTGGTTGCCCCAACCGGCGCTGCCCTTGGCCTCGTGCTGGGCGTTGATCTCGGCGTTCCGCTTGTCCAGCTCCATCTGGTACAGACGCGATTTAAGCGCCTTCATGGCGATGTCGCGGTTCTGGTGCTGCGACTTCTCGGAACTGGTCACCACGATACCGGTCGGCGCGTGGGTGATCCGCACCGCCGAGTCGGTCGTGTTGACGTGCTGGCCGCCCGCCCCCGAGGACCGGTAGGTGTCGATCCTGATATCGGCCGGGTTCACCTCGATCTCGATATTGTCGTCGACCACCGGATAGACCCAGACCGACGCGAACGAGGTCTCGCGCGTGCCCTTGCCGAAGGGCGAGATCCGCACAAGCCGGTGCACGCCCGACTCGGACTTCAGCCAGCCATAGGCGTTGGGTCCGGAAATCTTGTAGGCGACCGACTTGATCCCCGCCTCGGAGCCCGCTTCCTCGGACTGCAACTCGACCTTGTAACCATGTGCCTCGGCCCAACGGACGTACATGCGCTGCAGCATCTGCGCCCAATCGCAGGCCTCGGTGCCACCGGCGCCGGCGTTGATCTCGAGGAAGGTATCGTTGCCGTCGGCCTCACCGTCCAGCAGCGCCTCCAGCTCGGCCTGGGCGGCGCGCAGCTTGAGATCGGCAATCGCGGCTTCGGCTTCGCTGACGACCTCGGCGTCTTCCTCGGCCTCGCCCAGTTCAATCAGGTCGCGATTGTCCTGAAGCTCGGTCTTGAAACTATCGAACCGGTCCAGCGCGTCCGACAGCTGTTGCCGCTCGCGCATCAGCTTCTGAGCGCGGGCCGGATCGCTCCACAGTTCGGGGTCCTCGGACATCGCGTTCAGCTCTTCCAGCCGATGCTCGGCCGTCTCGCCCAGGCGTTGCCGCAGCAAGGCCAGCGATTTCTCGATTTCCGCGATGTGGTTTTCGGTCTCTGCGCGCATCGGATGCCGTCTTTTCAATGTCATGGGCCGGCGCGCTGCCGCACCGGCCCGGATGTTCTAAGGGTTGCAGCGCTGGGCTACAAGGTCAGTAGAGCCCCCCCGAGGACAGGACACCGAACGTCGGGTTGGTCCGGATCACCTTGCTCTGCCCGTCCTGTTGCACGCGTTGCGCGGCCTGCCCGCCTCCGTCACGGGAATAGAGCGGCAGGTCAGCGCCCATGGCGAAGCCGCCATCGACGTAGGTACCGTAGCCACCGATCGCCGGCTCTTCGCCGCTGCGGAACAGCTCGGTCACGACAGTGTTGCCCGAGGCGTTGTCCGGCAGGCGCTGACCGGTGAACCGGTCGATCTTGACGAAGACCGTCTGCGGCGGCTGCGGACGCTCGAAGCTCCCGTGGTTCTTCAGCGCGACTTCCATGAAGTCCGAGAACACCGGACCGCAGAGCGTGCCGCCATAAGCGCCCGCCCCCATGGGTCGCGGCGTATCGAAGCCGATATAGCAGCCGGCAGCGATGTGCGGGGTGAAGCCCAGGAACCAGGCGTCCTTCGACTCGTTTGTGGTGCCGGTCTTGCCCGAGATCGGCACGCCCAGACGAGCGCCGACGGTCGAGGCGGCGGTGCCGCGCGCCACCACGCCCTGCATCATCGAGCTCAACTGGTAGGCCGTCACCGGGTCCATCACCTGCCGCGCCGGGTTCCAGATCCAGGGCAGCTTGCCGTCATAGGCCTCGGCCTCGCAGCCACGGCAGCCACGCTGGTCGTGGCGGTAGATCGTACGGCCATAGCGGTCCTGCACGCGGTCCACCAGCGTCGGCTCCACCCGCTTGCCGCCGTTGCCGAACATCGCGTAGGCGGCAACCATCTTGAACAGCGTCGTCTCGCCCGCCCCCAGCGCGTAGCTGAGGTATTCCGGCATGTCGTCATAGACGCCGAACCGCTCGGCATACTCGCTGACCCGGTCCATGCCGATATCCTGCGCGATACGCACGGTCATCAGGTTCCGCGACTGCTCGATCCCGGTCCGCATCGGCGCGGGGCCGTAGAACCGGTTCGACGAGTTCGTTGGCCGCCAGATCTCGCCGCCCGACTCCACCTCGACCGGTGCATCGACGACGATCGACGCGGGCGTGTACCCGTTGTCGAGCGCGGCGGCATAGACGAAGGGCTTGAAGCTGGAGCCCGGCTGCCGCGTCGCCTGCGTCGCGCGGTTGAACACCGAATGCTGATAGCTGAAGCCGCCCTGCATCGCCAGAACGCGGCCGGTGGTCACGTCCATCGCCATGAACGCACCCTCGATCTCGGGGATCTGACGCAACGACCAGCGGACAAAGGCGCCGTCTTCGGTGATCGCCTTGACCAGCACCACGTCGCCAACCTGGTAGAGCGCACCCGCCGTCGACGGCTTTCCGCCGCTGCGGTCGCCCGCACGGATACGGCCGATCCAGTCCGCATCGCCCAGCGTCAGCCAGTGGCCATCCTCGTCGTCCTCGACGCCTTCGATCCCGATACGGGCAGCGTTGTCGCCGACCTCGAGCACCACGGCGGGGATCCAGCCGACGATGTCTCGCGGTACGCGGGTCTCGGCCAGCGCATTGCGCCAGCTGGTCTCGTCGCCCAGCTGGGCAGGATCGACCGTCGCTTGCGGACCAAGATAGACGCCCCGTCCGCGGTCGTATTTCTCCAGCCCCGTGCGCAGCGCCTTGGCGGCGGCGTCCTGAAGCTCGGGATCGACCGTGGCGCGCACCGTCAGGCCGCCGGTGAACAACTCGTCCTCGCCGCCCTCAAGCTTCTCGCCCAACTGGCGCCGGATCTCGTCGGTGAAATAGTCGCGCGGCGGCAGCGCATCTCGCGCCGACGGGATGTCGCCCGACTGCACGGTGATCAGGTCCGAGGCCACCGCCTCCTGGTATTCCTCTTCCGAGATGTATCCGTTCTCGCGCATTTCGCGCAGCACGAAGTCGCGCCGGGCCAGCGCCGCACCCTTCTCGCGCACCGGGTGATAGCGCGAAGGAGCTTTCGGCATTGCCGCAAGATACGCCGCCTCCGCCGGGGTCAGCTCCTCAAGCGTCTTGGCGAAATAGGTCTGCGCCGCCGCTGTCACGCCATAGGAGTTCTGCCCGAGGAAGATCTCGTTCATGTAAAGTTCGAGAATGTCGTCCTTGGTCAGCGAGGATTCCGCACGCACCGACAGGATCAGTTCCTTGATCTTCCGGGTGGCCGACCGCTCACCGTCCAGCAGGAAGTTCTTCATCACCTGCTGGGTGATGGTCGAAGCGCCGCGCAGACCGTCGCCCTGTGCCGCCTGAACCGCCGCCGCGACCATGCCGCGCAGATCGAAACCGGGGTGCTCGTAGAAGTTCTTGTCCTCGGCCGACAGGAACGCGCCCTTCACGAGTTCGGGGATCTCGTCGATCGGCGTGAAGATCCGCCGCTCGCGCGCGAACTCGTCCATGATCAGGCCGCGCGCCGAATAGATCCGGCTCAGCGTGGCCGGTTCGTACTGGGCAAGCTGCTGCGTATCGGGAAGATCGCGGCCATAGGACCAAAAGATCGCGGCCAGCACGCCCACGCCCAGCAGCAGGCCCATGACCAGCCACGAGAACAGGAAGCCGAAGAAGTTCAGCGTCCCGCGAATGCCAGATTGCGCGCTGTCGCCCGCACGGCGGAGTAAAGGTGTCATGCCCATATATGTAGCTCCCGCCTACTGGCGCATCAACGCCAGGAAGTCCTCGTCCGCTTCGCGCCATTCGTCAAGCGCCCGGATCAGGGCCCGTCCCACGTCAGCCCGCCACTCGGGCGACTGCATGTCCGCCAGATCGCCCGGATCTGACAGGAAACCCAGTTCCAGCAACAGGGACGGCATGTCAGGCGCTCTCAATACGCGAAAATCCGCGGCCCGCAAGGGCCGAGACCGAATGACGCCGGTGGTTTCCCCAAGGGCAGCGACAACCCGCTCGGCCGCCATCCGCGCGCGGGCCTCGGTCGCGGGCCGCGCCATGTCGAAAAGCGTCAGCGTCACATCGTCCTGCTCGGCATCCCCCGGCATCCCCGCCGCCTGGTCCGAGCGGTTCTCGAGCAGCGCGACCCGCGCGCTTGCCGGGTCCGAGGCAATGCGCGAGGTCACGTAGATCGCAGCCCCGCTGGCCTTGCCCTCGGTGACCGTGTTCGCGTGCAGCGACAGGAACAGCGCGGCTTCGGCGGCACGGGCGAACGCCACCCGGTCGTCGAGCAGCAGGAACCGGTCATCGCGCCGCGTCAGCGCCACGTCATAGCGCCCGGTGTCCTCGAGCATCGCCGCGAACTCCAGCCCGAAGGCCAGCGCGATGTCCTTTTCCCTGACACCGCCCCGGCTGGCGCCAGGATCAACGCCGCCGTGGCCGGGGTCGAGCACGATTCGCAGCTTCCCAGCTTCGGGCGGCCTAGCGCCTTCGGGTGGGCCAGCCAGTGCCTCCCGCCCCGGAGCAAGGCGCGCCGCCTTCTCGAACCCACCCTGCCCGATCCGCTCCAGCGAGATCGCCAGTACTCCGTCGTCCAGTCCGGCCTTCTGAACCGCCAGCGTCCGCTCCAGTGTCAGGACCAGCCGCGACCACCCACTGGCAAGCCGCCCGGCGCTGGCCCCGACGATCGCGCCCGAAAGCAGCGACGGATCGGCTTCCAGCCCGTCTGCCTCGACGTCGACCACCAGGCGCGGAGGCCCGTCGACGACGAAAGCGCGCCACGCGACAGGCTCCGGCAGGTCGAGCTCGACTCGGTGACCGCCCCAGAACGACGCCTCGATACGGGCCAGCCGGACCGGCTCACCGGTCTCGGCAAGCAGGGGCGCACAGCTCGCCAGCACGGCAAGAAAGGCGCCGGCAAGCCGGCGCAGTGGGGTGGACGTCACTTGCTTCACTGCTCGTTCCTCGGTCCCGCCCTGGCGGCGGTTGTGTCACAATGATGGCAGAGTACACGATCTTGCACCAGAATTCGATTGTGCTTGCCGGTCTTGCGCGGTTATCGTCGCCTCATCGCTGATAAAAAACCGTCAGCGAACTGTATTTGTCGCTCACACCGGGGCTGCACCGGCAGACCCTGCCCCTGAGCCCCGACGCAAAGCGACCGGCGTTCGCGCCACACCCGCCCGGCAGGTAGCCGGGCCCGCAACATGCCCGGCCAAACCCGGGCCAGGAGACAAACCGCGATGGACCGCGCAGGCCTTTCTAACTTGACCCGAAGGACGGCGACTGCCTCCCGGGTCGGGCCTATAGCGCGCGACCTAGCCCAATTCGCCCCCGTCCTTCCGCGCCCGCCAGGGCCGCGGCCCTACGGGGGCGGCAGAAAGACACCATGGCAAAGAAAATGCTCATCGACGCCACGCACGCCGAGGAAACTCGCGTCGTCGTGGTCGAAGGAAACAAGGTCGACGAATTCGATTTCGAGTCGCTGAACAAGCGGCAACTGGCAGGAAACATCTATCTCGCGAAGGTCACACGGGTGGAGCCGTCGCTCCAGGCCGCCTTCGTGGACTACGGCGGGAACCGCCACGGCTTCCTCGCCTTCTCGGAAATCCACCCCGACTACTACCAGATACCCGTCGCCGACCGTGAGGCCCTGCTGGCCGAGGAACAGGCGCTCGAACGCGCCGAAAACGACGAGGAAGAGGAAGAGCGCAGCAACCGCAAGGGCGGCTCGCGCTCCCGCAGCCGGTCGCGCTCGCGCAGCCGCTCCAAATCGCAGGCCAACCGCGAAGGCGCCCCGAGCGCCGAGGACGCCGTGCTGGTTCAGGACGCACCGCACGAAGACGGCGAATCCACGCTGGTCGAGGATCTGCCCGAAACCGCAGGCGACCGCCCGGCACAGGGCGACACGCCCCAGGACACGTCCGAGGCCCAGGCCGAAGTTGCGCCCGAAACCGCCCCGGCAGAGGGCGCGGATACGCCAGAGGTGACCGAAGCGGAAGCCCCGGCAGCGGACACCACCTCCGAGGCCGACGCACCCCAGACCGAGGCGGATGCCTCCGAAGAGGTCAAGACCGAGGAAGTGGACGCCAAGGCGGCCCCTGACTCGACCGATGCCGACGAGGACGACTCCGAAGACGACGAGGACGCCAAGGCCGAGGACGTTGACACCGTCGGCGCTGACGATCCCAAGGAAGAGATCGCCCCCCGCCGCCCGCGTCCACGCCGCTACAAGATCCAGGAAGTCATCAAGGTCCGGCAGATCCTGCTGGTTCAGGTCGTCAAGGAAGAGCGGGGCAACAAGGGCGCCGCGCTAACCACCTATCTCTCGCTCGCCGGCCGCTACTGCGTGCTGATGCCGAACACCGCGCGCGGTGGCGGCATCTCGCGCAAGATCACCAATGCCGCCGACCGCAAGAAGCTGAAGGAAATCGCCTCGGACATCACCGTGCCGCAGGGCGCAGGGCTGATCATCCGGACCGCCGGCGCCAAGCGCACCAAGACCGAGATCAAGCGCGACTACGAATACCTGCTGCGCCAGTGGGAGCAGATCCGCGACCTGACGCTGCGCTCGATCGCGCCCGCCCACATCTACGAGGAAGGCAGCCTCATCAAGCGCTCGATCCGCGATCTCTACAGCCGCGACATCGACGAGGTGCTGGTCGAGGGCGAAGCGGGCTACCGCGAGGCCAAGGACTACATGAAGATGCTCATGCCGTCCCACGCCCGCAACGTGAAGATCTACACCGACCCGATGCCGCTGTTCGCGCGCTATCAGGTCGAGAACTATCTCACCGCGATGTTCAACCCGACGGTCCACCTGAAGTCCGGCGGCTACATCGTCATCGACGTGACCGAGGCGCTGGTCGCCGTCGACGTCAACTCGGGCCGCTCGACCAAGGAAGGCTCGATCGAGGAAACCGCGCTCAAGACCAACCTTGAAGCGGCCGAGGAAGTCGCCCGCCAGGCCCGCTTGCGGGACCTTGCCGGTCTGATCGTCATCGACTTCATCGACATGGACGACCGCAAGAACAACGCGGCTGTCGAGAAGCGCCTGAAGGACAAGCTGAAGACCGACCGCGCCCGCATCCAGGTGGGCCGGATCTCCAGCTTCGGCCTGCTCGAGATGAGCCGCCAGCGACTGCGTCCCGGCATGCTCGAGGCGACGACCGCGCCCTGCGCCCATTGCCACGGCACCGGCCGCGTGCGGTCCTCGGACAGCATGGGCCTCGCGATCCTGCGCGAGCTCGAGGAAGAGGGCGTCCGCCAGCGCGCGAAGGAGGTGCTTGTCACCTGCCCCGTGGAGATCGCAAACTACCTGCTCAACGCCAAGCGCGATCATATCGCGATGATCGAGGCCCGCTTCGGCCTATCGGTCCGGGTCGAGGGCAAGCCGGGCATGATCAGCCCCGACTACGAGATCCAGCGCTTCAACACCGCCAGCCGGTCGGTGCCGCAGGCGCAGGAACTGGAAACCATCCGCATCGCGCCGATCGCCGACCTCGAAGAGGACGAGCCCGAGGCCGAGGTCGAGGCCGAAGAGGTCCAGGCCGAAGCCGCGCCCGAGGCGCAGGCCGAGGACGATCAGCCCAAGAAGAAGAAGCGCCGGCGTCGGCGTCGGGGCGGCAAGAACCGCACCAACGGTGACGAGCAGAAGGCATCGGAAGACGGCGATAGCGCCAAGTCCGACGGCGAAGGCGAAGCTGATGCCAAGCCGGACGAGGCCGTAACCGAGGGTGCTCAGCCCGAGGCAGCCGAGGCTGGTTCAGGCGACGCAGCCGAGGCCGACGCGCCCCGCAAGCCCCGTTCGCGCAGCCGAAAGCGTAAATCGGCCACTGCGGAAGTCGCTGAGACCGCAAGCGAGACCGTGAGCGGCGACGATCCGTCGATCGATCAGACCCCCGAGGCGGCGGAAGCCGCGCCCGAGGCTACGGTCGAAGCACCGACCCAAGCCGAGCCCGAGGTACAGGCCGAAGCAGCGCCCGAACCGGAAGCAGAGCCCGACGCACAGGCCGCGGCCCCTGCCCCCGAAGCAACCACCGAAGCACCCACGGAAGCCGCACCGGACACCACTGAGGAAGCGACGCCCGAGACCCCGCAGGAGCCTTCCCCTGCAACCGGAGCCAAGCCCCGCAAGGAGCGTGTCCGCGCGTCGGCCAAGGAAACCATCGAAGCTGTCGTCGGCGCTGCCGCTGCCGTGGTCGCCCCCGAGGCGGACAAGGCTGAAGGTGAAGCCGGCCCCGAGACGGCTGACGCGGAAGGCGGCGAGGAGCAGCCTCGCAAGCGCGGCTGGTGGTCCCGTGCCCTCTCCGGCTCGGACTGACGCCTGACACGATCCCGAACAGGAAACGGCGCGGCCCTTGGGGACCGCGCCGTTTTCATTTCCGGCAAATGAGCCTCAGCCGCGCGCCTGGTACCAGGCCTTCAGCCGCTCCGCGCCCTCGATCATGTCCGCGTGCGATCCGGCATAGGAAAAGCGCAGCGTCTGGTGTCCGCGCACCGGGTCGAAATCTAGCCCCGGCGTGACCGCGACCCCCGCCACCTCCAGCAGTTCCGCCGCCAGCGCCCGGCTGTCATCGGTCAGGTGCGAGACATCCGCATACAGATAGAACGCCCCGTCCGGCGGCGCGATCCGGTCGAAGCCCGCGCGTGGCAGCGCGTCCAGAAGCAGCGCGCGATTCTTCGAATAGGTCTCGACGTTGCGGGCCATCTCATCCTGCGCATCCAGCGCGGCCAATGCGGCGACCTGCGCCACGTGGGGCGCACAGATGAAGAGGTTCTGCGCCAGCCGCTCGACCCGGCGCACATGATCCTTCGGAACCACCATCCAGCCGACGCGCCAGCCGGTCATCGAGAAGAACTTCGAGAACGAGTTGATCACGTAGACCTCGTCGCTCACCTCCAGCGCCGTGGTCGCCCGCCCGCCATAGGTCAGCCCGTGGTAGATCTCGTCCGAAATGAAGTCGATCCCCGCCGCATCGCAGGCGCCGATCAGCGCGGCCATGTGGTCCTTGTCCAGGACCGTGCCCGTCGGGTTCGCCGGGCTCGCCACCAGCAGCCCGTCCAATCCCAGCCCCGGCAAATGCTCGGGCGCGACCTGAAACCGGGTCTCCTCGCCGGTCTCTATCCTGACAGGATCGAGCGACAAGGCCTTGAGAATGTTGCGATAGCTCGGGTAGCCCGGATCGCCGATCCCGACCCGCTGCCCGGCATCGAACAGCGACAGGAACGCCAGCTGGAACCCGGCCGAGGAACCGGCAGTCACCACCACCCGCCCCGGATCAAGGTCCACCCCGTACCACTCGCCATAAAGCCGGGCGATGCGCGCGCGCAGCTCCGGCAGGCCGAGCGCGACCGTGTAGCCCAGCGTCTCGCCGCCCATGGCCCGGGTGACCGCGCCGCGCGCGGCCTCGGGCGCGGGCGTGCCGGGCTGGCCGATCTCCATGTGGATGATCCGCCGGCCCGCTTCCTCGGCCAGCCGCGCCTGCTCGGCGACATCCATCACGATGAAGGGATCGACATCGCCGCGGCTTGAAGTTCGCATCGCTATCGCCTTTGCTGTTGCGGAACACTTCGGAGGCACACCATTTTCCGCGCACGCTGGCAAGGGGCCGTCGCCCTGCTCTGTGCATTGCTGCTGCTCGCGGCCGGCCCCCGCCAGGCCGCCGCGCAAACGCTGATCCGTGACGCCGAGATCGAGAACACCCTCGACCGGATCGCCCATCCGATCCTGACCACGGCCAACCTCAGCCCCCGCCGTACACAGATCTACATGCTGAAGGACGATGCGCTCAACGCCTTCGTTGCCGGGCGCGACGACATCTTCCTGTTCACCGGGCTTCTGCGGAAACTCGAGAGTATCGACCAGTTGCGTGCGGTGATCGCGCACGAGGCCGGACATATCGTCGGCGGCCACATGGTACGCCGGAACGAGGCGATCAAGCGCGCCCGCGGCACCGCGGTGCTGGGCATGATCCTCGCCGCCACCGCTGCCGCCGCCGGGGCTCCGCCCGAGGCGGCGCTTGCCGCAACGATCACCGGCAGCCAGTTCGCCGAGCGTGGCCTTCTGGCCCACACGCGGGCCGAGGAATCCGCCGCGGACCAGACCGGGCTCTATCTGCTGGCCGCCTCGGGCGCCGATCCACATGCGATGGTCGAGCTTATGCGCCTGTTCAGCGGCCAGGAGATCCTCAGCGCCCGGCAAGCCGATCCCTATACCCGCACCCACCCGCTCTGGTCGCAGCGCCTGCGCCAGATCGAGACCGAGGTGTCCAGGCTGGGCCCGGGCGAGCCGATCGATCCGGATCTTGCCTACTGGCACCGGCGGATGGTCGCGAAGCTAGACGCATTCCTACTGCCACCGGACCGCGTGCTGAGGGACTATCGCGGCGACGGAGAGATCGAGCTGCTCGCGCAGGCCGTCGCCTGGCACCGCCGACCCGACCTTGCCAAGGCGCACGCCACGATGTCCCGCTTGCTGGAAATGCAGCCGGACGATCCATATTATCACGAGCTCGACGGCCAGATACGGCTCGAATCCGGCGATGCGTCAGGCGCTGTCGCAGGCTATCGCCGCGCCGCCGCACTGGCCCCGGACGAGCCGCTGATCCTGTCCGGGCTGGGCCGGGCACTGATCGCCATTGACACGCCGGCGGCGACGCGCGAGGCACTCGAGGTGCTGACCAGCGCGCGCCGTGTCGACAAGGCCGACGGCATGGCGCTTCGCAATCTGGCCATCGCCCACGCCCGGCTCGGCCAGGAGGGACTGGCCGCGCTCGCCACCGCCGAGCGGATGATGCTGGCGGGCCGCACCCGCGACGCCGCGATCCACGCGGCCCGCGCGCAGAACCAGCTTCCGGCCGGCTCGCCCGGCTGGCGGCAGGCCGACGACATACTACGCGCCTCCAGGCGCGCCGAAACGCGCTGACGCTGACGAAGGAAAACCGCATGAAACTGCTTCTCCCGCTGCTCCTCGTGCTCGGAATGGGCTCCGCCGCCGCGGCCGGCCCGTTCGACGACCTGACCGACGAGGACCGCGCGCAGCTCGGCGCCGAGATCCGGGGCTACCTGCTGGAAAACCCTGAAGTTCTGATGGAGGTCATCTCCGAACTCGAATCGCGTCAGGCCGCCGCCCAGGAAGTCGAGACGCAGCAGGCGCTCGAAGAGTACCGCTCCGCCCTGTTCGACGACGGCCACTCGTTCGTAGGTGGCAATCCAGAGGGCGACATCACCATCGTCGAGTTCCTCGATTACCAGTGCGGCTACTGCAAGCGCGCCCACCCCGAGGTGACTGAACTGCTCGCGCGGGACGGCAACATCCGCTTCGTCCAGAAGGAATTCCCGATCCTCGGGCCGGCGTCCGAGACCGCCTCGCGCGCCGCGATCGCCGTTCTGCTGGAGCAGGACGCCGAAATCTACAAGGCCTTCTCCGACCGGCTGATGGAGCACAACGGTCCCCTGAACGACAAGATCGTCGAAGGTCTGGCGAAGAAAGCCGGCGTCGACGTGGACGCGATGACCGCGCTGGCCTCCTCGGACCGGGTCACCGCCGTGATCCAGGCCAACCGCGAACTGGGTGCCGCACTGCAGATCAGCGGCACGCCCACCTTCGTGATCGGCAATGAGCTGGTCCGCGGCTACCTGCCCCTTCCGCAGTTGCAGGACGTGGTGGACGCCGAGCGCGAGGCGATGTAGGCGAAACGCGGGGACGGATCGCACTTTTCCTGCGCGCCCGTCCCCCTTATAAGGCATGAACCGCGCGCCCCGGCCGGGGCTGCGCATCAATGCGAGGCAGAGCCGGGGAACGGATGAAGAAGAGCGATCACACCTCCGACGTGGAATTCATCGCGGCGCTCGCCGCACTTCTGCGCGAGCACGACCTGAACGAGGTCGAAGTCCGCCGCAGCTATGGCGAGGACGACACGCTGGACGTCCGGGTCGCCCGCGGCTCGATGGCGGCGGTCCCGCAGCAGGTGGTGCACGCTGCACCGGCGCCCGCTCCTGCGGCGCCCGCGGCTGCCGCCCCGGCGCCCGCACCGGCCGCTGCCGAGGTTTCGGACGATCCGGCGCAGCATCCCGGTGCCGTGACCTCGCCCATGGTCGGCACCGCCTACCTGCAGGCCGAACCTGGCGCACCCGCGTTCATCAGCGTCGGCGACAAGGTGACCGAAGGTCAGACCGTCCTGATCATCGAGGCGATGAAGACCATGAACCAGATCCCCGCGCCGCGCGCCGGCACGGTCAAGCGGATCCTGGTCGAGGACGGATCGCCCGTCGAATTCGGCGCCCCGCTCCTGATCCTCGAGTGAGGGCGGACCCGTGTTCAAGAAAATCCTGATCGCCAACCGGGGCGAGATCGCGCTGCGCGTGATCCGTGCCTGCCAGGAAATGGGCATCTCGACGGTCGCGGTGCACTCCACCGCCGACGCCGACGCGATGCACGTCCGCATGGCCGATGAAAGCGTCTGCATCGGCCCGCCACCGGGCACCGACAGCTACCTTTCGGTCCCCTCGATTGTTTCCGCCTGCGAGGTCTCGGGCGCCGAGGCGATCCATCCAGGCTACGGCTTCCTGTCCGAGAACGCCGCCTTCGTGCAGGTGCTCGAGGACCACAACATCACCTTCATCGGCCCCTCGTCCGAGCACATTCGCCAGATGGGTGACAAGATCACCGCCAAGGAGACCATGCGCCGCCTGGGCGTACCCTGCGTGCCCGGCTCCGACGGCGGCGTGCCCGACCTTGCCGAGGCGCATCGCCTCGCCGACGATATGGGCTACCCGGTCATCATCAAGGCCACCGCCGGCGGCGGCGGGCGCGGCATGAAACTGGCCCGCTCGAAATCGGAACTCGACCACGCCTTCCAGGGCGCCCGGTCCGAGGCCAAGGCCGCCTTCGGCAACGACCAGGTCTACATCGAGAAATACCTGCAGAAGCCGCGGCATATCGAGATCCAGGTCTTCGGTGACGGCAAGGGCCGCGCGGTGCATCTGGGCGAGCGCGACTGCTCTCTGCAGCGCCGCCACCAGAAGGTCTTCGAGGAATCGCCCTCGCCCGCCATCGACGACGAGACCCGTGCCCGGATCGGCAAGATCTGTGCCGATGCCGTCGGCGAGATGGGCTATTCCGGTGCCGGCACGATCGAGTTCCTCTACGAGGACGGCGAGTTCTACTTCATCGAAATGAACACCCGCCTCCAGGTCGAACATCCGGTGACCGAAGCGGTCTACCGCGTCGACCTCGTGCAGGAGCAGATTCGCGTCGCCGCGGGCGAACCGATGACGCTCAGGCAGGAAGACCTGTTGCCCGTCGGCCACGCCATCGAAGTGCGGATCAACGCCGAGAAACTGCCCGAGTTCCGGCCCAGCCCGGGCCGGATCGCGGCCTATCATGCGCCGGGCGGCCTTGGCGTGCGCATGGACAGCGCGCTTTATCAGGGCTACTCGATCCCGCCCTATTACGACAGCCTGATCGGCAAGCTGATCGTGCATGCCTCGGACCGCCCGCAGGCACTGGCGCGTCTGCGCCGCGCTCTGGGCGAGTTGATCGTTGACGGTATTGATACGACAACGCCGCTCTTCTACGATCTGCTTGACCAGGCAGATATCCAGACGGGCGACTATACGATCCACTGGCTCGAGAAGTTCCTGGCCAAGGGTGAGTGAGTAGCAGTTCGGGGGATAGCCGAGACGGGATGAGAGACGACCCGAACTACCCCCCGATCAACGCCCGCCTCTTGCTCGAGGCCTACGCTTCGGGCATTTTCCCGATGGCCGAAGGGGCCGACGCGTCGGAAATCTTCTGGGTCGATCCCAAACTGCGCGGCGTGCTTCCCCTCAACGGGCTGCACGTCTCCCGCTCGCTGAAGCGCACGATCAAGCGTGGCGGTTTCGACGTACGGATCAACTCCCGCTTCATGGATGTCGTGGACGCCTGCGCCGACCGGGACGAGACCTGGATCAACCCGCAGATCGAAGAACTCTACCACGACCTGTTCCGCATGGGGTACGCTCATTCGGTCGAGGTCTGGTCCGAGGGCGAGCTGGCCGGCGGTCTCTACGGCGTCGCACTCGGCGGCGCATTCTTCGGCGAAAGCATGTTCTCGCTGAAACCGGACGCCTCGAAGATCGCGCTGGTCTACCTTGTCGCCCGGCTTCGGGTCGGCGGCTTCAGCCTGCTCGACACCCAGTTCGTCACCGAACATCTTGAACGCATGGGCGCGGTCGAAATCCCCCGCGCCCGCTATCATCAGCACCTTGAAGAAGCCCTGCGCCGCCCCGCCGATTTCTGGCGGCTGCCGCTGTCAGAACCGCCTCAGCTGGTGCTGCAGCTCAGCACCCAGACGTCATAGCGCGGGTGGTCCAGGGCTGACAGCGCCGGGCTTGAGGCCAGCATCCACCCCGCGAACCGCTCGTCGTCTTCACGCTGATCGCGGATCCGCAGGAAGGCATAGGCCTCCTCGGTGATCTCGCCCTGGGGGTAGCGGCAAGCCTCCAGCGTCACGATCAGGCGCTTGAACGCCAGGGTCTGGCCGACCTCGATCTCGAAATCGTTGACGGTGTTGGTCAGCTTGTCGAGCCCGCGCAGCCGCGCCTTTGGCGCCTCGACCATCGTGCCGGGGATGACCTGCACCGCATTCGCAGGCGGCTCTTCCGGGATCCGCGCGCGCGGCTCGTCCGCAAACGGATCCTCCAGCTCGCTCGGCTCGTCGGCCAGATCCTGCGGAAGGTCGCGCAACTGGTCCTCGACGCTGGGCTGCGGATCGTTTGGCCCCGATGGCAGCTGATCCAGCGGCAGCGTCAGGATGCCCGGATCGCTCAGGTCGATGTCTTGCGCAACTGTGGGCAGCGCCGCGACCGCAGCCGCGGTCACGAGCGCCGCGAAGCGGACGCCTTGGCGCATTCTCAGTTACCCTCGTCGTCGCCGGTGACGAATTTCATCAGCAGGTTCAGGAAGCTGATGGCGCTCTGGGTCAGCACGATCTCGTCACCCTCTTCCAGCATGTACTCCGAGCCGCCGGGGGTGATCTCGACGAAGTTCCCGCCCAGCAGCCCCTCGGAGGCGATCTTCACGTCCGAGTCGTCCGGGATCTGGATCGCGTCATTGATCGCCAGCCCGACCTCGGCCTGGTAGGTCTGCGGGTTCAGCGCAAGCTTGTTGACCGCGCCGATCTTGACCCCAGCCATCCGCACGTCGGTCCCGACCGCGATCCCTTCGACCGACACGAAGCGCGCGTTCAGGTCATAGCGCCCGTCCCCGCCGACACCGAGCCCGGTGGTCTGGCTGCCGTAGAACACGAACCCCGCGGCCGTCAGCAGAACCGCCGCGCCCAGCAGCGTCTCGGTTACCGAATTGGCCATACGCTTACTCCGGCGACCAGGCTTCGTAATCCGCGCGCGCCTTGGGCTGCGCGGAATAGAGACTGCCGGGCGGGTGATAGGCGGCGGGCGTACCGGTCATGTTCGGCTGGTGCGGCTTCTCCCAGGGCTTGGTCGGAAGAGGCTCTTCGGTCGGCGGCGCCTGGAAGGTGTGGTGCAGCCAGCCATGCCACTCCGGGCTGACCCGGCTGGCCTCGGCCTCGCCGTTGTAGATGACCCAGCGGCGTTTGCCGTCGGCGGTCTGATAGAACACGTTGCCCTGCGCATCCTCGCCCACCTTCTTGCCGTGGCGCGAGGTGAAAATGCGGGTTCCGACGGTCTGGCCGTTCCACCAGGTGAATAGCTGTGCCAGCAGGCTCATGGCGTGCCTCTCCTTGAACTCACACCCCTTCTATTGAGGCCGGGGGCCAAGGTCCAGAGCCTAGGCGCGAAGCCGCGCGGTAACCTCGATCTCGATCTTCATCGCCGGGTCGATCAGCCCCGCCTCGATCATCATCGACGCGGGCCGCGCTTTGCCGAAAGCGGCCCGCAGCGCCGGCCAGCAGGCCTCGAAGTCCGTCCGGTCCGGCAGCACGTAGGTGACCCGCACCACGTCGTCGAGCGTCGCCCCCGCCTCGGCCAGGGCCGCTTCGATATTGCGCAGCGCCTGAACCGCTTGCGCCGCGGCGCCATCGGCCAGCGTCATCGTCGCATAGTCCATCCCCGTGGTCCCCGAGACGAACACCCAGCCATCGCAGACCACCGCCCGGGAATACCCGATCTCATCCTCGAACCGCGATCCCGAGGAAATCCGTCTGCGCTCCATATCCCGTCCTTCCACGCCACCCGCCCCCTGCTCGCGCACCTCGCGGGGTGCGTCAAGCCGGAGGCGCGGCGGGGCTTAGACGATTAGCGGCAGCACACAATGCGCGAAGGCGGCGCCGATCCCGGCAGTGCCGACGAGGATCCCGACACGCCGCGGCGATACGGCCGGCCGGCGGCGGGGCCACTGCGAATAGGGGCCGACGATCTGGTGAATTACAGGGCCATAGCCGGTCTGAACAGTCATCTCATGTCCTTCCATGTTGTTGGTTGCAGGAAGACCATGCGCCCGGACTGTTTCAGTCGTTCTCCGCGGGGAGCACGAAGGTGTTTCGATTGTTTCTAGAAGCAAGGATTGCACCCTAACCCGCCAAACTTGATCGCGCGCAATACCTCAGTAGATGCCCCTGGGGGATAATAGTGTTGATATGTCAGTGCCTAATGCAAACTTCTTAAAGCGTCATGTTCAAGTTGATCCAAATCAGTGATCCAGTTTTCCGGCAAGGCAATACTGGATCACGATGCACGATCAGGAGCCATGGCCATGACTACCCGTCGCGACTTCATGAAAGCTATCCCCGCCGCAGGGGCGGCCTTCGCTGTGACGCCTACATTCTTGTCAGAAGACGGCACCGTGCGGGCGCAAGACGCCGCGCCAGCGGACGGCCACTTCCATCCCAAGGGAAAGCCACCATCCGAGCACACGCTCCGTGTTCTGGCGGAGGCACGTGAGGGGCTTCCGTTTAGCGACACACGCGACTTCGACGAGCAGCAGCGCGGCTTCATTGCTGAAATGCCGGACCGTCAAATAATGGCCGATGCCGGTCACGTTGCCTGGGACAAGGGTGCGTTCGACTTCCTCGACGAGGATCGGGAGTGGGAGACGATACACCCGTCACTGCTCCGGATATCCAAGCTAAACCAGAACTACGGTCTCTACGAGGTGATACCCGGCATTTACCAGGTCCGAGGCCTGGATCTCTCCGATGTCTCTTTCGTACGTGGAAAGACGGGCTGGATCGTGATCGATCCACTTCTGACGGCGGAACCGGCCCGCGCGGCCTTGAAGCTGTTCCAGGAACATGTCGGCGAGGGCCTGCCGGTAACCGCGGTGATCTATTCGCATTCGCATGCTGACCACTGGGGCGGCGTTCGTGGCGTCGTGGATGAAGCGGACGTCCGCGCGGGCAAGGTGGAGATCATCGCCCCCCGGGACTTCATGGAACATACGATCTCGGAAAACGTCTACGCCGGGAATGCAATGAACCGCCGGCTGTCCTACCAGTATGGTTCTCAACTAACGGTCAGTCCCTACGGTTTTGTCAATCAGGGGCTTGGGAAACGCGTGTCATTCGGCGCGATCGGCCTCATCGCACCGACGCGCATCATCGAAGAAGACATCGAGTATATCGAGGTGGATGGCGTGCGGATGGTATTTCAGAACACGCCGGGGACAGAGGCTCCCTCCAACATGAACACCTACATCCCCGAGATGAAGGCACTCTGGATGGCCGAGAACGTCACCGGGACGCTGCACAACATCTATACGCTGCGCGGTGCACCGGTTCGCGACCCACTTCGATGGTCGAAGTATACAGCTCGCGCGCTGCATCTTTTCGGGACGGAAGCAGAGGTGATGTTCTATTCACACCACTGGCCGCGTTGGGGAAACGATCGCATCCAGGAAGTGCTTCGCGGGCAACGTGATCTATACGCCCACATGAACAACCAGGTGCTGCACCTTGCGAACCAGGGCGTGACGATCAACCAGATCCACAATGTCTACGAGCCGTCCGAGGGACTGAAGCAGACGTGGCATGCGCGTGGCTACCATGGTTCTCCACAGCACAACAGCCGCGGCGTGATCCAGCGCTTCCTTGGCTTCTGGGATGCGAACCCGGCGACGCTGATCCCGCTCTCACCCGAGGCTTCCGCACCACTCTACGTCGAAATGATGGGTGGAGCGGAAAAGATCATGGCCAGGGGAAAGGAGTTGCACGATGCCGGCCAGTACATGGAGGCTTCCGAGATTCTCAACCGGCTGTTCCTGTCCGACCCCGGCAATCAGGATGCCCGCGATTTGCTGGCGGACGTCTGGGAGCAGCTCGGATACCAGCAAGAGAACCCGGGGCTACGCAATAGTTTCCTGGCCGGCGCCTACGAACTGCGTTCCGGAATCTCCGACGCAGAAATCCCCGACAGTACGAGCGCGGACGTGATCCGAGCGATGTCGACCGAGCTCTTCCTCAACTTCCTCGGCATCAAGATGGATAGCCGCAAGGCGGAAGGGTTGCGCTTCACGATCAACCTCATCACCCCGGACAACGGCGAAAGATTCACCATCGATATGGAGAACGCGACGCTCACCAATCTCGAGGGCTTTCTTTCTGACGCGCCGGATCTGACGCTGGTGATCGACCGTGCAGAACTCGAGAAGACAATGACCGGCGAGGTCAATCTCGAAGACCAGATCGCGTCCGGCGCAGCGCAAGCCGATGGTGACCTCACGGTGCTGGCAAAACTCGCTGGGACGATGGTGGAATTCGACCCTCTGTTCGAGATTTTGCCAGGTACGAAGCGCGGAGAAGCGGAGGTTGCGCAATCCAACGCCTTCGAGGCCGTTCCAGGCGCGCCAATCGCGGAATGATCGGGCGAACTCCAACTCGGCTTCTTGACCGGTCGGCATCTGTTGCCAGAATCCATCAACCAAAAAGCCCGCCGGAACGCATCCGGCGGGCCAAATGATACCCGGAGCCTCGGCCCCGCGCCTGTCAGCTGGCGCTGGCGGGCTCCTGTTTCTTGTCGGCGTAGATCAGCAGCGGATCGCCCTTGCGGTCGATGGCTTCCTCGTTGACCACGACCTCCTCGACGCCCTGCATGCCGGGGATCTCGAACATCGTGTCCAGCAGCACTTCCTCGAGGATCGAGCGCAGGCCGCGGGCGCCGGTCTTGCGCTCGATGGCGCGCTTGGCGATCGAGGTCAGCGCCTCGTCGGTGAACGTGAGCTGCACGTCCTCCATCTCGAACAGGCGCTGGTACTGCTTGACCAGGGCGTTCTTCGGCTTGGTCAGGATGGTGACCAGCGCATCCTCGTCCAGATCGTTGAGCGTTGCGATCACCGGCAGACGGCCGACGAATTCCGGGATCAGGCCGAATTTCAGCAGATCCTCGGGCTCCAGCTCCTTGAAGACCTCGCCCACGCGGCGGTCTTCCTCGTCCTTCACGTCCGCACCGAAGCCCATGGCCGAGCCCTTGTTGCGCTGCGCGATGATCTTGTCGAGCCCCGCGAAGGCGCCGCCGCAGATGAACAGGATGTTGGTCGTGTCCACCTGCAGGAACTCCTGCTGCGGATGCTTGCGCCCGCCCTGCGGCGGCACGGAGGCCACGGTGCCTTCCATGATCTTCAGCAGCGCCTGCTGCACGCCCTCGCCCGAGACGTCGCGGGTGATCGAGGGGTTGTCGGACTTGCGGGAGATCTTGTCGACCTCATCGATGTAGACGATGCCGCGCTGCGCCCGTTCGACATTGTACTCGGCGGACTGGAGCAGCTTCAGGATGATGTTCTCGACATCCTCGCCCACGTAACCGGCCTCGGTCAGCGTGGTGGCGTCGGCCATGGTGAACGGCACGTCCAGGATCCGCGCCAGCGTCTGCGCCAGCAGCGTCTTGCCGCAGCCGGTCGGGCCGATCAGCATGATGTTCGACTTCGCCAGCTCGACCTCGGGGTTCTTGCTGGCATGGTTCAGCCGCTTGTAGTGGTTGTGCACGGCGACCGAGAGAACGCGCTTGGCGACCTCCTGCCCGATCACGTAGTCGTCCAGAACGTTGCAGATCTCCTGCGGGGTCGGAACCCCTTCGGACGACTTGACCAGGCTGGACTTCGTTTCCTCGCGGATGATGTCCATGCAAAGCTCGACGCATTCATCGCAGATGAACACGGTCGGGCCGGCAATCAGCTTGCGGACCTCGTGCTGGCTCTTGCCACAGAACGAACAGTAGAGCGTGTTCTTGCTCTCGCCGCTGCCTGATTTGCTCATCGTTTCCTCCTCTGCCCCAGCGGCCCGGTGGCCTGCGGGGCATCTGCTCTGCCCGAGTCATTTTCCGCCTGAGCCATTAAGGCATGGTCAAAGCGGAAATGACAAGAGACGGCGCCAAAAATGCCAAGGCGGCAAAGGACCCGTGACCACATGCCCCGGTCCTCCGCACCCCGTGCCGGGCGGCAACGACGCCCCCGCGGCATGCGAAATATCCGTCATGTCCTGCCCGGACGCGCCGGGCGCGGCCGCGCTCAGTCCTCGCCGGCGCGGCTGGCGACCACTTCATCGATCAGGCCCCATTCCTTGGCCCGGTCCGCGGTCATGAAATTATCGCGATCCAGCGCCGCTTCCACCTCTTCCAGCTTCTGGCCGGTATGGCGGACGTAGATCTCGTTCAGGCGCTTCTTCAGCGACTGGGTCTCGCGGGCGTGGATCATGATGTCCGTCGCCTGGCCCTGGAACCCGCCCGAGGGCTGGTGGACCATGATGCGCGCGTTCGGCAGCGCATAGCGCATGCCGGGGCTGCCCGCCGCCAGCAGCAGCGAGCCCATCGAGGCCGCCTGCCCGATGCACACGGTCGAGATCTTTGGCCGGATGTACTGCATCGTGTCGTAGATCGACAGGCCCGAGGTGACGATGCCACCGGGACTGTTGATGTACATCGCGATGTCCTTCTTC
This sequence comes from Halovulum sp. GXIMD14794, assembly GCF_054457455.1. Lineage (NCBI taxonomy): Bacteria > Pseudomonadati > Pseudomonadota > Alphaproteobacteria > Rhodobacterales > Paracoccaceae > Halovulum > Halovulum sp. GXIMD14794. The sequence goes on along the minus strand of NZ_JBTLNF010000005.1, from coordinate 62,666 downwards.
GGGTTCTCCGCCTCGAGGAACAGAAGCTGCGCGACGATCACCGTCGCCATCTCGTCATGGACCGGACCCGAGACGAAGATGATCCGCTCCTTCAGAAGGCGCGAGAAGATGTCGTAGCGGATCGAGCCGCGTGCGGTGGTTTCATCCACGGTCGGGATGATGAAGCTCGTCAGCGCGGAAAGCGGATCGTTCATGTCGTCCTGCCTCTCAAGGGCCCGCCCGATCTGGGGCGGTTCGTGAATGTCTTTGGCGTCACTCTGCTGTCAAAAAGGAATAAGCCTCGTGGCGGGCGGCTGCAAGGGGCGGCGGGTGACCGCATCGTGAATTGACCCCGTGCCGGGGCGGCCACATCGTCGCGGCAGATGGTCAAGGAAAGGTGAACTCGTGCGCGCGTCCCGAACATTGCTCGCGGCCCTTGCCGCGCTGATCGCAACCGCCCTGCCCTCGGGCGCGCAGGATTGCGGCCAGGACGGCCCCGCGTGCGAGGTTCCGCTGGGCAGCTACCGCATGGCAATCCCCGAGGGCGAGCCGCCCGCCAGCGGCTGGCCCGCGCTGCTGTTCTACCACGGCGCCGGCGGCACCGGCGCGCGGACCCTGTCGAACACCGGCATGGTCGACACCTTCCTCGACCACGGCTTCGCGGTGATCGCCCCGGACGGTCTGCCGCGCCCGGGCTCCCGCTTCGGCCCGGGCTGGTCCTTCCACCCCGAGCGCGAGAAACTCCGCGACGAGGCGCAGTTCACCCGCCAGCTGATCGACGACGCCGCGCGCCGCCACCGCGTCGACCGCGACCGCGTCCTGATGTCGGGCTTCTCCATCGGCGGCTCGCTGGTCTGGTATCTCGCCTGCGAGGATCCCTCGCTGGCCCGCGCCTATGCCCCGGTCGCCGGGGCATTCTGGCGTCCGCACCCGGTCACCGAGGATTGCGCGGGGCCGGTGCAACTTCTGCACACCCACGGCTGGCGCGACACGACCGTGCCCCTCGAAGGCCGCCCGCTCGGCGGCGGCACGATCCTGCAGGGCGACGTGTTCTACGGGCTCTCGGTGCTGCGCGAGCTGAACGGGTGCGAGATCCTGCGTGCCGACACGTTCGACACCTCAGGCTCGTTCTGGCGCCGCTCGTGGACCGAATGCACCCCCGGCACCGCGCTGGAATTCGCGCTCCACACCGGCGGCCACAGCGTCCCCGCTGGCTGGTCCGAAATGGCGCTCGACTGGTTCGAGGCCCTGCCCCCGCCCGCTGCCGAGGCGCGCGTCACGCCGGTGTCCGGCAACTAGGATTGCAGCTCAGGGAAAGGCCCGGCCAGCCTCGGTGACGATCTCGCCCATCGGCACGTCGTGGGGCTGGGGGAAGATCGTCGGGATCGCCTGCCCCGCATAGCCCACGCCGATCACCCTGCGCGGGCCGAGCTTTGCCAGCGTCCGGTCATAGAACCCGCCGCCATAGCCCAGCCGGTAGCCTTCGGGATCGAAGCCCACCACGGGCGCGATCACCACATCGGGCACCACTTCGGGGCCGGCCTCTGGGATCGGAATGTTCCACACGCCCCGCGTCATTGCGCAGCCCGGGCTCCAGAGCCGGAAGATCAGCGGCGCCGCCTTCTCCACGACCACAGGCAGGGCGCAGGCCCCGCCCCGGTCAATCACTGCCCCCATCCACGGGCGCAAGTCCGGCTCTCCGCGAAACGGCCAGTAGGTGCTGACGGTCAGCCCTTCTAGGTCCGGCAGCAGCGCATCCAGCGTCGCGGCGATCCTTTCGCCGAACGCCGCCCGCTCCGCCTGGCTCAACGCCATCCGCGCCTCGATCAGCCGCGACCGCTCGGCCTTGCGCCAGCGCGCCACGTCCCGCGCGGTCTGCGCATCGGTCACGCCGCTATAGGCCGGGTCCAGTTCATGCAGGAAACAGGGCGGCGATCCGCCCGCGTCTTCCGTGCCGCTCATGTGCCCCCCCTTTCGGGCGGATGCTGGCACCCGCAGCGGGTCAAGTCACGCCGGTTTTCGCCCTGCGATGTCCCGCCTGCGACCGCGGCTCAGAACCGGTGAAGACGCCGTTTACGAAGTTTTAAGAAACTTTTCACTTTATACTTCAAGGACTTAAGGGGGTTTTCACGATGAAATCCCTGATTTTCACGCTGAAACGCGCACTCAGAACGGCATGTGCAAGCGCAGGCCGATGGTCTCCATCCCGGCGTTCTCGGAATAGATGTTGGCGTTCGAGCGATGGTCCGCCATCACCGAAACCCGCGCCCCGTTCAGCCCGTCGAGATGCACGCCAAGTTCGACGCCCGAGCGCACGGTGAACGCCCCGCCCAGCTCGTCCGGGCGGTCTCCGATCCAGACACCCGGCACGAACTCCATGCCTGCGTAAAGCGGAAGCGGCCCCAGATCGAAATCCTTTTGCAGCGCGAACCCTGCCCCGGCAAAGCCCAGCCCCTCGGTATTGGCCGAGACATCCAGCACCGGCCGCAGCGGCCCGTAGGCCACGCCCGGGTAGTAGCTGACCCGAAGTTCGGTCCCGAAACTGTCGCCCTCAATCTCGGGCGCGGCGATGCCGACGGTCCCGAAAGCCTGCCGGCCTTCCATCTCGAAAAGCCCGTCTTCCCGGTCCAGCGCGGCCGAGCCGAGCGCCAGCAGCCAAAATAACACCGCAACGGTCCCGTCTTCGATCATCCTGCGCCTCTTCTTTTCTGCTCGTCCCGCCGTGCTAGAGCCGCGCGCCCGGCTTGTCACTTGGAAACCCGCGAGTTGCGCCCGCCGGTTGCAAAGCCGCCGCACCGGCGCTAGGCGAAAACCTCGCGAATTGCAGCGTGAAAGGCGGGCGATGACGGGAACGGCACGAATGCTCGGCATTGCCTCGGTGATCGCGGCGGCGATGCTCTGGGGGACGACCGGAACCGTGCAGGCCCTGCTCCCGCCGGAACGCCAGCCGTTGGTGGTCGCCGCCCTGCGCGTCCTGATCGGCGCCCTCGCCCTTTTCGCGCTGGCGCTTTCATCGCGCAACAGCCGCCTCGGCTTCCGCGACCTTCCCCTGCCGGGCGTCATCTTCGCAGGGCTTTCGATCGGCCTTTACAACCTGCTCTTCTTCCTCGCCGTGATCGAGGCCGGGGTCGGCGTCGGCACCGCCATCGCTATCGGCAGCGCCCCGGTCTGGGTCACGCTCTACGAGATCACCCTGCAACGCCAGATGCCCGGTCCGGTTCGCGCCGGAGGCCAAATGCTCGCTATCGCCGGGGCCTGCCTGCTGGTTTTCTCGGGCGGCACCGCCTCGGGTTCCGCGCTCGGCTACCTGCTGGCCGCGGCTGCCGGGGCCGCCTATGCCAGCTACTCGCTGGCCACCAGTCGGATCTCGCAGCATGCGCCTTCCACAACCCTCGCGGCGGCCACCTTCGGCACCGCCGCGCTCGCCCTGCTGCCGGTCCTCTTCCTCGTCCCCGTCGGCTGGGCCGCCGCCCCCAGCGCCTGGCCCGGACTTCTGTTCCTCGGCATCGGTGCGACGGCGCTGTCCTACGCGCTTTATACCTGGGGCCTCGGGCGGGTGACGGCCTCCACCGCCGTGACCCTGGCATTGGCCGAGCCGCTGACCGCATGGCTCCTCGCAATCTTCGTGCTGGACGAGCCGGTCACGCCCGCCCGTCTGGCCGGCGCCGCGCTGCTTCTTGCGGGGCTTGCCATCGTAACCCTCGCGCCGCGCAAGTCAGGTGGCAATTGAATGCTCTAACGCCCTGCGTTTCGGGCTGAAAACTCGTCAGAAAAAATCTTCTCAATGGAACCGGCGAGTTTCCGCCATAGCGGGAACCGCAGGACAACATCGGCGTTATCCGGTCATCTGACGCGCCCTTTCGGCGCCAGAGAGGAGGAACTACGATGCGTATGACCAAAACCTTTGCTTCCGTAACCGCGATGGCCCTGATCGCAGGCACCGCCTTCGCCCAGGACGCCGTGACCACGGAAACCGAAACCGACGCCGAGATCCAGGCCCAGACCGAGGAAGCCGTGCCCGCCGAAGGCGGCGCCGTGCTGACCACCGAGGCCGAGGTCGAAGGCGAAGTCGAGACCGAGGCTGATGTCGCCACCGACGGCGAGGCCCTGCCCACCGAAGGCGAAGCGGAAACGACCGCGGAAACCGACGCGATGCCCGCCGAAGGCGAAGCGGAAACGACGGCTGAAAGCGATCCGATGCCGGCCGACGGCGAAGCCGACGCCGAGATCACCGCCGAGGGCGACGCTCCGCTCGAAGGCACGATGGACACCTCGGCCGAAGCCGAAGCCGGCATGTCGCTGGCCGACATCAACAGTGAAGACCTGGATGGCGCCCCCGTCTTCGGCATCGACGATGATCGCCTGGGCGAGATCTCGGAGCTGATCCTCGACGACACCGGCAAGGTGAAAGAGGTCGTGATCGACGTTGGCGGCTTCCTGGGTCTCGGCGAAAAGCCGGTGGCCGTGAACTTCGAGGAACTGCGCCTGCAGCCGGAAGGTGATGGCATGGTCGAGGGCGATGCTACGGATAACATCCGTATCTATGTCGACATGACCGAAGAGCAGCTGGAGAACCTGCCCGAATACGAAGGGTAAGTCGTCACTCCAAAGCGCACAAAAAGAGCGGGCCCCGATCGGGGCCCGCTTTCTTTTTGCTCAATGGATTATCGCGTTTTCTTCAGACCATTTCCTCGGGCATCCCCGGGACCGGGATCGCCGTCGCACGTGCCGCGCGGATGTCATAGGGCACCAGGAAGCCGCGCCGCTGCTCCGGCTGGCTGCGGGCATTGTCGGACAGGATCTGTTTCCAGTGCTCGAAGGACGTGTCCGGGTCGAGCGCTTCAGGTGTCGGGTCGTCGGGCATCCACTTGCGGAAGATCTGCTCGCGCACCTTGCGCACCTCCTCGGGGTCGGTCAGGCAGACACCGGTTTCCGTGTCCCATTTCATGGACCGGCCGTTCAGGTTGGCGGAAGACACCACCGCCGCGTTGTTGTCGAAGATCGATACCTTGGAGTGCAGGTAGATCAGCGGCGAGCCCCAGAGGGCCGCGCGCTCTGCGTCAAGATCCAGATTGTTCCGGACGCGCCGCTGCACCGGGCTGGCGATCAGCATCCGGTCGCCGAAAGCACGCTTGACCAACTGCAGATACTTGGTCTGCAGGAAATCCCCGAACCGGCCGTCGAGCGGCGGTCTTTTGGTGAACGCCACAACCTCGGGCGCGCCGGGCAGCAGCAGCACCAGCTTCAGATCCTTCGCACGCCGGGCACGCGCCGCGAGACGCAGCGCGATACGGCGGTCGCGGAAGAATTGGGTTTCCAGGTAGATCAGCTTCTCGGCCTTGGAGATCTGCCGGTGATGCGCCTCGGACAACTCGCGCACGACGTTCTTGGGCGAGAGCGCGAGCGAAGCCCTGCGGCGGCGGCGCGAGACCGTGCGCAGCACGCCCGGCGTCGCGGGCGGCTGCTCGTCGCCAGACGTCACCGCAGGCAGGCTGCGCAGGTGGGTGCGCCCTGCCCGCGCCATCTCGGGATCGCGGATCAGCACCTGCACGTCGTGCCAAGTCTGCTGAGCCGGCTGGTCATGATCGTGATCGTCCCAGCGCCGCTCGTCGAGATCCAGCCCACCAATGTAGAGTCGGTCCTCGTCGATCACCGCGATCTTCTGGTGATGCGAGACCGGGAACAGCGGCACCGGACTGAACGGCGGCAGGCCCTGAAGGGCGCGGAGACCGGGGGTTTCGGCAGCGCAAAGGTCGCGCTCGCCCTCTGGCAGGTTCCGCAGCCAAGCGGATTTCCGGCGCCGGATCAGGGCAGTGAGCGGCCAGAACACCAGCCGCGGGATCGGCGCGACCGCCGCGGGATGCAGGAGCGGGCGCACGATGAGCGGTGCGGCCCCCGGTCCCGCCAGTTCCCGCACGCCGGCCAGAACGCGCATGCTGTTCCAGCAGGTGCGGTGCAGTTCGGTCGCCATCAGCGGATCGAAGTCGCCGAGGTAGAGATCGACCTTCACACCGCGCGCCAGCGCGTGGGCCAGCAGATCGGCCCAGTCGCGCCCGACCGCCTTGCCCTGCGCGGACCGCAGCAGAGTGCGTGGATCGAAGATGCGGAAGCCCATCGTGATCTGGTCCCGCGCTTCGAGTACCGCCCGCTCGAAGGCGGGGTACGCTTCGCCGGCGGTGACGAGCACCTTCAGATCCCGGGGAGCTTCGCCTTTATCGAATTCTTGTGTGGCGGAAGCCGCAACCGGCTCCGCCATCGTATCGAGATCGCGCATTCTGCCGTCTCCTTCAGGCCGCGCCTTGATCGAATGGTTGCACCGGGAACCGCAGGACGACGACGTAGCTGGCATCCCCGGTCTCGTGCGAGACCGTCCCTTCGAGCTGCGCCGCGAAGGCGCGGATCAGCTGCTCTCCCATGCCGCTTCCGGCCGCTGGCTCCTTGCCGCCGAGGTCCGTCCCCAGCGAGTTGCCAACTTCCAGCACGGCGGTCGTCTCGTCCTCGCGGAAGAGCCTGATGGATATCCAGGGGGCGCCGTCGTCCGGCCTCCCGATGTATTTCAACGCGTTGGTGATGGTTTCGGTTGCAGCGAGAGTCAGTGGAACCGCCTGGTCGGGATAGAGCACCAGCGGCCGGTAATCCTGGGTCAATTCGATGTCCAGCGCCGGGTCCAAAACCGCGCCGGTCACATGATCGACGATGGTCGGCATAAGCTCGTCCATTCGCACGCGCCCCTCGTCGGAGGTCTCGTAGAGATGGCGGTGCACGGTCGCCATGCTCATCACGCGGTGCTGTACGTCCTGCAGCACTCCGCGCGCGTCACGCGACTTGGTTCGTCGAATACGCATGTTGAGGATCGAGGCGATAAGCTGGAGGTTGTTCTTCACCCGGTGGTGAACCTCTTTCAGCAGCACCGTCTTGTCGTGCAGCATGTCCTCGAGTTCGGCCTCGTCGCGGATCACGCTCTCGGCCATTCGGCTCCAGGTCTGGTCGATGTCGCGCATTTCGGACGACACAAGCCGGTCGAACTTCGGGGGGCTGACCTGACGCGAGCGCATGAAGAGCAGCATCCGCGCCCGCAGGTTCCGTGTCGGCCGGATCACCATGCGCCGGACGGCCATGAACGCGACCGCCAGGCTGGCCAGCCACATCAGCGCCGGGAACAGCACCGGCATGATAAGGTTCCGCAAGCTGGGCGCGTAGGCAAGCGCGTCGTCGTCCCAGCTGGAGATCGAATAGACTGTGTTGGTTATCAGCGGCACGACCGCGAATACCCGGCTTTGCCCGCCGCGGGTCCTGTCAGTGAAGGCCACGGCGGGCTCGCCGATAAAATCGGCCAGCTCGAACCCCGCCGGAAGCCGCTGATCGACCTGGTCGAGCCCGGCTTCGGATGACAACACGTTTCCCGCATCGTTGAAGGTCACAACGTCCACGGGCCGCTCGCTCGAGACTTCGTCGAGCCGGCTGAACAGGCGGGTCTGCGGTAGGGCCACGGAAACGTAGCCATCGAACTCACCGCTGTCAGCGCGCATCGGAACGAGGACCACCACCGACGGAACGCCGGCGAGCATATCGCCGCTGACCAGCTCGACTTGCGGACCGTTCGCTTCCAGCATCAGCTGGTGGATGCGGGCGCCGCTGACATCCCGCAGGTGGCCGCCGGAAGAACACAGCATTCCGTCAGGGCTGACATATGCGGCGAAGGAGTAGCTGCCGGAAATGCGGACGAAGTCGCCAAGCAGTTCATGACACGCCTCGGCATCGTCCCGCAGCGCAAGAGACATGGCGCCGATGGCTTGCCCGGCACCGATTGCGGTGCGGATCAGTCCTGCCTCGCGTGCGGCGGCGTCGGATGCAACCGCCAGCAGCGCGTCCTCGGCCTGCGCGTTGGCGCGCGCGACGACTTGCAGGGTCTGATAAACGGCAATGGCCCCGACGGGCAGAAGCGCCAGGGCCAGTAGAACTGCAATCCGGAACGCGAGGCCGCTTGTGACCTCTCGCAGCTGTTTTCTCAAACCTGTTCCTTGTTCGGCATGATGCGTGAGGTCACCACGGCCATCGTTGTCTTGTCCGTCATCTCGAGCGCTTCGTCGTCGCTGAGCTGAAGGATCTCGACCAGCCGCGCACGGCCCCGGTTCACCCGGCTCTTGATGGTACCCATCGCGCAGCCGCACATCTCGGCCGCCTCCTCGTATGAGAAGCCCGAGGCGCCGACCAGCACCAGTGCCTCTCGCTGCTCGTCGGTGAGCTGGGCGAAGGCGCGCTCGAAGTCCGCGAGGGCCAGGCGGCCATCATGTTCGGGTTTCTCGGAAAGCGTTGCGACCATCGCGCCGTCACTGTCCTGCACCTCGCGCTTGGACTTGCGCCGCGCCGAATAGAAAAGGTTGCGCAGGATCGTGAAGAGCCACGCCCGCAGGTTTGTCCCCGGCTCGAACTTCTCGATATTCTGCCAGGCCTTGACCACGGCATCCTGAACAAGGTCGTCCGCCGCCGCCCGGTTCCGGGTCAGGCTCAGCGCGAAAGCGCGCATAGCGGGAAGGTGCTCGACCAACTCTTCACGAGGGTCGAGGATGTCCTTGGCTTTTGCCGTGGTCATTGAGAGCTGCTTTCCTTGGAAAACTGGTTTTCCTGAGCTTTCAGCTTGGACAGAAGGTCCTTGAAACGGTCAGGGACGTCCTCTTCCATGCTTTGCTGGTAAACCCGGCGCAGGTTTTCCTCTATCTGCCGTTCCAGGCCAGACTTTTCTTCTTCATTTCCCATCTGCGATCCTGTCGAGTCACAAAAATCTGCTCTTGTCGGGAACCGAACGCATACTCCCTGCGTTAGGTTCCCGAAAAAATGCAAAAAGGGTCATATTCATGTCCGACGACGCACAAGGTGCCGTTTTCTCCGAAACCGTGGGGCAGCTGCTACCTTATCTGCGGCGCTATGCACGCGCCCTGACAGGCAGTCAGAGCTCCGGTGACAACTACGCCGCGGCCACGCTGGAAGCCATTCTCGAGGACCCGTCGATCATACAACGCGAACTGGCGCCGAAAGTTGCATTGTTCCGCGCATTCCACATGATCTGGAAAAGCGCCGGTGCCCCGGTCGAGGAATCCGAGACCGGTATCATGGAGCGCGCGCAGCGCCGGATCGCGCAGCTGACCCCCGACACTCGCGAGGCGCTGCTGCTGTCCACCGTCGAGGAGTTCACGAAGCCCGAGATCGCTTCGATCATGGAAATCTCGGAAAGCGAGGTCGAGCATCTGATCTCGGTCGCGCACCGCGAGATGGAAGAATCCATGCGCGGCCGCATCCTGGTCATCGAGGACGAACCGATCATTGCGCTCGATCTGCAGAGCATCGTCACCGAGATGGGCCATTCGGTCACCGGTGTCGCCCGCACCCACAAGAGCGCCGTCGAGCAGGTGTCGCGCGAGCGGCCCGACCTGATCCTTTCGGACATCCAGTTGGCCGACGGCTCGTCGGGCATCGACGCGGTGAACGAGATCCTGACATCTGCCGGCGATATCCCGGTGATCTTCATCACCGCCTACCCCGAGCGGCTGCTGACCGGCGACCGGCCCGAGCCGGCCTTCGTCATCACCAAGCCCTACTCCGAGGCACAGGTACAGTCTGCGGTCAGCCAGGCGATGTTCTTCTCGAGCACCGAGACCCTCCAGGCCTGACGGCGACCCCGTGTCGTCTCGGCGAACAGCGCCCCCGCAGATATCTGCGGGGGCGTTTACGTATGCGCGTCCGACTTCCCGAGGCTACTCCGGCGCCTCGCAGGTGAGATAGGCGATGATATCCGCACGCGCCGCTTCGTCCGGGGCATGGTGATCGGTGAGGAAAGTGTCGAGGTAGTCCTCGCCGTGCACGCTCGAACAGCGTTCGACGAGTTCCGGCAGAGACTTCTCGGTGTGGCAGAACGCGCAACGCGCATCGACAAGCCGGGCGCCCATCTCGAGGTCCGGCTCGGTGGTTTGTGCGTTCGTTGTAGCGGGCATCGCCACGATGCAGGCGGCCTTCAGCAGGTATCTCATGCCTCCCCCTCCGGAAACATCTGTTTTCCGGCATATTAACACGGAGGGCTTTGGCGGCGGAGCCCCTCGACGCCGCAGCAAGGGTACGAATGCCAAAGGGGATCGCGTCCAGCCGGACGCGATCCCGTTTTCAGTAAGTCGTACTCGCAGCAGCAGCTTACTCGGCAGCAGTTGCGCGCAGCATCCAGGCGGCTTTCTCGTGAAAGGCGGAGCGCGCAGTCGCCATGTCGGCGGTGACCGGGTCGTTCTGCGCCTCGGACAGCCGGATCAGCGCGTGCAGGCGTTGCGCGACACGTTCGTGATCGCTGGCAAGGTCCCGCACCATTTCACCGGCAGTGGGCGCTTCGACCGTCTCGCCGACCACCGAACCGCCGACGATGTCCGAGATGCTGCCCGGCGCCAGGTGACCCAGAGCACGAATGCGCTCGGCCAGTTCGTCCGTTGCGGCGAAGAGATCGCCATATTGCTCTTCCGTCATCGTGTGGATCGCATGGAACAGCGGCCCCTCGACGTTCCAGTGATAGCTGTGGGTCTTGATCATCAACCGGTACGTGTCCCCGAGCACGCTCGACAGAGCCTCGGCCAGAGTGTCGAAGTTCTTGGGGCCGGTTGCAGGATCGGTCGAAGACGGGGTGATCTGCAGCGGAGTGGTCATGTCTTGCTCCTTTCGGTCAGGGTATACGTCTAAACCGCTCGGCTTCGCGGACGGTTCCTCACGGGGTAATCACGAAAAAAGGCGGCCGGTGGGGCCGCCTTCTTCCGTTGGGGGTATCCGTTGATCCGTCACATCGGCGGGCGGCCACGTACGGCACGGGCGACGAGCGCGATGACGAACAGCAGTATGAACACGAAGAACAGGATTTGCGCGATCCCGGCGGATGCGCTGGCGATACCGCCAAATCCGAACACACCGGCGATCAGAGCGATCACCAGGAAGGCGAGTGCCCAACCAAGCATTGTCGATCTCCTATCATTTCTAGCGACGACTGACCGCCGACATGAACAGAAAACGCCGCCCTCGGTTATTTGTTCCCGAAGGCATGAAATCGGCGTATAAATAAACCCGGGAACTTTTCGCCCGCAGAGGCGTTAACAGAAAAATATTGTGTGCAACGGAGACCAGACATGGCGCGCGCCACCAGCAGCAACAGCGAACCGACCCTCGACGACCTTCAGGCGCAGATCAGCGCACTGAAAAACGACATCGCGACCCTGACCGAGACCCTGAAGGACTACGGCAAGGCGCAAGGCGAGCATCTGGCCGCCAAGGGTGAGGCCAAGCTGACCGAGGCGCAAGCGCAGGCGATGCGCGCCTATGCGGACGCCGAGACGACGGTGCGCGAGCATCCCGCGACGGCCGTCGGGGTTGCCGCCGGGCTGGGTTTCCTGGTCGGATTGATGACGGGCCGGCGCTGAGCAGCGCGGTGGGCCTCGGCAAACGCTTGCTGCGGCGCGGGCTGCTGGGCATTGCCGGCGGGCTGATGCTGGCGGTTGGCCTCGGGATCATGACCGCCGCCGCCTGGATCGCTTTGGCCGCCGTAGCTGGCCACCTCGTGGCTGCGCTGGCGATCGGGCTCAGCTATTCCGGCGTCGGGTTGATCCTGCTGGCGTTGGCCGGTGAGGAGGCACCCCCAACGCAAGAGACCCCGCCACCACAGCCGGACCTTGTGCAGGCTTTCTTCCGCGGTGTGGGCGCGGGGGCCGCGGCGCGACAGGGGTACAAGAAGGGGCGCAAGGGCTAGCCTGTTGGGATTCTTCCCTCACGCCGCCCGGCGTTCGTCCTCCCGCTCCTGAGCCTGCTCGCTTTCGAGGCGCAGGTTCGCCTCCATCCGCTTCTGGATATGCCGCCGCTTGCGCATGCTGCGCAGTTGGGTCGTCAGCATGCTCTGGGCAATGAACTTGTGCCGCCCGTCCTTGTGGGTGACGACGTAGTACTCCTTCTCGGCCGCGGCGATCTGATTTTCGTGCCCGGCGACCACCACCGTCAGTTTGAGCGTGTCGATTTCGTCCTGACAGTCGTTCAGGTCGAGATGATTGATCGCCCGCCAGACGAGATTGCGGAAATTTCCGACGGCGCGGTGCTCGCCGCTGTTGAGCGGCACCTGGTTCGATTTCTCCAGCATGTCCGAAAGATCGTCTTCGCCCAGCTCGTCGCGGTCCGTGACCACCGTGGAATGGGTCCCGCCGTCTATGCTCAGGTCGGCGATGATGTCGATCAGGTAGATCGGCTCGGCGCCCATGTTGGTGATGACGCACTCCGCCTCGTCGCCGTTGCCGGCAGAGCGATTTATATGAATGTTGGTGCGCCGTTGACGCCTTGCGCCAGTCAGCAGCAGGTGCAGGTAGATCAACCAGACCAGGGTCATCAACGCGTTCAGCACGATGTTGACCAGATCGCTGTTGGCGGACATCCAGTCCATCATGCGCTCGCTCCTGTCTCTTCCGTCATGGAAGACACAACGCGCCGCCCTGCCCCTTGTTTCACGCCGCGAGTCTTTCCCCGCAAACGCGAGCCGGGGCCCGAAGGCCCCGGCGGTTTTCACGCGATCAGATCCAGGCTTACTGCCAGGAGGCGATCAGCTCGTCATAGGACACTGTCTTGGGCTCTTCGTCCTCGTTCTCGAGCTTGGCCTTCGGTGCACCCGGCTGGCTGAGCCAGTGCTCGGCGTCCATTTCCTCGTTCATGACCGGGCCAATGTCGCCTTGGATGCCGGCACGCTCTAGGCGCTCCAGAACCCGCTCCTGGTCGGCGCAAAGCGCGTCGAGGGCCTCCTGCGGGGTCTTGGCGCCGGACATCGCGTCACCGATGTTCTGCCACCAGAGCTGCGCGAGCTTCGGGTAGTCGGGAACGTTGGTGCCGGTCGGCGACCACTGGACGCGGGCGGGCGAACGGTAGAACTCGACCAGACCGCCCAGTTTCTCGGCACGCTCGGAGAAGTGGTCCGAGTTGATCGTCGATTCGCGGATGAAGGTCAGGCCGACGTCGGACTTCTTCAGATCCACGGTCTTCGAGGTCACGAACTGCGCATAAAGCCAGGCGGCCTTGGCGCGGTCGACCGGGGTCGATTCCATCAGCGTCCAGGAACCGGCGTCCTGGTAGCCAACCTTCATGCCCTCTTCCCAGTAGACGCCGTGCGGGCTCGGAGCCATGCGCCACTTGGGCGTGCCGTCCTCGTTGAGAACGGCAGCCGCGCCGTCACCCACCATGTCGGCGGTGAAGGCGGTGTACCAGAACATCTGCTGAGCGATCTGGCCCTGTGCGGGCACCGGGCCGGCTTCGGAGAAGGTCATACCCGCAGCGGTCGGGGGGGAGTACTTCTCGAGCCATTCGATGGCCTTGGTGACGGCATAGACCGCCGCCGGGCTGTTGGTCGCCCCGCCCCGCGCCACGCACGAACCGACGGGCTGCGAGTTCTCGTTGACGCGGATGCCCCACTCGTCGACCGGCAGACCGTTCGGCTCGCCCTTGTCGCCCATGCCGGCCATCGACATCCAAGCGTCGGTGTAGCGCCAGCCGAGACTCGGGTCCTTCTTGCCGTAGTCCATGTTGCCGTAGACGTCACCATCGACGCCCAGATGGCTCAGGTCGCGGCCGGTGAAGAACTCTGCGATGTCCTCGTAGGCGGACCAGTTCACCGGAACGCCGAGGTCGTAGCCGTACTCGGCCTTGAAGTCCTCCTGGTTTTTGGGGTCGTTGAACCAGTCGTAGCGGAACCAGTAGAGGTTCGCGAACTGCTGGTCGGGCAGTTGGTAGAGCTTGCCGTCCGGACCGGTGGTGAACTGGGTGCCGATGAAGTCGTCGATGTCCAGCGTCGGGCTGGTCACGTCGGCGCCCTCGCCCGCCATCCAGTCGGTCAGGTTGCGCACCTGCTGGTAGCGCCAGTGCGTGCCGATCAGGTCCGAGTCGTTGACGTAGGCGTCATAGACGTTCTCGCCCGACTGCATCTGCGTCTGCAGTTTCTCGACCACGTCACCCTCGCCGATCAGGTCATGGGTGACCTGGATGCCGGTGATGGCGCTGAACGCGGGCGCCAGGACCTGCGCCTCGTATTCGTGGGTCGTGATGGTTTCCGAGACGACGCTGATCTCCATGCCAGCGAAGGGCTGGGCGGCGTCGACGAACCACTGCATCTCGGCTTCCTGGGCAGCGCGGTCGAGGACCGAGACGCCGGCGATCTCGTTGTCGAGAAACTCCATCGCCTCTTCCATGCCGGCAAAGGCAGGCGCGCCCAGAAGGCTCAGCGCCAGGCCCATGGCCGTGGTCGATTTCAAGGACAAGTTCATGTTTTTCCTCCCTTGGTATTGAACTTGGTAGCAAACGGCCGCGCCCGGGGACCGGACGCGGATCCCGGTGCGGTCAGACGAAGCGGAACACGGCCGCTGCGTAGACCAGGCAGACGATCAGCGCGCCCCACTGCGGCGCATCCACCAGCCCGAGCCAGCCGAGGTTGATGAAGGCCGAGCCGAGCAGCGTGATGAAAAGGCGATCGCCGCGGGTCGTCTCGATCCGCAGGACGCCCACGCGCGGCGTCTCGGGGAAGCGGATCGCGAGCACGCTGAAGATCACCAGAAGCACTGCGATGACGACGAAGAAGATCGCCGTGGGCCATGTCCATGCCATCCATGCCATAGCGGTTCCCCCTTACACGCGGCCCAGGGCGAAGCCCTTGGCGATGTAGTTGCGGACAAAGTAGATCACCAGCGCGCCTGGCACGATGGTCAGCACCCCGGCCGCCGCCAGCACGCCCCAGTCGAGGCCGGAGGCGGACACCGTGCGGGTCATCGTCGCTGCGATCGGCTTGGCGTCCACGCTGGTCAAGGTGCGCGAGAGCAGCAGCTCCACCCAGCTGAACATGAAGCAGAAGAAGGCGGTTACGCCGATCCCGCTTGCGATCAGCGGCATGAAGATCTTCACGAAGAAGCGCCCGAACCCGTAGCCGTCGATATAGGCGGTCTCGTCAATCTCTTTCGGCACGCCGCGCATGAACCCTTCGAGGATCCACACCGCCAGCGGCACGTTGAAGAGCGTATGCGCCAGCGCCACGGCGATGTGCGTGTCGAACAGGCCCACCGAGCTGTAAAGCTGGAAGAACGGCAGCGCGAAGACCGCCGGCGGCGCCATGCGGTTGGTCAGCAGCCAGAAGAACAGGTGCTTGTCGCCCATGAACGTATAGCGCGAGAAGGCGTAGGCCGCTGGCAGTGCCACGGTGATCGAGATCACTGTGTTCATCGTCACGTAGATGATCGAGTTGATATAGCCCCAGTACCACGCCGGATCGGTGAAGATCGTGATGTAGTTCTCGAACGTCAGGTTCCGCGGCCAGAGCGAGAAGCTGCCGAGAATCTCGGCGTTGGACTTCAGGCTCATGTTCACGAGCCAGTAGATCGGGATCAGCAGGAAGGCGAGGTAGAGCACCATCACCACCGCGCGCCCGTTGATCCGAGGCAGGCTCATGGACCGGCTGCGGGGCTGGTCGAGGGCCGTGTCGGTCGGCATCACTTGCCCTCCTTCTTGTCGAGGTTGGTCATCACGGTGAAGAACACCCAGGAAACCAGCAGGATGATCAGGAAGTAGATGATCGAGAACGCTGCCGCGGGGCCGAGGTCGAACTGGCCGAGCGCCATCTTCACGAGGTCGATGGAGAGCAGCGTCGTCGAGTTGCCGGGGCCGCCACCGGTGACGACGAAGGGCTCGGTGTAGATCTTGAAGCTGTCCATGAACCTCAGAAGGATCGCGATGGTCAGCACGCCAGACATCTTGGGCAGCTCGATATACCGGAACACCTTCCAGCGGCTCGCCTGGTCGATCTTGGCGGCCTGGTAATAGGCCTCGGGGATGGATTGCAGGCCGGCATAGGCCAGCAGCGCCACGAGCGATGTCCAGTGCCAGACGTCCATGACGATGATGGTGACCCACGCATCGACCGCGTTCTGGGTGTAGTTGTAGTCGATCCCCATCCCGGCCAGCGTGTGGCCCAGCAGGCCGATGTCGACGCGGCCGAAGATCTGCCAGATGGTGCCGACCACGTTCCACGGGATCAGCAACGGCAGCGCCATCAGCACCAGGCAGACCGAAGCCCAGACGCCACGCTTGGGCATCGAGAGCGCCACGAGGATGCCCAGAGGTACTTCGATGGCGAGGATGATGCCGGTGAAGAATATCTGACGCCCCAGCGCATTGCGGATACGCTCGGATTCCAGCGTCTCCTTGAACCATTCGAGCCCGGCCCAGAAGAACTGGTTGTTCCCGAACGTATCCTGCACCGAGTAGTTGACCACGGTCATCAGCGGTATCACTGCCGAGAACGCGACAAGGATCAGCACTGGCAGGACCAGGAACCAGGCCTTTTCGTTGCGGGTCTTCTCCATCAGGCGGCCCTCCCCTGCGCGATGGGCGCGACACGCCAGTCGTCGGCGTAGACGTTCACCTTCGTCGGCTCGAAGACAACGCGGTTCATGTCGGGCGAAACCGGCATGCCCTCGTGCGCGATGGCGTTGATCTCGGTGCCGAAGAAATCGGCACGGATGATGCGGTGACGGCCCACATCCTCGACCCGGCGCACCTTGACGGGCACGCCCTCGTCGCTGGTCAGAGTCACGAACTCGGGGCGGATACCGATCTGTACCTTGCCCTGCGGATTGCCGTAGGCGGCGCCCAGCGGGATCTGCGTGCCGTCGACGTAGGCCGAACCGCCGTCGACCTTCGCATCGAGCAGGTTCATGCCGGGCGAGCCGATGAAATAGCCGACGAACGTGTGCGCGGGCGTCTCGAACAGCTCTTCGGGCGTGCCCATCTGGACCACGCGGCCGTCGTACATCACCACGACCTTGTCGGCGAAGGTCAGCGCCTCGGTCTGGTCGTGGGTCACGTAGATCATCGTGTGACCGAAGCGGTTGTGCAGCTCTTTCAGCTGGGTGCGAAGCTCCCACTTCATGTGCGGGTCGATCACGGTCAGCGGCTCGTCGAAGAGGATCGCGTTCACGTCCTCGCGGACCATGCCGCGGCCGAGGCTGATCTTCTGCTTGGCGTCGGCGGTCAGTCCGCGCGCCTTGCGGTCGAGTTCGGCCTCCATGCCGATCATCTTCGCGATCTCGTCGACGCGCCGGGTGACATAGGCCGCGTCCGCGCCGCGGTTGCGTAGCGGGAAAGCCAGGTTGTCTCGCACGGTCATCGTGTCGTAGACGACCGGGAACTGAAACACCTGCGCAATGTTACGGTCGGCGGTAGTCTTCTCGGTCACGTCATCGTCACCGAAGAGGATCCGGCCCTGGCTCGGCACCAGCAGGCCCGAGATGATGTTGAGCAGCGTGGACTTGCCGCAACCCGAGGGACCCAGCAGCGCATAGGCCTCACCGTCCTTCCAGACGTGGTTCAATTCCTTCAGCGCAAAGTCCGCATCGCTTTTGGGCGAGGTCAGGTAGGAATGCGCCAGGTTCTTCAGCGTGATCTGTGCCATCGGTTCCCCCTCACGCCGCCAGCGCATAGGCCGCGGGGGCGACCAGCGCGCCGTCCTCGGCAAAGATGTAGACATGCGCCGGATCCAGGTACACGTCGATCGGCGCGCCCAGCGTCAGGTGTTGCACGCCGCCGACCAGCCCGACCCAGCGTTCCCCATGATGATCAAGGTGCACGAAGGTCTCGGAGCCGGTGATTTCAGTCACTTCGAGTGTGCAGCCGAATTTCATCGCATTGCCACTGTGGTGATTGAGCGCCAGGTGGTTGGGTCGGAACCCCGCGAGGTAGCGACCGTCTGAAAGCTCGGCCAGTTTGCCGGTCGCGTCGGCCGCCTGACCGTCGCCGAACATCAGTTTGTGCCCGGCCTTCGAGATCGCGAGGAAGTTCATCGGCGGGTCCGAGAACACCCGCGCGGTCGTCGCGTCCGCCGGTTGGCGGTAGACCTGTGGCGTCGGGCCGAACTGGGTCACCCGCCCTTCCCAGAGCGTCGCGGTGTTCCCGCCCAGAAGCAGCGCTTCCTCGGGCTCGGTGGTGGCGTAGACGAAGATCGAGCCGGATTCCTCGAAGATCTTCGGGATCTCGGCGCGCAGTTCCTCGCGCAGCTTGTAGTCGAGGTTCGCAAGCGGCTCGTCCAGCAACACAAGCCCCGCGTCCTTGACCAGCGCGCGGGCCAGTGCGCAGCGTTGCTGCTGACCGCCGGAAAGCTCCAAAGGCTTGCGGTCCAGCATCGGCGTCAGCTTCAGCAGGTCGGCGGTCTTGCGCACGGCGGAGTCAATCTCGGACCGGTCGCGGCCCATCAGGCGCATCGGCGAGGCGATGTTGTCGTAGACCGTCATCGAGGGGTAGTTGATGAACTGCTGGTAGACCATCGCGACCTTGCGGTCCTGGACACGCATGCCGGTGACGTCCTCACCGCGCCAATGAATCGAGCCCGTGGCGGGAACGTCGAGCCCAGCCATCAGCCGCATCAGCGAGGTCTTTCCGGCCAGCGTCGGCCCGAGCAGCACGTTCATCGTACCGGCTTCGAGTGTCAGGTCGGTGGGGTGGATGTGAGTTTCACCCCCCGACACCTTGCTGACACCCTTGAGTTCCAGCGTCATCTACGCTCCCCTCCCTATAGTATTGTTATTGTTATTCTTGTCGTCTTGTCTTGCTTCTATTCCGCCGCCGAGACCTCGGCCGCCCTTCGTGCCGCCATCCAGTCGTCGAGCGCCTCGATCTCCGGCGGCTGGAGCCTCAGGCCGAGTTTCGAGCGGCGCCAGACCACGTCCTGCGCGCTGCGGGCGTATTCCTTGTCCATCAGCCAGGCGACCTCGCGCTCGGTCAGCGTTGCGCCGAAGTCGCGGCCCAGGTCTTCCATCGAACTCGCCCCAGCGAGGATCTGCCGCGCCTCAGTCCCGTAGGCTTTCACCAGCCGCAGCGCGTGGCGGTCGGTCAGGAACGGGAAGTCGGTGCGCAGGCCGGAAACCAGATCGTCGCGGCCATCGACGGGAAAATCCCCGCCCGGAAGCGGAACGCCCGCGGTCCAAGGCTTGCCAGCGCCCGGCGTATGACCGGAGATCTTCTTCATAGCATCCTCGGCCAGCCTCCGGTGCGTGGTGATCTTGCCACCGAAGACGGACAGCACCGGCGCGGCGCTCTCGTCCAGCGACAGTACGAAATCGCGGGTCGCCGCCGTCGCCGAAGTCGCGCCGTCGTCGTAGAGCGGGCGCACGCCGGAATAGGTCCACACGATGTCCTCGCGCGTGACCGGTTCCGCGAAGTACTCCGACGCGAAACGGCAGAGGTAATCCTGCTCGGCCTCGGTCGCGTGGGCGGTCAGTGGATCATCCGTGTGCTCCTGGTCCGTGGTACCGATCAGCGTGAAGTCGGTCTCGTAGGGGATCGCGAAGATGATCCGCCCGTCAGTGCCCTGGAAGAAATAGCAGCGATCGTGGTCGAACAGTTTGCGCGTCACGATATGGCTGCCGCGTACCAGGCGGATCCGCTCGGATGTGTTGAGCCGAACGCGCTGGCGCACCACCTCTTCGACCCACGGTCCAGCGGCGTTGACCAGGATGCGTGCCTGCACGGTACGGGTCGCGCCGGTATCAACGTCCTCGACGGTCAGGGTCCAGTGATCCTTGCCCCGCTCGGCGGATACCAGCTTGGTGCGCACGTCGATGGTCGCGCCGCGCGCTTCGGCGTCGCGGGCGGTCAGCACGACGAGACGGCTGTCCTCGACCCAGCAGTCGGAGTACTCGAAGGCCCGTTCGAACTTCGGGTTCAGCGGCTTGCCTGCAGGATCGGTCTTCAGATCCACCGCACGAGTTGCTGGCAACACCTTCCGCCCGCCAAGGCTGTCGTACATGAAAAGACCCAGGCGTATCAGCCAGGCCGGACGGCGGCCCTTCATCCAGGGCATCACGCGGGTCAGCAACTTGGAGGTCGGCGTATCCGCGTCGAAACGCATATCTTCGTGGTACGGCAGAACGAAACGCATAGGCCACGAGATATGCGGCATGGCGCGAAGCAGGGTCTCGCGCTCCACCAGACTTTCGCGAACCAGCTTGAACTCGAAATACTCGAGATAGCGCAAGCCACCGTGGAACAGCTTGGTCGAGGCGGACGAGGTCGCCTGCGCAAGATCGCCCATTTCCGCGAGATAGACCGACAGGCCCCGGCCCGCCGCATCCCGCGCGATGGCGACTCCATTGATACCACCGCCCACGACGAAGATGTCGTGGATGGTCGGCGTCTGCACGCTCATTGCTGTTCCTCCCTGCCGAAAGAGAACATCAGAATCGGACACATTGTCAAAGGCCTCGTGTTCGTTTTCGTTCGCTTTCACGCAACGTCATGAAAGCACGGAAATTTTCAGTACGTGACCAACTGAGAATGGCACTTATCCGGGACGATGCCCTTCATTATCTGGGTTTCAATTGACATATTTTTCCAGTTCATGCCACCATTCCGCAAACCAGAATGCCGAAAACCGAAGATTTCGCGCATTTACGAACAGGAACGGTACGCGACGGAACACTGGAATGGCGCTGAGCTTTCGGAAATCGCAGATCCTGGAACTGGCGCAGGAAGCCGGCCGTGTCTCGGTCGAGGATCTGGCGAGCCGTTTCGGCGTGACGCTTCAGACCATTCGCCGGGACCTGTCCGAACTGGCTGATGACGGTATGCTCGACCGGGTCCACGGCGGCGCGGTGGTGCCTCCGGGTGCGGCGAACATCGGCTATGCCGAACGGCGCGCCATCAACAAGGAAGCGAAGGCCGCCATTGCGCGCATGTGCGCGGCGGAAATCCCGGACAATTCCTCGGTACTGCTGAACATCGGCACGTCGACCGAGGCGGTGGCGGTGGAACTGCTGGGCCATTCCAACCTGACGGTCGTGACCAACAACATGAAGGTGGCGAATATCCTGGCGGCCAACCCGAGTTGTCAGATCATCGTCGCCGGCGGCGTGCTGCGCCACAGCGACGGGGGTCTGGTGGGCGATCTGACCACGCAGGCGATCGAGCAGTTCAAGGTGGACCGGGCGATCATCGGCACCTCGGCGCTGGATCCGGACGGAGACCTGATGGACTTCGACATCCAGGAGGTGCGCGTCAGCCGCGTCATCATCCAGCGCTCGCGGCAGGTGTTCCTGGTGACAGACCAGTCCAAGCTGACCCGCTCGGCCCCGGTGCGGATCGCCTCGCTGAGAGACGTCGATGCGATCTTCACGGATTTCCTGCCCGAGCATCTGGTTGAGAAATGCAGAGACTGGGAAACCCGCGTCTGCCTGACGGCGCCAGAGGGTTGAGCTTCCGGTATCAGCCGGCCTGAGGCGCCTGGGGCGTGAAACTCAACCGGCTGACCCTCTGCGCGTCGGTGACCTCGGTTTCCACCGTCCCTTCGAGCTGGATCGCGGACATCTTGGCCAGCGTCGAGCCGAAGCCCGGGGTGCCCTGCTCGGTCGTCTGCGGGGTGGCGTAATGCTCCGACCAGTCCAGCAGCACCTTGCCGTCGTCCTCAACCGACCAACCGATCGCAAGCTCCCCTTCGAGCGGACCGAGCACGCCATACTTCCCGGCATTGGTCGCCCATTCGTGCAAAAGCAGAGACAGCGGCGTAAGCTCCTTGGATGTGACGCTGACTTCGGGTCCGTCGATCGTCATCCGCGCGTGCCCCTCGTAGGGTCGCAGCGCCGCTCCGATAGCATCTCTCAGCGAGATCCTCCGATCGGTGGGATTGCCCTGTGTCATGTCATGCGAGCGCGCCAGCGCGTCGACCCGGCTCTGCACGCCCTGCACGACTTCGGACACGCTGCCCGAAGTACGCCCCACGCCGCGCAGGATGCCCATGATGATCGCGAGGTTGTTCTTCACCCGATGGTCCATCTCGCGCAGCATCAGGTCGCGCAGGCGCGCGGCCTCGACCTCCGAGGTGACATCGAACATCACGCCCAAGAGCGCGGCGTCGGGACGGTCCATGACCCGGCGCCCGACGAGATGCAGGATACGCGAAGCGCCGTCGTCGAGCTCCAGCCGAAGGTTGACGTCGATTTCGCCGCGCGCGCCGGCCTTCTCGATGGCTTGCCGGGCCTTCGGCTGCTCGCCAGCCGGGAAGCGGTTAACCAGACGTTGCGCCGATACCTCGCCGCTGGTGCCCCGCCCGAGGTGTGTCGCGGAGGTTTCGTCGATCAGAAAGCGGCCAGAGCGGGGATCGAATTCCCAAACGCCCAGACGGGTGACCTCCAGCGCCAATCGCAGCCGCTGGCTTTCGGCTTCGAGAGCGCTGTGCAGGCGTAGCGCGTCGGTGATGTCGGTGAACACCAGTGTGGCGCCCTCGACCCGCCCCTCGCGGGTCCGGTAGGGCGTCACCAGCAGCTTCCAGGTTCGGGCGCCGTCACGATCACTTACCTGGAGCGTCCGCGCTTCGCCGGTGTCGATGACCTCGGTGACCACCGCCAGGATCGCGTCGCCATGCTCAAGTGCCGGCGTTACATCCGAAAGCGGGCGGCCTCGGTCGCTTGAGCGGAAGGGGTAGATTGCGAGGATCGCCTCGGTGAAATTGCGAACCCGCATGCCCTGGTCCAGCACCACCAGCGGCAGCGCCGTCGAGGCGAAGAAGTTCATCAGGTCCGCGTTAGCGACCGACAACTCGTCGACCTTGGTCTTCAGCTCATCGTTGACCGTGGCCAGCTCCTCGTTGGTGGACTGGAGCTCCTCGTTCATCGACATCATTTCTTCGTTCGAGCTTTTCAGCTCCTCGTTCGCGGTCTCGAGTTCCTCGACCGTGGTGTGTAGCCGCGAGCGGGTCGAGCGCAGCTCTTCCTCGAGGCTTTGCACATGGCTGTCCGAGGGCTGGATTTCGTCGAGGTCGTCGTCCTCGATCGGCTCGAACCGATCGCGGTCGCGAAACACCATCAGTACCGAGCCGTCCGCAAGCGGATCGGCAATCAGGTCGAACTTCTGCCGCCCGTACTCCGATTGCACCGCCAGATCCCGAACAACCGAACGTTTCCGGGTCTCGAAGGTCTCGCGCAGGACGGCGGAGAGCGCCTCGCGCAGGCCGGGCCGAGCCAGCGCCTGGACCGACTGCCCCTCGTTGCCGGTCGGCGCCAGGTCGAGATAGCGCCCGAGCCGCCCGGTAAACGCCTGGATCTCGCCTGAGGGCAGCACCTGAAGCGTCGGCGGCGCGTAGTGGCGCAGCACGTGGTCAGAGACGTCCGAACGGTTCCATTCCACACGGGTCGGCAGATCCGGCGCAGAATTGGGCGCGCGCACCGCCGTCCCGCGCTGCGACTGGCTTCGAAGATGCGCCGGATAGTCCGTCCTACGGCCGATGCGGCGGTAAAGCCGTGCTTTCTGGTCGGCGATCTCGAAGAGGTTCTCGAACCGGCCCACCGTTTCGGACGGCCCCAGGAACAACATTCCGTCTCGCCTCAGGGCGTAGTGGAAAACAGGGATCGCCCCGGCCTGAAGCGTGTCCCCGAAATAGATCAGCAGGTTGCGGCAGCTAACCAGGTCGAGGTTCGAGAACGGCGGATCGCGCACCACGCTGTGAAGCGAGAAACGCACCATGTCGCGGATCCGGGCGGTGAACTGGAACTGCCCATCCCGGGCGATAGTGTAGCGGTCCTGCATCGCTTCGGGGATGTCGGCCAGCGCTGAACGCGGATAGGCCCCCTGCCGGGCGATGTTCAGCATCTGCTCGTCGATATCCGTAGCGAAGATCTGGATCATGATCGACTTGCGCTGCTTGCGGACCTCCTCGGCGAAGAGCATGGCGATGGTGTAGGCTTCCTCGCCGCTCGAGCAGCCGGGCACCCAGACGCGGATGTCGCCCTCGCCCGCATCGCGGACCAGCGGCTCGATGGCGCGGGCGCGCAATGCGTCGAACAGCGCGCCGTCGCGGAAGAACCGGGTCACGTTGATCAAAAGCTCGCGGAACAGCTTGTCGCATTCCTCGGGCTCACTGCGGATCAGGCGCAGGTACTCCCCGGCGCTGTTGAGGTTGAGCACCTGGATACGCCGCTCGATCCGGCGCGAGAGCGTCGAACGCTTGTAGCCCGAAAAGTCGTGGCCGACGGTCTTGCGGACCACGGCGCAGATGTCGTCGATACTGTCTTCGACCGTGCGCGCAAGCCCGGCGTCGGCCTCGACGGCGGACTTATGGGTGTGGAACTGCACGATGGTGTCGACGATCTGGTCGGGCTCGCGGACGAAATCGACGAGACCCGTGGCCTTGGCCGCCGACGGCATGCCATCGTATCGGGCGGTGTCGGGATCCTGCGCGATGCAGAGCCCGCCATGTTCCTTGATCGCGCGCAGTCCCGAACTGCCGTCCCCTCCGGTGCCGGAGAGGATCACGCAGGTGGCATCGGCCCCCCGGTCCACCGCGAGACTTTCAAAGAAGTCGTCGATCGGCCGGCGCAGGCCGCGCGGTTTGGCGAACTCGGTCAGCACCAACTGACCGCCCGAAATCGACAGCCCGTGACCCGGCGGAATGATGTAGACATGCCCCGGCGAGACCTGCTCGCCGCCAGCCACCTGGTGCACCTCCAGCGCGGTATGCCGACTTAGCAGTTCGGCCAGCAGGCTTTCGTGATCCGGATCGAGGTGCTGGACGATCACGTAGGCAAGTGCGGACGAAGGATCCGCAGGTGCGAGCATCTCGCGGATTGCCTCGAGCCCGCCGGCGGAAGCCCCCACGCCAACGACACCCAACGCCCCTGCTTCGCCCTTGCCATCATGCATATTGACCCGCGCCCTCTCGCAAGTGACCGGCGCCGGAACGGCCGGTCCGACCCCGGTCCTACGACAGCCGGTCCGATAGCGCCAGCCGCGCCAGCATCGCCGCGGAATCCGCAAGGATCTGGGCCGAGCCCTGCATCGCCATCCCGTAGTCCCTACCGATCGCCTCGATGTCAGTCAGACGGCGTCCCAACTCCCCATCGTTCTCGGCGAGCCGGGCCTGCCGTTCGACATTGGTCATGTCGAACTGCGACGCCACGAAATAGCGCGTCGCACCAGTTCCGTCCCGAAGCCGGTTCATGAAAACAAAGTTCCGGAACCGGCTGCCGTCCTTGCGGTAGTTGAGGATCACGAAGCGGCCGGCCTCGGCCGTCTCGTCCTCAATGAAGGCCCGCAGCGCGGCACGCTGTTCCTCGGGAGTATCCGGGCCCTGAAGGAAACGGCAGTTGTGACCGATGCAATCTTCGGCCGCATATCCCGTCAGCCCGCAAAAGGCGTCGTTTACCAAGAGAAGCGGAACATCGCCCTGCCCGTCGGACAATGCCAACGCCACATTCGATCGCGCGAACTGCCCGGCAAGAGCCTTCGGCAGGTCCCCCGAGTCCTTGAGGGTCATTTATCGGTTATCCAGTTGCCTAAACATGTTCCTACGGGCCATAAACTGTTGTGCCCGTAATTCCGATCAAGTGCATTGTGCGATGAAGTCCAGCAAATTTTCTCAGTGGGTCCGTATCGAAGCTCACGGAGGCAGTCGGGCAACCGTCTCAAGGCGCGAGCGATGACCTTGCCCTTCGATCAGCAGGCTCTGCTCGAAGCCGTGAACGACAGTGCGGCGGTCATCGCTACCGACGGCCGTATCGTCGCGGTGAACGCGGCCTGGCGGACCTTCTCGTCGGAGAACGGCGGTCCTAGTGACGGCTTCATGGGCGGCAACTACCTTCAAATCTGCAGCGCAACCAC
Organism: Halovulum sp. GXIMD14794; assembly: GCF_054457455.1. Classification (NCBI taxonomy): domain Bacteria; kingdom Pseudomonadati; phylum Pseudomonadota; class Alphaproteobacteria; order Rhodobacterales; family Paracoccaceae; genus Halovulum; species Halovulum sp. GXIMD14794. The sequence goes on along the minus strand of NZ_JBTLNF010000005.1, from coordinate 37,016 downwards.
CGGCGAAGACAGGGAAACCGCCCGATCCGTCGAAAATGGATTGCGCGAAGTGCTGGAACTGGGCCGCAACTTCCGGACCGAGTATGCCTGCCACTCCGGCACCGCCCGGCGCTGGTTCGAGATGACGGTAACGCGGATCGAGACCGACCTGGGCCCGCATGCGCTGGTCCTGCACCGCAACATAACCGCGCAACGGCTCAATCGGATCGACATCGGCGTGGCCGAAATGAACGCGCGGCACCTGGCCGATATCGTCGCGACGATGCCGGTGGCGCTGGTGGGTTTCGACCTCGAGGGCACGATCACCAGTTGGAACAGCGCGGCCGAAGACCTCTACGGCTATACCCGCGACGAGATCCTCGGTCACTCGATCGCGACCCTGTTTCCGCCCGACGAGCCGCGGTCGGTCCCGGCCTATATCGACGATATCGTCGTCGGCGGGCAGCGGCATTTCCTGGCGATGCGACGGACCCGTGCCGGGGATCGCCGCACAATCTCGGTCAGCGCGGCGCCTGTTCGGGACGCGTCCGGCAATATCGTCGGCGTGTCCAACCTGAACCGTGACGTGACCGAGCGGCGGGACGCCGAGGAACGCTTGCGAAGCGTGCTCGACAATCTCTTCGCCTTCGTCGGCGTGCTCGACCTTGACGGCGTACTGATCGAAGCGAACCGTGCCCCGCTGGAAGCCGCGGGCCTGTCGTCCGAGGACGTGATCGGGCGCAAGTTCTGGGATTGCCACTGGTGGAGCTACGCACCCGAGGCGCAGCGGCAGCTCAAGGCCGACATAGCCCGCGCGCTCAAGGGAGAGGTTGTCCGCCACGATGCGCAGGTGCGCATGGCGGGCGGGTTGATCTGGATCGACTTTCAGCTGTCTCCGCTACGGGATGCCAACGGCCGCGTCGTACAGTTGATCCCCTCGGGCATGGACGTCAGCGACCGTCGCGCGGCGGCGGCGGCGCTGGCCGCCTCGCACGACACCTTCCGCAACCTGGTGGAGCATTCGCCGTTCGGCATCGTGGTCGTGGACGCCGATTTCCGGGTCGCGCAGGTCAGTGACGGTGCAAAGCATCATTTCCGCAACGTCGATCCGCTGATCGGCCGCGATCACGCCGAGGTTTTGCGCACGATCTGGACCGAGCCCTTCGCAACCGAAGTGATCGAGCGGTTCCGACAAACGCTAGAGACCGGCCAGCCCTATCACTCTCCGCAGTCGACGATCACGCGACAGGACAGCGACGAGTTGGAATCCTACGATTGGCGCATCGACCGGATCATACTGCCGGACGGTCGGCCCGGCGTGGTCTGCCATTTCTACGATCTCTCGGAAAGGCAGCGCTACGAAGAACAGATCCGCCTGTTGATGCGCGAAGTAAACCACCGCTCGAAGAACCTGTTGACGGTGGTGACCTCCATGGCGCGCCAGACCGCGCGGGACTGCTCGCCCGAGGATTTCGTCGCGCAGTTCGGGCACCGTCTGCTGGGGCTATCGGCCAGCCAGGATCTGATCGTCGAGGGCAACTGGCAAGGCGTCACCGTCGAGGGCCTCGTGCTATCGCAACTCAAACATCTGGGTGAGCACAGCCTGCGGGACCGCTTCCGGCTCAGGGGCGAGCGCATCCTGTTGACCCCCGCTGCAGCGCAAGGGATCGGCATGGCCCTGCACGAGCTCGCGACCAACGCGATGAAGTACGGTTCGCTCAGCGTGCCGGAGGGGCGTGTGGATATTGACTGGACTGTCCCCCCTTCGCAGGATAAGCCGCGTTTCCGGATCAGCTGGACGGAAACCGGTGGGCCGCGCGTCGAGGCGCCCCAACGAACCGGCTTCGGCCGAACGGTCATAGAACGCATGGCGGCAGTGTCCGCCGGCGGCGACGTGGAACTGGAATATGCGCCCGAAGGTCTGCGCTGGCAGCTTCAGGCACCCATGGACAGATCGGTGATGCACGGCCAGGCTGCCGGGATCCGGGTCGCGGGCAAGGAGGTCGAGCATGTCCGTCCGAATTCTCATCATTGAGGACGAGCCCCTCGTGGCGCTGGAAATCGAGCAGGTGGTGCAGGACAGCGGCGCGATCGTCGCCGGGATGGGCCATACACTGGACGAGGCGCTGGAGCTGGCCGAGCGCGGCGGCTTCGACGCTGCGATCCTCGATGCCAACCTGCGCGGGGAAAGCGCCGAGCCCTTGATCTCCCGCGTGCAGGAGATGGGCGTTCCGCTGCTGGTCGTTTCTGGATACACGCGCGACCAGCTGCCCTTCCTCGACGATGGCGTGCCCCTGATGGGCAAACCTTTCGGCTTCGACGCCCTGATCGACGCGATCGAGACGCATCTGCGCCCGAAGGACCTCAAGGCAGGCTGATGCCACGCTGGACACCGGAGCTGCCCGCGATATCTGCGCGGTCATGAAACACGCGATCATCACCGGGGGCGCAGGCCTGATCGGCGCCGGAATCTGCCGCAAGCTGACCTCGGCGGGCTGGGCAGTGGCCTCGTTCGACCTGAGCCCGGGGCCCGAGGGCATTCGACACGTGCCTTGTGATGTAGCCGACGAAAGCGCGGTTGCCGAGGCGTTCACTGCGCTGGGTTGGGACACGTTGGATCTACTGGTCAACAACGCCGGGATCGCGGGGCCCGAGAACGGCCCGATCCACGAGTTGTCCCTCGCCGAATGGCGGCGTATCACCGACAGCCACCTGACGGGTGCCTTCCTGATGACCCGCGCCGCAGTACCCCTGCTGCGTCCGGGCGGCAGTATCGTGAACATGGCCTCGACCCGCGCCTTCATGTCCGAGCCGGACACCGAAGCCTATGCCGCTTCAAAGGGCGGACTGGTCGCGCTGACCCATGCGCTGGCCATCAGCCTCGGCCCGCGAAAGCTGCGGGCGAACGCGATAGCGCCGGGCTGGATCTCTTCTGGCGAGGGCTTGCGCGAAATCGACCACGCGCAACATCCTGCGGGACGCGTCGGACTGGCCGAGGATATCGCGGAGGCTGTGCTCTACCTCGCCGAAGCGGGGTTTGTCACCGGGCAGGTGCTGACCGTCGACGGCGGAATGACGCGGAAGATGATCTACGCCGAGTGATCTCGGCTGGATACCCGGCGACACACGCCGCCGGGCAGTTTCTCGGCTTTCCGATCAGAACGGGCTGTCGGGGAAATAGAAGCTCTCGGCGTTCTCGGGTGTCACCAGAACCGAGCCGATGATGAAGTTGCCCGAGACCGGCGCACTCGACACGAGGCCAACGGCGGTGATCTCGATGGCCGTGGCGATCATCGACGGCGGATAGGTCACGTTGGCTGGTATCATCTCGTCGCCGTCCATGGTGCGCTTGACCATTTCCTTCATGCCGGCACCACCCAGCACGAATTTCACGTCATCACGCCCCGCCGCGTCGATAGCCGCCAGAACGCCAACAGCCATGTCGTCGTCGGACGCCCAGACCGCGTCGATCTGCGGGTATTTCGACAGGAAGTCCTGCATCACGGTGAAGCTGTCGTCACGGTTCCAGTTGCCGTGCTCCATAGCCAGGATCTCGATCCCCGAGCCTTCGATGGCCGCCTGGAAACCTTCCACGCGTTCATTGTCGATGGTGGTCGGGATGCCGCGCAGCACGACGATCTTGCCGCCGTCGGGCATTTTCGAGGCCATGTACTCGCCCGAGACACGGCCGAATCCCGGGTTGTCACCGGCGACGTAAAGATCCTCGATCCCGTCCTGGCTGAGGCCGCGGTCGACGACGGTGACCCAGGCGCCGCTTTCGGCCACGCCCTGCACCGGGCCGGTCAGCGGCTCGGATTCGAAGGGCAGGACGACCAGTGCGTCGATGTTGCGGGTCGCGACCATGTCCTCGATGTCCGAGACCTGCTTGGCCGGGTCAGAGGCGGTGGCCAGAACGAAGTCCAGTTCTTCGTATGTCGCTTCCAGTCGCTCGACGGCTTCCTGTGCGAAATAGTTCATGCCGCCGGCCCAGCCGTGGGTCGCCGCGGGGATCGAGACGCCGATCACCTTGGTATCCTGAGCAACAGCCGGGGCCGCAGCCAGAAGCGCCCCCAGTGCCAGACCAGTCATAAGTTTCGTCATTGTAGTCCTCCCAAGTGAAATGAGGCCGGATCAGTTGCCGGCTCTGCCCTCGCGCTGCAGGATGACAGCGAGAATGATGATTGCGCCCTGGATCGCGCCGTTCAGATAGGGCGAGACCAGGTCGGTCAGGTTGAGAATGTTGCCGATCAGGCTGAGGATCAGCACGCCGATCACCGTACCCCAGACCCTGCCGAAGCCCCCCTTCAGCACGGTGCCGCCAATGATGACGGCGGCGATGGCCTCCAGCTCCCACAACAGGCCGGTAGAGGCCGAGGCAGACCCCAGCCGCGGCACGTACATGATCGTCGCGATGCCGACAAGCAGGCCGAGGAAGACATAGGTCAGCAGCCGCACGCGGTTCACGTTGATGCTGGAATACTTCGCCACCTGATCGTTCGAGCCGATGGCCGCGCAATGCCGACCGAAAACGGCGCTGCGCATGGCGATCTCGCCCAGGATCACGACGAGCGCGAAGACAATGATCGGCCAGCTGATCCCGAGGAGGCCGTCGTAGTAGACCGGCCGGTAAAAAGTGCGCAGCCCGAAGTCGAGGCTCAGCGTTCCACCGTCGGCCAGCCAGGTCACGAGGCTGCGGTAGATGCCCATCGAGCCCAACGTGACGATGAACGCCTCGATCCCTAATGTTGTGATCAGGAACCCGTTAAGAAAGCCCGCCGCCAGTCCGGCGACGACCGCCGTTGCCATGCCTAGCAGGATGATCGGAACACCTACCCCCATGCTCGGCAATGCCGCGTTCATCACCAGGATCATCAGCCCGGCGATGAAAGCCGCCATCGAGCCGACCGACAGGTCGAGCCCACCCGCGGTAATCACGAAGGTCATGCCGACCGCGATGATGCCGATAAAGGCCGAGCGCGCCAGCACGTTGGTTATGTTGGCATAGCTCAGGAAGTTTTCGTTCAGGAACACCCCGATTGCCAGCAGCACCAGCAGCGCGAGGATCGGCCCCAACACCGTCATCGACGGCAGGCCCCGCCGCGCCGCGCGGGCGGAAGTGGTTTCGGTCGCGGTCATCTCGCCTCCATCGGGGCGGCCTCGCGCCCCTGCCCCTCGACGCCCATGGCCAGGCGCACGATATTGTCCTCTGTCATCCGCTCGCCCGAGACCTCGCCCGCGATGCGGCCAAGGCGCATCACCAGGACGCGATCGGCGAGGCCGATCACTTCCTGCATTTCGGAGGAGATCACGACGATGCTGCGCCCCTGCCCGGCAAGGTCGCGGATGAAATCATAGATCTGCTGCTTGGTGCCGATGTCGATGCCGCGCGTCGGCTCATCGATGATGATGATCTCCGGCTCGGCCAGCATGGTCTTGGCCAGCAGCAGCTTCTGCTGGTTACCGCCTGAGAGGTTGCCGACCTTGATCGCCCGATCACCGGCGCGGATGTCGAACTCGCGGATCGCCTGGCTCAAGGCCTCGTCCTCGGCTTTCTGGTCGATCAGCCAGCCCGAGAACTTGCCCAGCGATTGCAGCGTCAGGTTCTCGCGCATGGACTTGCCCAGAAGCAGGCCACGCGTCTTGCGATCCTCGGTCAGGTAGCCCAGCCCGTGGGCCAGCGCATCCCAGGGATGGCGAATTTGCACCGCCTGTCCGTCTATCTTGACAGAACCGCGATGCGGGCGCAGGCCGCAGAGCCCCTCGAAGGTCTCGGTCCGGCCCGAGCCGATCAGCCCGGCGATCCCCAGGATCTCGCCCTTGTTCAGGGTGAAGGAAATGTCTTCAGCGTAGCCAGGCACATGCAGGCCCTTAACCTCCAGCACCGGTTGCGGCGCAGGCGTTGCGGGTTTCGGCGGGAACAGGTTCGAGACGTCACGCCCCACCATCGCCTCGGCCATATGGTGCTCGTCCAGATCAGCTGCGGGGCCCGAATAGACCACGTCACCGTCGCGCATGATGGTCAGATCGTCGGCAATCGCCTTCACCTCGTCCAATTTGTGCGAGGTGAACAGGATCGCGGTTCCATGTTCGCGCAGGGCCCGGACCTGCTCCAGCAATATGTCGGTCTCGGCATAGGTCAGGACGGCGGTCGGCTCGTCCATTATCAGCACGCGGGCGTCGCGGGACAGCGCGCGAGCGATCTCGAGCATCTGCTTGTCCGAGTTGGGCAGGCTCGACACCACCCGGTCGGCGTCGGCGTGACAGTTCAGCCGGTCGAGGTACGTCCGCGCCTCTGCCCGCATACGGGTCTTGTCCAGAAGCCAGCCCTTCTTCAGCTCGCGGCCCAGGAAAAAGTTCTGCTCCACCGTCAACTGCTCGGCCAGGTTGAATTCCTGGTGGATCATGACGATGCCGCGCGCCTCGGCCTCGGCCATGCTGGCAAAGGTCGCGTCCTGCCCGTCCACCCGGATCGTGCCGCTGGTGGCGGGCTGATAGCCCGCCATGATCTTCATCGTCGTGGACTTGCCCGCGCCATTCTCGCCGATCAGCGCATGGACCCGGCCCGGCCGCAGCGCGATGTCGATGCCGTGCAGCACCTCCACCGCGCCGAAGCTGCGGCTGACCCCATGCAGCGAGAGGATCGGCTCGCTCACAGTTTCACCCAGGCCGCGTTGTCCTTCGAAGAGCGCACGCAGGCGTCGATGAAGCGCATCCCGGCCATGCCGGCCTTGATCCCCGGCAGGTGTCCAGGTGCCTTGTCGCCACCCGAGGTCCACTCGCGGATCGCCTGCGCGGCCTCGGTGTAGATGTTAGCGAAGCCTTCCAGGTAGCCCTCGGGATGACCGCCAGGGATCCGGCTGACGGCGGCGGCGGCGTCAGTCGCCCCGGCCCCGTTGCGGGTAAGCAGTCGCTTGGGCTCTCCGAACGGCGTGTACCACAGGTAGTTCGGGTCCTCCTGGCACCATTCCAGCCCGCCCTTCTCGCCATAGATGCGCAGGCGCAGGGCGTTCTCGTTGCCGGGCGCCACCTGGCTGGACCACAGCATCCCGCGCGCGCCGCCCTTGAAGCGCAGCATCATGTGGGCGTTGTCGTCCAAACTGCGTCCCGCGCCGAAGCTTTGCAGGTCGGCGGCCAGCTCCTCGACCTCCAGCCCAGTGACGAAGCAGGCAAGGTTGTGCGCGTGCGTACCGATGTCCCCGATCGAGCCGCCGGCCCCCGAGCGCGCCGGGTCGGTGCGCCATTCCGCCTGCTTTACGCCATCCTTTTCCGGCGTTCCGGTCAGCCAGTCCTGCGGATACTCGACCTGCACGACGCGGAGCTTGCCCAGTTCTCCGGCGGCGACCATCGCCTGCGCCTGCCGGATCATCGGGTAGCCAGTGTAGTTGTGCGTCAGGACGAACAGCGCATCGGCCTCGGCAACTGCCTTTTCCAGACGCGCCGCATCCTCCATGGTCGAGGTCAGCGGCTTGTCGCATATCACATGGATGCCACGCTTGAGGAACGCTTCGGCAGCGGCGGCGTGAACGTGGTTGGGCGTGACGATGGACACGGCTTGAATGCCATCCGCGCGGCCCGCTTCGGCCTCGGCCATTTCCTCGAAACTGCCGTAGCAGCGGCTCGGGTCCAGCCCGAGCGCCGCGCCGGAAGCCTTTGATTTTTCGGGTGTCGAGGACAGCGCCCCGGCCACCAGTGAGAAATGTCCGTCGATCCGGCTGGCGATCCGGTGGACCCCCCCGATGAACGCGTCATTGCCGCCACCGACCATGCCAAGTCTGATCTGTTCCATGGCTCAGATCCCCAGCATGCGGCGGTTGGCGGCATCGTCCGTGCCCGCACCGGCGAAATCGTCGAAGGCCTTCTCGGTCACGCGAATGATGTGGTCCGAGACGAACTGCGCCCCCTCGCGCGCCCCGTCCTCGGGGTGCTTGAGCGCGCATTCCCATTCGACCACGGCCCAGCCGTCGAAATCAGCGGCGGTCAGCTTCGAGAAAACCGCCCCGAAATCTACCTGCCCGTCGCCCAGGCTGCGGAACCGCCCGGCGCGATCCACCCAGCTTTGGAAGCCGCCATAGACGCCCTGCCGCCCGGTCGGATTGAACTCGGCGTCCTTGACGTGGAACATGCGGATCACGTCCTTGTAGATGTCGATATTATCAAGATAATCAAGGCACTGCAGGACGTAGTGCGAAGGATCGTAGAGCATGCACGCGCGGCTGTGGTTGCCTGTCCGCTCGAGGAACATTTCGTAGGTGACGCCGTCGTGCAGATCCTCGGACGGGTGAATCTCGTAGCAGATGTCGACGCCGCATTCGTCTGCGTGGTCAAGCAGCGGCTTCCAGCGCTTGGCCAGTTCATCGAAGCCCGCCTCGACCAGCCCGGCCGGCCGCTGCGGGAACGGGTAGAGGAACGGCCACACCAGCGCCCCCGAGAAGCTGGCCATCGCGCCAAGTCCCATGTGCTTGGACGCGGTCAGCGCCTTCTTCACCTGGTCGACGGCCCATTCCTGCCGGGCCTTCGGGTTGCCGTGAACCTCCGGCGCAGCAAAGCCATCCATCATCTCGTCATAGACGGGATGCACGGCAACAAGCTGGCCCTGCAAATGCGTCGATAGTTCAGTGACCTCCACGCCGTTCGCGGCGGCGACGCCCTTGAACTCGTCGCAATAGTCCTTGCTTTCGGCGGCCTTGGCGAGGTCGATCAAGCGACCGTCCCAGCTGGGAACCTGCACGCCCTTGTAGCCGCAATCGGCGGCCCATTTGGTGATGGAATCCCAGCTGTTGAACGGTGCCTCGTCGCCTGAGAACTGCGCCAGAAACAGCGCCGGCCCCTTGATGGTCTTCATGCTAATCCTCCCCTTCGCTTTCGTCTTCAGACGAAGCGGTTCACGATGTTCTCGAGCTTTTCTTGCCGGCCAGAAACCGGCTGCGGATCCAGTCCTGCGGCTTCGGCCCTGTCTGCAATGTCGGCAAGCGTTGCCCCCGGCGCCAGCATTGCGCGCGCTTCGGGCGTTTGCCAACCGGCATATCGCGCCTTGCGGGCCTCTTCGAGCGTGCCGTCCTCCAGCATCGCCGCCGCCGCCTTCAGACCACGGGCACAGACATCCATCGCCCCGGCATGAGCGGCGATCAGGTCCTCGGCGTCCAGGCTCTGGCGGCGCAGTTTGGCGTCGAAATTGGTGCCACCGGTGGTAAACCCGCCGCCCTTCAGGATCTCGTAGTAGGCCAGTGCCACCTCGGGCACGTTGTTGGGGAACTGGTCGGTGTCCCAGCCGGACTGGTAATCGTTCCGGTTCATGTCGATCGAGCCGAAGATGCCAAGTGCGTTCGCCAGCGCGATCTCGTGCTCGAAACTGTGGCCGGCCAGGATGGCGTGCCCCTGTTCGATGTTGACCTTGACCTCGTCCTCCAGCCCGAAGCGCTTGAGGAAGCCATAGACCGTCGCGACATCGTAGTCGTACTGGTGCTTGGTCGGCTCCTGCGGCTTGGGCTCGATCAGGATCGCGCCCTTGAAACCGACCTTGTGTTTGTGCTCGACGACCATGCTCAGGAAGCGGCCCATCTGCTCCAGCTCTTGGCCCATCTCGGTGTTGAGCAGCGTCTCGTAGCCTTCGCGCCCACCCCAGAGGACATAGTTCTCGCCGCCGAGGCGCTGGGTAACCTCCATGCAGGTCCGCACGATCGAGGCGCAATAGGCGAACACGTCCGGGTCCGGGTTGGTCGACGCACCCGACATGTAGCGCCTGTTCGAGAACATGTTGGCCGTGCCCCAGAGCAGCTTAGGCCCGCCGGCTTCCATCTTCCGCGCGAAATAGTCGGCCATCTCATTCAGGCGCTTATGGCTCTCGGCAAGGCTTGCGCCCTCCGGGCGGACGTCGTGGTCGTGGAAGGCAAAGTACGGGACGCCGAGGATACGGAACATCTCGAAGGCCGCGTCGGCCTTCTGCTTCGCCAGATCCATCGTATCGGCGGGAAACCAGGGGCGCTCAAAGGTCTGCCCCCCGAACGGATCGTTCCCTTCCCAGACGAAACTGTGCCAGTAGCATACGGCGAACCGCAGATGGTCCTCCATGCGCTTGCCCATCACGACTTCGTCGGGGTTATAGTGGCGAAATGCCAGCCCATCCGATTTAGGGTCGAATGCTACGGGGCTGATATCGTTGAAATATCCGCTCAACTCATGTCTCCTTCATGTGCAGGCGCAAGCGGCGCCGGCAAGTTGTCTTTCAGATAGATTGTCGGGGTGATGCCCGGCAGGCCTTCGGGCACTGCCAGTCCGTCCGCAAGCGCCCGCATGATGTCGAGCGCTGCGGCGATTTCCTGTTCCGGTTTCTGGTCGATCACGGCGTCTATCAGTCCGGCTTCGAGCGCCGCGCGGCTGTGCGGGACCAGTTCGTGAACCACGACCAGCGGGCGTGCTTCCGGGGCTAGATGCTCGAGTGCGGCGATCAGACCCCGGTTGCCGGCGCCCGCCGAGTAGATCCCGGTCAGATCGGGCCTCTCGGTCAGCGCCCGCTCGACGGCGGCGCGGATTCTGGCGGGATTGTCGAATGCCTCGACCGGGGGCAGCAGGTCGATACCGGCGGCTTCCGACAACACGGCGGCCACGCCCCGGAGCCGGTCCTCGTGGTCCTGCGCAGCGTGGGTCCCGATCAGCGGCATAACAACACCGGACCTTCCCGTGTGACCCAGCTTTAGCAGCCGCCCTGCCGTCCGCCCCGCCCCGACGTTGTCGATCCCAACGTAGGCGGCACGCTCGGGCAGTGGCGCATCGGAAACGAGGGTCAGGACCGAGACACCGCCCGCCGCCAGACGACGCGTCTGCGTGTGCACCTGCGGATCGTCGAGCCCGAGTAGACCGACGCAGTCGCAATCGCCTGAGGAGAGACCCGCCAGGGCCTTCGCAAGCGCTTCGGGATCAAAGGCTGGCACGGACTGTACCGTCACGGCCACCCGATCCGCGGCACGGCGCTCGGTCTCGGCTTCGGCGGCAGCATGAAGCGCGCGGAAGAAGCTGTGATCCCCCGAAGGCAACAGGAACCGGAAACGGTACACGCGCCGCCGCGACAGGTTCGCGGCATGCACGTCGCGGCGATAGCCGAGCCGATCGATCGCGTCGCGCACCCGTGCCTCGGACTTCGCCGAGACGCCGCCGCGTGCATTCAACACCCGATCCGCCGTTGCATAGCTGACGCCCGCGGCCTTGGCCACGTCGTGCAGGGTTGGCTTTCGCATATCCCTGTTTTTCCTCCCGGCGGCAGTGTGCGAGCGAATCTGATAGACGTCAATCAGAATTTGATAGACGTCTATCAGAAAGCATCGACACCCTCGGCTCAGGGCCGTGGTCTGTCGAGGAAGTCCTCTCCGGCAATCAGCGATCGAATGTAGTCGCAGCCGCGCGGATGGTTCGAGAAATGGCGCCAGGCATCCTGAGCGAACCGTTCGGGTGACAGGCCCAGTAGCACGGTACTGAAATCCGAGCGGCTGACCTCCAAGTCGGGAATACCGGCCTCGAAGGCAGTGCGATCCGCTATAGGAAGGGAAAGCACCTGCATGGCATAGGCGATGTACTCGGCGGTCACCCTGCAAGTTTTCAGCGGGCACGGAACTGAGTCATAGGCCGCATGGGCCAATTCGTGCGCGATCACGCTGTCGAAGTAGGAGCCCAGCGAAACGGAAGAAAAGGCCCCGTCCCTGCTCCGCGAGTCGTCTAGGGCGTTCGGAGACAGCGCTTCGATCCTGCGCTCACCACAGTGGTAGACGCCGACACAGCCGGCCTCCAACGCGTCCACCAAGACGATATCGATCGACTGGTCCGGTGCCACCCCGCACGCTTCGAGGGTCGGCGCCACGCGCGAGACGGCTTCGCAGACCCTTTCGGCCAGCACGCCGGTTCCAGCCTGTGCGGTGATCCCCGCTGAGCATTGTCGCTCGGCCGCGTGGAGCGCCCCCGCAGTTTCGGCGAACAGCACCGCGCAAGCCATCAGCTTCGGCCACGCAGCATGCAAAAGTCTCATCGCTCGTAAGTGTACCCGAACCGCCGCTCCTGTTTCATGTCCAGTTTGGAGAGCATGAACGCCCTATCCTCGTCGGACAGGGTTTCGGGCGGCAAATCGATCTCGTCGTCGCGCTTGCGCCAGAACATGTGGTGGCCATAGGTTCCGTCTGCCGGACGGAACGGACTGCGCGGGGTCAGCGCGAAAGCCTCGGCGGTTTCGGTGATGAAGCGTTCGGGATCGTCCGCGACACGCTCAAGCGGGACGACCAGAACATTGCCGGCCCGAAACATGTAGCCCATATGCGCCGAGAGCTTGGCGTTGCGCAGCATGAAGATGTTGCCGAAAGACCGGCCGGTGAGCGGATGCCGGTCCCATTGCAGCGCCTGCCCCATCCGCGCGTCCCACGGGGCGAGCCGGGCCCGCACGTCCAGCCGCACCTTGGTCCGCCAGGCCGATCTGATGAATTCGGGGAACCCGTGCTTCGTGACCCCCGGGTTCGCATGCCAGGGGCGCGCGTAAAGACTGCGCGCCCAGTCGTCCGCCCGGCGCGCCACCACCACCACCAGAAGATCGGGTGCGACCGCGACGGCTGAGGGGAACCCGTGTTTCCAACCCAACGCACTGCTCGGCTTGAGCGGCAGGTTCTTCCGAACAAGGTGATGCAAGTAGTTTGTGCCCGAACAGCGCTCGCCGATCACCTGGAACCGCCGAGGCCGTGTTTCGCCCCGGCGCAGAGCGACGAAGACGCCGTGCTGCCGAAGCCGCTCACCCTTCATTCCCGTCCCGCTGCATTGCGATCCCCGATCGTCAAATCCCCTTAGAGCCGGGGCCGTTAGCGGAAATAACTATAGCAGCTGCAACCGATTTCCAAGTTGCCGCCTCAGAACGGTAGCCCGGTGTAGTTCTCGGCAAGGTCGCGCCTCGCGGTCTCGGACTGCGCCAGATGGTCGAGCGTCGCGCGCCGCATCTGCCCGGCGAACTCGTCTTCGCCGTCGAACGCATGCATCATCGTCGTCATCGACCAGGAGAAGCGCATCGCCTTCCAGATCCGCCGGAGGGCGCGGTCCGAATAGGCGTCGATCCCGCTGCGGTCTCCTTTCACTGCCTCTATCAGCGCCTCGTGCAGGTAATGCACATCCGAAACCGCCAGGTTCAGACCCTTGGCACCGGTGGGCGGCACGATATGTGCGGCGTCCCCTACGAGGAACAGGTTGCCCCAGCGCAGCGGCTCGGAGACGAAACTGCGCAGCGGGGCAATGGATTTCTCGATCGACGCGCCCGTCACCAGCGTAAAGGCGACCTCGGACGGCAAGCGGCGCTTGAGCTCGGACCAGAAGGCGTCGTCGGACCAGTCCTCCGGTTTGTCGGACAGCGGCACCTGCACGTAGTAGCGGCTCAGCGAAGCCGACCGCATCGAGGCCAATGCGAAACCGTATTGCGAGTTGGCGTAGATGAGTTCCTCGTTTGCGGGCGGGGTACGGGACAGTATTCCCAGCCAGCCGAACGGATAGACCCGCTCGAACTCCCGGCGCCTCTCTTCCGGGATCGTCTTTCGGCTGACGCCGTGGAACCCGTCGCAACCGGCGACGAAGTCGCAAGTGATCGTCTTGCGCTCACCGCGTTGTGTGAACGTGACCGTCGACTGCGCCGCATCCAGATCACTTATCACCACATCCGAAACCTCATGCAGGATCGTCGTGCCCATCCGGTCTTGGGCCTCGTAGAGATCCGCCGTCACCTCGGTCTGGCCATAGACCATGACCTGCCGTCCGGTGAGCGCCTTGAAGTCGATGTGCACCATCTGCTCGTCGCTGGTCAGCCAGCAGCCGTCATGCGGCAGCCCCTCGCGGTCCATGCGTTCGGACACGCCCGCCTCGCGGAGCATCTGCACGGTGCCCCACTCCAGCACGCCGGCACGGATCCGCCCCAGCACATGCTCCCGGGTGGTGCGTTCGAGGATGACGGTCTCGACGCCCGCGCGGTTCAGCAACTGCGACAGCAGCAGACCGGACGGTCCGCCGCCGATGACGACAACCTGGGTTCTCAATCAAGCCTCCCTTTTCGGGCATGCTAGTCGCAGGCGGTATCGCCTTGAATGGACCGGCGCGGCCATCGCTGGTACGAATCGTGCATGACTCAACTCCGTATCCCCGAGTTCGCCCTGTTCGGAGAGACCTCCGCGTTTCCGGATGTCGTGCATTGCGAACGGATCGGCGACCGGGCACCGAAACATGGCTGGGTGATCGAACCGCACCGGCACGCCGAGATGGCGCAGTTGTTCCATATTACCGCTGGGCAAGCGGACGTGCGCATCGACGGGCGGGCGGGTCAGATGGGGCCCGGAAGTTATCTTTTCGTGCCGCCAACCATCGTGCATGGCTTCGCGTTCGAGCCGGAAACGGACGGGCTGGTGATGTCGTTCCCGCAGCCGGTGGTCAACGGAATAGCGGGCATGAACCCTGCCCTTGCACGCGCGCTGTCGCAGCCGTTCGCGGGGTGCGCCGATACCGATCTGGCCGCCCTCTTCGAGCAGTTCCGGACCGGGTTCGCTGCCACCGGCCCATTCCGCGCGCAAGTGCTTGTGGGACTGGCACACGCCCTGCTGGCCCGTGCCGCCGAAAATGCGCCTCAGGCCGGAGAAGCCGCGGCACCCACACTACTGGAGCGTCTGGATACGCTAATCGGACAAAGACATGGGGGGCCATGGCGGCCCCGCGATTATGCGGCGGCTCTGGCAGTAACGACCGGGCATCTCAGCCGGGTGTGCCGCGCCGCCTCGGGAATGGGCGCGGCAAGCTATATCGAGCGCGCGACCATGACCGAGGCCTGTCGCCTTCTGGCGTTCACGCAGATCCCGGTCGCCGAAGTCGGCTATCGCTTGGGCTATGCCGACCCGTCCTACTTTTCGCGCCGGTTCCGCACGCGGGTTGGGCTGCCGCCTTCGGATTATCGGGCGCGGTTCGTCGGCTAGGGCGTCCGACCAGAGTTTCGCGCTTCGGCCACAGCCTCGGAGAGCACCGCGCGATCCCCGATGTGGTTCGCCAGCAGCAGCACCAGCCGGGCGTTGAGCGCTTCGCTTTCAGCCTCGCTCAGCCCTTCGTGGGCGGCGAGAAGTTCGGCGTAGAAACCGTCAGGGTCAGGGATGTTCAGCGTTGTGATCAACTTGGTCATGGTTCAATTCCCGCAGGCGGTCCGCAGGGCATGTTTCACCGCATCCGCCTCGAAATCCTTCCAGCGCGCAGCGACATGCTGGTCAGGGCGGATCAGGTAGACGGCGCTGCTTGCCCCACCAAGGTAGCGTTCGGCCAGCATACCGCTGGGATCCTCTGTAGCCGAAAGCGAAACGCGTTTTGCCGCGGTAGCCCCATTTGCGATCTCTTCGGGGGCTACCACGTCTATGGTCAGCAGCGTGAAGCCATTGCCCAGGCGCTGTAGCAGGAAATCAGAACCAAGGGGTACATCGAGACAAGGACTACCGGGCCGGGTGCGTTCAGGCCCGCCGGGTAGTGCGTCCTCCCCGTTCAGGGGTGATCCGTCGTAGGTACAGGGCACGCTCAACCGGCCGGAATTCACGAGCGGCCGCGCGAACGGGTGATACTCGGCGAGGTCCAAGACGGCATTGCGGAATACGTGGCTGACCTTCGACTTCGGCGTTATGAAGTCCGTGGAGCGCGTTGAATTAAGTATATTTTCATCCGCCCCATGCTGCCGTTCGACATCATAGCTGTCGAGCAGGCCGTCTGGCGCCTCGCCCCGGATCACCATTCCCAGTTTCCAGCCGAGGTTGTCCACGTCCTGCATTCCCGAGTTCGCTCCGCGCGCCCCGAAGGGCGAGACCTGGTGCGCCGCATCCCCCGCGAAGATCACCCGTCCGTGGCGGAACTTCTTCATCCGGCGGCACTGGAACGTGTAGATCGAGGACCAGACCAGCTCGTATACCACCTCCGGCCCCAGCATCGCGTCGAGCCGGCGGCGGATGTTCTCTTCCTTCAGCTCCTCCTTGCGGTCCACGTCCCAGCCGATCTGGAAGTCGACCCGCCAGATCCCGTCCGGCTGCTTGTGCAGCAGGGCCGAAGCGCCGGACTTGAACGAAGGCTCGAACCAGAACCAGCGCTCGGTCGGGAAATCCGCGCTCATGCGGATGTCAGCAATCAGAAAACTGTCCTGAAAGACCCGCCCCTCGAACTCGAGGCCCATCATGCCGCGCAGCGGCGAGCCGGCCCCGTCGCAGCCGATCAGCCAATCGGCCTCGATCTCGTAGGGCCCGTCGGGCGTGGTGATTGAGAGGCGTACGTGGTCCTCATGCTGTTCGACCGCTTCGACCCGGTTCTTGCCGCGCAGTTCAATGGGCGCGCCCGCCACCTGCGCTTCGCGGATCCGCTCGACCAGAATGCGCTCGAAATTCGGCTGCTGCAGGTTGATGAAGGCCGGGTATTCGTGACCCGCCTCGGGCAGCAGGTTGAACTCGTAGACCTTGCGATCATCGTGAAAAACCTTGCCGAGGTTCCAGACCACGCCTTTCTCGACCATCGGGCCGGCGCAGCCGTATCGAGCGGCGATCTCCAGCGTCCGTTTCGAGAAACAGATCGCGCGGGAGCCCATGCCTATGCCCTCGTGATCATCGAGCAGCACGACCGGGATGCCTTGCAGCCCCAGGTCCAGCGCGGTCGCGACGCCAATGGGGCCGCCGCCCATGACCACGACCGGATGTCGGGCTGGCGTAGCGGCGTCCTGGTCGGCCGATCGCTCGTAGGGATAGAGCCTGAAGGCGAGGCTGTAGCGCTCCTGCACCCTGCATTTCCTCCGCAAATTCGGGGCACGAGACCTTCTGCGTGTCACACCGCCCGAAAGGATCAGCCCTGCAGGGCCGCCCACATGTCCTTGTCGCGTTGCGCTGT
Source organism: Halovulum sp. GXIMD14794 (assembly GCF_054457455.1). Taxonomy (NCBI): domain Bacteria; kingdom Pseudomonadati; phylum Pseudomonadota; class Alphaproteobacteria; order Rhodobacterales; family Paracoccaceae; genus Halovulum; species Halovulum sp. GXIMD14794. The sequence goes on along the minus strand of NZ_JBTLNF010000005.1, from coordinate 20,144 downwards.
CCAGATCCGCGGCGTGTCGATGCCACGCGCCTCGTCATAGGCGCGGGCTACGTTGAACGGCAGGCAATGCTCGTAGATCGCGTAGTCGGAAAACTTCGGATCGCATTCCGCGCGCACCGCGTCCCACGCCTCCCTGAGCGAGCCGCCGCGTGCCACCACACGTTCGACCGGCTTGTAGGTCGAGCGGACGAAATCCGCAGTGCTGTCTATGGCCTTCTCGACCATCTCGGGGCCGATCAACGCATCACCCCTGCCCGGCGCGATGGCCTGCGGCTCGAAAGCGGCGATATTGGCAAGGGTCTCGGGCCAATCCTCGAAATGCCCGTCGCCGCAGTAGCAGGCCGAGTGGTACTCGACGATATCGCCGGTGAACATCACCTCCTGATCGGGCACCCAGATCACCGCGTCGCCGGCGGTGTGCGCGCGGCCGAGCTTCATGATGTCGACCCGGCGCGTGCCGAGATAGACGGTCATTCCTTCCGAGAAGGTCGTGGTCGGCCAAGTCAGGCCGGGGATTTCCTCGTGCCCCTGGAACAGACGCGGGAAACGCTCGAACTCGCTGTCCCAGTCTTCCTGACCGCGCTCGGCAACCATCGCACGCGCGGTATCGGACATGATGATCTCGCGCGCGCCATAGGCGGAAGCGCCCAGCACGCGGACCGCGTGGTAATGAGTCAGCACCAGATGGCTGATCGGCTTGTCAGTAACCGAGCGGACGCACTCGATCACCTTGCGCGCCAACCGAGGCGTGGCCTGCGCCTCGACGATCATTACTCTATCGTCGCCGATGATGACGCCTGTGTTCGGGTCGCCCTCGGCGGTGAAGGCGTATAGCCCCTCGCCCACTTCGGTGAAGCTGACGGTCTTTTCCGCCATATCGCCGGCGGATGCGAACGCCTTGGTCATTCGGTCTCCTGTTCTTCTTGTCACTTGCGGCCGGGCGTGCCGTCGAATTTCTTCTCGAGGCTGTCCCAGCAGTCGATGTAGTCGTCCTGCAGCGGCGCTTCCTTCGCGGCGAAAGCGGTGAGGTGCTGCGGGAAGCGGGTCTCGAACATGAACGACATCGTGTTGTCGAGCTTGTCGGGCTTCAGATCGGCGTTCGAGGCCTTCTCGAAGGCCTCGCGGTCCGGACCGTGCGGCAGCATCATGTTGTGCAGGCTCATTCCCCCCGGAACGAACCCCTGCGGCTTGGCGTCGTACTGGCCGTAGATGTTTCCCATCAGCTCGGACATGACGTTCTTGTGGTACCAGGGCGGGCGGAAGGTGTCCTCCATGACCATCCAGCGCTCGCGGAACAGGACGAAGTCTATGTTCGCGGTTCCCGGCATCCCCGATGGCGCCGTCAGTACGGTGAAGATCGACGGGTCCGGGTGGTCGAAAAGGATCGCGCCGATCGGGCAATAGGTCTTGAGGTCGTATTTCACCGGCGCGTAGTTGCCGTGCCAGGCGACCACATCGAGCGGCGAGTGTCCGATTTCGCAGATGTGGAACTGGCCGCACCACTTGATGGTCAGGGTCGAGGGCACCTCGCGGTCCTCGAACGCCGCCACCGGCGTCTTGAAGTCGCGCCGGTTCGCCATGCAGTTTGCACCGATCGGGCCGCGGCCCGGCAGTTCGAATTTCTGGCCGTAGTTCTCGCAGACGAAGCCACGGGAAGGCCCCTCGAGCACCTCGACCCGGTAAACGAGGCCGCGCGGGATCACGGCGACCTCCTGCGGCTCGAGGTCGATGACCCCCAGTTCGGTGCAGAAGCGCAGCCGCCCCTCCTGCGGGACGATCAGCAGTTCGCTGTCGGCCGAGTAGAAATAGGCGTCCACCATGGACTCGGTGACCAGGTAGACGTGGCTCGCCATTCCGATCTGCGTATTCACGTCACCGGCGGTCGTCATGGTCCGCATCCCGGTAAGCCAGGTCAGCGGCTGATCGGCGTGCGGCACCGGATCCCAACGGTACTGACCCAGCGAGATCACGTCGGGGTCGATCTCGGGCGCGGTCTTCCAGTACGGCAGATCGATCTTCTTGTAACGGCTGGAATGTTTTACCGATGGCCTGATCCGATAGCACCAGGTGCGTTCGTTCTGGTGGCTGGGCGCGGTGAAGGCCGTGCCGGACAGCTGCTCGCCATAAAGGCCGTAGTTGCATTTTTGCGGGCTGTTCATTCCCTGCGGCAGCGCGCCGGGCAGCGCCTCGGTCTCGAAATCATTTCCGAAGCCCGGCATGTAACCTTCGTGGGTGCCTGTGGTGTCGGTCGCCCGGATCATGCCTTTCGGCAGCTCCTGAATCGTCATGACCCCTCTCCCCGTGATGTGCCGTTTTCCAGGGCCCTGCCCCGGACTCAATCTGTTCAGATCATTCGTTGCACATGCAACGATGTCAAGCTATCGCTTGCATTACGGGCTTCTTGACGCCAGCAGAACAGGATCTGGTAACCCAGCGAGTTGACATGACCAGCCAAGCCCCCGCGTTCGATCTCTCGACCTATCTGCCGTATCGGATGACAGTGGCGGCCGAGAAGCTCAGCACGAGCCTTGCGAAGCGGTACCGGACGCAGTTCGGCATCTCGATCGCCGAGTGGCGGGTGCTCGTGCACCTGCTTCACTCCGGCGAGGTTTCGGTGCGCGATCTGGAGCAGCGTGTGAACCTGGAAAAATCCAAGGCCAGCCGTGCCGCCACCCGGCTCGAGGCCGAGGGCTACATCACCAAGGACCGCAACGCCGAAGATCGGCGGCTGATCAAGCTTGCGCTGACCGAAAAGGGCCGCGCACTCATGTGCGAACTCGTGCCCCTGGCCACCGCGTTCCAGGACCGGCTGCATGAGGTGATCGCCGAGCACATGGCCGGGCTAGACGCCGCGCTCGATGCGATCATCGACGAGGACCTCTAAGCGGCCTGAGCTTGCCAAGCGGGCGCCGCGCCACAGTTCACCGGGCAGACCGCAATTACGGTGGATGCCGCGCATGTCCGAGTCTCACTATTGCCGTATCGCCATCATCGGAATGGGCCCACGCGGCCTCGGCGCCGTTGAGGCGCTGGCCGAACGTATGAATGACGCAGGTACCACGCTTCGGATAGACGTTTTCGACCCGACCGCCGCGCCCGGCGCGGGGCCGAACTTCTCGCCCCGACAGAACCCGCTGTGCCTGCTCAACGTTCCCAACCGCGAGATTGCAATCGCTGCACCCTCCTACCCCGGCGCGCGGCTTCCGGCATTCGCCGATTGGCTGCAGGAACCCGCGTGCGATCCCGAACGGTTCCCGGCCCGCGCCGAGCTTGGCGGGTATTTCATGACCCGCCTGCAGCAGATTTCGGAGCGTGCGCCGGCAACGCTGCGGCTGACGCTTCGAGCCGAGGCGGTGGAAGAGCTAGAGCGCACACGCCACGGCTGGTGGCTGATCGCGAACGGCGAGCGACGCGGGCCATTCGACGAGGTGCTCATGACGCCGGGACAGCCTCGCACCAAGCCGGACACGCAGCTGGCACGCTGGCAGGACCACGCGGAAAGCAACGGGCTCGACCTGCTGCCCGCCTATCCCGACCATGCGCTGCTGCGCGCCGCGCAGGGATGGGCCGGGAAGCCGGTGGCGATCCGTGGGCTGGGTCTGTCGACGCTCGACGTGCTGCGGCTTCTGACCTGTGGCTGCGGCGGGCGGTTCGAGGGCGGACGCTACGTCGCCTCCGGCCGGGAGCCCGCGCGCATCCTGCCGTTCTCGCTCGACGGTCACGCCCCGGTGCCCAAGCCGGCGAGCGCCGAGATTGACCAGCTCTTTGATCCGCTGACCCAAGAGACAGAAGCTTTCGCAAGCGCCCTCGCTGACGCAATACGGCAAGAGCCGGACGAGGCGCTTCAGACCATCTGCGACGCGATCCGGACACCCGTGACCCGGATCCTCTGCCATCGGGGTGTGAGCGACGATGTGGTTGCATGGCTCGAGACCGAGCGTGACAATCCGGGCGCGCAGGAATCCCGCTCGGCCGTCGCCGCGCTACGCGCAGGCATCGCCATGGCGCACGGGGAACAACCGCCCTCAGCCGGTTTCGCGGTCGGTCAGGTCTGGCGGAAATGGCAGGATACGCTGCGGCGCGGGTTCAATCCCGGCAGCGCCGCCCCCGAGACAGCCTCGGCGCTTGTGCGCTTCGACGAGCGTCTCAAACGCTTCTCCTACGGCCCGCCGGTCCGCTCGGCCGAAGAACTGCTGATGCTGATAGAGGCGGAGATCGTCGATCTGCGTGCCGTCGAGGACCCTGACATCGCCCTGACGCCCACCGGTTGGAGGCTGGTCGAGGATGATACCAGCGCCGAGGTCGTGGCGATGGTCGATGCGGTGTTGCCCTCGCCGGATCTTGGCGCTGTGACGGACCCGCTGATTGCGGGCCTTCGCGATGCGGGCACGCTTTGCCCGGTAGTCGACGGGCTTGGCGCACGGCTGACACCGGACGCCCAGGTCGTTGGGCGCGATGGCACCCCCGCACCGAGTCTCTCGCTGCTGGGACGCATGGCGCTCGGCAGCGTGATCGCGGTCGACTCGATCCACGATTGCTTCGGCGCCGCAGCCGACCGCTGGGCGGATGGTGTGCTGGCCCGCGCACGCGCCAAAGCCCCCGCCTGAACGCAAACGGCGCCCCACGAGGGGGCGCCGCCACTGTGTTGAAGAGCTACCGCCGGGATCACTTCAGATCGAAGCGGTCCAGGTCCATCACCTTGGTCCAGGCCTTCACGAAGTCCTGCACGAAGGTCTCCTTGGCATCGTCACAGCCATAAACCTCGGCCAGCGCCCGCAATTGGGAGTTGGAGCCGAACACCAGATCGACACGGGTGCCAGTCCACTTCGGCGCACCGGTCGCCCGGTCGAGCCCTTCGTAGATGCCCTTTTCGCCGTCCTTCTCTTTCCACATGGTGCCCATGTCGAGCAGGTTCACAAAGAAATCGTTGGTCAGCTGGCCCGGACGATCGGTGAACACGCCGTGCTGAGTTCCGCCGAAGTTGCTGCCCAGCATCCGCAGGCCGCCGACGAGGACGGTCATTTCGGGTGCGGTCAAGGTCAACAGCTGCGCGCGATCGACCAGCAACGCCTCGGTCGGGACCGAATAGTCGACCTTCAGGTAGTTGCGGAACCCGTCGGCCTCTGGTTCGAGGAAGGCATAGGAGTCGACGTCGGTCTGCTCCTGGCTGGCATCCATACGGCCGGGGGTGAAGGGCACCTCGATGTCGTGACCGGCATCCTTCGCCGCCTTCTCGACCGCGGCCGAGCCGCCGAGGACGATCAGGTCCGCAAGCGAGACCTTCTTGCCGCCCGACTGCGCGGCGTTGAAGTCCGATTGGATACCCTCGAGCACCGACAGTACCTTCGAGAGCTGGTCAGGCTGGTTGACCTCCCAGTTGCGGGCCGGTTCCAGCCGGATGCGGGCGCCGTTGGCCCCGCCACGCTTGTCCGAGCCGCGGAACGTCGCGGCCGAGGACCAAGCGGTGTAGACCAGCTCGGACACGCTGAGATCCGAGCCGAGGATCTTTGCCTTCAAATCCGCGATGTCCGCGGCGTCGATCACCGGGTGATCGCAGGCCGGGATCGGGTCCTGCCACAGCAGATCCTCGTCCGGCACTTCCTCGCCCAGCAGACGGACGCGCGGGCCCATGTCCCGGTGGGTCAGCTTGTACCAGGCGCGGGCAAACGCCTCGGCGAACTCGTCCGGGTTCTCGTGGAACCGGCGCGAGATCTTCTCGTAGACCGGGTCCATCCGCATCGCCATGTCGGCGGTGGTCATCATCAGCGGAACCTTGCCCTCGCCGTCCACCTGGGGCGCCATGTCCTCTTCCTTGAGGTCCTTCGCGGCCCACTGCTTGGCGCCGGCAGGGCTGGTGGTCAGCTCCCATTCATAGCCGAACAGCACGTCGAAGTAGCCGTTGTCCCACTTGATCGGGTTCGGGGTCCACGGGCCTTCAAGGCCGCTGGTGATGGTATGACGACCGCTGCCGGTGACATGGGTGCTGGTCCAGCCCAGACCTTGCTCGGCGATGTCTGCGCCTTCCGGTTCGACCCCGACCAGCGACGCATCGCCCGCACCGTGGGTCTTGCCAAAAGTGTGGCCGCCGGCTGTCAACGCAACGGTCTCTTCGTCGTTCATGCCCATGCGCGCGAACGTCTCGCGGATGTCGCGTCCCGAGGCGACCGGGTCCGGATTGCCGTCGGGACCTTCCGGGTTCACGTAGATCAGGCCCATCTGCACTGCGGCCAACGGGTTTTCCAGCACGCGGTCACCGGTGTAGCGGCTGTGAGGCTTGTCGCTTGTGGCGAGCCACTCTTCCTCGCTGCCCCAGTAGATGTCCTCTTCCGGCTCCCAGATATCCTCGCGGCCACCGCCGAACCCGAAGGTCTTGCCGCCCATCGACTCGATGGCGACGTTGCCGGCGAGGATGAACAGATCGGCCCAGCTGAGTGACTTGCCGTATTTCTGCTTCACCGGCCACAGCAGGCGGCGGGCCTTGTCGAGGTTGGCGTTGTCCGGCCAGCTGTTCAGCGGGGCGAAACGCTGCGAGCCAGAGGACGAGCCGCCGCGGCCATCACCGGTCCGGTAGGTGCCGGCACTGTGCCAAGCCATGCGGATGATGAACGGGCCGTAATGGCCATAGTCCGCCGGCCACCAGTCCTGGCTGGTGGTCAGGGCCTTCTCGATCTCCTGCTTCACCTCCTTGAGGTTCAGTTTGTTGAACTCTTCGCCGTAGTCATAGCCGTCGCCCATCGGATCAGTCAGCGAGCTGTTCTGCGACAGGATCTTCAGGTTCAGCTGGTTGGGCCACCAGTCCCGGTTCGAGCGGGCCCCGAAATTGGTGTGGATGACCGGGCACTTGCCGGTGCTGGGGGCGTCGTTGCCGTCCATGGTTCTCTCCGATCTGGATCTGGTTCGCGGTCGATTTGGCGGATGGGACAGGCGCTCAAACCAACGATCCACCGCCCGGGCCACCAAGCCTAATCTTGCTCGGCGCACAGACGGGTCCGACACGGTTTTGGCGTCTCCCCCGAATCCTGTTTTAGAACCGTACCAAACCAGACCCATCAAGCTAAGTTGAATTTCCTAATCACCGCGATAAGCTGCGCTTATGAAGAATCTGACATTCAAACAGATCCGCTATTTCGAGGCGCTGGCTCGGCATGGCCATTTCGGGCGGGCCGCCGATGCCTGTGCCATCTCGCAGCCAGCCCTCTCGATGCAGATCCGCGAGCTCGACGATCAGCTGGGCACCGCGCTTTTTGAACGAAGCGCGCGGCAGGTCCGGCTGACCGGTTTCGGCGAGGAGTTCGCCACCCGTGTCCGCGATGTGCTGCGCGCGGTCGAGGAGCTGGGCGATCTCGCCGACGCCTCGCGCGAGGGGCTGGTCGGCCCATTCCGGCTTGGTGTGATCCCGACGGTCGCGCCCTACCTGCTACCCCGGATCATCGGCGACCTGTCACGGCTCTACGCGGGCCTCGATATTCGGGTGCGCGAGACTGTGACCTTGCGGCTGATCGACGAGTTGGCGGACGGTCGACTCGACGCAGCCATCGTCGCCCTCCCCGTCTCCGAGCCCGCCTTCACCGAAGTGCCGCTGTTCTCCGAGACCTTCGTGATGATCCGCCCGCTCTCCGACGCCGAGCGCCCGGTCCCGAATGTCGAGGCGCTGCGCGAGATGCGGCTGCTCCTGCTCGAGGAGGGCCATTGCTTCCGCGACCAGGCGTTGAGCTTCTGCAACCTGCAATCCAGTCGCCCGCGCGAGGTGCTGGATGCGAGTTCCCTGTCGACGCTTGTGCAGATGGTCGGCGCAGGGATCGGCCTGACACTGATCCCGGAAATGGCCGTTCCGGTCGAGACGCGCTCGGCCGCGGTTTCAGTCGCGCGCTTTCAGGATCCCGAGCCGGAACGGACAATCGGCATGATCTGGCGCAAGTCCAGTCCGCTCGCCGACCGGTTGGAGCAGATCGCCGAGTCCGTCCGGCAAAGCGGCGAGGCCATGCGCGCGGAGCACCGGGCCGCGGCGCTCTAGCGCTTCGAGACGGGTGTCATCTCGACACTGGTGGCACCGCCCGGGACATGCCGGGCGCGCTCTGCCTGCTCGGGCGCGTCGCGATGGCGCATCTGGTAGAAGGCGAAGACTGCATGTGCCAATGTCACGACCGCCATGAACCATGTGGTCGAACGGTCTCCGAAAACGGCCGAAGTCGCACCGGCCAACAGCGGCCCCATCACGCCGCCGAGGGTATACACGAATAGCAGCGTCACAGCGGTCGAGGCCACATAGACCGGCACCGTGCGGTCCATCGCATGAGCCGTAAGCAGCGAATAGAGCGTCAGCACCGCGCCACCCAGGATCACCATCAGCCCAAGCACCAACCACATCGGAACCTCTTGGAAGGGCGCCTCGGGGTCCGGTGTCCGGCCCGAAGCGAGGAAGGCCAGCACTACCAGCGTGGCCCCGCAGACCAGCGTCACTGCGAGGATCACCAGCCGCCTGTCGATACGGTCGGACGCGCGCCCGAGCGGGATCTGGAACAGCACGCGTCCCACGTAAACCGCGCCGATCACCAGCGCGATAGTCGCGGTCCCGATCCCGAGCTCCGACATTCGGAACGGAAACACGTTCAGAAGTAGGGTGACTACCATGCCGTTGATGAACGCCCCGGTGACAGCCGTCGGCGACTCGCGCAATGTCGCCTTGATCCGCACGACCGCCTTGGTCGCCGAAGCCGGTGGCGCGGTGCGTGTCGAGGTCAGCACAACGATCGCAAGGCTGAAGAACATCGTCGTCAGAACGAACGACCGTTCCAGGTGAACGACAGCGGCCACGCCGAACTGGCTTGCGATCGACGCGACACCAAGGACCACGGAGTAGATCGCCAGCGTCCGGCCACGCACCTCCGGCCCGGCGGTATCGTTGATCCACGCATCCCCGATTGCATAGAGCCCGGCCGTCGCAAGGCCGGTGACGAAGCGCGCGAGCAGCATCGCGCCGATGCTGTCCGACAGGGTCAGGCTGAGCGTCGCCATGGTGCAAAGTGCCGCCGCCGCAGCGAAGGCGCGGATGTGTCCAATACGTAGTAGCGGGCCGCCGATGAAGAAGCAGCCGATCAGGAAACCCAGCGAATACGACGAGGCGACCAGCGACGCCGCCTCCTGGCTGCCGCCGACATCCGAGACGCGCAGCGCGACGAGCGTTCCCAACGCCGCGGTGGCGAAATGGATCGACCCGACCGAGGTAAAAAGCGAGCGCAGCGTCAGAAGCTGTACGTTCATGGGCGGTGCAACCTTCCGGTTCCTGGATCGTGCGCTGGCCTGCCGATCCTAAGCTGCCGCCCCCCGGAAACAAGCGCACAGGATGCCGCGCCGGCGTGTCGGCGGTTGTATACCCGCCGGACACATGCTCAAGATCAAGCACGGCTGTTTGGCCGGCATGAAATTAGCTGCAATCGCGGAGGCACCATGTCCAACCCTGTCCGGAAGCACGGTGGTCAGCTTCTTGTCGAATGCCTGAAGGCGCAGGGCACGGATCGGGTTTTCTGTATCCCCGGCGAAAGCTACCTTGCCGCGCTGGACGGTCTGCTCGATTCCGGCATTCAGACCGTGGTCGCCCGCCAGGAAGGCGGCGCGGCGATGATGGCAGAGGCCGACGGCAAGCTGACCGGACGCCCGGGCGTCGCCTTCGTGACCCGCGGCCCCGGCGCGACCAACGCCTCTTCCGGCGTACACGTCGCGATGCAGGACTCGACGCCGATGATCCTGTTCGTCGGTCAGGTCGCCAGCGACCAGCGCGACCGCGAGGCGTTCCAGGAGGTCGATTACCGCGCGATGTTCGGCCCGCTCGCCAAATGGGTCGCCGAGATCGACCGCGCCGACCGGATCCCCGAATACGTCAGCCAGGCCTTTCACGTCGCGCAATCCGGACGTCCCGGCCCAGTTGTCCTGGCGCTCCCCGAGGACATGCTCTCGGGTCCGGCAGAAGGGGCTGCCGTCCCGGCGGCCGTGATCCCCTCGGGTGCGGCTGCCGAGCGCGATCTCGACGCAATCCTGGCGCGCCTCGACCAAGCCGCGCGCCCTTTCGTCATCGTCGGCGGCAGCGGCTGGTCCCCCGAGGCCGCCCGTGCCCTCGGCGAGTTCGCCGAAGCCGCACAAATCCCGGTCGGCGCTTCCTTCCGCTGTCAGGACTTTCTCGACAATCGCCATCCGAACTACGCCGGAGATGTCGGCATCGGCATCAATCCGGCCCTGGCAGACCGGGTACGCAATGCCGATGTGATCCTTGCGCTGGGCGCACGGCTGGGAGAGATCACCACCAGCGGATACACCCTGTTGGAACCGCCGGTCGCCGCGCAATCCCTGATCCACGTCCACCCGGATCCGTCGGAACTGGGGCGGGTGTATTACACTACTCTACCCGTCGCGGCCCGGGCAGGCATCGTGGTTCAGCAGCTCGCCGAACGACGCTGGACTCCCTCAGCCGACCGAACCGCGCAGGTGCGCGCGGCCCGCGCCGACTACGAAGCGTGGCAACAGCCCCAGGAAACTCCGGGCAGCCTGAAGATGGAACGGGTGATCGCCCATCTGAACCAGGTGCTCCCGGACGATGCGATCCTGACGAACGGAGCTGGCAACTATTCCGCCTGGCTTCACCGCTACTACCGCTACCGGGATTTCCGCACCCAGCTTGCACCGACGTCCGGTTCGATGGGCTACGGTCTTCCGGCGGCGATTGCCGCCAAGTTGCGCCATCCGAACCGAGATGCGATCTGCCTGGCGGGCGACGGCTGCTTCCAGATGGTCTCGCAGGAGTTCGCAACCGCCTGTGAACAGGGCGCAGCGGTGATCGTACTGGTATCGAACAACGGCATCTACGGCACGATCCGCATGCACCAGGAACGCACGTACCCGGGACGTGTGTCAGGCACCAACATGGGCAATCCGGACTTCGCCGCCCTCGCCCGCGCCCACGGCGGCTTCGGTGTAACCGTCTGCGGGGACGATGAGTTCGCAGATGCTTTCGCAGATGCCCGTGCGTCCGGCCTGCCCGGCATTCTGGATCTCAAGGTCTCTTCGCACGCCCTGTCTCCCAGAATGAGCCTTTCCTGAGTGCAGTTAACGGACTAGCGCACCATGAATAGCGGTCCGAATGACAAGCGTTGACCTGCACCGGTCGGTAGCCCGAGGAAATATTGCAGGTTTACAGCCGTTCCGAGGACTGCGTCGCTGAGATATACCGAGAACTTGAACACTCTCGGGTGCACACCGAAGATCAGCGGCTTCTCGTAGAGAATGCGCCTGTCGCCACTGGCATCGTCCCTATACACCCCAGTGAAGAGCGTCACAGCCTCGGAAGCGGACCCGACAAAGAATACATGCAGCGGCCCCGGCATGTTTCTGCGGAAGAATTCAATATCCAAGGTAAAGTCGATCTGCGACCAGCGTGGAGCCGTGGAGAAGCTACCGCATTCGAAATGAAGCGGAGCCGGCGCGGCGGAAGTGCCAGTCTCCTCACGGCGGACCCGATACACGATCGGCGGACTGTACGCCGGCTCGTCAAATGACACCGTCACTCCGGGAGCAATGTCTGCAAGATCCGACATCGCTACTTCCCAACCGGCACCCGCCCTGAACAGGCGTGTGGCTCCCGGGGAGACATCGTCTGTCACGACGCGTTCACCCTTTGCACTCATCCACCGGAGCATCGTCGAAAGCTTGTCGGCAGATGCGGGGCCGGATCCAAGATGCGCATCTTCGCGACGAGGTTTAGCCTTCCAAACGGTCCCCTTGTCTCGTTGCTCCCTGAGGTATTCCACCGCATCCTCGACCTCTACCCGGCCATCGGATCCCGGAAGGGCATAGATCGCCCAACGGATCAAAGCCGCATAAACGAGATCTGCAAGACTTCGGCGCCGTGAACGGTGCGGGATCGTCAGGCGGTCGTCGGTGAGCCCCCACCCGGCGTAGAACGGAGCCCCAAACACTGTCACCTGTCGCCCGGCCAGCAGCGCTTCGAAACCGATCTGGCTCGAGCAGACATAGACCTGGTCCACCGCGCGGAGCAGGTCGATCGGGTTGGCCTCTTCCCTCAGGACCGTAACGTTGGGATGCGCCAGATCTTCAGCTGCGAAGTGCGGTTTGTAACGGGTCGAATTGGCAATGCTGTCCGGATGAATCTTGACGTAGATTTCCGCTTCCGGGTGTTCCGCAATTGCAGCCGAAAGCATCCGCGTGAAACTTTCGGGCGTCGCTCTTCCAAAGAGGATGGACGCATCACCCCCTGCTTGATCACAGACGAGTACCTTGCGCCGTCCCCTTCGGCCCAGTGACAGCTTGCGACGCGGCTGGTGATTATACTTGGTAATCGCGAGTTCAACGATCCTGTCGCGCAGATTGAGCGCTCGCCTGCGCTCCGGCAAGGTAAGCTCGCCAAGCCCGTTCAGATCCCGGATCATCCGGCTGGGATAGTCCGCCATGAAGTAGTGAGACCGATCGTCGAGCATGTACCCGACACAGGCGTTTTCGACCTTTTCAGCCCCCTCACCGCCGGCCCAGCCCTTCGTTGAAGCTATCAGTCCGGTTTCAACGAAAGCGAACTCGCCCCCCGTCGGCATAGTAGAAAGAAACTTTGTCGTCATCGAACGACCAACCGCGCCCGGCGCGACACTTCCGTAGATCAGTCCGTGTTGCCGGGCACACCAACCGCCGGTATCAAATGTGGAAAGGTTCGCGAAGACGTTCTGCAGGTTCCGGTGATACCCGTGATCCGCGATGCTCGCTTCGATATTCGTGACGAGAGGTAAAGCAGATAAGCGCGCGGCGATAGCTGAGGCGCTCGGCGGAACGTCACCTCGTCGCACACTTTCGAGCAACTCAATGAATCGACGCCGCCCAAGCGTTGCCTCGTTGAATTTGCCGGGCACAGCAGCCATGGGCGGCAGCACCGATCGCATTACATCTTCACGGGGCGAGAACCAAACCGCGGGTATCGCCATATGGTGTTTGGAGTGTAATTGAAAACAGCCATCAGTTCGGTCTGATCCGGGCTCCGAGGATTGAGAACGTAGCCTTCTGATAAGCGGAAACGACGACCTCCACGTCTTTCCTGCCGGCACTGCTTGGCAATTCGAATCCGAGCACGACCTTCGTGCCTCCTCGCACACTCAACTCGCTGTCAACCTCACCAAGTGTAGTATTCCCGCCATCGCAAATTACACGCAGCCGAAGCCAATATGGCGTCTTCCGCAGAAGGCCCGAAATCGGTCCGTGGTCGGCCGAAAAAATCATCTCAAGGCTGTATTGCCCCGGATCGAGCACAAAGTACGGCCCAGCCAGCACCCGGCGCGCTTTCCCGGGAGAAACCCGTATGAAACCGTTGCCGCTTCTTCGTGCCCGGGGCCGAAGGTAGAGGTTCTCAAGAATATCCAACCCACTGCCATTTGCAAAACGGGCAGAACTTCGATCTGCGTACTCTACGCTTGGGACCCTCTGCTTTTCGCCGTCGTTCTGATCTAGGCGCGGCGCATTACGGCTGTAAGCATCTAGGACGGTTTGGAAACCTAGCTCTTCTACCGGCTCTTCGTCGACGATCAGTTCTGCGGGTGGCTCGCGAAACAATACACCATCCTCGCGGCCGAGGTAGGTTTCTGCAATCCGCCGATTACCCTCTGCGACACTCTCGCGAATTCGGGTACGAAGCTTTGGCCCGAACATGTCAGGCGCACCACGCTGCACGCGACCCCGCTGCTTATCAAGATTGACCAAGCCTTGCGTCGCTTCCTCAACAAAACGGAAATACGCGTCCGCATCTTGGTACGGCAAAGTATTGAACCGACGCAGAATCTTAACGGCGCCTGCAGAAAGCGACGCCTCATTCCTCTCGCGCAAAGAAAGCGGCGGTAGATCACGCAACTCCGGAAGCTTGGCAGCCTCCGCGAAATCGGCGACGATGTCTCCATTGACCAGGGCTGAGCGCTCATAAGGGCGAACGACTATGCGATCTCTCCCTACAGCATCCGCCCAATGCTCAAGAAGCCCTGCATAGTCCAGAAGCGACTGTGTTTCGCGGCGCATTAGCCACTCTTCGGGCTCAACATCAACCCGGTTTACCGCTCCTCCCGCAACAAACTCACAGTACTGGGAGTTTGCCCAAACGTCTTGTTGGCGAAGATAAACAACTACTTCCAAGTCGTATTCGGAAAGCCAACCAGCGATCAACGATGACCTACGGTTCAGAAAGAACGCCTCGCTTGACAGAACGACCGTATGAATGCTGTCACCGAGCATACTAAGTCCGGCTTCGAACTTATCCCTCAATTCTTTGTCGCGACCGGCTGCCGCGCGAGTAAACTTCGAATGCCCCGCTCGCTTGTGTGGCCGGTCGGGCTGCCAAAAAAGGCCGATTTCCGGGAACCAGATACCTCGCCGCAATAGGTCTGGCCGGTTCCGCTCCATCAGATTTTGCAGGTATGTGCTTCCGGTCTTCGTACTGCCGATGTGCAAAATTACCCTTGGGCGTCCGGTAGGCTTGAGCCCAGACGATTGGACCAAACCGACTCGCTCATTAAGTGCATATTGGTTCAGAGCTCGTTGCCACTCCGCTTGACCGTCGTTTTCCGGGCTTGACAGATATTCACTGTAAAGCTTCTTTTGGGACACAGGTCGGAGTTCAAGTGCCGCGTCAATCATTTCTGCCTTTCCAGCCCTGATCGCCGCAACAAGTAATGGGTAAGCACCAGCCCTGACATGGTCTCGCGACAGTTGCTCCGGTCCAAAATTAAAGTCATCAGGCAGAAAATCAGCACGAACAAAGATATCCCTGATCAAAGAAATATACTCGTTCAATCCAACATTGACCGCCCCAGACATCACGCTCTTATAGCAAAACCCGAAGAACTGATAATGGGTGTACTGGGAAAATATGAACTCCATATGCTTGCGCAGAGGACTATTACGTTCGAATGCGTTAGATTCTTCGAGTAGATTCGCGACCTCTTGAAAATTTCGAATCTGCAAATCAAAATCACGCTGACCCTTGGTCCGGCGCGCGGTCGAATTCGGCCGGACGCGGTAAACCATGGCCTCGCTCTGCGATATCGCGATATGCTCCGCCTTCAAGAGCGCCTTCAGCAGGAAGGGCCGCTCTTCCCATTGAGTATTTATGAAGCGGATCTCGTGGCGGTTCAGAAACTCCCTTCGATACAGCCATGTCCAAAAATGTCGGTTGTGTAGAAGGTTAGGTGCATCGGAGAACGATGTATCCCCGACCGAGTCCACGAAATGACGCTCCGTGTCGTCAGCTCGCCGCCGCACCAGACGCCCTTGCGCGTCTTCGACGCGCTCAAACATCTTTTTGCCCCTAACCATATCGCTCTGATTTTCAACAGCAATTCTGTAGACTGTTTCGAGATGATCGGGCGAAGCAAAGTAGTCATCGGAATCGAGGAACCACACGAACTCACCGCGAGCGGCATCTATCCCGTGGTTCCTGGCAAAGCCTTGGCCAACATTCTTATCAAGTACGATTGGACGGAAACGCGGATCTTCGGCAGCAAACCGATCGATGATCTCTTGGCTGTTGTCCGGACTACAATCGTTAACAGTAATGATTTCAATATCACGAAGCGTCTGCTTCTGTATTGAAGCTAGGCATACTTCTAGTACCCTCTCTACACCGAACACAGGCAAGACCACCGATACCTTCGGAGCAGTTTCCTCGGTGCAAATCTGTAGAGGCAAGGATACTGGACGATTTTCGACGACGAAATCGATCACATCCTCGATTTCGCACGGAGCTGGCATGTCCGGACGGTGATAAATTGAATACCAGATGTAGAATGCGTGGAAAACCTCTTCCAGCGTTCTGCTCCGCTCCCGGTGCGGAACCGGCATCCGATCGTCGGTCAAACCCCAGCCGGCATAGAACGGTGCTCCAAAGCATACCACTTTCTTTCCGGCAAGCAGTGCTTCGAAACCCATTTGGCTCGAACCAACATAAACCGTGTCGACAAGTTCGAACAGGCTGTGGGGGTTGAGAGGCTCTCGCAGGATCCGAACTCGATCACTGTTCTCCAGATGCGTAAAATAGCCCTTTCGCTTGTCTGGTTCCCACGCGGTGTCAGGGTGCACCTTTACGAGTATTTCAGCATCGGGGTTTTCGGTGACCGCTGACAGAAGCATATCCTCGAAGCGGCGTTCATCCAGCCCACCGTACAGAACTGAAGCATCGGCGAAGGTTTGATCACAAACCAGCACCCTTCGTGAATACCCTTCCCCCATCACGGGGACACGGAGCGGCTGCGCATTGTATTTCGAAATACGCTCGCTCACGATCCTGTCGATTACGCCCCGCGCTCGTAGCGCCTGGAGAGCATCGAGATCCTGGAACCGATTCAAATAACGGATAAGCCGGTTCGGATAGTCCTTCATAAAGTAGAAAGACATGTCATCGTAGACATATCCTAAGCAGGCATTTGTCCCGTTCGCGTCATGAAATCCATGAGACCAACTCTCGGTCGCCGCAACGAAGGCCATCTCTATAAAGAAGGCTTCTCTTTCCGGTGAGGTCGGATCTGCAAAGTGCGCCACGGCGCCGGGATGCGAATGTTTCTCGCTAGAGAAGACCGATCCGGTTATCAGCCGCGTCCTTGTCTGTTCGAAGCGAGAAGTGTCGTTGAAGGGAACGAGCCGGGGAAAGACCATACCAAGGTTGCGTGGGAATCCTTCGGCAAGATTTCCTCCAATATAGCCGATACCAATTTCCTGATCGAGCAGGCCAAGGACGCGGGCGCGAGGACTTACATTCTCGAAAGGTGCATTCTGCCGCTGCTCGAGATACTCGAGGAAACGTGCGTACGCCTCTGGCGTCCATCGACGTTGTTCAGTGGCACCGACGCGCGTGTTCATTTTGTTCATAAAGCTCCGCTCCCAGCCTGCAGCAAGTTCTTCAGCCGCACCTGAGCGACTGCTTCAGGCGAAGGATTCATCGCTGCAGGTCCAGCTGTGAGTGCTTCCTCAAACATTGCCATCCACTGCTGAGAGATCCTGTCCGGATGGTAATGGTCGTTGTACCTATCATGAGCCGATTTCCCAAGCCGCAAGCGCAAAGAGGCATCAGCCATAAGACTATCAAGACACTCAGTAAGAGACAGCTGGTGCTCCGCATCACCGAAAATCATCCCGGATTGACCGTGCACCAGTGCCTGGGTTCGCCCAACGGCTCCGTCGAAAGCAACGATCGGAAGCCCATGAGCCATAGCTTCGAGGACATTCATCGGGAAAACTTCGGCTCGCGATGCAGATGCAAATATCTGCGCCTCGCTGTAATGTTCATAGGGATCGTTGCTCTTGCCGGTAAAAATCACACGCTCTGACAGACCAAGTCCATCAACCAACTCCTTGAGCTGCCTTTCCTCTGGTCCGTAACCAACAAGTCGAAGGTCCCAGTTCGCATAGCGGGAAGCCAGTGAAGAGAACGCATGGACTAATCCCGCTGTGTTCTTCCGCGCCACAAAGCGACCAACCGCTATTATTGTCATTCGGCGATCTTCTGAGCCTTTGGTATCGGCTATGCTCTGCGCAGGCTCCACACCATTCGGAACCACACAAATTCTCTCCTGAAGAAAATCAGGCAGGGTCCGTCTCAAATCGTTCAGCAAAAGGTGGATGCGCGTTGCCCCAGAAAATACAGCTATGCGTTCTTCAGGAGCGAATGTCTGATGGATCGCGGTCCACTTAGGATCCGCATGCTCCGAGACAACAACTGGAACACCCAACCTATAGCCAATATACACCGCGTTAAAGAACCGCCGGTTCATATCCAACGCGACGATCAGATCCGGTGCGGACTGCGATACCTCCAGTAAACACGGAAGCTCATTCTTCTTAGACATCTTTTCTGGAAGGTAGCGGAACGCAATCTCCGGGCTCAATGGCCACTGCGGCTCCCCCCTGCTATCGTCGTACGTGAAAACCGTTACAGTGTGACCATGCGCGACAGCGGCATTGGCCATCATCGAACCTACTTTCTCGGTTCCACCTCGGCTCTTCGATATCCAGGGTATAATAAAGCTGATATTCATCTGATCATCCTCAACATCGTGAGCACTAACTAAACTGCATCGTCGGTGCAATGCGTCATCCGGAAGCTGAATGCCACGTTGCGATTCCGCCTCGTTATGCTCGAAAAGCAGTTGGCACGAACAACACGGGATGCACCAAAGGCATCACTGAAGAAGGCCAAGATCGACGAGGAGACAGCGCGGTCGCTGGACACCAGGATCGTATGAATTTCGCCAGAGTACACCACCGGTCCGAGAGAACCCGCCAATGCCGTCGCAAAGTTTTTTCGGCACGAAAGCCCGAGCCCTGGATTGGCAATTGAGGTGCGGAATGATCGTGCGCTCGTACCCAGCGCTGTCGGTCGGTAGCGCAATGCCGCTTGCTGTCGATCCATCAAAAGCCGAACACCAGCAATCCTGCCAAAGGGCGCAAGACCTACCCCAACCTGCTAGGCGGGCTGCGGGAAGGTCGCCCAGCCATCTCTGGTGCGCCGATTTCCCCTACCAGCCGATGCGGCGAGGCTTACACTATCCGAGCAGGGTCACGGATTGGCTTACTGGCAAGGTCCTGGCCTGTCGCATCTCAAACACACTGGAGGTGGATTTCTGCGGCGAGGCCCTGAACGAGGAGGTCCAGCGCTTCGGCCCACCCGGGTTTATGGACACAGATAGTAGCTCACAGTTCACGTACTTTGCCTCAACCAATCGGATGAAACGGATCGGCACTCGGATCTCCATAGACGACAAGAGGCGCTGCCTCGACAATATCTTCATCGAATGTTTTGGGCGCCATCTGAAGTATGAGTGTGTCTATCTGCATGCGTGGGAGAACGGCACACAGGCCTAGGTCGGGATTGGCCGGTGGACCACCTACCACAACTACCAGCACCC
Source organism: Halovulum sp. GXIMD14794 (assembly GCF_054457455.1). Taxonomy (NCBI): domain Bacteria; kingdom Pseudomonadati; phylum Pseudomonadota; class Alphaproteobacteria; order Rhodobacterales; family Paracoccaceae; genus Halovulum; species Halovulum sp. GXIMD14794. The sequence goes on along the minus strand of NZ_JBTLNF010000005.1, from coordinate 1,212 downwards.
CCATGCCGCCCTTGGCGGACAACCGCCTGCCGCGGTCTACTTTAACCAGATTGAAACAGACCAGCATGAGCGGACAGTAGCCATAATCACACCAATTCTGTCCAGCAGATGGGGACTAGCTCACTGCAATATCCAACGAAGATACAGCACGATAGGCTACAAGTCCCCGGCCGCGCACATGAATTCTACCCGCGGACCTGCTGCCCGCCAGCTTCGGGCGCGGCCAATCACATACGGCAGCGGTCACGGGCGGTGCAAATCTTGCGGCTATTTTTCAATGCCTTAAATGAAAAATTTCGCCTATACTGAGCAAACTACCTTGCCAGCGCACTCCACGAACCCGAGTTCCTTTCAAGCGCGGCTTGCTCCAAAAGCGCGTCCACAATACAAGTCGCGACCACCGCCATTCAATATGGAGCATCCCGCGCATGGGACTTTACCGTTTCGAAAGCATGATCCTGTTCTTTGTGCACATTCCCAAGACAGGCGGAACAAGCCTTGAGGCGGTTTTCAGAGAAATGGGGGCGAAAGAGGCACTTATTCACAATAAAACGTATGGGTACTCCAAGTGTACGCCACAACATATGCACGCAGACATATACACAAACTTTGTTGATAGCTCTTTCTACGATTATGCTTTCGCTGTTTGCAGACATCCGGTCGATCGCATCGTTAGTGAATTCAGGATGCGACAGAAGGGGCTACCCGTCGGCACGACCTTCTCCGAATGGTTAACCACCACCTTGGAACGCTACGAACGCAACAAGTACATTTATGACAACCATATCCGCCCCCAAGTCGACTTCATCACTGAGAATTTGGATGTCTTCAAATTGGAAGATGGCTTAGCGCAGCCAATAGAAAGGGTCGCAGATCTCACAGGCGCGCCAAAGCCTGAGTCCGTTCCGACGAAACGAAAAAGTTCGCGAGGGAACGTACGGATTTCCGACACGGACCTCGAAATAATCCAAAACCTTTACCGGAGAGACTTTGAGCGCTTCGACTATACGATCACGGACAGCCCGGCATTGGCTCACCGGCACAAATCCATAGCCTCCTGATCTTCACAACAGCCAGAGGCTTTGAAATCAGGTGACCTGAGACCCGTTTCTTCCTCCAGTTTCGGGTAGAGTCCGCCCCAACCAGGAGACGGACGATGAAGCGATCGAGGTTCACGGAAGAGCAGATCATCGCGATGCTGAAGGAGCAGGA